>NZ_JAUHHB010000003.1:0-811306 GCF_030410475.1 Arthrobacter sp. YD2
TTTCCGCCGGCCCGGTGAAGGGCACGGGAGTTGGACTCTGATTTTCGAAGGGGTTTGGCCGCCATGCTCGGGCGCTTTTTCAGCGTCCCTGCCGCGGCGACTTCAATTACTTTACACACCCCGCCCGGTCCTTGCAAACCGGATCGAAGTGATCTGTCCCACCCGCCACGGGACCGCACCAGGCGGCCCCGCAACGGGCTGGACAAAGAACCGAGCTTCTCGAAGGAAGCACTAAAAACTATACGGCGGAGACTTCCACCATCGCAAGGTTCCGCTTGCCACGGCGCAGCAGCAGGTACTTACCGTGCAGGAGCTCGCTCTGCTCCACCACGGCATCCGCATCTGCCACCTTGGTGTTGTTGACGTAAGCTCCGCCTTCGGACGCAGTCCGCCGAGCTTCAGACCTGGTTTTCGACAGTCCGCTGGCAACCAGCAGGTCCACGATTCCCAAACCGTCGGCCGGGACGGCTGCAACCGGCAGTTCTGCGGTGGCAGCCTTCAGCGTTGCCTCATCCAGGTCCTTCACTTCACCTTGGCCGAACAGTGCGGCGGAGGCGGCGATGACCTTTTCGGTCGCCTCCACACCGTGGATCAGGGAAGTGACGTCAAAGGCAAGGGCACGCTGGGCCTCGCGCTTGTGCGGTGCCTCTACCACGGCACGCTCGAGTTCCTCGATCCGCTGCCGGCTCATGAAGGTGAAGACCTTCAGCCGGTCAACTACATCGGCATCGGTGGTGTTCAGCCAGAACTGGTACATCGCGTACGGGCTGGTCATCTCGCCGTCGAGCCAGACAGCGTTGCCTTCGCTCTTGCCGAATTTGGTGCCGTCGCTGTTCGTCACCAGCGGAGTTCCCAGTGCGTGGACGGTTTTCCCCTCTACCTTACGGACCAGCTCGGTGCCGCTGGTGAGGTTGCCCCACTGGTCGGAGCCGCCGGTTTCCAGTACGCAGTTGTACTTGCGGAACAGTTCCAGGTAGTCCATGCCCTGAAGGACCTGGTAGCTGAACTCCGCGTAGCTGATGCCTTCGTCGGAGTTCAGGCGCGAGGAGACGATCTCCTTTTTGATCATGGTGCCCACGCGGAAGTGCTTGCCCACGTCGCGCAGGAAGTCGATGGCGCTCATGGGCGCCGTCCAATCAAGGTTGTTCACCATCCGGGCGGCGTTCTCCCCCTCAAAGCTGAGGAAGCGCTGAACCTGGCCCTGCAGGTAACCGACCCACTCGCTGACGGTTTCCTTCGTGTTCATGGTGCGCTCGGCGGTGGGGCGCGGATCCCCCACCAGCCCGGTGGAACCGCCGACCAGCGCGAGCGGGCGGTGCCCTGCCAGCTGGAGCCGGCGCATGGTCAGCAGCTGCACCAGGTTGCCCAGGTGCAGGCTCGGCGCCGTGGGATCAAAGCCGCAGTAATAGGTGACCGGCCCCCCGGCCAGGAGCTTTTCCAGCTCCGCCTCGTCGGTGGAGACCTGGACCAGGCCCCGCCACTTGAGTTCCTGCCAGATGTTGGCAAAGGACGGATCGTTCTGCTGGGCTACAAGGCCCCGGGGGTTCACGTTGTCTGACACGCTTTCTAAATTATCAGGATTCTTCTTCGGGAATTCCTGCAGGTATGCCTTCGGCAGCGATCAGGCGCAGCCGCTGGGTGGGCCGGGTCATGGCCACGTACAGGTCTCCGACCTTGCCTGCTGCGGCAGTCAGCAGCTCGGACGGCTCAAGAATGACTACGCCGTCGAACTCCAGGCCCTTTGCTTCGCGCGGAGATGTTACGACAATGTCCTGTTCCAGCCCGCCGGCACCCGAGCCCACACGCTGGCCGTATACCTCGGTCAGCGCACGGCGGACTTCCGGCAGCCGGTGGTCCTCGGCGATGACGGCCAGCAGGCCGCCGTCGAGCGCGTCCAGGTCTTCGGGCAGTGTCTGCAGCAGGCGCGGAACGAGGCCGCCGTCGGGGACTTCGTCGATGAACGGCGCCCAGCGCCCTTCACGGACCGCCTTCGGGGCGGAGACCACCAGCCCGGCCGCGTTGGCCATGCGTACGGCCGCTTCGGCGATCTGTGCCGGCGTGCGGTAGTTCACCGTCAGCTCCTCCAAGGTCCACCGCTCCCCCACGAACGGATCAAGTGCGGCCTGCCAGGAGCTGGCACCGGCAGCGGAGCTCGTCTGGGCAATGTCGCCCACCACGGTGAAGGACTTCAGCGGGCAGCGACGCATCAGCAGGCGCCACTGCATGGCGGACAGCTCCTGTGCCTCGTCCACCACAATGTGCCCGAAGGCCCAGGTGCGGTCCACTGCCGCGCGGTCCGCAGCGGTCAGCCGCGCCTCCCCCACCGCATTGTGGTCCGCCAGATCCTCGGCGGACAGGATGCCGTGGGCACCGGAGTCTTCAAGGAAACCTTCGGTGTTGGCAATAGCGCTTTCAGCGTTGGCCAGGTCCCGCTTGCGCTGTTCCTCGCGCAGGGCGTTCTCGCGTCCGGCGGAGGCATCCAACTCTCCGAGCAGTTCCGCCGCCTCATCCAGCAGCGGAACATCGGCTTCGGTCCACGGCGCGTCGGCGCTGCGGCGCAGCAGGTCCAGTTCGCGGTCGGTCAGTTCCGGCGCCGCGGCTTCGAGCTGGCCGGGCTTGCTGAACAGGTCGGAGATCAGTTTTTCCGGCGTCATCGGCATCCAGCACAGGTTCAGCGCCACCCGGACGTCCCGGGCGCTGCGGACGTCTTCAGCCAGATAAGCCCGGTCAGTGCTGTTGCCGGCTCCGGCGGATTCCTCGAGCTGTTCTGTCATCTGCTCGGTCAGTTCACGCAGCAGGATCTTCACGAAGGTGACGCGCGCTTCATTGTGCGGCTTGCCGGTGGCGCGCGCCTTGTCACGTGCACGCTGGACCTGCCGGGGGGTCAGCGTGAGGATGGTGCCTTCGACGTTCAGCTTCCGCGGCCCGATTGGCAGGCGCTGCCGGTTGGCGACGGCGCGGGCCACAACCTTGGCCATGGACAGCCGGCCCTTGACCTCGGCGGTAGCGGGGTCTTCCTCGTGGGTTGCCGTGATGCCGGGCATCAGCTGGCCCAGGCTCGACATCACCACGCCGGTCTCGCCGAGGGACGGCAGGACACGCTCGATGTAACGGATAAACGCGTTGGACGGGCCGACGAGCAGCACACCGGCGGACTTCAGCCGTTCGCGGTGGGTGTAGAGCAGGTAGGCCGCGCGGTGCAGGGCGACCGCGGTTTTGCCGGTACCCGGACCGCCCTGTACTACCAGCGTGCCGGACAGCGGGGCACGGATAATGCGGTCCTGTTCAGCTTGGATGGTGCCGACGATGTCGGACATCTGGCCGGTGCGCTTGGAGTTCAGCGCGGCCAGCAGGGCACCCTCTCCCTGCAGTTCCGGCTCGTCTTCCAGCATGGTGTAGTCCAGCACGTCATCTTCGATGGCCTGGACGTTGCGGCCCTTCAGGATCAGGTGCCGGCGCCTGCGCACACCCTGGCGCTCGAAGGCGGTTGCCTGGTAGAAGGTTCCGGCTTCGGGGGCGCGCCAGTCCACCATCAGCCGCTGCAGGTCCTCGGTGGACAGGCCGATGCGGCCGATATAGCGCTTCTCACCGTCGTCGAGGTCCAGCCGCCCGAAAACGAGGCGCTCGTCCACGGCATTCAACTGCGCCAGCCGGTCCTCGTACATGGTGGCGAAGGCATCCCGCTCGGACCGGTTCTGGTGGGAACCCGCGGAGTGGCTGCGCCGGATCGCGGCGAGCTGCTCCATCTTTTCCGCGCGCAGTTCGTCCAGCCGGTGGTACAGACCGGCCACGTACTGACGCTCGTGTTCCAGCTCGTTGGGAGCTGAAGGTGTTTCAGACATTTTGGCGTTCCCTCTCGCAAAGGCAGAGCGTCAATCTTACAGTGCATTTGGACTTTTGCAGGTCACTAATGTATGCGGTTTCTCTCTCAGCTTCTGCCTGTGCGCTAGCGTGTCGCAGCGGGTACCCCGGGCAGGATCCGGCTGCGACCGCGGGGCACCTAGTAGCGGACGAGCGCTTCCACGGGTGTGTCACCGAGGCGTTCCCTGCCGCCCAGCTCACCCAGTTCCAGCACGACGCCGAATCCGGCCACTTCCGCGCCCGCCTTGCGGAGCAGGCGGGCCGCCGCAGCGAGGGTGCCGCCGGTGGCGAGGACATCATCCAGGATCAGCACCCGGGACCCGGCGGGCATGTCATCGCGGTGCAGCTCGAGCGTGCCTTCCCCGTATTCCAGGGAGTAGTTCTCCGCGAAGACCTCGCGGGGAAGCTTGCCCGGCTTGCGGACGGTAATAACACCCTTTCCGGAGGCATAGGCAGCAGCGGCAGCCAGCAGGAAACCGCGTGCTTCCACTCCGACCACGTAATCGAACCGGCCTTCAAAGGGAGCAGTGAGTGCGTCCACCACGCCGCGCAGCGCCGGACCGTCGGCGAAGACCGGAGTCAGGTCCCGGAAGACGACGCCGGGCTGGGGGTAATCGGGAATTACGGCGCCCAGGCGGTCGATGGTTTGTGCAATGGTCTCGTTATTTACCGGTTCTGCCGGGGCATCTTTCACGCATCCACCTTACCCGCTCCCCTCCGTGACAGCCGGGGAAGGACCGGGTGCTGTGGCACTTCTCTCGCCTTGCAGCGCCCGGCAGCCGGAGGGGAAGGGCCAGCAAAGCGGGACACCGCAGGGCCCCGGCAAAGGAATAAAGACCTATGGGCTGCCGTTGCCACGTCCGGAAGGGTCCGTTCTGCCGGCCCTTCGGATTTACCGGACAACAGTCAAGGATTTCATCACATGGCCAACCTGCATGACGTGCTCGCAAACAAGATCGGCTTCGGCACCGCCCCGCTGGGAAACATGTACCGGGACATTCCCGGGGACGAGGCGCTTGCCACCGTGGAAGCTGCCTGGAACGCGGGCATCCGCTACTTCGATACCGCCCCCTTCTACGGTGCCGGGCTGGCCGAGTCCCGCCTGGGCGAGGTCCTTTCGCAGTACAACCGGGACGAGTACGCACTCAGCACCAAGGTCGGCCGGCTGATCCTGGACGAGGAAGAGGAGAAAGGCGAGGGCCTCTTTACGCACGGGCGCTCGAACAGGATTGCAACGGACTACACGGCCGATGCCACCCTGCGTTCCATCGAGGAAAGCCTGAAGCGGCTGAAGACCGACCGGCTGGACTTCGTCTTCATCCACGACACGTCCCGGGACTTCCTCGGGGACGAGTGGATCACCAAGTTCGACGAGGCAAGGACCGGGGCGTTCCGCGTCCTTGCCCGGCTGCAGGAGGAAGGCGTGATCAGCGGCTGGGGACTGGGCGTGAACACCACCGAGCCCATTGAGCTGGCCATGGACATGGAGCAGGCGGCGCCGACCATGAACCTCTCCGCTACCCAGTACACCCTGCTGCAGCACGAGCGTGCCCTGCAGCGGATGATGCCCGCCGCCCTGGACAAGGGCGTGGGCATTGTGGTTGGCGGTCCTTTCAATTCGGGTGCGCTGCTGGGCGGCGACTACTTCGATTACGCCGAAATCCCGCCGGCAGTCAAGGCCCGGATTGATCAGATGACCGCGATAGCCCGGCGGCACAATGTCAGCCTGAAGGCAGCCGCCCTGCAGTTCTCCACGGCCCACCCGGCCGTGGCGGCGGTCATCCCCGGATCCAGCCGGCCCGAACGCCTGGCTGAGGACATGGCGGCCATCACGGCCCGTATTCCCGGGGCGTTCTGGGATGAGCTGCTGGAGAACCGGCTCATCTCGGCCCAGGCTCCGCTGCCGCGCTCCTAGCCGGCGCGGACCGGGAACCCCTTCGCCGTTCGCCGCCCGGGAGGATTCATCCCCCGGGCGGCGAACGGTGTTCTAGGGCCGCCGCGCGGTCGCTCCGGCCGGCCGTTTCCGCGGCTGGGCGGGACGGTATTTCGAGACGGTCGGGTCACCGGTCAGCCAGTACCGCCACGGGTAGTCAGCCGTCCCTCCGGGGCCGCTGACGCCAACGCGCGGTCCGGTGGAAACCTGCGCGGCCGGAACTGGCTCCGGCGGGAGGGCCAGCTGCAGCGGGGAGGCAAACACATCGGCTCCGTCCAACCCGCGTGCAATGCCCAGTGCCTGTGCCAGACGTGCCGGCCCCCGGGCCAGATCCAGGCTGTTGCGCGGGTTTCCGCGCCGGGCCGCCGCGATGTCCGCGCCCTCCACCACCTCGCCGCCACGCAGCAGGAGACCGGTGGCGAACCCGTCGGTGCCGCAGACCACGTTGGCGCAGTAATGCATGCCGTAGGTGAAGTACACGTAGAGGTGCCCGGCAGGCCCGAACATGGTGGCGTTCCGTGCCGTCCTGCCGCGGAAGGCGTGTGACCCCGGGTCAACATCACCCATGTAGGCCTCCACCTCGGTGATCCGTACGCTCACGCGCTCCCCCTCGGCCTCATGCGTCAGTACCGCACCGAGCAGGTGTGGTGCTGCCTCGGTGGCGGGGACGGCAAGACGTTCTCTGTCACGTGAAAAACCCATACTCCGACGGTAGCAAGCCGCGCGGGGTCCGCTGTCCGCAGGTGGTCCCGGGGCGCCGGGGCGTTGGGCGGCGGCTGCGGACGGAGATCAGCGCTCAGGCGCCGCCTGCGGTCAGGCGCCGTCGGCCGGGCCGCGGTAGAAATCCTTCAGGGCCACGAGCCGGCGTGAACTGGGATTCGCCTCGTGTCCGGCGAGGCCGGCTCCGGCGGCATCCAGGGCCATGTGCCAGGCTGCGAGCCGTTCGGCCGCGGCGTCGGGACCGCCGGTGACCGGATCGCGGATGATCACCCGAACATGTCCTGCGTCCTCGCCGATGTCGATGCGTGCGCCCTGGCCGATCCCAAACCGGGCTGCCGCCCGTTCCAGCGCCGGGCCGACGTCGCCGGCCGGGGCGCTGTACCAGCGTTCAAACACAACCTCGGCGGGGGCGCGCAGGTTATCCAGCCGGCCCATGGTGGGTGAAACGTCAAAGTCCTCGGCGTAGGCGTCCCGCAGCCCCAGCCACTGGTCGGGATCATCGGTCCTGACCGGTTCAATGCCGGCCACCACGGCGTCGAAGGCCTCCAGAATCCCCTGCCAGCCGGCGGCACCTTCCGTCAGGAAATCGGCAGTGTTCTCATGGGTGCGGAACTGCAGCACAGCCCCGTCCGCGCTTTGATGCACCTGCCAGTCCAGCACGGATTCGTCCCCCAGCGGGTCCTCCCATGTCAGCTGCAGACTCGCGCCCGGACTCATCTGCAGCACGGTGCCCGTCACGGCTGATTCGCCCATGTCCAGCCGGTATTCCTTGCCGATCTGCCAGGCGGGAGTGATGATGCCCAGCCACTGGGCCACCTTGTCCCGGTTGGTGAGCACGTCCCAGACATGGTCCACCGGGAAGTCCAGCCTGCGTTCAAACGTCAGCGTGTATCCGTCCGGGTGCTGCTCGATCCGCCCGGCGGGAGCCGGGATTCCTGCACTGCTGGAGCTGGTCATGGCGAACCCTCTTCGGTAGCCGGATTGGACTTGGAGGCGCGGTTCAAGGCTAGCGCCGGAGCAAGTCCTGCCGGGAGGGGGCGGCAGGCAGTTTGACCACAAATCCGGGTATTCCGGCGGCTGACGGTGCCGGGCCACCTAGAACGTCATCCGGTGACGAATGTGGCGGCGGTCCGCGCTGGCCTGCCAGAACTCGATCTCCCGCGGTACCAGCGAATAGAGCTGCCAGGCGGGATTGGCGGTGCCGTCCGACGCCGGCCGCGCATCCCAGTCCGCTGCCGATGCCTCAGCGGAAAGCAGGTCCACGGAACCGGCCACGCGGATCTGCCGTCCGAGCTCAGGCCAATAAAAGTTCATGGCCGCATACGGGTGAGCTGCCAGTTCCCCGCCCTTGCGGGAAGTGCGCGCTGTCGCGAACTGCCAGCCGCCGTCGTCGATGTCCTTCAGGATCAGCATCCTGGAGGAGAGCTGCCCTGCGCTGCCCGCGGTGGCCAGGGAGAACGCGTGCGGCTGGCGGATCCCGGCAGCCAGTGCCTCGGCCAGCCAAAGCCGGAAAAGCTCCGCCGGATCCTGCGGTGCGGCGTCCGGATCAAAGGTCGGCATGGTGTCGGGGAAATCAGGCAGGGCACGCAGCTGTGCCCGGAAGGAGGTACTCATAGGGCCCACGGTAACCGTCCGTCTCCGGACGCATAAGCCCCGGGGAGCCATGCTCCCCGGGGCCTGTGTCCGCGGCAGGTAGCCTCAGCCGGCGTAGCCGCGGACCGCCTCCAGCTGCCGGTGCAGTTCTGCGAGCTGCTGTTCCACCGCGGACTGTGCCGTGCCGCCCTGCGAGCTGCGGCTGTCCAGGGATCCTTCGGTACTGAGCACCGAGCGGACCTCCGGGGTCAGGTGGGGAGAAATGCCGGCGTATTCCTCGTCGGTCAGGTCCCACAGTTCGACGCCGCGGCCCTCAGCCAGCTGCACGGCGGCACCGGACAGCTCGTGCGCCTCCCGGAACGGAACACCCTGGCGGACCAGCCACTCCGCGATATCGGTGGCCAGGGCAAAGCCCTGCGGAGCCAGTGACTGCATCCGCCCGGTGTTGAACGTCAGCGTGGCAATCATGCCGGACACTGCAGGAAGCAGCAGTTCCAGCGTGTCCGCCGCGTCGAAGACCGGTTCCTTGTCCTCCTGCAGGTCCCGGTTGTAGGCCAGCGGCAAGCCCTTCAGCGTGGCCAGGAGGCCGGTGAGGTCACCGATCAGGCGGCCGGCCTTGCCGCGCGCCAGTTCGGCTACGTCGGGGTTCTTTTTCTGCGGCATGATGGATGATCCGGTGGAGAAGGCATCGTCCAGGGTCACAAAGGAGAACTCCTTGGTGGCCCACAGGATGACTTCCTCACTGATCCGGGACAGGTCCACGCCGATCATCGCGGCCACCCAGGAGAACTCGGCGTACACGTCCCGGGAGGCGGTGCCGTCAATGGAGTTCCAAACGGCGGAGTCGAAACCGAGGTCCGCAGCAACGGCGTTCGGGTCCAGGCCCAGGGAGGAACCGGCCAGGGCACCGGAGCCGTAGGGAGAAACGGCCGCCCGTTTGTCCCAGTCCGCCAGGCGCTGCACATCCCGCAGCAGAGCCCAGGCATGGGCCAGCAGGTGATGGCTGAGCAGCACCGGCTGGGCGTGCTGCAGGTGCGTGCGCCCGGGCATGGCCACACCCAGATGCGCCTGCGCCTGGCCCACCAGGGCTTCGATCACTGAGAGCACACCGGCACCGATGATGCGTGCGTGGTCGCGCAGGTACATCCGGCCCAGCGTGGCAATCTGGTCATTGCGGGACCGTCCGGCCCGGAGCTTGCCGCCCAGCTGCGCACCGGCACGCTCGATCAGGCCGCGTTCCAGGGAACCGTGGACGTCCTCGTCGGACTCGGCGGGGACGTAGGCACCGGACTTCACATCGGCGTCGAGCCGGTCCAGTGCTTCAAGCATTCCCTCCAGCTCGGCGTCGTCCAGCAGCCCGGCCTTGTGCAGCACACGGGCGTGGGCGCGGGACCCGGCAATGTCATAGCCGGCAAGCCGCCAGTCGAAGTGGGTGGACTTGCTCAGCGCGGCGAGGGCATCTGCGGGGCCGCCGGCGAACCGGCCTCCCCACAAAGCGCCCTGGACGGTTGATCCGGACGAGCCGGAGCCCGTGGCTTCTTCCGGCAGCTTGCCGTGGCTCATGTGCTTACTTACCTTCTGCTAGGCGCTGGTCGCGGCCGGAGGCCACCTTGGAGGACATCCCGAACAGCTCGATGAAACCGCGGGCCATGGACTGGTCGAAGCTGTCGCCGGTGTCGTAGGTGGCCAGGTTGAAGTCATACAGCGAGGAATCGGAGCGGCGTCCGGTCACCACGGCGCGGCCGCCGTGCATGTTCATGCGGATGTCCCCGGAAACGTACTTCTGGGTGTCTTCGATGAAGGCGTCCAGGGACTGCTTCAGCGGGGAGAACCACTGGCCGTCATAGACCAGCTCGGTCCAGCGCTGGCCAACCGTCTTCTTGAAGCGGGCCTGCTCGCGTTCCACCGTGACGTTTTCGAGTTCGCGGTGGGCCGCCATCAGCGCCATGGCGCCCGGCGCTTCGTAGATTTCGCGGCTCTTGATGCCCACCAGGCGGTCCTCGACAATGTCGATCCGGCCGATGCCCTGGGCGCCGGCGCGGCGGTTCATTTCCTCGATGGCCTGCAGCGGGGTGACGGGCTTGCCGTCGATGGCCACCGGGATGCCTTCCTTGAAGGTGATGACCACTTCGTCGGCGGCAGGTGCTGCCGCGGGATCGGAGGTGTACTCGTAGACGTCCGGGGTGGGTCCGTTCCAGATGTCTTCCAGGAAGCCGGTTTCCACCGCGCGGCCCCAGACGTTGGCGTCAATGGAGAACGGGTTCTTCTTAGTGGTGGCGATCGGCAGGTTCTTGGCTTCTGCGAAGGAAATCGCCTTGTCGCGGGTCAGGGCCAGGTCCCGGACCGGTGCAATGCACTTCAGGTCCGGGCCCAGGGTCTGGATGCCGACTTCGAAGCGGACCTGGTCATTGCCCTTGCCGGTGCAACCGTGCGAGACCGTGGTGGCACCGAACTGGCGCGCGGCGGCCACCAGGTGCTTGACGATCACCGGGCGGGACAGGGCGGAAACCAGCGGGTAGGAATCCATGTACAGGCCGTTGGCCTTCAGCGCCGGCATGCAGTACTCGGCGGCGAATTCCTCACGGGCATCCGCCACGTAGGCTTCGACGGCACCGCAGTCCAGGGCGCGCTGGCGGATGGTCTCCAGGGACTCGCCGCCCTGTCCTACGTCTACGGCGACGGCGATGACTTCAGCACCGGTTGCCTCGGCGATCCAGCCGATGGCTACTGACGTATCCAGGCCACCGGAGTAGGCCAGAACAATACGTTCACTCACGAAATTTGCTCCTCTTGCATTGGACGCAGCCCCTGGGGGCTGCTGGTTGGTTCAGGATGAAGTTGGTGGGGTGCGGTCCGGGACCGGCTTCTGCACGGTTACAGGATCCGGCTTTCAGGGGCCGTGCCGTTGTTGGTGGCGTCATCTGCGATGCGCAGGAACCGCGCGGCCAGGTCGGCGCCGCCGTCGGGTTCCCGGGTCACCATCATGACGGTGTCGTCACCGGCGATGGTGCCCAGGACAGAGGGCAGGACCGAATGGTCGATGGCCAGTGCCAGGAAGTTCGCAGCACCGGGCGGGGTGCGCAGCACCACGATGTTCGCGGAGGCTTCGGCAGTGACCAGCAGTTCGCCGCAGAGCCGGGCCAGACGGGCATCGAGCACTTCCTGGGTGACCCCGGATTTCGGTGAGCGTTCCCCGCCCTCGGACGGGACGGCGTACACGAGGGCGCCGTCCTTGCCGCGCATCCGCACCGCGCCCAGTTCCACCAGGTCCCTGGAGAGGGTTGCCTGGGTTACCTGGACGCCGTCGTCGGCCAGCAGCGCCGCCAGTTCCGCCTGCGAACGCACGGACAGGCCGGTCAGCAGGGTGCGGATCCGCGCCTGGCGTGCGGTCTTCGTCGCGGGCATGCTCATGAGTGTGCCTCCGGTGTTGCGGTCAGGCCCGAGCGCGCCATCAGCCAGACCATCAGGGCCTTCTGCGCGTGCAGGCGGTTCTCTGCCTCGTCCCAGACCACGGACTGCGGTCCATCGATGACATCGGCGGAAATTTCGTAGCCGCGGTAGGCGGGCAGGCAATGCAGCACGACGGCGTCATCCGCTGCCTGTTCCATGGCCCCGGCATCCACAGCATAGCTGCGGAACAGCTCCTGCCGGGCGGATTTCTCGGCTTCCTGGCCCATGGAGACCCACGTATCAGTGGCAACGACGTCGGCTCCGGCCAGCGCTTCGGCGGCGTCCGTGGTGATCATCACCGATCCCCCGGTTTCCTCGGCACGGGCCGCGGCGGCGTCAACAATCTTCGGGTCCGGCAGATACCCCACCGGCCCGGCCACCCGCACATGCATGCCGGCGGTAACCCCGGCGAGCAGGTAGGAGTTGGCCATGTTGTTGGCGCAGTCCCCCAGATAGGTCAGGGTCAGGCCGGCGAGGGTGCCTTTGTGTTCGCGGATGGTCAGCAGATCCGCGAGCAGCTGGCAGGGGTGGTAGTCATCGGAGAGTGCGTTGATGACCGGCACCGATGAGTTCGCTGCCATTTCCTCCAGCCCGGACTGGGCGTATGTCCGCCACACGATGGTGGAGACCATGCGTTCAAGGACCTTGGTGGTGTCCGCGACGCTTTCCTTGTGGCCCAGTTGGGACTCCCCTGCCCCGATGATCAGCGGCACGCCGCCCAGATCGGAGATGCCGGCGGCGAAGGAGACCCGGGTCCGGGTGGAGGTCTTGTCAAAGATGACCGCGACCGTTTTGCGCCCGGTGGACTCCCCGGCGTACGGCTGGTACTTGTAACGGTCCTGCTTCAGCGCGGCAGCCAGGTCCAGGACTTCGGCCTGCTCCGCCTGTGTCAGGTCGGTGTCTACCAGGAAGTGGCGGGTCATGGTTTTCCTTCGGTTGTGCCGGTGATCGGGGTGGGGGCGGCCGCGGCGCGGGCCGAGTGGAGGATCCCGGGCAGGGCGTCCAGGAACGTTCCGGCCTGCTCGGCGGTGAGGATCAGCGGCGGGGCCAGCCGCAGCGTCGCCGGGCCGGTGCTGTTGATGATGAAGCCGGCCTCCAGTGCCGCGGCCACGGCCGCCGGGGCAAACGGGCCGTCCAGATCAATGCCGATCAGGAAGCCCCTGCCGCGTACCTCCGCCACCCCGTCCACAGCTGCGAGCCTGCGGCTCAGGAACTCGCCCGTGGCCCGGACGTTGGCCAGCAGATCCCGGGATTCCAGCACGGACAGCGTGGCCAGGGCGGCTGCTGCCGCCACCGGGTTTCCGCCGAACGTGGTCCCGTGCATTCCTGCAGCGAGCAGGTTCGCCGGGCCTTCGCCGAAGGTCAGCAGTGCACCTACCGGGATGCCGCCGCCCAGGCCCTTGGCCAGCGTCATGGCATCGGGCAGGACGCCTTCGGACGCGAACCAGGTGCCGGTGCGGCCAACGCCGGTCTGCACCTCGTCAAAGATCAGCAGGGCGCCGGCGGACCGGGTGGCCTCACGGGCTGCCTCCAGGTACCCCTCGGGCAGCATCCGCACCCCTGCCTCGCCCTGGATGGGTTCCAGGAAGACCGCGGCCACGCTTTCATCCACCGCATTGGTCAGGGCGGCAATGTCCCCGAACGGAAGATGCTCCACACCGCCGGGCAGCGGCTGGAACGGCTCACGGTAGGCGGGCTTGGCGGTCAGTGCCAGCGCGCCCATGGTCCGGCCGTGGAATGCACCGTCCAGGGCCAGGATCCGGGTCCGGCCGGTGGCCGGATCGGTGTTGCGGCGGGCCAGCTTGAACGCCGCCTCATTGGCTTCGGTGCCGGAGTTCGCGAAGAACACCTTGGAACCCGCCGGTGCGCCGGCCAGGGCCAGCAGGCGTTCGGCCAGGAGGACCTGGGCGGGACTGGTGAAGAAATTCGAGACATGGCCCAGGGTGGACAGCTGTTCCTGCACGGCGGCCACCAGTTCAGGATGGGCGTGGCCCAGTGCGTTGACGGCGATACCGCCAAGCAGGTCGAGGTACTGCTTGCCGTCGGCATCTTCGACATAGCAGCCGCTGCCACTGACCAGCACCCGCTGCGGGGTGCCGAAAACACCCATCAGCGAGGAATCGTAGCGCTGCAGCCATTCCGCTGAGCCCTGGGCCGCGGCATGCCTGGCTTCGGTGTTATGCATGGTCCTCCTCCGGAACAACCTGGGTGCCGATGCCTGCTGCGGTGAAAATTTCCAGCAGCATGGAGTGGGCCATCCGGCCGTCCACCACTGCCGCGCGCTCCACCCCGCCGTCCACGGCGGCCAGGCAGGCCTGCATCTTGGGGATCATGCCGGCTTCAAGGGTGGGCAGCATGCTGCGCAGCTCGCCTGCGGTGAGCGAGGAAATCAGTGACGACTTATCCGGCCAGTCCGCGTAGAGTCCTTCCACGTCAGTCAGTACCACCAGCCGGGACGCGCCCAGCGCCACAGCCAGTGCTGCGGCGGCCGTATCCGCGTTGACGTTGAGCACCTGTCCGGTAGGACCGCCGTCGGCGTCCACTTCCGGAGCCACGGTGCTGATCACCGGGATCCGCCCCGCGGCCACCAGGTCCAGGATGGCGGCGGGATTCACGCCCACCACTTCCCCGACCAGGCCCAGGTCCACTTCCTCCCCGTCCACTACGGTGCCGGTGCGTACGGCCTGCAGCAGTCCGCCGTCCTCACCGGAGAGGCCCACGGCGTAGGGTCCGTGGGAATTGACCAGGCCCACCAGTTCGCGTCCCACCTGGCCGGTCAGCACCATGCGTACCGCGTCCATGGCTTCGGGGGTAGTGACGCGCAGGCCGCCGCGGAATTCGGACTCGATACCGAGCCGGTCCAGGAAGGTACTGATCTGCGGGCCGCCGCCGTGAACAACCACGGGGTGCACGCCGGCATGGTGGAGGAAGACAATATCCTCGGCGAAGGCCCGGCGCAGTTCGTCATTGACCATGGCGTTGCCGCCGTACTTGATGACCATGGTGGTGCCTGCGAAGCGCTGGATCCAGGGCAGTGCCTCGATCAGCGTTTCCGCCTTGTCCTGTGCCCGCAGCCGTTCCCCGGCTGCTGCTGGTGTGCTCATGCTCATCCCCCGGTTAGCTGCTGTAGGCCGAATTCTCGTGGACGTAGTCCGTGGTCAGGTCATTGGTCCAGATGGTGGCGCTTTCCGTGCCGGCGTGCAGGTCGATTTCCACGCTCACGGCGCGCGGGGCAAGATCCACCGACTCGCGCGGCTCGCCAATGCCGCCGTTGCGGCAGACCTGGACCCCGTTGATGCGCACGTCGATCCGGTCCGGTTCGAAGGCGGCGTCGGTGGTCCCGACGGCGGAAAGCACCCTGCCCCAGTTCGGGTCGTTGCCGAAGATCGCGGTCTTGAAGAGGTTGGAACGGGCGACGGCGCGGGACGCCGTTTCCGCGTCGGCCACGGTGGCGGCGTTGACGGTGGTGATGGCGATGTCGTGGCTGGCGCCCTCGGCATCGGTGATGAGCTGCTGGGCCAGCGAGTGGCAGACCTCGGTGAGGCCGCGGGTGAATTCGTCCCCGTCGGGCACCGTTCCGGAAGCGCCGGAGGCCAGCAGGATCACGGTGTCATTGGTGGACATGCAGCCGTCGGAGTCCGTGCGGTCAAAGGTCACCGCCGTGGCAGCGCGCAGTGCCTCATCCAGTGCCGGGGCGGCAACGTCTGCGTCGGTGGTCAGGACCACCAGCATGGTGGCCAGACCGGGGGCGAGCATTCCCGCACCCTTGGCCATGCCGCCAATGCTGAAGCTGCCGTCCGCGCCGGTGAACACTGCCTGCTTGGCCACGGTGTCGGTGGTCATGATGGCCTGCGCCGCGGCCAGACCGCCGTCGGCAGAAAGGTCCGCTGCGGCGGCTTCGACGCCGGGGATCAGTTTGTCCATCGGCAGCTGCATACCGATCAGGCCGGTGGAGCAGACCAGGACATCGGAGGCGCTGATCCCCAGGAGGGCGGCAGTCTTTTCCGCGGTGGCGTGGGTGTTTTGGAACCCCTCGGCGCCGGTGCAGGCGTTGGCACCGCCGGAGTTGAGGATGACGGCGTCGGCCCGCCCGTCGGAGACCGCCTGCCTGGACCACAGCACGGGCGCGGCCGCCACCCGGTTGCGGGTGAACACGGCGGCTGCCGCCTTGGAGGGTCCGTCGTTGACCACCAGGGCCACGTCCGACCCGCCGGAGTCCTTGAGCCCTGCGGTGACGCCGGCGGCACGGAATCCGGCCGGGACGGTGATGCCGGTGCTGGTTTTGCTTTCTGCGGCACTCATTACGGAGCCACCCCCTGCTGCGTCAGTCCCGCGGTCTCTTCCAGGCCGAGGGCAATGTTCATGGACTGCACGGCGCCGCCGGCAGTTCCCTTGTTCAAGTTATCGATGACGCAGCTGACGATCACCCGGTTGGCGTGGGCGTCATAGGCCAGCTGCATCACGGCGTAGTTGGAACCGACCACCATCTTGGTGGCGGGCCACTGTCCTTCCGGGAGTACGCGGACAAAGTGCTCGCCGGCGTAGGCAGCTTCCCAGGCGGCGCGCAATTCGGCCGGGTCGGTGCCGCGACGGACCTTCGCGGTGGCGGTGGTGAGGATGCCGCGGGCCATCGGTGCGAGGGTGGGCGTAAAGGACACCGCCACGGTTTCCCCGGCGGCGGCGGAGAGGCCCTGCTCAATTTCGGGTGTGTGCCGGTGGCTGCCGCCGACGCCGTAGGGGCTCATGCCGCCCAGTACCTCGGAGCCGAGCAGGTGCGGCTTGGCTGCCTTGCCCGCTCCCGAGGTGCCGGAGGCGGAAACGATGACGACGTCGTCGGGCTCCAGCAGCCCGGCCGCGAACCCGGGGGTCAGCGCCAGCAGCGAACTGGTGGGATAGCAGCCGGGCACCGCAATCCGGCGGGCGCCCTTGAGCCGGTCGCGGTGGCCGGGAAGCTCGGGCAGGCCGTAGGGCCAGGTGCCGGCGTGGGCGGATCCGTAGAACTTTTCCCACGCCTGCGGATCCTCCAGCCGGTGGTCCGCGCCGGCGTCGATCACCAGGGTGTCTGCATCGAGCTGCGCGGCAATCGCGGCGCTGGCGCCGTGCGGGAGCGCGAGGAACACGACGTCGTGGCCGGCCAGATTTTCCACCGTTGTCTCCCCCAGGACGCGGTCCGCCAAAGCGTGCAGGTGCGGCTGGAGCTCCCCGAGGCGGGTGCCGGCGTTGCTGTGGGCGGTGATGGCGCCGATGCTCACGTCCGGATGGCCGGCGAGCAGGCGCAGCACTTCACCGCCGGCATAGCCGCTGGCACCGGATACTGCTACGGAAATCGTCATGCCATTCACCCTACAGCACATTTATGCAATGGCTCCAATAATTATGCAAACCGTATGATGGGGAGCACATTGTTAAGCGGCACGTTCCAGCCACAGAAAAGGCCATGCCATGCACAAAGCCATTGTCGTCCCGCAGGCGGGCGGCCCCGAAATCCTGCGTTATGAAGACGTTGACCTTCCCGAGCCCGGCCCGAGCCAGCTGCTGGTGAAAGTGGCCGCGGCGGGGGTGAACTTCATTGACACGTACAAGCGCGCCGGGGTTTATCCCATGTCATATCCCTTCATACCCGGTGCTGAGGCGGCCGGTACGGTGGTCTCCGCCGGGCGGGACTCCGGGTTCCGGGAAGGCGACCGGGTGGCCACGGCCGAGGGCGGAGGCACCTATTCCCAGTACACGGTGATGGATGCCGACGTCGCCCTGCCGGTGCCGGCCGGAATCAGCGATGAAACCGCCGCGGCCCTGATGCTCCAGGGCATGACCGCGCATTATCTGTGCAACTCCACCTTCCCGGTGCAGGAGGGGCAGACAGCCCTGGTCCATGCCGGAGCCGGCGGGGTGGGGCTGCTGCTGATCCAGCTGCTCAAGGCCAAGGGGGCCACCGTGATCACCACGGTTTCCACGGAGGAAAAGGAGCTCCTGGCCCGCGGCGCCGGCGCAGACCATGTGCTGCGCTACGAGGGGTTCACCGGCCAGGTCCGTGCGCTGACCGGCGGCACGGGCGTGGATGTGGTGTACGACGGCGTGGGTGCGGCCACTTTTGATGCGTCCCTGGCGAGCCTGCGCACCCGGGGCATGATGGTGCTCTTCGGCGGAGCCTCCGGACAGGTGCCGCCGTTCGATATCCAGCGGTTGAACTCCTCGGGTTCACTGTTCCTCACCCGCCCCACCCTGGCGCACTATCTGCTGACACCGGAGGAACGGCAGTGGCGGGCACGCGAACTCTTCGATGCCGTGCTGGCCGGAACCCTGGACGTACGGATCGGGGCCACCTACCCGCTCTCGGAAGCGTCGCGTGCCCAGGCGGATCTGGAGGGCCGGCGCACCACGGGCAAGGTGCTGCTGGCGCCCTAGCGGGACCCTGCCTTCGGGGCCTAATATCCAGCGCGGGGAGAATGCCAAATGCAAGGCAAGGAGGCCCGGCATGGTGACAAATCGCCCGGTGGCCCGCGACTACCTGGCAGGGCGGCTGCGGCAGGTCCTGGCGCCGCGGCCCAACGTCCGTGAGGTGCGTATGTTCGGCGGGCTGTCCTTTATGGTGGACGAGCGCCTGGCCGTCGCGGCCGGGGCAGGCGGTGACCTGCTGGTGCACATTGACCCCGCCCGTTATGAGGACCTGCTTGAACGCGGCGCGGAAGAAGCCGTCATGGGCAGTAACCGCCCGATGGGCCGGAACTGGCTGACCGTGCCCGAATCCCGGCTGGCGAGCGATGAGGATCTCGCCTGGTGGGTCATGGTGGGCCTGGACTCAGGAGAGGCAGGGGCCTGACGCCCCAGCCGGTTACAAGCCCCAGCCGGTTACGCAGCGCTCACACAAAAGGGTCCCGCCGGAACATCCGACGGGACCCTTTTTGTCTGGCTGGTGCCTGCCTAGCGCTGCACGGCGCCGAAGCGTTCGGCGGCCAGCGCGACGGCAGCGGCCCGGGCCTCCGAAGCCTCATCGGCAGTCAGCGTCCGGTCCGGTGCACGGAAGCGGAGCGCGAATGCCAGTGACTTGGACCCGGGCTCAATGCCGGCCCCCGCGTAGACGTCGAACAGTGCCACGTCTTCGAGCAGTTCGCCGGCACCTTCCCGCAGAGCCTCGCGGACCTGCTCAGCCGGCACGTCCTCAGCCACCACCAGCGCCACGTCCTGCGTGGAGATGGGGAAGCTGGAGATGGGACGGGCAACAATGACATCGGGTGCGGCGTCGAAGAGCGCATCCACGTCCAGTTCCGCAGCCACGGTCCGGGCCGGGATGTCCCGGGCAGCAAGCAGCTTCGGGTGCAGTTCGCCGGCGTAGCCCACGGTCTCGCCGCTGCGCAGTGCAATGCGCGCGGTGCGGCCGGGATGGAAGGCCTGGTGGGTACCCTGTTCCACCACCAGTTCCACACCCAGGACGTCGCCCATCATCCGGGCGAAGTCCACGGCGTCGGCCCAGTCCCAGGTGCGCGGCGTGGTGCCGGCGCCGGGGGCGGACTCGTGGCCGGCCAGCAGCACACCCACGTGCAGCGGCTGGTCGGGGATGCCGGCATACAGCTCATCCAGCACCTCGTCGGACGGTTTGGCGCCCAGCGGCGGGATGCTTTCGGTGCCCAGGTGATCGCCGGGCAGGAAGACCGTCCCGGATTCGAACAGTGCCAGGTCGCGGAAGCCGCGGGACATGTTCCGCTTGGCTACCTCGAACAGCCCCGGCAGCACCGAGGTGCGCAGGTAGCCGTACTCGGCACTGAGCGGGTTGGCCAGCTTCAGTGCCTGCACGCCGCCCTCCTCCGGTGCGCCGAAGGTGTTGTTGTCCGCTTCGGTGACAAACGGGTAGGACAGCACCTCGGTGAGGCCGGCCGCAGCAAGGGACTGCATCAGCCGTCGGCGCTGCTGCTGGACACGGGTCAGGCCGCGTCCGGGAGGTGCCACGGGCAGGGTGGAGGGAATCTTGTCATACCCCACCAGGCGGATGATTTCCTCGGTGAGGTCCTGCGGCGTCTCCAGGTCCGGGCGCCAGCTCGGCGGGGTGACCAGGTAGCCGCCCTCGGTCTTCTCCACGGAGGCGCCAAGGTCCTGAAGCGTGCCGGTGATCTGGGACTCGGTGAAGTCCAGGCCGATCAGCTGCGACGGGAACTGTGCCGGCAGGTCGATGCGGCGGGGTTCGGGAGCGGTGCCGACGTCGGTCACTGACTCATCGGCGGTTCCGCCGGCGAGTTCCACCAGCAGGTCCACCGCCCGCTGGGCGGCCACGTCGGCGACATTCCAGTCCACGCCGCGCTCGAAGCGCTTGGACGCTTCGGAGGGCAGCTTGTGGCGGCGGCGCGAGCGGGCAATGCTCACTTCCTCGAAGTGCGCAGCCTCAATCAGCACGTTCTGCGTGCCGCCGGAGACCTCAGTGGAGGCTCCGCCCATCACGCCGGCAATGCCGATGGCACCGGAGCCGTCGGTGATCAGCAGGTCCTCCGGGGACAGCCGGCGTTCCTTCTCATCCAGTGTCTTCAGGGTTTCGCCCTCGGCGGCGCGGCGCACCACAATTTCACCGGTGAGCTTGTCCAGGTCGTAGAAGTGCAGCGGCTGGCCGAGTTCGAGCATCACGTAGTTGGAAATATCCACCACCAGCGAGATGGAGCGGATGCCGGCCAGACGCAGCCGGGCGGACATCCACGGCGGAGTGGGCCGGGACGGATCCACGCCGCGCACCGTGCGGGCCACAAACCGGTCGCAGCCGGGCTTGCCGTAGATGGGTGCGGCGTCCTCGAGCCGCACCGGGTATCCGTTGCCGTCAGCCTCGGGGACAACGACGGCGGCAGCCGGGTCGGTGAACCGGGTCCCGGTGGCGTGGGCGTACTCGCGGGCCGCGCCGCGGATGGAGAAGACATAGCCGCGGTCCGGGGTGACGTTGATTTCCGCCGCCTGGTCATACAGCCCCAGCAGCTCCATGGCGTCCGTGCCCACCTCGGGGTCCAGGCCCAGCGTGGAGAGTACGAGGATGCCGTCGTGGTCCTCGCCGATGCCCAGTTCACGCACCGAGGCGATCATGCCGGCGGAGACGTGCCCATAGGTCTTGCGGGGGCTGATCCGGAAGTCGCCGGGCAGCACGGCGCCGGGCAGGGTGACAACCACCTTGTCCCCCACTGTGAAGTTGTGCGCGCCGCAGACAATCCCCTGCACGCCGGAAGGCTCAATGCCCTTGCCGGTCAGGGTCTGCTCGGCGCCTTCGGGCACCACGCGGACCGAGCACCAGTTGATGGTTTTGCCGTTGCTCTGCGGCTCCGGTTCCATACTGAGCACCTGGCCCACCACAATCGGACCCTGCAGCTCGTCGGAGGGACGGTGAACGTCCTCTTCCTCCAGGCCGACCTTTACCAGGTCCTCCATGACGTCTTCGGCGGTTGCGTCCGCCGGAACCTGGGCATACTCGCGCAGCCAGGAAAGTGGGATTCTCACTTAGATCTCCATCCCGAAGTGTTCGCTGAAACGTACGTCGCCTTCAATCATTTCGTGCATGTCCGAAACCTCGTTACGGAACATGAGGGCACGGTCAATGCCCATGCCGAAGGCAAAACCTGAATAGACCTCGGGGTCGATCCCGGCAGCGCGGAGCACGTTGGGGTTGACCATGCCGCAGCCGCCCCACTCGATCCAGCGCGGGCCGCCCTTGGCGCCGGGATGCCAGATGTCCAGCTCGGCGCTGGGCTCGGTGAACGGGAAGTAGTTCGGCCGCAGACGGACTTTCGCCTCGTCGCCGAAGAGCACCCGGGTGAAGTGCTCCAGGGTGCCGACCAGGTCCGCCATGGTCAGGCCCTTGTCGATGGCCAGGCCCTCGAACTGGTGGAACACCGGCGTGTGCGTGGCGTCGAGCTCGTCGGTCCGGAATACCTTGCCCGGGCACAGGACGTAAATCGGCAGGTCGCGCTCAAGCATGGAGCGGACCTGGACCGGGGAGGTATGCGTTCGCATCACCAGGTGCGCCTCGGGCGGTTCCACGAAGAAGGTGTCCTGCATTTCGCGGGCCGGGTGGTCCGGCTTGAAGTTCAGGGCGTCGAAGTTGAACCACTCGGATTCCACCTCGGGGCCTTCGGCGATCTCCCAGCCCATACCCACGAATACGTCTGCGACGCGGTCCTGGAGCGTGGAGATGGGGTGCCGTCCGCCAATGTGGCGGCGCCGCGGGGCTGCAGTGACGTCTACGGCCTCTTCGACGAGGATCCGGGCGTCGCGCTCGGCTTCCAGCTCGACGGTGCGTGCTGCGAGCGCCGAGTTAATCCGGCCGCGGGCCGGGCCTACCAGCTTGCCTGCCGCAGCCTTCTGGTCCTTGGGCAGCTTGCCGATGGTCCGGTTGGCCAGTGACAGCGGAGACTTCTCGCCGGTGACGGCGATCCGGACGTCCTTGAGGGCATCCAGGTCCGCTGCGGAGCCTATGGCTGCGAGCGCTGAATCAACGGCAGCCGCAATGGCTGTCTCGTCAAGCGGATTGGGTGCCGCGTTGTCTGGGGAGTCCGTCCCCGGTATGGAATTCGACATGTACCGTTCTTACCTGTTTCCGGCCGTGTTGAGGTGAATGGAAGTGATGCTGACGTGCGAGAGCTGAGCAACAAAGGTGCTGCAGGCAAAGGCACGAAGCCTGCGGCTACCAGTCTAACCAACTCACGCTCCCCGGCCGGGCAGTGTGAAGGCAGGTCCCTGGCCTAGCATGGGCGCATGACGTCCCCTCTGTCCCGCATGCAGGCTCTCCGCCGCATCCTGAACCTGGCCAACGGCACGACGGCGGCAGGGCTGCTCGCTGCCCGGGCGGGCCGGGTGCCTGTCAGGTCCGGCCCCGGCGGACTGCTGCTGGCAGAAGGCTGGCGGCTTCCACTTCCCCGCGCCGCGGCATTCACCCTGGGCAACGTCATCCTCTACCGTTCCCGCACATCCCGGGCGTTCGATGCCGGGCCAGCCTCCGCTCTCCTGCAGCATGAAGCCCGGCACAGCTCCCAATACGCGGTACTGGGACCGGCCTTCCTTCCGCTCTACTTTGCCGCTGCCGGGTATTCCCGGCTGCGCGCGGGCGATCCGGCGTCGTCGAACATCTTCGAGATCCTGGCCGGACTGTCCGACGGCGGCTACCGCGCCCGCCGGGGCTAGACACTTACATTCGAACATATGTTCTAATAGGTGCATGAGGTGGCAGGAGCAGGAACCCAAGGCAGCGCCGTCCTCCGATGCGCTGCTCCCCCTTCAGGGCCTGGTCCGTTCCGTGCAGACACCGGGCTTCGCGGGCGTGACTTTCCACGAGGTCCTGGCCAAGTCGGTGCTGAACAAGGTTCCCAAGACGTCCTCCATGCCCTTTGGCTGGACGGTGAATCCCTACCGGGGCTGCAGCCATGCCTGCGTGTACTGCTTCGCCCGCAAGACACACAGCTACCTGGATCTGGACACCGGGGCGGATTTCGACAGCCAACTGGTCGTCAAGACCAACGCAGCCGAGGTGCTTCGGCGTGAACTGGCCCGGCCTTCCTGGGACTACGAGCACGTGGCCATGGGCACGAATACCGATCCGTACCAGCGCGCCGAAGGCCGCTACAAGCTCATGCCCGGGATCATCCGGGCACTGGCGGACAGCGGAACCCCCTTCTCGATCCTGACCAAGGGGACCCTGCTGGCCCGCGATCTTCCGCTCCTGGCCGAGGCTGCCCAACAGACCAGCATCAGCATGGGGATTTCCCTGGCCCTGCTTGATCCGGAACTTGCCCGCCGGGTTGAGCCGGGCACGCCCTCGCCCAAGGCACGGCTTGACCTGATCCGGCGGATCCGCGATGCCGGCATGGACTGCAATGTCATGGCGATGCCCCTGCTGCCGTGGCTGACCGATGGTGACGAGTCACTCGACGCACTTTTCTCCGCACTGGCCGAGGCCGGCGCCACCTCGGTCACGGCCGGCGCCCTTCACCTGCGGCCGGGGGCACGCGAGTGGTACCGGGAATGGCTGGCCCGCGACTATCCCCACCTCTCGGCCCGCTACGACAAGCTGTACAACGGCGGGACCTACGCTTCCAAGGAATACCGGCAGTGGCTCGCGGGACGGATCACCCTCGTCAAGAAGCGCTACGGCTTTGCCGGGCGCAACCAGTTCCTCGCCACGCGAGGTGCTCCCCGGCCCGCCCCGCAGACAGCTGCGGGACTGCCGGTGGCGGCCGGAACGCTTTTTTAGTTGCCGCCAATGTCCTGACCGGTGCCCGGGTACGGCGCAAGCGGATCCGATGAGGCAGATCCTGCGGCGGGTTGCGCCGCAGCCTGCAGGACAGCGGTGACGATCGGAAGGTCCGCGGGGATCCAGGGCAGCTCGGCCAGGGCACCGGAATGAAGCGGTACCCAGCGAAGCTCGTCATGGTCCTGAAGCGGAAGCGGCTCCCCCGTTTTCACCTGAACGAGCCACACACGCATGGCGGCCTTTGGATTCAATGGCCAGCCCTGGTCCAGGGGTCCGGCGACCTCCGTGCCCAGGACCACTTCAATACCGAGTTCCTCGGCCAGCTCACGGTGCAGGGCGGCTTCGCAGGATTCCCCCGGCTCCACTTTTCCACCCGGGAATTCCCACATGCCGGCGAACGCCTCCGGGGCGGTCCGGCGGGCAGCCAGCAGGCTCTGCGGCCGGCCCAGGTCATCAACTATCGCTGCTCCGACTACCTGTTTCAGTTCTGGAATAGACACAGATCGAGTCTACGGTGCCGCCTGTCCTAGACTGGGAAGGAACGGCACCGTGGCCGTTTGGCCCCGGCCAACGGCTGCATCCGTTCTTCCGCTCTGACCACGGGTCCGCCCGACGCGCCCGCGCCTTTCGCCGGCTCCGCGCAACCGCTGATCCGAAAGCACCCCGCACCAATGCCTTCCCTGCGCGTAATGACGCCTAAAACCCATCGTGTCTCCCTGGCCATCACAGCCCTGGCCGCAGGCGGCTTCGCCATCGGCACTACCGAATTCGCCATCATGGGCCTGCTTCAGGAGATGATCGCCGAGCTGGGTGTCTCCGTCCCCGAAGGCGGCCACGTTATCTCCGCTTATGCCCTCGGCGTCGTTGTCGGTGCGCCGCTGCTTGCGGCGGCTGGAGCCAAGATGCCGCGCAAGTGGCTGGCCCTGGGGCTCATGGCGTTCTTTGCCGTCGCGAATCTTTCCTCCTTCATCGCGCCGGATTACGGGTGGCTGCTGGTCACCCGCTTCCTCTCGGGCCTGCCCCACGGCGCCTTCTTTGGCGTGGCTGCCGTGATCGCTGCGTCCCTGGTGGCGCCGACCCGGCGCGGTTGGGCCATCTCCATGGTCATGCTTGGCCTGAGCATCGCCAATGTGGTCGGGGTGCCGTTTGCCACCTGGCTGGGACAGCTGGCCGGCTGGCGCTGGATGTTCGTCCTGGTCGGCGCCATAGCCCTGCTGACCGTCGCCCTCGTCGCCTGGTTCGTTCCGTTCCAGGCCACGCACCCGGATGCCAGCATCCGGCGCGAACTCAGCGCCCTGCGCCGGATGCAGATGTGGCTCGCCCTGCTGGTGGGTACCGTCGGCTTCGGCGGCTTCTTCGCGGTCTACACCTACATCTCCCCCACCATGACCGAGGTGGCCGGCTTCTCCATGGGAGTGCTGCCGCTGATCGTGGGCCTCTACGGCGTGGGACAGGTAGTGGGAAACATTGTCGGCGGACGGATCGCGGACCGCTCGGTGATGGGCAGCATCTACGCCGTCCTGGCGGGCACCGTACTGATCCTGGCCGTCTACGCCTGGGGCGTCCAGTACAAGGCCGGAGCGATCATCCTGGTGTTCCTGGTGGGTGCGATCGGTTCGGCCCTGACACCGGCGCTTCAGACGCGGCTGCTCGATGTCTCCCCCGGCGCGGCATCGCTGGCGTCGTCGCTCAACCACGCGGCATTGAACATGGCCAATGCCCTGGGCGCCATGGCCGGCGGACTGGTAATCGCGTGGGGCTGGGGCTTCCGTTCACCGGCCATCGTGGGTGCCGTGCTCGCCCTGCTGGGGCTGGGAGTCGCCCTGCTCAGCGGGGCACTGGACCGGCGTCGTATGGCCGGTGATCCCGCCCCAGGTGCTGCCGAAAAGGCGCTGCAGCGCTAGGGCAGGTCAGCCGCCTCAGTTGTGCTGGGCACGCGCCGAGGCATAGAGGCATACGGTGGCGGCGGTACCGACGTTCAGGCTCTCCGCACTGCCGTAGAGCGGCACGGCCACCCGGTAATCGGCGGCGGCCAGTTCTGCGTCGGAGAGGCCCTGCGCTTCGTTGCCGAACAGCCATGCGGTTGAGGCTTCAAGCCGCGGCAGCGCGCCGTCGTCCGCGCCGGCCGGGATACTGCCGCCCGCGCGCCGTACCGCGCTGAGGTCCTGGAGCCGGTCCAGGTTGACGTTCCCGTAGCCATCGGCGGCCAGGACCGTCGCGCCTGCGCCTTTGAGGGCAGCGACGGTTTCGGAAAAGTCTGCACCGGTAATGACCGGCAGATGGAAGAGTGATCCGGCGGTGGAGCGCACCGCCTTGGGATTAAAAATGTCCACGCTGGATGCGGTGAGCACTACCGCATCGGCGCCGGCGGAGTCCGCGGCGCGCAGGACGGTGCCGGCGTTGCCGGGGTCGCGGACCTCGCACAGCACTGCTACCAGCTTCGCGCCGGATGCCAGCACGTCGGCAAGGGTGGCGGTGGAGATGGCGCAGACAGCGACAATGCCCTGCGGCGTCACGGTGTCGGCCATCGCGGCCAGGACTTCGTCGGTGGCCAGGCGCAGCACGGTCCCGCGGGCCAGATCGGCCAGCTCCGGCAGGCGGTCAAGGCATGCCTGTGTTGCATACACTTCGTGCACGACGGCGGGGCCGCCGGCAGCGGCAGCCGCCCGGTGCGCGGACAGCGCTTCCCGGACGGCCTGCGGCCCTTCAGCCAGGAAGCGGCCGGTTTTTAAGCGCGAAGAGCGCCCGGCAAGCTTCGCCACATCTCGGACCCGATCAGCTCGGGGGTTGGACATAAGCGGTGCCTGCGGGCGCCCTTCGTGGTTCATCGTCTTTTAGAGACCGATTCCCTTAGCCCTGGAACTTCTGGCGGGATTCGCCGCCAGCCGGCTCCAGGCCTGCAGCCTTGGCTGCTTCCACGGAATCGAACCAGTATTCAGCAACGGTCTGCTCGTACCAGGTGGAACCCGGGACGTGGTACTTGCCCGAACCCAGGTTGCCCTTGATAACGAAGCCTTCGGGGGCGTCGCCCTCGGAAGCCTTGAAGCCACCCTTGGCGGAGGCTACGGCAGCGGCCGGCTTGGCGGCGGGAGCAGCCTTGGCAGCCGGAGCAGCCTGGGCGGCGGCCGGAGCCGAGGTGTCGGACGGCAGGGCGTCCTTGGCAATCTGGACCAGCGCAGCGAAGGCAGCGGCGTCGTTGACGGCCAGTTCGGCCAGCATACGGCGGTCAACCTGGATCTCGGCGAGCTTCAGGCCCTGGATCAGGCGGTTGTAGGTCAGGCCGTTGGCGCGGGAAGCAGCGTTGATGCGCTGGATCCACAGGCGGCGGAAGTCGCCCTTACGCTTGCGGCGGTCGCCGTAGCTGTACACAAACGAGTGCAGCAGCTGCTCTTTGGCCTTACGGACCAGGCGCGAACGCTGTCCGCGGTAACCCTTGGCGCGCTCGAGAATAACCCGACGCTTCTTGTGGGCGTTAAGCGCCCGCTTCACACGTGCCACGTGCGTACTCCTTTTGGTAAATCTCCCCGACTTGGTAAGTCACTGCGCCTGGACGGCCCAGGAGCGGGGAAAGTTTTGATGGGGTGAAACCGGCCCGAACGGGACGGCTGTCGGGGATTAGTTAGATGCCCAGCATCTTCTTGATGACCTTGGCGTCAGCCGGTGCAACGAGCTTGTCGTTGGCCAGGCGGCGGGTCAGCGTGGAGGGCTTGTGCTCCAGGTAGTGGCGGCGGTTGGCCTGCTGGCGCTTGAGCTTGCCGGTACCGGTCAGCTTGAAGCGCTTCTTGGCGCCACTGTGGGTCTTCATCTTCGGCATGTCTACCGATCTCCTTTAGGTTTCCGCGGGCAGGCCCGCGGGGCTTTCGACACCTGGGCAGGTGTCAGGGCTTTATTACTGTTGCCAGGACAGCGTGCAGGAAAACTACTCTGCAGTTCCGGGCTTGTTCGAGCCGGACGTTCCCCGCGGGGACGACTTGCCGGCAGGCTTGGGGGCCGCAGCAGGCTTGGGCCGGGCAGCCGGCTTGGGCGGTGCTGCAGGCTTTGCCGCGGAAGGCTTCGGGACCGCTGCGGGCTTCGGAGCAGCAGCAGGCTTGGCAGCCTCCGCCGGCTTGGCGGGAGCGGCTTCAGCGGCCGGCGCGGGGGCCGGCTTGCTGGCAGCGGCAACGCGGCGGGCCTCGGTGGCGGCCTTTTCAGCAGCAGCTGCCTTGGCGCGCTTGGCGGCCTGCTCCTTCTCTGCCTGCTCCTGCTCTGCACGGGCCTTATCGGCCTCGGCAGCGGAGGAGCCCAGACGAAGACCGTCCGGCAGGAGGTCGGCAAGGCTCTGAGTCATCGGAGCCTTGTCCGCCGAAGTGTCCACCCGTGCAGGTGCTTCACCGTTCCTGGCAGCCTCGTTGGCAGCCTTGGCATCTGCACGCTGCGTGGCGCGGCGTGCTTCCGCCTTGGCTTCGGCCTTGTTCTTCAGCGGGCCGATGACCATGACCATGTTGCGGCCGTCGATGCGCGGCGTGGACTCAACCACACCCACCTCGGCGACGTCCTCGGCGAACTTGTTCAGCAGCTTCATGCCCATTTCGGGGCGCTGCTGCTCACGGCCGCGGAACTGGATCATGGCCTTGACCTTGTCACCTGCGCCCAGGAACCGCATGGCGTGGCCACGCTTGGTTTCGTAGTCGTGGGTGTCAATCTTCAGGCGGAACCGGATTTCCTTCAGAACGGTGTTCGTCTGGTTCTTCCGGGCTTCGCGTGCCTTGACGGCGGCTTCGTACTTGTACTTGCCGAAGTCCATTAGTTTGCACACCGGGGGCTTTGCCTGCGGTGCTACCTCAACAAGATCCAGGTCGGACTCGGCTGCAAGGCGGAGTGCGTCCTCAATGCGGACCACGCCTACCTGCTCACCTGCCGGACCTACCAGCCGCACCTCGGGGACGCGGATCCGATCATTGATTCTTGGCTCGCTAATGTTGCAGCTCCTGTGTTGTTCAAAACGGCTACCGCCTGCAACTGAAGAAGGCCCCCAATTGCAAGCGCAATCGGAGGCCCGTAGGAGGGTCGGCGGTAACTGTCTCGAAGCCGGTTCGAGGCAGTTAGCTCCCGGAACGGTTCAGCCGCTTCGGGAAGTCCGTGGACTTTCCTGCTGCTGGCCCGTCGGGGCCGACCTGAACCCGGCAACTCTGCGGCCTTTACAGGCAGTCAGGCTGACGCGGGTGGGAGGGGACTCCGCTTGCATACCGGTTACGCCGCCTTCAGGAGAAAGTGTGATTTTCATCCCGCCCGTTGAGGGCATTGAAAGTAACGACAACCAGTCGGTCTGTGACAAGCTTACCAGTATGAGTACCCCACAGAGCAATCCGGCAGGGGAAGCAACCCGCCACTCCTTCCCCGGAACAACCGAAGAGTCCGAAACCGCTGCAGCTGCACAGCAGGAAGTCGCCGACCAGATGCGCGACATCGCCGAGGTTCCGGCCGTCGAGGTCATTACGACGGCGGCGGTCCACCTGATGAGCGCAGCAGCCGTCAAGTGCGGCCTGGCCGAAGGCGACGACGCCGAGGCCCTCAAGGACCTGGACGAGGCACGGAAACTGATCACCGCCCTGGCCGGCTTTGTCACGGCTGCCGCGCCGGAAATCGGCAGCCAGCACGCAGGACCGTTGCGTGACGGCCTGCGTTCCCTGCAGCTTGCCTTCCGCGAAGCGTCGGTAATCCAGGACGCGCCGGGCAAGGGCCCGGGCGAGAAATTCACCGGCCCCGTCAGCTAACCCGCTCCGCACCCCTTAGCGCCCGAAGAGTTTCACCTGGTGAAGCTCTTCGGGCGTTTTAATGCCCGGGGCCGGCATGGCAGGCCTAGCGGACGGGTGCGGAACGCAGGAACAGCCGGCGGGCGGACAGCGTTGCCAGCACCAGCACCGCTGCAGCACCGCCGGCCAGCAGGAAACCGGACCAGGGCCCGATCACGTCAATGGCCAGGCCCGCCACGGGCGCACCCAGTGCGGTACCAGCCGTCATGGAGGAGCCGTACCAGCCCATGGCTTCACCGCGCCGGTTCTCGGCCACCAGATCCGCCACCCGCTCCGAGGCTGCGGAAAGTACCGGGGCGCAGAGCAGGCCTGCGGGAATGGATAGCAGGGCCAGGCTCAGGGTGTCCGTGGCGAAGGCCATCGGCATGGTCAGCACCGCCATGGTCAGCAGCAGGGACATCGGCGAGAAGCGGCGCTTCATGGCGCCGTAGACAATCCCGCCAATGGCTGAGGCGGCACACCAGGCCACGAAAACGATGCCGACCTCGGAGGGATTTCCGCCGGCTTCCACCGAGGCCACAATCCCGACGTCGGTACTGGAGAGCAAAAGCCCTGCACCTATGGCAACGGCAAACACCACGGCCACTGCCGGGCTGAACCAGGTGAAGTTCCCGGCCACTCCGTGACGCAGCCGCTCGAACATATTCTGCGGGCCGTCGGGCAGGCCCGCACCGGTAAGCTCCATCGGCGCTTCCTGGATATTTGCCGGCGCCACCGCCACAGCGGTGGCCGCCGCAGCCTCCTGCTCGTCAACTGCGGTCACAGCCTTCTCAGGTTCCGGGGAACGCGTGGGCGGGTTGAACCAGATCAGCAGGAGCCCGGCCACGGCCGCGGAAAGTCCCACCGCGGTCAGCCCGATCACGGAGGATATCTGCGTGGCAATCACGGCCCCCAGCGCGGGGCCCATCATAAAGATGAGCTCGGTGGCGATGGAGTCGAGCGCAAAGGCGGTACGCCGCTGTTCGCCGGTGGCCAGCACACCGAGGGACTGGCGGACCACACTGAAGACCGGGAGGGTGAACACTCCGCCCACCAGTGCAAGGACCAGCAGCCACTCAAAGCTCACGTGCGGGGCCGTACTCCAGATCACTGCCTCGGCGATGACCGACGGGATCAGGGCCTTCCGGAGCCCAATGGTGTCCACCCGCCGTCCCCGCCAGGGAGCGCCCACGGCGATGCCGATGGTGACCACGGCTGCCACGGCACCTGCGGCCGCATAGCCCCGGTCCATGGTGTTCACTACATGCAGGGTGAGCAGGACGCCCGCCGCGGAATGCGGAAACCGGGCGATCATTCCGACTATCAGCAGGCGGCGGATCGGTGCGATCCGCAGCATTTCGCGGTAAAGGCCAAAATTCACGGCAGTTCTCTTCCGGCGGGTTACGCCTGACGGGTCAGCGGGTGATTTTGATGTCCAGGGAATCCACGCGCTCAACAAACTCGGGGTTGGCAGTCAAACGCTGTTGCAGGGCGGCCACAATGGCCTGGATGTCCTGCGGACCAAGTCCGGGCGCAAGCTGGAGAATCATTCTAAGCTCCGGGCCGGCCCCTCCCCCGCCCACCGGTGTTCCGTCGGCGGTCCTGGAGGCGGTGCCCTGCCCCTGCTGCAGCGTTACCGCCAGGATCTGCGGGTCCGGCCCGGCGGCCGCTTCGGCCATCTCCACCAGGGCGGGGTCGGTGTAACACGGCACCCAGTCGCGCTGCTGGCCGAGCGCCCACATGGCCGGGCGGCGGACCACAAAAGTGAAATCCGCTCCCGGGTCGACCACCAGCAGCTGGGCATCCTCCGAAACAGCGGAGAGCGCTGCCCGCGGCGTATACACGGCCACCGGCCGGGCTTCGGAGTGCCAGCGTTCCAGTGCCTCAACCGACGTGAATACCGGCAGTGCCTTGCGTCCGTCCGGCGCGGTCAGGGTGACCAGCGCCATGTCCGCCTGTTTATCGGCCGTGAGTCCGTGCTCGGATTCGGTTTCCTCGCCGAGCACGGCCACAATCGGGACAAACACGCGGGCGGTGGCGAGGGAGGCCACCACCTCCGCTTCACTGCCGGTGCCGGCGATCAGCTTGGCGACGGCGTCCACGTAACGGGGATTGGCCCGTCCGTCATCGCTGTCGAAATTGTGGAGCGGATTTCCCTCACCGGCCAGGTCCCGGCCTGCCCACGGCTGCCCCGCCGAATCAGTGGGGCCGCCGGCGCCGGCCAGTGCCGCAGCGATATGTCCGGGCAGTTCGCGAGCAGCCATTCTCAGCGGTCCGGGTGCCCGGCGACGTCAAAGGCCTGCGGCAGGGTGAAGGCACCGGCGTAGAGCGCCTTGCCCACAATGGTTCCTTCCAGGCCCAGGGGAACCAGCTCGCGCAGGGCTGCCAGGTCATCCAGGCTCGAGATGCCGCCGGAAGCCACCACGGGGCGGTCGGTACGCTTCAGCACCTCGCGCAGCAGCTCGATGTTCGGTCCGCGCAGCGTGCCGTCCTTCGTCACGTCCGTGACCACGTAGCGCGGGCAGCCGGCTTCCTCCAGGCGGGCCAGCACCTCCCAGAGGTCGCCGCCTTCCTTGGTCCAGCCGCGTGCCGCCAGCGTGGTGCCGCGGACATCGAGGCCGACGGCGATGGCCTGGCCGTAGCGGGCAATGGCGCTGGCGGTCCACTCGGGGTTCTCCAGTGCAGCGGTGCCGAGGTTGACGCGTGCCGCACCGAGTTCCAGGGCCTTGTCCAGTGACTCGTCGTCGCGGATGCCGCCGGACAGTTCCACCTTGATGTCCAGGGATTTCACCACGCGGCTGAGCAGGTCCAGGTTGGAGCCGCGGCCGAAGGCGGCGTCCAGATCCACCAGATGGACCCAGTCCGCGCCGTCATTCTGCCAGGCAAGGGCGGCATCCAGCGGATCGCCGTAGCCGGTCTCGCTGCCGGCTTCGCCCTGCACAAGGCGCACGGCCTGGCCGTCAGCCACATCAACGGCGGGCAGGAGTTCAAGGACGGGGGTTTCGCTGAAGGGCATCTCTTGTGCTTTCGGTGGTGGGGTCAGGAGAGGTTAAGGGTCAGCAGGTAGGCACCCAGCAGGGCCATTCCGGCCAAAACCCAGAAACTGATAACAATAATTTTGGACATGCCCTGGCTGCGGAAGGACACCGCACCGCCAATCAGCAGACCGGCCAGGCCCATAAGAACAATGCTCCACATAGCCGCTAGCCCAGTGTCTTCAGCCAGTTGTTCAGCAGCGCAGCGCCGGCTTCGCCGGACTTTTCCGGGTGGAACTGGGTGGCTGACAGGGCGCCGTTCTCAACGGCGGCAATAAAGGGTCCGCCGTGGTCCGCCCAGGTGACCTGGGGCGGGCGCATGGCAGGCTGGGTGACGTCGAAGTCCCACTTCTGCACGCCGTAGCTGTGCACGAAGTAGAACCGTTCGTCCTCGAGGCCCTCGAACAGCGCTGAACCTTCCGGCGGTGTCACGGTGTTCCAGCCCATGTGGGGCACGACGTCGGCAGCAAGCCGCTCCACCACTCCGGGCCATTCGCCCATGCCCTTGGTGCGGACGCCGTGTTCCACGCCCTCCTCGAAGAGGACCTGCAGGCCCACGCAGATGCCCAGCACCGGGCGCCCGCCGGCAACCCGGCGGCCGATCATACGGAGGGCATCCACGTCTTTGAGTCCCTGCATCACGGCCGCGAAAGCACCGACGCCGGGGACCACGAGCCCTTCCGCGTTCAGGACGTCATCGGGCCTGGCGCTGAGGGTAACGTTCGCCCCGGCATGCTCAAGGGCGCGGACGGCTGAGCGGATGTTTCCGGAGCCGTAGTCCAGGACGGTGACGTTGCGGGCACTCACAGGGCGCCCTTCGTGGACGGAATTCCCTCTACCCGCGGATCCGACTCCACGGCGGCGCGAAGGGCGCGGGCGAAGGCCTTGAACTGCGCTTCCACAATGTGGTGCGGGTCCCGTCCGCCCAGCACCCGCATGTGCAGGCAGATCTGGGCGTGCAGGGTGATGGCTTCAAACACGTGCCGGGTAAGCGAGCCGGTGAAGTGCCCGCCGATCAGGTGGTATTCCTGTCCGGCCGGTTCGCCGGAATGCACCAGGTAGGGGCGTCCGGAGATGTCGACGACGGCGTGGGCCAGCGCCTCGTCCAGCGGAACAGTAGCCTCGCCGAACCGGCGGATGCCTGCCTTGGTGCCCAGGGCGGTCTTGAGCGCCTCGCCGATGCTGATGGCGACGTCCTCGACCGTGTGGTGGACGTCGATGTGCGTGTCGCCCGTGGCCCGGACGGTGAGGTCCATCAGGGAGTGCTTGGCCAGCGCGTTCAGCATGTGGTCATAGAACGGCACGGAGGTGCTGATATCTGCACGGCCGGTGCCGTCCAGGTCCAGTTCAACGAGGACGGACGATTCACTCGTGGTCCGCTCAAGGCGGGCAGTGCGTCCGGTAGCGGTCTCCACAGTCATGGGGTTCCTTCAGGAAGGTCGGGGTCGGAGCAATGGACAAAGCTCCGGCAGTTTCTCAGTTTAGTCCCGGTGCGGCCGGGTCCCGGAATCGGGGCGGCCGCGGACGGCGGGCCGTTCAGGCCGGAAGCAGGGACCGCAGCACGCTAAGGAAGGTATCCGTTTCAGCTTCCGTGCCGGCCGTGACGCGGAGATGGCCCTCAATGCCGATGTCCCGAACCAGGACGCCGGCTTCCAGCAGGCCTTCCCAGATAGCGCGGGGGTTCTCCATGCCGCCGAAGAGCACGAAGTTTGCGTCCGAGGGTGCGGGGGCCAGTCCGAGGTCCGTCAGCTCCCGCACGATCCGGTCACGCTGGGCTTTGATGTCCTCCACATTGGACAGGAGGGCATCGGCATGGGTCAGCGCGGCGTTGGCCGTGGCCTGGGTGATGGCCGAGAGGTGGTAGGGCAGCCGGACCAGGCGCAGGGCATCCGCAATCTGGGGTGCTGCAGCCAGGTATCCGATCCGAGCCCCGGCCAGGGCAAAGGCCTTGGACATGGTGCGGGAAATGATCAGGCGTTCCCGTCCCGGCAGCAGCTGCAGGGCGCTGGGGGTATCGGCGTGGGAGAACTCGGCGTAGGCCTCATCAACCACCACGATGGCGTTGGACGCTTCGCCCGCTTCGTAGGCGGCTTCGATGACGTCCAGGCCAAGGGCCGTTCCCGTGGGATTGTTCGGCGTGCACAAAATGATGATGTTCGGTGCCTGGGCACGAATCTGCGCGCCGGCCGATTCCGGGGTCAGGGAGAAATCCGCTTCCCGTGTGCCGGTGACGTAGGCGGTGCCGGTACCGCTGGCTAGCAACGGGTACATGGAGTAGGTGGGCGGGAAGCTCATTGCCGTCCGGCCGGGACCGCCGAAAGCCTGCAGGATCTGCTGGAGAACCTCATTGGAACCGTTGCCTGCCCAGATGTTCTCCGGCGCCAGCCCGTGGCCGAGGTACCGTGCCAGGTTTTCCCTCAACTGCGTGAATTCCCGGTCCGGGTAGCGGTTCAGCCCGCCGACGGCGGACTCCACTTCGGCAACGATGGCCCGGCGCACGTGCTCGGGCAGTCCATGGGTGTTTTCGTTGACGTTCAGCAGGATCGGCACATCCAGCTGCGGGGCCCCATAGGGCGTCAGGCCCCTGAGGTCATCGCGCAGGGGAAGTCGGTTCAGGTTTTCCAGCTGTTCACTCACCAGTACAGCTTAAGGCGCTGCGGGGACAGTTCCGGAATCCGGGCCGCCTGCCAGCACTTCTAAGTCCCTCCATGAAGAACGTTCCCTAGGCGGAGACCGGTCCCCTAATAAAGACCAGTCCGCGAGCCTGAGGCAGGGGACGGCTCCCGCATGCAGCACGCAGGAGCCCGGTTCCCGAAGGTCAGCGCGTCACCGGGATGTAGAGCTGGCGGCCGGCCGGCACAGTGGCATCATCCAGGTTGTTCAGTTCCACGATGTCGGCAACTACGGTGCGGGGATCCCGGTCAGGGGCGAATTCCGTGGCGAGAGACCACAGGGATTCCCCGTTCGAAACGCTCACCTGGATAGTGCGGGTCTGCTCCGGGGAGTTGCCCGAGGCCATGGCCGGTGCGGTGAAGAATCCAATGAAGACCAGCAGGGCGGCCGAGGTCAGCATCAGCGGTGCTCCGACCAGGAGAAGCCGGCCCCGGCGGGTGAGGCGCAGAGGCGCCTGGGACAAAGCGGGTGCGGCTGCAGAAGGAACAGCGGGAAGTACGTGTACTGACATGTCAATACCTTTCCGGTCCGAAGCGCAGAGCTGCCGCCGTCCGCCCGCAATAAGCACGGGAGGAAACACTGCGGCTCGAAACTGCATTCGAACATCTGGTGGAGCCACCGAGGTGTCGGCAGCCCGGACTCGAACGTATGTTCTAAGTTGTACTCGAACATTTCTAGCACCTATCTACGAACAATGTCGAGACTCGCTCGAATATATGTTTGATAAACGTGCTGCGCTCCCCTAGCGTTGAACCCATCGGAAGCGGCTGGAACCAACTAACCATCCGCCTCTGACAAAACGGCCGGGACCGGACAAAGACCGGGCTGCAGCACCGCCCGGACAGAACCAGACCGCCAGATTCAAACCGCCAGAACCGCCAGAACCAACCGGCCCGCAACCGCGGGCCGTCCGTGAAGGGAAGCCGACGTGGCCCGCAGGACTGTTTCCAATGGCAGCACCCCTCCCCCTGCCGCGCCGGCAGGCCGCTCCAAGGGCCTGACTGCGCGCCAGACCAAGATCCTGGAAACCATCCAGCGTTCGGTTAGCACCAACGGCTACCCGCCGTCCATGCGCGAAATAGGCGACATTGTCGGTCTGGCGAGCCTTTCCAGCGTCACCCACCAGCTGACCCAGCTGGAGAAACTCGGTTACATCCGCCGCGACCCCAAGCGCCCCCGGGCCATGGAGATCCTGGTTCCGCTGCTGCTGCGCGATGCCGGGTCCTCCCGCAACGGCGAGGCCGCCGGCACTGAGTCCGCAGGCACCTCCGGTTCCGGCAATGCCGGCACACGTCAAAGCTCCGCGCAGGACGGGTCCGCTACCGGCGTGGCCGGCTCAGGCAGCGCGGTGGCAGACCTCACCACGGCAATCGACACTGCCATGGTGCCCCTGGTGGGACGGATCGCCGCAGGCGGGCCCATCCTTGCCGACCAGCAGGTTGAAGAAGTGGTTCCCCTGCCCCGCCAACTCGTGGGTCACGGTGACCTGTTTATGCTCCGGGTTGCCGGTGACTCCATGGTCGATGCGGCCATTTGCGACGGCGACTGGGTGGTGGTGCGGCGCCAGCCCACCGCCGAGAACGGCGACATCGTCGCAGCCCTGCTGGAGGACGAGGCCACGGTCAAGACGTTCCGCCAGCGCAACGGGCACACCTGGCTGCTGCCGCAGAACACGCGCTACGAACCGATTCTGGGCGACGAAGCGACCATCATGGGCAAAGTCGTATCGGTTATGCGTTCCCTCTAAGCTCCAGACCGAAATGCCCACAGGGACTAAACAGCAGTGCCCCGGCTACCGGCCGGGGCACTGCTGGTTAACGGCTCTGCTGTTGAACGGCTCTGCTGTTTGACGGCACGTGTTTATCCGTGCGCGCATATCGACTGGTCCGGCCGGGTCAGCTCCCGGCGTCCGCCGGCTGCCCGGCGAGCCGCTGCAGTGCCTGCAGGACCACGGCCCGGTCGGTCGTGGCCCAGAAGGGCGGCAGGGCTGCCCGCAGGAAGCTGCCGTACCGGGCGGTGGCCAGGCGGGAATCAAGCACCGCCACCACGCCTTTGTCGCCGGAAGCCCGGATCAGCCGACCGGCGCCCTGCGCCAGCCGCACGGCGGCGTGGGTGGCGGAAACGCTCATAAAGCCGTTGCCGCCCGCCTTGGCCACGGCACGGGTGCGCGCAGTCATCAGCGGATCGTCCGGGCGCGGGAACGGGATCCGGTCCATAATCACCAGCCGGCAGGAGGCTCCCGGGACGTCAACGCCCTGCCAGAGGGACATGGTGCCGAACAGACAGGTCTCGTCGTCCTCCGCGAACTGTTTGACCAGGGCGGACATGGTGGATTCGCCCTGGCACAGGATGGGGAAATCCACGCGGGAACGCAGTGCCTCGGCGGCTTCCTCGGCGGCCCGGCGGGAGGAGAACAGGCCCAGCGCACCGCCTCCGGAGGCCTTGATCAGGGCCTCAATCTCGTCGAGCTGTTCCGGCGAGGTTCCGCGTCCCGGTTTGGGCAGGTCCTTCGCCACGTACAGCACACCCTGGCGGGGGTAGTCGAAGGGGCTGCCGACGTCGGTGCCCGTCCATTTCGGGGCACCGGCACCCAGGAGTCCCAGCGCGCCGGCCACGGGGCCGAACTCGGCGCCGATGGCAAGGGTCGCCGAGGTCAGGACCACGGTATGCCCGTCGAAGAGTCCCTCCCGCAGCCGCCCTGCCACGGACAACGGGGCCACGTTGATGACGGGCGGCGAATCCTCTTCGGGTGCGGTGTAGCCGGTGCCGGGCGCGAAAGTGCTCGTCCGCGATGCCCAGACGACCTCGCCGGAATTGCCGGCATCGAGGATGCGTTCGCACATTTCCTGCACGGCCAGCAACCGTGAGCGGGCCATCTGCCGCCCGCCGTCCACTGCATCCGGCCCTTCGGGTTTGGAATCCGACAGCGCCGTCCGGGTGGATTCGCGGACATGGCCGAGCACCAGTTCCTGGTCCTCGGACAGGCCGGCGGCCAGCAGGCCCGAGGGTACCGGCGCGAAGACCTGGTCGAAGGCACGCCCGGCCGCTGCAAGAGGCTCAAGGCTGGCGGAGGTGTGTTTGCGGGCGGCCGCTACCGCTGCGGAGATGATGGTGCCGGAGAGCTGTCCGGTGACGGCTCCCGTGACGCGGTCCTGGAGTTCGTGCGCTTCGTCAATGACCACTACGTCGTAGTCGGGCAGCACGGCCAGGCCTTCGAAGGCGGCAATGGCAAGCATGGCGTGGTTGGTGATCACCAGGTCAGCTACTGCCGCCTTGGCCCGCGCGCGTTCGCTGAAGCACTCTTCGGCCACCGGGCATTTCTGCGCGCCAAGGCATTCCATGGAAGTCACCGAGACCTGCCGCCAGGCGCGGTCGCTGACACCGGGAAGCAGCTCGTCCCGGTCCCCGGTCTCTGTTTCCTGGGCCCACTCCCGCAGCCGGACAACATCGCGGCCCAGGGCCGACGTCGGTCCGGAAGCAGGCGCAGGGTGCGGCACGGCCTGGTCCTCACCGAGCATAAAGAGCGTGCCGGCGTCGTCGTCCTCGTCCGGGAAACCGCCGCCGGTCTTATGAACGCAGACATAGTTGCTGCGGCCCTTGAGCAGCGCTACGTCCACCTCGCGGGGCAGCTTGGGCTCGAGGGTCTTCAGCAGTCGCGGGAGGTCCCGTCCCACAATCTGGGACTGCAGGGCCAGCGTGGCGGTGGAAACCAGCGCCGGCTTATCGCTTTCAAGCGCGTGCGCAATCAGCGGAATGAGGTAGGCGAGGGATTTGCCGGTGCCGGTTCCGGCCTGGACCAGCAGGTGATCGCCCGTCTCGATGGCCTCAGCCACCTGACGGGCCATCTCATGCTGGCCCGGGCGGTTTTGGCCGCCCATGGCCGAGACTGCGGTGTCCAGCAGATCCAGGACCTGTTCCGGTCCCTGGGAGTCGCCCTTTTTACGCATGGGCGACAAACGGCTCCAGTTCGGCAGCCAGGCCCTCACGAACCATAACGTGCAGCCGGGTCCCCGTTTCCCCGTGCTCCATGGAAAGAATCTCCGCATCCTGCTGGTGCAGACGGGAGACGACGTCGCCGCGCTCGTAGGGCACCAGCAGTTCCAGGTCCACTCCGGGGCGGGGAATTCCTTCGGAGATAGCCTGCAGCAGCTCCGGGATCCCTTCCCCGGTGCGTGCGGAAACCACCACGTGGCGGCTCTCGCGCTGGCGCAGCCGTTCCAGCACGTACGGATCGGCGGCGTCGGCCTTGTTCAGGACGATAATCTCCGGCACCTTGCGGGCATCCACCTCCGCCAGCACCGTGCGGACCGCGGCTATCTGTCCTTCAGGGTCCGGGTGCGATGCGTCCACCACGTGCAGGATCAGATCGGCGTCTGCCACTTCCTCCAAGGTGGAGCGGAAAGCCTCTACCAGCTGGGTGGGAAGGGACCGGACAAAACCGACGGTGTCCGCCAGTGTGTAGCCGATACCGTCTTCGGTCTGGGCCTTGCGGATGGTGGGGTCCAGGGTGGCGAACAGGGCGTTCTCCACCAGGACCCCGGCGTCGGTCAGCCGGTTGAGCAGGGAGGACTTGCCCGCGTTGGTGTAGCCGGCAATGGCCACGGAGGGGACGGCGTTGCGCTGCCGGTTGGCCCGCTTGGTTTCCCGGGCCGGCTTCATACCGGCGATTTCGCGGCGGAGCTTGGCCATGCGGGTGCGGATCTTCCGCCGGTCCAGTTCAATCTTGGTTTCGCCGGGTCCGCGGGAGCCCATGCCGGCGCTTGCGCTGCCCACCTGGCCGCCGGCCTGGCGGGACATGGACTCGCCCCAGCCACGCAGGCGGGGAAGCAGGTATTCCAGCTGTGCCAGTTCCACCTGCGCCTTGCCCTCACGCGACTTGGCGTGCTGGGCAAAGATGTCCAGGATCAGGGCGGTACGGTCAATGACCTTGACCTTAACAATGTCTTCCAGACCGCGGCGCTGTGACGGGGCCAGCTCGCTGTCCACAATCACGGTGTCGGCACCGGTGGCCATGACAATGTCCTTGAGTTCCTGTGCCTTGCCGGAACCGAGGAAAGTGCCGGGGTCCGGCTTCAGGCGCCGCTGGATGATCCCGTCCAGGACCTCGGAGCCGGCGGTCTCTGCCAGTGCTGCGAGTTCCTTCAGGGAGTTTTCGGCGTCGGCAGCGGTGCCTTCGCTCCACAGTCCGGCCAGGACAACCCGTTCCAGCCGAAGCTGGCGGTATTCGACTTCAGTAACGTCTTCGAGTTCGGTGGAAAGGCCGGCGACGCGGCGCAGTGCGCGGCGTTCCTCCAGATCCTGCTGTTCACCGTCGTGGACGGAGTGTTCTTCACCGGATTCCGCGAGTGCCAGTGCGCGTCCGCGGCGCTGGTCGCTGCCGGACGCGGTTTTGGTTTCAACCGCACTTTCCTTCGAGAGGATCCTGTCGATGACGCCCTGGATGTCCGCGGGACTCAGTTCCGGCGTGGAACCTGCTGCGGAGCCGTCCCCGGAATTCAGGGCACGGGAGTTGTTGATGGTCATAATCTCCTTATGAGGATGTACTTAACATGGTAGGCCAGATAACGGACATTTCCCGGGCCACCATTCTCAGCAGAAACCTGCCGGCACCGCAATGGATTTCCAGCCTCTGCACTGTTCCTTACAACGGCTGCGGAGCCGCGGAAATTCCGCAGCGGACCCGCACAGCGACTAATCTGGACTGTTATGGGTTCAGACCACTATTTCTCTTCCACTCCGTCCGGACCCGAGGTCCGCAAGCCCCTGCGCGTCACCCTTGCCGGGTCCGAACGGGTGCTGCAGACCGCCGGCGGAATCTTCAGTCCCGACGGCATTGACAAGGGCACCGCCGTCCTCCTGGAGGAAGTCCCCGCGCCCCCGGCCACGGGCAACCTGCTGGATATTGGCTGCGGCTGGGGCCCCATAGCCCTGACGCTGGCCCTGCGCTCCCCCGCGGCCCGGATCTACGCGGTGGACGTCAATGAACGCAGCCTCGGCCTCACACGGGACAATGCGGCGGCGCTGGGCTGCGACAACGTCCTTACTTCCCTGCCGCAGGACGTGGACCCGGACGTCCGCTTCGACACCATCTGGTCCAACCCGCCCATCCGGATTGGCAAGGAAGAGCTGCATGCCCTGCTGATGCTCTGGCTGCCGCGGCTGGCTTCCGGCGGCACTGCCTGGCTGGTGGTGCAGAAAAACCTCGGGTCGGATTCGCTGCAGCGCTGGCTGGCCGAAGCGCTGCCGGCCGGGTTCGCCGTAACCCGGCACAGCACCGCAAAAACCTTCAGGATCCTGAAGGTGCACCGCTCCGACGCTGCCTAGAGCAGCATCCCCCGGGCCACCAGCACTGCCGGACCGCTGAGTTCCACGTGTTCGCGGCCTTCCGGGCCGGCCAGGAACCGGACGCCGACGACGCCGCCCGGGACGGTCACTGCCCAGCTGTCCGGAGCCTGCGCGCCGGCCCAGAAACGGACGGCCACGGCAGCCGCGCAGGCACCGGTGCCGCAGGACAGGGTCTCCCCCACGCCGCGTTCGTGTACGCGCATGGTCACCAGGCCCACGCCGTCTTCAACCAGCGGCTCCGCGGGGACTACGAATTCCACGTTGGTGCCGTGCTCCGGTTCGGGCTGTACCGACGGCGGCGCGGTCAGGTTGGTGCCGGCAAGTTCGCTGAGCTCGGCGAGGGCAACCACGGTGTGCGGGTTGCCCATATTCACCGACAGCCCCGGGCGGGGCACCTCGAGTCCCCCGGCGTTTACGACGGCGTCCATGGCCTTCGCAGCGGCGTGGTCCGGGTAGATGAATTCCCACGGTCCCATGTCCACGGCGTAGCCGCCGGAGATGCGGCTCACCGTCTTCAGCCCTGCACGGGTGCCGATGGCCAGGCTCTCCCCCTCGCCGAGTTCCAGCAGGTGTTCTTCAAGCAGGAAGTGGACGAATACGCGCACTCCGTTGCCGCACATCTCCGAGACGCTGCCGTCGGAATTGCGGTAATCCATGAACCATTCCGCCTCCGGCGCCGTCTCCAGCAGGGCTCGGCCCTCGGCGACGAATTCGGAGCGGACCGCCCGGATGAACCCGTCGGCCCCGACCCCGCGGTGCCGGTCGCAGACCGCTGCAACCTCGTCAGCCGTCAGGTTCCGGGAACCGTCAACGTCGGCGATGAGGACAAAATCGTTTCCGGTACCGTGCCCCTTCGCGAAGGGAAGTCCGGCGAGGGACGCCGGGAGGCCGGAAGCGGACAGGGAAGCGGCAGGGCTCGAAGCAGCAGAAGTATTGGTCACTCACCAAGGATACTGGGCCGGCCCCACCCGCGGACGGCCTCGGTTGCCCGGTGGAGCAGTTGCGGGTCGTCATGGTCCAGCCAGGTGATACGCGGATCGGCACGGAACCAGGTGAGCTGGCGGCGGGCGAACTGCCTGGTGGCCACCACCGTAGCGTCTGCCGCGTCCGGCACGGATAACTTCCCGTCCAGTACCGCCAGGAACTGGGCATACCCCAGGGCCCGCGACGCGGTCCGGCCGGAGCGCAGTCCCTGCGGCTCCAGCCGGCGGACCTCCTCCAGCAGGCCCTGCTCCACCATGGCATCCACGCGGCGGGCAAGGCGCTCATGCAGGACGGGACGCTCCACCCGCAGCCCGAGCTGAATGGTTGGCCGCACGTACTCGCGCACCGGCATAAAGGAACTGAACGGGCGGCCGGTCAGTTCGATGACTTCCAGCGCCCGGACCACCCGCCGCGCGTCACTGATCCGTTCTGCCGAAACCGGGTCCGCTTCCTGCAGCCGGGCCCGGAGCGCCGGCAGTCCCAGCGTTTCCAGGTCGGCTTCAATCCGGGCACGGACTGCCGGATCGGTGCCGGGGAATTCCAGCACGTCCAGAGCCGCGCGGACATACAGCCCGGAACCGCCCACCAGGATGGGGAACCTGCCGCGGGCACTGATGTCCCGGATGAGCTCACGTGCCTGCGTCTGGAACGCCGAAACACTGGCTTCCTCAGTGACGTCCATGATGTCCAGCAGGTGGTGCGGCACGCCGCGCCGTTCGGCTTCGGTGATTTTGGCGGTGCCGATGTCCATACCACGGTAGAACTGCATGGAATCGGCGTTGATCACCTCGCCGCCCAGTTCCAGTGCCAGGGCCACCCCCAGATCGGATTTCCCCGATCCGGTGGGTCCGACGACGGCGATGACCGGCAGCCCGGCCGGCTGCGCAGAGTTCATGGGTGCCTCAGGAACGCGGCGGCAGGACAGGCATGCCCAGCGACACGCCCTTGCGGGTGCCCGCGGGCCCTGCCGGAACACCGCAGGAATCCGCCTGGGCCCTGTCCCATGCGTCTCCTGCCCGGGACCGGCGCAGTGAGTAATCCGCCGCGGTTGCCGGGTCTGAAATCAGGTGGAAGGCAGCGGCCGCGGTGACCGGAACCGTTACCAGGTCACCCGGACGGGGAACCGGGGCGCCCTCGGGCACGGAGAAGTGCACCAGGCGCTGGTCCCGGGACCGGCCCGAAAGCCTGCCGGTTTCTTCCGATTTGCGCCCCGAACCGGCGGTCACCATGACCTCAACGGTGGTGCCAACCTGCTTGGCGTTCTCCTCGGCGGCAATGCGGTCCTGCAGGGCGGTGAGCCGTTCAAAGCGTTCCTGCACCACCGTTTTGGGCAGCTGGTCCGGCAGGTCAGCCGCCGGGGTGCCCGGGCGTTTGGAGTACTGGAAGGTAAACGCGGTGGCAAAGCGGGACTGCTCCACCACGTCCAGGGTGGCCTGGAAGTCTTCTTCGGTTTCCCCGGGGAAGCCCACAATGATGTCGGTGGAGATAGCGGCGTGCGGCATGCGTTCACGGACCCGGTCCAGTATCCCGAGGAACTTTTTGGACCGGTAGGAGCGGCGCATGTCCTTGAGGACCTTGTCGGAGCCGGACTGCAGCGGCATGTGCAGCTGGGGCATAACATTGGGCGTTTCGGCCATCGCCTCGATGACGTCATCGGTGAAGGCTGCCGGGTGCGGGCTGGTGAACCGGACCCGTTCCAGGCCCTCGATCTCGCCGCAGGCACGCAGCAACTTCGCGAAGGCGCCGCGGTCGCCGAATTCCACGCCGTAGGAGTTCACGTTCTGGCCCAGGAGGGTCACCTCGATGGCGCCGTCGTCCACCAGTGCCTTGATTTCAGCCAGGATCTCCCCCGGCCTGCGGTCGCGTTCCTTGCCGCGCAGGGACGGGACAATGCAGAACGTACAGGTGTTGTTGCAGCCCACGGAAATGGACACCCAGCCCGAATACACCGAGTCCCTTTTGGTGGGCAGCGTGGAGGGGAAGACATCCAGGGATTCCAGGATTTCCAGTTCCGCTTTGGCGTTGTGCCGGGCCCGCTCCAGCAGGGCCGGCAGCGAGCCGATGTTGTGGGTGCCGAAGACGGCATCGACCCAGGGCGCCTTGCGCAGGATGGTCTCGCGGTCCTTCTGTGCCAGGCACCCTCCCACGGCAATCTGCATCCCCGGGCGGCGTTCCTTGACGGGCGCCAGGAGCCCCAGGTTTCCATAGAGCTTGTTGTCTGCGTTCTCGCGGACCGCGCAGGTGTTGAAGACCACGATGTCCGCCTGGTCGCCGTCGGCGGCAACATATCCGGCGTCTTCGAGCAGGCCGGAGATACGTTCGGAATCGTGCACATTCATCTGGCAGCCGAAGGTGCGGACCTGATAGGTGCGCGGGCTTGGCTGCAGTGCATCGGGGGCAGGGGAAGAAACAGTCAGACTCACCCTCCTAGGGTACGTCCACCCATGGTCCGGCCCCGAATACCGCCGCGGATTATTCTCAGTACCAGTTGTTGGCGTAGTGGAAATTCAGGGCGCTGCAGGGTGTGCCGTAGCGCGAGGAGATGTAGTCCAGGCCCCAGTTGATCTGCGTCCGGTAACTGGTCTGCCAGTCGGTTCCGGCCGATGCCATCTTCTCCGCCGGCAGGGACTGCGCAATGCCGTACGCTCCACTGCTGGCATTGGTGGCGCTAGTGAGCCATTCCGATTCCTTGGTCCAGAGCGTATCCAGGCAGCTCAGCTGGGATGCCTCCCAGCCGCGCTGTGCCAGGGCGGAGGCGGCATAGGCCTTCGCGGCGGCGGGATCATCCACGGGGGTGGCGGCGCGGGCCGCGGCCTCCGCGGCTTCAGCTTCCGCGGCTGCAGCTGCTTCTGCCTCGGCGGCTGCTGCCGCCGCTGCCGCCGCTGCCTCAGTCTGGTCGGTGCCGGGATTTCCCGTGCCGGGTTCCCCGGCAGCTTCAGCCGCCGGAGCACCGGTCTCCACGGCTTCGTCCCCGGAGGCGGGGGCGCCGCCGTCGTTCCCGCCGTCGTTCGATGCCTCACTCTGCCCGGAGCCGGATGCCGGGCCGTAGCCGGCGGAGTCCGGGGTGTCTTCGGAAGCAAGCAGCGGTACAGCCAGGCTCACCAGCTGCACTCCGGCCGAAGACCGGAGGCTGGCGCCGGCGGCCGTTCCCAGGGCCGCACCGGACACCCCGAGTACGGCTACCGATCCGAGGGTCGCGGCGGCTCCCGCCCGAAGGCGGCGGCGCCGGCGCAGGGCGCGGCGGATACGGGTCTGTTCGCGGCGTGAAGAATCAAGTGAAGTCACAAGCGCTGGACGCTACCGGAGTTTTCCGGGAAAAGTCTCAAAACGGTAACGGCGGCTCTTGACAACATCCGGCGGGCGTGGGCGGGACAGAACGCCGGGGTTTAATACCAGTTGACCTCTTCGGAATGAGCCCAGGCGGCGCAGGGCGATCCGTACCTGTACTTGATGTAGTCCAGCCCCCAGTTAATCTGCGTCCGATAGTTCGTCTGCCAGTCAGCACCGTGGGTTGCCATTTTGCTGCCGGGCAGGGACTGCGGAATGCCGTAGGCGCCGCTGTAGGGATTGGCGGCGTTGGTGCGCCAGTTCGACTCGCGGTTCCAGAGATTGACCAGGCAACGGAACTCGTTCCCGTCCCACCCGAAACTCCCCATTCTGCCCGCGGCGTAGTTCTGTGCTCCCGCCGGATCGTTCACCGGTGCTACGGGCGCGGGAGGCGCTGGAGCCGGCGCCACCGGGGCCGGCGCCACCGGGGCCGGCGAAGGCGCGACGGGGGCCGGTGCGACGGGCGCGGGTGCTACCGGGGCCGGTGCGACGGGCCCGGGTTTTACCGGGGCGGGTATTGAGGGGGATGTCACAGGCGGCGGTGCCGTTTCGGGCGATGCTTCGCCTCCCGCCGCCTGCCCGGCCCCGGGCCGGGGCGATTCCTGTGCGGAACGCTCCGCTGCCGCTTCCTGATCCCGAAAAGCCTTCTCCGCGGCTATCCCCCGTATCCGCGCTTCCTCTGCCTCGACGGTACTGTCCCGGAGTTCGGCAAGCTGGGCCAGAAGTACGGACTTCCGCGTTTCCTCCTCGCGGATGGCAGCAGCAGCGGCAGCGGCGGACGAATCCGCTTCCTCAACGTAGCGTTCGGCTTCGGCGACCAGTTTCGCCCGGGCATCCCGGGCCTGCTGCTCCTGTTCGCTGAACCCGGCTGCGACCTTCTCCGACGCCAGGGCGTCCGCATACAGATTGCCTGCCCGCGAGGAAACCCGGTCCATCAGATCGGCACCGTGCAGGGCGTCCACGGATCCGTCGGCGTCCAGCAGCATCAGCGCGGCACTGTCTGCGGCTGCCCCGCCGGTCTTATAGGTCTGGGCTGCCAAGGCGGCCACCTGGCGCATCAGGTCCGAGGCGTGTCCGGCGGCCGCTTCCCGCTGTGTAGCGAGCGAAATTAACAGCTGCTCATTGGCGGCAAGCTCTTCCACGGCAGCGTTGTAACGGTTGGTCGCAGAGACGGCGGCATCTCCGAGGCTGCCCGCTTCCTCCCTCAGCTCGGTGAGGAAGCCCTCCACCCGGTCCGCTTCAGCGGCTTTTGCCGACGCCGAGGACTGGGCCGCGCGGATGTCCTCCCAGGAGGGATAGGACTCGGCGGCGGGTGCCGGAGCTGCGCTGAGCACGGCTGAAGCCAGCACTGCTGTCAGGATCACTGCGGACAACGACGCCGCCCGACGGGGCCGCTCCCGTCCCGAATGCACCAGGGGCCCCGCAAACCTCATCTTTAACATAGTTCGCACAGCATACGGTACGGCGCGCTGATTGGACACCGGCTTCCAGACGAGAAGGCTGAGCCGTTACCGGCGGACAACGCGGCACCGGCCGTGCTAGACGGAGTCCCCGCGTTCCTCCCGGACAGCGGCGATGACTTCGCTGGCCACGCGAAAGCCCAGGGAGGGTGAATAACCTTTGCGGGCGAGCATGCCAACCAGGCGCCGCGTCTGCTTGTCGCGTACCGTGCGGTCCGCCAGATCGGCTGACCGTTGGAGTTTGCGCCGCGCCAGTTCCCTGGCTGCCTCGAGTTCATCCTCGTCACTGACCTGCTCCAGTGCTTCGGCCGCAAGATCCGGGGCTATACCCTTTTCTGCCAGTTCCCGCCGAAGCGCTCCGCGGGCAAGTGACTTGCTTTGGGACCGGCTGCGGACCCAGAGCTGGGCGAACTCGGCGTCGTCAACCAGCTGCACTTCCTCGAAACGGTCCAGCACGGCCGCCGCCGATTCCGCAGGAATGTCCCGTTCGGCGAGTTTCGTTTCCAGCTGTTTCCGGCTCTTGGGGGATGCCGTGAGCTGGCGCAGGACAATGGCCTTGGCTTCGCTGTACGCCTCTTCCGGTGTCAGCGTTTCGGCATCCGCCTGCTGCCCGGACCCCCCGGTTCCTCCCGGTTTGCCGCGCTTGTTCCGGCGCCTGCCGGAGCTTTTTCCTGCGGCATCCGCTTCGGCCCAGGGTTCGTCAGCTGTCGCCTCTTCCCCGAACCCGTCCTCCTTGAATGCTTCCCAGCCGGCTTCCGGGTCGCTTTCACCCGATGAGTCTTTGCTCCCGGCAGCCTTCCGCCGTCCCGCGGTTCTGCCGGGCCGGTTTCGTTCGTTGGCAGGAGCTCCTGCGGGGTCGTCTGCGGAGGCCTGCGCGGTTCCGGCCTGGATGTCAGCGAGGCGCTGTCTCAGCTGCGCCAGCGTCTCATCCTGTCCGGTCCCGGACTGGGGGGTGTTCTGCTGCCGGTTGTTCTGCTGCGGAGTATCCATAGCTGTCTCTGCCGGGGGCGCCAAGGCCGGTGCCCTCCGGAGACCGTGTCTTTACAACGGACCGGCCCGAAGGGCACCCGAACCTTAGGAGTCCTTCCCCACTGCCTTCAGCTTGGGGTTGGCGGGCGCTTCTGCGGCCGGAACGCCGATGCCAAGTTTTTCCCGGATCCGGCGCTCCAGCTCGTCCGCAAGGTCGGGATTGTCCTTGAGGAAGTTACGCGAATTTTCCTTGCCCTGACCCAGCTGGTCACCGTCATAGGTGAACCAGGCGCCGGACTTCTTGACCAGGCCGTGCTCCACTCCCATGTCGATGAGGCCGCCTTCGCGGGAAATGCCGACCCCGTACATGATGTCGAACTCTGCCTGCTTGAAGGGCGGAGCCATCTTGTTCTTGACGATCTTTGCCCGGGTCCGGTTACCAACCGGGTTGGTGCCTTCCTTGAGGGTCTCGATGCGCCGCACATCGATGCGGACCGAGGCGTAGAACTTCAGCGCCTTGCCGCCCGTGGTCGTTTCCGGGCTACCGAAGAAGACACCGATCTTTTCACGCAGCTGGTTGATGAAGATAGCCGTGGTGTTGGTGTGGCTCAGGCGGCCGGCGATCTTACGCAGCGCCTGGCTCATGAGGCGGGCCTGGAGTCCGACATGGCTGTCGCCCATGTCGCCTTCGATTTCGGCGCGGGGCACCAGAGCGGCAACGGAGTCAATGACAACAACGTCAACCGAACCGGAGCCAATCAGCATGTCCATGATTTCGAGGGCCTGCTCACCGGTGTCCGGCTGGGAGACCAGGAGTGAGTCCGTGTCCACCCCAAGCTTGGCAGCGTAGATGGGGTCCAGGGCGTGCTCGGCGTCAATGAACGCGGCGATGCCGCCGCTCTTCTGTGCATTCGCCACCACGTGGAGCGCCAGGGTGGTCTTACCGGAGGATTCCGGTCCATAGATCTCCACGACGCGGCCGCGCGGCAGCCCGCCGATGCCCAGCGCCACGTCCAACGCGACCGAGCTGGTGGAGATGGTCTCGGCGGGGGCGCGCACTTCGTCGCCCAGCCGCATGATCGACCCCTTGCCGTACTGCTTGTCAATCTGGGCCAGCGCTGCCTCTAGGGCTTTTGCGCGGTCGGCTGGAGCAGCCATTCTTCACCTCGTGTTGTGGTAGTAAGCGGCCCGTAGGCCGGTCGTCCTTTTCTAATAACGACCCTATCCGGCGGCACTGACAAAACGGCTGACCGGACCTTGTTGCTCATTGTCTTGTGGATATCTCCGGGCCGCATCGGCTCGGACCGACCCCTGTGTAGGAGCATATCTTTATCCGAACAAAGATTCGAATAAGGTTCCCGGCGTGTTCCGCTCGAATACGCCGGCTGCGCCGTCAGGTGGCCTTGGGTTTTATATCCCGGCCCAGCCGGCGTTCCTGCGGAACATCCTGGATATCGCATACCGCCAGCCACACCGCCTTCGGTTCAATCCCTTTATCCAGTGCCTGCGCAGCGGTGACGCCGCCCAGCGGGGCAAGGACCAGGTCAGCGGCAAGGACCCGTGAATAGGCCGAACCGAACTCGTCATCCATAAGCCGCCAGAAGTCACTGATACGCATCAATTAATCGTCTCACGCACGGCGCACGGAGGCGTACACGTGCGCCACGGGCTACTCAGCGTTCAGGCTCACGTCACCTGGAGTCGTCGGACGCTCCAGTCTGCGCAGTCCACGACCTGGCCGCCTTGATCCGTGATCAGGATCAACGTCCTGCCTCCGCGCATCGTCGCTGTGCCGCGGATGCGGAGGTCCCAGGGACGGCGCTCCAGAAGCTCCCCCTCATTGCTGAACCGGAACAGGGAGTTCTTCCCACCGGTGGGCTCGTGGACCGCGATCCAGGAGTTCGTCACCGGGTCATGGAGGACATGACGGAAGTGCTCAGCTATCCTCGCTCGTTCTCGCCCGTCGGAGTCGAGGATGCGTAAGGGTCCGCCTATCTCGGTGATCGCCAGGTGCTCCCCGTCGCTGGCTGCACACCAAACCGTGTTCAGTCCGGTCGCGATCCGGGACCCGAGCGGATTCAGCGAACGATCCAGCAGACGGCACCAGCCGCTACCCACTTCAAGCGAGAGGTCCGAAGTCAGCGCAATTACTCTCAACGCTCCCCGCAGGGTACCCACTTCCTTCCCGGTCGCTGCCTCCAGCACGCGGGGGGCCCTGCGGAGGTGAGTGACGACTACACGCCCTCCGGCCAGGGCGGTCACCGCCTCTACGTTTGTGCGGCTGGGGTCCTGCCACAGCCGCTGTCCCGTCAGGTCATACCCGCATATGCCGTGGCGCTCCCACGCGCCGGCCACCACCACGGGGTGCTCGCCGGGCACTAGTGCCCCCCGCCAGCCGCCGGAGCCCCACATCGTTTCGAACGTGGTGCACCGCGTACCGCGCACCAGTGACCACACGTCGACGACTCCCTTGGGCCGGGCGGTGACCAGCAGGTCCTCTTCCCACGGTGGTGCGGCCACATCGAGAAGGTCAAGTCCCCACGGAGCACTCCCTACGGACCCGTTGACGATCATGCCGGGGACTCTGCCAGTGGATCCGATAGCGGTCAAGTCCCCACCGACCGAAGCCGCCTCTGCACCGGTCCGGCCCGGCACCCGAATCCAGCCGCTTGACGGACATAAAAACGGCGCAGGCCGGGGCAGGTGCCGCGGCGCGAACCTACAATGAGGGATGACCGAGATTTCCGGCACGGCCGGTTCTCCGAAGCACGGCACGCATCCGCAGAGTCCGCTTTCCGGTGATGGCCTTCGGGGCGCAAGCCTTCCGGACGCAAGCCTTCCGGCTGCAGGCTTTCCGAGTGCAGGGCCCGTCGGGATATTCCCGGCTGCCGGGCCGGGCACCGGGCCTGAGGGAGATACTGCCATTGAGGACCTGGAGCAGGAACTAAGTGTCCTCTGGCGCAGGGCCCGGGCCAGTTCGCACCGCATGGCCCGGGAAGTCCACCCGGATATGGAGCCGTCCGCCTATGGCCTCATGGTGCTGCTTCACCAGCAGGGTCCGATGCGCCTGACGGAGCTATCCTCCGCCGTAGGGGTGGGAAAGCCGTCACTGAGCCGGCAGGTGTCGATGCTGCAGACGCTGGGACTCGTTGAAAAACATACTGATCCGATCGATGGCAGGGCCCAGCCCATCAGCCTCACCGAATCAGGCTCTGCCCGCCTGGAAGGTACGGCCGCGGCGCGTAAGGCGCATTTCCGGAGCACCTGGACAGGCTGGGAAACCGAGGATCTGCTCACTCTGGCAAAGCTGCTGCACAAGCTGAACACCTCGGTGCTGCCGCCGGGCGGAGACCCCGCCATCCCGCTGCCTGCGGAAGGCCGGGAGGGGGAAGCCGGGCCCGGCAGTTAGAGCTGCGGACAGAACAAACCCCCGCAGGCACCGCGCCTGCGGGGGTTTTCAAGTCGCTTCCGGTCCGGATCCGTTCAGGGGCATCCCGACCGGCAGGTCGTGGGGTGGGTCCTAGGGTGTGCGGGCCAGGTCCCGGGCCAGGTCTTCCGGGAACTCACGTGCGAATTCCCGGGAAAACTCCGATGGCACGGTATCTGGAATGGCCACGCCTTCAGCGTTGGCCACCCGGTCACTGACCTCACGGAGCATCAGGGACAGGGGCACATCGAGGGCAGTGCAGATGGAAGACAGCAGTTCTGACGATGCTTCCTTTTGTCCGCGTTCAACCTCGCTGAGGTAGCCGAGGGAAACGCGGGCGCTATGTGAGACCTCGCGCAGGGTACGGCCCTGGCGCTGGCGCACGTCGCGGAGAACATCACCAATCTCGTGACGAAGAACTACCATCTTGCGCTCCTTTGGCTCCCGGTGTGCGTCTTCCGCCAACCCTACATCCCGCCAGCGGATCACGCCGTTCACGGACACGGGTTGCTTAACCATGTGTATCGTCCTGCTCCCTATGAGTACGGCTGCGGCGATACCGCAGACTGTCCAAAGATCGTAATAAAAGAACCTTGGCGGTTCCTGATACTAACAACTGACACCCTGCCGGATTTGTTCCCGCTTATATCCGGACGCTTCCCGCTCCGTCCGATACGCTAGTCCGCTTCCAGCTCGGTGGCCAGCATCAGAAGCGCCTGCCGGCAGGTTGCGGCCCGGATGGCTGCCCGGTCCCCGGAGAAATGGAACTCCCGGACGCTGGTGCCTCCGGCCGTAGCGATACCCACGAACACCGTGCCCACCGGTTTTCCGTCATGGGCCTCGGGCCCCGCGGCTCCGGTGGTGGAGACCCCGATATCGGCGCCCAGGACGCGCCGCGCTCCGGAGGCCATATGTTCGGCCACCCGTCCGTCCACGGAACCGGCTTCGGCCAGGAGCCCGGCCGGAACTCCGAGAACGGAGTGCTTGATGCCATTTTGGTACGCCACCACCCCGCCCTGCAAAACCGCCGAAGCCCCCGGTACCGCTCCGAGTTCAGCGCAAAGCATGCCGGCGGTCAGGGACTCCGCGGTGGCCACTGTCCTCCCGGCGGCACGTGCCGCGTCGAGGACCGCAGCCGCGGTTCCCGGCGTCATACCGGTCAGGCCCGCCTGGCGTCGCGGCGCAGCCGGACAGCCTGGAGTACATAGTCAATGCCGGTGACAACGGTGATCACCAGCGCAGCAGCCATCACGACGGCGCCGATCCACCACGCCCAGCCACCCAGCCAGGTGGAGAGCGGCAGCAGGAAGAGGAAGATCGCGAAGGTCTGCACCACGGTCTTCAGCTTGCCGCCGCGGGAGGCAGCCATAACGCCGTAGCGGATGACAACAAAACGCATCAGGGTGATGCCGAGCTCCCGGACCAGGATGACAATGGTGACCCACCACCAGAGTTCACCCAGCAGCGAGAGCATCACCAGGGCGGAGCCGATCAGCAGCTTGTCCGCGATCGGGTCGGCGATCTTGCCGAAGTCGGTGATCAGGCCGCGGCTGCGGGCAATATCGCCGTCGAGCTTATCCGTGTAGATGGCAACGGCGAATGTCGCCACGGCGAGCCAGCGGAACAGTCCCCCCTGGCCGTCGTCGAGTGCCAGGAACCAGATAAAGAGCGGAACCATCAGGATCCGCACCACCGTCAGTGCGTTGGCGATGTTGAGGGTGGGGACTCTGTCCGTAGGAGAATTGCTCACGCCTCCAGCGTAGCGAACATTCACCGGCCGGTGAGGCTCCAGGCGTCTTCGGAGCCGTCGGCGTCGTCGTCGCCGTCATGGTATTCCGTTGCCTGGGGGCGGCTCTCCAGATCCGCGGCCACCAGGTCAACCGGTCCGCCGGACTCGAACCCGTGGTTCGCGTTGGCGTTGTCAGCCAGCGCGGCAGTATCCGCGCCGCCGGACGGTGCCGGGGCTTCCCCGCCGCTGATCGCGGCCAGGGTGGCTGCCAGATCGTCGGGTTTGACCAGCACATCGCGGGCCTTGGATCCTTCGGAGGGACCAACGACGCCGCGGGACTCCAGCAGGTCCATCAGGCGTCCGGCCTTGGCAAAGCCCACGCGCAGCTTGCGCTGCAGCATGGACGTGGAGCCGAACTGGGTGGTGACCACCAGTTCGGTGGCCTGCAGCAGAACATCGAGGTCATCTCCGATGTCGTCGTCGATCTGCTTCTTCGGCGCGGTGACGGTGACGTCTTCACGGTAGACGGCCTGGAGCTGGTTCTTGACGTGCTCCACCACCCGGTGGATCTCGGACTCGGTGACCCAGGCACCCTGAACGCGGATGGGCTTGTTGGAACCCATCGGCAGGAACAGGGCGTCGCCCTGGCCCAGCAGCTTTTCCGCGCCGGGCTGGTCCAGGACCACGCGGGAGTCGGTGACCGAGGACGTCGCGAAGGCCATCCGGGAGGGCACGTTGGCCTTGATCAGGCCGGTCACCACGTCCACGGAGGGACGCTGGGTGGCCAGCACCAGGTGGATGCCGGCGGCGCGGGCAAGCTGGGTGATGCGGACAATGGAGTCTTCCACGTCCCGCGGGGCAACCATCATCAGGTCCGCCAGCTCGTCCACGATCACCAACAGGTACGGGTAGGCGCGGATGACCCGCTTGGAGCCGGCCGGGGGCACCACCTTGCCGTTACGGACCGCCTTGTTGAAGTCGTCAATGTGCTTGAACCCGAAGTTCGCCAGGTCGTCATAGCGGGTGTCCATTTCCCGGACCACCCACTGCAGGGCCTCGGCGGCCTTCTTCGGGTTGGTGATGATGGGCGTGATCAGGTGCGGCACGCCTTCGTAGGCGGTCAGTTCCACCCGCTTGGGGTCCACCATCACCATGCGCACCTCATCCGGGGTGGAGCGCATCAGGATGGAGGTGATCATGGAGTTCACAAACGAGGATTTACCGGCACCCGTGGCACCGGCCACCAGCAGGTGGGGCATCTTGGCCAGGTTCGCGACAACGAACCCGCCCTCAACATCCTTGCCCACACCCATCACCATGGGGTGCTCGGTCTTGCGGGCGGAGTTGGAACGCAGCACATCGCCCAGGGCCACGACCTCCTTGTCCGCGTTCGGAATCTCGATGCCGATGGCGGATTTTCCGGGAATGGGCGAAAGGATGCGCACATCGGAGCTGGCCACCGCGTAGGCAATGTTCTTGGACAGGGCGGTAACCCGTTCCACCTTGGTGCCCTCGCCGAGTTCAATCTCGTACCGGGTGACCGTGGGGCCGCGGGAGAAGCCGGTGACCTTGGCATCCACGTTGAACTGTTCCAGCGTGTGCGTCAGGGCGGCGACGACGGCGTCGTTGGCTTCGGAGCGTTCCTTGGCGGGCGGGCCAGGCGGCAGGAAGTCCGACGGCGGCAGGGTGTAGGTGATGTCGCCGGAGAGCTGCAGCTGTTCGGTGCGCTGCGGAATGGGGGCGGCCGGGGGCGTGTGCGCCACGGGCTTGGACGGGACCGGCGGAACCGGGGCGCCGGCGGAGGCCAGGTTCAGCACTTCAGTGGCGCCCGGGACCATGCTGATCGCTTCGGTGGGCGGCTCGGCTGAGTCCGAGACAGGGCTGCCGTCCACCGGAAGCCCCTGGTTGCGGCGGATCTTCTGGGTGGCCAGTTCCGCCTGGGTGGGCCGCCGCACTCCCGGCGGGACCGCAGGGGCGGCCGCGGCAGCTGCAGCCGCCTCGTCTTCCTCATCCTGCAGCAGGGCCCGTTCAAAGGCCTCATCTCCGGCAAACCCTTCCTGAGCCGCAGCGGCGGCGGCAGCGTCGGCCTGCTTTTCCCGCCGGCTCCTGCGCGGCTTTTTGACCTTCTCCGGTGCGGAGTTTCCGTACAGGTAGCTCTGGTCGTGGGCCTCGGGATCATCCGGTGCCAGGTCCTGGCCCATCAGGTGCTCGTAGAGGGCGCGCAGGCGCAGCGGAATGTGCCGGAAGGGGGTGGCGGTGACAATCAGAAGGCTCACGAACACCAGGAAGGCCAGCAGGATCACCACCGGCCAGGTGGTGAGGGCTGCCGACAGCGGCCCGGCGACGAGGAAACCGACGATGCCGCCGGAGGCCCACAGCCGGTCGAACCCGTCGGAGAGGGCGGGCGAACCGCCGACAATGTGGGTGATGCCGGAGCCGGAAAGCAGCATAATGACCAGCCCAATGCTGATCCTGCTGTTGGCGCGGTGGCGTTCGGGGTACCGGAACAGGCGGACCGATCCGGTCAGGAGCATAAACGGGAGGACCAGGGCCATCCAGCCGAAGGTGCCGGCTGCTCCGGCGTGGATAACATCTGCGACGGGACCCCGCAGTGCCCACCATTCAACGGTAGCTACGGCCAGTGCCAGCAGGATCAGGAAGAAACCGGTGCCGTCGCGGCGGATTGCCCGCTCCGGGGAGACATCAGTGCCGAGTTTGCGGATGCCTGCTCCGGCGATCCGCGCCACGCCCATCCAGGCGCTTTCAATCGCCCGCAGCGGCAGCGGCAGCTGCTCCTGCGGCGGTGACTGGCGTGACGCGGAGCTCCCCCGGCCCCCGGTTCCGCCGCGCGGGTTGCCTTTGCCTGATGTCTTGCTGGTGCTGCCGCCGGTGCTGCGGGCCTTTGTGGGGCCGGAAGCACCGCTGCGTGCGGCAGGGGAAGTACGAGTCGCCATAGGAGCCACGCTACCTGATCGGCTGCCCGATCCCCTGAATTTACGCGGCCGGGCAGCACTTTGGCAGGGTTTCCCGGCCGCATCCGCTTAGATCGGCACGGGCAGGATCAGGCCTCGACGACTACCGGCACAATCATCGGCCGGCGGCGCAGCCGGCGGTTGACCCAGGTGCCGACTACCCGCCGCACCACCTGCTGGAGCTGGTAGGTGGTGTGGTCGGTGTTGGACCGCACCGCTTCCTCCAGTGCCGCACTGATCTTGGGAATGATCTCGTCGAAGACCGCGTCCCCTTCAGCGAACCCGCGCGCGTGGATCTCAGGACCGGAGACGATGGTCCCGGTGCTGCGGTTCACCACGGAAATGATGGAGATGAATCCTTCCTCGCTCAGGATCCGCCGGTCCTTCAGGTCCGTATCGGTGATGGCGCCGACGCTGGAGCCGTCCACATAGACGAATCCGCATTCAACCTCACCAACCACCCGGGCCTTGCCCCCGCGCAGGTCCACCACAGTGCCGTCGTCGGCCAGGATGATGTTCTGTTCCGGCACGCCGGTGGCAGCGGCAAGCCGCCCGTTGGCAATCAGGTGCCGGGTTTCGCCGTGGACCGGCATGGCGTTTTTGGGCCGCAGGATGTTGTAGCAGTAGAGCAGTTCCCCCGCTGCGGCGTGCCCGGAGACGTGGATCTTCGCGTTGCCCTTGTGCACAACATCGGCGCCCAGGCGCATCAGTCCGTTGATGACCCGGAAGACGGCGTTCTCATTGCCCGGGATCAGGGACGAGGCAAGGATGACCGTATCTCCCTTGCCGATGCTGATCCGGTGGTCGCCGTTGGCCATCCGGGACAGGGCGGCCATGGGTTCGCCCTGCGAGCCGGTGGACATCAGCACCACCTTGTCATCAGGCAGGTCATCCACGTTCTTCAGGTCCACCAGGATGCCCTCGGGCACGTTCAGGTAGCCCAGTTTCTCGGCAATGGCCATGTTGCGGACCATGGAACGGCCCACAAAGCATACGTAGCGTCCGTGGGCCGCGGCCGCGTCGAGGACCTGCTGCACACGGTGGATGTGGGAGGAGAAGGAGGCAACGATGATCCGCTTGCTGACCTTGCCGAAGAGCTCGTTCAGCACGGGGCCGATTTCGCGTTCGGCGGTGGTGAAGCCGGGGACGTCGGCGTTGGTGGAGTCCGCCATGAACAGGTCCACGCCTTCCTCGCCGAGCCGGGCGAAGGCGCGCAGGTCGGTGATCCGGCCGTCCAGCGGCAGCTGGTCCATCTTGAAGTCGCCGGTGTGCAGCACGGTGCCGGCCTCGGTGCGGATGAACACGGCCAGGGCGTCGGGGATGGAGTGGTTGACGGCCACGAATTCGCATTCGAAGGGACCGAGGTGTTCCACCTGGCCTTCCCTGACGGTGAGGGTGAAGGGCTTGATGCGGTGTTCCTGGAGCTTGGCTTCGACCAGGGCCAGGGTCAGCTGCGAACCGATCAGGGGAATGTCGTTCTTCAGGCGCAGCAGGTACGGCACGGCACCGATGTGGTCCTCGTGGCCGTGCGTGAGCACCACGCCCACCACATCCTCCAGGCGGTCCTCGATGTAGGAGAAGTCCGGAAGGATGAGGTCGACTCCGGGTTGGGTTTCCTCCGGGAACAGCACGCCGCAGTCAACGATCAGGAGCTTGCCGTCGATCTCGAACACGGCCATGTTCCGGCCGATCTCCCCCAGTCCGCCCAGGGCGACGATCCGCAGGGTTCCGGGCTCCAGGGCCGGCGGGGTGAGCAGCGCGCTGCCCGGGGTTACGCTCATGTCCGTTACGCCCCGATCCGGGAGAAATCCATGCCGGCTTCGGCCAGGTCAGTGTAGACGGCCTCCATTTCGATGGAGTCCGGCGCCACCAGCGGCAGGCGGACAACTGGGTTGGGAATGACCTTCTGCAGGGCCAGGATCTGCTTGGCAGAGACGGCACCGGGGATATGCGTCATCACGGCACGGATCAGGGGATCGAGTTCGAAATGGATCCGGCGGGCAGTGGCAAAGTCCCCGGCGGCAGCGGCGTCGACCAGTGCACGGAACTGAGCCGTGGCGATGTGGGCGGAGACGCTCACCACGCCCACGGCGCCGGCGGCCATCCATGGCAGGGTCAGCCCGTCATCTCCGGCGTAAACATCCAGCGTGGTGTTGGCCAGCACGCGGGTAATTCCGGCAAAGTCCGCCTTGGCGTCCTTCAGGGCGAGGATTTTGGGATTATCCGCCAGCCGGATGAGGGTGGAGGTGCTCAGTGCGATGCCGGCACGGCCGGGAATGTCGTAAATCATGATTGGCAGGTCCGTTGCTGCGCTCACGGCGTCGAAGTGCGCCAGGACGCCGGCCTGTGTGGGCTTGTTGTAATACGGAGTCACAACGAGCTGTCCATCGGCTCCGGCGCGCTCGGCGCGGCGGGCCATCTCCACCGAGTGGGATGTGTGGTTGGTGCCGGTGCCGGCAATAACCTTTGCCCGGCCGCCCACGGTTTCAGCAACCACCCGGAACAGATCTTCCTTCTCGCTGTCCTCCAGGGTGGAGGTTTCACCGGTGGTCCCGGATACCACCAGGCCGTCGCAGCCGTCTTCGACAAGTTTGTTCGCAAGGTAGGCGGTGGCGTCAAAGTCCACTGCACCGTCCTCGGTAAACGGGGTCACCATGGCGGTGACGAGGGTGCCGAAGGGAAGCGTGCGGTTTAGTGAATCCATGGGTAAAACGTTACCCGCAACGTGGCGCAAACGGACAACGCCCCCGCGGCCGGCCGCCGGTGCGGGCAGGTGAACCGGTTGGACGGTGCGTGAGACGATTCTGTGCATGATCCAACGCCGCCTCACCGGCATCGACGCTGCCCGCGGGATAGCCCTGCTGGGTATGATCGCCACCCACACCCTGCCGCTGTACAACCAGGAAACCGGGTACGGCACGCTCACCGGCCTGGTCTTCTCCGGCCGGTCCTCGGCCCTGTTCGCCGTGGTGGCCGGCGTCGGGCTGGCGCTGCTCACGGGCGGCAGCCAGCCCCATGAAGCGAAGGCAGTGAACCGGGACCGGCGCGGAATCGCGGTCCGTGCGCTGATTATTGCCCTCGTCGGGCTGGCCCTGGGCGGGTTGCAGACCAGCATCGCCATTATCCTCTTCCACTACGCGGTGCTGTTCCTCCTGGCGCTGCCGTTCGTGGGGATGCCGCTGCGGCGCCTGGCCGTTTGGGCGGGAGCATGGCTGCTCGCCTCCCCCGTGCTCGCCTACCTGCTGCGCGGCTGGCTGCTGGAGAATCTATCGCCGGCGGAGATTGACGGAAACCTCACATGGGATTCCTTCCTCGCCCCGGCAACCCTGGCGGCGGATGTGTTTGTCACCGGCTTCTACCCCGTACTCCAGTGGCTAAGCTACATCCTGCTGGGCATGGTCATCGGCCGGCTGACGCTGACAAACCTGTCGGTACAGGTCGGGCTGCTCGCCGCCGGTATTTTCGCAGCGGTTACCTCCAAGTTCCTTTCCTATTACCTGCTGGGTTCACTGGGCGGCTTCGATGCCCTGCAGGCAACCGCGTCCGGGCAGCGGTGGCCGCTGGCGCGCATGCTGGAAGTGAATCTCAGCCCGGTGGAACAGACCGGGTCCTGGTGGTGGCTGGCGCTGGCCGGGCCGCATTCCAATACGAGCCTGGACATGCTGCACGCAGCCGGCACCGCGGCCGCGGTGCTGGGCGCCTGCCTGCTGCTCACCCGGGCACGCCCGAATCTGCTGCTGCCGCTCTCCGCCGCCGGCGCCATGACGCTGACGCTCTACAGCCTGCATGTGTGGGTCATGAGCGTGGTGGACCTGCAGGTTCCGCCGCTGGAGCCGATGCCGGTGTTCTGGATCCAGGCCACAATCTACGTGGTGCTGGCCATCCTGTTCCAGCGCATCGAAGCACGCGGGCCGTTGGAGTTCCTGACCTCCGGTGCATCCCGGCTGGCCCGCGGAAAGTCAGGGGCGGGCACGGCGGCGCGCAAACGCTGACCCGCCGGGTTACCGGTAGAAAGGAAATGCAGGAGAAATCCGGAGCGGGTCAGTTGCCCCTTGAGCCGAACAGCTTGCCGGCCTGCCGCATGGCACGCCGTGCCCGGGTCCGGTCCCCCGCGGCGTCATAGGCGCAGGACAGCCGGAACCAGCTGCGCCAGTCCTCCGGGGCTGCTTCCGTTTCCGCCTTGTACTGCGGGAACTGCGCGTCGGCAGCGGCGCGAACAATCCGTCCGCCCGGTGTCCGGGGCAGGTCGTCAACCGGGAGCCGGCCCTCCTCGGCCAGGATGGAAGCCATCTTTTCCGTCCGGGCACCGAAGGTCAGTTCACGGATCAGGGCCCATGCACCCACCACCGGCAGTACCAGGTAGGCGGCGCCCATGAGTTTGGCCGGGATTTCCGGGGAGGTCAGCAGCAGCCAGCCGCGCTGCGCGGAGACCACCAGGTAAAAAAGCAGCAGCAGGGTCACCAGCGCCACGCCGAGCTTGGCACGGTTGGAAAAGAGGCCGGAAAAGAAAGACAACGTGATCCTTAGTCGTTCAGGTTGAGGTAGCCGTCAAGACCGACGGTCAGTCCGGGATGCTCTGCAACCTGCCGCAGTCCCAGCAGGACGCCGGGCATAAAGGAGGCCCGGTCAAAGGAGTCATGCCGGATGGTGAGCTGCTCGCCGGGACCGCCCAGGAGTACTTCCTGATGGGCCACAAGCCCGCGCAGCCGGACCGAGTGCACGTGCACACCGTCCACGTCGGCGCCGCGGGCTCCCGGGAGCTCCTTGGTGGTGGCGTCCGGGGACGGTGCCACCCCTGCCTCCTCGCGTGCCTGTGCGATCAGCGAGGCGGTGCGGACTGCTGTGCCCGACGGCGCGTCCACCTTGTCCGGGTGGTGCAGTTCGATCAGTTCCACTGATTCGAAGTAGCGTGCGGCCTTCGCGGCGAAGGCAGTTGCCAGGACCGAGCCGAGCGCAAAGTTCGGGGCAATGAGCACACCGGTACCCGGGGAGGCCTGAAGCAGCTCCTGCAGCCGGGCCAGCCGGTCAGCATCCCACCCGGTGGTGCCCACCACGGCGTGGATGCCGTGTTCGACGGCGAAACGGACGTTGGCTTCGGTGCTGTCCGGCACGGTCAGGTCCACAATGCAACGCGCACCGGCGGAGACCAGCGTTTCCAGCGGATCGGTCCGGCCCAGGGCCGCCACCAGTTCCATGTCTTCGGCTGCCTCGACGGCGGCCACGGCTTCGGATCCCATCCGGCCCGAGGCGCCGAGCACCGCTACGGCAAGTTTTTCCTTCATAGCCTCAAGATTACCGGTGCTCACGGCCGGTCACTGACGCCCACCCACTCGGTGCTGCCGTCGGTAAAGCCCTGCTCCTTCCAGATGGGCACATTCGCCTTCACGGCGTCCACCAGTGCCGAGCAGGCGGCGAACGCGGTGCCGCGGTGTGCCGAGGCGACGGCGGCCACGAGGGCGGCGTCACCGATCTCGAGGGCTCCGGTGCGGTGTCCCACCCAGATGCGGACGCCGTCGTACGCCGCCGCGATTTCCCCCGCCACCTGCGCCAGGACCGCTGCGGCGGTGGGGTGGGCACTGTAGCCGAGGGAAGTCACCGTTTTGCCGTCGTCGTGGTTGCGGACAATGCCGCTGAAGAGCACTACGGCTCCGCACTCGGGTGACCAGGCCTGGCGTTCTGCCTCGGCGGTGCTCAGGGGTTCGGCGGAGACTGTGGCCCGCAGGACTTCGCTAGTGTTCACGCTTGCCTTCCAACTGGCCGCAGATGTGGCCGATGATCGGTTCCAGCACGGCCAGCCCGTCGGCGACGGCGGACGGGGACCCGGGCAGGTTCACAATAAAGGTGCCGCCGGCGGTGCCTGCGTATCCGCGGCTGATCGCCGCCATGGGTGTGGATGCGAGCCCCTTGGCACGGATGGCCTCCATGACCCCCGGAAGCTGCCGGTCCAGCAGCGGTTCGGTCAGGTCCGGGGTGACATCATCCGGGCTCAGGCCGGTGCCCCCGCTGGTCAGCAGGACGGACGGGGCCAGGGCGAGGATCCGCCGCAGGGAAGCGGAAATCTCATCGCCGTCGGGCACTACTTCCGCCAGCACCAGGTCATAGTCCAGGGCGTACAGCCAATCGGCGATCAGCGGGCCGCATTCGTCTTCGTAAACGCCGGCAGCTGCCCGGGTGGAGGCGATCAGGACGGCCGCGGTGCGGCGCGGGGCCGCGGGTACGGGGGTGCTCACAGCTTCCAGTCTCCGCTCTTGCCGCCGGACTTGGCCAGCACCATGGTGTCAGTGATCCGGGCGTGCTTATCCACCGCCTTGATCATGTCGTAGAGCGTCAGCGCGGCCACCGAGGCGGCAGTGAGGGCCTCCATTTCGACGCCGGTAAGCCCCTTGGTCTTTACGGTGGCCTCCACCAGGACGTCCTGGTCCCGCGGAGTGAAGTCCACCGTGACCTTGGTGAGCGGCAGCGGATGGCAGAGCGGGATGATGTTGGAGGTCTGTTTCGCGGCCATGATCCCGGCCACCCTGGCGACGGCGATGGCATCGCCTTTTGGCAGGCCGCCGTCGGCGATCAGCCGCAGGACGTCGGCGGTGGTAACCAGCACGGACTGTGCCGTGGCCTGCCGCGTGGTTTCGGGCTTGCCGGAGACATCCACCATGTGTGCTGAGCCGTCATCGCGGACATGCGTTAATCCGGCGGTCTGGTGGTTATCAGGTTCGGCGCTCACGGGGCGTCCTTTCGGCATGCGGCGCCCGGATGGGGGCACTGCGGGATGGTTCAGCTGTTAGTCCACAAGCAATACTGTCACTTCCGCGCCTTCGGGGAGCTTTTCGGTGCCCACCGGAACCGAGATGAGCGCATTGGAAGAGGCCAGGGCATGCATCAGGTGCGAGCCGGGGCCGCCCACCGGCACCACGGTCCCGTCCGGGCAGTACCGGCCGCGGCGGATCTGGTGCTTCCCGGGCGGACTCTGCAGCGGTTCGGTCAGCCGTGCCTGCACCTGCACCCGCGGGCGCGGCGTGCCGGTGACCGCTGCGAGGGCCGGGCGCAGAAACATTTCAAAGGACACCAGGGAGCTGACCGGATTCCCGGGGAAGCCCAGGAAGGGCACCCCGTCCACGGTGCCGATCCCCTGGGGGCCGCCGGGTTGCATGGCAACGGACAGGAACCGGACCTCCGCGGCCGCCAGCGCCTGGCGCACCACCTCGTAGGCACCCTTGCTGATCCCGCCGGAGGTAAGCACCAGATCGGGAGCGTCTGCGGCGATGTCCGCCCGCAGCCGTTCGAGGAATTCCGCCGGAGAATCGGCCAGGATCCGTGACCGCAGCACGCGGGCGCCGGCGGCTTCCAGCGAGGAACGGAGCAGGGTGGTGTTGGCGTCATGAATCTGCCCCGGGCCCAGCGGCTGGCCCGGTTCACGGACTTCGTCTCCGGTGGTCAGCAGCAGCACCTTGGTGCGCGGACGCACGGCAACGCGGTCCAGCCCCAGGCCGGCGAGCAGTCCCAGCTGCAGAGTACCCAGGACGGTTCCGCCGGCCAGGGCCAGTGCGCCTGCGGCAATGTCGCTCCCGGCCCGGCGGACAAACCGGCCGGGCGGAATACCGGCGGGAAGCTGAACAGTGCCCGCGGTCCCCGCGGGCAGGAAATGGTCGGGATCGCAGGCTTCGATGGGAACCACGGCGTCCGCCCCCTCCGGCAGCATGGCACCGGTCATAACGGGTGCGGCGGTGCCGGGCTGCAGCGGCGGCGGGACGCTGCCGGCCGGAATGTGGGCGGCTGTCGCCAGGCGGATCCGGGCGTCCACCGCCCGCCCGTCCGGACCGGCGGCCGCGGATTCTCCGGCCGATTCCCCGGCCGGCATTGCCAGGTCCGCTGAGCGCACGGCATACCCGTCCATTTGGGAATTGGTAAACGGCGGAAGGTTTCCCGGCGCATGCACATCGGCGGCCAGGACCCGGCCCGCGGCCTCCGCCACCGGCACGGTTTCGGCAGCCGGCGGGTGTGCTTCAAACCAGTGCCGCAGCAGCTCCGCGACGGCCGCCTGGTGCGCCGCAACACTCCGCGGACCGGGACCGGGCGCAGCGTCCGTGCCGGTGTCGGTTCCTTCGGTTCCCTGCGGGGCGGATTGTCCGGACATTGTCCTCCTAGCTGATGCGGTATCCGGCCGGGCGGTTCCGTGCCTCACCGTGCCGTCACCCGAATTGTATGCAGGCCGGTGGCGCCGTCGGGCAGCACGGGGCGTTTCTCCTCCGCCTGCCTTGTACCGTTGGCATCCACGGCGCGGACGCTCAGGTCATGTCCGCCGGGGGTCAGCTCCACCGGCAGCGAGTACTGCCGCCAGGTGTCCGCCGAAATGCCCGGCGCCAGCTGCGCATCCTGCCACTCGCCGTCGTCCACCCGGACCTGCACGGCACTGATGCCGGTGTGTTGCGCCCAGGCCACCCCGGCCACGGTAACCGTGCCGGCAGACACCGGGTTCCGCCCGGGGACGTCAATGCGGGAGGAGAGCTTGACCGGTCCGCGCTCGCCCCAGCCCCGTTCGGTCCAGTACGCCGTCTCATCGGCAAAGCGCGTCACACGCAGCTCGGTGACCCATTTGGTGGCGGAGACGTAGCCGTACAGTCCCGGGACCACCAGCCGGACGGGGAAACCGTGCTCCAGCGGCAGCGGGTTCCCGTTCATTCCAACGGCAAGCAGGGCATCGCGGTTATCGGTCAGCGCTTCCAGCGGGGTGGAGGCGCTCCAGCCGTCCCTGCTGGTGGACAGGACCATGTCCGCACCCGGCCGTATGCCGGCCTGAGCGAGCAACTCGCGCACGGGCCAGCCCAGCCACCGGGCGTTGCCGATCAGGTTCCCGCCCACTTCATTGGAGACGCAGGCCAGCGTGACGTAGCTTTCCTGCAGCGGCTTGGCCAGCAGGTCAGCAAACGTCAGCTCCACCTCGCGGTCCACCATTCCCGTGACCCGCAGCCGCCACTTGTCCGGATCGATGACCGGCACGCTCAGGGCAGTGTCAATACGGTAGAAGTCCGAGGCCGGTGTCACCAGCGGCGGCAGCCCCTGCACGGGGAGTTCGGCACCGGCCGGAACGGTTGCCGCCGCGCGGGCCGGAACCGGCAGCCGCACAGCGTCACGCAGTGCCAGCACCCCCGCCTGGCCGCCCCTGGCCACGGCGGAGAGCGCCGTGCCGAGCAGGGCCACTGCCGCTCCCCCGCCCACAGCGGCAAGGACGGCGCGCCGTCCGGCCCCGACGGCGTCGGGGGTCCGCGCGTCCGCGAGCTGACGGACGCGCGCGGCCAGTGCGCGCAGGATCAGGACGGCGACGACGCCGGCGGCCACCGGCGGGAGTACCGCCAGCAGCCCGCCCTGCGGCCGGCTGAGCACGGCAACCAGGCCGGCAGCGCCGAAGGCACCGAGGATCAGCGACCCGGCCGGCGGGCGGCGGAGCTCCAGCCATCCCGCGGCGACGGCGGCGAGGGCAATAATCAGTGCCATGCCGGTCAGGAGCGCGGCTTTGTCGGCCGTGCCGAACAGGGCGATCGCGGCGTCCTTCACCGGACCGGGAACGGCATCAATCACTGCGGAGCCGACGGCGGAGACCGGTGACAGGGACGGGCTCAGGATCGCTGCCAGCAGTTCACCGGCAGCCACCCCCACCGCTGCGGCCACCAGCCCTGCGGCGATGGCCCATCCCTTGGTGTGCCGCGGGGTGGGACGCGGGGTGGGCCCGCCCCGCCGGGTTCGGTTCATGGCTGGTCCATTCGTTTGCAGGCCGGCATTCCCGGAGGCGTCACGGTGGAACGCAGGCCGTTCCTGGCGGTAAAGGTCATCGCGGCAGCAGCCGTCCGGTGCCCAGCCGCGCGAGCAGCAGCACCAGCAGGTACAGGGCAATTAGCATCAGGCAGATCCCCAGAGCCGCCTGCGGCTGGTTGGAGTTCAGGCTCAGTTCTATCTGCAGGGGCAGCGTCCGGGTGCGTCCCTCGATGCTGCCGGCAAAGGTGATGGTGGCACCGTATTCGCCCAGCGACCGGGCGAAGGCCAGCAGCGCCCCGGCCACAATTCCCGGCAGCGCCAGCGGCAGCGTGATGTGCCGGAGGATGGCAGTGGGGCCGGCGCCGGAGGTGGCAGCGGCCATCTCAATGTCCTTGTCCACGGCTGAAAGGCTGTTCAGCGAGGCCACCACAAAAAACGGAAGCGAGACGAATACCTGGACAATAACGACGGCGGCCGGCGAGTAGCCCACATCCACCCCGGCGGCGCCCAGCAGTTTCCCGGCAATCCCCTGCCGTCCCCAGAAATAGAGCAGGGCTATGCCCGAGACCACCGGTGAGAGCACTAGCGGTATCAGCAGCACTCCCCGCATCAGCTGGATCCAGGGCCCCTGCAGCTTGCTGAACAGGACGGCAAGCGGCAGCCCCAGCAGTACGCAGATCAGCGTGGAGCACAGCGACGTGGCCAGGGACAGCCCCAGCGCGGTGCGTGCCGCCCCGGAGCCCAGCAGTTCGGGCAGCGAGGTCCACGGAACGTTGAGCAGAAGCGCCGCAACGGGGCCGGCGCACAGCAGCAGCGCCATTGAGGCGGGAATCCACAGCCAGCCCGGAGTGGTGGCGCGTGCCTCCCGGCTGAGCGGCGCACTCTTCCCGGAGACGGAACGGCCGGGCATGCTGTCACGGACCTGTTCATCCCGCAGCGGTTTCAGGGACATCAGGCACCGTCCCCGGCGGGCACAAACCCGGCTTCTTCGAGGATGGCAGCCGCCTCCGGGCCGCGCAGCCATTCATAGAAGGCAGCCGCGGCATCGTTGCCGGCGCCAACGGATGTCAGGGCTGCCGGATACGGGTTGGGCGGAGCCTCGGGAAGGGCGAGATAGGTGACGCCGGCGTCCGCCGCGGCCAGCGCATCGGTGCGGTAGACAAACCCGGCGTCCGCCTGTCCGCTGGATACCTTGGTCAGCACCGACCGCACGCTGTCTTCCAGGCTCGGTTCGGCCAGGTGCAGGTCCGCGGTTTCGAGCACGTGGTCCGCTGCCCTGCCGCATGGAACTGCCGGGGCGCACAGCGCCGTGCGGATGCCGTCCGCCGTCACATCGCGTAACACGGCGACGCCTGCGGGGTTGCCCGGCGCAAGGGCCAGTACAAGCTGATTGGCCGCCAACACGGTTTCCCGGGCCAGCTCCGGCCGCACCGGCTCCAGTGCCTCGTTATCGGCGGTGATGACGACGTCGGCTTTGGCGCCGGACTGGATCTGGGCCACAAGCTGACTGCTGGAGCCCACGTTGACGCGGAGCCGTCCGCCGCCGTCGTAGGCAGCGTCAAAGGTCTCCACCACATCGGTCAGCGACGACGCGGCAAAGACCGTGATCCCTCCGGACCCCTCCCCCGGGCGGGCCCCGGAGCCGGCACAGCCAGCGGCCGTCGAGGCCAGCATCAGCGCGGCACACACGGCCATGGTCCGGCGGGGCCGGATTACAAAGCGCATTTATAGAGCCTAACTGTGAAAGGGCGTAACCTCGAGGGATGGGAATACAGCTGGGAATGCCTGCCGTTGGACCTTCCCGCCTGCCTGCGGGATCCAATCCCGCAGAAACCAGTACACCAGACAGTCCGCCGGCCGCCGAGCACGGCGTATCGCCTGCGCTCTCCCCCGCGGACGGTCTGCTGGACAGGTACGGGCGGCGCGCCACTGATATGCGGCTGTCCCTGACGGATAAATGCAACCTGCGCTGCACGTACTGCATGCCGGCCGAAGGGCTGGACTGGCTGGCCCGGGACAAGGTCCTCTCCCGCGATGAGATTGTCCGTCTGGTGCGTATCGGCGTGGACCGCCTGGGGGTGCGCGAGCTGCGCCTGACCGGCGGCGAACCGTTGGTGCGTGCCGACCTGGTGGAGATTGTGGCCGGGATCCGCGCCAACCATCCGGACCTGCCGATCTCACTGACCACCAACGCTCTGGGGCTGGATAAGAAGGCACAGGCGCTCAAGGACGCGGGCCTGACCCGGATCAATGTTTCCCTCGACTCACTGCATCCCGACACGTTTGCCCAGCTCACCCGCCGCCCGTTCCTGGACCGCGTCCTGCGCGGCGTGGAAGAGGCGGCGCGGGTCGGACTCGGCCTGGTGAAAATCAATGCCGTCCTGATGCGCGGAATCAACGACGCCGAGGCGCCGGACCTGCTGGAATGGGCCGTCAGCCGCGGCTTCGAACTGCGATTCATTGAGCAGATGCCCCTAGATGCAGACCACGGCTGGACACGGGACGGGATGATCACCGCCGCCGAAATGCGTTCCCTGCTGGAGCGGGATTTTGTACTGACCCCTGATCCTCGCCGGCGCAACGGAGCCCCGGCCGAGCGCTGGGAAGTGCGGCGGCGGGCAACCCCGGACCTCGTCGCCGGCACCGTGGGCATCATTGCCTCCGTGACGGAGCCCTTCTGCGCCGACTGTGTGCGGACCAGGGTTACCGCCGAAGGGAAGGTGCGCAGCTGCCTCTTCTCCCACGAGGAAACCGATCTGCTGGCGCTGCTGCGCAGCGGCGCGGATGATGACGCCGTGCTGCGCCGCTGGCAGGAAGCCATGTGGGGCAAGCCCAAGGCCCACGGCATGGACCATGCCGGGCTGGGGGCAGCGGATTATGTACAACCCGAACGAACCATGAGCGCGATAGGCGGCTAGGTGCTGATCCGATACTTCGGCGCTGCGAAAGCGGCAGCCGGCACAGAAGAAGAAACCCTCAACGAAGGACCCCTGCAGCTGGACCAGATGCTGGAGAAGCTGGCCGCTCTGCACCCGGACGCACCGGAGGGAACGCCGGTCCTCTCAACGGTCATAGGGCGCAGCACGTTTTTGGTCAACGAAGTGGCGGCAAGGGACAGGTCCCGCCTGCTCGGCCCTGACGACGTCGTGGATATCCTTCCGCCCTTCGCCGGCGGCTAGGCTGGCGGCTTCACCACACAAAAAAGGCACACCCGGGAGCGCCTGGCTCCGGGTGTGCCTCCTGCAGGAGAGTTAGAAGCCCAGTTCCGCCGCGGACTCGAACGGGCCCACCACGGTGATGGTCCGGGGTGCAGCGGCCAGCTCGGCGGCCAGGGCCTGAACCTGCTCAGCAGTCACGGACTGGATCCGGCGCAGCGACTCATCAATGTCGATGAACTCCCCGCTCACCAGCTCGGCGCGGCCCAGCCGGGACATCCGCGAGCCGGAGTCCTCCAGGCCCAGCACCATGCCACCGGAAATCTGGCCCAGTGCCTTGGCCAGTTCGCCCGGTTCCACGCCGTCGGCAGCGAGCCGTTCGAGCTCGCTGCCCAGCAGGTCGATGACCTGGCGGGTCTTGGCGGGCGAGCAGCCGGCATACATGCCGAAGTAGCCGGCGTCCGCGTACGACGCCGAGAAGGAGTACGTGGAATACACCAGGCCGCGCTTTTCGCGGATCTCCTGGAACAGGCGGGATGACATACCACCGCCCAGAATGGTGTTCAGCACGCTCATGGCAAAGCGGCGGTCATCGGTGGCGGTCAGGGATGGGCAGCCCATCACAATGTTGGCCTGCTCCACCGGCCGGTTGAACACGTGCACACCTGCGGTGCCCGAGATCTGCGCCGGTTCGGTGTTGCGCCGCGGCGAGGGGGTGGCGGCCGGGTCCAGTTCCCATCCGGCCGTGCGGAGTGCCTGCAGGACGAGGTCGCAGACCTGGTCATGGTTCAGGCCGCCCGCAGCGGTGATCACCAGCTCGTCCGGCCGGTAATAACGCCGGTAGTGGTCCAGGACGGCCTCGCGCGAGACGCTGCGGATCGCTTCCGGGGTGCCGCCGATGGGGCGTCCCAGGGGGTGATCCCCCAGCACGGCCTCGGAGAACTTTTCGTGGCAGAGATCAGCCGGATCGTCATTGTCCATAGCGATCTCTTCAAGAATGACGTCGCGTTCCTGCTCCAGCTCTTCGGGATCCAGGACCGCGGAGGTGACCATGTCGGTAATAACGTCGATGGCCATGGGCAGATCAGTGTCCAGCACGCGTGCGTAGTAGCAGGTGCTTTCCTTGGCAGTCGCGGCGTTGGACTCGCCGCCCACTTCGTCAAAAGCCGAGGCGATATCCATCGCCGAACGACGCGTGGTGCCCTTGAACAGCAGGTGTTCAAGGAAGTGTGTGGAGCCGTGCCGGCCCGCGGCTTCATCCCGCGAGCCGACACCAACCCAGAATCCGATGGCCGTGCTGCGCTGGCCCGGCATTTCCTCCGTCAGGACCCGGACACCGCCGGGCAGCACCGATCGGCGCACAACGGCGCCTCCCGGAGTGCCGACCACCAGGGTCGGGTCGGAGGGCAGGGTGGTCAGCGGAAGCTGGACAACCGTCCCGTGCTCCTTCGAAGAAGGAGTCACGGGACGGTTTCCATCGGAAAAGTCCGGCATTTACTCTGCAGACTCGGTTTCTGCTGCCTCGGCGCCTTCGGCGTCATCGGCAACCACCGGGGAGAGCGAAAGCTTTCCGCGGTCATCAATCTTGGTGATTTCCACCTGGACCTTCTGGCCCACGGAGACAACGTCGTCGACGTTGTCCACGCGCTTGCCACCGGCGAGCTTACGCAGCTCGGAGATGTGCAGGAGGCCGTCCTTGCCCGGGGTCAGGGAGACGAAGGCACCGAACGTGGTGGTCTTCACTACCGTACCGAGGTAACGCTCGCCGATCTCGGGGACCTGCGGGTTGGCGATCGCGTTGATCGCCGAGCGGGCAGCCTCGGCGGAGCCGCCGTCGGTTGCACCGATGAGGACGGTGCCGTCATCTTCGATGGAGATGTCAGCGCCGGTGTCCTCCTGGATCTGGTTGATCATCTTGCCCTTCGGGCCAATGACCTCGCCGATCTTGTCCACGGGGATCTTCACCGAGATGATGCGCGGAGCGAACTCGGAGAGTTCGTCCGGAGCGTCAATGGCAGCCTGCATAACATCCAGGATGTGCAGGCGTGCTTCGCGGGCCTGCTTCAGCGCTGCTGCCAGCACGGAGGCGGGGATACCGTCGAGCTTGGTGTCCAGCTGGATGGCCGTGACGAACTCGGAGGTACCGGCAACCTTGAAGTCCATGTCGCCGAAGGCATCTTCGGCGCCGAGGATGTCGGTCAGGGCGGCGTAACGGGTTTCGCCGTCAACCTGGTCGGAGACCAGGCCCATGGCGATACCGGCAACCGGAGCGCGCAGCGGGACACCGGCATTGAGCATGGACAGCGTCGAGGCGCAGACCGAACCCATGGAGGTGGAGCCGTTGGAGCTCAGGGCTTCGGAGACCTGGCGGATGGCGTACGGGAACTCTTCACGCGAAGGCAGCACCGGAACCAGGGCGCGCTCGGCGAGGGCACCGTGGCCGATTTCGCGGCGCTTGGGCGAACCCACGCGGCCGGTCTCACCGGTGGAGTACGGCGGGAAGTTGTAGTTGTGCATGTAGCGCTTGCGCGTCACCGGGGACAGCGAGTCGATCTGCTGTTCCATCTTCAGCATGTTCAGCGTGGTGACGCCCAGGATCTGGGTTTCGCCGCGCTCGAAGATTGCCGAGCCGTGCACGCGGGGCAGAACCTCAACCTCGGCGGTGAGCTGGCGGATGTCCGTCAGGCCGCGGCCGTCGATGCGTACCTGCTCCTTGAGGATGCGCTGGCGCACAACCTGCTTGGTGACGGAACGGAAGGCAGCGGAGATTTCGCCTTCGCGGCCTTCGAACTTCTCGGCCAGCTCGGCCTTGACTTCGTCCTTGAGGACGTCGGCTGCGGCGTCGCGCTCCTGCTTGTCGGCAATGGAGAAGACCTGGGCCAGCTTGGCTGCGGCTGCGGCTTCAACGGCCTCGTACACGTCATCCTGGTAGTCCAGGAAGATCGGGAACTCGACGGTGGGCTTGGCGGCGCGTGCTGCCAGGTCCGACTGGGCGTCGCACAGGACCTTGATGAACGGCTTCGCCGCTTCCAGGCCTTCAGCAACGATCTCTTCGGTCGGGGCGGTGGCGCCCTCGTCCTTGATGAGGTTCCAGGCGTTGTCGGTGGCTTCGGCCTCGACCATCATGATGGCGACGTCGTCACCGGCAATGCGGCCGGCAACCACCATGGAGAAGACGGCGCGCTCCAGTTCGGAGTGCTTCGGGAAGGCAACCCACTGGCCGTCGACCAGGGCAACGCGGACGCCGCCGATCGGGCCGGAGAACGGCAGGCCGCTCAGCTGGGTGGACATGGACGAAGCGTTGATCGCGACGACGTCGTAGAGCACGTCGGGGTTGATCGCCAGGACGGTGACGACTACCTGGACCTCGTTGCGCAGGCCCTTGACGAAGGCGGGGCGCAGCGGGCGGTCCATCAGGCGGCAGGCCAGGATGGCTTCGGTGGACGGACGGCCTTCGCGGCGGAAGAACGAGCCCGGGATGCGGCCGGCAGCGTACATACGCTCCTCGACGTCCACGGTCAGCGGGAAGAAGTCAAAGCCTTCACGCGGGGACTTGCCGGCGGACGTAGCCGAGAGCAGTGCGGTGTCTTCGTCGATGTAGACCATTGCCGCGCCGGCTGCCTGCTGGGCAAGGCGGCCGGTTTCGAACCGGATGACGCGCTTGCCGTATTTGCCGTTGTCAATGACGGCTTCTGAGAACTGAATTTCGGGACCCTCCATATGAGAGCCACCTCCGTTTCTTCTGTGGGCGGAGGCACCCAGCATCGTTTCAAAACTTCCTTCCGCACGGCATGGGCCGTACGTTCAACACCCGGTCTTCGATCGAGGTCCACGGGCGGATATCTCCCGGAGACCACTACCGAGGACCGCGAATGCTGCGATGCTGGCTGACTCCTATGGTGTTTTGCTGTACTGCTTACTGCTTAGGTATTTCTTTGCGGGTCCCCGCAGCTGTACTGCAGGGACCGTTCGCGATTCAGACAGGTGCGCTTCCGGCTTTCCCGGTGTCCATGCCTGCCTGCGCAAAAGGCGGCTCCCCGTGCGGATGCACAGGTGCCGCCTTCCACAAAGACTATCGACGCAGGCCGAGGCGCTCGATGAGCGCACGGTAGCGGGCGATGTCGGTCTCGCGCAGGTAGGTCAGCATACGACGACGGCGACCAACCATGGCCATCAGGCCGCGGCGGGTGTGGTGGTCATGCTTGTGGGTCTTCAGGTGCTCGGTCAGGTCGAGGATGCGCCGTGAAAGCACAGCAACCTGAACCTCGGGGGAACCGGTGTCCCCTTCAGCCCGAGCGAATTCCCGGATGATCTCCTGCTTGACGGCGGGATCGAGTGCCAATGTAACTCCTAGAGTTGTGCCGTGAGGCCCGAGTCAGCACTTCGCTGCCGGGAATCTTCGTGTTCCTCGGACTCACGTCCTCAGACACAAAGAAATTCAGCCGCCACGGACCGCAGCCGAATTTGAATCCAGTTTACCCGGCCATGCCGCTTTCTGTCGAAAGGACGCTGCGGGTGCGTTCCACGTCCAGACGCATCTGCTCCACCAGGGCCTCCGGTCCGGTGTAGGCCACCATGCCGCGCAGCCGCTCCACGAATTCCACCACTACATGCTGGCCGTACAGATCAAAGTCCTCAACCTGCTCCGCGGGGCGGTCGATAACGTGCGCTTCAACCTGCCGGCTTACGCCCTCAAACGTCGGGTTGGATCCGACGGACACAGCTGCGGGCCAGCGGGCCCCGGACTCGTCCACCAGCCAGCCTGCGTAAATCCCGTCTGCCGGGATCAGCCCGGAGGCATCGGTGGCAAGGTTGGCTGTGGGGAAACCCAGTTCCCGGCCGCGGGCTGCACCGTGCACCACTTCTCCGCGCATCCGGTGCGTGCGGCCCAGCAGGCGGGCGGCAGTCCTGACGTCCCCTTCGCGGAGGGCTTCGCGGATCCAGGTGGAGGAGCAGCGCCGGCCGGACTCCGGCCCGTCCGGCAGGGCGCCGAAATCATCCACGGCCTCCACGCCAAAGCCGAGTTCCCGGCCCAGTTCGCGCATGGTCTCCAGGTCTCCGGCGTTGCCCCGGCCGAACCGGACGTCATGGCCTATGACCACGGTTTTGACGTGCAGGGCGTCCACCAGGACCGTGCGGACAAATTCTTCGGCAGTGAGCGCGGCCAGGTCGAGGCTGTAGTGCATCATCAGCAGTCCGTCCAGGCCGGTGTCCGCCAGCGCCTGGACCCGGTCCACTGTGCCCATAATCAGTTCCGGAGCCGTGTCCGGACGGTGGACCTGGGCGGGGTGCGGGTCAAAGGAAATGGCTACCGCCGCGGCGTCCTGCTCGCGGGCAGCTTTCACCAGCCGGGCCAGGACATGCTGGTGGCCCAGGTGCACGCCGTCGAAGTTTCCGATGGTGATTACTGTCGGACCAATGCCGGCCGGTACCTCCGCCAGGTCATTCCAGTAGTACACACAGGCTCCTTCAGAATTCTCCAGTGCCGGTCCAACGGCCGGTTCAGCCACCGGGGCGTTGGCCGCGCCGGGACCTATCCATTATGTCCGATCAATGCCGGTCAGCGGGCACCGCCGGCGGCTCCGGGCTCGGAGCCCCCGGTTTCCGGGGTTCCCTGCCCGCTGTATTCGCGGCGCAGTTCGCTGGTCTTGGCTATGAATCGGTGCCAGACGAGCAGCGCCGGCGGGAAGGCGAGTTCAACGATCATGAGCACAATGAAGGTGAAGTGCGGTGTGCCGGAGAACGCCCAGGACAGTACCCGGCCGATGCCGCCCAGGAAAACCATCAGGCAGACCAGCCACAGCATGTTGGCCCACTGGAATTTCACGGCAATGGCGACAAATGCGGCGCCCACACCCACCATCATGGCGGAGAAGAACCGGAACTGGCTTTCCAGTGTGGGGTTGACCTCTCCCCCGCTGCCGTCCGGCAGTCCGGCCGTTCCGGTAATCAGGTTGTAGAGACCGAACCCGGCCACCAGGACACCGACGCCGATGACCACCGTCCGGAACACACCCCAGTCATCGCTGGTTTTGTAGGGCTTGGCTGCCTTGGTGCGTGTACGGCTTTGCCCGCCACCCTTGGAGGGGCGGGCGGGCGCAGACCCCTGGCTTGCGGTTTCGCCCGGCTCCGAGCCCGTGCGGCTGCCTGCGGCTACCGCGTCCCGGGACTGCGGCCGTGCGGCTCCCCTGCCGCCGTCCTGCGGGGTCTGACGGCCGGGTGTTTCCCGTGGCGTTTCTCCGGGCGTTGGCGCTGCGTTGCTCATGGCTTCCCCTGACGAAATCGGCACTGCTGCTTGTTCCTGCCATCGTCTCACGCCGCCGCACCAATCAGGTAAGCATGCTTATCCCTAGTGCCGGGCGTCGCTCCGGTGCCGGTAGAGCCACCAGAGACCGATTGCGGGAAGCACCAGCGGAACATACCCGTACCCGCTGCCGAACCCGGACCAGACGGTATCGTCCGGCAGCGCGGCGGGATCGAACAGGCCCAGGAATCCGACGGCGAGCACGCCCGCCATTTCCACCCCTACGGCAACAACCGACACCTTGTAGGCGGTGGGACCGGAGCGGGCCAGGCCTACCGTCGCCACAATGTAGACCGCTGCCGCGAAGGCCGAGAGCAGGTAGGCCAGCGGGGCATGGTCAAACTTGGTGGCGATCTGGAAGGCGGCCCGTGCACTGGCAGCCAGCGCGAAAATCGCATACACGGCAACCAGCAGGCGTCCCGGCCCGGCGTTGCGTGCTGCGGGCTCCGGGTTCTCCCCGTCGGGGAGTCCGGTGATCTTCCGGGATCCGGTGTTGCGGTTCATAGCAGGTTTACTCCATCCCAGATCTGCTCCATGCGGAACAGCATGACAAATACGGTGACCCCCACAGCCGAGAGCACTATGTTGCTCCAGCGGCTGCGGTCCATCAGTGACCACCAGACTGCGCCCACGGGAATAACCATGGCCGTCAGCAGGTAGCCCCAGAACTCCCACGCCTCCCCGGCAATCCCCTGCCCGCCGGCAAGCCGGACCAGCGAAACAACGCCATAGACCAGCAGGAACAGTTCCACGGCTGCCGCGGAGAGAATGGTCAGGTCATTCGGGCCCTGCTTCAGGATGGCCGCGCCGATGCACAGCACCACCGACACCAGGCAGACCAGGAAACCAATAATAAAAAGCGGATCCACGGCCATCTATGCTTTCTCGTTTCCGGGGGCGAACACCAGCAGGGCCTTGGCATGGTCACCCTTGTCTTCCAGCAGGCCCACCACGTGGCCCTGCGGGTCCATGGCGGCAACCGGTGCCGGCACGCCGCTTCCGGTGGCACTGATCCGGCGGCCGTGGGAGAGGTCATCCGCCTCCGCGGCGCTGAGGTGCCGGACCGGGAACAGGTCCGCGGCGGCGTCGTCGAGGTCCGTGATCCGCAGCTCTTCGGCCAGCTGCTCCAGCGTGGAGGCCGCTTCGATGCCGAACGGGCCCACCCGGGTGCGCCGCAGTGCCGTCAGGTGCCCGCCGACGCCCAGCTCCGCGCCCAGGTCCCGGGCCAGGGCCCGGATGTAGGTGCCGGAGGAGCATTCCACGGTCACATCGACGTCGCGCAGCTTGCCGCCGTTCTCCCGGCGGATGTCATGGATTTCGAACCTCGAGACGGTGACCGGCCTGGCCGGCAGGTTAACCTCGCCGCCGGCACGTACCTTGGCGTAGGAGCGTTCACCGTTGACTTTGATGGCGCTGACGCTGCTGGGCACCTGCTCAATGTCGCCGGTCAGGTTCTGCACGGCAGCCCGAATGTCCTCATCGGTCACCGCTGCGGCAATGGTTTCGGCAGTGATGTCCCCCTCGGCATCATCGGTCACCGTGGACTGACCCAGCCGGATAGTGGCCTCGTAGGTCTTGGTGGTGCCGACTATATAGGTCAGCAGGCGCGTGGCCTTGTTGATCCCGACCACCAGCACTCCGGTGGCCATCGGGTCCAGGGTGCCGGCGTGTCCGACCTTCCGCGTACCGGCGAGCCTCCGCAGGCGTCCGACCACATCGTGGCTCGTCCATCCCTGCGGCTTGTCCACAATAATCAGTCCTGAACGGACCTGCCCTGAATTCACGCCTTTCAGTATATGTTGCGACGCACTGCCTCCGGGGCACGCACGCTTTCGGGCAGCGGCGATAGCATTCGACTATGGCACAGCTTGCACCTCACGTCCGAAGCGTCCCGGCGAACCAGATCCGGGAGATCACCCAGGCGGCGTGGGCCCGGCCGGACTCCATTGTGCTGAGTATCGGCGAGCCGGGGTTTCCTACCCCGGGCCATATTCTGGATGCCGCGCGGGCCACGCTGGACCGCGACGAAACGGGATACACCCCCAACGCCGGCATTGCGCCGCTGCGGCAGGCGTTCGCGCAGCGTACAGGTGCCGGCATTGGCCGGGAGGTTGACCCGGGCAGGGTCTTCATCACCTCCGGGGCCCAGCAGGGACTGCATCTGGCCATGAGCGTGCTGCTGGACGCCGGGGACGAGATCCTGGTCCCCAACCCGGGGTATCCCACCTTCGCCATGACCGCCGCACTGCTGCACGCGGTCCCCGTGGAATATCCGCTCTACCCCGAACACGGGTTCCAGCCCCGCATCGAGGACATTGAAGCGCTTTTGACGCCGCGCACGAGGGTGCTCCTGCTCAACTCCCCCTCCAACCCCCTGGGCGCCGTGTTCAGTGCCGACCTGACGCGGGACCTGGTTGATCTGGCCCGGCGGCACGATCTGTGGATCATTTCCGACGAATGCTACGAGGCATTCACCTTCGACGTGCCGCACGTGAGTCCGCTGGCTTTCGACGGCGTGGACGGGGAACGCGTGATCACTTCCCTGACGCTGTCCAAGACGTACGGTCTGACCGGCCTGCGCATCGGTGCCCTGGTGCTTCCGGCCGGAATGGAGCCGGTCCTGAACACCGTTATGGAATCCATCGTCTCCTGCGTCGCCTCGCCGTCCCAGTACGCGGCGCTGGCTGCCCTTACCGGCCCGCAGGACTATGTAGAGGAGGCGTCCGCGCACTACCGCGCCAACCGGGACGCAGCCTGCACGGTGCTGGATGAAAAGGGAATCAATTATCTGCAGGCCGAGGGGGCTTTTTACCTCTGGGCTGATGTATCCCATGTATCCGGTGGAAACGTACGGGACTGGACACTGCGTTTCCTGGACCGGCAGGGAGTGGCGGTGGCACCGGGGACGGCCTTCGGCTCAATCGGTGAAGGCTGGATCCGGATTGCACTGTGCGGGGACCGGGCCGAACTGCTCGAAGGGCTCGGCCGGCTCCCCGGGCGCCCGGCACTGCCGCAGCCGGCGGGGAAACGCTCAGCGGCTTAACGCCAAAAGGGGTAGGAAACCGTCAGCGGTTTCCTACCCCTTTTGGGCCCGGCGCCTGGGCGGGCCGGGGACATCAGGAACTACTTTGACTCGGTGTCCACCGAAGCGTCGGACTCGAGATCCTCGTCGAAGTCTTCCTCATCCTTGCGGTACGGATCGGCGTCGCCTGCGTACGTGGCGCCTTCCTTCAGCGCCGCCAGTTCGGCGTCGCGTTCCTTCGCCGCACGGATGAGCTCCTCGAGGTGCCCGGCGTTGACCGGAATCTCGTCAGCCACGAATTCGAGCGTAGGCGTCAGCCGGACAGTGATGTTCTTGCCCACCTCCGCACGCAGGATTCCGCGCGCCGATTCCAGGGCGGCCTTCGTGTCAGCCTGCTGTGCTTCATCGCCAAAAACGGTGTAGTACAACGTGGCATGCTGCAGATCATTGGTGACCCGGGCATCGGTGATGGTGACGAAGCCCAGCCGGGGATCCTTGACCCGCCGTTCGAGCGCCTGGGCAACTACTACCTTGATTCGGTCAGCGAGTTTCGCAGCGCGTGCTGGATCTGCCATTACCTCTCCTTACCTGAGAACAATCGGGCGCACAACGGCGCCGGCGAAGGCCGGGCGTTGTGTGCGTTTGCGGTGGGCCGCACCACGGCCGGACAACCGGCCGGTACGGGGCCGCCGGTTTCCCGGCGGCCCCGGCCACGGTTGTTAGACGCGCGGCTTTTCGCGCATTTCGAAGGTTTCGATGATGTCACCTTCGCGCAGGTCGTTGAACGAGCCAAGACCGATACCACATTCGAAGTCCGTCCGGACCTCGGTGGCGTCATCCTTGAAGCGCTTGAGCGAGTCCACGGTGAGGTTCTCACCGATGAGCTTGCCGTCGCGGGTAACCCGCGCCTTGGCGTTGCGGCGGATGACACCGGAGCGGACGATCGAGCCGGCGATGTTTCCGAACTTGGAGGAACGGAATACTTCGCGGACCTCGGCGGTGCCGAGCTGGACTTCCTCGTACTCGGGCTTGAGCATGCCCTTGAGGGCGAGCTCAATGTCATCGATGGCTGCGTAGATGACCGAGTAGAAGCGCATGTCCACGCCTTCGCGCTCGGCCAGGTCGGCAACACGCTCAGCCGGCTTGACGTTGAAGCCGATGATGATCGCGTTGTCCACGGTCGCCAGGTTGACGTCGTTCTGCGTGATGGCACCAACGCCGCGGTGGATGACGCGCAGCTGCACGCCTTCGCCGACGTCGATCTTGAGCAGCGAGTCTTCCAGGGCTTCAACGGCACCGGAGACGTCACCCTTGAGGATGAGGTTGAGGGTGTCAACCTTGCCCTCGGCCACTGCCTTGTCGAAGTCTTCAAGGCTGATGCGCTTGCGGCGCTTGGCCAGGGCGGCGTTGCGGTCCGCTGCCTCACGCTTTTCAGCGATCTGGCGGGCGGTACGCTCGTCGTCCGTCACGAAGAAGGTGTCGCCTGCACGGGGAACGTTGGACAGGCCGAGCACCTGGACCGGGCGTGAAGGCCCTGCCTCGGTGACGTTGTCGCCGTTCTCGTCGAACATGGCACGGACGCGGCCGTGGGCCGTGCCTGCCACGATCGTGTCGCCGACCTTCAGCGTGCCGGACTGGACCAGCACGGTTGCCACCGCGCCGCGTCCCTTATCCAGGTTCGCTTCGATCGCGATGCCGCGGGCATCCTTATCCGGGTTGGCGCGCATGTCCAGGGCAGCATCTGCGGTCAGCAGAACGGCCTCGAGCAGGGCATCGATGTTCAGGTTCTGGCGGGCAGAGACCTCAACGAACATGGTGTCGCCACCGTATTCTTCGGGAACCAGGCCGTATTCGGTCAGCTGGCCGCGGACCTTCTCCGGGTTGGCGCCTTCCTTATCGATCTTGTTCACTGCCACCACAATCGGCACGTTGGCTGCCTGTGCGTGGTTCAGTGCTTCCACCGTCTGCGGCATAACGCCGTCGTCGGCTGCGACAACCAGGACCGCAATGTCGGTGACCTTGGCACCACGGGCACGCATGGCGGTGAACGCCTCGTGGCCCGGGGTGTCGATGAAGGTGATGGCGCGTTCGGTGCCCTCATGATCGAAGTCGATCTGGTAGGCGCCGATGTGCTGGGTAATGCCGCCGTGTTCGCCCTCAACAACGTTGGAGTTGCGGATGGCGTCCAGCAGGCGGGTCTTACCGTGGTCAACGTGACCCATAACGGTGACTACCGGAGGACGTGCTTCAAGCTCGTCGTCGCCTTCGGCTTCCAGCTCGGCCTCGAAGTCAATGTCGAAGCTGCTCAGCAGTTCGCGCTCTTCGTCTTCGGGGGAAACAACCTGGATCTTGTAGCCCAGCTCCTCGCCGAGGACACCGAAGGTCTCCTCGTCCAGGGACTGGGTGGCCGTTGCCATTTCACCGAGGTGGAAGAGCACGGTCACCAGTGCAGCCGGGTTTGCCTCAATCTTGTCGGCGAAGTCCGTGATGGACGCACCGCGGCGCAGACGGACAACAGTGTTGCCGTCGCCGCGGGGTACCGAAACGCCACCCAGCGACGGAGCTGACATCTGCTCCAGTTCCTGCCGCTTTGCCCGCTTCGACTTGCGCTGCTTGCCACGGCCTGCGCCGCCCTTGCCGAAAGCACCGGCAGTGCCGCCGCGTCCGCGGCCGCCCTTACCGAAGCCGCCGCCAACGGGTGCGCCGCCACCGGTACCCGGGGCTCCGCCCGGTCCGCGGCGGGGTCCGCCACCGGCACCCGGGCGGCCCGGGGCTGCCGGACGCTCGGTGCGGTTGGGCATCATGCCCGGCGTAGGCCGGTTTCCGCCGGCACCGGCCGGACGGGGTGCGCCACCCGGGCGCGGTGCACCCGGACGGGGTGCACCGGGACGCGGTGCACCCGGACGCGGCGCACCGGGACGGGGTCCACCTGCACCGGCAGCGGGACGCGGGCCTGCGGCACCGGGCGTACCCGGGCGTTCGGTCTCGTCACGGCGTCCACCCGGACGCGGCATGCCCTGGGAGGTGGCAAACGGGTTGTTGCCCGGACGCGGTGCGCCGGTTCCACGTTCGCCTTCACCCCGGCCGCGTGGCCGGGGCATGCCCTGGGAGGTGGCAAACGGGTTGTTGCCCGGACGGGGACCGCCGGCGCCGGGACGCGGTGTGCTTCCGGGACGGGGTGCCTGCGAGGCGGGCTTCTCAGCCTCGGCTGCCGGTGCAGGGGTTTCCGTAGCCGGTGCGGGTGCGGCCGGTGCAGCCGTTTCAGCGGCAGGCGCTGCGGGAGCGGGTGCTGCCGGAGCCGGAGCTGCGGGTGCAGGGGCTGCCGGAGCGGCTGCCTGCTCGGCGGCCGGTGCTGCGGGAGCGGGTGCTGCCGGAGCCGGCTTGCCGGGCTTGGGAGATGAAGATGCTGCCGGACGCGGCGTGGAATCGCCGGCGGCAGGCTTGGAATCGGTCGCCGGTGATGCGGCGGCCTTGTTGTCAGACGCCGGGAAGGCGCCTCGAAGTTTCTTTACTACCGGGGCCTCAATGGTGGAGGAAGCGGAACGGACGAATTCGCCCAGTTCCTGCAGTTTTGCAACTGCATCCTTTGAGGTAATGCCGAGCTCTTTAGCAAGCTCGTGTACGCGGACCTTGGCCACATTTCTCCTGTCTCGGTCCGCACCGAGCCAGGTACGAACCGTCTATTTGCTGCGGGCTTCCACTGCAGTTACAGCGGGGCCCATCACAGAGCACAACAAAGCACTCATCGCTGGGTACTCATCGGGTTTCCATCAGATTTCTGACCCGCTTTCAGGTTGGACGGTTTCGAGGCCGTTCCCGGTCGGAACGTTCTCAAGGGCCTTGAACCACCGTTCAACGTCCGTTATTCCCGCCGGGCCCTTGAAGGCCCGGGGAAATGCCGATCGTTTCACTGCCAGTCGCAGGCATGCTGGGTCGGGATGCAACCAGGCACCCCTGCCAGACACGCGGCGACGTTCATCGACACGGACGGCGTAAACGCCTTCCATGCTGACACGCGCCAGCCGCAGCAGAACAGCCTGATCACTTTTTTTCCTGCACCCGATGCATGTTCGCTGCGGAACATGCGGGCGCCGGCGCTGCTCGGTTTCCGGGGCAGCGGCCGAAGCGGCTGCCGGTGCCTGAGCGGCGGAAAGTGATCCGGCCTTATACATTCTAGCGCCTTTCCTGCCCGGCGCCGCATCGGCTTCCGGCACTGCCGGCCTAGGAGGCCTTGGCGTCGGAAACGATGTCGATCCGCCATCCGGTCAGCTTGGCGGCCAAACGTGCGTTCTGGCCTTCCTTGCCGATGGCCAGAGACAGCTGGTAGTCGGGGACCACCACACGCGCCGCACGCATGTCCTCGTCCGTGATGGTCACCGAGTTAACGCGCGACGGCGAGAGCGAGTTGGCAATAAACGTCGCCGGATCCTCGCTGAAGTCGACAATGTCGATCTTCTCGTCGTGCAGCTCGTTCATAACGGCACGCACACGCGAACCCATCTCACCGATGCACGCACCCTTGGCGTTGATGCCGGGGACGTTTGCCTTGACGGCAATCTTCGTGCGGTGTCCGGCTTCACGGGCCAGGGCCACAATTTCCACGCTGCCGTCTGCGATCTCCGGAACTTCCAGTTCAAACAGCTTGCGTACCAGTCCCGGGTGGGAGCGGGAGAGCGTGATGGACGGGCCCTTGAAGCCGCGGCGCACATCCACGACAAAGGCACGCAGGCGGGAACCGTGGGTGTACTTCTCCCCCGGCACCTGCTCCGGCGGCGGCAGGAGCGCCTCCACCGATCCGAGGTTGACCTGGATCATGTGCGGGTTGTTGCCCTGCTGGATCTGGCCTGAGACCAGCTCCCCTTCGCGGCCCTTGAACTCGCCGAGGATGTTGTCATCCTCTACATCGCGCAGGCGCTGCAGGATGATCTGGCGGGCGGTGCTGGCGGCAATGCGGCCAAACCCGGCCGGGGTGTCGTCAAACTCCCCCACGGCAGCACCGTCGTCGTCGACCTCCGTGGCCCAAATGGTCACGTGGCCGGTCTTGCGATCCAGTTCCGCGCGTGCAGTGTCCTGCGCGCCGGTGGTCTTGTGGTAGGCAACCAGCAGAGCCTGCTCAATGGTCGGAATGAGCAGATCCAGGGGGATCTCCCGTTCGCGTTCCAGCAGCCTCAGTGCACTCATATCTATATCCATCTAGGCCTCCTCAGCTGTGGTTTCATCCGGGGCGTCCTCGCCTGCCGGGTCGTCTTCAAGGTGGGCGAATTCAACTTCAACGCGCCCCTTGCGGATGTTGGCAAACGGCAGGTGGACCGGGTCCCCCTGCTTGGCCTTCATCCCTTTCTTGACCGGGATTTCCGGTATCAACGTCACGCCGTCGTCATCGACGGAAACTATGCGGCCCATCATGTCGTCCCCGCGGCTTGCGGAGACCGAGACCATGCGTCCGACATTCCGGCGCCAGTGCCGCGGCTCGGTCAGGGGCCGGGAGACCCCGGGGGACGAAACCTCAAGGCTGTAGGGCCGGCCGTCGTCGTGGGGGTCATTGTCCATCGCGTCTGAAACGGCCTGCGCCGCTACGGAAATCGCGTCCAGGCTCACGCCGCCTGACTGGTCCTCCGGAAGATCCACCACAACATGGACCGTGCGGTGGGCACCGGCCATCTTGATTTCGATGTCTTCGAGGAAAAGGCCCTGCATCTGAACCGTGGGAGCCAGGTAAGTCTTGAGCCGCTGCGTCTCTGCGGCTACTTCCGCACGCATCGCATTCTTCCGATAATCCGATGACGTGTCTTTTTTGGGGTTGGGCCGAACCGCCATAGCTGCCTCCCACTAGATGTTGTTGTAATACCTAGACTACCGACTTTCCGCGACCGGTTAGGCATCGATGCAGACCGGAGCGGCTTCGTGACATCATCAGGTGTTGTGAAAAAGCCTGCCGAACGCCCCGTGAACCAGCCGGGGCACACCCGTACCCGGTCCCGGGCGGGTGCCGTCCTGGGCCGCGCTGTGTTGTTTATCGCATTGACGGCCGTGATCCTCAGCTTCGGCATGGTGGCCGGGACCCCGGGCGCGCGGGATGCTCCCCGCACCTTCTCGGAGACCGCGCTCACCGAGGCCCGCGCCTCGGCCCGCAGCCTGGCCGCTGAAGCCCGGGTGCTGGCGGAGGGCGCGTCCGGCCGCACCGCTGCAGAGCTGGAAGGGCAGATGAACGTACTGCAGGAACAGGCCGCTCTGCTGGCCGGTCCGGGCAGGGATACGGGCAGCGGGCACCGGTCCAGTACCGAGGAACCCCTATTTCCCTCCGGGGCCGCCTCCGAACCGGCGGCGGGACGCCAGGCAGTGGATTCTCCGGACGCGGAAACACAGGCCGCCGAACGCTATCTACGTCAGCTCGCAGCGTCGGCCCGGACCAGCCTGCATTCGGCCTGGCGGGCCGATGCCGGCACCGCACGCCTGCTTGCCTCCACCGGGGCAGCCCAGCAGGTCCTGGCTGAGCGGACGGCGGACCTATACGCCCTCGATGTCCCCGAGGCAGGCCCGGATGCCGGCCTCACCGGGACGTCCGCCGCCCCGGCCGGCGCAGGGACTGCTGCTTCGAAGGCGTTGAACGGATCCGACAGTTCCGGGAAGGACTGTCCGGACCAGGCCGGGTCCGGCACCGTTGCGGTAGCACCGGAGAAGGTCGACGCCGCGGCAGCACTGAACGCGGTCATCGACGCGGAACTGGGCACCGCCTACGCCTATGAGGTGGCGCTGGCACAGGACCCGCAGGCGGGTGAATACGGCGCGGAATGGCGCCGGCTGGCCCAGGCCCATGAAGCGGGCGGGACGGCTGCGGTACCCTTCCTGGCCGATGTCTGCCTGCCCGTGGTCGCGCCGGTGGCAGCCTATCGCCTGGACGGGGATTTCCTGCAGGATCCCGCAGGTTCCCTGCCGCTGCTGGAAGAGCGTCTGCCCTCCGTCTACGCTGACCTGGTGGCGTTGTCCGAGGGCGCGCTGCGTGGCTGGGCCATCTCGCGGCTGGGCACTGTCTCCACGGACCTGTACCGTGATGCGGAAGCCGTTCCGGCCGCCCCGGGCCTGGCGGCAGTGCCCGATGATCTGCCGTGGAACTGATTTCCCGTCCCCAACTGCCAGGAGGCGCATATGGCACCGGCCGTCGTCGTACCTGATGCCCTGCGCCGGCGTTATCTCGGAAGCAGGGCCGGGCGCACGTGGCTTCAGGAGCTGCCGGACCGCGTAGAGGCGGGGCTGGCCGCCTTCCGGCTGGTGCCGGATCCAGCCGCCGGCGGGCAGGCGTGGCACGGGCACGGCGCCCTGGTGCTTCCCGTACTCTCCACGGCCGGCAGTCCGGCTGTCCTCAAACTCCCGTTTCCGCATCCGGAGGCGGCGACGGAGGCTGCTGCCCTGCAGCTGTGGAACGGCCGCGGCGCCGTCCGGCTGTTGGACCAGGACGCTGCGGGGACCTGCCTGGTGCTCGAACGCCTGAACCCGGAGCGGACGCTGCTGGATGTGGATCTGCCTGAGGCGGTGCGCATTTGGGGTTCGCTGGTGCGGGTGCTGAGCCTGCCGGAAACCGAGTCGCCGCAGTGGGCCGCCATTCCGTCACTGGCTGAACGGGCCGAGCAGCTGTCCGATGAACTGCCGGCCGACTGGGACGCCCTGGACCGGCCCTTTGAGCGCTGGCTGCTGGAGGCCGCCCTTGAGGTGTGCCAGACCCGCGGTGCCGTGGGCAGGCGCTCCGCCGCGGATGTGCTGGTGCATGCGGACCTGCACTACGCCAATGTGCTGGCCAGGCCGGGTGCCGGCGGGGATTATGCCGCCATTGACCCGCAGGCGGTGTTCGGCGAGCCGGAGTATGCGGTGGCGCCTATGTTGTGGAACCGTCTGCAGGATCTTGACCAGGAGGCGCCCGAAGATGCCCTGCTGGCGCGGTTGGAAGGGCTCTGTGCAGCCGCCGGACTGGACCGCAGTGCGGCGGTGGACTGGAGCATCCTGCGCGAGGTCGCCAACGCCCTCGAGTATGTCCGGCTCGGATTGAGGGCAGATGCCGCCCGTTCCGTGTGGGTGGCCTCGGCGTTATCCGGCCGCCGCCATCCGGGCCTTCCGGCGGTTCGGGACCTGCCGGCGGCGTAGGCGGGTCCGGCCGGGCTATTGCCCGGCCGGAGGGTACACCGGGCTCACCCGCCGAAGTTCTCCACCCACACGTCGTGGCCGAGCTTGATGATCAGCGCGCCCACCACCACCAGGAAAACCACGCGGATGAACCTGCTGCCCTGCGTCACTGCCATGCGGGCGCCAATGTAGCCGCCCACCATGTTGGCCAGGCCAAGCACCAGTCCCAGACCCCACAGCACGGAGCCGTGCGGCAGGAAAAATGCCAGCGCTCCGATGTTGGTGGCCATGTTGACGATCTTGGCCTTGGCGCTGGCTGCGAGGAAGTTGTAGCCCAGCAGGGCAACCATGGCAATGATCAGGAAGGAGCCGGTGCCCGGCCCGATCATGCCGTCGTAAAAGCCAATCACCAGCCCGATCCCGGCAGCCGTCGCATAGTGGCGGCGGCCGGAATGCCGGAGCTTCGTCAGTTCGCCCACGGTGGGCTTGGTCGCGGTGAAGATGGCTACGGCCACCAAAGCCGCCACAATGATCGGCTTGAAGACCGATGACGGCAGCGACGCCGCCACCACGGCTCCGCCCATGCTTCCGGCGAGGGCAACGCCGGCCATGGGCAGTGCTGTCCGCAGGTCCGGATGGGCGCGCCGGTAGAATGTCACCGCACTGGTGGTGGTGCCGAACACTGACCCCATTTTGTTTGTCGCCAGCGCCTGGACCGGACTAATGCCCGGTACCAGCAGCAGGGCCGGGAGCTGGATCAGCCCTCCCCCGCCTACTACGGCATCAACCCAGCCGGCGGCCAAGCCTGCCACCAGCACTAGCGCGATGGTGGCAAGCGTGACTTCCTCGAGACCGGAAACCACCCGAGGCTACTGCGCGGCGGCGCGGCGCACGTACTCCACCGCTTCGGCCACCGGCACGTTCTCGGCAACACCGGTGGCGCGGTCCTTGATCTCCACCACGCCGTCAGCCAGTCCGCGGCCAACCACCAGGATGGTCGGAACACCGATGAGCTCGGCGTCACCGAACTTCACGCCCGGGGAGACCTTGGGACGGTCATCGTAGATAACCTCCAGCCCGGCGGCCTCCAGCGCTTCGGAGAGCTCTGCAGCAGCAGTGAAGATCTCCTCGCCGCGGCCGGTGGCCACCACGTGGACGTCCGCCGGAGCCACGGAACGGGGCCAGATAATGCCCTTCTCATCATGGTTGGACTCGGCCAGCGCGGCCACGGCACGGGTAACGCCCACGCCGTAGGAGCCCATGGTGACGGTCACCAGCTTGCCGTTCTTGTCCAGGACCTTCAGGCCCAGGGCCTCCGCGTACTTGCGGCCGAGCTGGAAGATGTGTCCCATCTCGATACCGCGGGCAGCTTCAAGGGCTCCGGATCCGTCCGGGGCTTCGTCGCCTTCGCGGACCTCCACGGCCTCGATGACGCCGTCCCAGGTGAAGTCGCGGCCGGCCACCAGGCCGATCACGTGCTTACCGGGCTGGTTGGCACCGGTGATCCAGCTGGTGCCGGAGACTACGCGCGGATCCACCAGGTAGAGCAGGCCCGTGGCGGACTCGGTGCCCAGCACCGGCTCTTCCACAGACAGTCCCGGGCCGATGTAGCCCTTGACCAGGCCGGGGTGCTTCCTGATGTCTTCGTCGGTGGCTGCCTCGACGTCCAGCTCGCCGCCGATCTCCACGTGCGCGGCAATGTTCGCTTCGATGCGCTTGAGGTCCACTGCACGGTCACCGGGCACGCCGACGACGACGACGCGGCGTTCGCCGGTCGGCAGGGTCACGGCCAGGACCACGTTCTTGAGGGTGTCAGCAGCGGTCCACTCCCCCTCCGCGCGCGGGAAGCGGGCGTTGACGTCCGCCACGAGGGTCTCGATGGTGGGGGTGTCCGGGGTGTCCACCACCTTCGCTTCGGGCGCCCCGGCGTAATCGATGTCGGCCGGAACAACGGTGGTGACCGCTTCCACGTTGGCAGCATAACCGCCGGCGGAACGGACATACGTGTCCTCACCCACCGGGGTCGGGTGCAGGAATTCCTCGCTCTTGGATCCGCCCATGGCGCCGGAGACGGCGGAGACCACCACGATCTCCAGGCCCAGGCGCTCGAAAATGCGCAGGTAGGCGCCGCGGTGCGCCTGGTAGCTGGCTTCCAGGCCTTCGTCGTCAATGTCGAAGGAGTAGGAGTCCTTCATGATGAATTCGCGGCCGCGGAGCAGGCCGGCGCGGGGGCGCGCTTCGTCGCGGTACTTGTTCTGGATCTGGAACAGGGAGACGGGCAGGTCCTTGTAGGAGCTGTACAGGTCCTTGACCAGCAGCGCGAACATTTCCTCATGCGTGGGGGCCAGCAGGTAGTCGGCGCCCTTGCGGTCCTGCAGCCGGAACAGGTTGTCGCCGTATTCCGTCCACCGGTTGGTCGCTTCATAGGGTTCGCGCGGCAGCAGGGCCGGGAAGTGGACTTCCTGGGCGCCGATCGCTGCCATTTCCTCGCGGATGATGGTCTCGACCTTGCCCAGCACGCGCAGGCCCAGCGGGAGCCAGGAATAGATGCCCGGAGCAGCACGGCGGATGTAGCCGGCCCGGACCAGGAGCCGGTGGCTGGCGACGTCGGCGTCGGCCGGGTCTTCGCGCAGGGTGCGCAGGAAAAGGGTGGAGAGTCGAAGGACCACGCGAGGAATCCGTTTCTGCAGCTGTACGGCTGCATCTTCAGGGGATGTATTCCCTACTAATCTAGCGCGTGCCGCTGCCGAGGCCGGACAGGTGAGGATAACGACACAGCCCCGGCCTGCTGCGGCGGACTTCAGGAACGGGCTTCAGAAACGGGGATCAGAAGAGGATGGTGGCGAACGTCCCGACCTGCTCAAACCCGACGGCCTCGTAGGTGGCGCGGGCGGGTGTGTTGTAGGAGTTCACGTAGAGGCTGGTGACGGGGGCTACGTCGAGGGCTGCGGACACCACTGCCGACATGTAGGAACGGCTCAGGCCCTGTCCGCGGTATTCGGGGTTCATCCAGACGCCCTGCACCTGCACTGCCTGGCTGGATACCGTGCCCAGTTCGGCTTTGAAAACCACGTGCCCGGCGGCATCGAGGTCCAGCAGGGACTGGCTGCGCTCGATAAGGCCTTTCACCCGCTGGCGGTAGTGCCTGTCCCCGTTCGAGACCGGCGAGTAGCCCACTTCTTCCTCGAACATGGCGGTGCAGGCGGGAAGCAGGACGTCGAGTTCGGCGGGGCGGGCCGGACGCAGGCCCGGGGCCGGCGGAATATCGGAGGCCCTGGTCATCTGCAGCAGCGGCTGGTCCGGACGCACGTCAAAGGGCTCTGCGGAGGAATGCCGCAGCTCGGACCAGATCGAGAGGACGGCCTCGGCGGGACCGAAGATGGATGAGAAGCGGTTCCTCGACCGGGCAAGGTAGCGTCCTACTTCTGGTCCGGTCTCGGCATCCAGACCCACAGGCACCACATTGACGCCGAACCAGCAGGCACCGATCAGGGTGCCGGCGTCGAACACGCCGACAACCTTCCCGCCGGCAGCCGTGGGTGCTGCGGTTCGGGCGGTCTCCAAATGGGAGAGCATAAAAATATTGGCCACCGGGTCGGCGGCGGCCAGGTCCCACAGCGCAACGGTGTCTTCGTCGCGCAGGATCCGCAGCGCCGCACTGGAGGCGGCGCTGCGGATATCGCTCGTCGGCTTAGCTGACGGTAACCATGGGGCCACCCGTCCCAGCATCCTCACCTTCGGTTTCCCCCATCTCTTCCGCGATCCTCATCGCTTCTTCGATAAGGGTTTCCACAATCTGGTCTTCGGGGACGGTCTTGATGACCTCGCCCTTGACGAAAATCTGTCCCTTGCCGTTACCGGAGGCTACACCCAGATCGGCTTCGCGTGCCTCACCCGGTCCGTTTACTACGCAGCCCATCACGGCGACGCGCAGCGGGATGGTCATCCCTTCGAGGCCGGCGGTGACCTCTTCGGCGAGGGTGTACACGTCCACCTGGGCACGGCCGCAGGAGGGGCAGGACACGATTTCCAGCTTGCGGGGGCGCAGGTTCAGCGACTGCAGAATCTGGTTGCCCACCTTGATCTCCTCCACCGGCGGAGCGGAGAGGGACACGCGGATGGTGTCCCCGATGCCCTTGGAGAGCAGTGCGCCGAAAGCGGTGGCGGATTTGATGGTGCCCTGGAAGGCGGGGCCGGCTTCCGTGACGCCCAGGTGCAGGGGCCAGTCGCCGCGTTCAGCGAGCAGCTCGTAGGCGCGGACCATGACCACCGGGTCATTGTGCTTGACCGAAATCTTGAAGTCGTGGAAGTCGTGTTCCTCGAACAGGGACGCTTCCCAGACGGCGGATTCCACCAGTGCCTCGGGCGTGGCCTTGCCGTACTTGGCCAGCAGGCGCGGGTCCAGCGAACCGGCGTTGACGCCGATGCGGATGGACACGCCTGCATCCTTGGCCTCTTTGGCGATCTGCTTGACCTGGTCATCGAACTTGCGGATATTGCCCGGGTTCACGCGGACACCGGCGCAGCCGGCTTCGATCGCCGCATAAACGTACTTCGGCTGGAAGTGGATATCCGCAATGACCGGAATCTGCGACTTCTTCGCGATGATCGGCAGCGCGGCGGCGTCGTCGGCGCTCGGGCAGGCCACCCGGACAATGTCGCAGCCGGATGCCGTGAGTTCGGCAATCTGCTGCAGCGTGGCGTTGATGTCCGTTGTGGGGGTGGTGGTCATGGACTGGACGCTGATGGGCGAGTCCGAGCCAACTCCTACCGATCCCACTTTGATCTGACGGGTTTTGCGTCGCGGCGCGAGAGTGGGCGGCGGTGCAGCTGGCATTCCAAGGTTGACCGAGGTCAAAACGTCCTCCATGTGCCGAAACGGCAGGTATTTGGCTGTGAAACGCGCGTTGAAAAACGCGCCCTTCCTATTATCACCCCGGCCCGGACCGGGACGGCGGTGCAGGGGCGAATATCACTCAGGGCTTAGCGGCCCGGTTAGGCGTGATCGGCAAAGGCGCCGATCGCCGGCTTCCACGCGGTGGTCTTCATGCCGGAAATGGCTCCCACGCTGGCAAACGGATCTTCCTTCAGCAGCTCATGCAGGCCTGCTTCATCTGCAGCTGCCACCAGCAGCAGCGCACCGGCGCCGTCTTCGAATGCGCCGGCGGAGAGTACGCGGCCTTCGTCTGCCAGCCGCTGCAGCCACTCGCGGTGGGCGGGACGGTGCTCGTTCCGCAGTTCGGAGGAATCGGCGTCGTAGACATACTCAACTGCAAAAATACTCATAGCCACAAGCCTAAGGGATGCCCGGGCCGGTGCCGGTCAGGCGGCCTGCAGCAGGAAGAGCCGGACGGGCACTGCTACAGCCGCAGCCCAGAGCATGGAGGTCAGTGTGCCGATAATGAAGCGCTCCGCCGCGGCGGGGGTTTCCTTCAGCTCCGCATAGCGCCCCAGGCCCTTGACCGCCACGACGTAGGCGATGGCCACCGGTTCGTCGGCCAGGACGGCAGCGGCTACGGCCAGCCGTTCCAGCATGCCGATGGCCAGCCCGCCGCGAAGGACGGCGGGGGGCGGGGGCGGCGGGTTGCCGACGTCGCGGGCAAGCCGGAGCACGCCGGCAGTCACCGGCCAGCCGAGCGCTGCTGCGGCCAGCAGTGCGAGTACCACCCACAGGAAAGTCACTGCCTGTCCACCTTCGTATCCGTTCCGTCTCCTGTCGGCCCCGCGGCCGAACTCTCAGCAGGGGCTGCAGCGAGCTCCTCCGCGCGCTGCAGGAGGACGGCGGCCGCCGGCCGGGCGGCCCATTCTTCCTGCCAGCCGGAGCGCGCTACCGCCTTGCTCACCGCCTGGGAGCTGATGCCGAGCATACGGGCGGCCGCGGTCTGAGCTCCCCATTTGCCGGGCTCGACGTGTTGCAGGATCCGCCATTCAGCCTCGGTGCGCCCGGTTACCAGCCTGCCCAGGAGAACCAGCACCGCTTCCGCCTCCGGAGCGCCGGGCGAACCTTCCACCGCGACCGCTGGCCGGTCCCCCGTTTTCTTGGCCCGGTCGACGGCGCGCCGGGCGGCAACCAAGGCCGGGCCACCCGCCTCACGGGGACTGTGCGGCAAGGGTTCGTGGACCGCGCCCACGCCGATTCCCACGTACCAGTTCCCGTACCGCAGGACCTGCAGTGTGGCGTCGACGGCGGTTTCGGCGCTGCCGCAGATACCTTGGATCTCATCTCCCACCGACCGCTCGAAACCCAGCACCATGGGCAGGTCCGCCAACGCAGCCAAAAGATCCGGGACGCCGTCTCCGCTTCCCTGGCTGTTGCGCTGATCAATCGTGAGGACAAACATTTTGCAACCGTAAGCGTATGTAATTCAGATTGCAACCTCTTACGGGTTCATTCGCAATTGCAACCAAAGGCTGTGCATCGGGGGACGGACCCAGCGGCGGAAGGCGGACACAGCTTCCCACTCGTGGGGCTGCTGTGGCCCTTGAGTTCCCGCTCGTGCTCTCCGGCCCCAGTCAGTGGGACGCTCTGCGCCAGGGTCGATCCCTGCAGACGGGGACCTGTGGGTACACCCTGCCCGGCCAGGCATGCCAGGGGCCGGTCCGGTTCCCGGCAGGACACCAGCACGGCGCTCGGCCCGCATTCGATCCGTACTGACGGGCCACCAACCAGATAGCCCGTGACCCCGGGAAGGATCCGGAGCCCCATCCCTGCCCCGAACTCTGTGACCGGCCCTGCCGAGACCCGGACGATGTCGCGGTAGGGAATCTCGGTGACAAACACAGCGGCAACCCGGTTCTGCACGCTTTCGGGTCCCACTCGTACCCGGGCCGGCTCAGCACGACGGCGGCGAATACCACCGCTATCAGCAGGCCCACAGGACCGCTCAGGCACCCGGGTTAGGCGGCTTTAATATCCCGGCGAACTCTGCGAGCAAGGGATTTCGTTGCCGCCGTTCCGGGCACCGAAGCGGACCGGGCCGAAAAGCGGCCAACGCACCTAGTTGAACAGGCTCACCGGCTTCACAATGTCCGCATAGATCAGCAGTGCCCCCATACCCATCAGGAGCACGGCCACGGCGTAGGTCACGGGCAGCATCTTGGCCATATCGAAGGGCCCCGGATCCGGCCGGTGGAAAAGCTTGGCGACACGCCGGCGCAGGCCTTCCCAGAGCGCTCCCGCTACGTGGCCGCCGTCCAGGGGCAGCAGCGGAATCAGGTTGAACACAAACAGCGCGAGGTTCACGCTGCCCACCAGCCCGATCAGTGTCGCCACCCGGGATTCCACCGGAATGACGTCCTGCGAGGAGATTTCGCCGGCGATGCGTCCCACGCCCACCACGCTCATGGGTCCGTTCGGGTCCCGTTCCTCCGAGGAGAAGGCGGCCTGCGCCACATCCACCAGCCGCTGCGGAAGGTTGATCACCACGCCGCCGATGTTGACCAGGTTCTCCCCCACCGCCGGCAGCACTGCGCTGGCAGGCTGGTTTACAAGTGCCTGTTCAGCACCCACGCCGATGAACCCGACCTCCTGCGTGAGGTACTTGCCGTCCTCGTCCGTCTGCGCGGTGCCGTCGTCTCCCACCACCGGCCGCTCCGTGAGCAGCGGGGTAATGCTGGTCTGCCGTTCCTCACCGTCGCGGACGTAGGTGAGCGGGACGCTCCGCCCGGCGGCGTCACGGATCCAGGATGAGAGTTCATCCCAGGACGTGACTTCCCTGCCGTCGAACACCGTGATGGTGTCCCCCGGGAGGAGGCCTGCCTCGTAAGCCGGGGCTGCAGGGTCCTCGGCCGTGCACTCGGTCTGCCCGGTGGCGGCCTGCTGCTCGGCGGAAATCACGCACTGGTTCACGGAGGCCAGGGTGGTGGTGGTCTGCGCGGTGCCAAAGCCCATCAGCAGCACCGCAAAGAGCACGACGCCGATCAGCAGGTTCATCAGCGGCCCGCCAAGCATAATGATGATGCGTTTGTAGATCGGCAGTTTGTAGAAGACCCGGTTCTCATCGCCTTCCACCAGCCGGTCCGTTTCGGCCTGGCGTGCCTCGGTGGCCAGCTGCTGGAACATTCCGGTGCTGGATTTACGCACGGTGCCGTCCTCGGCGGCTTCCTTGTTGGGCGGGAACATCCCGACCATGGAGACGTAGCCGCCCAGCGGCAGTGCCTTGACGCCGTATTCGGTTTCTCCCCGGGTGCGGGAGAAAACGGTGGGCCCGAAGCCGATCATGTACTGCGTAACGCGCACCTTGAAGGCCTTGGCCGGCAGCAGGTGTCCTACCTCGTGCAGGGCGATGGACACGGCGATGCCCACCGCCACGAAGAGTACGCCGAGGATGAAAAGCAGAATGGTCAACGGGCTTCCTTCATTTGAACTGCACCTGGTTCCAACGCGTGCCGGGAGGTCGCAGGGTCGCTATCTTCCACAACGCGCCCGTGCAGCGCCGCGTGCCCACGTCTCCGCTGCCAGCAGCGACTCCAGGGTAAGCGGCCCGGAGTCCGGGGACTCTTCCAGCACGGCGGCGATCGTATCAACTATGTCTGTGAATCCGATGAGTCCGTCGTGGAAAGCGTCCACGGCTTCCTCGTTCGCCGCGTTGTAGACCGCCATGCCGGTTCCGCCTGCTGCGGCGGCGCGTTTGGCCAGGGCGACGGCGGGGAATGCTTCCTCGTCCAGCGGCTCGAACGTCCACTGAGCGGCTTTGGTCCAGTCACACGGCGTGGCAGCGCCGGGCACGCGGTGCGGCCAGCCCATGCCCAGGGCAATCGGCAGCCGCATATCCGGCGGGGATGCCTGGGCAAGGGTGGATCCGTCCACGAACTGGACCATGGAGTGCACTATCGACTGCGGATGGACCACAACGTCGATCCGTTCCAGCGGGATGTCGAAGAGCAGATGCGCTTCGATAACCTCGAGTGCCTTGTTCACCATGGTGGCCGAGTTGGTGGTCACCATCCGGCCCATTTTCCAGGTGGGATGGGCCAACGCCTGTTCCGGGGTGACATGGGCCAGGTCGCTGCGCTTCAGTCCCCGGAAGGGTCCGCCCGACGCCGTGACCACCAGCCGGTCCACCTCCGCATAGGTGCCCGAGCGAAGCGCCTGGGCGAGGGCTGAATGCTCGGAGTCCACCGGGACAAGCTGCCCGGGAGCCGCCGCCCGCTTCACCAGCTCACCGCCCACAATCAGGGACTCCTTATTGGCCAGGGCCAGCAGGTGGCCCGCGGCCAGGGCAGCCAGCGTCGGCTCCAGGCCGATGGAGCCGGTGATGCCGTTCAGGACGACGTCGGCTGCGGGCCAGGCGGCAACAGCGGTGGCCGCGGACTCGCCGACAAAAAGGTCCGGGTCATAGCCGGTGACGCCGGCGGCTGCAGCGGCCTCGCCGATATGCCGGCGCAGCGTGGGCAGGTCGACGGCGGCGCAGCCGACGGCTTCGGCCCGGGTATGTACGGCCTGGCGGGCCAGCAGGTCGAGGTTGGATCCGCCGGCGGCCAGGGCCACAATGCGGAACCGCTCCGGTGCACCGTCTGCGACGTCGATGGCCTGCGTGCCGATGGAGCCGGTGGACCCGAGCAGCACCACCCGCCGGGGAGCTCCGCCGTCCGGCGCCGGCCGGTGGTCAAGCACGTAGTCATAGGCCGTGCTGGCCGGTGCCGGGCTGGATGTGGTGCTGGATGCGGTGCTGGGCGTCTGCTGCATGCTTCCAGTATCCCCCAGCGGGCCGGCCGGGGCGGGATACCGGGTCCCGGGCCGCCGAGCCGCTTGCCGGGGTCCTTTCCCTATCTGCCGGGCTGCAGTGCCTGCACGGCGTCAGGGATGGGAGTGGTGCCGGTGACCAGGCCCAGTGCCTGGTGAACGCCGGCACCGGTGCGCAGCAGTTCCGCCAGGACGGCGGCGACGTCGTGGCGCGGGATCGATGCGTACGGCACCTGCGGTGCCAGCTCTACCAGCCCCTCCCCTGCGTCATTGGTGAGAATGCCGGGGCGCACAATGGTCCAGTCGAGCTGGCTGCGTGCCATCAGGTCTTCCTCGGCGGCCAGCTTGGCCACCAGATACGCATACATCACCTCCTCCAGCTCCTCCGGGCGCCTGCCGTCCCGGACGGCATCGAGTCCGGCGGAGGACACCTGAAGGAAACGGCCGGCACCGGCCTGCTCCGCGGCTTCAGCCAGCAGCACGGCAGCTGCACGGTCCACACTGTCCTTGCGGGCGGCGCCGCTGCCGGGGCCCGCACCGGCGGCAAACACTGCGGCGTCAGCACCGGTCAGCACCTGCACCAGGTCCTCCAGGGTGCTGTTTTCCAGATCCAGGACAACCGGGGCAACGTGGTCGTGTTCCAGGTCAGCTGCCTGCTCCGGATTGCGGATCAGGCCGGCAACATCGTGGCCGTCTGCGGCCAGCAGGCGGCCCAGTTCGCGGGCGATTCTTCCGTGGGCTCCGGCTATGACTATGCGCATGACAACTCAACGGCTCCCGTCCGCGGATGATTCCCTACGCCGGGCGGCGCGCTATGGGCGGGCACGGCGCAGTGTCTGCTCGGCCTGCTTCAGCAGCGGCCCGTCGATCATGTTCCCGCGGAAGTTAAAGACTCCGCCGTGGTTTTTGGCTTCGGCGAGGACCTGTTCGGCGTAGGTCACGTCCGCGGGGTCCGGAGCATAGGCGGCTCGTACTGCCGCGACCTGTCCCGGGTGGATGCAGGCCTTGGCAGCGAAGCCCGAGGCGACGGCGTCCCTGGCCTCCAGTTCCAGCCCTTCCACGTCCGGGATGTTTCCGTAGATCGAGTCAATGGCCCCCTTACCGAAGGCCCCGGCGGCCAGCAGCACGGTGGACCGGGCCTGGACGGCAACGCTGCGGTAGGAACCGTCCTCCCGGCGGCTGGACTCCCCGCCGAGGGAGGCCAGCAAATCCTCCGCACCCCACATCAGCGCCGCCACGTTCTCCGCGGCAGCGATCTCAACCGCCCGCACAACGCCGAGGGCGGTTTCCAGCAGTGCCACCACTGTGAAGCCTGCGAGCGCCTCGGCCACGGCAGCGGCATCCTCTGCCTTGGCCAGCATGACGGTGCGGTACGGGGTTTCCTGCAGGACGGCAAGGTCCTTGGCGAAGTCCTCGGTACCCAGCGGGTTGACCCTCACGATGGTGGTTGCCGGGTTCAGATCCGCAGCCAGCAGGTTCTTCCGGGCGGCGTCCTTGTCCCGCGGCGCCACGGCGTCCTCCAGGTCCACGATGACGGCGTCGGCCCGCTCGGCGGCTTTGCCGAAACGTTCCGGGCGGTCCCCCGGGCAGAAAAGCAGTGCGGGTCCCATGGGGAAGGTCGTCATTGGCTGAACTCCTTGATACTCCGGTTACCGGTTTCTTCCACAGCAGTTACTCCTGTCACGGCTGTGCTTTTACAACCTATCGCGGTCCGGCGGCCTGTTCCTGCGCGGCAAAACCCTCGGAGGTCCACATCAGTGCCGTTCGGCGGAAGGTTGCCACCACCTCACCGTCCTGGTTCCGCCCGGTGTGCTCGAACTCCGCGATCCCCTGCCCGGGCCGGGAGGCGGAAAGCCGGGTACCGGCCACGAGGGTTTCGCCGTACAAGGTGTCGCCGTGGAACAGCGGATGCGGGAACCTGATGTCCGTCATGCCCAGCTGGGCCACCAGGGTGCCCTGGGTCAGCTGCCCCACGGACTGTCCCACAATGGTGGAGAGCGTCAGCATGGAGTTCACCAGCCGCTGCCCAAACGGCGCCGTGGCACTGAAGGCGGCGTCCAGGTGCAGGCCCTGGGTGTTCATGGTCAGCGTGGTGAACAGGACGTTGTCCGCCTCGGTGACTGTGCGGCCCGGCCGGTGCTGATAGACCGTACCCGCCTCGAGCTCGTCCAGGAACAGCCCCCGCTGGATGACCACCTTCGGCTGGGTCCCGAGGCCGCTGCCGTTCCGCGCGGTCTGCTCAGAGGCCATGACTGACCTCCAGCGGCGCTCCGGTGGCGGCCAGCACGTCCTGAACGCTGACGCCCGGGGCGGTCTCGCGCAGGACCAGCCCTTCCGGCCCCACCTCGATGACGGCCAGGTCCGTGACGATCAGGTCAACGCACCCCTTCCCGGTCAGGGGCAGGGAGCACTCGGACACGATCTTGGGCCGGCCGGACCGGTCCATGTGTTCCATCATCACGATCACCCGCTTGGCGCCGAAGACCAGGTCCATGGCCCCGCCCATGCCCTTGACCATCTTGCCCGGAACCATCCAGTTGGCCAGGTCACCGTTGGCGGCCACTTCCATGGCTCCGAGCACGGCCACATCCACGTGGCCGCCGCGCACCATGCCGAAGGAGGCACCCGAATCGAAGAAGGAGGCACCGCGGTTGACGGTGACTGTTTCCTTGCCGGCGTTGATCAGGTCCGGGTCCAGGGCCTCCTCGGAGGGATAGGGGCCGACGCCGAGGATGCCGTTTTCGGAGTGCAGCACCACCTCGACGCCGTCGGGGATGTAGTTGGGGATCAGGGTGGGCATGCCGATTCCCAGGTTGACGTATTCGCCGTCGTGCAGCTCCCGCGCCACCCGGGCGGCCAGTTCATGCCTGCTCAGTGCCATCTCAGGCCTCCTTGTTGTTCGGGGTGCTCACGGTGCGCTTCTCAATGCGCTTCTCCACGTCCGGGGCCAGCACCACGCGCTGGACAAAGATCCCCGGGACGTGAACGTGCTCCGGATCCAGCTCTCCGGGTTCCACCAGTTCCTCCACCTCGGCAATGGTGATCCGGCCTGCGGTGGCGCAGAGCGGGTTGAAGTTCATGGCCGTGGCGTGGAAGACCAGGTTCCCGTGCCGGTCCCCCTTGGCGGCATGCACCAGGGCGAAGTCCGGGGTCAGGGATTCCTCCAGCACATAGTCCGCCCCGTTGAAGCTGCGCACCTCCTTTGGTTCCGAGGCGAGCGCCACGAGGCCCTCGGCGTCGTACTTCTGCGGCAGGCCGCCTTCGGAAACCTGCGTACCCACCCCGGCGGGCGTATAGAACGCCGGAATACCCGCGCCCCCGGCGCGCAGCTTCTCCGCCAGCGTGCCCTGGGGCGTGAGGACCACTTCAAGCTCCCCGGAGAGGAACTGGCGGGCGAACTCCTTGTTCTCCCCCACGTAGGAACTGACGGTACGGCGGATGCGGTGGTCTGCGAGCAGCCGGCCCAGGCCCCAGTCATCCACGCCGCAGTTGTTGCTCACGGTCTCCAGGTCCGTGGTGCCCTGGAGGTGCAGTGCGTCGATCAGCGCCACCGGGATGCCGCACAGGCCGAAGCCGCCCACGGCGAGGGAAGCCCCGTCGGGAATGTCCGCCACGGCTGCTGCCGCGCTTGGGTACACCTTGTCGATCATGCCCTGTTCCCTTCCTTGTTCCTCATCCTCACAGGCCCATACTGCGGGCAATCAGCATCAGCTGCACCTCAGTAGTTCCTTCGCCGATTTCCAGGATCTTCGAATCCCGGTAATGCCGGGCCACCGGGAAGTCATTCATAAAGCCGTAGCCGCCGAAAATCTGGGTGGCATCGCGGGCATTGTCCATGGCCGCTTCGCCGGCGATCATCTTCGCCATGGCGGCCTGGGTCTTGAACGGCTTGCCGGCCAGCATCCGGGCGGCGGCGTCATAGTAGGCCAGCCGGGCAGTGTGGGCACGGGACTGCATCCGGGCGATCTTGAAGGAGATGGACTGATAGGTGCCGATGGGCGCCCCGAAAGCGGAGCGTTCCTTGGCGTATTTCAGGGATTCCTCAACGCAGCCCTGGGCGGCGCCGGTGGCCAGCGCGGCAATGGCAATGCGGCCCTCATCGAGGATCTGCAGGAAATTGGCGAATCCGCGGCCCGGAGCTCCGAGCAGGTTCGCTTCGGGGACCCGGACGTCGGTGAGGGTCAGCGGGTGGGTGTCCGAGGCATTCCAGCCCACCTTGTTGTACGGCTTTTCAGCGGTGAAGCCGGGGGTGTCGGTGGGCACCAGGATGGTGGAGATCTTTTTCCGGAAGGTACCGTCCGCTTCCGTCACCGTATCCGTGACGGCGGTGACGGTGACCAGCCGGGTGATGTCGGTGCCGGAGTTGGTAATGAACTCCTTGCTGCCGTTGATTACCCATTCACCGTTCTCCAGCCGGGCGGTGGTTTTGGTTCCCCCTGCGTCGGACCCGGCTTCACGTTCGGTCAGTCCGAAGCCGGCGAGGGCCTCTCCGCTGGCCAGCAGGGGCAGCCACTGCTGCTTCTGCTCCTCGTTGCCGAAGCGGTAGATGGGCATCGCGCCGAGCGACACTCCGGCTTCCAGGGTGATGGCAACCGACTGGTCCACCCGGGCAATCTGCTCCAGCGCGAGCGCCAGAGCGAAGTAGTCGCCGTCCATGCCGCCGTACTCCTCCGGGAAGGGAAGCCCGAACAGGCCCATCTCGCCCATCTGTGCCACCACCTTGTAGGGGAAGCTGTGCTCGGCGTCGTGCTGGGCGGAGACGGGAGCTATGACCTCATCGGCGAAATCACGCACCGTGTCGGAAAGGTCCTGGTATTCCTCGCTGAGTTCAAAGTCGGGCATTGTCTGCTCCTTCGGGGGTTACGGCCGTGGCAGGACCTGTACTGGGTTCGTCGCCGGCGGGAACCGGCTCGGGTGTGAGGGTGGCCAGGACCTGGTCCGCCTTGACCAGGTCCCCCGGAGCGAGGCTGATGCTGACAACCCCGTCCACCGGAGCGCGCAGCTGGTGTTCCATCTTCATGGCCTCCACGCTCAGCAGCGGGTCCCCGGCGCTCACCCGGGTGCCGTCTGCCACGGCGACGGCCACCACGGTGCCGGGCATCGGCGAGCGCACCACCGGGTCCGCTGTCCCGGCTTCCCGTCCTGCCTCCGCGAGCTGGCGGTCCAGTTGTTCGCGGCGCGAGCGAACCCGCAGGCGGACCGTGAACGGTCCGGTGTCTGCGTCGCCGGCAAGCCAGAGCGCCCCGGAGTCAGGTTCAGCCGCGACCGTGAAGGTGTGCAGCACACCGTCCAGGCTCAGCTGCACCCGGCTGCCCGGTGCGAGGGGACGGGCGGTCGGTGTCCCCGGCGCGTCCAGCAGCGCGGCGCTGCGTACCGGGCCGCCGGCGATCCGGAGGCGGGCCTGTGCCGCAGTTCCGGTGACGCCGACCTCCACGTCCGTGCCCTCCGGAGACGGTGCGGCGAAGGTCAGTGGAAGTTCGACCGCTCCACCCACCCGCCATCCGTCGGCCCGCTGCCACGGTGAGGCAGAGCCGACCAGGGAGTGCAGGTGCAGCAGTGCGGCCGCCGCCAGTTCCGGGTCCTGCGCCGTACGGAAGCGGAGCCCGGGCAGGCGGCGCTGGATCAGCGTGGTGTCCAGCCGTCCGGCCCGCACGTCAGGGTCCGCCAGCAACAGCTGCAGGTACTCCACATTGGTGCCGATGCCCAGGACGGCGGTGCCGGCCAGGGCCGAGTCCAGGCGCGCAAGCGCGGCGGCACGGTCCGGTCCCCAGGCGATGACCTTCGCCAGCATCGGGTCATAGCTGGAGGACACGGCCAGTCCGGGCAGCAGGGAGGAATCCACCCGGATGCCCTCGCCGGAGGGTTCGCTGAGCCACTGCACGGAGCCCGACGTCGGCAGGAAGTCCCGGGCCGGATCCTCTGCGTAGATGCGGGCCTCCACGGCGTGCCCGGTGAGGACCACGTCCTCCTGCTTCAGTGACAGTGGGCGCCCGGCGGCAATCCTGACCTGCTCCGCGACCAGGTCCACCCCTGTGACCATTTCCGTTACCGGGTGTTCCACCTGCAGCCGGGTGTTCATTTCCATAAAAAAGAACTCGTCCGGAGACGCGTCCGAGACCAGGAATTCCACGGTCCCGGCTCCGGTGTAGTCCACGGAACGGGCCGCGTCGCAGGCAGCCTGGCCGATGCGTTCCCGGGTGGCGTCATCCAGCAGCACCGAGGGAGCTTCCTCGATGACCTTCTGGTGCCGGCGCTGCAGTGAGCATTCCCGCTCGCCCAGGTGGATAACGTTGCCGTGCGTATCCGCAAGGACCTGCACTTCGATGTGCCGGGGCGAGGAGACGAGGCGCTCCAGGAACAGGGTGTCGTCGCCGAAGGCGGAGGCGGCCACCCGGCGGGCGGTCTGCAGGGCCGCCGGCAGGTCTTCCGGATGCTCGACCGCCTGCATGCCCTTGCCGCCACCACCTGCGGAGGGTTTGATCAGAATCGGATATCCGACGTCGGCTGCGGCTGCCAGCAGCCGGGCGTCATCCAGGCCCGGCTCGGCGATGCCGGGGACCACCGGAACCCCGTGCGCCTGGACGTGGTTCTTGGCCCGGATCTTGTCCCCCATCAGGTCCAGGGAGTGGACTCCCGGGCCGATGAAGGTGATCCCGGCGTCCTCCAATGCCCGGGCAAAGTCGGCGTTTTCACTGAGGAACCCGTAGCCGGGGTGCACGGCCTGCGCCCCGGTGCTGCGGCAGGCGGCCAGCACGGCGTCCACGGACAGGTAGCTTTGCCGTGCGGGCGCCGGGCCCAGCCGGACCGCTGTGTCTGCCTCTCGGACGTGGCGGGCACCGGCGTCGTCGTCGCTGTAGACCGCAACGGAGCGGATGCCCAGTTGCCGGAGGGTGCGGATCACGCGGCAGGCTATTTCGCCCCGGTTGGCTACCAGTACGGTGTCAAAGAGCGGATTCTCTAGAGGTCTCATGGGGCTCACATCCGGAACAGGCCGAAGGAGGTCTCCGGCAGCGGGGCGTTGGCGCAGACATCAAGTGCCAGGCCTAGGACGGTGCGGGTGTCGAGCGGATCGATAATGCCGTCGTCCCAAAGACGCGCAGTGGAGTAATACGGGCTCCCCTGTGTTTCGTAGGTGTCCCGGATGGGGGCCTTGAAGGCTTCCTCTTCCTCCACGGGCCAGTCCTCACCCCGGGCCTCGAGCTGGTCGCGTTTGACCGTGGCGAGGACCGAGGAAGCCTGTGCCCCGCCCATTACGGATATGCGGGCAGCGGGCCACATCCACATAAAGCGCGGCGAGTAGGCCCGCCCGCACATGGAATAGTTGCCGGCCCCGAAGGAGCCCCCCACCACCACTGTCAGCTTCGGCACCCGGGCCGTGGCCACGGCGGTGACCATTTTGGCGCCGTTTTTTGCGATGCCGCCTGCCTCGTAATCCCGCCCGACCATAAAGCCGGAAATATTCTGCAGGAACACCAGGGGAATGCCGCGCTGGTCGCAGAGCTCGATGAAATGGGCACCTTTGAGCGCTGATTCACTGAACAGCACGCCGTTGTTAGCCACAATGCCGATCCGGTGGCCGTGCAGCCGGGCGAATCCGGTGACCAGTGTGGTGCCGTATTCCTTTTTGAATTCGTGGAACTCGCTGGCGTCCACCAGGCGGGCAATCAGCTCACGGACGTCGTAGGGGGTCTGCAGGTCGGTGGGGACCGCCCCGTAGATCCCGGCCGGATCTTCGGCCGGCGGCCGCGTCTCAATAAGATCCTCCGCGGGCTGCTGCTGCGGGAAGGTTTCCACAATGCTGCGGACGATCTCCAGGGCATGGGCATCGTTTTCGGCCAGGTGGTCGGTGACGCCGCTGGTGCGCGAATGCACCTCGCCGCCACCCAGCTCCTCTGCCGTCACAATCTCACCGATGGCTGCCTTGACCAGCGGAGGCCCGCCCAGGAAGATCGTGCCCTGGTTGCGCACAATAACGGTTTCGTCGCTCATGGCCGGAACGTAGGCGCCGCCTGCCGTGCAGGACCCCAGCACAGCCGCAATCTGCGGAATTTTCCGCGCGGACATCTGTGCCTGATTGAAGAAAATCCTGCCGAAATGTTCCCGGTCCGGGAAAACCTCGTCCTGCCGGGGCAGGAATGCCCCGCCGGAGTCCACCAGATAGATGCAGGGAAGCCGGTTCTCCAGCGCAATTTCCTGTGCGCGGAGGTGTTTTTTGACGGTCATCGGGTAATAGGTGCCGCCCTTGACCGTGGCGTCATTGGAGAGCACCATCACCTGCCGGCCGGAGACCCGGCCGATACCGGCGATCAGCCCGGCACCGGGGCACTCGCCGTCGTACATGTCTTCGGCGGCCAGCGGAGCGATTTCCAGGAAGGGGCTGCCGGGGTCCAGCAGCCGGGTCACGCGGTCCCGGGGCAGCAGCTTGCCGCGGCCGGTATGCCGTTCCCTGGAACGCTCGGGTCCGCCCAGCGCTGCCGCTGCCAGCCGCGAGCGCAGTTCCGCCGCCAGTTCCTGCTGTGCAGCGGCGTTTTTGGCGAACCCGCTGCCTGCCGTGTCGAGCCCGGATTTCAGTGTCTCCATTGACGTCTTTCTGCCGAGTTGCGAGGGTCAACCGGACCTCAAGCCTAAGTTAATAACCCCTAACCCAAGTTAGGTTATTGGTTATTAACTGGTCTGTCCACCAGAATGGAAAGAAATGTGCGCTCCAATCGGAAGGGTGGGAATGGACGCAGCGAAGAATGACGCAGAAAAGGAGGTGCCCCGCGTGACGGGGCGCAGCCTGGCCAAGGCCTCACGACGGGCCGCCATGCTTGATGCGGCTGCTTCCCTCTTTGCGGAGCGCGGCTACAACGGCGTATCCATTGAGGAGCTGGGCGCCGCAGCCGGTGTCAGCGGCCCCGCGGTGTACCGGCACTTCAGCGGCAAACCCGCCGTGCTGTCCGCCCTGCTGGTGGGGGTCAGCCGGGACCTGCTCGAAGGCGGCAAGGCGGTGGTCGCCGAATCAGCGACGCCGGAGATCGCCCTCCGCGGGCTGGTGGAGTTCCAGGTGGACTTTGCACTCCGCCAGGCGGATGTCATCCGGGTCCAGGACCGGGATCTTGGCAGCCTGCCTGAAGATGATGAACGGACGGTGCGTTCCCTGCAGCGCCAGTACGTGGAAGTGTGGGTGGACGCACTCTCAGCCCTGCACCCCGGTTCGGACCTGCCGTTGCTGCGCCACCGTGCGCAGGGCGTGTTCGGACTGATCAATTCCACCTCCCACACCGTCCACGGGCGCACCGGTGCCCGCGAGACGGCGAAGCTGCGCTCGCTCCTCGATAAGATGGCGTGGGCGGCCCTGAACGCCAAGTAGTTTTCCTTGCGCCCTCCCCGGGCACATCTCCTTGTAGGCTGACAACAAATCCCCCGAGCAGAAAGACCTGCTGTGATCGAGCTTCGTGCCGTAGTTCCCGCCGACCTGGAGGAGTTTTTCTCCCACCAGCTGGACCCCAGCGCCAACCATATGGCGGCTTTCACCGCCAAGAACCCGGCGGACCGCGGGGTCTTTGACCACCACTGGCAGAGCATCCTCAATGACGAGAGCATCACTGTACGGACCATCGTGTCCGACGGCGAGGTAGTGGGCAGCATCCTGGCCTACCGGGACGGTGACGTTCCCGAGATCAGCTATTGGATCGACAAGGCGCGGTGGGGCCAGGGCATCACCACGGCCGCCGTCGGCCTGTTCCTTGAGGAGTTCACCGAGCGCCCGGTCCGTGCCCGCGCCGTGGCGGACAATGTCAGCTCCATCCGCATTCTGGAAAAGTACGGCTTCACGGTTATCGGTGAGACCCGCGGTTTCGCGAATGCCCGCGGCACCGTGGTCCGCGAACTCGAGCTCGAACTGAGCTAGTTCCGAAGTTCCCGGGCAGGCGCCCGCAAAACGAAAGGGCCCGTTCCGCACAGGAACGGGCCCTTCGTCTTTGCCGTGCCGGCGGGTTACATCATGGCCAGTGCCAGCGCCGGTTCGGCCAGCACCGCGCCCACTTCACTGAGGAACCCTGCACCCTGTTCCCCGTCCACCAGCCGGTGGTCGAAGGAGAGGCTCAGCGTCATGACCTGCCGCAGCGCGATGTCTCCGTTGTACTCCCACGGCTGCCGCCGGACAGCCCCGAGTGCCAAAATCGCGGCTTCGCCTGGATTCAGGATCGGGGTTCCGGCATCCACTCCGAACACCCCCACGTTGGAGATCGAGATGGTTCCGCCGCTCAGCGCGGCAGGCGTTGTTCTCCCCTCCCGTGCCGTTTGCGCCAGTTCCATCACCGCTGAGGCGAGCCCGTGCAGGCTAAGCGCGTGCGCGTCCTTGATGTTGGGAACCATCAGCCCCCGCGGTGTGGCAGCAGCAATACCCAGGTTGACGTAGTTGTAGCGGATGATCTCCCGGGCCGGCTCATCCCACCGCGAGTTCAGCGCCGGGAAACGCTTCAATCCCAGGCAGACAGCCTTGGCTGCAAGGGTCAGCGGGGACAGCTTGACCCCGTCGAAGACAGGTTGCTTACGGAGCCGGGCCAGCAGTTCCATGCTGGGAGTGACATCCACGGTCAGGAAAACCGTTGCGTGCGGGGCCGTGAAGGCACTGGCCACCATGGCCGCGGCGGTGTGCTTGCGGATACCTGAGACCGGTATCCGTTCCTCCCGGCCCGGCTCCACGGCCTGCACGGGCGCCGGTACCGTCTCCACTCCGGCGGCGGGAGCGGCGTCGGGTGTGGCTGCCGGTGAGGCGGCGCGCACGACGTCGGCCCGCACCACCAGCCCGCCGGGCCCCGTTCCGCGCACCAGGGTGAGGTCCACGGAGAGATCCCGGGCCAGCTTGCGGACCGGCGGGGTGGAGCGGGGACGTTCCTGCACGGGGTTCTCCGGCCCGGCGGGTGCCGCGGCCGGGAAGGACACCGGCGCGGGAGCCGGTTCGTCCTTCGGCGTATCAACTGCCGCCGGCGCCACGGGGTCAGCCGGCGCCACGGATGCCGCCGCTACCGGAACCGACCGCCGGCGCCGGGCCGGGCGTCCGGCCGCGTCGGGCAGGGCGCCGTAGCCCACCAGGTTCGGCTCCCGCTTGGCGGGGGCTTCACCTGCCGGCGCAGGGTCCGTATCCCCGGGAGTGTCTCCGGTGGGCACTTCGAAGGAGACAATCGGCGAGCCCACCTCCACCACGGTCCCGGGCTGTTCGTGCAGCCGTGCCACCACACCCGCGTAGGGCGAGGGCAGCTCGACCACTGCCTTGGCTGTCTCCACGTCGGCGATCACCTGGTTCAGCTGGACGCTGTCTCCCACCGCGACATACCAGTTCACGATTTCGGACTCGGTGAGCCCCTCCCCCAGATCCGGGAGGCGGAATTCGCGCAGCATCAGCCCACCGCCGGCACAGCGCTGAGGATGGGGGCGGAGAGGGAGCTGGGCCGGTCCAGCACACAGTCCACCCCGTCCAGGATCCGGTCCAGATCCGGCAGATGGTGGGATTCGAGCCGGGCCGGCGGATACGGGATGTCGAAGCCGGTGACCCGCACGGGCGCATGCTCGAGGTAGTTGAAGCAGCGCTCGGTAATACTGGCGGCAATCTCTGCACCCAGGCCGCCGGACTGCGCGGCTTCATGGGTGATCACCAGGCGGCCGGTCTTCCGTACGGAGGCCTCCACTGTGTCGAAGTCGATGGGCGCCAGCGAGCGCAGGTCGATGACCTCCACTGACACACCCTCGTCGGAGGCAGCCACGGCCGCATCGCGCGCGGTGGGTACCAGCGGTCCGTAGGCCACCAGGGTGACGTCGGTACCGGCGGTCAGTACCCGGGCCGAGCCCATGGGCAGCTCCGGTTCCGCTTCCAGGTCCACTTCTCCCTTGACGTGGTAGCGGCGCTTCGGCTCGAAATAGAGCACCGGGTCATTGGAGGCGATGGCCTGCTGGATCATCGTGTAGGCATCCTGCGGGTTGGACACACTGATCACACGCAGCCCGGAAGTGTGGGTGAAGTACGCCTCCGGGGATTCCGAGTGGTGCTCCGGGGAACCGATGCCGCCGCCGAAGGGCACCCGGATGGTCAGCGGCAGTGAGACGGCGCCCCTGGTGCGGTAGTGCATTTTTGCTACCTGGGACACAATCTGGTCAAAGGCCGGGTAGATGAACCCGTCGAACTGAATCTCCACCACGGGACGGTAGCCGCGGAACGCAAGTCCGACGGCGGTACCCATGATGCCGGATTCGGCCAGCGGGGTGTCCACTACGCGCTGGGGCCCGAAATCCTGCTGCAGTCCGTCGGTAATCCGGAAAACGCCGCCGAGCTTGCCGACGTCTTCGCCCATCACCAGGACCTTGGGGTCCTTCTCCATCGCGCGCCGGAGACCCGCTGTGATGGCTTTGCCGAAAGTCATGGTGGTCATGCGCGGTTCTCCTCTGGCGCGAAACCGTTGAGGTAGCGCGAGTATTGCTCCTGCTGGCGGTCCAGCCAGGAGTTGGGCTCGGAATAGACGTGGGCGAAGACATCGGCAGGCACCGGGTCAGGCATGCCCAGGCAGGCCGCCCGAAGCTCGGCCGCTGCGGCATCCGTTTTTGCGGCGACGTCGGCGGTGAAGTCAGCGCCGAACAGTCCCATCTGCGTCAGCAGCGCCTCGATCCGGGTCAGCGGGTCCTTGGCCTTCCAGTCGTCCAGCTCGGCTGCGTCCCGGTACCGGGTGGGGTCATCGGCCGTGGTGTGCGGGCCCATCCGGTAGGTGACGGCCTCGATGAAGGTCGGGCCGTGTCCGGAGCGCGCACGTTCCAGCGCCTCCCGGGTGGCGGCCATGACGGCCAGGACGTCATTGCCGTCTACCCGGGTGGAGGGAATCCCAAATCCGGGGGCACGGTTGGCAATAGGCACCTGTGCCTGCAGGGTCACCGGTTCGGAGATGGCCCACTGGTTGTTCGTGCAGAAGAAAATGACCGGCGAGCTGTAGCTCGCGGCGAAGACCATGGCTTCGTTGACGTCGCCCTGGCTGGTGGCTCCGTCACCGAAGTAGCTGATGGCGGCGTCGTCGGTGCCGTCACGGGTGATGCCCATGGCAAACCCCGCGGCGTGCAGGGCCTGGGCCCCGATGATCACCTGGGTGGGGGCCATGTTCACTGCATACGGGTCCCAGCCGGCGGCGGCGTTGCCGCGCCAGACGCGCATGAGATCCTCCATGCCCACGCCGCGGCAGTACGCCACTCCGTTTTCGCGGTAGCTGGAGAACACAAAGTCCGAGGGGCGCAGGGCCCGGCCCGAGCCGATCTGCGACGCTTCCTGCCCGAGCAGCGGCGGCCACAGGCCCAGCTCACCCTGGCGCTGCAGGGCGGTGGCTTCGGTGTCGATGCGCCGGATGACCGCCATGTCGAGGTAGAGCTCGCGGAGCCGGGCGCCGTCAATATCGTCAACCCAGCGGTCATAGATCGGATCGGGGACGCGGATGCCGTCCGGTGTAACAAGCTGGATATAGGGGTCGGTGGGGGAACTGCCGGAGTTTTCCGGGTGCCGCACCGGGGTATGCAGGGACACTGGGATTCGTATCCTTCCGGGTTGGGCCCCAGGGTTGGCGGGGCCGAACTGATCCCGGGCTCCATTGCCCGGGTAATGTGACCCTACTCACACCCGGCAGGTGGCACAACCATTTCCCGAAAGACCGAGCATCCTGCCCTATAAAGCGGTAAAGGGGCGTGCTAGCGTTGCGCACTATGCTCCTTGACGCCACCGACCGCCGCCTGCTTCTGGCGCTGGCGGAAGATCCCCAGCGCACAGCGGTGGCGTTGGCAGCCGTGCTGGGCCTCTCCCGCAACACTGTGCAGGCCCGGTTGGCAGGCTTGGAGCGCAAGGGGGCGTTCCTGCCGTTCGAGCGCCGGATCAACCCGGCGGCGTTGGGATATCCGCTGATGGCGTTTGTCCACGTGCATGTCCATCAGCCGGCGCTGGCCCGGATTACCGCGGATCTGGCGGAAGTTCCTGAAGTGACCGAGGCGCACGGGCTTACCGGGGACGCGGACATCCTGCTGCGGGTGGTCGCTGCCGATGCGGAGGACCTGTTCCGGATCAACAAGCAGATACTGGCGGTGGACGGCGTGCAGCGCTGCGACACCAATCTGGCCATGGGTGAGCTGATCCCGCTGCGGGCCACTCCCCTGCTGCAGCCCGGATCCCGGCGCTAATCGCGCGGAAGCCCCTGGCCCGGCGCTCATCCGGGGACATTGCCTGCGTTTTTACCAGGCGCCGCCTTGAATGAGTATCGACCGGGCCATCATCCACTGGCCGATAACGCAGGCGACCACCATTGCGCTTCCGAGGGTGTACACGCCGAAACGCGCCTTCTTTCCCATATGGTGCGCGTCCGGTTTCTTACCTGACCGCCAGAGCCCAAAGAGGACAAGCAGCGTCACCCCCAAAGCGACGGGCCAGGGAAGACCGCTCCGGCTGAACTGCCCGCTGTAAGGCATGCGTGTCCCGAGCGGAACGCTGAATGCAACGAAGACAGCTATGCCCGCGCAGACCGCTATGGCGGCCAGACACAGCAGGTCAAGATATCGGCTGGCCTTCGCGCCCAGCACAAGGTCCTGAGGGGTCAGATGGCCCGGCGGTTCATCATTCTTTTGGTTCAGTGCCATTCCTTAGCCTCCGGACGGCGGCTATGCCGGAAGGGCGCCGCCTTCAACGAGGATTGCATGCGCCATGGCCCACTGCGCCCCGACGAAAGCGAGGATGAGCACAGCTCCGAGGATCGGTACCCTCACACGGGCGCCCTTGCTCAGGTGGTGTGCATCCGGCTTCTTCGTTGCCCTCCACAGGCCCGTGAGGACCAGGAAGACGGCAAGCATCGCGATGGGCATGGGAATTCCGTTCCTGCCGAACTGCCCGTTGTACGGCAATTTGGTATCCAACGGGACGCTCGCAAAAACAAAAACCGCAATACCTGCGCAGACCGCAATGGCAGCCAGGCACATGATTTCGATGACCCTGACCGTTTTCTTCCCCAGCAGCAGATCCTCTTCGCTCAGCTCTCTGGCAGGGCGTTCAGGTCCGGGCACCGGTTGCTTCTCAGTTTCCACGGCGACTTCCTGACTTTGCCCATGACGATTTCATGCCTTCAAGAATAGCGGAAACGGTGTGTGGGCCCGGGAACATCAGACCGGGCCCACACTGCGGCTATGCGGGTTTATTAAGGGACAATCTCACGGGCCACAAATTCGAGCCCGCTGGAAATTATCGATGCGTGGCCTCCCGCATAGGCGGCCAGGGAATGATCCACCCACCCGGGAACGCCCGGATTCAGCTGTGACGCCCCTGGGAAGTGGCTGAGGACGCTTCCTCCAATAACGTCGAAGCCGATATCCGCAAGCGTGTAATCATCGCCGGTGATGTACTTCTCCAGGCCACCGCCCAGCACGGCGCCGCCGCTGGCCACCGCGTACTGGACAAGCTTGGCTTCGATGCCCGCCAGCGGAGCGGAGAGATATCCCGCCTGCGGGCTTATCATGCCTGTTACCACACCACCGGCAAGAGCACCTCCGGCACCCTGCCACGACCAGTCTTCCTTGGGATTCGTTACAAAGTACATTCCCGTGTTGACGACTCCGCCAATCGCTCCGTTGGTGATGGCCGCCTTGCCCGCCTGGGTTGCCGCTGCGCGGCCGAGACCGGAGACGACGGCCTGGCTGGCCTTCCCTGCGATGGGACCCGCTATCCAGCCAACAGCCCCGGACACTGCCACCTGGCCCCAGTTCACTGAACCCGTAGTTGCCTTTTGGATGATGGTGTCGGCACCGGCAGCTACGAGGGCGAGGCCCGCCGGGCCGCCGACCCCGCTGAGCATCAGGGCGCCGCCGACAACCACCATGGCACCGCCGATCAGGTAGTCCTTGTTCTCCTTCACGAAGTCCCAGGCCGCTGCCAGCGCACCGCCGTTCGCGGCGTCGTAGGCCTTCAGATCCTCGTCGGTGAGCGGACGCAGGCCCGTCGGATCAGTGGTGTTGAGCGGATTGTTGCCGGCATAGGAATACGGGTTGCCGTCCCAGCCCGCACCAAGGACCGGAGCGAGCGGGTCCGTGGACAGGAAACCGCGCGTAGCCGGGTCATAGGCCCGGGCACCCAGCCACTCCAGGCCCGCTATGTCCAGGCCGCCGTTGCCGGTCAGCCGGATCCCTGCGGAGAGTACCCCTGCCAGTCCGGGAGCAACACCGGCTGCGCCGGCGGTTCCACCCGCTTCGGGGAGCACCGGACTTCCGAGCACCGCCCACGGATCGGCGTGGTCCGTCGGACGTGCCGTCCGCCAGCCCGCCGCGGTCCACGCCTCTCCGATACCCGTGATGCCGCCGGGCAGGTTCAGCACCTGCTCGCCGTCGATCCCGGCCAAGGTGGGGACCGGGTTCGCGGTGTCCCACCACGCCTGGCACCCGTCCACGGAAGCCAGCTCACCCAGCGCGTCCACCCAGACCTCGTGCCGGGAGGTTTCGTTCCCGTCGCGATCCCGTTCCACTGCCGCTTGGAGGAAACCGGTGGGACTCCAGGAGTATTCGGTCCAGGACCCGTCCGGACCGATCAGCCGGGACCGGCGGCCGAGCCCGTCATAGACATATTCAGTCCTTGACCCGTCCGGCTCCGTGACGGAGGTCAGTTCCCCGGCAACGTCATAGGTATACGTCCGCGGACCGGCAGGAGTCATCTCCCGGATCAGGCGGCCGCCGGCGTCGTACTGCCATTCCGAGACCAGCGCACGGACGGAGGCCCCCGTTCCCTCACCGCGGGTGGTGGCGGCAGCTGCCAGCTGGCCGGCGTTGTCATAGGCGTAGCGGGTCACTGCTCCGGCACGGGTCAGGCCGGTGATCCGCCCGTCCCCGTCCCGGCCGATCAGCGTGGTGTCGGGCGCGCCGTCATCCGTCCGATCGGTGCGGCTGTGTTCGGCAGGGTACCCGTTGCGGTATTGCCATTCCTGCACCAGGGCACCCGCTGTGGCGGCAACCAGCCGGCCTGCCGGATCATAGGTGAACGCTGCCTCCCCCAGACGGGGGTTGTGCACGGTCTTCACGCGGCCGACGGCGTCCCGGACGTAAGTGGTGGTGGTACCGGAGGTGTCGGTGAAGGACATTCGGTGCCCGTCGGCGTCGTAGTTCCAGGAGAGCCCCTGGGCGCCGCGGGTGCGGGAGGTCAGCTGGCCGCGGCGGTTGAAACCAAGTTCGTGCTCCACGGTGAGCCCGTTCCCGGCCGTTGAGTCCGCGATGACCACCCGACGGGACAACCGGTCACGTTCGATGCGGGCGAGCTGCTTCCCGTTGTAGGAGGTAGTGACCTGCTGTCCGGAACGGTCATAGGACCAGCTGGTGGTGTTCCCGTCCGGGTCGGTGTGGGAAAGCTGCCGGCCGGCCGGATCATAGGTTGACGTTGTGACCCGGCCGAGCGGGTCGCGGACCGAGGCGATGCTGTCGGTCTCCGTGTACGTACGTTCGGTGACGCCGCCCAGCGGGTCGGTGATCCGCACCAGGCGCCCCCGGAGGTCGTACTCGAACCGGGTCCGTCCGCCCAGGCCGTTGACCGACTCGATGAGCTCTCCGGCGGTGTTGTATTTGAACCGGCGTGTGCCGTACCAGGAGTCCTGGGAGAAATTCAGCCGGCCGGCCTTGTCGTAGCCGTAGCGGGCTGCACCGTTTCCGGGCGTGACGCGTAATGCCAGGCGGCCGGCGGCGTCGTACTCGAACATTTCGGCTTCACCGGTGGGCAGAATCCGGGCTGCCACCCGCTGGTCGGCGTCGTAGACCAGTTCGGTGACCGCGCCCAGCGGATCGACGGTCTTCCAGGGCCGTCCGCAAATGTCGTACTCATACCGGGTCACGGCCCCGGACGGCGAGGTGATGGAGGTGATTTTTCCGGAGACGTCCCGTCCCAGCAGGGTCAGCCCGCCTTCCCCGTCCACGAGCTCCACCGGGTTCCCGGCCGCGTCATAGGTGATCAGCTCAGCGGAGCCGTCGGGAGCTTCGGCCCGGACGGGTCGCCCGTACTCATCGAAGCTGTACGTGGAGGTGGAGAACGCGTTGGCGAGGGTGGCCGTGCCCGTTTTCCGGTCCGTACTCGCCTCTGAGCGGACGCCGGTGGGGTCGACGACGGCGGTGAGGTTGCCGATCCTGTCGTACTCCCGGATCCAGTCGTGCCCGGCCGGATCGGTGATCCCGGTGAGCCGGGAGAGGGTGTCATGGGTGAAACCCCAGCGGGCACCGTCGGGCAGAATGGCTGCGGTGACGTTGCCCAGTTCGTCAAACTCCCGCTCAATGGCCCGGCCCAGGGGGTCGATGGTGCGGACCAGTTCCCCGTTGGCCGCGTATTCCAGTTCCGTCCGGCCCCCGTCGGGGGCGATGGACGCCGTGATCCGTCCGGCGGCATCATGCTCAAAGGACCAGACTGCACCGTCGGCTTCCTCGCGCCGGATGAGCAGCCCGGCAGCGTTGTACGTGAAGCGGGTGGCAGCACCCGAGGGGGTAATGGCTGCGACCGGGCGCCCGGCTGTGTCGCGGAGGACCCTTGCCGTGTCCCCGACTGCGTTGCGGGTGGCAATCAGGTCGCCGTAGTTGTCGTAGTCGAACTCGACGGTTACCCCGGCCGGGTCGGTCACCCGGGTCAGCAGCCCCCGGTCCCAGGTCAGCTCCGTCCGACCGCCCAGCGGATCGAGGATCACCGACGGATCCCGGGAAAGGTCATCGGCATATTCATAGGTAACGACGGACCCTGATTCGGTGACCAGGGTGGTGATCCGGTCCTGCTCGTCCCACCCGTAGGTCAGGTCCGCACCCTCGGGCGTCACGGTACGGATGCGGCGGCCGCGCAGGTCATAGGCGTGGACGGTGACGGATCCGTCGCGTTCGGTCAGGGAGACCAGATTGCCGTGCCGGTCATAGGCCATGGACTGGCGCTGATCGTGGGAGTCCAGCACCCCGACCAGCCGGCCCTTGCTATCGGCGATCCAGGAGTTGGAGCGTGTGCCGTCCTCATCCGAGACAACCGTGACCCGTCCGGGCAGGTACGCGAAGCGGGTGCGGCGGCCATGCTGGGTCAGCTGCAGGATCACCCGGCCCTGCTCGTCGTAGGTGTTCTCCGCTTCGAGCACGCCGGCAGCGGAGTACACCGCGTCAATCAGGCCGGCCTCGTTCCACCGGTACGTACGGGTGCCGGTTTCCGTAGTGACGGTGACGAGACGGCCGGCGTCGTCGTAGCCGTACTCCACCCGCCGGCCGTCTGAGGTCCGTACGACGGCGGCGCGGCCGTCGCTGTAGTCCACGTCGAGGAAACGGCCGCAGGCGTGGGCAAGCCTGGACACCCGGGCGGAGGCACCGGCGTCGTTGGCGCCGTCGGCTGCAGACTCGTGGTGGACGGAGATGGTGCGGCCCGGACCGGCGCCGGCGCCAAGCCACAGGCCGGTAAGGCTGTAGGCCCACCAGGCGCCCTGGTTGTCGCGCACCACCAGCAGTTCGGTACTGCCCTCGGGCAGGGCCAGGTCCGTCAGGGGCGTAGTGGTTGCCGGTTCGCGGGCAACCCAGAAGTTCTCTCCCACGGCGCGGCCCCAGCCCTCGCCTTCGCGGGGAAAGTCCACGGCACGGCCGTCAGCCAGGACCCAGCGGCAGCCCTCATCCGACAGCACCAGATGCTGGTCCAGGACGGACGCCCAGCCCGGGCCGAACACGCCGGGAGATTCCAGGCCCGAAGGCAGTGAGTTATACATCCGGGTCAGCGCCAGGCTGGAAGCCCTGCCGGCGAAGGCCAGGTCCGTTTCCGGCTCAATGAAGTTACCCGTGGCCGTGTTCACCGGGTCATTGGCGTAACCGGTGGTAGGGATGGCCCCGGCCGCGGTCGGCGGGTCGATGGAGAGGGCGCTCCGGCTGGTGTCCACACCGGCTGCGGCCAGGGCTGCGGCAAGAGCTGCATCCGAAAGGGTGGAAACGTTCCCGTCTCCCCCGGCCGCGGCAAAGGCATCCGCCACCGTGATGGCCCACCGCGCGTCGTTTTCGTTGGCGGTCAGGTACGCACGGTAGGCCCTCAGGACCCCCGAGGCCTCGATAGTGCCCCAGTTGCACTGGGCAGCAAACGTGGACAGGTGGCTTTCGAGGCTGCCGGGAGCACCGACCAGCTCAGCGTCCAGTCCCCGGGCACCCACCGCGAAACTGCGCAGGTTCGACGGCCGCGCCGAAGACGTCCCGCCTCCGTTACCTCCGGCGTTCCCGGACGGCGGGGTTCTGCGGCTGCCGGTGACCGCGGTGGCGGGTGCGAACGTCGGGGCCGGTCCCCGTTCCTGGTTGGGCCGCTCCCCCTCGCCCCAGATCCAGTCTCCGACTTCCTCCAGCCAGCTGCGGTTGTTGTGCCGCCACACCCATTCATTGTTTTCCCTGCGCCTGGCATCTTCTTCGCGTGCCAGCGGAATCATCTGCCCGGCATATTTAGCCACAGTGCGAAGGGCAGTTGCCAGGTTCGCCGCGTCAACGGCTGCAGTAGCGGCGTTCTCCTGGAAGATGTCCGCGAACGCGCCCTTGAAATCCTCGATACCGGTGGACACGAACGATGCCCGGGAGCCGGCCTGCCCTTCGAGGCGTGCCGCCGCGTTCTCAAACGCCTGCTTCATCTCTTCAGCTACGGAGTAGACAAACCGTCCCTGCGCATCCTCGGGCAACAACGGAACTTCGACAAACTTAGACTCAGACATAAATCAGGGTCCCCCACTGCAAGAACTGGAAAAGAAGAATCAAACAACCTTGGGCGTACCTGCGGGGACGAAACACCGGCGCCGGAACGTCAAGGGAAAACCTGTCAAAGCCGGCCGGAAGCGACCACCGGCCGAACAGCCGGGGCGAATGGATTGCCCGGCCGGTCCAAAGCGCGTGCCGGCCGGATAGCCGTCCGCGGCAGCGGAACAGCTATCCGGCCCTTACAACGCGGACGGGAACGGCTCGCTTACGCGCCGCCGCCTGCGGAGAAGATGTCCTGCGAAATCTTCTGCAGCTGCGTACGCAGCTCTTCGAGCTCCTGGCGGGCCTTATCCAGCGCTGCCTTGGTTTCCGGCCACGTTGAACCGCGGAACTGGGCGGCCAGCGGGCCGTCCCATACGTTCGGGTCTGACAGGATCTTGCCCTGCGCGTCCAACGCCTGAATCTGGTCGGTGAACCCGCCGTTGATGATGGACTGCACCTGGTTGATGGCAGACTTCGCCTGCTCGGTGGACAACACGCGTGACATATGGATTTCCCCCTCTAGAGACAATGGCTCCGCCGCCCGATGAAATCCGCTGAACATTTCCGTTGACACGGATTCCGCTAACCTTTCGGGCAACGGGGCGATGAAGACAGTGGTAACAGACACACACAATACCAATACGGGACGCTGATTCCCGTTTTTTGCGTGCACCTTTCGCCGGTTTTACCGGTGCACGCTTTTAAGCGGCACACAAAAGGCAGGACCCGCCGAAGCGGGCCCTGCCTTTATGCCTGCGGCAGCTGCCTTAGTGGTCAACCGCCTTTTCAGCGCCGACACCGGTGAGCGAACGCACTTCCATTTCCGCCTGCTTGGTGGCGGATTCGGTGTTCTTATCCAGGACAGTGCCCAGCCAGCCCAGGAAGAAGGCCAGCGGGATGGATACCAGACCCGGGTTGTTCAGCGGGAACCAGGCGAAGTCCGCCCCGGCAATCATCGAGGTTTCGGCACCCGAGACTACGGGCGAGAAAGCGATGAGCAGGATCGCCGAGCCAAGGCCGCCGTACATGCTCCAGACCGCGCCCTGGGTGGAGAATTTCCGCCAGTACAGCGAATAGATGATGGTCGGCAGGTTCGCGCTGGCTGCCACCGCGAAGGCCAGAGCCACCAGGAAGGCCACGTTCTGTCCCTGTGCGCCGATGCCGCCGAGGATGGAGACGATGCCGATCACCACCACCGTGGTGCGGGCCACCTTGACTTCACCGTCGGCGTCGACCTGGTCCTTGCGGATCACGCTGGCGTAGATGTCATGGGCGAAGGACGCCGCTGCGGTGATGGTCAGGCCGGCCACCACTGCAAGAATGGTGGCGAAGGCGACGGCGGAGATCAGGCCCAGGAGTACCGGCCCGCCGAGGGCGAAGGCCAGCAGCGGGGCTGCCGAGTTCACCCCGCCGGGAGCCGACTTGATCGCGTCTGCGCCGATAAGTGCTGCTGCACCGTAGCCCAGCACCAGGGTGAAGAGGTAGAACAGGCCGATCAGCCAGATGGCCCAGACCACGGACCGGCGGGCTTCCTTGGCCGTGGGGACGGTGTAGAAGCGCATCAGCACGTGTGGCAGTGCCGCAGTGCCCAGCACCAGCGCCAGGCCCAGGGAGACGAAGTCGAGCTTGGAGGTTTCAGACTTGCCGTACTGCAGTCCCGGATCCAGGATGGCGGCATTGCCGGAGGTTTCCACGGCAGCCCCCAGCAGTTCGGAGAGGTTGAAGCCGTGCAGTGCCAGGACCCAGACGGTCATGATGGCGGCGCCGGCAATCAGCAGGCAGGCCTTGATGATCTGCACCCAGGTGGTGCCCTTCATGCCGCCGATCAGTACGTAAATGATCATCAGGCCGCCGACGACGGTGATCACCAGTGACTGGCCCACCTTGCCGTCGATACCCATGAGCAGGGACACCAGTCCGCCGGCACCGGCCATCTGGGCCAGGAGGTAGAAGAAGCAGACCGCCAGGGTGGTGATGGCCGCGGCAATGCGGACCGGACGCTGCTTGAGGCGGAAGGAGAGCACATCGGCCATGGTGAACTTGCCGGTGTTGCGCAGCATTTCAGCGACCAGCAGCAGGGCTACCAGCCAGGCGACGAGGAAGCCGATGGAGTAGAGGAAGCCGTCATAGCCGTTGATGGCAATGGCGCCGACAATGCCGAGGAAGGACGCCGCGGAGAGGTAGTCCCCGGCAATGGCCGTGCCGTTCTGCGGTCCGGTGAACGAGCGGCCGGCGGCGTAGTAGTCAGCGGCGGTTTTATTGTTGCGGCTGGCCCGCAGCACCACTACCAGGGTCACGGCCACGAACAGGCCGAAGATAATCATGTTCAGCAGGCCGGTGTCCTTGATGGAGTCGGCCGTAATGTCGGCTGCAGCTATCTGCACAGTGTTCACTTGTTCTCCTCCGGACGGCTGACGCCCTTGGCCTCAAGTTCGGCGCGGATCTCCGCGGATATGGGGTCCAACCGGCGGTTGGCGTAACTGACGTACCACATGGTGATGCCGAAGGTGCTGACAAACTGCAGCAGACCCAGAATCAGTCCGATGTTGATGTTGCCAATCACCGGAGTGGACATGAAGTCATGCGCGTAGTCGGCCAGCAGGACGTATGCGAAGTACCAGACCAGGAAAACCACGGCCATGGGGAAAATAAAGCTGCGCTGGCGCTTGCGTAGTTCCTGGAACTCGGGTGAGCTCTGAACTTCCCGGAAGTCCACCTGGTCAGGGTGCGCAGCGTGTGAAACCGGCTGCTCTTCAGCCATTGTTCCTCCTCTGTTGGGGCCCGCCCTGCGCGCTGCGCCCACCTCGAAAAGGTCAGGACACGACGCCGTGCAAGCTGTGACGCTCATCACTTTCCTACACCCCGGCGGCCGTGTCCGCCCGACGCCCCGCAGCATCGGTGAACGGTCAGTTCCGTGCGGTGAACGGCATCCCCGCCGGTTCCCGCTCCGGTGTGAGGCTAGGGTGGTGCCATGCTCAGTCCCGCCGTTGATATTGCCCTGGTCTGCGCCATTGCGGTCCTGACCATCGCGGTGGTGGGCGCGCTCGGCTTCCGGCTGACCCGCTCGCAGCGGGATCTGGGTTCCGACGCCGAACGGGCCACCTATGCCACGCTGCATACCGCGTCCCTGGCGTCGGCGCACCTGCGCGCCGGGCTGACGCCGGCCGGGGCGCGCAAGGCCAGCCGGCACCTGCGCGACCTGCTGGACTGCGACACCCTGGTGATCACCGATGCCTCCACGGTGCTCGCCTGGGAGGGCACCGTGCCGGACACGGCCGTACGGCGGGAGAGGCTGCAGTCAGCGGCGGCACTGGTCCTGGAGTCCGGCCGCACCCGCGTGTTCCGCGGCGCTGCGCTCCGGGCGCTGGGGCTGGAGCACTCCGGACGGGAACTGCTGGTGGCCCCGCTCCCGGTCAACGGGCAGACGGTGGGCACCGTGGCCGTTTTCGCGCCGACGGTGCGGGCCGGGCTGGTCCGTGCCGCAAACGAAGTGGCCGGATGGCTTGCCACCCAGGTGGAGCTGGCGGAGCTGGACACCTCCCGCGCCCAGCTGATGGAGGCCGAGGTCCGGGCGCTGCGGGCCCAGATCAGTCCGCATTTTATTTACAACTCGCTGAACGCGATTGCTTCCTACATCAACACCGATCCGGCACGTGCCCGGGAGCTGGTGGTCGAGTTTGCCGACTTCACCCGTTACTCCTTCCGCCGGCACGGCAACTTCACCACCATCGCCGAGGAACTGCAGTCGGTGGACCGGTACCTGCTGCTGGAGCGGGCCCGTTTCGGGGAACGGCTGAAGGTCAGCCTGCAGATTGCCCCCGAAGTGCTGCCGACCGTTATCCCGTTCCTATCCCTGCAGCCGCTGGTGGAAAATTCCGTCCGCCACGGCCTGGAGGCAAAGGACGGACAGGGCCGGATCACCATTGCCGCCGTGGATGCCGGGGCCGAAGCGGTGATCACCATCGAGGACAACGGTGTTGGCATGGACCCCGGTTATCTCCGGTCTGTCCTGGCCGGACATGCCGAGGGCGACCACGTGGGACTGCGCAACGTGGACGTGCGGCTGCGCCAGGTGTACGGGGACTCGCACGGTCTGGTGATCGACACCGCGCCGGGTGCCGGAACCCTGATCACCATGCGGGTGCCCAAGTCGCAGCCGGAGAACCGGCCAACAAACGCGTAATCTGTCTCACATGCGTAAACCTGCCCGCCCCCTGACCGTTGTGGTGGCCGACGACGAAGCGCCCGCCGTTGAGGAACTTGCCTACCTGCTCGGCCTGGACGCACGGATCGGTACCGTGCACCGGGCCGGCAGCGGAGCCCAGGCCCTGCAGGAGATCGAGTCACGCGACGTCGACGCCGTGTTCCTGGACATCCACATGCCTGCGCTCTCCGGCCTGGACATCGCCAAGGCCCTGGCGCGCCGGGAACGTCCGCCGGCCGTGGTGTTCGTGACCGCGGACGAGGACCAGGCGCTGCGCGCCTTCGACCTTGCCGCCTTGGACTATCTGCTCAAACCGGTGCGCCCGGAGCGCCTCTCGGAGTCGGTGCGCCGGATCTGCGAGTTAGGTGCCGAGAGCGATGCCGCGGACGCCGACGTCGTCACCGTGGTGCAGGGAGCGACGACGAAAATCATTCCCCGCGCTGACATCCGCTACGTTCAGGCGCAGGGTGACTACGCCCGGCTGCACACCGCCGAGGCCTCCTACCTCATCCGGGTGCCGCTGGCGGACCTGGAAGAGCAGTGGGCGGAGGCAGGTTTCGTGCGCATCCACCGGTCCTATCTGGTGGCCAGGAACCATCTGCGCCAGGTGCGGCTGACCGCCGGCCGGGCCAGCGTGCGTCTGGGCGACGTTGATCTGCCGGTCAGCCGGCGCCACCTGCCCGCTGTCCGCAACACCCTGGAGGCCGGACGGGTCCGGCCCACATCATGAAGAACGGCGACACCCCCGCAGCGCCGGCACCGCGCCGCGTCCGGGTGACAGCCACCGGCATCTCCGGCGGAGCGGCCCCGTTCCCGGTGTCCCGGGAGCTGGATGAACAGTCCGAGGTTGGAGAGCTCGTGATCGGCTCCCTGATCCGCAGCCAGCTCCGGCTGGCACTGGTGGTCGGCGGCGGGTTTCTCCTGATCCTGCTCAGCGTCCCGGTACTGCTGGCCTTCCTTCCCGTGATTGCGGACCTGAGCATATTCGGGGTTCCTGCACCGTGGATCCTTCTGGGTGTGGGGGTGTACCCGCTGGTGATCGGCTGCGGGATGCTCTACGTCCTCAGTGCCCAGCGCAACGAAAACCGGTACCGCGATCTGGTGGACGGACGGTAGGCGCCGGCGTGGATCTTTCTTTGGACCCCGGCATGAGTCCGGGCATCGGTTATGCCGCCCTGGCTTTCGTGGCTGCCGCCACCCTGCTGATCGGGTTCTACGGCCTGCGTATTTCCCGGACCACCAGCGACTTCTACGTCGCCTCACGCACGGTTAAGCCGTGGTGGAATGCCTCGGCTATCGGCGGGGAATACCTTTCTGCCGCAAGTTTCCTCGGCGTGGCCGGGCTCATCGTTGCCTCCGGTGTGGATGCCCTCTGGTTCCCGATCGGCTATACCGGCGGCTATCTGATGCTGCTGCTGTTTGTGGCCGCACCGCTGCGGCGTTCGGGCGCCTACACCGTGCCGGACTTTGCCCACGCCCGGCTCGAATCCCTTCCTGTCCGGCGGCTCACCAGCCTCCTGGTAATCGCCGTCGGCTGGCTGTACATCGTCCCCCAGATGCACGGTGCCGCTTTGACCATGCGCATCACCACCGGCCTGCCGGCCTGGATCGGCTGCCTGGTGGTAACCGGCGTCGTCTGCCTCAGCGTGGTGACCGGCGGGATGCGGTCCATTACGTTTGTGCAGGCGTTCCAATACTGGCTGAAACTGGTGGCCATCGGCGTTCCCGTGCTGTTCATCCTTTTCCGCCTGGCCGGTGACGGTCCGCCCGGTCCGGGCGGAGCACAGCTCCTGGCCGAAGCCCTGGACCCGCAGACCCATGCACCGCTCTACCGCAACATCTCCCTCAGCATTGCCCTGCTCTGCGGCACCCTGGGCCTGCCGCATGTGCTGGTGCGGTTCTACACGAATCCGGACGGCGCCTCGGCCCGGCGGACCACACTGATTGTGCTCGGCCTGCTGTCCCTGTTTTACATTTTCCCCATCACGTACGGGGTTCTGGGCCGGATTTATGCACCGGACCTGGCAGCCGACGGAAACACCGATGCCACGGTGCTGCTGCTTCCCGGCCGCGTGTTCGACGGCGCCTCCGGTGATTTGCTGGCTGCCCTGGTGACTGCCGGGGCCTTCGCAGCGTTCCTCTCCACGAGCAGCGGGCTGACGGTTTCGCTGGCGGGGGTCATCAGCCAGGAGTTTTTCCGCGGCAGCGTGCGCGGCTTCCGGCTCTCTGCCGTCCTGGCCGCCGTGGTCCCGCTGGTCATTGCCCTGCTGACCGAGTCATCGGCCCTGGCCGGAAGCATTGGCATGGTTTTTGCCTTCACGGCCTCCACGCTGTGCCCCCTGCTGGTGCTGGGCATCTGGTGGCGGCCGCTGACCGCTGCCGGGGCCGGGGCGGGGATGTTCACCGGTGCCCTGCTGTGCGGCGGCGCAATGGTGGCAGGTGCCGTCCTACCCCGGATGGGGGCCTCGATTCCGGCGTGGATAGAGCAGCCTGCCGCCTGGACGGTGCCGGCTGCCTTTGCCGTCACCGTGATCGTGTCCAAGCTGACGTCCGGCGCCCTGCCCGGCGGAGCGGCGAAATTCCTGGCCCGACTGCATACACCGGAGCCCCTTGAGCGGCCCCGTCCCGGCGCCGGGTCCCCCGCCGAGGACAACCGTTAGTCTATGGACGCCATCAGCTCGACAACGCGGTCCAGGAAGGCATCCACCTGGGTCTCTTCATAACCGTCGGCACCCCGTGCCTCGCGGAACACGGCGCGGCGCACCACATCGACACTCAGCGGACGGTCATGCTCGAAGTAACCGAGAAGTTCGTTGCAGAGCGCGTCCACGTCCTTGACGTTGTAACTGGGGACACGCTTCTTGACCGGACGGCGGAACCGCTCCCCCGGCTTCCGGTGCAGCCTTGCCCGCAGCACGGCTGACATGCGGCCGATCTGCAGCAGCCACGCTTCCTCACCGCGTTCGGTGATCATCTCGTCGCGCTCCCGCTGGGCGAAAACGTCCTCGAGGCGGTCCAGGGCCGCGTCCACTGCCTGCGGTTCGTAGCCGCCCTTGGCCGGGTCGAAGGCCATGGACCGGACATCCGCACTGGTGACGGGCTTCGCGGTCCTGGATTCCGAGTTGTAGTAGTTCCGTGCCTTGGTCAGGAACTCATCGACCTGGCGGATGTTGTAGCCGTAGTCCCGTCGTCCCACGCGCTCGAAAGGGGCACTGGCCTGCCGCTCATCGTCCATGAATGTACTGTTCCTCTGTGGTTATTGCCTCGGGAGCTATTGCCGCTGGAGGCCGTGTTGGCACCGGACACTCCGCGTCCAACGCCTGAAAAACTCTGAAACATCTTACGACGCCGCCGCAGGGGCCCGGTTCAGGCGCACCGGTTGTTGCCGGACCGTTACGCTTACTGCGTTTCCACAGCGGCTGCCAATGGCCGGGCGGCGGCCGGTCGGTACCAGCGGGGAATCCCGTCAGGACACTGCCGACAACAGCACCGAAAGAAGGAAGACCACCGGGGAGGCGAAGACCACCGAGTCCAGGCGGTCCATCACCCCGCCGTGGCCGGGCAGGAGGTTGGACATGTCCTTGACGCCGAGTTCACGTTTGACCATGGATTCGGAGAAGTCCCCCGCCGTTGCCGCGGCCACGGTTGCGACCGCCAGGGCCACGCCGAACCACCAGGGCTGGTCCAGGAACAGCACCGCTGCCCCCACTCCGACAATGGCAGCGCCGGCCGCGGACCCGGCGAATCCCTCCCAGGATTTCTTCGGGCTGATCTTCGGGGCCATGGGATGCTTTCCGAAGAAGGCGCCCACCAGGTAGCCGAAGGTGTCATTGGCTACCACCAGCAGAAGCAGCACGGCCACCCGGATTTGTCCGTCCGGCTCGCGCAGCAGCAGCAGGGCGAAGCTGAGCAGGAAGGGAACCCAGAGCACCACGAAGATGCCGGCAAGGATGCTCTGGATCGCTTCGGCAGCGGTATCAATGCTGCGCCAGAGCAGAATCGCCACTGCCGTGGCAACCGTGGCAAAGGCCAGCGCCTCCGTACCGCCGAAGTAGGCGGCGAAAGGCAGGCCCACGGATCCGACGAGTACGGGCACCAAGGGCACCTTCATGCCCCGCACTTCCAGGGCCCGGCTGACTTCCCAGACGCCGACGGCGGCGAAGGCCACCGCTATCACCACGATGGCGAACGGCAGGAACAGCAGGCCTACAAGCAGAGATCCCAGGAGAATAACGCCGACGGCGATGGCAGCGGGCAGGTTGCGTCCGGCCCGTGACACTTTGGCCGGTTTGGCATCCTTACCGCTCCGGTTGCGGGCGCGGCGTCCGCCGGCCTGGCTGGACTCCGGTGCGCTCATATCCTGGGCCTTTGCTGCCGGAACTGTCTCGACGGACGGTGACCCGCCAGCCTGGGTGGAAGGCTGGGTGTCACTCATCAGACCTCGAGAAGCTCGGCTTCCTTGCGCTTGAGGAGCTCGTCGATGGAATCCGTGTGTGCCTTGGTCAGGGCATCGAGGTCCTTTTCGGCGCGGGCACCGTCATCCTCGCCGACTTCGCTGTCCTTCACCAGACGGTCAATCCCGTCCTTTGCCTTGCGGCGGATGTTCCGGACGGAGACCTTGGCGTCCTCTGCCTTGCCGCGGACAATCTTGACGTATTCCTTGCGGCGGTCCTGGGTAAGTTCGGGCATGATAACCCGGATGACCTTGCCGTCGTTAGACGGGTTGGCACCCACCTCGGAGTCGCTGAGCGCACGCTCAATGGCACGCAGTGCGGTTACGTCGTACGGAGTGATCAGCAGGGTGCGGGCATCCGGCGTGGCAAAGGATGCCAGCTGCTGAAGCTGCGTCGGGGAACCGTAGTAGTCCACCAGCACCCGGGAAAAGAGTGCCGGGTTGGCGCGGCCGGTCCGGACGGAGGAGAAGTCTTCCTTAGCAACTTCCACCGCCTTGTCCATTTTGTCGGCGGCCTCTTTCAAGGTGTCTTCAATCACGGTCTCTCCTCATAAAACAGTGTCCGCCGGCAATATTGCCTGGCGGCCGGGCTCTTATATCATCCTAAGCCAAGGGTGCGGGTTCCCTGCACCGAGCGCAGCGAGGTGTAGGGGAAACCCTTGGCGCAAGGGTGCGGGTTCCCTGCACCGAGCGCAGCGAGGTGTAGGGGAAACCCTTGGCGCAAGGGTGCGGGTTCCCTGCACCGAGCGCAGCGAGGTGTAGGGGAAACGCACCCGCCGTCGTACCTGCCCACAGGGACCACCAGGGACTAGTTGGAAACGATGGTGCCGATCTTCTCGCCACGGATCGCGCGGGTCACGTTGCCCTCGCCCTCCATGCCGAAGACCACCATGTCCAGGTCATTGTCCTTGCACATGGTCATGGCCGTCTGGTCCATCACGCGGATGTCCTGGCGCAGGGCGTCGTCGTAGGTCAGGGTCTCAAGGCGCCGCGCGTTGGGGTCCTTGTTGGGGTCCGCAGTGTAGACACCGTCCACGCCGCTCTTGGCCATCAGGACCTCATCTGCGTGGACCTCCAGGGCACGCTGGGCGGCCACCGTATCGGTGGAGAAGTAGGGCAGGCCCGCGCCCGCACCGAAGATCACTACACGGCCCTTCTCCAGGTGCCGGATGGCCCGCCTGGGAATGTACGCTTCAGCAACCTGGCCCATGGTGATGGCGCTCTGCACCCGGGTCTCGACGCCGGCCTGCTCCAGGAAATCCTGCAGCGCGAGGCAGTTCATAACCGTGCCGAGCATGCCCATGTAATCCGCGCGGGAGCGGTCCATGCCGCTGGTGGACAGTTCCGCGCCGCGGAAGAAGTTCCCTCCGCCCACCACAATGGCGACTTCAACTTCACCGACGGTTGCCGCGATCTGTTTGGCCACGGCACGCACGGTATCCGGATCAACACCGAGCTTCCCGCCGCCGAACACCTCGCCCGAAAGTTTCAGCAGGACGCGTCGTCGCGGGGAATCGGTGTCTTTCAATACGTGGGCCATTGTGCCTCCCGGGCATAGATGCTGATGCTGCTTTTAAGACTAGTTAGCTGTTCTGGACAGGCAAAAGGGGTGGTCACCCGTGGTGACCACCCCCTCTGTCATGATGACGTTTTCGTCGGAACCGTTATGGCCTGATTAATTAGGCGCCTACACGGAAACGGGCGAATCCAACGGGTGCAACCCCGGCTTCTTCGAGCACCTTGCCGACGGTCTTCTTGGCGTCCTTGGCGAACGGCTGGTCCAGCAGGACGATTTCCTTGAAGAAACCGGTCAGGCGGCCTTCAACGATCTTGGTCAGCGCGCCTTCGGGCTTGCCTTCCGCACGTGCGGTCTCGTCGGCGATGCGGCGTTCGTTCTCGACGGTCTCTGCCGGAACTTCGTCACGGGTCAGGTAGGTCGGAGCGTAGGCAGCGGTGTGCACGGCGACGTCGTGGGCGGCCGTGGCAGCGTCTGCGCCTTCGCCGTCAACGGCGAACAGCACGCCGACCTGTGCCGGAAGATCCTTGGAGGTCTTGTGCAGGTAGGCATCAACGGTCTTGCCTTCGATGCGTGCCACGCGGCGGACAACAACCTTCTCGCCCAGGATGGCGCCTTCCTCGACGACAACCTCGGACAGCGGCTTGCCGTCAACGTTGTAGGCAAGGAGGGTTTCGGCGTCGGCAGCAGCGGACTCAACAGCGGCGGCCAGCACCTTGTCAGCCAGTTCGATGAACTTGGCGGACTTGGCAACGAAGTCGGTTTCGCAGTTCAGTTCGATCATGACACCAACGGTGCCGTCGATGACCTTGGCAGCAACCAGGCCCTCAGCGGTGGAACGGCCTTCACGCTTGGTAGCGCCCTTCAGGCCCTTGATGCGGATGAGCTCCATGGCCTTGTCGGCATCGCCGTTGGCCTCGTCCAGAGCTTTCTTTACATCCATCATGCCGGCGCCGGTGCGCTCGCGCAGTGCCTTGATATCAGCAGCGGTGTAGTTCGCCATTTGGACTCCAGTCCTCCCGTTATAAGTATTGGTGCGGTTCCGCCAGTGCGGCTGGTCGGGAATCCCGGCCAGCCGCACCAACAGATACCCGGTCCCGGCGTTAGATCACCCGGACCAAGGAATTCGTTCTTTACTTCTCAGTTACTTCGGCGGCCGGAGCGTCTACGACGGCGTCGACTCCTGTTGCTTCAGCGGCGGGGGCCTCTGCAGCGGCTTCGGCTGCGGGGGTCTCTGCAGCGCCTTCAAGCAGTTCGCGCTCCCACTCGGCCAGCGGCTCGGCCGCGGCTTCGGTGTTCCCGGACTTGTTGTGGCGGACCATCAGGCCTTCCGCAACGGCATCGGCGATGACGCGGGTCAGCAGGTTTACGGAGCGGATGGCGTCGTCGTTGCCCGGGATCGGGAAGTCGACGTCGTCGGGATCGCAGTTGCTGTCCAGGATGGCAACAACGGGGATGTTCAGCTTCTTGGCCTCGTCAATGGCCAGGTGTTCCTTCGGGGTGTCAACAACCCAGAGCAGGGACGGTGCCTTGGTCAGGTTGCGGATACCACCGAGGTTGTTCTGCAGCTTGGTCAGTTCACGCTTGAGGAGCAGGAGCTCCTTCTTGGTGTGGCCGGAGGAAGCAACGTCCTCGAAGTTGATCTCTTCGAGTTCCTTCATGCGCTGGATACGCTTGGCAACGGTCTGGAAGTTGGTGAGCATGCCACCGAGCCAACGCTGGTTGACGTACGGCTGGCCAACACGGGTGGCCTGCTCGGCGATGGCTTCCTGGGCCTGCTTCTTGGTACCGACGAACAGGACGGTTCCGCCGTGGGCAACGGTGGCCTTGACGAACTCGTAGGCACGGTCGATGTAGGACAGCGACTGCTGCAGATCGATGATGTAGATGCCGTTGCGCTCGGTGAAGATGAAACGCTTCATCTTCGGGTTCCAACGGCGGGTCTGGTGACCAAAGTGGACGCCGCTGTCGAGCAGCTGGCGCATTGTAACGACGGGCATGTCGTCACTCCTTCCGGCAGCAGCCGTGCGCACGGCGCACTGGTCCTACTGCCTATTGACGGTTTTAGCTGTACGCCCGGGCGGGCGGAGCTCCTGGTATCCATCAGCCGAATTCCTGTGAGGGCTTCCAGCGTGCCTCCCCTGCCGGCATTGCCGGACCGTTGGAGATGCACCCCCGTGACGGGGATAGTTGGGATACGCGTAGTCAGATTCCCGTGCGTATGGGTGCTGCCCCGGACAATGATCCCGGACAGCCCGCGGAGTGAACAGAACAAGTCCGTTGGTTTCAATCCACGCAGGCCACATGGCACAGCAAGCTGCTCCGTCAAGTGTACTACAGCGCCGGGGACCAAACGCACGGTCCCGGACCATTCCTCCCCATGGCAGCGGCAATGGTGCGCGCTCCACCCGGGGAGGGTTCCGGCGGCGTTATCTGCACCTGGACAGCATGCTGGCCCCATGAGGATATTCCCGTCCCTGCCGCTGGTGGCGCTCCTTCTGGTGGCAGTGCTCCTACCGGCCCCGCCTGAGCCGGCACCGGCTGTCCCTGTCTCCACAGGGCGGGTGGGCGGTGCCCGGTTTGCCGCGCCGTGGTCGTGGCCCCTGAGTCCGGATCCCGCACCGATCAGATACTTCGATAAACCCGCCCAGCCGTGGCTCGCCGGGCACCGGGGTGTTGACCTGGCAGCGACGCCGGCCGCTCCGGTTCTCGCCCCGGCGGACGGCTACGTTGTTTTCGCCGGCGTGGTGGTGAACCGCCCGGTGCTCACCATTGACCACGGCAGCGGACTGAAATCCAGTTTTGAGTCGGTGACAGCGTCTGTGGGCACGGGTACCTTCGTGGCGCGGGGAACCGAGGTCGGCACGGTGGCGTCCAGTCCGGAAGTGCACTGCAGCGGCAACTGCCTTCACTGGGGTGTGCGGCTGGAGAAGGAGTACGTCAATCCTCTGGACTACGTCCTGGACCGGCGGCCGTCCGTGCTGCTGCCCGGCGGTAATTCGGCGGCAGTGGGACGCGGGCCGCTGTTCCGGATCCCGCGTTTCCGGTTTTAAACGTCCCGGCCGGGTCCTATGCAGGACCCGGCCGGGGTTCTTTACTGGTCCCGAAGACGGGATGCGGCGTTACTTAGACGAACGCGGCTACACCCGTGATCGCACGGCCGGTAACCAGAGTATTGATCTCGTAGGTGCCTTCATACGAGTAGATTGCCTCGGCATCGGCGAAGATCTTCGCCATGCCGTAGTCGGTGACAATGCCGTTGCCGCCCAGGATACTGCGGCCGAGGGCAACGGATTCGCGCATACGGGCGGTGGTGAAAGCCTTGGCAAGTGCGGACTGCTCGTCCTTGGCCTGGCCGAGGTCTTCCAGCTGGGCCAGGCGGACCATCATGCCCAGCGAGCTGACCGTGTTGCCCAGGATCTTTACCAGCTGTTCCTGCACCAGCTGGAAGGATGCCAGCGGCTTGCCGAACTGGTGGCGTTCCACCGCGTACTTGCGGGCAACATCAAAGGCAGCCATCTGCTGGCCCACGGCCTGCCAGGCTACGGCAAGGCGGGTAACCTTCAGCACCTTGTTGGTGTCGCGGAAGCTGTTGGCGCCCTTGAGGTGGAAATCGTCGCTGACCACCACGTTGTCCAGCACGATGTCCGCGTTCTGCACGGTGCGGAGCGCAATCTTGTTTTCGATCTTCGTGGCGCGGTAACCGGGGGTCTTGGTGTCCACGAGGAAACCCTTGACCTGGTTGTCTTCAACGTCGCGGGCGTAGATGACAACCCAGTCGGAGAACGTGGCGTTGCCGATCCAGCGCTTTTCGCCGTTGAGGATCCAGTTGTCCCCGTCGCGGCGTGCGGTGGTGCGGGTGCCGCCGGCGACGTCGGAACCGCCGAGCGGCTCCGTCAGGCCGAAGGCGCCGATCTTCTTCATGGCGTAGATATCCGGCAGCCAGGCTGCCTTCTGCTCTTCGGAGGCCAGTGCCTCAATGGAACCGGTGAAGAGGCCGTCATGCACACCCAGGAACGTGGCGAACGAGGTGTCCGCGCGGGTGACCTCAGCGTGGCAGAGGCCGGCGAAGAGGTTGGAGTAGCCCTGGCGGTAAACCGGGCTCATTACGTCGAGTTCGGCGATCTTGGGGATCATGTGGTGCGGGAATTCACCGGCGTTCCACCAGTCAGCGGCGTGCGGTTTGACCTCCGCGGCAAGCCAGGTCCGGATTTCATGCAGACGGTCGCGCTCCTTGTCAGTGAGCAGGTCCTCGAATGCGTAGAAGTCGCCGTCCGGGTACGGAAGGTTGTCGACGTCGATAGTTGCCATGGAAATATCCTTCGCTGCTGATCATCGGTGATCTGCCGGCCCCCGTGGGGAACCCGCTGAGCCAATGTTACCCATCAGTAACAAGGATCACAACGTCGATTAAAACAAACACACCCCGGCCCGAAGACCAGGGTGTGTTTGCGGCAATCCGATGCGTCACATACGGACGACTCGCATCACCACCGGTAGGGCTGGTGGGGCTTGAACCCACGACCCACGGATTATGAGTCCGCTGCTCTGACCAGCTGAGCTACAGCCCCATAGGTACCGGTGCGCCTTACGGGCAACGTTGCCATCCTAGTGTGTACGGACGCCGCGGAACCAATTCAGCAGTTTGTCACCGGGCGGGAATGCCTTCCACGGGCACACCGCGGTACAGACCCTCAAAGGTGGCCAATGTGGCCTCCAGGCTGTGCCGGTCCACCATCTCCCGGCTGTAACTGCCCATCGCCTGACGGTCCTCCGGCGCGAGTTCCAGGATCTCCGTAATGCGCCCGGCGAGTTCGTCACTGTCTCCGGGCGTAAACAGGTACCCGTTACGGCCCTTTTCCACCAGGTGCGGCAGTGCCATGGCATCGGCCAGCAGCACGGGCTTCGACGCGGACATGGCCTCCAGCGTTACCAGGGACTGCAGTTCAGCGGTGCCCGGCTGGCAGAACAGGTCCGCCTTCAGGTACGCCTGGCGAAGTTCCTCGTCCGAGACCAAGCCGCGGAACACCACCCGGTCCCCCAGCCCCAGCCGCTGCGCCTGTGCCTGCAGGGCAGGCTTGACTTCCCCGCCGCCGACAATTTCGGCACGTATGCCCAGCTCCGGCGGTGTCTTGGCCACGGCATCGATCAATACGTCCACGTGCTTTTCCTCAGCCAGCCGGCCGACAAACAGCACTGTGGGTCCCGGATGCGGCTCAATCTGCTCCCCCGGGCGGGGTTCGTAGACCGACGCGTCAATGCCGTTGGAGAGCGGCATGACGTCATGCAGGAAGGCGTGGCGGTACATGGCCTCGGCGGCCAGCGGGGTGGGCGTGGTGACCACCTGCGCCTGCCCCATGACCTTGCCCATGTCCTTCCAGGAGTTCTTCGCCACAATCCGTTTGACCCATTTGGGGAACGGAAGGAACGGGTCCAGGTTCTCAGGCATGAAGTGGTTGGTGGCGATGACCCGGATGCCGCGCTTGCGTGCTTCGTAGAGCGTGTACTCCCCCACCATGTAGTGGCACTGGATGTGCACCACGTCCGGCTGCACCCGGTCAAAGAGCAGTGCGATTTCCTTCTTGATCTCCCATGGCAGGCAAATGCGCCAGTATTCATGGGTCGGGACGCCGTGCGAGCGGAGCCGGTGGACCGCCCACTCACCGTCAAGATCGGTGCGGCTGCCGCCGTCGACGTCGTTCGGGGCCAGGACGTGCACGTTGTGGCCCCGCCCGTGCATGCCCCGCGCCAGCCGGTAGCCGAACTGTGCAGCGCCGTTCAGATGCGGAGGATAGGTGTCACAGGCAATCAGGATCGTCAGCGGTTTTTGTACCGGCGTTTCGGTCACGTTGGAGGTCCTTATCGGTGTTTCGGATTCTTTGAGGCCAGCTTCTGCCGCCTCCGCTCTTCATTCCGCCGCTGGATAACATCAGGGTGGTACCTCGAGAGGGCTATGACCCCAACAATAGCAATCAGGGCTGCGACAGCCATGGCAACGGCGGCCACTGCGGGCACGTCGGGGCGCAATTCATGCAGCACGGAGATGCCGATGGCGATCCCCACCATCGGATCAATAACGGTCAGGCCGGCGATCACCAGGTCCGGAGGGCCGCTGGAATATGCGTTCTGCACAAACCATGAACCCAGTGCGCCGGCCGCAGCGATGCCCACGATGGTGTACCACGGGACGTTCAGCAGGAACCGGCCGTTGGGGTTGAGCAGGTCCCCGGCGATGATCTTGGTCAGCACGGCCACAAAACCGAACAGGATCCCCGCCCCGAGAATGTGCGCAATGGCGCCGAGACGCTTGCCAAACACCAGGTTCAGGGTGCCGAAGAACGCCACCACGACGGCGAGGATCAGCACAATGGTCACTTCCTGGGCCGGCTCCACCTCCTGCTGGCTGCGGGTGACCAGGATGGCCAGCGACACAAACAGCATGCTGCCCGTGACGCAGGCGGTGATGGCGGCGACAGTGATGCGGTTCATCCGCAGCCCCTGGTCGCGTGAGTTCACCACCGTGGTGATCACCAGGGCAATCGAACCGATCGGCTGCACCACGGTGAGCGGGGCCATGGAGAGTGCGGCCACGTTCAGGGCCATGCCCGTACCCAGCAGCAGAAGGCCGAAAAGCCATCGCGGATTGCGCAGCAGCCTGCTGAGCTGGGAAGAGTTCAATGCCAGTCCGCCGGTGTCGGCGCGGACGGCGCTGCCCTGGCGCTGGGCGCCAAAGGCGAGGAAGAAGGCGCTGGCCAGGGCGCAGGCGACGGCGATCCCTACCATCAGCAGCGTCCTGCCGCAGTTCCGGCCCGGGAAGCGCCCAATCCGGCGGGCACCCGGATGGTTCTAGGGAACATGGCCGGTTCCGGTTCCGGCCGGGACCTGCTCCTGCAGGTGCTGGTATTTTCGCCAGGCGGCAGCGAGATAGCCGCCCGCCGCTGCAATGTGCCCGAGGCAGCCAAGGACCAGCACGATGGTGCCGGCCGCGGCGAGCCCGGGTGAGTCGAATCCGGGGACCCGGTTCAGCAGCAGCAACGGGGCGCCCACCAGCAGAAGGGCGGTTCGGATCTTGCCGATGGTACTCACCGGAAGGTCCGGGCTGCCACGGAAGAGCACCAATGCGTTGAGGATCAGGACAGCATCCGGAACGGCAATGCTGAGGATCAGCCAGGCCGGGGCGATGCCGTCCAGCACAAACGTGGCCGAGACGATTATCAGGGCCAGCCGGTCCGCTACCGGATCAAGCCACTGGCCGGTGGTGGAAACCTGGTTGAGCCGGCGGGCCAGATAGCCGTCAATCCAGTCGGTGGATCCCACAATGACCAGTGTGAGGAAGGCGCTGCCGTAGCGGTCCTGGGCAATGAAAAAAACAAACAGCGGAATGCCCAGAAAGCGAAGGACCGTGACCAGATTCGGTATGGTCCAGAACCTCCCCGACACGGTCAGTTCCATGTCGGGACGTGTTCCGGCACCGATGAGTTTGATCACGGTCCGTTCCCCTCGTTCAAAAAGATGTACGAGTACAGCTTACTTTTGGGCGAGCCGGCGGAACATTATGACCATGGCGAGCAGGGAAGCGCCCATGACCGCCAGCGGCTGCCAGCGTTCCCTGATCATGGCCAGTACATCGTCTGCCTGCCCGGAGCTGGAACCGGCGCCGGTGTTGGCGGTGGAGCGGGAGCCTGCCGCACGGCGGGACTTCAGCTCCTGGATACGGGCCTTGACGTCCACCTTTTCGCCCAGTCCGTCACGGACTGCGGCAAGGTGTTCGCGCCGCTGGCGTGCACGGGTCCGCAGTTCCTCAGGGGTCGGCTGCTTCGGGCCTTCAGGCTTGTCAGCCTTCTCCGCCTTTTTGTCCTTCTTCTCCTTCGGTTCCTTGGGCTTGTCCAAGGTGGCCGGATCGAAGCGGCGGCCTTCCTTCAGCACGCCGACGTCGTAGCGCAGTCCGCGGATGGCCTCTTCGGGCAGCAGCGGCAGGGTCTTCTTGAAACGGCTGAAGCCGATCAGGCCTGCAATTGCCGCGATCACGAGGAAGAATGCGGCGACCAGGAGTGCCGCCAGCCAGCCGGGCATGACCAGCGACAGGGCAAGGATGCCTGCCACCAACAGCGAAATGGCCAGGGCTGCGAGCAGCACGAGGGCCACCACCATAAGAGCCGCGGCGATGCCCGCCTTAATGCCCTTCTGTTTCATTTCCGCAGTGGCGAGGGCAAACTCGTCATTCAACTGGCGCGGCGTCAGGCGAGCCATGACCTTTGCCAGCCCCACCAGCGAAGAGCTCCCCGCCGTTCGCTGTGTCCGAGTGCTAGCAGAGCGGTTCATGCGCCCAGCCTCCGTCCCCTGTTCAGTGTTCACCGTAGCCATAACCCCAAATTACCATTCTCCTCAGTGTTCTCAGCCTGCTCATCTGTATCAGCCGCCGGTCAGGACGCCTCAAGGCCCTCACGGTCCTCAAGCTCGCGGCCGGAGAGTTCGGGAAGCTTGGTTTTCACGAACCAGAAGGACAGCACCGCAAATGCGGTAAAGATGCCGTACATGATCCACACCCCGAAGTTATCGCTTACCCACGGGAAGGCAAGGGTGACGATGAAGTTGAAGATCCAGTTGACCATGGCCCCCAGCCCGAGGGCGAGGGATCGGATGTTGTTGGGGAATACTTCGCCCAGGGTTACCCACATGACCGGCCCCCAGGTGGCGGCGAAGAAGACCACGAACAGGTTCGCACCCACCAGGGCCACCGGGCCCCAGATGCCCGGCAGCGAAACTTCCCCGGCAACGTCCTCGGCCTGGAAGAAGGACACGGTGGCAGCGAGCAGGCCCACGAACATACCGGCGGAACCGATCATCAGCAGCTTGCGCCGTCCGATGCGGTCCACGAAGGCGATGGCAACCAGGGTCATCACCACGTTGACCACGGAGGTGATGACCGACGTCGTAAATGAATCGCTTTCGCTGAAACCCACAGACTTCCACAGAGTGGTGGAGTAGTAGAAGATCGCGTTGATGCCCACCAGCTGCTGGAAGGCGGCAATGGCCATGCCCACCCAGAGGATCGGCTGCAGGCCGAACTTCGGACCGCGCAGGTCATGGAAGGTCGGTTTGGGGCTCTTGAAGCTTTCCCGGATCTCCCGGATTTTCCGGTCAGTGTCCGTCACCCCGGAGATGCTGCTGAGTACCGTTGCCGCCTCGGCGTCGCGGTTGCGGCGGACCAGGAACTGCGGGGATTCGGGGATGGTCAGTGCCAGCACACCGTAGACAATTGCCGGGAGAACGCCCACCAGGAGCATCCAGCGCCAGGCAGCCAGTCCCCACCACAGTTCCCCAAGGGCGCTGCCTGCGCTGTTGGCCAGGAACGCGTCGGAAAGCAGTGCGGCAAAAATACCGATGGTGATGGCCAACTGCTGCACGGAGCCCAGGGCGCCGCGCCACTTGGCCGGGGCAACTTCTGCAATGTAGCCCGGGGCGATGACGGATGCGGTACCAATGGCGAGGCCGCCGATCAGGCGCCAGAGCATCAGGTCCCACTCGGAGAAGGCAAAGGCTGAACCAACGGAATTGGCGGCAAACAGCACGGCGGCGCCCACCATCACCAGCTTGCGTCCGAGCCGATCCGCCAGCTGTCCGGCAAACCATGCGCCAACGGCACAGCCCAGCAGTGTGATGGCAACGGTGAAGCCGAGGATGCCCGGGCTCAGCGTGAACTCTTCACCAATGGCATCCACTGCACCATTGATAACCGCGGTATCGAACCCGAAGAGCAAACCACCCACAGCGGCAGCGACGGTAACGCCGATAACCTTTCCGGGGTGGGCTATCCGTTCGGATCCGCCCTGATTAGGTCCTGGCTGAGTCGCGCCCATCGACCGTTCCTCGATTTCTGTCCGTTAGCTACGTACGTGTGACTGGTGTCAAAACACTTAAGCCTACGCACAACCCTAAGCATGCTTGTTCAAGCACGGTAGCCGAAGGGGGCGAACGACGGCGCATCAGGACTAACGATCCGCCTTCCAGCGGGTGCCCGGCCCGGAAAACCGGGTATTTTACGTGCGGCGGGAGCGGGCGCCGTACGTAAAAAAGCAATCCGGATCACATTCCGCGGAGGCCTTCCAGGGCCGGCCGGCCGCCGGGACGGCGGTTCCGGCTTGCCGGTGAAAGTGCGGGCCTGGCCGGCTGACGCTAGGCGGTGGCGGCTGCAGCGACGGCTGCAGCCACCGCCGGGGCGACCCGCGGATCCAGCGGGCTGGGCACGATGTACTCCGCCGTCAGATCTTCACCCACCAGGTCCGCAATGGCGGTGGCTGCGGCCACCTTCATCGCCGCCGTGATCCGGCGGGCACCGCTGTCCAGCGCACCGCGGAACACGCCGGGGAAAGCGAGCACGTTGTTGATCTGGTTCGGGAAATCGCTGCGTCCGGTTGCAACGACGGCGGCATAGCGCCGGGCGGTTTCCGGATGCACTTCGGGATCCGGGTTGGACAGGGCGAAAATGACGGCTTCGGGAGCCATGCCGGCAAGGATGTCTTCAGCGACAGTGCCCGAAGACACCCCGATAAACACATCTGCATCCTGCAGTGCTTCGGCCGCACCCCCGGCCACCCCACGCGGGTTTGTCCGCGCTGCCAGATCAGCTTTGACGCTGGTCAGGTCGGTACGCGCGGAACCCACCACACCCTTGGAGTCCAGCACCACGACGTCGGGTATCCCCGCTTCGAGCAGGATGTTCGCGCAGGCGACACCGGCAGCCCCCGCTCCGGAAATCACCACGCGCAGTCCGGCAAGCTCACGTCCGGTTACCCGTGCAGCGTTCCGCAGGGCAGCAAGCACCACAATGGCGGTTCCGTGCTGGTCATCGTGCATAACCGGGCAATCCAGTGCTTCAATCAGGCGCTGCTCAAGCTCGAAGCAGCGCGGCGCCGAAATGTCTTCCAGGTTCACCGCCCCGTAGCTGGGCCGCAGGCGGACCAGTGTTTCGATGATTTCATCCACGTTGGTGGTGTCCAGCACCAGGGGAATCGAGTTCAGGCCGCCGAAAGTGCGGAATAGTGCGGATTTTCCCTCCATAACGGGCAGGGAAGCCGCGGGGCCAATGTCCCCCAGTCCCAGCACAGCCGTGCCGTCGCTGACCACAACCACCAGGCGTGAGGCCCAGGTATGCGAGGCAGCGAGTTCGGGTTCAGCTGCGATGGCGCGGCTGACCTGCGCAACACCGGGCGTGTAAGCAATGGAGAGCGCCCGCTTGGAGTCCAGCGGAAGCCGGGTTTCCACCGAAAGCTTCCCGCCTTCGTGCGCGGAAAATATCTCGTCGGTAGTGATCGGTTCAGTGTTCGATGCGCTGGCGTGGGTGGGGTTGCCGTCCATCATGGTGGGGGCCGTTTCAGTAGTGGACATAGCGGTGCTCCTGCTGTTGGTTCCTATGGAAGGTCCGCTGGCTGCCCTTCGGATACACGGGCACGCTGGCAACGGATACCGGGAGCCTTAGGGCTCCGGGCCAGAGGCAACAGGATGGGATGCCTTTTCCACCCGGAGAGGCGGAGGTCCGGTGATGCCGGGACCGCCCTGCCGGGTGCGATTAGTGAAAGTGTAAACGCACGGCACGGCCTGCGGGCAAGTCCGGCACGCCCGGGCCTGCCTAAAAGACACCTGTGCGTCGAAGGGTTACGGGAGCTTTGCGGAAGAAGCCCGCTCAGCCGCCGCCGGTTCTTCCTCCGTATGCAGAGCAAGACCCGCGGGCACCGCTGTTCCGTGTCCGGCGAACGCCTCCAGCATTGCCTGCCGGTCCAGCTGCCCTTCCCACTTAGCCACGACAAACGTCGCCACGCAGTTTCCCAACAGGTTCACCACCACCCGCATGGAATCCATCAGCCGGTCCGCGCCGAGGAGCAGGGCAACGCCGGCCACAGGGAACAGCCCCAGGGCAGCTGCCGTGGCGGAGAGGGCCAGGAAGGATGAGCCGGGAACCCCTGCCATGCCTTTGGACGTCAGGAGCAGAATCCCCAAAGCGCCAAGCTGCTGTTCGAAACTGAGGTCGATGTTGAAGGCCTGTGCCAGGAACACGACCGAAATGGACAGATAAATGGCCGCGCCGTCCAGGTTGAAGGAGTATCCGGTGGGGATGACCAGGCCGGTGGTTGCGCGCGAGCATCCGGCGTTGGTCAGTTTGGTCATGATCCTCGGCATCACGGACTCCGTGGATGCGGTCCCGAGGGCAAGGAGGAACTCTTCCCGGGTGTACTTAATGAACTGCCAGAGCGGCACCCCGGCGAAAACCCGGGCGATCACAAACAGGACACCGATGAAGAGCAGGGCAGCGCCATAGCAGGCGGCAATGAGTTTGGCGTAGGTGCCCAGTGTTGAGAGGCCGTACTGGCCGATGATGAAGGCCATCGCACCAAAGGCACCGATGGGGGCCAGCCGCATGATCCAGGACATCACCTTGAAAATAATCTCCAGGGTCCCTTCCATCACCCGCAGGACCGGTTCGCAGGTCTCTCGCCCGATAACCACGGCTGCCGCGCCAAAAAAGACTGAGAAGAAAAGAACCTGCAACAGGGAATTGGATGCGAAAGCGTCAAAGACGCTGACCGGAATGATATTCAGGATAAATTCGGCCGGCGATGCCACTTCGGCTGAGGTTTTTGCATCCAGGTCCGACGTGTCCAGGCCGGACGGGTCAATGTTCAGCCCCGCGCCCGGCCGGACCACGTTGCCCACCACCATCCCGAAGAGGAGGGCGAAGCTGGACGCGGCCAGGAAGTAGGCAAGTGCCTTCACGCCAACGCGCCCCACTGCCTTCACATCGCTGATCCGGGCGATACCGGTGACAATCACCAGGAAGATCAAAGGCGCAATGATCATTTTAATCAGCCGGATAAAGCCGTCACCCAGGACTTTGAAGGCAGCACCGACATCCGGCCAGACATACCCCACAACCACGCCCAGGATTACGGCAATAAGCAATTGCACAAATAACGATTTGTAAATCTTCGAGTGAAGGAATGTAGGGCGTTTCGGACTTATCGGCTCTGTCATGGCTCCACCCTAGGAAGCGGGGGTTTCGCGGGTGTTTCCGCTGTGCAACACCTGACTACATGTAGCGGCCGCCGGGAACCGGGCCAGCCGGCCAAACAAAAAGGGGCCTGCATCCGGCAGAAACCCGGATGCAGACCCTTTGCTGGCTCCCCCGACTGGACTCGAACCAGTAACCCTTCGATTAACAGTCGAATGCTCTGCCAATTGAGCTACGGGGGAAAGCGGCGTCCTCAACTATACAGCAAGTTTGCGGTGCTAACGAACCAGCAGCCGCCGCCGCTCCGGTGGAACAGGCACAGACGGCCAGCGCAGCCTTCGTCGCGGCGGTGGCGACAGGAGGGGCCCGAACCAAAAGCCGGGGCCGGGCGGAGTGAACCGCTCCCCGAAAGTTGGACTGAGAAATCAGTTCTGACTTTCGGGGAGCAGTTTTTGCAGAAGAGCAGTTCGTTATCCGAGGAACAACGCAAGGCCGCGGTAGCGTTGTTCGAGACCGGTTGGGGTCCCAACTCCGTAGCAACAAGGCTCGGGGTGCGCGTGAAAGCAATCCGCCGGCTATACGACCGGTGGAGAGTTCGCGGAGGTTCGACGCTAGTGGCCAAGCCAACCAAACGCTTGTTCTCCTTCGAGTTCAAACTCGATGCCGTGCGCCGATTTCAAGCTGGAGAGAGCAAAGTCGCCCTGGCTAAAGAGCTCCAGCTGTCCTCTCCGCAGCTGATCGAGAAGTGGGCACGTCAGTACCGGGCGGAAGGCGAAGACGGACTGCGCGCGAAGCCCAAGGGCCGCCCGAAGACAAATCCTGAGGCATCGACGCAGCCAGAGTCAGAGATACAACGATTGCGCCGCGAGAACGAGCGTCTGCGGGCAGAGGTCGCGTTCCTGGGAAAAGTGCATGCCTTGAGGGACGAGGAACGGCCGTAAAGGTCCGCGCTGTCATCGCTCTCAAGGCCGAACACCGGCTGGACGTGCTCCTGGACGTCGCGGGCCTGGCCCGTTCGACGTTTTTCTATCATCAGGCCCGCTTCCAGCGCCCAGACCCGCAAGCTGAGATTAAGGCTGCCGTGAGGGAGATCTTCGAGAAGAACCACGGCCGGTACGGGCACCGCCGCATTCATACTGAGCTGCTCAAGCACGGGTGGACGGTGGCGAAAAAGACCGTGTTGAAGCTGATGCGTTCGCTGCGGCTGGTCTGCAAAGTACGGCGAAGGAAGCGTTACGTCTCCTACCGCGGTGAACAGGGCGTGGTGGCACCGAATCTGCTGAACCGGGAGTTCGAAGCTGCTGCACCGAACCAGAAGTGGGTGACCGACGTGACCGAGTTCAGCGTCGGTGACCGCAAGCTCTACCTCTCCCCGGTGATGGACCTCTTCAACCGGCAGATCATCTCGTACTCGATCGGGTTATCCCCGAATCTGGAGCTCACTAACTCCTCGCTGCGTGAAGCCCTCACCGGTCTCGAGCCCGGGGCGCAGCCGCTCGTGCATTCGGATCAGGGATTTCAGTATCAGCACGTCTCGTGGCGTACGCTGCTGAAGAACGCCGGAGCGGTCCAATCGATGTCCCGCAAGGGCAACTGTTATGACAACGCGGTGATGGAGAACTTCTTCGGACACCTCAAGGAGGAACTCTTCCACCGGGTGCGGTTCCTGAACACCGATGCCCTGAGGGCCCAGTTGGATGAGTACATCCGCTGGTACAACACTGAACGTATCTCGACAAAGCTCGAGGGCCTGAGCCCGGTGCAATACCGTGCTCAGGCCCTCGCGGCCTAGACTTTTATTTGGCCAGTCCAACTTTCGGGGGCCAGTTCAGAGCCACGGGGCCGCCTTCCCCTGCCAGTCCCAGGACAGGATAAGCGGACGGACCGCCTGTCCGGGCATAAAAGAAGCCCCTGACCTGCGGTAATGCAGGTCAGGGGCTTCCTGTTTGCTCCCCCGACTGGACTCGAACCAGTAACCCTTCGATTAACAGTCGAATGCTCTGCCAATTGAGCTACGGGGGAAAGCGGCAGGTTTTACTTTACAGAGATTTCCCGCCGAAACGAAATCGGCGCCCTGCCGTCAGGCTCGCGGAGCTACTGGTCTCCCCGCAGGGCCCTGCGCTGCATCTCCAGTTCCATCAGCTCCCGGTTCAGCTGGTGGAAAAGCTCCGGATCGGCGTTGGGATCCAGGCGCTGCAGCTGACCGAGCTTCTCAGCCTTCAAGTGTGTCACCTGCAGTTCGAAGAGCCGGTTCAGGATGTCCCTGCAGTACAGGAACAAAGCATCGGCATCGCGCGCCGGCAGCGGTGTCACGGCAAGCTCGCTCACAAAACCGCGCAGTGCGTCCGGCAGCTCCTGCCGCACGCGCTCCACCCAGGCCGCCGGGGCGGTTCCGGCGTCGCCGGCGGCACGAATGGCATCATGGACCGCAACGTAGGCCGGCACAGTGAATCTGGCCGCTTTGAACCGCTCCCACTGGCCGGCATCGAGCAGGCCGGGCTGCTGCAGGGCCACTTCCAATGCCTGGCGCTCCATCCGCGCGGCGGGGTCATTGGGGTCCGGACGGCTGTAGGCGGGCGGTGCGGCGTCGGGGACAGCTTCCTGCCGGCCGTATTGCTGCTGGCCGTACTCCTGCCGGTTGTGGTCCTGCCGGCCGTATTGCTGCTGGCCGCCACGCTGCTGCCCCTGTTGCTGGCCATACGGGGGCCTGCCCTGCTGTGCACCGTCCTGCCGGCGCTGGCCGGTGGGCGACTGCTCGGAAGGACTGTTGGCGGTCCCGGCGGCATGCTGGCGCTTGGACGCGGCATTGACTGCCCGGGTGACGTCGTCGACGTCGGTACCCAGCCAGCCTGCCAGCTCGCGGGCGTAGGCCGGACGCATCGCGGGGTCTCTGATGTCCGCCACCACCGGAGCTGCCGCCCGCAGCGCCGAAATGCGGCCTTCCACCGTATTAAGGTCGAATTTGCGCAGCGTGGAGCGGATGGCGAATTCGAACAGCGGCCGGCGGGAGTGGATCAGCTCGGCCACGGCGGCGTCGCCGTGGGTCTGGCGGATATCGCAGGGGTCCATGCCGTTGGGGTCCACAGCAACGTAGGTTTGCGCGGTAAAGCGCTGGTCCTCCTCGAAGGCACGCAGGGCGGCTTTCTGCCCGGCGGCGTCGCCGTCGAATGTGAAGATCACCTCTCCCCCGGTACCGTCGTCGGAAAGCAGACGCCGGGCAATTTTGATGTGGTCGGTGCCAAAGGCGGTGCCACACGTGGCGACGGCGGTGGTGATCCCGGCCAGATGGCAGGCCATCACATCGGTGTACCCCTCCACCACCACTATCTGCCGGGTTTTGGCGATGTCGCGTTTGGCCAGGTCGATGCCGTACAGCACCTGGGATTTCTTGTAGAGCGGGGTCTCGGGAGTGTTCAGGTATTTGGGCCCCTGGTCATCCTCGTAGAGCTTCCGGGCACCGAAGCCGATAACGGATCCGGTGAGGTCGCGGATGGGCCAGATGAGCCGGCCGCGGAACCGGTCATAGAACCGGGAGGCATCCGATCCGGTGGAGAACATGCCGGTCTCGGCCAGCTCGGCACGGGTGAAGCCCTTGCCCGTAAGGTGTTTCAGCAGCGAGTCCCAGCCCTGCGGGGCGTATCCGACACCGAAGTGTTCGGCAGCGGCGGGGTCGAAACCGCGCTCCTGGAGGAAACTGCGGGCAGCGGCGGCACCCTGCGTGCCCAACTGGCTCCGGAAGAACTCCGCAGCCACCTTGTGGGCGTCCAGCAGGCGCTGGCGTTTACCCACATCCTCACGCCGGGGCCCGGTGCCGCCGTCCTCGTAGTGCAGTTCGTAGCCGAGCCGTGCCGCAAGCTTTTCCACCGTCTCAGAGAAGGAACCGTGGTCCATTTTCTGCACGAAGGAGATGACGTCGCCGCTCTCCCCGCAACCGAAGCAGTGGTAGGTACCCACCTGTGGCCGTACATGGAAGGACGGCGAGCGCTCGTCATGGAAGGGGCACAGACCCTTGAAGGACCCAAGCCCCGCCGATTTGAGGGTTACGTAACCGTCGACCACGGCTTTGATGTCCGTGCGCAGCCGCACTTCATCGATGTCTTCACGCTTGATCAGTCCGGCCATACCTCCCAGTCTATTCTTCCCCGCCGACGCCGCGCTGTCGGGGCCCGCACAGAGAGGATCCCGTGCAGCCGTCGGGCCGCACGGGATCCTTCTGGACAGCTACTCCCCTTTACTCCTGAGGTTTAGCCTCTTCCTCCGCGCTGCCTGACCTGCGGCGGCTGACCGCCATGGCAAGTCCTCCTGCCAGCAGCAGCCCGGCACCGGCGTAGAGCCAGCCGAGGGCACCGTTGGCACCGGTGGACGGAAGGTTGGGGCGGTCCGGCCCGGCCGGGGCGGGAGCCGGCTGCGGTTTCGGCTGCACCACAGGTGCGTAGGTATTGGTAACGGTTGCTTCTGCCCCGCCACCGGCAGGAATGGTTACCGGCTCCGGCAGGTCCGCCACCACACTGACGGTGCTGCTTTCCCCGCCCGCTGTTTCGGTAACCGTGCACTCGGTTCCGGTCGGCAGGCCCTCAAAGCCGGTGCTGACGTCGCCCTGTGATCCTGCCGGAATACTGACCGTCTCATCAAGGACCGTTCCCTCCGGACCGCACTGGACCCGCAGGACAACCTCGCCCTGGCGGCCGGCTGCTTCTCCGGTAATCACCTTGGTCACCACCAGGGTTCCCGGGGTGAACGAGTACGTGTTGGTGACAGTGGCGGTGACGGTTTGCGCAGCCAGGACTGTGACCGGCTCCGCCGCCTCCGTGGTCACGGAAACTTCGGTGGTTGCTCCGGTGGCCGTTTCGGTGACAGCGCATTCCGTGCCCACCGGCAGGTCCTCGAACGTAGTGGTTACGTTCTCCTCAGTGCCTGCCGGAATGGAAACCGTTTCATTCAGTACCGAACCGTCCGGTCCGCAGGTGACCTGCAGGAGAACCTCGCCCTGCTGGCCGACCGCCTCGCCGGCGAAGGCCTTGGTCACCGCCAGGGCGCCGGGCACGAAACTGTACGTGTTGGTGACCGTCACTTCCGCACCGCCTGCGGCCGGGATGGTGACCGGGTCCGTAATGACGGTTTCCACGGATACCGTTGTTGTGGCTCCGTTCTCCGTTTCAGTGACGGTGCATTCCGTGCCGGCGGGCAGGTCCTCGAAATTCCGGGTCACTGTCTCGGCGGTTCCGGCGGGGATGGCCACGGTTTCATCCAGGACCGACCCGTCCGGGCCGCAGGTCACCTGCAGCACCACCTCACCCTGCGCTCCTGCGGCCTCGCCGGCAAACTCCTTGGTGACTGCCAGCGTTCCGGGAGTGAATGTGTAGGTATTGGTCACCGTGGCACTCTGATCGCCTCCCGGGGTGATAGTGACCGGTGTGGGAAGTTCGGGGACAACCTGGACAAACTCGGTGGCCCCTGTAACCGGTTCAGTAATGGCACAGCTGGCGCCCGCTGGGATATTCAGGAACTGCGCCCCTACCTCGCCGGTCTCGCCGGCCGGGATCTGGGAGGTTTCGAAGAAGACCGTTTCCCCGCCCAGGGTGCAGAGGACGTCAACCTCAACAGCGTCCTGGTTCCCGGCAGCCTCACCGGTGATCACCTTGGTGACGATCAGGGTGCCGGGGTTCTCGCTGTAGGTGTCCGTCACGGTGACCGCAGCGGTGGCACCGGCAGCGATGGTCACGGAATCGGGCAGATCCACCACCACGCCTATTTCCGTACTCTCCCCCGTGACGGGTTCCGTGACGGCGCAGCTGGCACCTTCCGGAATCTCCGTGAGGGTGCCCGCCGGAACGGTGCCGGTGGTGCCGGCAGTAACGGTGAAGGTCCCCTCTGCGACTACTGCACTTTCCAGGGTGCAGGTCACCTCTAGGGTGACGTCGCCCTGCCGCCCCGCTGCCGGGCCGGCAATGCTCTTGTTCACAAGCACTGCCCCCGGGTTCACCGTGTACGTGTCAGTGACAGTAACCTCCACGCCGTCTCCCGCCGGGATGGTCACTGCTCCACCGGCCGGATCGATCACGGTGCTGACGCTGACCTCTGTGGTCTCGCCATCCGCGATCTCCGTGACCGTGCAGGTGGTCCCGGCGGGAAGCCCCGTGATTTCCTCCGTGGTGGGTTCGGTGGTGCCGGCCGGGATGGGGATGGTTCGACTGAGGCCGGAGCTGCAGGTTACCTGCAGGGTGACCTCACCCTGCCGGCCGGCTCCGTCACCGGCGATGTCCTTGCGCACCGCGAGGGTCCCCGGGTTGAAGGTGTAGTTGTTGGTCAGCGCGGCAGTAACGCTGCCTGTCGGCGGAACGACGACGGTCCCCTCGCCTTCGACAGTGACCGACACGGCAGTGCTCTCACCCCTGGCGGTTTCCGTCACCGCACAGCTGGAGCCTACGGCTACGTTGGGGAATTCCGCTGCCTCCGGCGTAAGCGTCCCCTCAGGGATAGTCACCGTCTCATTCAGTACCGTGGCGCCGTCCAGGGTGCAGACCACGGAGATCGTCACCTCGCCCTGGGCGCCGGCTGCCTCCCCCGTATTGGTTTTGGTAACCACCAGTGTCCCGGAGGTGAAAGTGTACGTGTCCGTAACGGTCGCCGTCGCCGCGGTACCCGAGGGGATGGTCACTGCGGTGGGCACAATGGTTGTGCTGACCGCGACACTTGCATTGGTGCCGTTGGTGGGCTCGGCGATGGTGCAGACCCTGCCGGCCGGGATGTCAGTGAATGTCTCAGACGCCGTCCCGGTGGATTCGGCGGGGATATTGAACGTGAACTGGTATCCGGGCCCGCAGTCTATGCTGATGACCACTTCGTCCTGGCCGCCGGCTGCCGGGCCCTCAATCGACTTGGTAACTGTCAGGGACCCCACCTCGAAGAAGCTTGCCGTGGCGCTGGCTGCGGAACTCAGTTCGCGGGTGTCCGCCAGGATCAGTTTCTGGGCGGTGTCCACTCCCGGTGTCGCGCCGTCGTAGAGGTACACGCTCCCGGTGGGAACGGTCACCACCGCCCGTGCACTGATGGATGCCGGACCGGTGCCGCCGGTCTCGCTCCGTACCCAGACCTGGGTGCCGCTGGCCACCGGGTTGGTAAGCGGGATGGTTCCTGCGGCGTCCGCAAAAAGTCCGAAGCCGTCGTCGACAGTCACGGTGATTTCATCAGCTTCAGAGGTCACCGTGTATGGTCCGGCCACTCCGGTGACCGCTGCTTCTGCCGTGGCGGGAGTAATGGAAATGTCCGGGGCGTCCGGTTCCTCAAGCGGCCCGGCCGCGATAGTGGAGTTCACGATCGATGCGACGGTGGAATAGAGGTTGTTGTTCGGATTGACCACGTAGCCGTCGGTAAAGAACCAGATGGCCGCCTGCACCGCCGCTGCCTTCGTGTTGTTGTTCGTGCCGGGCGGCAGGTTGGTACTCGGATAGTAGGTATTCAGGATCCGGTTCACATATCCGATGTTCGGGACGTTGGACTCGTCCCAGGTGCCGTTCTCATAGCCAATCCCCACGCGTGTGGATGTGCGCAGATCAATGCAGTACATCTGGGCCGTGGTGGTCCCGTCCACTTCCTGGGTATTGATAACCCCCGCAAAACCGACAGTCTCGGACTCGTAGCCGGGTGGAATGGAGGCGGGATAAGCATTGATGGGCCAGGTGGTCCCGGCCGGCGGCAGCGCCCCTGGAACGTTCCGGCGCCCCTCACCAAGGGAGGTGATCACAATGTCGGTTCCGGCATCCGAAACCGGAAGCTCGTTGCTCGGCGGTCCAGGATCAGTGGCTGCCTGCGCCGGTGCTGCCAACGGGACCGCCATCAGAAGCAGGCTCATAAGGAACACCAGGGCGCTCCGGAAACGGGGGCTACGGATCCAGGCAGCAGATCCGAATCGGTGGCGGAGACGGTTTACGCGGGATTGCTGGCGGCTCATCAGGATCCTCAGGTGCGCTCGTTCGGCCGGCATCCCCCGGGAGTGACCCGGGAGACTGTGAACGCCACACGCTAACGGCCGGTGCCGTCTACTGCCAGAGAGCTGCCCGAAAAACGCTCATTCAGGCCCCGCACCGCTCCTACCAGAGCGCCGGAACCGGTCCCACGAGCCTCTCGTGCAGGGCGAGCGCTGAGCCGTCCGTCAGCGAGGCGACCTGGTCAACAACCACGCGCAGCCGGGCGCCGTCGTCGGCTGCATCCCGCCAATCGGCGGCGAACATCGGCTCGAGGTGCCGATCCCCGGTGGCGGAAAGCTGGGCGACCAGGGCGGTGAGGATTTCACGCTGGCGTTCGTACAGCGGCTGGCGCTGGTCGGTGGTCATCACAAAGGTGGTGGCCAGGCCCTTCATCACGGCGATTTCCAGTGCCGTATCCTCCGGCACCACCATTTCCGCGTTGTACCGTGTCAGCGGGTCGGTGCCGTAGATGACGCGGGTGGCTTCCAGTGCGCTGTTGCAGAACCGGCCGATCAGCTGGCTGGTCATGTCCTTCAGGGCGGCCATGGACTTGCGGCTGCCATCGGACTCGCGCACCCAGACGGCGGTGGCCTCGAGGCGGGCAAGAGCTGCTTCGATGGCGGCCGCGTCAACGCCGGGCAGGTACCACTGCTGGGTGTAACCCACCACGCGGGCCCGCTGGTCCGGATTGTCCAGCCACTTGAGCTGCACATGGCCGGCGACGATGGCGTCCTCCACGTCATGCACGGAGTAGGAAATGTCATCGGCCAGGTCCATGACCTGGGCTTCGAGGCAGGAGCGGCCGGCTGGAGCGCCGTCGCGCAGCCAGGTGAAGACCGGCAGGTCATCCTCGTAGACGCCGAACTTGGTGGTCCGGTGCCCGTTGACCAGCGGGGCGTCGGTGATGGACCACGGGTATTTGCAGGCGGCATCCAGGCTGGCCCGGGTCAGGTTCAGGCCGGCCGGGGTGCCGTCCGGGGCAATGATTTTCGGTTCCAGCCGGGTGAGCAGGCGCAGCGTCTGGGCATTGCCCTCGAAACCGCCGATCGCGTGCGCAATGTCGTTCAGCGCGGTTTCCCCGTTGTGCCCGAAGGGCGGGTGCCCCAGGTCATGCGAGAGGCAGGCGGCGTCGACGACGTCGGGATCACAGCCCAGCGCGTTGCCCAGCTCGCGTCCCACCTGCGCCACTTCCAGGCTGTGCGTCAGGCGGGTGCGTACAAAGTCATCCGTGTCCGGGGCAACCACCTGCGTTTTGGCGCCCAGCCGGCGCAGTGCGGAGGAATGCAGCACGCGGGCACGGTCACGGCCGAACTGGGTTCGGTTGGTGTTTTTCGCCGGTTCCGTAACCCAGCGGGACAGATCGACTTCTGTATAGCCTGCGGTGGAGACTGCCTGCGGGAAACTCATGGGTTGCTTTAGCCGCCTGATACGTCGAGTTCGGCTGCCGAAATGATGGCCTTCTGGGCGGCGTTCAGTTCCCGCCCGTCCAGCCAGCCTTCCGGCAGAGCTGTCTTTTTTGGTGTGCCGGCCCGTCCGCGCGGCCCCTCGGCGTCTGTGCCGGGGTACGGAGCTTCGGGATCGAGCTGGTCCAGCAGTTCACGGAGCACCGCCAGGGACGGCACCGTGGCCAGTTTAGCGCGGAGGTCTCCGCCCACTACGTAGCCCTTGAAGTACCACGCCATGTGCTTGCGGATGTCCCGCAGGGCAATCACTTCATCGCCGAAGGTTTCCACCAGCAGCTCGGCGTGCCGGTAGACACTGTCCGAGACCTGCTTCAAGCCCGGCCGGTGCCGTTCGGCACTGCCTTCGAAGGCTGCTTCGAGGTCGCCGAACAGCCACGGGCGGCCCTGGCACCCGCGGCCGATGACGACGCCGTCCACACCGGTTTCGCGCACCATGCGGATGGCGTCCTCGGCGGACCAGATGTCGCCGTTGCCCAGCACCGGCATGTCCGGCAGGGCTTCGCGCAGTTCCGCGATGGCGGACCAGTCGGCCTTGCCGGAGTAGAACTGCGAGGCGGTGCGGCCATGCAGGGTCACCGCGGCCACACCCGAATCCCGGGCGATCTTCCCGGCATCCAGGAAGGTCAGGTGGTCCTCGTCAATGCCCTTGCGCATCTTGATGGTCAGCGGGACGTTGCCGCGGGAGGCCTCCTTCACGGCGGTCTGCACAATGGCGGTGAACAGGTCCAGCTTCCAGGGCAGGGCCGAACCCCCGCCCTTGCGCGTGACCTTGGGAACGGGGCAGCCGAAGTTCAGGTCAATGTGGTCGGCGCGGTCCTCCTCCACCAGCAGGCGGACGGCAGCACCGACGGTCTTGGGGTCCACACCGTAGAGCTGGACGGAACGCACTTTTTCGTCGTCGTCGTGCTTGATGATCCGCATGGATTCCGGCGAACGTTCCACCAGGGCGCGGGAGGTGACCATTTCGGTCACGTACAACCCGCCGCCGTATTCACGGCAGAGCCGGCGGAACGCCTTGTTGGTGATGCCGGCCATAGGTGCCAGGATCACCGGCGTGTCCACGGTGATCGGGCCTAGTTGCAGCGGGGGAAGCTCGAGCTTGAGTTCCGGAGATAAAACAGTCACTCCCCTATTCTCGCAAGCCGGTGCAAATCCTGTCCCGCCCGGCCCGTGAGGGAAATTGACACGGTTCCCCGCACACCCTAGCGTGCAGGTGACCTGCATCACTTTTCCGGCTCTCGCACCGCCGCCCATCGGTTTCACTGTCGCAACCGAAGATACGAGGTTTACCCATGACCACCGCTGCCCCAAGTACCGCTGCCCCTGCCGAGAAAGGCCTGGCCCGTGTTGCCCAGGTCATGGCGCGCTGGACGGAAAAATGGTTTCCGGATGCCTACGTCTTTGCCCTGGGCGGTGTGGTTATTGTCGCCCTCGCAGCACTGCTCAACGGCTCCTCACCGCAGGCGGTGGTTGATTCCTTCGGCAACGGCTTCTGGGACCTGACCGCATTCACGCTGCAGATGGCCATGGTGGTGCTGACCGGTTACACAGTGGCCACGTCCCCGCCTGTGGCCCGGCTGATCGCCCGGCTTGCCCTGGTTCCGCAAACCGCCGCCACAGCGGTGAGCTTTGTGGCGTTCCTGTCCATGTCCGTTTCGTTCCTGAACTGGGGACTCAGCCTTGTCTTCGGCGGCCTGCTGGCCCGGGCCATTGCCCGCAGGCAGGATCTGCGGGTGGATTACCGGGCACTGGGCGCTGCGGCGTTTATGGGGCTTGGCGCCGTGTGGGCACTGGGGCTCTCCTCCTCCGCAGCTCAACTGCAGGCGACGGCGGCCTCGATCCCGCCGGCATTGCTGCAGGTCACCGGCGTGCTGGACTTCGGCAAGACCATCTTCACCTGGCAGTCCCTGCTGACCTGCGCCATCCTGATTGTCCTCACCACCCTGATCGCCCACTTCTCCGCCCCGCGCGGGCTGGCCATCCGCACGGCGCAGGACCTGGATGTGGACCTCAACGACGCCCCGGAGCCTGCAGCCAAGCGGGAGCGTCCGGGCGAATGGCTGGAATACAGCCGCATCCTGCCCGCGCTGCTGGGCCTGCTGACCGTCGGCTGGCTGATCTCACAATTCGTCAGCAAACCGTTCCTGAGTGTCATCTCGAGCCTGAACGGATACCTTTTGGTTTTCCTGATGCTGGGCTTGGTGCTGCACGGTACTCCGCGCAAGTTCCTGCAGGCCGTCACCAAGGCTGTTCCCGCCACAGCCGGGATCCTGGTGCAGTTCCCGCTGTACGCCGCGATGGCCGCCATCCTCACCAAGGCTGAGGGAGCCAACGGGATGACCATCTCCTCGCACCTGGCCGAGTTCTTCACCAGCATTGGTTCCGGCGGCGGCTTTGCCGTGATCATCGCCCTTTACACCGCAATTCTGGGCATTTTTGTCCCTTCCGGCGGCGGAAAATGGCTGGTGGAGGCACCCTACGTCATGCAGTCCGCCACCGACGTGCAAATGAATCTTGGCTGGACTGTACAGATCTACAACGTTGCCGAGGCACTGCCAAACCTGATCAACCCGTTCTTTATGCTCCCCCTGCTCGCCGTGTTGAAGCTCCGGGCGAGGGACCTGGTGGGATTCACCTTCCTGCAGTTCACCATCCATCTGCCCGTAGTGCTGCTGCTGGTCTGGCTCCTGGGCATGACTTTCACCTTCGAACCGCCCGTCATCCCAGCGGAAGCACCCGCCCCCTGACGGAGCCAGGCATCACCGGGCGCCGGGACCTGTCGCGGCGGCATCTAAGATCAGAGGGAGAGAGTTTTCCATCGGTTCTAAGGACGTATTGCCGCATGCCACGCGAATCCGGTACCAAGCGGGCCATTCTGGACGCCGCGTTGGAACTTGCTGCAGCCAACGGCATCTCCGGCACCACCATGGATGACGTTGCCGAACGCGCCGGGGTGGCCAAGGGCAGCCTGTACTACAACTTTTCCGCGAAGGACAAGCTCTTCGAAACCCTCCTGCTCGAGGGCGTGGGCGCACTGACGCAGTGCCTGCGTACCGCGCGCAGCGGTCTGGAAGGGTGGACTGCCATTGAGTCCATGGTGCGGGCGCTGCTGGAGCTGCTTTCCGAGAACCGGGCGCTGGCCAAGCTGATGGCCGCGGAAATCCTGCGGACCGACCGCACCTGGCAGCACTCCCTGCATCTGCTCCGGCAGGAGGCGCTGGCCGAATTTGTTGAACCAATCCGGCAGACCGGCGGCTGGAATGCGGTGGACGCCGGCGGGCCGGACCGCCTGACCCTGATTGCCGGCAGTGTTTTCGGGGCAACCCTGATGGGGGCCCTGGACTGGCTGGTCTTTGATCCGGAGAGGCCCGTCGAGGACGTGGCCTCGTCCGTGCTTTATGCACTGTCCGGGCGGCTGAATACCTGACGCTCCCTGGCATGCAAAAGAGGCGGCTCCCGCACCGTGAATACAGTGCCGGAACCGCCTCTTTGTTGAGCGCCCTAGTCGCTGAGGATCAGCGTCTCGCTGCCCGCCTGCCGGGCAACACCCGCCCTGATCAGCGGTTCCAGCGCGCGGACCACGGCGGTCATGGATTCATCCACTTCCAGCTGGACCGGGTACTGGTAGGCCAGCATCGCGATCAGTGACTCAACCGCGGCCTGCGCCTCGGCGTCGTCCAGCTCCGTGTCATAGCCCACCAGCACATCGGCCGGCTCGTCGGTGCGTTCCTGCGTGTAGCTCACCGCGAAGGCTGCGATCTTTCCGCCGTCCTTCTTCGGCTTATCCCGCAGGACAATGGCTCCGGCCGCGCCGGTTGCCTCGTTGAGCAGCATCTGCTGGGCCTTGCCCAGGCTCATTTCGGCGCGGTCCCAGCCGTGGACCGAGTTGTAGAACGCGGTAACCGCCTGCGTGAGTTCCACCGATCCGGTGGCTGCCTCGTCCAGCTGGGGACCGTCGTCGTTGAAGACGGGCAGCTTCAGCTTGCCCGGCTCCACCACAATCACGGCGGACCGCTGGATCGGGGAAAGCCCGGCGGCCTCGGCGAAGGCGGCGGCCGGGGTTCCCGGCTCCACCTTGGCCCGCAGCTTCCGGACGCCCGACGGCGCGGCTTCGGCTTCCTTGCGCAACATATCCAGCAGGGTGGTGCCCAGTCCGGTGCGCCGGTTTTCCCGGGCCACCTCCACATAGGCCCAGAGCCGGTCCGGGTGCAGGCTGGTCTCGTAGACCACCCCGGCCGCTACCGGGATTCCGTCATCTTCGGCCACAATGCAGCGGCTCCACGGCTCATCCGAGGAGGGCCGCAGGACGGCACGGAACTGCCCGGCCTGCACCCCTTCCGGATCGCCCCAGAGCTGGTTCAGCTTGAGGTCGTCGTCTTCGCGCCATTCGCGGAACGTCAAAGCCATTACGCGCCGATCAGCCTTTCCGCGAGGTAGCCCTCAACCTTGTCCAGGCTCACCCGCTCCTGGGCCATCGTGTCGCGTTCGCGCACGGTGACGGCCTGGTCCTCGAGGGTGTCAAAGTCCACGGTGATGCAGAACGGGGTGCCAATCTCGTCCTGGCGGCGGTAGCGGCGGCCAATGGCGCCGGCGTCGTCGAAGTCGATGTTCCAGTTCCGGCGCAGCTGCGCGGCGAGGTCCTTGGCCTTGGGCGAGAGGTCCTCGTTGCGGCTCAGCGGCAGTACGGCGGCCTTGACCGGGGCCAGGCGCGGGTCCAGCTTCAGGACGGTGCGCTTGTCCACGCCGCCCTTCGCGTTGGGGGCCTCATCCTCAGTGTAGGAATCCACCAGGAACGCCATGAAGGAACGGGTCAGGCCCGCGGCAGGCTCGATCACGTACGGGGTGAAGCGCTCGTTGGTGGCTTGGTTGAAGTAGCTCAGGTCCGTGCCGGAGTGCTTGGAGTGCGTACCCAGGTCAAAGTCGGTGCGGTTGGCGATGCCTTCCAGCTCGCCCCACTCGCTGCCCTGGAAACCGAAGCGGTATTCGACGTCGGTGGTGCCCTTGGAGTAGTGGCTGAGCTTTTCCAGCGGGTGTTCGAACAGGCGCAGGTTCTCCGGGTCGATGCCCAGGTTCACGTACCAGTTGAACCGGTTTTCGATCCAGTACTTGTGCCATTCCTCGTCCGTGCCCGGCTCAACGAAGAATTCCATTTCCATCTGCTCGAACTCGCGGGTGCGGAAGATGAAGTTGCCCGGGGTGATTTCGTTGCGGAAGCTCTTGCCGATCTGGCCGATGCCGAACGGCGGCTTCTTGCGCGAGGTGGTGAGCACGTTGTTGAAGTTTACGAAGATGCCCTGCGCGGTTTCCGGGCGCAGGTAGTGCATGCCTTCCTCGTTGGCCACCGGGCCCAGGAAGGTCTTGAGCAGGCCGGAGAATTCCTGCGGCTCGGTCCACTGGCCCTTGGTGCCGCAGTTGGCGCAGGCAATATCGGCCAGGCCGTTCTCCGGGGCGTGGCCCTTCTTTTCCTCGTATGCCTCTTCGAGGTGGTCCGCACGGTAACGCTTGTGGCAGCTCAGGCACTCCACCAGCGGGTCGGAGAAGACCTCCACGTGGCCCGAGGCCTCCCAGACCTGGCGCGGCAGGATGACGGCGGAATCCAGCCCGACGACGTCGTCGCGGCCGCGGACCATGTGCTGCCACCACTGCTTCTTGATGTTTTCCTTGAGTTCGACACCCAGGGGGCCGTAATCCCATGCGGACCGCGACCCGCCGTAAATCTCACCCGACTGGAAGACAAACCCCCTGCGCTTGGCCAGGGAGATGATGGGATCCAGCTTGGATTTGGTCGAAGCCATGGAATGGTACCGCCGTTCTTTTCGTGTCGCGCAGGCCGCTGGGTGCGGTCCGCTTCTGATCCCTGCCACGCGTGTACCCGCTCGAATGAACGTCCGGGAGCCTGTGGAGGGCAAAACCTATAGATACCAGCTTAAGGTCACGACCGTAAAAGCCCGCTACCGGTGCCGGATCAGCCTGTTCGGCTGTCTCTACCGCTGTGGCCCCTGCTGTTAACAGTCGATCCTTAGCGCGGTGTTCTGGAGCGCCACGGGCGTGCGCCGGGCATATTCCATGGCAGGGTTGCCACCACGATGGCCAGCAGCGTGAGCAGCGTTCCGAGCACGGTGGCTGCGACCACGGTGGACCCGGGTGCCGGGAACACGATGTCCAGCAGCAGGGAGCCGATCAGCTGTCCGCCGATCAGGCCCAGGCTGGTCAGCAGGACGCCCAGGCTGCGCACCAGCAGGGCGCCCACGCCGATGAAAACGCAGCCCAGCGGTCCGCCCAGGTAGAGCCACCATTCTGTGGGCAGCGGGTTTCCCAGCCCGGAGACCGCTACTTTGATGCCCCAGAGCACTGCCAGCAGGACGGTGCCGGAGATGAAGTTCACCAGGGTCGCCGTGATCGGCGTGCCGTAATGCATTCCGGTGGTGCCGTTCATGGCCTGCTGGAAACTCATCAGCATGCCGGCGGTCAGGGGCAGCAGCACCGGCAGCAGCCATTCAGAGGGCTCTGTCCCGGCGCCCAGTTTCGGACTGACTGCCCACGCCACGGCGGCGATGGTCAGCACTGCGCCCACCACGCGCATGATGGTCAGCGCCTTCTTCCCCGCCGGCCCGATCCCGAGCCGGTCCACCACGAGTCCGGTCAGCGTCTGTCCTGCGACGGTGGCTACTGTAAACACAGCCACGCCGAGAACCGCCACGGTGAGGGTCTGCGACAGGACGAAGTACCCGCCGATCATTCCGGCCAGCACGTAATAGCGCGGGAAGCGCCGTTCCCTCAGGGCGGGAATCAGCTGGCCTGCACCGGCACGGCCGCGCGGCAGGGCCGCACTGATTACCGCCATGACTACCAGTCCGACGACAAAGCTGATGAGCGCGGCGCCAAGGCCGTCGCCCAGGCGTTCGCCCAGGGCACCGTTGACACGGGCCTGGGAGGGAATGGCGACGCCGGCAAGCAGGGACAGGGGCAGACCGATCAGCGGGGACATCCGCACAGCATTTGGCACCCGACCACCCTACCGTTGCCTCCCGCCGTCCCCGGCGCCGCCATGCCGCAGCCGGCGCATCGGCGCCGGGCGGCAGGGGTGCTGCGCCGGGCGGCAGGGGTGCTGCGCCGGGCGGCAGGGGTGCTGCGCCGGGCGGCAGCCGAAGTCGGGCAGAATGGGGGCATGAGTTCTACCGAGGCCCAAGACCTGCCCATCCGTGACAACATGATCCGCCTGGGCCAACTGCTCAAGCTCGCCAATCTGGCAGAGGACGGCATCCATGCCAAACAGCTCATCGAGGACGGGCTGGTGAAGGTAAACGGCGAGATCGAAGAGCGCCGCGGCCGCCAGCTGCACGCCGGCGACGAAGTTTCCGTGAACGGCGAGACGGTCCGGATTACCCGCGAAGGCTGATGTCCCGCCCCGGCGGCCCGGTCAGGCTTTCTGCGCGCCGCGCAGCACCGTGTGCGCCAGGAACTCCTTCACATGGCCCAGTTCCTGCATGTTGATGCCGTGGCCCATGTTTGAGTAAAGAATCTTGGTCAGAGCCGTGTGCCCGTTGAGCCAGGCATGCGTGTATTCGATCCGCTGCGGATCGATAACCGGGTCAGCCTGGTCCCGGCCCCAGAAGAACGGCACCTTGTGCTGCGCCAGCTCCCCGTCATGGAAGAACGGATTCTCCTCAGCGGGCACCACAAAACCGGAGAGGCCGACGACGGCGGCGAAGTCCTGCGGGCGGTGCCGCAGCAGGGTGGTGGCTACGGCCATGCCCATGGAAAATCCGAGCAGGCTCACACTGGAATGGGCGCCGCTCACGCCGTCGAGCCAGGCTGACACATCGGTCACGGAGTCCACCACGGATTCCACGCTGTAGTCGGCGTCGCTCATCAGCGGGAACCAGGTGTAGCCCGGTCCCATGGCCTGCGGAGCCCGCACCGATGCGATGGTGAAGTCCTCCGGCAGATAGTCCGCGAGCCCCATAAGGTCCTCCTCGTTGGCCAGATACCCGTGGAACAGCACAAGGAGCGGCGTGCCGGCGCGTTCGGCTTCGGGCTTGGACCAGAGGACTACGGGATTCGGTTCAGTCATTTCCTTATTCTGGCACTTTTGGTCCCCGCGGCCGGAATGCGCAACCTACGGTCGCGTAGCCCGGACCCCGTTTGCGAGTATTGACCGGTGAGTACAAATTCGACACCGCATACCCCGGACATCCAGGCTGAATCTGCCACACCGGAGGTCCCGCCTCATCCTTGGAGCCGGTTCGTGGCACTCGGAGATTCCTTCACAGAGGGCATTGGGGATCCGAATCCTGACAGCCCCGGCGGGAACCGCGGCTGGGCGGACCGTGTAGCCGAGGAACTCGCGGCAGGACACCCGGACTTCGCTTACGCCAATCTCGCCATTCGCGGCCGGCTGCTGAACCAGATCATTGACGAACAGCTGGAACCTGCGCTGTCCCTGAAACCGGACCTCATCACCATCTGCGCCGGCGGCAACGACGTGATCAGGCCCGGAGGGGATCCGGACAAGCTCGCCGAACGCATGGACGGCGCCATCGCCAGGCTGCGCGGCACCGGGGCCACCGTGGTGCTGTTCACCGGCCCGGATTTGGGCAGCACGCCGGTTATCGGCAGCGTGCGTGGAAGGGTCGCCATCTACAACGAGAACCTGCGGACCGTGGCTGCACGGCATGATGCGGTAATCGCTGACATGTGGGCACTCCGAGAGCTGAGCGACGCGCAGATGTGGGCGCCGGACCGGCTGCACTTCTCACCGCTGGGACACCACACCATCGCCGCGATGGTCCTGGATACACTCAATGTCCCGCATACGCTCGAACCGCTGGAGAACAAGCCGCTACCGCCCAAGAACTGGCGGACGGCCCGCTCCGAAGACCTGGTCTGGGCCCGGGAATTCCTGTTCCCGTGGGTGGTCCGCCGGGTACGGCATAAGTCTTCCGGTGACGGCATCTCCGCCAAGCGGCCGGACGCGGCGCCCATGTTCGGTGCCGCCATGCCCCTGGGCTCCGACACGGAAGACTAGTCCTGCGGTGCCGGGTCCTGACGACGCGTACTGCGGGCGGACCCGGGCCGCCGTCCCAGCCGGAACCCGCCCCAGAAGGCGGCGGCAACCAGGCCTGTGCCGATCAGCAGATAGCCCAGCTGCATTCTGCTGGTGAGCACCAGCAGGCTTCCGGGTCCCATGCCTGTTGCCCGTGTTCCTTCCTGCAGCGGAGCGTAGGAGAACCAGCCGAAGGACTCCGTTGTCCCGGTCGCGGCCAGCACTGCTCCGGTCAGCACCAGCACACCGGCCACCAGCGGAAGCGCGGATGCCCTGAGGATCCGCGCTGCCCGGCCCGGCCGGCGGTTGGAGGCATCCGCTGTTTCACTCATGGCGCCAAGGCTAACCTGCCCGCGCCTGATTCACGTTTACTTCTCCGCCTGCTCAATCAGGTTGGCCAGGTGAAACGCCCAGCCTTCGCGGTGCGCCTCGGAAAGCTCCGGGCCGGATTTCAGCCCGGAGAACCCGCTTTCGGTGACGGCGACGTCCGTCGCGCCCCCGCTGCCGCCGCCGTCGTCGTCGGCCGGGATCAGTTCAAAACTCACCACGGTGTGTGCCTCCCAGTCCGGGGCCGTCCACCGGAAGGAGAGCAGTTTCTCCGGGGCTACGGCCAGGACCGTTCCGCGTGAAATGTGTTCCACTCCGTCCTCCATCCAGCGCTCCTGCAGCGGGGCGCCGGGGTGGGGCGCGAAGTCCATGTCCGGCCACCAGGCGGCGCGGTTGTCCACGAGCGTGTGCCAGAGCACCTGCGGTGAGCACCGGGCACGTCCGGAAAGGTGGATGCGGTCTGTCATGGGAAGAGTTTTCGCCCGGACAGGACCCGTTGGCAAGGGAGGAATTCCGGTACCGAGCGTCCGCGGCAGGGATTGCCTCCGGCGGTGCCGGGCGTTCCACCGTTCCGCTAGGCGAAGAAGGCTGCCTGCAGCGGGCCGGCGATCTCCCGCACGTTGGTGAGGAAACCGTCGTGCCCTATCGGGGCGCGGATCAAATGCACCTGTGTGCCGCGCGGCAGTGCCGCAGCGAGGTCGGCCGATTGCTGCGGAAAGTAGAGGCGGTCTGATTCCACGGCAGCCACAAAGAATTCCGCCGTCGTCCGCGCCAGGGCCTGGCGCAGCGAGCCGCGCCCGCGGGCGACGTCGTGCCCCATCAACGCTTCGGTCAGGACCAGGTAGGTGTTGGCGTCGAAACGGCCGGCCAGCTTGCCGGCCTGGTGGTCGAGGTAGCTTTCGACGGCGTATCGGCCCCGTTCAGCGGGCAAAACGGCGCCGAAGGGGTTCTCGTCCTCCTGCGGGCTGCGCCCGAACCGGTATTCGAGCTCCGGTTCGGACCGGTAGGTAATGTGGGCGATCCGCCGGGCCAGGCCGAGGCCTGCCAGGGGCGGGTTCCCGTTGTAGTAATCGCCGCCGCTGAAGTCCGGGTCCAGCCGGATGGCGGCAATCTGCGCCTGCGCAAAGGCGATCTGTTCGGCGGTGCTGGCCGGGGTTGCCGCGATCACGGCACAGCGCTGCACCCGGTCCGGCTCCGTGGCCGCCCATTCCAGCGCCCGCGCCCCGCCCAGGGAGCCGCCCAGCACGGCATGCCAGCGGGCAATGCCAAGGCGGTCCGCCAGCCGTGCCTCGGCCCGCACGGCGTCTCGGATGGTAACCAGCGGGAACCGTGAGCCCCACGGCAGGCCCTGCGGGTCCAGCGAGGACGGGCCGGTGGAGCCGTAGCAGCCGCCGATCATATTCGCCGCGACCACGTAGAACCGATTGGTGTCCACGGGCCGGCCCGGCCCCACCAGCTCATCCCACCAGCCGGGCTCATCCGTGTGCCCGCGGGCCACATGGGTGCTTCCGGTGAGGGCGTGGGCCACAAACACGGCGTTGCTCGCGTCCGCGTTCAGCTGGCCCCACGTCTCATACCCGAGGACGACGTCGGGCAGGTATCCGCCGGTTTCCAGTTCAAGTCCGCCGATCGAGGCGAACCGCAGCACCCCGTCCACGGCGGTGGCGGGGTACTGCGGTGCAGAATGCCGAATAGTCACGGTGCCCCGTTACGCGCCCTTGGCGGCCCGGAAGCCGGCCTCGAGATCCGCGAGGATGTCGTCAATGTGCTCGATGCCCACGGAGAGCCGCACGAGCCCGGGGCTGACTCCGGCGGCGAGCTGCGCCTCGGCTCCCAGCTGGCTGTGCGTGGTGGAGGCCGGATGGATGACCAGCGAGCGCACGTCACCCACGTTGGCCACATGGGAGTGCAGTTCCAAACCATCCACGAACCGCTTGCCTGCTTCCACTCCCCCGGCAATCTCGAAGGACACAATGGCCCCCGTTCCGCGCGGGCCGTACTTGCGTCCGCGTTCGAACCACGGGCTCGACTCCAGGCCCGCGTACGCAACGGACAGGACGTCGTCGTGCGCCTCCAGCCAGTTGGCAACCTCGACGGCGTTGGCCACGTGCCGCTCCACCCGCAGGCTGAGGGTTTCCAGGCCCTGGGCAATAAGGAACGCGTTGAACGGTGAGACCGCCGAGCCGAGATCGCGCAGCAGCTGCACACGTGCCTTGAGGATGAAGGCCAGGTTGGCGCCAAGCGGGCTCCCGACCCCCAGGTCCCGGGCGTAGACCAGCCCGTTGTAGCTCTCATCCGGTGTGTTGAAGCCGGGGAACTTCTCCGGGTCCGCCGCGAAGTCGAAGTTCCCCGAATCCACGATGACGCCGGCAATGGAGGTGCCGTGCCCGCCGAGGTACTTGGTGGCCGAGTGCACCACAATGTCCGCACCCCATTCAATGGGGCGGATGAGGTACGGCGTGGCGAGCGTGTTGTCCACGATCAGCGGCACCCCGGCCTGGTGTGCCACGGCGCTGATGCCTTCAAGGTCCAGTACGTCCTGGCGCGGGTTGGACACCACCTCGCCGAAGAACGCCTTGGTGTTGGGCTGCACCGCGGTGCGCCACTGCTCCAGGTCATCCGGGTCCTGCACAAAGGTGGTCTCGATGCCGAACTTCTTCAGCGTGTGCTTTAACAGGTTGTACGTGCCGCCGTACAGGCTGGGGCTGGCCACAATGTGGTCACCGGCCTGGGCCACGTTCAGCAGGGCGAAGGTTTCCGCGGCCTGTCCCGAGGCCAGCAGCAGTGCGCCGACCCCGCCTTCCAGGGACGCGATCCGGTTCTCCACCGCTTCCTGGGTGGGGTTTCCGATCCGGGTGTAGATGGGTTCAAGATCGGCCAGGGCAAACCGGTTTGCGGCTGCCTCGGCGCTGGGAAAGACGAAGGACGATGTCTGGTAGATGGGCAGGGCGCGGGCGCCGGTGACGGCGTCGGGCTCCTGTCCTACGTGGATCTGACGGGTTTCAAAAGACCAATCTGCACTCATGATGCTCCCTCATTCCAGGGGCCGCACACTACCTTCGCGGGAACATCCGGGTACGCCGGATGTCCGGTGGGGTTTGTGGGACCCGCGCTTGCCGGACGCCCTTTTGGCGTGCGGCCAGGTCTTCACCCGGGGCACCCCACCGCGGTTGGAGGGTTGCCGGCCAGCAAGCCGGGGCTATCTGCTGGCACTCATGACCTGCACCCATAAAAACTGATCCGCTGAGGATGCGCAACCTTCGTGACTTTTCGTGAAAAAATAACCGGCCCCGTGTATAGATTTCGTGTCCTGAGGCAACTGGATTTCTTCTTAGGCTTCCCTTAGTCGAGACGGGCATCACAACGTGCCACAATGAGCCGCATGCGCTTGGACCATGTTTCTTATGCCTGTGAATCCGACGGTCTTTTGGCCACCACCGAGAGGATTGCTGCTGCTCTCGGAGCCGACTTCGTAAAGGGTGGCGTCCACCCCCGATTCGGTACCCGCAATATGATCCTGCCCCTGGCCAACAACCAATATGTGGAAGTTGTCGAGGTGCTCAACCACCCTGCCTCGGACAAGGCGCCCTTCGGGCAGGCCGTCCGCCAGCGCTCCGAATGCGGAGGCGGCTGGATGGGGTGGTGCGTTGCAGTCGATGACCTCTCGCCCTTCGAAGAACGCCTGGGCCGCCCGTCAGTGCCGGGCAACCGCAAATTCCCTGATGGCCAGGAACTCACCTGGCGCCAGATCGGCATCAACGGCCTGATCGCGGATCCCCAGGTGCCCTACCTGCTGCGCTGGGATGACGGCACCGAGGCACTGCACCCCTCCAATGCCCTGCCCGGGATGCCCGGTTCGGTGAAACTGAATTCGCTGACCATCGCCGGTTCGGCTGCCCGGGTCACTGACTGGCTGGGCCACCCGGTGGAGGCACCGCTGGAGGGCGTCGATGTCACCTGGATCGCTCCGGCCGGCACGCCCGGCATCATGTCGGTCACCTTCGACACCGCCAACGGCCGGGTGGAGATCTAGCTCCGGGGTTTTTCGGCCGGTTTGGGGTTTTCCGTCCGGTCTGAGAATTCCCTCCGCTGCAAAGTGGCAGGAATTTCCCAAACCGGTAGATTCTCTCTCCGAGCCGCAGGTTTTCCACATTTGAGCCTGGTTCGCTCGCATCTACGCCACCGCCCTTCCACCCTGAAGGCGTGAATCCCGAGCTCATCTTCGCGGCTGACGCCGATTCCTTCGGCTCAGGCCGCCGTTCCCTTGCCCTGCAGTGCCGGGCGGGGCAACTGGTGCGGCTTCGTGCCGGGATCTATATCGACGTCGAGGTATGGCGACAGCTCCGTGCCTGGGAAAAAGAGCGGGTACGTATCCAGGCAGCATCACAACAGGTGCCCGGGCAACGCGTCCTCGTCCAGCAGTCCGCCGCCGTCATTTGGGGGCTACCGGTGATCGATTCACCACCTGAGGTACTACTGCTGGCTTCCCCGTCCTCCCACGGCCGGCGCCGGGGCGGTCTCCACTGGACGGAACGTAAGCTGCTGGAGCCGCTCGATGTTGTGGAGGGAATGTCGCTGACCTCCCGTGCACAGACCGCTCTGGACATGGCCGCGTATCTGGCTTTCGAGCACTCAGTTCCGGCTATGGACAGTGTCCTGCGCCCGGACCTGGTGCACGGCCGCCCAGCCACGAACAAAGACGAGCTGGAAAAACTGGCTCGGAACCTGCCCGACATGGCCAAACAGACGAGGGCCCGGCGCGTAATCGACTTTGCCGACCCCCGGTCCGAGTCCCCAGGGGAATCGTATTCACGTGCAGTTCTGCACCGCCATGGTTTTCCGGTTCCGGAGCTTCAGTATGAATTTCTTACTTCAATGGGTCACTTCCGAACAGATTTTTATTGGAAGGACCAGCGGGTGGTCGGAGAATTCGACGGTGCAGTGAAGTACGGTGCCAACGGATCCGTACTCCCTCCGTCGTGGGACACGCTGATGCGGGAAAAACGTCGCGAAGACGCCATCCGTGCAACCGGGGTCGCTTTTGTCCGCTGGTCCTGGCGCGATATCCGCATGCCGGCGCAGCACCCGGAGAGCCTGGTCCACCGGCTGATCCAAGCTGGCCTGTCTCCAACCCGCCGCCAGCGCTGAACTCTCTGCCGGTTGGGAATTCCCTGCCGTTTTGGGAATTCCCTCCGCCGCAAACTGGCAGGGATTTCCCAAACCGGTCGATTGTCACGGACCGCAGCAGAAAACCCGCCGGTCACTGCCCCGCAGCACGGATCAGCCGGGCATTAACCTCCCGCAGCGTCCCGGCGTCGATCTTCAGCACCGCCCGGTCATAGGTGACCAGCCCGTTGACCTCGTCCTCGACGTCGGTGAGCTGGGTATAGACCGTGGCCGCGAGGCCGCGCGCCACCGCCGGTTCGATCTGCCGGGTATGCAGCCGGCGGTAAGCGCGCTGCAGCGCCTGCCTGGTCCGGAAGCTCCGATAGCCGAACTCCTTGGTATTGAACGTGTGTCCGGGGATGCGCAGGCTGTAGCCGCCGTATTCGGAGAGGACAACGGCGCGGCTGCCGCGCAGCCAGGCTTTCCGCAGCCGGAACGGCAGGAAATAGACGTGCAGGCTTTTCATGTCGCCGCCGCCCTGGTCATGCCAGCCACTGGCATGGTCGATGCTGCGGGTGGGATCCAGCCGGCGGAGCTGCGCGGTGACCGCGTTGGCGTCGAACTGGCCCCAGGCTTCGTTGAAGGGCACCCAGACGGCCAGGCTGACAGTGTTGCGGAGCAGCTCCACCGTGCCGTGCATCTCCGCCAGGAACTCGGCCCGGCCGGCTTCCTCATCACGGCCGAAGGCAAGATACGCGTTATCCCGCCGGTGCGTCCCTGCCACGGCAGGAGCGGTGACCACCGAATGCCGGTACGTGGTCCCGCCGTTGACCAGATCCTGCCAGACCAGCATTCCCAGCCGGTCGCAGTGGTAGTACCAGCGCAACGGTTCAATCTTGATGTGTTTGCGCAGCATGGTGAAGCCCAGGTCGCGTGCCCGTTCAATATCGGAAGCCAGCGCGGCGTCCGACGGCGCGGTGTACAGCCCGTCCGGCCAGTAACCCTGGTCCAGCAGCCCGGCGTGGAAGTAGGGGTGGCCGTTGAGCAGCAACCGCAGCCGCCCTGCGGCGTCAGGACCCATGCCGAAGGTCCGCAGCCCGGTGTAGCTCTGTACCCGGTCCACTTCGCGCCCGCCGTCGAGCAGCCGCACCTGAACGTCATAAAGAAACGGGTCCTCCGGGGTCCACAGGTGCGGGTGGGGAATGGCAAGGCGCAGTGGAACACCGGGGACGACGACGGCGCGCGCCACGGTCTGTCCGGCCGCGGAGACGGTGATCTCGGCGCTCAGGTCTGCTCCGCCTGCCGGGGTTCCGGCTTCGGAGGGCACGGCCACTCCGGCACTGCTCAGGTCCGCTCCGCCGGCCGGGGTACCGGCTTCGGAGGGCACGGCCACTCCGGCACTGCTTAGGTCCGCTCCCCCGGCCGGGGTTCCGGTGGAATCCGCCCCGGCCGCGCTGGCCTGGTTGCCGTTGTCATGCCCGGTGCTGGCGGTGCCCGCCGTACCGGCATCGCTGACCTGCACGGTAACCGTCAGCGAGTCCAGATCCGGCACCAGGGCCAATCCCCCGATGGATTTTCCGGGCACCGATTCGAGCCACACGGTCTGCCAGATGCCGGACTGCGCCGTGTACCAGATGCCGCCCCGGTCCAGCTTTTGCTTGCCACGGCTGTGGTAGCCGGTGTCGCTGATGTCCCGCACCCGGACCACGAGCTCCTGCTCTGCGCCGGGTTGCCCGGCCAGCGCCTTGGTGACGTCCAAGCTGAACGGCAGGTAGCCGCCGTCGTGCCCGCCTACTGGAACACCGTTGACCGTGACGGTGCAGCTCTGGTCCACGGCGCCGAAGTGCAGCAGCACCCGCTCCCCCGCCAATCCTGTATCCCCGGCGAAGTCCGCGGGCAGGATGAAAGTGCGCCGGTACCAGAGCGCCTCGGAAGGCTGCAGCTGCCGGCCGACGCCGGACAGCGGTGCCTCCGGGGAGAACGGCACCAGAATCTGCCCGTCCCAAGCGTCCGGCGCCTCTTCGCGTCCGCCTGCAGTGATGGCGTATTCCCAGTACCCGTTCAGGTTCAGGTAGCTGTCGCGCACGAGCTGGGGCCGGGGGTATTCCTGCAGCACGGCGGCCGGATCCAGGTCCGTTCCCCACTCGGTCATCAGTGTCACGGGGCTGTGTTCTCCTTCTTTTCGGCAGTTTTTTGCCCGGCCCCGGTTGCCGGCCCGGATGCCGCACCGGCGGCAGGCGGGTGCTGGGTGTCGTGCAGAGTGTTCAGCCGGTGCAGCAAATACACCGGCACTATGGTCAGCAGGGCCACTGCGGCGGCGGCCAGGAAAATCCACGGGGTGGGCACCTGGCGGAGCACTCCGAGGTCCAGATAGGTTTCATTGGCCCCGATGATCACCGCCGAGCCGATGAACGGCCCCACCACCATGGGGATCATTACGGCGAAGATCATCCGCAGGCCCTGCACGTTACCGGCCCGTCCGGGCGGAGTGAAATCCCGGACCGAGGCCATCACTGCGGCGGTGGCCAGCAGGAACCCGGCCATCATCACCGTCCCGGCGAGCATGACCGGTCCCTGGCCGCGGGCGAAGAACATACCGGCCGCACCAACCACCATGACTCCGGCGGCGGGCAGGATGGCACGGATTTTCCCGATCCGGTCGATCAGCCGCCCGCCGGCCACGCTGGCAACGGAAGCCGCCACCAGGACCACGGCCAGGGGCAGGGCATAATTCTCAATCCGCAGGAAACGCTGCAGGTAGATGATCAGGTACGGCAGGAAGATCTGCGCTGCGATGCCCAGCACGGCGGCGGCCGCCAGAACCAGGTACAGCCCGGGCGAGTCCCGGACCGCTGAGGGACGCAGGCCGTGCACCAGGGACCGCAGGTAGTTCTCCGCCCCCGGGGCAGCGTCCGGGTGCTCACGGACCAGGAACCAGGACAACACCCCCACAGCTGCCGTTGTCAGCCCGATGACGGCGAAGAACTCCTGCCACATGCCCGCGCGCGTCATCCCGTCGAGGGCGCCGAAGACCACCAGCATGGACAGCAGCGGCATGATCGACAGGACCGAATCCACGCGGCCCCGGTTGGCCGGCACCGTGGAATCGGTGACCCAGGCGTTGAACGCGGCGTCGTTGGCGCCGGAGCCGAAGAAGGAGAGCAGGCAGTCCAACGCCACCACGGCGACGACGCTCAGCACCACGGCATCCCGCGCCGGCCCCAGCGCAGCGGCGGCATCCACGGAGATGAACCCGAACGCGGCGGTGCAGCCGCCCCAGAGAACATAGCCGGTGGAAATGAAGATCCGCCGCCGGCGCAACCGGTCCGAGGCGGAGCCGACCAGCAGGGAGGCAACCGTGGCGGTCACGGCGCTGGCGGCGACCATCCCTGCCAGGACGGTGGGGTTGTCGGTGATGGTGTTGTAGACGAACACGTTCAGGTACATGTTCTCCACGGTCCATGCCAGCTGGCCGGTCAGCCCCAGTATCACCAGTGCCGCCCAGGTCCGTCCGCCGAGAGCCGCCGTCGGCCGGTCCGTGCGGGGGCGAAGCGGTGGCATGGGACTCCTCATCGGCGGGGGTTGTGCTGCACCATACCAGCAGCTTGTGCCCGGACCGGGCAGGCGGGTCAGTTCCCTATTCCGATGGCCGGCCCAAACAGGGCAAAACCGACGAATCCGGTAATGTCCACCAGCGCGTGGGCGATCACCAGTGGCATAACCCGTTTGGTTTTCAGGTACACGAAACCGAAGATCAGCCCCATCAGGAAGTTGCCGATCCCGGGGCCGATCCCCTGGTACAGGTGGTAGCTGGCCCGGATCAGGGCGCTGGTGAGGATGATGGCCGGCGCGCTCCAGCCCAGCTGCCGCAGGCGCAGGAACAGGTAGCCCACCACAATCACCTCTTCGAGCACCGCGTGCCTGAGTGCCGAGAGAATCAGGACCGGCAGCGTCCACCAATAGGTATCCAGTGCGGCGGGGACCAACGCCGTGGTGATGCCCAGGGCACGGCCGGCGGCGTAGACACCCAGGGTCCCTACACAGATCAGCGCCGCCAGTCCGGCGCCCAGCAGGAAGTCATGCACGGGCCGGGCGAAGGTGAAGCCGATCCGCCGGAACGCTGATTTCCCCGGCTCGGTCAGCAGGTACAGGACCAGTGCCACGGGAAGCAGGGAGAAGAAAATGCCCAGCAGCTGGTAGGTGAGGTCGAACCAGGGCTGTTCATCCAGCACCGGGTTCAGTGTGGTGGTCTGGGAACCAAGAGGCGCTTCGGTGGCCTTCTCGATCAGCTCGACGACGGCGTAGACGCCGGAGCGGCCCAGGGACAGCCCCAGCACAATCAGAATCTCGAAAACCAGCATCCGGCGGGCCCGGGGGTCCAGGGAACCGTCCGGCGCGGAAGGGAAGGCAGCGCGCATGGACTCCATTGTGCCGGAAGGGGTCAGGCCCGCATCGAAAAGGCACGATTTACCGTTTCGGGAATCGAAACGGCACGATTTACAGGTTTCGTCCGTAAAAACGGTAATTTGTGACTTCTCGATTCGCCGGCGGTGCGTCATGCGCCCTCAGCCCGCATCCCGCAGCCCCGGTCACCGACGCACCCCCGCCGGAAGTCAGCCGCGGACCGGCTCCCCGGCCCTAAACACCATGCCGGTCAGCGGCATCCCCGGCCGGTAGGCCAGATGCGCGGCTGAGGGCGCGTTCAGCAGCTGCAGATCCGCGCGGTGCCCGACGGCGAGGGACCCCACCGCCCTGGCGCCGTCCCGGTCCTCCCCGGTGTGCACCCGCAGCGCCAAAGCACCGCCGTAGGTGGCTGCCCGGACGGCTTCGGCCACGGTCAGCCCCATCTGCAGCACCGCCGTTGCGACGCAGAAATTCATTGAGCTGGTGAAGGAGGTGCCCGGATTGCAGTTCGATGCCAGCGCCACCTGCACCCCGGCATCCAGCAGCCGGCGGGCCGGGGCCAGCGGCGCACGGGTAGACAGGTCGCAGGCCGGCAGGCAGGTTGCCACAGTGCCCGGGGTACCCGTGCCGGCCGTGCCGTCCCAGTCGGTCCAGGTGCCGGCGAGCGCCGCCACGTCGGCGTCGGAGAGGTGGTTCACGTGGTCCACGCTGGCCGCGCCAAACTCCGCTGCCAGGGCGGCACCGGCACCGGGGCCCAGCTGGTTGCCGTGGACGCGCAGTCCCAGCCCGGCCGCCTGTCCGGCGGCCAGGACGCGGCGGGACTGGTCTGCGGTGAAGGCTCCTTCCTCGCAGAACACATCGATCCACTGCACATAGGGGCGGACGGCGGTGAGCATCGGCCCGCAGACCAGCTCCGTATACTCCTCCGGATCGGCTCCGGGCGGAACCAGATGGGCGCCGAGGAACGTGACCGTGTCCGCCACGGTGGACGCGATCCTGGCGCTGCGCGCCTCCTCCTCCACGGTCAGCCCGTAACCGGTTTTGGTTTCCAGGTAGGTGGTGCCGCCCGCGGCCGCTTCGGCCGCCCTGGCCATTAGCAGCCGGGTCAGGTCATAGTCCGACGCCGAGCGGGTTGCTTCGGTGGTGACGGCAATCCCTCCGGCGGCATACGGCTCCCCCGCCATCCGTGCCTCGAACTCCGCACTACGGTCCCCGGCGAACACCAGATGGGTGTGCGAGTCCACCCAGCCGGGCAGCCCGGCCCGCCCGCCGGCGTCGAACACCTCGTCCGCCGCCGGCGCCTGCGGTGCGGGACCGATCCAGCTGATCCGCTCGCCCTCAAACGCTATGGCGGCGTTGCGGAGCACCGGGTCCGGGCGGCGGTGGTCCTGGGTGGACAGCTCGCCGATGTTGGTAATAAGAAGGGAGGCCGGTGTCACGGGCGGGCACGTCCTTGCGGGTCGGGTAGGGAATCCGCCGCCGCCAGGGCGCCGGCGAGCAGGGCTGCCGGATCCCCCAGCACGGCGTGGTGTCCGTCCCGGGCGAGGATCCGCCCCGCCACCACGACTGTACGCACATCCGCAGCGGTGGCCGTCAGCGCCAGCTGCTCCGGCCGGCTTCCGGCGGTGCGGACCGAAGCCGGGTCCATCACCATCAGGTCACAGGCGTTTCCGACGGCGAGTCCCGGCGCAGGCCTCCCCATCGCCCGGGCACCGGCGTCGGAAACGGCCCGGTGCAGAAGGGCCGGGGCAAACCTGCCGCGCTCCCCCGAGCCAAGCCGCTCCCCGTACTCCAGGGCGCGCATCTCCTGCCACGGATCGACGACGGCGTGCTGGTCAGTTCCCAGCGCAATCCCGGCTCCGGCGTCGCGCAACCGGGCAGCGGGGCCGATACCGTCCGCCAGGTCCGCCTCCGTGGTGGGGCACAGCACCACGGTGGCTCCCGCCCCGCCGAGAATGCCGATGTCCTCCCCGCTCAGATGGGTGGCGTGGACCGCCGACAGCCGGCCGGTCACCAACCCGTGTTTATGCAGCAACCCGGTGGGAGTCATCCCGGTAGCCGCCAGACATGCCTCGTTTTCCGCCGGCTGTTCGGAGAGGTGGATGTGCAGGGGCAGGTCCGGATCCAGCCCGGCAGCCACCTCGGCCAGTGCCTCCTCCGGGACGCCGCGGACCGAATGCAGGGCTGCGGCCACGCTGATCTGCGCCGGATCGAAGTCGTTGGCAAACGCCGTGCGGAGCGATGCCAGCCGGGTGAGCCAGCCGTCTGCGCCGGCATCCCCGAAGCGCAGCTGTTCGGCGGACAGGGCGGTGCCGAATCCGCCCGAGAGGTACGCGGTGTCCAGGAGGGTGAGCCGGATGCCGGTGGCGAGGGCGGCGCGGGCCAGGGCGCGTTCCATCGCGTGCGCAGGGGCGTAGGGACTGCCGTCCGGGTGATGGTGGAGGTAGTGGAACTCCGCCACGGAGGTCCACCCGGTCACCACCATCTCGGCGAACACCGCCGTGGCGAGTTCCTCGTACAGCTCAGGGGTGAGGACCGCGGCGGCGGCGTACATCTGCTCCCGCCAGGTCCAGAAGCTGCCCGGGCCGCCGGCGTGGGTGCGCCCGCGCAGGATCCGGTGGAAGGCGTGGGAGTGGGCGTTGGACGCGGCCGGGAAGGTCACCCCGGGCAGCACCCGGTCACCCCCGCGCGCCGCCGTACCGGTTTCGACGGCGGCGATGCAGCCTGCGCCGTCGACCTCCGCCCGCACGCCCCGGGATATCCGCCCGTCCAGCAACGCCTGTTCGCACCAGAAGAAACGCTCCACCGGAAGGTCAGCCCATACCCCGGCAGCTTTGCCGCTCACAGCAGGTCCGCAAGGACATCGGCCAGTGCTGCGGTTCCCGCGTCCGCGTCAGCCGGTTCCACGTGTTCCTCCGGCGAATGCGAGATGCCGGTGGGGTTGCGGACAAACAGCATCCCGGCAGGGACGTGGCCGGCGAGGATCCCTGCATCGTGTCCGGCGCCGGTGGCCAGCACCGGAGCTCCGGGCAGGGAGAGTTCCAGGCTGCGCCGGAGCATGGGCTCGAACTCCGTTGTCCCGGTCCATGACTCGCGCGAGAGGCTCACGGTGCAGCCCTCGAATGCAGCGATCTTTTGTGCCTTGCCGTGGATGGTGTCCACCAGTTCCAGGGTGACTGTGTCCCGGGGGTGCCGGGCGTCCAGCCACAGGTCCACCCGGGAGGCAATGACGTTGGTACCGCCGGGCACGGGGGAAATCCTGCCCACTGTGGCCCGGGCGCCGTCCACCGCGGCGGCGGTCTGCTGCACGGCCACAATAATGTGCGCTGCAGCAACCATCGGATCGGCACGGTCGGCCATCGCGGTGGTGCCTGCGTGGTTGCCTTCTCCGCGTATGCTCAGCCGCCAGCGGCCGTGGCCCAGGACGGAACCGCCGACGGCGACTGCCGGGCCGCCGTCGCCCAGTCCCCTGCCCTGCTCCACGTGCAGTTCCACGAAGTCCCCGATCCTGGCCAGGGCCGGCTCGTCCCGGCCCAGCCGGTCGGGGTCCAGCCCGTGGGCGCGGACCGCCTCGGCGAAGGTGGTGCCGTCGGCGTCACGCAGGTTCCGTGCAGTATCCGGATCGATGGCGCCGGTCAGGAGCCGGGAGCCCAGGCACGCAACGCCGAACCGGGATCCCTCCTCCTCCGGAAAGACGGCAACCGCCAGTGACCGTCGGGGCTGCACGCCGCGGCTGCGCAGCAGGTCGACGGCCGCGAGCGCCGAGGCGATCCCCAGCGGACCGTCGAACGCGCCGCCGCCCGGAACGGAGTCCAGATGGCTCCCGGTGACCAGTGCCCCGGCCTGCGGCGGCCCCCACCAGGCCCAGAGAATCCCGTTGCGGTCAGTCTCCGTATCCAGTCCGCGACGCTGCGCCTCGGCGGTGAACCAGCTGCGCAGGTCCAGTTCGGCGGTGGAAAATACCGGACGGGAGTAGCCGCCGCGCCGGCGGTCACGGCCGGTGTCCGCGATCGCTGCGAGCAGTGGGTTAACGCCGGAGCTGTCCATGGTCCGGACCCTATTCGTTCATGGGGATTCGGATGCCGCGCTCTGCTGCGACATCGTGCGCCCGCGCGTATCCGGCGTCGGCGTGGCGCATCACTCCGGTGCCGGGATCATTGGTGAGCAGCGTTTCCAGCTTGCGGGCGGCCAGCTCGGTGCCGTCCGCCACGCCTACCTGGCCGGCGTGGATGGACCGGCCGATCCCCACACCGCCGCCGTGATGCAGCGATACCCAGGTGGCGCCGGAGGCCGTATTGAGCAGGGCGTTCAGCAACGGCCAGTCCGCAATGGCATCCGACCCGTCTGCCATGGCCTCGGTTTCCCGGTACGGGGAAGCCACGGAGCCGGAATCCAGGTGGTCGCGGCCAATGACGATGGGCGCGCTGACCCTGCCTTCGGCCACGAGCCGGTTGAACAGCAGGCCGGCCCTGGCCCGCTCCCCGTAGCCCAGCCAGCAGATCCGTGCCGGCAGTCCCTCGAACTCCACGTGTTCGGCGGCGGCGTCGATCCAGCGGTGCAGCCGGGTGTTCTCCGGGAACAGCTCCTTGATGGCTGCGTCCGTGACGGCAATATCCGCCGGGTCCCCGGAGAGCGCCACCCAGCGGAACGGGCCCATCCCCTCGCAGAACAGCGGCCTGATGTAGGCGGGCACAAACCCGGGAAAGTCGAAGGCGCGGGCGTAACCGCCCTGGCGGGCCTCGTCCCGGATGGAGTTGCCGTAGTCGAAGACCTCCGCCCCGGCGTCCTGGAAGCCCACCATGGCCGCGACCTGGCGTGCCATGGACTCACGTGCCTGTTTGGTGAATCCGTCCGGGTCCGCTGCCGCTTCGGCGTGCCAGCGGTCCACCGGGATGCCTGCCGGCAGGTAGCTCAGCGGGTCGTGGGCCGAGGTCTGGTCAGTGACGATGTCCACCGTAATCTCCCCGGCGTGACGGCGCCGCAGCAGCTCTTCAAACACCTCGGCGGCGTTGCCGACCACGCCCACGGACAACGCCCGCTTTTCGGTCCGGGCCGCCATTACCCGGGCGACGGCGGTGTCCAGGTCCGGTGCCACCTCGTCCAGATAGCGCTTGGCGGCACGGCGCTGCAGCCGGGTTTCGTCCACGTCCACAATCAGCACCGCTCCGCCGTTCAGGGTCACGGCCAGCGGCTGCGCACCGCCCATTCCTCCGCACCCGCCGGTAAGCGTCAGCGTTCCGGCCAGGGTGGCGTTGCCATCCCCGAAGAGTTTGCGGGCCACGGCACCGAAGGTTTCATACGTGCCCTGCAGGATGCCCTGGGTGCCGATGTAGATCCAGGACCCGGCAGTCATCTGCCCGTACATCATCAGGCCTTCAGCTTCGAGCCGCCGGAACTCGGGCCAGGTGGCCCAGTCCCCCACCAGGTTGGAGTTGGCAATCAGCACCCGCGGGGCCCATTCGTGGGTGCGGAAGACACCCACCGGCTTGCCGGACTGGACCAGCAGCGTCTCATCCCCGGCCAGGGTGGACAGGGTCGCGATGATGGCGTCATAGGCTTCCCAGCTGCGCGCTGCGCGCCCGGTACCGCCGTAGACCACCAGGTCCGCCGGCCGTTCCGCCACCTCGGGGTCCAGGTTGTTCATCAGCATGCGCAGCGGTGCTTCGGTCTGCCAGCTTTTCGCGGTGAGACGGGTGCCCCGGGGTGCACTGACCTGCCGGTCCGGATCGGATGTGGTTGCCATAGCCAGACCGTAGCCCACGGACTTTCCCGTGCCGCCGCCGGAGCAGTCGCTTTCTGGGATACCAGACAGCACCCGTTCCGGGGATCGGTGCCCGTGATTGCCGGGGTTCCGGGCGGCGCCCCGCCGGTTACGGTCCGGCAGGGGCGCCGAGCCGCCGGGAGATTTCAACAGCGCAGCGGTTCAGCTCCGGCAGGTATTCCTCCGCCAGGGCCTCGACGGCGGCAGCCGGGGCGGCGGAAACGGACCTGGCGGGGGCAGCGTGTCCGGCGGGGGCGGAGTGGCCGGGCCGGTCGGGCAGGGCGCTTGGCCCGGGGATGGCATGCCGGGTGGGCACCGTCACCGTGACACTGGCCACCGCATGTCCGGCACGGTCCAGGACAGGTACGGCCAGGGAGGAGAAGCCGTCTGAGACCTCGTCCTCCTCCCACGCGTAGCCGCGCTCCCGCACCTGTTCCAGCAGTCCGCTCAGGGAGGGACCCCCCGTGCGGGAGGACCGCATCACGTCCGCTTCCGGATACAGGGCCCGCAGCTGGGACGGGTTCATCGGGGCCAGCATGGCCCGCCCGCTGGCGGTGCGGTGGGCCGGAAGCCGTACCCCGGCGTCGGTCACCAGTGGGGGCTGCCGCGGCGCACGTTCCTCGATCACGTAGATAACGTCGGCTCCCTGCAGCACCGCCAGATGCGCGGTGGCCCGGGTGCGGGTGACGAGCTTCCGCAACGGAAATCTCCCGATGCGCTGCAGAGGCGCCTGCCGGGCGTATCCGGTGCCCAGTTCATGGGCGGTGGCACCTAGCGCATACTTGCTCTCCTCCGGCAGGTGCACTGCAAAACCGTCGGCCACCAGCGCGGCAAGCAGATGATAGGTAGTGGAACGGGGCAGGGAGAGATCCCTGGCCACGGCACCGGCGCTGACCGGCCCGGCCTGCCGGCCAAGGTAGCGGAGGATGGACAGGACCTGCGCCGCCGCCGGGACCTGGACGCGGGAATAACTGGCGGACATGGGCTGAGTCTAGGGCAGTGTCTGGTATCCCAGAAACGGAATGCGCCCGGAACGTAGGTTTGGTGCCGCAGCGGTGGTGAGATGGAAGCTCGCAGCATACCGGCCGGGACTGCACGGGCAGCCGGCATGAAACGGAGAGTTTTCTCCGCGAGGACGGAGAGAAATGCACGTTGAACAGGGCCTTGAGGCCGTTGAGCTGGGGACCGGGCCGCTGGCGGCGCGGGACATCGTGGCGGTGGCCCGGCACGGGGCCAGGGTGGATCTTGCCCCCGAGGCGCTGGCCGCCATGGCCTCCTCACGCAGCGTCATCGACAACCTGGCAGCGGATGACAAACCCCACTACGGTGTCTCCACCGGGTTCGGCGCCCTGGCCGTCAAGCAGATCCCGCCGTACCAGCGGACCCAGCTGCAGCGCTCACTGATCCGCAGCCACGCGGCGTCGTCGGGCGCTGAAGTGGACCGCGAGGTGGTGCGTGCGCTCATGCTCAACCGTCTCTCCACGCTGGCTACCGGCCGGACGGGCGTACGTCCCGGGATTGCCCTGGCCTACGCCGGACTCCTGAACGCGGGTATCACCCCCGTTGTCGGGGAATACGGTTCGCTGGGATGCTCCGGTGATTTGGCGCCTCTGTCCCACTGTGCCCTGGCCCTGATGGGCGAGGGGGAGGTTCGGACGCCGGATGGCCGGATGCTCCCCGCGGCGACAGCGCTCGCGGACGCCGGACTCACTCCCGTGCAGCTGAGGGAGAAGGAAGGCCTTGCGCTGATCAACGGTACGGACGGAATGCTGGGCATGCTGACACTGGCGCTCGCGGATCTGCACCGCCTGCTGTCCACCGCGGATCTGGCCGCCGCCATGAGTGTTGAAGGGCTGCTGGGCAGCGACTCGGTGTTCGCGGCAGACCTTCAGGAACTGCGTCCGCAGCACGGCCAGGCCGAGTCCGCCGCCAACATCCGGTCCATACTCGCCGGTTCGGTGCTGATCGAGGAGCACAAGACCGGCGGTTTCACCCGCGTGCAGGACGCGTATTCGCTCCGTTGCGCTCCCCAGGTCCATGGCGCTGCACGGTCCACGCTGGCCCACGCGGAAAGCGTGGCCGCCGCTGAGCGCGCCTCCGCCGTCGACAATCCGGTGGTGACCCCGGACGGACGGCTGGAATCCAATGGCAACTTCCACGGTGCGCCGGTGGCCTATGTGCTGGATTTCCTGGCCATTGCCGTCGCTGACGTGGCTTCCATGAGCGAACGCCGCACCGACAGGTTCCTGGACAGGTCCCGCAGCCACGGACTGAATGCCTTCCTGGCCCACGACCCAGGGGTGGACTCGGGACACATGATCGCCCAATACACGCAGGCCGGCATCGTCTCCGAACTTAAGCGGCTCGCGGTTCCGGCGTCCGTGGATTCCATCCCGTCCTCGGCCATGCAGGAGGATCATGTCTCCATGGGCTGGGCTGCGGGGCTGAAACTGCGCCGTGCGCTGGACGGACTCACCCGGGTGCTCGCCATAGAGCTTCTAACCGCCGCCCGCGCACTGGACATGCGCGACGGCGGACTGGCCACCACACGCAGCGCCCCCGCCGTGGCGGCGGGCCGGGCCGCGATCCGGGAGGTCGTGGCCGGTCCGGGACCGGACAGGTACCTTGCCCCGGAGATCGAGGCGGTACGGGTCCTTGTGGACGGCGGCACCCTCCTGGCTGCCGTGGAGGACAGACTGGGAACCCGGCTGTACTGAGTTTTCCCTGATTCCGGGAGAACGGGCGTGCGGTGGTATGCCGGCGCTAGGCTGTGCCGATGAATAAGTGCGGATGAATAAGTGCGGATGAATAAGCAGGAGCGTCGCGGATGAATGAGCAGGAGCGCCCGGAAGGAACTGAGCGGCGGCTGACCGCCCGCGTCACCGGCGAAGTGCAGGGAGTGGGGTTCCGGTACCGGGCCCGGGGCCGTGCCGTGCAGCTGGGACTGACCGGGGCGGTTTCCAATATGCCGGATGGATCCGTGCGGTTGGTTGCCGAGGGCCGGGAGCCGGCCCTGGACGGACTCCGGGAGTATCTGCGCGGCCCGGAAGCTCCGGGTGTGGTGACCGGCGTCGAAGAATTCTTCTCACCTGCCACCGGCGAATTTCCCGATTTCCGGGCGGAATAGCCCCTGGCTTCCCTGCCACGGCGGCACCGGAAACAAACACCCGTTAAAAGGAAAACGCCGGCAGACTTGGGGCTGGTTGGGGGAAACAACCCTAGTCTGCCGGCGCCGGACCGGTCACTACTCGGTCCATTCATCACTCGCACCCTTATGAGGTACTAACTACGATAAGCGGCCCGTCTGGGTAGGTGCTGAAGACAACCTGACAACTACCTGAGTATTCAGGGCCCTCTGGCCCCTCCCCGATCAGGCGGCTGTGAGTTCCCGGTCGGGCTGTCGCACGGCGGCGGTGCGGACCGGACCCGCAGTGAAACCGCAGGACGGTGCTCCTTCCAGGCGCGGCAGGATTTCCTGCTCTGCGGTGCGGATGCCCGGAACGCCCATGACCGGCGCCGGAGCGGATATGTTTTCCCGCGGAGCGCTGCCGGCGTCCTTCCGGACTGCTGTACCCGCGGCCCCCGTGTTAGCGGCTGTACCCGCGGCCCCCGTGTTAGCGGCCGGTCCGGAAGGGGCCGCGGCTACCCGCTCAGCCCGGGGTGTGTTCCCCGCGGCCCCTGCTCCTTTGCCAGCAGAACCGGACTTCCGGCCGCCGGAGCTCTTCTTCGGCGTGGTGTTCGCTGCCGCGCCTGTACCCCGCGTGGCAGTCTTGGTGGCCGGGCGCGACTTACCTGCCTGTGCCTTCTTGGGCTGGGCCGGCCGCTTCGTCCCGGTCTTCTTTTTGGTGGCGGATTTATTCACCGGGGACTTGGTTTTCGCCGGCGAGACGATTGCAGCAGCTGCGGCTGCGGACTTTTCGGCTGCTGCGGCGGAGGTCAGGGCAGCCGTCCGGGCAGCGAGGGCAGCGGCTACGTCCAGGGCGTCGACCGTCTGCGGCATCCGCACGGACACGGCGGGACGGCCTGCCGGCGCGGCGGGACGTAGCGCAGCCATAATTTCCTCGGTGGCCGAACGCGTGGTGTCAACAAAAACGGCTGCGGCGTTGTCATCCGGCATGGTTTCCACCCGCTGGCGTGCTGCCCGGGAAACGTATCGGTAAATTGCCGTGATGACCACCAGGAGGGCGGCACCCGTGCCGTAAAGCAGAATCAGGGACAAGGCCAGGGAGGTGGTTCCGCCGGAGAAGAAACCGACCCCGATAATGGCCAGAACCAGCCACAACGTACTGATAATTGTCAGGATCGAACGGACCCGGATGTAGAGGGGACGCTGCTGCACGCCAACAACTTTTGGCGGCAAGAAATCTGGCACTGAGACTGACCTTTCGGGCACTGAGTTTTCGATGCGTAGGTGTTTTCGCCGGACGGGCTTGATACCTACAACTCTAGGCATCTCTTGGTGCCCTAACGACCATACGGAGGGCCCTTGGCTGATTCGTTACAGCGGAAACAGTGAGATCTTGGTCACACTGTTATCCGGGCCGGGCTCAGTGCCCTGCTGAGCGGGTTTTCCGCTTCGGTTCCCAACAGGATTCCGGCTGCGAGCTCGGCAATGCCGGAGGAGGTTTGGAATCCGTAACCGCCCTGTCCGGCGAGCCAGAAGAAGCCCTGCACGGCCGGATCCGGGCCCACCACGGGCAGCCCGTCCTGTGTTTCGGTGCGCAGTCCGGTCCATGCCCGGGACACCCCGGTAATACCCATGGTCGTGACGCTGTTGACCAGTTCCACCAGCGCCTGCACATCGGTTTGCCGCGGCCGGGCATCCTCGGCAACGCTCGGTTCGCTTTCGGACGGCGAGATCAGCACCTGCTGCCCTTCGGGGCGGTAGTAGAAACGGTCTCCGGCATCGGCGACCATCGGTGCCCCTTCCGCCAGCGGCCGCTCGACGTCGACGACGGCGGCTGTCCGGCGGTATGGCGTCAGCCCCAGCGGGCGGGCACCGAAAATGTCCGCGATGCCGTCTGCCCAGGCACCTGCTGCGTTGATCACCGTTTGGGCGCGGAACCGGCTCCCCTGCGCCGCGACCTCCCATAATCCCGCGGCCGGACCTTCCCTCCGGCCAGCCTCCCGGACGCGCTGTCCGGTCATGATGCGCCCACCGGCGGAGCACAGGCGCTGCCGGTGGTATTCGAGCAGCGCGTCCGTGTCGCAGGCTACCGATGTTGTGTCCAGCCCGGCGGCCGTGAAGGCTCCCGGTTTCAGCTCCGGGGCCAGCCCGAGCGCCTCCGCCGGCATGACGGGATGCATGTGCGTACTTGCCCGGTCCCGGACGGATTCCTCATCACCGATCAGCAGGAAACTGCGGGGGGTCAAAACAGGTGCGGACAGCTCGGCTTCCGCGCTTCGGATCAGAGCCAGCGTCCGCAGGGTCAGGTCCTGGACCGGGGGCGGTCCGTAACTGGGGATCAGCTGCCGGGCGGACCGGGAGGAGGTGTGATGGGCCAGTGTCTGTTCCGCTTCCACCAGCACCACGTCCGCCCCGTGGGCGACGGCCAGTTCGGCGGCCAGGGAAAGGCCCGCGATCCCACCCCCGATCACCAGGACATCGCAGGAAACCGGCGTGTTCGGCGGAACGGTCATGATGAGGTCCTTTCAACGGTGAGGAGGGTGGCGTCATCGGCGCTCTCGCCGGTCCCGGCCTGCAGGCGGCGCAGCGCCAGCAGCATTTCCTGGGCCGCCAGCGGCGACCGTGCCGCCTGCAGGAATTCGGCCGGTCCCTGCACAATGCCCAGGTCCACCGCCCGCCAGGCTCCGTCGGAGGCCAGAACCATCCGTCGGGGAGGGCCCAGACGGACCGTGCGCGCCTGATCGGCGGCCTCCACCTCGCGCCGGGCCACCCACAGCCGTCCGGGTGTATTGCGCAGTTCCCTGTCACGGATCCGCAGTTCCCGTTCCCGGAAGGGGTCGGCGGATTCTTCAGGGCGGATCCGGATGTCCGCGGGTTCGTGCGTGACGTGGACTGTGGAGCCGTCCTCCAGCTCCACCACCGCATGGCAGTCCGCCAGGGCCAGCACCTCGACCCCCTCCCCCGTGAGCTGGGCCAGGCACATCGCTGCCGACGGAAAGCGGACTCTTTCCCCGCCGACCAGGCTGGCGGCGAGCTTGTCCATGCGGCCCAGGGCATCGGCAAGGACTGCCGGTGCACTGAGGTCCGCGTTCCCCGTCCCTTCCGCGGCAACGGCAGCCTCGGTGAGCAGCCGGTCCAGCTGCCGGGCATACCAGGACGGGTCGGACGGACCCGGCAGGCCGAGCTGGGGAAGCAGCGAACTGGCGCCGTCGAGCACCCACGCCGTTGCCCCGGCGAAACCGCATTCATCCTCCTGGACGTGGTCGTCCCCCTCGATCGAAATCCGGACCGAGTGTTTCCAGCTGCCCATCCCCACTTAGGGCGTCCCTTCTCTGTCATTCGTAAGGATCTCCATGAGGGTCTCGGACCCCAGCAGGTTCAATCCGGGAGCGTCATCGGAGTTGGCCAGCAGGACGGTCGCGAGGCAGACCGCCCACCCGCGGGCACGCTGCCAGATATGCGGGTCGGCATCGTACTGCGGCCCCAGTGCGGCACGGAACGCCGTCCGGCCCGCGGCGTCGAACACCAGCCACGCTGCGGCCAGGTCCGTGGCCGGATCCCCGGCGGTCATGTCACCGAAATCGATCACTGCCTGAAGTGCCTGGTCCTTGGAGACGAGGTTCGCGGCATGCAGGTCCCCGTGCAGCCAGAGCGAAGGCCCGGGCCAGCCGGGCGCCTCACGTGCCTCTGACCAGACTTCCCGGACCCGAACCGCGTGCGGGACCATGCCGGTGTCCAGCCGCTCCTGCACTGATCTGTCCCGTTCCGGCAGCGGCCCGCCCCGGAACGGATTCCGCGGGTAGTCCGGCGGCGCGGGCCGGTGGAAGGCATTGAGGAACGAGGCCAGGCCCTCCGCCAGGGCTGTGTTGCGGTCCCGGGGCTGCAGGGAGACGTCCTGCCCGTCGAACCAGCGGGTGATGCTCCACGGCCAGGGGTAGAGCTCGCAGGGTGTGCCGGAGAACAGCGGAGCTGATGTCGGTATGGGAACCTCGGCGGTCAGCTGCGGCAGCCACTGCTGTTCATTGGCCGTCAGCCCCGCTGCGGACCGGCGGCGTGGCAGGCGGACAGCGTAGTCGGCGCCCAGCCGGTAGATGTGGTTGTCCCATCCGCTGCCGGCTACGTGCAGCTCGAGGCCGGCCAGGTCAGGCCGCTGTTCCCTTATCAGCTGCCCCACCAGTGCGGGGTCGGCGGAGATCTCAGCAGCGGGAAGGTTGGCCATTTCGAAAGCCTACCGTCAGGCCATGCCGGCCGTCTGCCGGAAATCGGAGATGACGCCTTCGGCCGGGCACGGCACGCTGACCCGGGGGCTTAACGCGAAAACCGGCCCCGGATGACCCGGGGCCGGTTTTCAGCACCAGCCTGACTAGCCCTGGACGCCCAGGCGTTCCAGGATCAGTTCGCGCACGCGGCCGGCGTCGGCCTGACCGCGGGTCGCCTTCATGACGCCGCCCACGATGGCGCCGACAGCCTGGACCTTGCCGCCGCGGATCTTGTCCGCAACGTCCGGCTGTGCGGCCAGGGCGGCGTCGATCGCTTCGAGCAGGGGCCCGTCATCGGAAACGACGGCCAGGCCGCGCTTTTCAATGACTTCCTCCGGGGTGCCTTCGCCGGCGAGCACGCCGTCGAGGACCTGGCGGGCCAGCTTGTCGTTGATTTTGCCGGCCTGCACCAGGCGGTCCAGTTCCACGATCAGTTCCGGCGTAACGCCCACGTCCACCGGATCCACTTCGGCTTCCTTGGCACGGCGGGCAACCTCACCCATCCACCATTTGCGGGCAACCTGCGCGGAAGCGCCTGCGGCAATGGTTTCCTCGATGGCTTCCATGACGCCGGCGTTCACCACGTCGCGGAACTCGGCGTCCGAGTAGCCCCAGTCTTCCTTGAGCCGCTTGCGGCGTTCAGCCGGCGGTTCGGGCAACTGGGCGCGGAGCTCTTCGATCCATTCCTTGGAGGTGACCACGGGAACGAGGTCAGGCTCGGGGAAGTACCGGTAGTCATCGGCGTCGGATTTCGGCCGGCCCGAGGTGGTGGAGCGGGTGTCCTCGTGCCAGTGCCGGGTTTCCTGGACAATCGTGTTGCCGGAGTCCAGCACGGCGGCGTGGCGCTGGATTTCGAAGCGGACGGCGCGTTCGACGGCGCGCAGCGAGTTCACGTTCTTCGTTTCCGAACGCGTGCCAAACTTCTCCTGGCCGTGCGGGCGCAGCGAAACGTTCGCGTCGCAGCGCACGTTGCCACGTTCCATCTTCGCGTCGGAAACGCCAAGGTTCTTCACGATTTCCCGGATGGCGGCCACGTAGGCCTTGGCCAGTTCGGGGGCACGGGATCCGGCGCCTTCAATGGGCTTGGTGACAATCTCCACCAGCGGCACGCCGGCACGGTTGTAGTCCACCAGGGAGAAGTCGGCGCCCTGGATGCGGCCTGCCGCACCACCCATGTGGGTGAGCTTGCCGGCGTCCTCTTCCATGTGGGCACGCTCAATCTCGACCCGGAAGACGGTGCCGTCTTCCAGCTCGATGTCCAGGTAGCCGTCGTACGCAATGGGATCTTCGTACTGGGAGGTCTGGAAGTTCTTGGGCGTGTCCGGGTAGAAGTACTGCTTCCGGGCAAAGGTGCAGGATTCGGCGATCTTGCAGTTCAGGGCCAGGCCGATCAGGATCGAGTACTCCACGGCCTTTTTGTTCACCACGGGCAGGACGCCGGGCATGCCCAGGTCCACCGGGGTGACGGCAGTGTTGGGCTCGTCGCCGAAGATGTTCGGTGCATCGGAGAACATCTTGGTTTTGGTGTTCAGCTCCACGTGGACCTCGAACCCCAGCACCGGGTCGTACTTCTCCATGGCCTCTTCGAAGGACAGGGTTTCATCCTGGATGTGGACGGACATTTACTTCACTCCTCCGAGTACGGGTGCCGAGGCCAGCAGCGGGCCGCCCCACTTCTGCTCCAGCATGCCCTCAAGGGCGGCGCCGGCGCGGTAGAGGCGGACGTCTTCGCGGGCCGGAGCCAGGAACTGGATGCCGACAGGCAGGCCGTCGGCCAGGCCGCCGGGAACCGAAATGCCCGGGACGCCGGCCATGTTGGCCGGAATGGTGGCGATGTCGTTCAGGTACATGGCCAGCGGATCGTCCAGCTTCTCGCCGAGCTTGAAGGCGGTGTTGGGCGAGGTCGGGGAAATCAGCACATCGGCCTGCGCAAACGCGGCGTCGAAGTCGCGCTGGATCAGGGTGCGCACCTTCTGGGCCGAGCCATAGTAGGCATCGTAGTAGCCGGCTGAAAGTGCGTAGGTGCCCAGGATAATGCGGCGCTTGACCTCGTCACCAAAGCCGGCGGCACGGGTGGCGCCCATAACCCGTTCGATGGTCAGCGGCGGCTCGGCGGGCAGCTCGCGCATGCCGTACCGGACGCCGTCGTACTTGGCGAGGTTCGAGGAGGCCTCGGACGGCATGATCAGGTAGTAGGCACCGAGGGCGTACTTGAAGTTGGGGCAGGAGACCTCGACGATCTCTGCGCCGGCTTCACGGAGCATCTCAACGGACTCGTTGAAGCGTGCCTGCACACCGGCTTCGTAGCCTTCGCCCTGCAGTTCCTTCACGATGCCGATCCGCATGCCGGCCACGTTGCCGTTGCGGGCGGCGTCGGCCAGGGAACCCACCGGGTCCGTGAGGGAGGTGGAGTCGCGCGGGTCGTGACCGCCAATGACTTCCTGCAGCAGAGCCGCATCCAGCACGGTGCGGGAGACCGGGCCGATCTGGTCCAACGAGGAGGCCATGGCGATGGCACCGTAGCGGGAAACACCGCCGTAGGTGGGCTTCACGCCCACGGAACCGGTGACGGCGGCGGGCTGGCGGATGGAGCCGCCGGTGTCGGTGCCCAGCGCCAGCGGAGCCTCGAAGGCGGCGACGGCGGCCGCGGACCCGCCGCCGGAGCCGCCGGGGATCCGGTCCAGGTCCCACGGGTTGCGGGTGGGCCCGTAGGCGGAGTGCTCCGTGGAGGAGCCCATGGCGAACTCGTCCAGGTTGGTCTTGCCCAGCATCGGCATCCGCGCGGCACGGATCTTGGAGATCACCGTGGCGTCGTAGGGGCTCATCCAGCCTTCGAGCATCTTCGAGCCGGCCGTGGTGGGCTGGCCCTTGGTGACAATCAGGTCCTTGATGGCGATGGGGACGCCGGCCAGTTCATGCAGCTGCTCGCCGGCGGCACGGGCCTTGTCGACGTCGGCAGCTACCTGCAGCGCCTCGTCCGTGTTCACGTGCAGGAAGGCGTTGACGGCGCCGTCGACCTCGCTGATGCGGTCCAGATGCGCCTGCGTGACCTCGACGGCGGTGACCTCGCGGGCGGCCAGCTTGGCGGCCAGCTGCGCGGCGCTCGATGTAATCAGTTCACTCATGGAAGCTTTTACTCCTCATCCAGGATGGCAGGGACCTTGAAGCGGCCGGCGGCATTGTCGGGCGCACCGGACAGGGCTTCCTCATTGGTCAGCGTCTGCCCCACAACGTCCTCGCGGAAGACGTTGGTCAGCGGGATGGGGTGGGAGGTGGCCGGGATGTCCTCGCCGGCAACTTCGCTTACGGATTTGATCGAATCCACGATGACATCGAGTTCGCCGGCCATCTTGTCCAGCTCGTCGTTGGTCATCTCAATGTGGGCCAGCCGCGCCAGATGCGCCACGGCCTCACGATTGATCTCAGACATGAGTCTCCCATGCGTCTTATATAGGAACGTTTCGGTATGTAACCGGTATCCGTTCCAGTCTACGGCGTTCGGGGGTAGGTCACGGAGGCAGCCGACACACACCGCACAGCCGCTGTACAGCAGATGCTGCCCGGTGAGGCGGTTGCCCGCCTCACCGGTACATACGGCAAACCACCAGGCGCCGGACCGGCAGGGTTTGAAGCAGACGGTTAGACGGCCTTGCGGAAGACCCAGAGAATGTAGTCTTCGCCGGGAACGGTCCAGTCACGCTCGGGCACGCGGACAAAGCCCAGGGACAGGTACAGCGCGTGCGCATTGAGCATGGTCGTCATGCTGGTGAGGCTGACCGCTTCAATGCCGTCCTTGCTCCGGGCGTAGTCAACAATGGCGTTCACCAGGGCGCGGCCCACTCCCCCGCGCTGCACGGAAGGATCCACGGCGAGCATGCGGAATTCCAATTCACCTTCAATGGCAATATCCGTGTAGGGCTGGCCGGCGTAGGTGATGGCGGCCGAGGCTGCGACCTTCCCGCCCAGTTCCGCGACCCACAGTTCGGTGTGCCTGGCCCGGTCCTCGACGTTCTCGAGTTCCTTGACGTAGGGATTGTCGGCTTCGATGTGCTTTCCGTGCAGATAAGCCTCACGGGTAATCCGGCGGATATCTTCAAAATCAGCCTCGGTGGCAAGCCGGATGGTGATGCTCATGCGTGTTACGAATCCTTACGGTCAGGTTGAAGTGCACGTAGATTCTATCCCCCTCCCCGGTCCCGCCGGGGACCGGGGTGAGGGGGCACACGTTCACCCGTGGCAGGGGCTTCTTTCCTACCGCCGGCGCGCAGCTGCGCAGTTCACGCAGAAGCGGGTTTCCGGCCGGATTTCCAGGCGGGCAGCCGGAATGGGGTTGCCGCAGTTTTCGCAGATTCCGTAGGCACCGGCGTCCAGCCGTTCCCGTGCCTCCACCAGTTCGATCATCGAGTTTTCCGCTGCGGCGAGCATGGCCACTTCGTTGGCCCGTTCAACGGACACGGTGGTGCCTTCGGGATCATGCTCATCATCGGCAGGAATGTCCTTGGCCGCCAGGGTGACTTCGCGGATCAGATCGGTCAGCATCACAATCTGTTCACGGGTCTTCGCTATCCGCTCATCAATCAGGCCGGCGAAGTAGGCGGCATCCAGTTCCGTCGGTGTCTGGGCCACAGGCGTGGCGGGGCCGGTTTCGGGAGCCGTGCGGAAAGTTTTCCGCGGAGCGGCGGTTGCTTTACGGGGCATGCCGGTACCTCCTTGTGAGTCGATGCTGCACGGGATGCAATTATCCGCTGTGCGGCTGGGAAACAGGCCCGGACAGGGCGGGTCTTTCCTCAGGGCTTAATCCCGATAGGCTTCCTCCTGAATCCGGGCAAACAAAGGAAACCATGGTTGACGCGCACTACAACGAGCCACGTCTGGTGGCGCTGTACGACGAGGACAACGCCGGGCGGTGGGACACCGATTTTTATGCGGGGCTATTGGGTGGGATCAACGGGCGTCAGGAGCCGCTGCGGATCGCGGATATTGGCTGCGGCACCGGCAGCTTCGCCGTCCGGCTGGCGCGTGCCGGACACGCCGTGACGGGCATTGATCCCGCCGCCGGCATGCTGGAGGCGGCACGGTCCCGGCCGGACAGCGAACTGGTCACCTGGCTCCCCGGGACGGCTGAGGACCTGCCGGCGGGCCCCTTCGACGCCGCGGTGATGACGGGCCATGCCTTCCAGTGCCTGCTCACCGAAGCCGAGATGCTGCAGACGTTGGCCGCGGTGCGGTCCCGGCTGGCGCCCGGCGGCATCTTCTGTTTCGAGTCAAGGAACCCGGCAGCGAAGGCATGGCTGGAGTGGGATTCCGGCCACGCCGGACCTGAGCTGCAGGAATCCTCAGCGGGCACCCTCGAGGTGGACTGGGAACTGATCTCGGCGGAGGACCGCCCCGACGGCGTGTTGGTGACCTTCGAGGACCGCACCCGGTTCCTGTCCGACGGCGCACGGTTCGCCAGCAGGAGCACCCTCAAATTCCCGCCCGCGGACCTGCTGGAACGGCTGCTGTATCAAGCAGGCTTCAGCTCCGCCGACTGGTACGGGGACTGGGACGGCGGGCCGTTCCTGGCAGCGGTGAGCCGGGAGATCATCGTTGCCGCCCGGCGGTAGACGAGTGCCCGATCCGCCAACCGCGTCCGGGGAACCCAATAGGCCATCATGGTGCCATGACCGCGAATCCCTCCGGCCCCCGCTGGCCCGTCATCACACCCCGCCTCACCATCCGTCCCGCCGAAGCCGAGGACCTGCCGCGCATGTATGAGTACCGGCGGAAGCCGGAGGTCGCGCAATGGATGACGGCCCGGCCCACGGACGTGGACGCCTTCGTGGAGCGGCTCCGGCAGCCGGAGCATTTGGCGGCCACTTTTGCCGTGGAACTGGGCGGAGCCCTGGTCGGTGACCTTTATCTTGCCTGCCAGGACGCATGGGCGCAGCAGGAGGTCGAGGAGTTGGCGCGCGACACGCAGGCCGAGATTGGCTACGTCATTGCACCGGAGTTCGCCGGGCGGGGGTACGCAAGCGAAGCCGTAGCTGCACTACTGCGCATCTGCTTCGAGGACCTGGGCCTGCGCCGGGTGGTGGCGGAGTGTTTCGCCGACAACACCGCTTCCTGGCGGGTCATGGAAAAAGCGGGGATGCGGCGTGAGGGGAGGTCCCGCCAGGGGTCCCTCCACCGTTCGGGGCGCTGGCTGGATGACCTCCGCTACGCCCTCCTGGCCGAAGAATGGCGGGCATCCCCCGCCGGCGGAAGTGCCGTGGCGGAACCGCGGCTCCACACCTAGCCCAGCAGCGCAGCTCCGGCGACAGTCACCGCGTCCTCACGTTCGGCGTCGTTGGCCGGCCGCGGCGGACGCTGAACGGGAACGCCGGCTTCCTCGGCGATCAAGGCGCCCGCGGCATAGTCATATTCGTTGAGGCTGCGCTCGATATAGGCGTCTAGCGTGCCGTCGGCCACCATGCACAGGTCCAGCGCGGCGGATCCCAGCCGACGGACGTCCGCGAACTGCCCGGCAAGCTCCGGCAAGGCCGCATACTGCTCGGACCGGACCTCCGCGTTGTAGGAGAACCCGGTACCCAGCAGCTTCCCCACCCGCTGCGGATCGGGGCCGGAGAGCTTGCGGACGCTGCCGTGCTCGGACAGCCAGGCCCCGTTCCCGCGGGCGGCCGAGTACACCCGGACCAGCGCCGGGGCGTGGACGACGCCGGCCAGCCACTCGCCGTCGTCGGTCACCGCAGCCACGGAGGTGGCGTAGTAGACAATGTTGCGGATGAAGTTGGTGGTGCCGTCCAGCGGATCTATGGACCATCGGATGCCTGACGGATTGGATGGGACGGCCGCTTCCAGCTCCTCCCCCGTGACAACGTCATGCGGACGCAGGCGGGCCAGGACCTCCCGCACGGCAATCTCTGCGGCGGTATCAAATTCGGTGACCCAGTCTCCGTCGGCGCTTTTGTTCACCGGATTCAGGCCGGCGACCGAGCGTCCCGCCAGCACAGCCGCTCCCGCAGCGGCGGCCTCGCGGGCAACTTCCAGCAGTTCCAGCGGATCGGCCGCGTCAGGCAGCGGGCTCATTCGGTACCTTCTTCCGGTTTGTCTTCCTCGTTTTGCCCATCGGTTCCTGCCCCGTCCTCCGGGACGGACCCTTCAGCCAGCAGGATCCGGAAGCCGTCTTCGTCAATGACCCGGACGCCCAGGGCTTCGGCCTTCTCCAGCTTGGTGCCCGCATTTTCCCCGGCCACCACGTAGTCGGTCTTTTTCGAGACCGACCCGGAGGCCTTGCCCCCGCGGGTGAGAATGGCTTCCTTGGCCTCGTCCCGGCTGAAGTTGGGCAATGTGCCGGTGACAACAACGGTCAGGCCCTCGAGTGTGCGGGGCATTGACTCGTCCCGTTCGTCGGCCATCCGCACACCGGCGGCGGCCCAGGCATCCACGATCTCGCGGTGCCAGTCCTCGGCGAACCATTCCGTCAGGGCTGCGGCGATGGTGGGGCCGACGCCGTCGACATGCGCCAGCTGCTCCTCGGTGGCAGCACGGATGGCCTCCATCGACCCGAAGGCGCCGGCGAGGGCTCGGGCCGCCGTCGGGCCCACGTGCCGGATGGACAGTGCCACCAGGACCCGCCAAAGTGGCTGGGATTTGGCTTTCTCGAGTTCCTCGAACAGCTTGCGGGTATTGGCGGAAGCAACGGACGGCTTTTTGGCGGTGCCCTTGGTGTAGAAGTACGGAACGAGTTCGGTGCCGTCCACCACGCCCTTGACACGCTTGGGCCGTTCAATCCGCACGTCCGCCAGGTCCTCGATTTTCAGGTCGAACAGGCCGGCCTCACTGGTCAGCGGCGGGTTTTCCGGCTCGGCGGGTGAGGTGAGGGCAATAGCTGCCTCCCAGCCCAGCGCCTCAATGTCGAAGGCACCGCGGCCGGCCAGGTGGAACACGCGTTCACGCAGCTGCGAGGGGCAGGATTTCGCGTTGGGGCAGCGGATATCCACGTCCCCTTCCTTGGCCGGCTTCAGCTCGGTGCCGCAGGACGGGCAGTGCGTGGGCATAACGAAATCGCGTTCGCTGCCGTCTCGGAGGGCGACGACGGGGCCCACAATTTCGGGAATCACGTCGCCGGCCTTGCGCAGCACCACGGTGTCGCCAATCTTGACGCCCTTGGCCTTCACCACGTCCTGGTTGTGCAGGGTGGCCATCTCCACGGTGGAGCCGGAGACCAGCACGGGTGTCATGATGCCGTAGGGGGTGACGCGGCCGGTCCGGCCCACGTTCACCCGGATATCCAGCAGTTTGGTGTTCACTTCCTCCGGCGGGTACTTGTACGCCACGGACCAGCGCGGCACCCGGGACGTGTTGCCCAGGGCACGCTGCAGGGCAAAGTCATCCACCTTGATCACGATGCCGTCGATTTCGTGCGAGAGGTCGTGCCGGTGTTCGCCGTTCTCCGCGATGTACTTCAGGACCTCTTCGTAAGTGTCCAGCACCTTGTAATAGGGCGACGTCGGCAGTCCCCACTGCTGAAGCAGGTCATAGGTTTCGGACTGGCTGGCCACGTCCAGGCCCTCGCGGGCACCGATGCCGTGCACGTACATGCTTAGCGGACGCCTGGCGGTGACTTCGGGGTCCTTCTGCCGCAGGGAGCCGGCAGCGGCGTTGCGGGGATTGGCGAAAGGCGCCTTGCCCGCCTCGACCATGGTTTCGTTCAGGTGCGCGAAGTCCTTCGAGGGGATGAATACCTCGCCGCGGATTTCCATTTCCGCAGGCAGGTTTTCACCCTTGAGCGTGCGCGGGATGGAGGCGATGGTGAGCACATTGTGGGTGATGTCCTCCCCCGTGGTCCCGTCGCCGCGGGTGGCAGCCCGGACCAGTTCGCCGTTGCGGTAGAGCAGGTTCACGGCAAGCCCGTCGATCTTCAGTTCGGTCAGCCATTTGATCCGGGCGCCGGGGGCAATGTTGGCTACGGACCCTTCGGTCTTGCGGACCCATGCCTCCAGCTCATCCAGGGAGAAGACGTCCTCCAGGCTGTACATCCGCTGCAGGTGTTCCACCGGGGCAAAGGCCGCCGAGACTTCACCGCCCACTTCCTGGGTGGGTGAATCGTTGGTGACCAGCTCCGGGTGCAGCGCCTCGATCTCTTCCAGGCGGCGGTAGAGCCGGTCGAACTCAGCGTCGGAGACCAGCGGGGAGTCTTCGTTGTAATAGGCGAAACGGTAGCGGCGCACCTGGTCCGCGAGCGCGTCATATTCCTCGCGCAGGTCCCCGGCGGGCGGGGTGTCCGTGCTGACCGATTCAACGGCTGCTTCAGTGTCCGTGATTTCCGGGGATGTCTTGGCTGTGCTCACCTAACTAATCTTGCCGCATAGTGTGCGCTTGCGTCAGCGGTGCATCGCCGCCGGGCAGGCGACGGCGGCGCTGCAGTGCCTGCCGGCGTCCGCCGACCGCCGTGTCGGGGGCCCGGCACCGCCGTCTCGGGGCGCCACGCCCTTGCCGTGTGCGGCCTTGGTGCTTGCGGCGGACCCGCGGGACTGCTAGGCCTGATGCTAGGCAACTGTGTTCGCGGGCCAGGACGGACGCGCAGTGAAGCGATGAAGGGAAGTGCGGCGTGGCCAGGAAAGAACCCCGGATAGAGGACGTCAACGAAAAGGACATCCAGGTCGAATCGCGGCCCAAGGAGTGGGCCGCCGGGCTGCCGGCGGTGTATCACTCCATGAAACCGGCCATCGAGCAGATGGGTCTGGCCCGGGCCCTGGGAACCACGTTCCGCATGAACCAGAAGCACGGCTTCGACTGCCCCAGTTGCGCCTGGCCCGACCCCAAGGACCGCAGCCCGTTCGAATACTGCGAGGAAGGCGTCAAGGCCGTCACGTGGGAAGCCACGCCGGTGGTGATTTCTTCCGACTTTTGGGCCGAACACAGCCTCACCGAACTGCGCGACCGCACCGAATACTGGCTGGGCATGCAGGGCCGGCTCACCGAGCCCCTGTACAAGCCCGCAGGTGAGGACCATTACCGCCCGGTGGGCTGGGACGAGGCACTGGACATTGTGGCCCGGCGGCTCAAGAGCCTGGATTCCCCGCACGAGGCAGCGTTCTACACCAGCGGACGGACCTCCAATGAAGCGGCGTTCCTCTACCAGCTGTTTGTCCGGGCGTACGGCACCAACAACCTGCCGGACTGCTCCAACATGTGCCATGAGTCCTCCGGCTGGGCCATGGGCCAGACCATTGGGATCGGCAAGGCGACGGTGACCTATGACGACTTCGGCCAGGCAGATCTGATTATCCTGATGGGACAGAACCCCGGCACCAACCATCCACGCATGCTGACGGCACTGGAAAACTGCAAGCGGAACGGTGGCAGCATCGTAGCTGTGAACCCCCTCCCCGAGGCCGGTCTGAAGCGGTACAAGAACCCGCAGAAGCCCCGCGGCATCGCAGGGAAGGGCACGGAGCTGGCAGACCAGTTCCTCCAGATCCGGCTTGGCGGGGACATGGCCCTGCTGCAGGCCATTTCCAAGCGGGTGTTTGAAGCCGAAGAAAAGAACCCGGGGACCGTGCTGGACCATGAGTTCCTCGAGAAGCACTGCGAAGGCCTGGAAGACCTCAAGGAACATCTTTCCTTCCTCGATGACGATGAAGTGCTCGAAGCCACCGGGCTGCGTGCAGAGGAAATCGACGAGCTCGCAGAGCGCTACCTCAAGGCCGAGAAAGTCATCATCACCTGGGCCATGGGCATCACCCAGCAGAAAAAGGGCGTTGCCACGATCAAGGAAATCATCAACCTGCTGCTGCTGCGGGGAAACATCGGCAAGCCCGGCGCCGGTGCCGCACCCATCCGCGGGCACAGCAACGTGCAGGGTGACCGGACGATGGGCATCTGGGAACAGATGCCGGGTACTTTCCTTGACGCCCTGGGCAAGGAATTCAGCTTCGATCCCCCGCGGGAGCATGGAGCCGACGCGGTTGAAACCTTCCACCGCATGCAGGACGGACGCATCAAGTTCTTTATGGCGCTGGGCGGCAACCTGATCTCCGCCATTTCGGATACCCAGTTGGCTGAAGAAGCCATGAAAAAGACCGACATGTCCGTGCAGATCTCCATCAAACTCAACCGGTCCCATCTGGTCACCGGCAAGGAAGCCCTGATCCTCCCGGTCCTGGGCCGCACCGAGATAGACATCCAGGAGACAGGCCGGCAGTTCGTTTCCGTGGAAGACACGGTCTGCGTAGTGCATGCCTCACATGGCGGAGTGGATCCCGTTTCGCCGAACCTGCTCTCCGAACCTGCCCTGGTTGCCCGGCTCGGGGCCCGGGTGATCGGGGACCGGATCGACGCCGACTGGGCGGGCTTCGAAAAGGACTATGACCTGATCCGCGATTCCATTTCCCGGGTGGTGGAAGGCTGCGAGGACTACAACGAGAGGATCCGGCATGAGGGCGGTTTCGTGCTGCCCAACGGACCGAGGGATTCCAGGACCTTCCGCACTCCCACCGGCAAGGCCGTGCTGACGGTGAATGACCTGGAGGCTGTCCAGCGTCCGGAAGGGACGCTCCTGCTGCAGAGCATGCGTTCACACGATCAGTGGAACACCACCATTTACGGCCACAATGACCGCTACCGGGGCATCAAGGGCGGGAGGCACGTGCTGTTTATGAACGCCGGAGACATTACGGAACTCGGCCTGGCGGACGGCCAGTACGTGGACATCCACGGCGTCCACCACGACGGCGTAGAGCGCGTGCTGCGCAGTTTCCGTGTGGTGTCCTACCCCACGCCCAAGGGGTGCGTGGCTGCGTACTATCCGGAAGCCAATGTGCTGGTGCCCATGGACCACGTGGCCGAAGGCAGCAACACCCCGGTGTCCAAGACGGTACTGGTCCGGGTGGAGGCTGCAGCCGGCGCCGGCGCCGAAGACAAGATGCGGCGTACCCCGGCGCCGGCGTAACCGCCCGCAGTTACTGCGCGGATCCCTTCCAGCCTGGCTGGTCCGGCCCCTCCAGGCCGGTTTCAGCCAGCTGGAAGGCGGTGTCCGCTGCTTTTTTCACGGCTTCTTCCGCTGACTTCCGTCCGCTGGTGGTGGTCAGCCCGGCAGCATACCCAACCATAAAGGCGCTCACCACGCCCGCGTTGGGTGCCACCGTGCGGCCGGATTTTTCGCCAAGCTCAACGAGCATGGCCGGGTCCACCTCGAGGTCCAGGATCTGCAGCGCCTGGGTCAGGCGCCGGCTCCAGTCATTCAGGCGGCGCTGTTCCAGTTCGTCCGGATGGGTGCTCATCGGGGCTCCTTCGCATAGGCGGTGTTCACAGAGATTCGGTGGTTATTCGTAGCCGGCCTCACCGGTGAGCGTAACGGCTACGGGTTCGGGTCCAACCGTACCGCCCACGGTGTCCACCACCAGTGCGGTGATATTGTCCCGGCCCCCGGACCGCAGGGCAGCCTGGACCAGGGCGGCGCAGGCGTCCTGCGGATTGGCCTCAGAGGCCAGTATGTCCAGGATGCGGGTGTCGGATACCTCGCCCGTCAGTCCGTCCGAACACACCAGCAGCCGGTCTCCGGGTTCCGCCGGGACCAGCCGGACGTCCGCTTCTGCGTCGTTGCCGGTGCCCAGGGCACGGGTGACCACATGACGACGGGGATGGACCAGTGCTTCGTCCGGGGTGATCTGGCCCAGGTCCACCAGTTCCTGCACCTCGCTGTGGTCCACGGTGATCTGGTCCAGCTTTCCGGCGCTGAGCCGGTACGTGCGGGAATCACCCACGTTGAACACCAGCCAGTGAGGTTTGCCGTCGGCACTTACCAGCACACCGCCGGTCAGCGTTGTGCCGGCCCGGCCTCCGGTAGCCTCCCGGATCCGGTGGTCTGCCTCCAGCAGCAGTTCCCTGAGCTGCTCCGCGGAGAAGTCGGGCAGATGCTGTCCCACTATCGGGGAATCACCCAGCGTGCGGACGCAGATGCTGCTGGCTACCTCACCCGCTTCGTGTCCCCCCATGCCGTCCGCCACGGCAAAGACCGGGTCTGCGGCGATCAGTGAGTCTTCATTCAACTCGCGCCGCAGACCGCGATCGGAAGCATAACCAAACACTGCATGCAGGCCGGTATCCGGGGATGTCGTTTCGTCGGAGTTCATTCACGCCCTGTCCGGAAAGCTGTTTGTTCACTAGGTGATCCGTCTTACAGTATCTCTCCATACACTAACCGACGGCAGGCACCCTGCGGTCCGGAGGAAATGGCGCGTCGGCCATTCGATGCGCGGCTAATCCAGGACAAGCCCGGAACCGGTGCCCCGGGCCAGGGTTACCGGATGGATCTCGCCGAACCCTCGCACGTTGCGCGGCTGGTGCGGAATCAGCACAAATCGGGGATTATCCTTCAACGCCGCCGCAGTGGAGGCATCCGTGAGGACTGTCCCCGGTTCGGCCAGCGATGTCAGCCGCGAGGCGAGGTTGACGGTGGGACCGTATATGTCGCCCAGACGTGACAGGACGCGCCCCCATACCAGCGAAACCCGGGCGGAGGGAAGCAGCTCATCCTCAGTGAAGGCCTTCGCGAGGGCAAGGGAAATCTCCGCGCCGGCCTCGGGGGTTTCGGCGTTAAAGAGGACTTCGTCGCCGATGGTCTTGACCAGCCGTCCGCCGCCCACGGAAATGATTTCGGCACATTTGTGCTCAAAGCGCTGGACCATCTGCGCCAGGGTCTTTTCGTTCATCTGGCGGGACAGGCTGGTGTAGGAGACCAGGTCCGCGAAACCGACGGCGCGTGCCAGCGGCAGCGGCGCGTCGTCCGAGGCGCTCCCGTCATGGCTGGCCAGTCCGGCCTCCGCGCGCAGGGCCAGACGCTGGATGGCAGCATTGAGCTGGCGCTTCCAGGCGTACACGAGGGTTTTTTCCAGCGGTTCAATCAGGGCCGGCAGTGCCGCAACAAGATTCCTGCGGGCCTCAGCATCGGTGATGCCGCGGGTGGACACCATCTCCTCCACCAGTGCCTCAACCTGCCAGACAACCATTCGGTCTGTCATCTGGCCGATGGATCGCATGATGGAAATCGCGGCTTCCTCGGTGAGCTGCTCATCGCGCACCAGCTCAATCACGGTGCTTAGGGCCTCCCGGTCCTGTTCCGTGAAGAAGACCGCGTCGTCGTCAAGGTTGGGGAAGCCCATGGCACGCCAAAGCTTGCGGGCAGAGAGCAGGGACACCCCGGCTTCGGCAGCCGCTTCGCGGCGCTTCAGGGTGCGGGGTCCGCCGATCAGCTGCGCTTCCAGCCGGCGGACATCCTCGCGGTCTATTTCGGTTCCGGTGTCCGCCATTGAATAGTCCGGCCGGGACGGCTTGACCGCCGGCAGGGACAGCGTCATCGGTTCGGGATGGCTCGCGGGTCCGGACTCACCGTGGCCGGCGTCAGTCATAGTCCCTCCCTTCATAGTCGTATCCCCCGTCTCCCTCAATATCTACACCATCAAACATGGCAGTCAGTGGCAGCTGGCCTATGGCGGAAACCACAAGGGACCGGAAACGGTGTACCTCCGGCACCGCCGGATACTGCATAATCCGGCCGTGGCCCAGGTCGAGGACGAGGGTGCCGCTGCGCTGCATCCGGTCTGTGACCGTCTGCCTGATCTCGAGCTGGTAGATCGCTGCCAGGGCAATTTCGTGTTCCCGGCGCAGCAGCACTCCCTGCCGGCGGATCAGCCTGCGGTCGGTCAGGATGATCCGGCCGGTAAACCAGCAAAGTACGGGCGGCAGACAGTAGCGCAGCAGCACCAGCAGGGCCAACACAATGACGGCGGGCTGCAGGTACGGGCTCCACTCCGCCAGTTGGCCGGGCAGGGTATCCCTGCCCAGCCAGCCCAGCGCATACCCTGCCGCCGCGCCGGTTGCCCCCGCCAGGGCCAGCGGTTTCCAAAGCGAACGTGCATGCGGGCGCCCGGCGGCAATGATGTACTCCCCCTGAGAGAGCCTTACACGCACGCGGCTGCCCTCCCGACTGCGGGAAGTACCGGACTCAACGGGCCGGCCTCATGCCGGCTCGGCGCGCAGGTGTACCACGTCCGCCGCAGAGACGGTGTGCGGAGCGCCGGCACCGTCAACGATGACCAGCGCACCGGTGGCGGCCAGTGCCACGGCCCGGCCGGTAAGGACGCCGCCGCCGGGGAGCTGCGCGCGGACATCGCGGCCCAGGGTGGACAGGCGGGCCATGATCTGTTCCCGCAGAGATGCCTGCCCGTCCGATGCGGCCTCCGGATCTCCGTCCACGGAACAGAAGGCACGGTACTTTTCGGCCAGAGCCAGCAGGTAGTCCTGGAGCAGGATGTTGCGGTCAGTGGTGGAGGCATACTCCATCAGCAGACTGGTTGCCGTGGGCACCGGCAGGTCTTCGTCGGTGAGACTGACGTTCAGGCCTGTGCCCACCACTGCGGCCGGCGGCGACCCGTCGGAAAACGGGACGAGCTGGGCCAGGACGCCTGCAAGTTTACGGTTGTCCACCATGACGTCGTTGGGCCACTTCAACCGGGCTTCAACGCCGGTGCGGGCGGCCACACTTTCAGCCATGGCCAGGGCCGCAAGCAGGGAAAGCCAGCCGTAGGAGGACGTGGGCAGCGGACGGCCTTCGGCATTTACCGGCCGGAACAGCACACTGACAAAGAGTGAGGAACGCTCGGGGGCAACCCAGCTCCGGTCCAGGCGCCCCTTGCCTGCGGTCTGCAGTTCGGCGGTGAGGACCGTGAGGTCGGACGCTGCCGAGGGGCGCAGGCGGGCGGAGTCCGCCAGGTCGGAGTTGGTGGACCCGGTTTCCTGCACCACGTCCAACGCGGCGTAAGGCCCGTTGGGGGCCACCAGCGCCGCCCTGAGGCGGTCCGGGTCCAGGCCCGGTCTTTCCATGCTGGAGTAGTGCAGTTGCATGCCTTCGATCTTACGCGGGCGCCCGGACATTCCCGGGCGCCCGGCTCAGGACGGAGCGGTTTAGAGGAAGAAGTCCTGCATCAGCTTCTCTGCGGGTACGCCGGGGGCGTAGCGGTCAAAGTCGGTCACGCCCTCCTGGCGCAGCACCTCTTCATCGGTGAAGAAGTTGCCGGTTGAAGAGCGGCTGGGCCGGGTAAGGATGGCATGGGCGGCATCAGCCATGATGTCGGCGCTGCGCGAGGCCGCGGCCAGCTTCTCCCCGCCGGGCATATTGCGGATGGCAGCGGTATCAATGCCGGTGACCGGCCACAGGGAATTCACGGCAATGCCGTCGTTCTTCAGCTCCTCCGCCAGGCCCAGGGTGGTCAGGGACATGCCGTATTTGGCCATGGTGTAGGCCAGGTAATTGCCCGCCCACTTCGGATCCAGGTTCAGGGGCGGGGACAGGGTGAGGATGTGCGGATTGTCGGAGCGGCGCAGGGCTTCCAGCGAGAACTTCGAGAGCATAAAGGTGCCCCGCGTGTTGATGTCCGCCATAAGGTCATAGCTCTTCATGGTCACGGCGTCGGTGCCGGACAGGTCAATGGCGGAGGCGTTGTTCAGGACGATGTCGATCCCGCCGAACTGCTTCACGGTTTCCTCCACGGCGCGTGCAACATCTTCGTCGCGGCGCACATCACCAATGATGGGCAGTGCCTTGCCGCCGGCAGCTTCGAGCTGCTCGGCCGCAGTGTAGACAGTGCCTTCCAGCTTCGGGTGGGGCTCTGCCGTCTTCGCCAGCATGGCGATGTTGGCGCCGTCCGCGGCTGCACGCAGCGCGATGGCAAGTCCGATACCGCGGCTGCCGCCGGACATCAGGATGGTGCGTCCGGCCAGGGACCGCGACGTCGTTTCCGGAGTGTTGTTGGGGATGCTCATAGCATGAGGGTAATGCACCTCACGTCGATGTTACTAGTGAGTAACATCGACGCGTCCGTGTCCGTCCGGGCGGCGTCCGACCAACCGTCATGGATACAAATTGTAGGTTTTCTACACTCACTCCCGGCGGACCGGCTCACTAGACTGGGTGAACCGTCACATTCTTTGTGCGGAACCTACTTAACGCCTTGGACGGCCGCCTCCCCCGGATGGCCGGACAGGGTCTGAATCTGCGCACCGGAGGCCACCTTTGAGTATTGATCAGGACCTGTTCCTGCACACGACGGCGGGGAAGATCGCGGAGTTCCGCCGCCGCCAGGCAGAGGCCGAGGTGCCCTCCGGGCCTGCCGCCATCGAGAAGCAGCATGCCCGCGGCAAGCACACCGCCCGTGAGCGCATTGAGCTGCTGGTGGATGCCGGGTCCTTCGTGGAATTCGATGCTCTGGCCGTGCACCGGTCCACCGCCTTCGGGATGGAGAAGAAAAAGCCCCTCGGCGACGGCCTGGTCTCGGGCTACGCCACAGTGGACGGACGGCCCGTGGCGATCTACGCCCAGGACTTCACTGTGTACGGCGGCTCACTCAGCCAGGTCAACGGCGAGAAGATCGTCAAGGTCCAGGAATTCGCACTGCGCAACGGCTGCCCGGTGGTCGGCATCCTCGACGGCGGCGGTGCCCGCATCCAGGAGGGTGTCGCCTCGCTGGCAATGTTCGCCGATATCTTCCGCAACAATGTTCATGCCTCCGGCGTCGTCCCCCAGATTTCCCTGATCATGGGCCCCTCCGCCGGCGGGGCTGCCTACTCCCCCGCGCTTACCGACTATGTGGTCATGGTGGACAAGACCTCACACATGTTCATCACCGGACCCGACGTCATCAAGACCGTCACCGGCGAAGACGTGGACATGGAAACCCTGGGCGGCGCCCGGCAGCACAACGCCAACACCGGCACCTCCACCTACCTCGCCTCCGATGAAGAGGACGCCATCGAGTTTGTCCGGGAACTGCTGGATTTCCTGCCCTCCAACAACCTTGCCGAGGCACCGCTGACGGCCTTCGAGCAGGATCCGGAAGTCACCGACGCGGACCTGGCGCTGGACGAACTGATTCCGGATTCCGCAAACCAGCCCTACGACATCCGTGCCGTGATCGAAAACGTGCTGGATGACGGGCATTTCCTGGAGATGCAGGCCCTCTATGCGCCCAACGTCATCATCGGCTACGGCCGCATAGAAGGGCACACGGTGGGCATCGTGGCCAACCAGCCCATGCAGTTCGCCGGCACCCTGGACATTGCCGCGTCCGAGAAGGCCGCCCGTTTTGTGCGCAACTGCGACGCGTTCAACATCCCCATCCTGACCTTTGTTGATGTTCCGGGCTTCCTGCCGGGCAAGGAGCAGGAGTTCAACGGCATTATCCGCCGCGGCGCCAAGCTGCTCTACGCCTATGCCGAGGCCACCGTGCCCAAGCTGACCGTCATTACCCGCAAGGCCTACGGCGGCGCCTACATCGTGATGGGCTCCAAGAAGCTCGGCGCGGACATCAATCTGGCCTGGCCCACCGCGCAGATTGGCGTCATGGGCGCCCAGGGCGCCGTGAACATCCTCTACCGCGCACCGCTGAAGGCCGCCGCCGATGCCGGGGAAGACGTTGATGAGGTCCGGCGCCAATACATTGAGCAGTATGAAGACGAACTGCTCAACCCGTACCAGGCGGCCGAGCTGGGCTACGTGGACGCCGTCATCGCCCCGTCCGACACCCGCCTGCAGCTGATCCGCGGACTGCGGGCCCTGCGGGACAAGCGGGCTTCCCTGCCCGCCAAGAAGCACGGGAACATGCCGCTGTGAGTGTCGAGAACGCACCTTTGGAACCGGCAGCGGCCGAACCACTGCTCTCCGTGCTGGCCGGCAATCCCACGGCGGAAGAGCTGGCAGCACTGACGGCCGTTGTCGCCGGGCTTGGTTCGCAGGCCCCGGCCCCGGCCGTCCGGCAGCCATACCGGGCCTGGGCCCGGCGACGGATGCTCAGCCTTGCACCCACACCGGGTCCGGGTTCATGGCGGCGCAGTTTCCGCTGACATGAATTAGGCCCCTGCACCCGGTGTGCGGTTAGGCTACCGTCTGTGACCCAACAGACATCATCTTCCGAGTCTCTGCCCGCCGCTGGCCATGTTCCGGTCCGCCAGCCGACCGCCATCGACGCCGTTGCCGATGCGTTCACCAACACCCTCCTGCAGCTGGATCCGTCCTTCGCCACTTCCCTGGGCATCCCGGGAAGGGAGACCGAGTACGCCGATTATTCGCCTGCCGGACTGGAATCCTCTGCCGAAGCCATCCGCGAAACCCTCGGCCGGCTGGACGGCCTGGAACCGGCGGATGACGTGGACCGGGTAACACTGGACGCCATGCATGAACGGCTGGGCCTGGATCTGGAGATCCACGAGTCCGGCTGGGACCTTGCCGACCTGAATAACATCGCCTCCCCGGCACAGGGAATCCGGAGCATCTTTGACCTGATGCCCACGGAAACCGAAGAGCAGTGGCGCCACATTGCCGGCCGGCTGAACAACGTTGATGACGCCGTCGCCGGATACATCACCAGCCTGCGCAGCGGACTGGAGCGTTCGCTCGTGGCTGCGCGCCGGCAGGTGAAGATCGTCATTGAGCAGGCTTCTGCCTACGCCGAGGACGGCGGGTACTTCGACGCCCTGGCAACCAACGCAGCCCTGCCCGGCGGGGAACCGCTATCCGAAGGGCTGCGTGCGGAACTGCGCACCGGCGCCGAATGCGCCCGCCGCGCCTACCTCAACCTGGCCACCTTCCTTGAAGACGAACTGCTCCCCGCAGCCCCGGAAAAGGACGCCGTGGGCCCGAAACGGTATGCCCTCTTTTCCCGCCAGTTCCTCGGGTCCGCTGTCGATCTGGAGGAAACCTACCGGTGGGGCGTGGAGGAGCTGGACCGCATCATCGCGGAGCAGGAAGCCGTTGCCGAACAGATCCGCCCCGGTGCCACCGTGGAGGAAGCCGTCGCCATCCTCAACGAGGACCCGGCCCGCCAGCTGCACGGCACCGAGGAGCTGCGTGCCTGGATGCAGGGACTGGCGGACCGCGCCGTTGAGGACCTGGCCGGTTCGCACTTCGAAATCAGCGAACCCATGCGCCGCATTGAGTGCATGATTGCCCCCACCCAGGAGGGCGGCATCTACTACACCGGGCCCAGCGAGGACTTCTCCCGCCCCGGACGCATGTGGTGGTCCGTCCCCGCCGGTGAAGACACTTTCACCACATGGGCTGAAACCACCACGGTTTACCATGAGGGCGTTCCCGGGCATCATCTGCAGATTGCGACGGCGACTGCTGCCCGCGGGCTGCTCAACGCCTGGCGGCGCAATGTCTGCTGGGTCTCCGGACACGGGGAAGGCTGGGCGCTCTACGCCGAACGGCTGATGGACCAGCTGGGCTACCTGAGCGATCCCGGCGACAAGATGGGCATGCTGGACGCGCAGCGGATGCGTGCCGCCCGGGTGGTCTTCGACATCGGCGTCCATCTGGAACTGGAAATTCCGGCACGCTGGGGCGAGGGTACCTGGACCGCTGAAAAGGGCTATGACTTCCTTCGGCAGAACATGTCCATCAGCGAAGGGCAGCTGAACTTCGAGTTCACCCGCTACCTCGGATGGCCGGGACAGGCCCCCTCCTACAAGCTCGGCCAGCGTCTCTGGGAGCAGATCCGGGACGAAGTCCGCACCCGTGAAGGCGACGCCTTTGATCTGAAGGCGTTCCACACCCGCGCGCTTCAGCTGGGCTCGGTGGGGCTGGACACCCTGCGCAGGGCACTCCTGGACGACTGAGTTCGGCGGCCAAACAGGGATATTAGTCACAGCGGCCCGGGGAATAACCCGGGCCGCTGCCCCGCTGCCCAGATCCGGCGCGGATCCTGACCTCCCGAGCCTGATTGAACTGCGGTTTGCCTGCGTAATATTTCGCAACTTTCGCGCCCGTCTGGTATTGGCCTGCGGCTAGAGTCTTTCCGTGACCTCACAGACCTCCTCCCCTGAAACCCCCGCCCGGCGGCTGCCCCGATGGATGACCTCCTTCGGACCGCAGATCATTGTCGCCCTCATTGCGGGCCTGGCCCTGGGCCTGCTGGCCAAGTCAATGGGCACGGCCGGTGACGAGCCGAACTGGCTGACCACCACCTTGAACACCATCGGCACCAGCTACGTGTCGCTGCTCAAGGCCGCCGTCGTGCCGCTGATCTTCACCGCCGTCGTCAGCTCCATCGCCAACCTGCGCGCCGTCTCCAATGCGGCCCGGCTGGCATGGCAGACCCTGCTCTGGTTCGCCATCACGGCACTGATCAGCGTGGTCATCGGCATCCTGCTCGGTGTCCTGCTGCAGCCCGGCAGCAACGCCGATGTTGAACCGGCCGAGGAGTACCGGGGCAGCCAGGGCAGCTGGCTCGGCTTCCTGACCGGACTGATCCCGGCGAACTTCCTGGGCCTGGGTGCCAGCTCCAAGATGGCTGAATCCGGTGCGCTGACCACCAGCGTCAGCTTCAACGTGCTGCAGATCCTGGTCATCGCGATCGCTGTCGGCATCGCAGCCCTGAAGGTGGGCAAGGCCGCAGAGCCCTTCCTTAACCTGAACGCCTCCGCGCTGGCCGTCATCCAGAAGGTGCTGTGGTGGATCATCCGCCTGGCTCCGGTGGGCACCGTCGGCCTGATCGGCACGGCCGTGGCCACCTACGGCTGGGACACCATCGGCTCCCTGGGCATGTTCGCCCTGACCGTCTACATCGGCCTGGCACTGGTGCTGTTCGGCGTCTACCCGGTGCTGATCAAGGCACACGGCCTCTCCATCCGCCAGTGGTTCTCCGGCGCCTGGCCCGCCATCCAGCTGGCCTTCGTTTCCCGCTCCTCCGTGGGCACGCTGCCCCTGACCCAGCGGGTCACCGAACGCAACCTTGGTGTCCCCCGCGCCTACGCCTCCTTCGCCGTGCCGCTGGGCGCCACCACCAAGATGGACGGCTGCGCCTCGATCTACCCGGCCGTCTCGGCCATCTTCGTGGCACAGTTCTTCGGCATCGATCTGGGCTTCAAGGAGTACCTGCTGATCGCCCTGGTCTCCGTCCTGGGCTCGGCCGCGACCGCCGGAACCACCGGCGCCGTCGTTATGCTGACGCTGACGCTGTCCACCCTGGGCCTGCCGCTGGCCGGCGTCGGCCTGCTCCTGGCCATCGACCCGATCCTGGACATGGGCCGGACCGCCGTGAACGTGGCCGGACAGACCGTGGTGCCCACCTTGGTGGCCAAGCGCAACGGGCTGCTTGATGCCGGTCTCTACGGCGCCAAGCGACAGGGCGATCCCTTCGCCGACGACTCCGAGCAGATCGAGGTCCCGCAGGTGGACGGACGCCAGGACGCGGCACCCCGCGATGCTGCCCCCCAGGATACGGCCCAGGTCACCGAATCCCGGAGCTGATCCACCCCGCATCCCGAACGCCGGGCCGCCCATTTACCGGGCGGCCCGGCGTTCGGCGTTTTAACGCTGTTCCCCACCGGTTACCGTGCCGGTTCGCGCCAGCACTAGGCTGGATGCCGTGACCAACCCGAACCTGAGCCTCATTCTGGCCTCCGCCTCCCCCGCCCGTACCAAGCTGCTGACCGATGCCGGCATTTCCCACTCCGTCCTGGTGTCGGACGTGGATGAAGATGCCGTCACCGCCCGCTATGGCCTCACCGATCCGCATGACACCGCCCTGCTGCTGGCCCGCGCCAAGGCCGAGGCCGTGGCTGCTCTTCCCGACGCCGAGGGCGCCCTGGTGATCGGCTGCGATTCGGTCTTCGAGTTCGACGGCGAAGCGCACGGCAAACCCTGGGAGGCCGACGTTGCCCGCGAACGGATCCGCCGCATGAGCGGATCCTCCGGCGTCCTGCACACCGGACACTGGCTGGTGGACTGCCGCGACACGGATGAGGACGGCTCGGGAGCGACTCTCGGAGCCGTGAGTTCCGCCGAGGTGCACTTCGCGAAACTCACCGAAGATGAAATCGAGGCGTACATTGCTACGGGTGAGCCGCTGCAGGTGGCGGGGTCCTTCACCATCGATTCCCTTGGCGGCGCGTTCATCGAGCGAGTCGACGGCGATCCCCACGCCGTCGTCGGGCTTTCCGTCTCCACGCTGCGCCAGCTGTTGGCCAGCGCCGGGGTCCGGATTATCGACCTCTGGAAGTAACCCTCTTCAACACCCGCCGGTAGTACAGATAACGGCCTTATCCGGTGTCCAAAAGCGCGTTATCTGTACTATCGATGCCGGCTGAGGCCCCTGGTCATGGCCTGCTGGGCGGTTTTGAGCGGGACCAGGACCAGGCGCGGTGGACCAAAGCTCCGACGGTGCTCACTGACAATCTGGTCTGCCATCACTATGGGTTCATTCCGTGTCAGCATTCCGGCGCAGTCCAACCAGGTGCGGGCAACAGCCGTGGAATGGCTCACGACGGCATCAGGGTCAGATCGATGTACGGCCGGCAGCTGGCCGCAAGACGAAACGACCCGTCTGCAGGCACCCGGATGGAGCGGCTGGGAACACGGAGATCCGAAGCCCGCAACCTCCCGCGACTTAGCCCCAGCGGTTCAGCGGCTGGCAGGGTGAAGGGTGCGGCAACGACGCCACCTTTGTAGAATCCCCACAACTATCCGGTACCTCCCACGCAGAAACAGCACGCATTATGGCTCATCACCACAAAACCGCGCTAGGCTCCGAACAGATCAAAAGGAGCCAGTGCACCAATGAGCCAGAACACCCCCGAGCCTTCCGCGACAGCCGCCAAGGCACTCACCAAGATCCTCATTGCCAACCGCGGCGAGATTGCCGTACGGGTTATCCGCGCCGCGCGGGACGAAGGCATTGCGGCCGTTGCCGTCTACGCGGATCCCGACCGCGATGCCCTGCACGTGCGCCTGGCCGATGAAGCCTATGCACTGGGCGGCAGCACTGCTGCCGAATCCTACCTGGACATGGACAAAATCCTGGACGCGGCTGCCCGCTCCGGCGCTGATGCCATCCATCCCGGGTACGGTTTCCTGTCCGAAAATGCGGAGTTTGCCGCGCGCGTCATCGACGCCGGCCTCACCTGGATCGGCCCCTCGCCCAGCGCCATCTCCTCCCTCGGAGACAAGGTCCAGGCCCGCCATATTGCAGCCAAGGTCGGTGCCCCGCTGGTACCCGGCACCCCGGACCCGGTGGAAACCGCACAGGACGTGCTGGACTTCGCCGACCGGCATGGCCTGCCCCTGGCCATCAAAGCCGCCTTCGGCGGCGGCGGACGCGGCATCAAGGTGGCACGCAGCCGCGAGGAAATCCCCGAAATGTTCGAATCGGCCGTCCGTGAGGCCACAGCCGCCTTCGGCCGCGGCGAGTGCTTCATTGAGCGTTTCCTCGACGCGCCCCGCCACGTGGAAACCCAATGCCTGGCCGATGCCTACGGCAACGTTGTGGTTGTTTCCACCCGCGACTGCTCCCTCCAGCGCCGCAACCAGAAACTTGTTGAGGAAGCTCCTGCGCCTTTCCTCACCGAAGAGCAGAACGCCAGCCTTTACGCGGCCTCGAAGGCAATCCTCAAGGAAGCCGGCTACCAGGGCGCCGGAACCTGCGAGTTCCTCGTGGGTACGGACGGCACCATTTCCTTCCTCGAGGTGAATACCCGGCTCCAGGTGGAACACCCGGTATCCGAAGAGGTCACGGGCCTGGACCTGGTCCGGGAGCAGTTCCGCATCGCCCGCGGCGAAGCCCTGGGCTACAACGACCCCGAAATCCGCGGCCATGCCTTCGAATTCCGCATCAACGGCGAGGATCCCGGGCGCAACTTCATGCCCGCACCCGGCACGGTCACGGCATTCAAACTGCCCACCGGCCCCGGCGTACGCGTGGACTCCGGCATTGAAGCCGGTGAAACGGTGGGCGGGAACTTCGATTCCATGCTTGCCAAGCTCATTGTCACGGGTGCCACCCGCCAGCAGGCACTGCAGCGTGCCCGCCGCGCACTGGCGGAAATGGATGTGGCCGGTCTGCCTACCGTGCTGCCCTTCCACCGCAGCGTTGCTGCGCATCCGGCGTTCACCGCCGAGGACGCGTTCGGCGTCCACACCCGCTGGATCGAGACGGATTTCGCCAACACGATTCCGGTCTGGGACGGCGAGGCCGGCGCGGCGAACGACGACGACGAGCGCCGCCGCGTGACGGTGGAAGTGGGCGGAAAACGCCTCGAGGTGGTGCTGCCGGCGGGCCTCGGTGCACCGGCAGCGTCCAACGGTGCCCGCAACGGCTCGAACGGCAAGGGCCGGAAGCGTTCCCGCGGTGGCGTCTCCACTGCAGCCGCCGGTGATGACCTGACGTCCCCGATGCAGGGAACCATCGTCAAGGTGGCCGTGGAAGACGGGTCGGCTGTCCGTGAGGGTGACCTGGTGGTGGTGCTGGAGGCCATGAAGATGGAGCAGCCCATCACGGCCCACAAGTCCGGCACAGTCACCGGCCTGACGGCAGCTCCCGGCGCCACGGTCTCCGCCGGCGCGGTCATCGCTTCCATCCGGGACTAGGCCCGGACAGCGCCACATACGAAAGGCCCGGCTCCCCCTGTTCGGGGAGCCGGGCCTTTCGCATTTGAACGGACCTAGGAAGCCTTCACGGTCTCACTTGAGTTGTTCTCGTAATCGACGTCGCGGGTCTCCCTGGTGACGAACAGGGCAATCAGGGTCAGTACGGCCATGGAGCTGAGGTAGATGCCCACCAGCCACGGGCTGCCGTCCGCTGCCTGCCACAGGGCGACGGCAATGAACGGCGCCACGGCTGCGCCCAGGATGGAAGAAACGTTGTAGGCAATGGCTGATCCGGTGTATCGGACGTTCGTGGGGAAGAGCTCCGGCAGCATGGCACCCATGGGACCGAAGGTCAGGCCCATCAGGGTGAAACCGATGATCAGCAGGGTCATCACACCGGCGGTGCCGCCGTCGAACAGCGGAGCGAAGCTGAACCCGAAGAGGAAGATGGCCCCGGTCACGGCCAGCAGCGTCTTGCGGCGGCCGAACTTTTCAGCCAGCGGGCCGGAGACCATCGTGAAGATGCCGAAGAACACCACACCCACAATCAGCATGATCAGGAAGTCGTTGCGGGCGTAGCCAAGGCCGGGGGCAAAGGACTCGGGGTCGAAGATCTTGCCTGCCTTTTCAGCGGCCGCACGGGCCGCCTCCTCGGTTTTCGCTGCCGTGCCGTAGGAGAGGGTGAACGTGGTCATCAGGTAGAAGAGCACGTAGGTGGCCAGCATGATGAAGGTGCCGGCAATCATGGCGCGCCAGCTGAACCGGAAGACCCGGCCCAACGGCAGCTTGCTGACTTCGCCGGAGTCCACGGCCTTCTGGAAGGCAGGGGTTTCCACCAGCTTCATGCGTACGTACAGGCCGATGATGACCATCACGGCGCTGGCGAGGAACGGGACACGCCAACCCCAGGAATCGAACTGCTCGTTGTCCAGGTTGATGCTGAGGATCAGGAAGAGGCCGTTGGCCAGGATGAATCCGATGGGAGCACCCAGCTGCGGGAAGGTTCCCCAGACAGCGCGCTTGTTGGCCGGCGCATTCTCGGTGGCCAGCAGTGCTGCACCGCTCCACTCGCCGCCGAGCGCCAGGCCCTGGGCGAAGCGCATAACCACCAGCAGGGCCGGAGCCCAGAAGGACCAGCCGGACATCTCGGCGGTGGGCAGGCAGCCGATGAGGAATGTGGCAATGCCCATGGTCAGCAGGGATGCCACCAGGGTTCCCTTGCGCCCGACCTTGTCACCGAAATGTCCGAAAATGATCGACCCGAGCGGGCGGGCAATGAAGGCGACCCCGAAGACCGCGAACGAGCTCAGCAGGGCCGTTGCGCCCTCCGCATTGGGGAAGAACAGCCTGGGGAAGACCAGGACGGCGGCGGTCGCATAGACGTAAAAGTCGTAGAACTCGATGGAGGTGCCAACAAGGCTGGCAACTACCACGCGGCTCTTGGAATTGGCCTTTGCCGGCGCCTGCGCCGTGGAGGGATTCGTAGTAGACATTTGGTGGTCTTTCGCAAGAGGAATTGAAGTATCCACATCGTAGGAGCCCGCGTCCGTTATCTGAGACTCGTGTCCACATATTGGACTAATATTTCTTTCCGGAGCCGCAGACGGCACAAAAAAACCCGCGCCCGGGACGGATATTCCGTCCCGGGCGCGGGATATACAAGCGTAGAACGCTACATGTGTACGTGCAGGCGCCGTGCAGCCTCGGAAATGGAACCGGTGAGGGACGGGTAGACCGTGAAGGTGTTCGCCAGGTCATCCACGTGCAGCTTCTGCGAGACGGCAATGGCAATCGGGAAGATGAGCTCGGAGGCACGCGGTCCCACCACTACACCGCCAATTACCGTGCCGGAGCCCTTGCGCGAAATGATCTTTACGAAGCCCTCCTGCACATCCATCATCTTGGCCCGCGCATTGGTGTGCAGCGAGAGCTTGATGACGTCGCCCTGATAACGGCCTTCGGCGACGTCGGACTCGCTGACGCCTACCGAGGCAATTTCCGGTGACGTGAAGATGTTGGAGGCCACCTGCTTGAGCTTGAGCGGCTTCACGCCGTCGCCCATGAGGTGGGCCACGGCAATACGTCCCTGCATGGCGGCCACGGAGGCAAGGTTGAACACGCCGGTGCAGTCACCTGCGGCGTAGACGTTCGGCGCCGTGGTGCGGGAGACGCCGTCGACCTTGATCTGTCCGCGGTCATCCAGCTGGATGCCGGCTTCCTCAAGCCCGATTCCGGCGGTGTTGGGGATGGCACCCACGGCCACCAGGCAGTGGCTGCCTTCCACGGTGCGGCCGTCGGACAGCGTCACGAGCACGCCCTGGCCGGTATTCTTCACCGAATCTGCGCGGGAACGGTTCAGGACGGTCATGCCGCGGGCCTGGAACACGTCCTCGAGGACGACGGCGGCGTCGGCGTCTTCGCCCGGCAGCACGCGGTCGCGGCTGGAGATCAGCGTGACCTTGGTGCCCAGCCCGTTGTACGCGGAAGCAAACTCAGCACCTGTCACACCGGAGCCGATGACGATCAGGTGTTCGGGCACCTCGGTCAGGTTGTAGATCTGCTTCCAGGTGAAAATGCGTTCGCCGTCGGGCATGGATGTCTCCAGCTCGCGCGGGTTCGCACCGGTGGCGATCAGCAGCGCCTCCGCTTCAACGGTTTCCACGCTGCCGTCCGCTGCCGTGACCTCGATGGTGTGGTTGTCCAGCAGCCGGCCGTCGCCGATTTTGACCTTCACTCCCACCCGCTCAAGGGTGCGGCGGATGTCATTTGACTGCTCCTTGGCCAGTGCCAGCAGACGGTGGTTGACCACCTTCAGGTCTGCGTACACCGGGGACTCGACGTCGCCGAATTCCACTCCGAGGTTTCGTGCAGCGGTCAGGCGTGTCATCACGTCCGCCGTCGCGATCAGCGTCTTGGAGGGGACAACGTCGGTCAGCACCGCGGAGCCGCCCAGGCCCTGCCGCTCTACAACGGTTACGTCCGCTCCGAGGGAAGCCGCTACCAGAGCAGCTTCGTAGCCGCCGGGGCCTCCTCCAAGAATCGCAATTTTCCGGGCAGTAAAATCTAGTTGGCTCGTCACAAGGCTCTATTCTGTCCCATCCAGTGACGGCGCTCAAACGGTGCCCTTTCGCAGTGCGCCCAGCCCCCATCCATTACACGGTAGGTTGGTTAAGTGACTAACGACCCATTTGAACTTGCCCAGCAGGCCGCCGACTACATTGCCGAGCACACTGGCGTGCCCTCCCATGACATCGCCCTGGTCCTCGGCAGCGGCTGGGGGGAAGCGGCCGAGCTGATCGGCGAGACCACCGCAACCCTGTCCGCCGCGGATATTCCCGGTTTCTCGGCCCCCGCAGTGCAGGGCCATGTGGGCACCATCCGCTCCGTACTCACCACTGACGGCAAGCGTGCACTGGTGCTCGGCGCCCGCACCCATTACTACGAGGGCAAGGGTGTCCGCGCCGTCGTCCACGGTGTCCGGACCGCGGCAGCAGCCGGCGCCCAGGTCATGGTCCTGACCAACGGCTGCGGCGGGCTGAACCCGGACTGGCAGCCCGGCACCCCGGTGCTGATCAGCGACCACCTGAACCTCACGGCAACGTCGCCGCTTGAAGGTGCCACGTTCGTGGACCTGACCGACCTCTACTCCTCACGCCTGCGGGACGTTGCCCGCAGCGTCGACCCCACCCTGGATGAGGGCGTCTACGCCCAGTTCACCGGCCCGCACTATGAGACCCCCGCCGAAGTCCGCTACGCCAAGACCATCGGGGCGGACCTCGTGGGAATGTCCACCGCACTGGAAGCCATTGCAGCCCGCCACGCCGGCATGGAGGTTTTCGGCATTTCCCTGGTAACCAACCTCGCCGCGGGCATCAGCCCGGTGGCGCTGAGCCACCAGGAAGTGCTGGAGGCCGGACAGGCTGCCGGTCCCCGTATTTCCAAGCTGCTCGCCGAGATCATCAACCGCATCTAGCCGGCAATCTTCAACCGGCCACCCCAATCGTAGGTACACATCATGACTAGCAACCCCGTTGAACTGGACGCACTCACCGCCGCTGCGCGGGCATGGGCGGACAGTGACCCCGATCCGGACACCGCCCGCGAGCTGCGCTCACTCCTGCGCACCCTTGAAGGCGGTGAAGGCACAGAGGACGAAGTTGCCGCAGCTGCCCTGGACCTGGCAGACCGGTTCGCCGGCACACTGGAGTTCGGCACCGCCGGGCTCCGGGCCGCCCTTGGCGCCGGCCCGCGCCGGATGAACCGGGTGGTGGTGCGGCGCACCGCTGCCGGCATCGCTTCCTTCCTGCAGGAGACCGCCGGGGACAACTGGACCCCAAGCGCGGTCATTGGGTACGACGCCCGGCACAAATCCAAGGATTTCGCTCTGGAAACCGCTGCGGTCTTCGGCGCGGCAGGCATCGAAACCTTCCTGCTGCCCTGCACGCTACCGACGCCGCTGCTGGCCTACGCGGTCCGCGCCCTGGATACGGATGCCGGTGTAATGGTCACGGCGAGCCATAACCCCGCACTGGACAACGGCTACAAGGTCTACCTCGGCGGACGCACCGTGAAGGGGCCTGGCCGCGGCGCGCAGATCGTGACACCCTACGACGCGGAGATCGCGGCACGGATTGACTACTCGACGCCGCTGGGCTCCATCGACCTGGCACCGGACGGCTACACCGAGGTGTCCGAGTCCCTGATTGCGGATTACATTGGAGCGGTGGACCGGCTGATGCATGCCGAGGGCTACCCGGAACGGGACCTGGACATTGTCCTCACACCGATGCATGGCGTCGGCGGAGAGACCATGACCGCGGTGCTGCGCGGTGCCGGGTTCACCAAGGTGAAGCTGGTGCCGGAGCAGGCCCTGCCCGATCCGGACTTCCCCACCGTGGCCTTCCCCAACCCGGAGGAACCCGGTGCCCTGGACCTGGCACTGAAGCTGGCCAAGGAACGAAACGCGGATCTGGTGCTGGCCAATGATCCCGACGCGGACCGCGCCGCTGTCGCGGCAAAGGATCCCGCCACGGATGAATGGCGGATGTTGCGCGGTGACGAGGTGGGTGCCCTGCTGGGCCGCCACATAGCCCGCAGGATTGCCGCCGGACGCTGGAAGGTTCGGGGCGAGAAAACCCGCTCGAATGTGGTTTTCGCGAACTCGATTGTCTCCTCCCGTCTTCTGGCCCGCATCGCCGAGTCTGCCGGGTTCGCTCACCAGGAAACCCTCACCGGCTTCAAATGGATCTCCCGGGTGCCCAAGCTGACCTACGGGTACGAAGAGGCGCTGGGCTACTGCGTGGCCCCGGGCCTGGTCCGTGACAAGGACGGCATCTCCGCCGGTGTGCTGCTGGCAGAGCTGGCAGCCTCGCTGAAGGCCGCCGGGCGGACGCTGTTCGATGAGCTCGACGACCTGGCGCTGGAGCACGGGCTGCACCAGAGTGACCAGCTCTCGGTGCGGGTGGACAACCTCGCCCTCCTCACGGAAATGATGGACCGGCTGCGAGCGAACCCGCCCGCATCCTTCGCCGGCTCGCCGGTGGAAACCGCCGTCGATCTGGCCGAAGGCGCGGACGGCCTGCCGCCCACAGACGGCCTGCGGTACATTACCCGGGATGGCACCCGGGTCATCATCCGTCCCAGCGGAACCGAGCCAAAGCTCAAGTGCTACCTCGAAGTCATTGAACCTGTGGGATCGGCAGACGACCTGCCGGCGGCGCGGTCCAAGGCGCGGGAGTCGCTGGATGCCGTGCTCGCAGATGTCAGGGCGGCCCTGGGACTGTAACCAGGCAGGAGGCCGGCATGGGACGGCTGATCTATACGGCAATCACTTCGCTGGACGGCTATGTCGCTGACGAGTCAGGTTCCTTCGACTGGAGCATGCCCGATGAGGAAGTGCACCGCTTCGTCAACAACCTGGAACGCGGCGTCGGCACGCAGCTCCTCGGCCGGCGGATGTATGAGGTGATGTCCTATTGGGACACCGTGGAGACAGAGAACGAACCGGCGGCTGTGCAGGACTATGCCCGCATCTGGCGGGGAGCGGAGAAGGTGGTGTTTTCCCGCTCCCTCGCCGGAGTCTCCGCGCCGCTCACCCGTCTGGAACGTGAGTTCGATCCGGACGCCGTGCAACGGCTCAAGGCGGAGTCCGACGCCGATCTCTCAGTGGGCGGAGCAGAACTCGCCGGCCGGGCGCTGCGGACCGGGCTCGTTGACGAACTGCAGCAGCTGCTCTCCCCCGTGATTGTCGGCGGTGGCCGGCATTTCCTGCCTGCGGGGCTGCGGCTGGAGCTGGACCTGCAGGAGGAGCGCCGGTTCGGTAACGGGGTGGTGTTTCTGCGCTACCTCGTGCGGAACTGACGTCCGGGCGGGCGCCTAGGCAACCAGTTCGGTTGCCAGTGGCAGCCGGCTGCCACTGGCAAGGAGGGTGCCTACCTGCTCCTCGTTAATGGGCCGGCTGAAGTAGTAGCCCTGTCCGCTGCAGCATCCCATCTCGCGCAGCTTCCCCGCCTGCTGTTCTGTCTCGATCCCTTCGAACACCGCTTCCATCCCGGCCGCCCGGATCAGCTGATGCACGGCGTCCACGAATTTCAGCTGTCCCTCGTCACCGCAGATGTCCGCGATCAGCGTCCGGTCCACCTTGACCGTGTGCACAGGCAGCCGGCGCAGGTAACTGATGGAGGAATAGCCGGTGCCGAAATCGTCAATCTCCAGGCGGACGCCAAGCGCCTTGAGCGAGCGCATTGAGTAGGTCTCCACATCCCCGCTGCCCACAAAGGCACTCTCGGTGATTTCCAGGACCAGCTCCTGGGGTGATGCCCCCGTGTCGCGCAGGACCGAGCGGACATAGTCCACCAGGTCCATGGCCTGCAGCTCGGCCGCACTGACGTTGACCCGAACGTGGAAATCTTCCCGGTGCTCTGCGTGCCTGCGCCACTCGGCGAGCTGTTCCAGCGCCTTACGCAGCACCCAGCGTCCGATCTGCAGAATCGCACCGCTTTCCTCGGCGAGGGGGATGAACATGTCCGGCATTACCAGGCCCTGGGCCGGGTGCTGCCAGCGGACCAGGACCTCCACGCCCTGCATGTGGCCCGTCACCAGATCAACAACGGGCTGGTACACCAGACGCAGCTCGTCGCGCTCCACTGCGCTGCGCAGTTCAGAGGCCATTTCACGCCGCAGCTGCCGGGCGTACAGCATGACCGGCTCAAAGGACCGCACCAGGCCCGGCCCTTCTTCCTTGGCAACGTACATAGCGGTATCGGCGCACAGCAGCAGGTCGTCAGCGGTTTGGCCCGTTTCTGCCACGTGGACGCCGATGCTGGCGCGCGGCCAGACATCCAGTTCCTCGACCTTGGTCCGGATTCCCAGTGCATTCTGGATCCGTTCGGCCACTCCGCGCGCAGAAAGGCGCCCGACGGCGGGAACCAGCACGGCGAACTCGTCGCCGCCCAGCCGCGCAACGGAGCTCCCCTCCGGCACCGAGGCAAGCAGGCGTGCTGCCACCTCCTGCAGCACCACGTCCCCCGCGTGGTGCCCGAAGCTGTCATTGATCTCCTTGAAGCCGTCAAGGTCGATCATCAGCACGCCGGGCGCCGATGGGCCGCCATCCCAGTTCATCAGTGACTGCTGCACATGCTGCATCAGTGCGATGCGGTTGCCCAGCCCGGTCAAGGGATCGGAGAGGGCCATGCGCTGCATCTGCCTGTGAGCTTCACGGAGTTCCAGCGTCCGGGTTTCCACCCGCTGCTCCATGTCCTGGTAGATGTCGTCCAGCTCGGAGGCAAGCAGATTGATGCCGGTGCTGACAGCATCGATCTGGTCACGGGCAGGGGAAACCGGGATCTTGGAGGTCAGGTTCCCGGCAGCGATGCTGACAATGCCCTCGACAATCCGGTCAAGGCGCGGGTCCTCCGGCAGCTGGCCGGACTCAGTTGGTGCGTCTGTCATGGTGCGTGCCGTTTCAGCCAATCCAGTGCGTCTTTTTCACGGGAAAAATACCGTGTGGGACAGGGCTGGACTTCGCCGCCCAGCAGGAAATTGGCTATCACCCTGTCCACGGGAGATATGCCGATCACTGCAACTGCGGACAGGGAACGGGCTGCACTGAAAATGTCCCGGGCGGTACGGGAAATGGATTCCACACCTGTCAGGGTGAGCAGCAGCGGCAGGCGCCGGACGCCGGCCAGGTTCTCGATCTCCTGGGCTGCTTCCGCAGCCATGGCTCCGGTAACCACCTGTCCGGGCGGCAGTACCAGCGTGATTTTGCCGTCCGCTGTCATACCCACCCGGGCACTCTCCGCGAGCGGTTCCGCACGCATCTCCTCTGCGGCGTCCATACGTTCCGGATGGTTCCCGGGACTGCTTTCCTGCACCGTATTCTGTCTTGCCATAGCTCCCCCAAGTCGCCGCGCAGGACCTCAATGCAGCGGATTTGCCATTTCGGTCTGGAGGACGGATTGGAGCTTGCCTGACCAGACCTGTAACCCTGTTTGTATTGTGCGCCTTCGATGCTTAAATATCGAGTTATTGTCTCGACGTGTCTCGCCTTATCGAGCCGACTGCCCAAGGGCGTCTCTGATTTTCCGCGAATCGGCCGCCAGCACCTCGGCTCCTACCTCGGTAAAGATGCGTTCGCTTTTCTGCGCGCATTCCATGGCAGCAGCTTCCTGCCCCAGTGCGTCGAGGCAGCGGGCGCGCAACTGGAGCGTACGTCCCAGGAGGAAGGGGTAAGGACCGGCTACTTTGGCTTCGATCGAAATCAGCAACTTGTCAGCTATACCCGGATTTCCAGTCTCGAGCTCCCACCAGGCCCGGGTGATTGTAATCTCATAACCGTCTATTTCAGTCACCCGGACAACCTCGTAGGCGACCTCTGCACGCTCAATGCACTCTACCGTTTCCTGGGTGACTAAGCCTGAGGCTAACCGCATATGAGCGGAGGCCTTGTTGAAAAGTCCCCAAAGACTGACATCGTCAACCATGGCAAGCGATTCTGCCGCCAATCGGTGATAATTCAATCCGGCACCGATCCGCCCAGACATGAACCCGGCATTACCTATCGCCCAATATGCCATTCCCGCAACGCGAGGCTGCGGCTCATCATCCAACATGCCGGCAAGACGCACAGCTTCTTCCCAGGCCGTTTCCGTATCGCCCTCCTCGGCCAGAGCGGCAACGAGAACATGTTGAACACTGAGCCGGCCTTCTGAAGACAACTCCTGCATTGGCAGCCGTGATGCCTCACGGGCTGTAACCAGTGCATCCCCCATCTCTCCCCTGTTGTGCATTGCCCGGGTGACGAGAACCTTTGCACGGGACTCATAATCGGGGTACTGCTTAATCGCATCGGTCTCAAACAGGTTTCCACAAGTTGCAATGCACTCGTCCATAAGGCCGAGCCCAAGTTGCAGTTCTGCCACATTGAAGGTCATACGACAGAATCCCCACCCGTCGTTGGCTTCAGCTGCTTTCGCAGCGGCAATCATGGAGTACTCAATCGCTGCGCCATAATCTCGGCGATCAACGGCCTGTCGAGCACGGTATTCGTTGAGGATGAATGCGGTGTTGCTATCCATTGCCCGGCACTTTCTCGCTGTGATAACCATCGATACCTGAACTCTAGCCTCAGGTGCGTTCCCACGTCGCGATAAACCGCGGTCTCCCGGATTGGGCGTGACAACCCTAGATCAACTTGTCCTCAGTTTTTCTACAAGTCTTCAGCTTAGGATAATCGGCTGAACCTTTGTATAGCTATACTTCGAGAGTCGTAGTTACTCATTAGGTTGATTTTAGGGGTAGAGAATGAAGAAACTGGGTGCAGCTCTGGCACTTGCCGCTGTTATTGCAGGAGCGGGAGTAGCGGCGCCGGCAACGGCAGCTGCCGCTCCGCTTTCTCCGTCCAACAACGTTGTAAAGCCCCTCAGCATGTGGCCGAACGGCTAATCACATAGCCGCAATGGCCCGGATTCCCTTCGAATTAGGGAATCCGGGCCATTGCTGTTTCACGTGCAGGCACCGCTGCTCCCCGGAAAATCTTCCCAGCAGTTAGCCGCGCCGCCCTATGGCAAAATGGATTCATGCCTACCCCTATTGCCTCTTACATTGACCACACGCTCCTGAAGCCGGAGGCCAGCCGCGAGGATATCCTTAAGGTCTGCGCCGAGGCAGCTGAATACGGTTTCAAGTCCGTCTGCGTGAATCCCCTCTGGGTCGGCACCGTCCGCACTGCGCTCAAGGGCAGCGGTGTGCTCACCTGTTCCGTCATCGGATTCCCGCTCGGAGCCACCACCACCGAAGTCAAGGTGTTCGAAGCCCAGGGAGCCCTCCAGGACGGCGCGGACGAGATCGACATGGTCATCGACATTGCCGCCGCCCGCCGGAATGACAAAACCGCCCTGGTCCGCGACATTGCCGCCGTTGCCGACGCAGTGCATGCTGCCGGCGGCATCCTGAAGGTCATCATCGAAACGTCGCTGCTCAATGACGAGCAGAAAGTCCTTGCCTGTGAGGCATCCGTTGAGGCCGGGGCGGACTTCGTCAAGACCTCCACCGGATTCAACGGCGGCGGTGCCACCGCTGAGGACGTTGCCCTGATGCGCCGCACCGTCGGACCCGACCTTGGTGTAAAGGCCTCGGGCGGGGTGCGTTCGCTCGAAGATGCCCAGGCAATGATCGACGCCGGAGCCACGCGTATCGGAGCCAGCTCAGGAATCGCTATTGTTAAGGGAAGCAAAGCCACGTCGGACTACTGACCCGCGAAGCTACAGAACACTTTTTGAAACGGAGAACTCCCATGGTTGGAACACGGTCGAAGCAGCCGACGCACTCGGGTGAGGGCCATCTGGTCAGCAACCTCATCACCTTTACCGTACTTTTCGCGCTCTTCTGCGGCGCTCTGTACTCGCTGAACTGGCTGACCCTGGGCAACGTCTGGCCCATGGCGATCCTGCTGGTAGTCGGCACCGCCGTCTACCTCGTGGCCTTCAGCATCGGCCGCTCCGACACCACCACGGAGCTGGCGAAGGGCTACTCGCACAACGAGTAAGTACCACCGACACACACTGATGCACCCGGACCGAGGCGGTCCGGGTGCATCAGTGTTTAAGCACCAGGTAGTGGCACGGTTCAAGCACTAGGTAGTGCCCGTTAGCAGGCAGGTAGGTCCTACTCTTAGCGCCCCATACGGCTTTTCCCTAGATTCTGCACATGACTACCATGATGACCCGCAGGGAATGGCGCCGGGACAGGGCACGGCAGCAGCGCATCACGTTCGTCGGTTACGCGGTACTCGCCTCCTGTGTGGTGGCTGCCGCCGTGCTTTTCGTGGTTGCCCTTACCGGCTAGCCGGGTTGCCCGCCCGGCTTCGTGCCGCCGGTTACTCCTTGAAGACCGCCTCCAGCACCTGTTTGGCCCAAGCCAGGATCTCAGCGTCCACCAGATCGCGTCCGCCAATCCTCGCAGTCTTCGGCTTGGGCACCAGCACGGCGTTCAACGCCGGTTTCACCTGGGCCCCCGGGTACATCCGCTGCAGCCGCATGGTCCGGGATTCGGGCAGGTCTGCCGGTGCAAACTTGATGAAGTTGCCCTGCAATGCGACGTCGGTGAGGCCTGCTGCGCGGGCATCCACCCGGAAGCGGGCCACATCGATCAGGTTCTTCACTTCCTGCGGCGGCTCGCCGTAACGGTCCACGAGCTCGGCCAGGACCTCGTCGATCGCCTCGTTGGTGATGGCCGAGGCGAGCTTCCGGTAGGCCTCCAGCCGCAGCCGCTCCCCCGGCACGTAGTCATGAGGGAGATGGGCGTTGACGGGCAGCTCAATCTTCATTTCGGCGGCCTTTTCCTCGGCCTCGCCGCGGTAGTCCGCCACGGCTTCGCCCACCAGCCGGATGTACAGGTCAAACCCGACCCCGGCAATGTGGCCCGACTGCTCACCGCCGAGCAGGTTGCCCGCGCCGCGGATCTCCAGGTCCTTCATGGCCAGCTGCATGCCGGCGCCGAGCTCATTGTGGGTGGCAACTGCCTTCAGGCGTTCCAGCGCCACCTCGCCCAGCGGCTTCTCCGAGGGGTAGAGGAAGTACGCGTAGGCGCGTTCCCGGCCGCGGCCCACCCGGCCGCGCAACTGGTGCAGCTGGGAGAGGCCGAAGTGGTCCGCCCGGTCCACAATCAGCGTGTTGGCGTTGGAGATGTCCAGGCCGGTTTCAATGATGGTGGTGCACACCAGCACGTCAAAACGCTTCTCCCAGAAGTCCACAATGATCTGCTCGAGCTTGGACTCGCTCATCTGCCCGTGCGCGACGGCGATCCGCGCCTCCGGCACCAGTTCCTGCAGGTGCGCGGCGGTCCGGTCAATCGAGGAAACCCGGTTGTGCACAAAGAACACCTGGCCCTCGCGCATCAGCTCACGGCGGATGGCTGCGGAGGCCTGCTTATCCGTGTAGGGCCCAACGTAGGTCAAAACCGGGTGCCGTTCCTCCGGCGGGGTGGCCAGTGTGGAGGTCTCGCGGATCCCGGTCAGGGACATTTCCAAGGTCCTGGGAATCGGGGTGGCGCTCATGGCCAGCACGTCCACGTTGGTGCGCAGTTTCTTCAGCGCTTCCTTGTGCTCCACACCAAAGCGCTGCTCCTCATCCACAATCACCAGGCCCAGGTCCTTGAACTGGACCTCGGAGGAGAGAAGGCGGTGCGTGCCGATCACCACGTCCACCGAACCGTTCTTCACGCCCTCCACCACATCGCGGGCCTGCTTGGCCGTCTGGAAACGGGACAGGGTCTGGACCCGGACGGGGAAGCCGGAGAAGCGTTCGGCGAAAGTCTCCAGGTGCTGCTGGGCCAGCAGTGTGGTGGGTACCAGCACCGCGACCTGCTTACCGTCCTGCACGGCCTTGAAGGCTGCCCGGACGGCAATCTCGGTTTTGCCGTAGCCCACGTCGCCGGAGACCAGCCGGTCCATAGGCACCTCGCGCTCCATGTCCGCCTTCACCTCGTTGATGGTGGTGAGCTGGTCGGGCGTCTCCACGTAAGGGAAGGCTTCCTCCAGTTCCCGCTGCCACGGGGTGTCCGAGGCGAAGGCATGGCCTTTGGATGCCATTCGTGCGGAGTAAAGCCGGATGAGCTCCCCCGCAATCTCCTTGACCGCCTTGCGGGCCCGGCTCTTCGTCTTGGCCCAGTCGGAGCCGCCCATCTTGGACAGGACCGGGGTTTCTCCGCCCACGTACCGGGTGATCTGGTCCAGCTGGTCGGTAGGAACAAACAGCCGGTCCCCGGGGGCACCGCGCTTGGACGGCGCATATTCGAGCACCAGGTATTCACGCACGGTTTTGTTCGCGCCAACGCCGGTGGAACGCTGGATGAGTTCAATGAATTTACCGACACCGTGCTGCTCATGCACCACGAAGTCGCCTTCCTGCAGCTGCAGCGGATCCACCGCGTTGCGCCGCTTGGAGGGCATCTTTCGCATGTCCTTGGTGGAGTAGGCACTGGCACGGCCCAGCAGGTCCGCCTCGGTCAGCAATCCCGTCTTGAGGGTGTCGAACACATAGCCGCGGCCTGCACTGGCCGTGGTGATGGCGATAACCCCCGGCTGGGGTTCGGTGTCGACGGAATCCACGAGGGCTGCCGGTATGTCGTTCTCGCGGAACAGCTCGGCCAGACGGGACGCGGGCCCGGGCCCCTCGGTAACCACCACTACGCGCCACATGTCGCGGACACGCCCGCCGATGAACTCCATCATCTCGGCCACATCGCCACGGTAGCCGCGCGGTTCACGGGCATTGATGGTCAAAGTATCGATGTCCAGCACGGTCTCGTCATCGGGGTTGAACGAGGTGATGGACCACCAGGCAACACTGTTGGCGTGCGCGGCGGTGCGGGTGTCGGCCAGCGAGCGGAAGCTGGCGGCATCAAGGTCCGCCGCGAGTCCGGCGGAGAGATCCAGCGGCGCGGCACCGCCGTCGGAGGCCGTCGCCCACGCCGCGGCCAGGAACTCCTCATTGGTGGCCGCCAGATCGTGGGCGCGTGCCCGCACTTTCTCAGGCTCGATCACCACAGCGATGGAACCTGACGGAAGCTCGCCCATCAGCGGAACCATGGAGTCCACCAGCACCGGTGCCAGGGATTCCATGCCCTCGACAGCTATGCCGCCGGCAATCTTCTCCAGCATGTCCGCTGCCGCGGGCATCTGGTCCTTGAGCTTGGCGGCGCGGCTCATCACGGACGGGGTGATCAGGATTTCCCTGCAGGGAGGGGCATAGAGCTCGGTGGGGTGGGTGATGTGTTCACCGGTGAGGGTCCGCTGGTCAGCAACAGCGAACCAGCGCATGGAGTCCACTTCGTCGCCGAAGAAATCGATGCGGATGGGGTGGTCATCGGTGGGCGGGAAGACGTCCAGGATGCCTCCCCGCACGGCGAATTCGCCGCGGTGGGAGACCATGTCCACGCGCGCATAGGCGGCCTCGGCGAGGGCGGACACCACGGAGTCGAAGGACTGTTCCTGCCCGACCTTCAGGGACACCGGCTTCAGCTCGCCCAGCCCGGCAACCAGCGGCTGGACAACGGCGCGCACGGGTGCCACCACAATCTGTACCGGTGACGTGTCCGGGTGCGCCAACCGGCGCAGCACCGAAAGCCGCCTGCCCACGGTGTCCGAGCGCGGGGAAAGCCGTTCGTGCGGAAGGGTCTCCCAGCTTGGGAACTCCTCGATGCCGGCCAGCGGCAGATAGCTGCGCAGCGCAGCGGCCAGGTCCTCGGCTTCACGGCCGGTGGCGGTGACGGCCAGGACCACCGGCGGGGCGCCGTTGCCGGTTCCGGATGCGGCGAGGCCGTCCACTACCTCGGCCAACAGCGCTGCCCGCATCCCCTGCGGGGCGCCGATCTGCAAATCCTCGCTTCGCCGCTCGGGCGGCCGCGAGGAAAGGGTTTTCACCCTGGCGTAGGACGGATCCTCGGCGAGCGCGGCACGCAGTCCGTTCAGGCTCATGGGGGTGTTTTCTCCTTCACGACGCAACGCAAATACCCGAAGTTCACAGACGGAACCCCGGGGTTTTCTTCCACCCTACCCGTTGCCGGCAGCCGGATGGACCGCTCCCGCTCAGAGCGGAAAACGCACGACGGCGGGAGGCCGCACGCGCAGCCTCCCGCCGTGTTTCCGCCGTGCCCGGCGGCATGTGATGGCGCTATTTCAGCAGCTGATGCCCCCGGTAGTCGCTCTCCGCCGGGACGGACTGCTGCCGGGCCTGCGCCCCGGAGCGCAGCTCCTCCTCCGTCAGGGCGAAGGTCACGACGGCGTGCGCCACGGCGTCGGACATCTGGTCCAGGACGGTGCGGTTCACGTTGGTGATGTCATCACACTCGGCGTGGTAGCAGGCGTCATACGGGGCGCCTGCCGTGCCGCCGAAGAGCGCTGCCTCCTCAGCAGTCTTGAGTCCTTCGGCACCGGTGAACAGTCCGCCGGCGGGGATGCGGTTGGCAATGAAGCCGGCGTAGTCGGACCGGCCGCTGAACGCTGTCGGGGCACTGGTGAGGTTCTGCGAGGCGAAGTAGTCCTCGAAGACCGCCTCGATCACGTCCGATCCCGCGGGCCCCTTTGTGCCGAACGCGCTGCCGTCGCCGTCGTAAATGAAGCGGCCGAAGTTCGGTGAGCCCACCATGTCAAAGTTCAGGTTCAGCAGGGTGCCGGCAATGCCGGCCGCGTCCAGCTGGGAGACATAGTATTCCGAGCCGACCAGCCCGTCCTCTTCCCCGCCCCAGAAGGCGAACCGCACCCGGTTCTGGAGTGCGGGCTTGGTCTTGGCCAGCTGGACGGCGGTTTCCAGGGTGGCTGCCGAGCCGGTGCCGTTGTCATTGATGCCCGGCCCTTCGGTGACGGAATCCAGATGGGCGCCCACCACTACGGTCCGGTTCGGATCGCCGCCGCGGGTGTCGGCCAGGATGTTGAAGGACTCGATGACCCGCACGCCGGATTCGACATCCAGATGAAGCACGGCCCCCGGTGTTCCGGCCAGTTCCTCGCCCAGGGCGAAGGTGGCGCTGACGGCGGGGATGGCCGACAGCTGGGTGCCCACCGTGCCGTTGAGCAGCCCGGTGCGGTCCTCTCCGGGGACGGTGTTGCCCTGGTTGAAGACCACTGCCGCCGAGGCACCGGCGGCGGCGGCGTTCTGCACCTTGATTTCGAAGCTGCAGATTCCGCGCTGCATCAGGGCAATGTCGCCGGGCGTGAACCCGGCGAAGTCCGCCGCTTCGCAGCCGCTGGTGGAGGCCCGGTCACCGGTCAGGTTGACGTCCACGGCCGTCACCGGAGCAGTGACGTCCCCCGGCCCGGAATAGCTCATGGTGGAGTAGTCCGTGCCGGCGGTGTAGGTCCGGGCTGTCGGACTTACCTGTTCCAGCGTCTCGCTCTCCAGTTCAAACTGCTCGTAGGAGAAGGGCTGGCGCACCGGCTTGTAGCCGGCTTTGCGCAGCTGCTGCTCGATGTACCGGCCGGAGGCTTCATAACCCGGCGTCCCGGCGGCACGGTTGCCGCCGTTGGCGTCCGCCGCGGCCTGCAGGGCATCCAGGTGGCGCACCACGTTCTTCACAGTGACCTTCTGCCGCAGCTTCTCACTGGCGTCGGGCTTCCCATGACCCTTGCCCGGGTTCCCTTTGCCGGGGTTGCCCTTGCCCGGATTGCCCTTACCGGGGTTCCCCTTCCCGGGGTTCCCCTTCCCGGGGTTCCCCTTGCCAGCAGCAGCATCCCCGGCTTGTTGCATGCCCGGGCCCCCGCCTCTGGGGTTATCCGCGGCTACCGCCGGTGCCGCACCCGCTGCCGCCAGCAGGAAAGCTGCCGCGAACGCCGTCGTCCGCAGTGTTTTTCTCGTGTTCATTTCTCCCCTAAGAGTGAATCCCCCGCGCTTATACGGTGCCCCGTCGGCGCCGTGAGGCCGAAACTACGGCACTCGTATCGCCTTGGGTAAGCACGGAAGCGCGTCTGCGCAGGGTTGGCTGCTATTGACGCACAAACGGCCCTGTCCGCTACCCTTCCGGCCTGCCGGCGCCTAGGGTGGGCAGGTTTGGCGCTCTGGGGCACACGGCACCCCGGAGGGCCGGGACATCTGGTTTTTCGTTCAGGGCCCTGCCACCCTGAAATGGCACGGGCCACGTACTGGTCGAGATACGGAGGATTGCCCCATGGCACGCAAAGCATCCCTTTGGGCCACCGGCTGGGCGGTACTCGCGCTCGGCGTCGCCGGGTGCGCGGGCGGCAGCGGAGACAGTAGCGGGGAGAACACCACCGGCCCGGCGTCGGGAACGCCCTCTGCCGCTTCCTCCTGCGATACCGTGTCTCCGAACAGTCCCGGCGAGCAGGATTGCCAGGCAGCCGGAATACCCGGCGAAACCGTGAGCCCGGACCGGTGCGGGGGCGATGCGACGCCGGGCCCGGACGGCCTGATCGAGGGCACCTTCGGCAGCTACTGCGACGGCGCCGTCGCCAGCACCTACAACACCGCCCAAATCCCCGACGATGCCGAGGCCATCCTCACCGTGTCCGAAACCGAAGCGGACACCACGGTGAAACTGCAGGCGCAGGGTTTCCAGCCGGACACCGGCTACACCGGCCGGCTGCACCAGAAAGCCTGTGGCGCTTCAGCCTCCGACGCCGGGGAGGAGGAAGTGGACCCGCAGGATGCCGGCAGCGGCGGGCTCGTCCTGGACTTCACCACGGATCCCTCGGGCAACGCCACGGTGAGCAGCACCGTGCCGTGGACGGTGCCTGACAACGGGGATGGTGAGTCCCTCCTCATTTACGAGGTGACCGGCAGCAACGGAATGGGTGAGGCTGCGGGATGTGTAAACCTGGGCCGCTAGGTTCCCGCTGTTTATGGGCGGCTGTGTGCTCGGTTTAGGATGAGGGTTGGCCGGTAGGCAGGCTAGCGCCTGCGGCATTCATCCGGCATCACACCCACATCTGGAGGACCCATGGCCCTGAACGCTTCAACCATCCTGCCCTACGACGTCGTCACCGTGACGGACACGTTTGCCGACGAGGGGTTCCTGCGCAGCATCAGCGAGCACGTGGGCGGCTCCCTGGTCTCGGCCCTGGTGGAAGGCAACACCGCCGGTGCATTTGTGCTCACCGCCGTACGCACCATGCCCACCGACCGGCTTCCGGACATCGCCAAGAAATTTGTTGGTGCCACCCTCACCGTGACCCAGAAGGAAGAATGGGCAGCACCGGCTGCTGACGGGTCCCGCGAGGCAACCGTTGAGCTGTCCGTTGGCGGGGTGCCCCTGAAGGTCAACGCGGTACAGCGTCTGGTCACCGTGGCCGAAGGCACCCGCGTGGATGTAGACGGCAAGGTTGGCTCCTCCATCCCGTTCCTCGGCGACAAGATTGCCAAGGCTGCGGAACCGATGATCGGCAAGGCGCTGACCATCCAGGCCGGACAGGCCGGCAAGTGGATCGAAAGCCGGCAGGGCTAACCGCCGCCATGAGCCTTCCCGCCCCCCTTGCAATCATCCTGATTATTGCCGGCCTGTGGTCCATCCTGGTCTGGCCGGCCTTCCTGAAGGACGTCCTCAAGTCCCCCAAGGCACGCGATGAAAACGGTGCCGCCACCCGATACATGACCGTAAACCTGATGAAGATCAGCACCGCCATGGTCTTTGGCCTGGCCACCATCGTGATTGGTATCCGCGCCCTGGTCGGCTAGTCCACAGCAGCATCCAACGCCCCGGCCGGGTATGCCTGCCGGGGCGTTTTGCTGCCCGGCCGGTAGCCTCCGGTCACACATACCCGGTGAGACCGGGTAGACTGGTCTGCGGTGCGCCGGGAAGTCTGGTCGGCAATTGTTTGCCGTACCCGAATCCGTAAGGAACCTGATTAATGGCCACTGAGCCCCAGAACCTGCCCTCCAAGCCGCCGAGCCCGCGAACCGTCCTTGGCCGGTCCAGCTACGGCGAGACCCTGCGCATCGGCGAAATCCTGCGTAAGGAAACCGTTGGCGGCATCCTCCTCCTGATAGCGACCGTTGCCGCCCTGATCTGGGCCAACTCCCCCGCCTCGGACACCTACTTCGCTCTCCGCGACTACGAAATCGGTTACGAGCCCTGGCATCTGGAACTGAGCATTGGCGCCTGGGCAGCGGACGGATTGCTGGCCATCTTCTTCTTCCTGGTGGGCCTGGAGCTGAAGAAGGAATTCGTCGCCGGCGACCTTAGGGACATGCGCCGGGCGATCGTGCCGATTGCCGCAGCGTTCGGCGGAGTTGTTGTTCCCGCCCTGATCTACGTGGCCGTCAACCTGATCGCCGGCTCCGACGGCCTGCGGGGCTGGGCCATCCCCACCGCCACTGATATTGCCTTCGCCCTTGCCGTGCTGGCGGTTATCAGCTCCCATCTGCCCAGTGCCCTGCGCATCTTCCTGCTGACCCTGGCCGTGGTGGATGACCTGATCGCCATCACCATCATCGCCCTGTTCTACTCCGACAACGTCCAGCCCCTGTACCTGCTCTGGATGCTCCTGCCGCTGGCCGCGTTCACCGTTCTGGTCCAGCGCGTACCCCGGTTCTTCGGTACCCGTATCTGGCCCGCCTGGGTCATCCTGCTGCCGCTGGCCCTGGCCACCTGGGCGCTGATGCATGCCTCCGGTGTCCACGCCACCGTCGCCGGTGTGCTGCTGGGCTTCGCCGTCCCCGTACTGCGCCGCGGACCGGACCGGCAGAAGCTGCCTGCCAACCCGGAAGCACCGGGGCTCTCGGAGATCCTCGAGCACCGGTTCCGTCCCATCTCCACCGGCATCGCGGTGCCGATCTTCGCGTTCTTCTCCGCCGGCGTCGCTATTGGCGGCTGGGACGGGCTCAGCCGCGTACTGGCCGACCCGGTAGCCATCGGCATCATCATTGCCCTCGTGCTCGGCAAGCCAATCGGCATCCTGCTCACCACGTGGGGCATCACCGCCGGCACCAAGGCCAAGCTGGACCCGGACCTGCGCTGGGTTGACCTGCTGGGCATCGGCATCCTGGCCGGCATCGGCTTCACCGTCTCCCTGCTGGTCAATGACCTCAGCTTCGCCGTCGGTTCAGCGCATAACGACGACGCCAAGGTGGGCATCCTCGCGGCCTCCGTGCTGGCGGCACTCATCGCCTCAGCCCTGCTCACGGTGCGGAACCGCCGCTACCGGGCCATCGAGGCGGAAGAGCGCCGCGATGATGACAAGGACGGCATTCCGGATGTGTACCAGGAAGGCGAAGCCGGCTAGCGGCAGGGGAAGTTGCCCCAGAAAGTGGTGCTGTAGAACATCTGCAACACCTGCGGTGCGCTCTGTTCGATGACGTCCGCTTCGGTAATCGGTACAAGTGATCCCACGGCCGGTTTGACTGTGGCTGTCCGCAAAGTGACAGTCAATGGTAGCTTCTGCGCGGTGGTCTGGCCGAATGCATGCTGCAGTGACCGAATAGTCGCCGGTTGTATGACCACGTTCCCCTGCACAACGTATTTTCCGTTGGTAGGAAGGGCGTACAACTTCGTGGTGCCTTCAACCGTGAAGCTCACAAGATAAACAACGTCCTTGTCTGCGCCGGTTACGGCAGGCCAGCGAATCTCGTTGGGCAACGGACCGTCATGGCAGACGGGCTTGGCCGGCGGCGTGCCAAGGTTCGCCTTCGGCGTCACCATGATGGTTGCTGCCGTAGAGGCGCTCCAGTATGCGTAGGCCGCAGTGCCACCCAGTCCCAGGACCACCGTGACGATGAACGCGATCACGGCGGTCCGGAAGCCCGGCTGCCTGCGGAGCCTGCCGAACACGCCCGGACGCCTGCCGTCGCCGGTTTCAGGGTGTTCCGCAGCCCCCTGCTGCGTTTTCCAGCTCATTGACCCCTGCTTCGTAGTCGGATCCCCGCGGCGGCGAAAAACGCCACCGACATCACTATCAGGAGAGTACCCGAGAGAGAACGGATGATGGGTTCAACAGTGCTCTGGAAACCGGCAGGCACCGCCTGCACCGGGCGCCCCGAGTCCATCGGCGAGAGAATCTTGTTGAACTCCGGCGATGTCACTGCCTGCCCGGGTCCTATCCCGGTGGCGGGAAAACCGGCCAGCGCAGCCTCCGGCGCCCGGCCGGCCGCCGGCTGGTTGGACCGGGACGGTTGCGCGTCCCCGGTGTCCGTACCCGTACTGCTGCCGGCGTTTTCATCTTCCGGCGGGGCAACCGGGGTCCCGGCATCAGTGTCCAGGGCGTCGCAGGCCCCGGGGGCGGTGCCGGTGCCGTCCATGGCCTGGAGATGGAAAACAACGTTGAATCCGGCGCTGCGGTTGCGGGCCTCGTTTGGCGCGTCCGGGGAGAGTCCGGCGGTGAGGGCTACCCGCACGGCATCCCCGGAGGGGATTTCCCACCCGCGGTAAAGCTCCGCACATTCCCCGACGGGGCCCAGATAAACCGGCTTTCCGTTTCGGGAAGGAGCCGATCCGCTGACGCCGAGCATCCCTGCCAGCTGCGGGTCCATCCGGGTTGCTACCGCACCGGCGGAAAGGTAGGCGGCGTCATCGCCGTCGTTGCGCACCCAGATGGTTCCGGCCGTGGATGTTCCGGGAACCAGGGTCAGGTTCTGATCAAAGACGGGCCGTGCCAGGGTGGAGGTGAAATTGGTGCCGTCGGTGCTGAAACTGAGGTAGCTCTCCGCTGCCGATGCCGCGGGGATTCCACCAAAGGTGACCGCGGCAGCAGTTCCGGTCACCGCACCGAGCACCAGCCGGCGCCACAACGGCTTGGAGAAGGTCATTAGACGGCAACAGGCTTCCGGGTGGCACTGCCGTGGCGGTGAGCGGCGTCGTGGGTGCAGTGATCGCACTCTTCCAGGATCGGATCGCCCGTCTCCAGGTGGTCATAGGAGTCCGTAACCGTTGCTCCGCTGCCCGGCATGGACCGGGACGCAGCGCCGGCTCCACCGTCGGAGGAATCCCCACCGTCGGAGGAATCAAGGCCCGGTTCATCCGTTCCCGTGCCGTCCTGAGGGGTTTCGCCTTCCCCGCGCTTCTTGGCCAGGGCTCCGCGGACCATGGTGACCACACCGTAACCGAGCAGGGCTACCGCACCCCACTGCATGGCTGCCCCGCGGTCCGAGTTGCCTAGTGCATTGGCGGCAAAGCCTACATACGGCACTGCATAGAAGAGCTTGCCACGCACCTGTACCTCAAGAACCGGCTTGGGATCGGTTATGTCGTTGTTATCGCCCTTGGTGATAAGCGTGGGCGTACCATCCTGGGTTGCCCCCATGGAAGTGATCCGGTGGGTGATCACGGCGGGGTCGTTGGACTCAATCTGGTAGGTGATGACGTCGCCCACACGCAGTTCCTCAAACGGGACGGGCTTTACTACCAGGAACGTACCCGGAGCGTACTTCGGTGCCATGGAGCTGGTCAGGACGCTGTAGGTCTGGGAACCGGTGGCCAGCGGAACCACTACCAGGACCAGGGCGATGAGCGCCGTGGCGCAGAGGGCAATATAGCTCAGGCCGGTTCCGATGAAGCTCAACGGGCTGGCGGGCTTATCTGCTGTCCTGCGGCCACTCGACATGGTTTTCCTATCCATCACTAAGCTGCCGGCGCGAGCTGCGCCACGCTGAGGTTCACGGGGATGCTGACCGGCTTGCCAAGAAGGTTTGCCGGGGTGTTCTGATGCAGTGCGACCTTGAAGCAAATGGTCTGGGTGGCCTTTGTTGCCAGCACGGGAAGCGCCGGCGTACCGGTCCGATATGCCAGGCCCGCAGTGCAGGCTGAGTTCCCCTGTACGACGGCGGTGGTCACCGTCAGGTTTCCGTTCAAGGTGCTGCTGGGGACCGGAGCCGAGACTGCCGGCTGCAGTACCAGCGGTGAGCCGGGGCTGACGTTGACGGCGTTGGTGACCCGCAGGGACGTGTAAACAGCCGTTCCGCGGGTCAGGCCCTCAAGGTTCAGTGCCAGCGAAGGCGTCTGGGCCATGCTTGCTTCGTTGACCGTGACGTTGAAGTCGGCGGTCTGGACGGTGCCGGCGTTCTGCGGTGCTGAGGCGTTCCAGAGTGCGTAGCTTCCTTGGACCGTCATCAGCCCGAGCACCACGGCGGCCAGGACCAGGCCGGCTGCTTTCAGTGCTCGAAGGCTCTTCACGGATTCTTCTCCAGGGAACAGGTTGTGCGCGTCGCGTTGCGCGGCGCGCACAACCGGGGTTGGAACAAGGGGAACTGCGAAGGGTTACTTAGCGACCTGGTTCAGGACGTAGTTGATGTCGCCCAGGTCGATCCGGGTGTTCACGTCCTGCTGACCGACGGCGGTGTCCTTGAAGGTGAAGGTCGTGGAAGCCGTCATTTCACCGTCGTTGGCCTGGGTCAGGCTCATCGGGTTTACCGGCTGGCCCTTCTGCTTCAGGGTGGGCGTGGAGAACGACATGTTGCTCGAGGTGCCTTCCGGCAGCTTGTTCAGGCCGAGAGTTGCCTTCATTTCGGCACCCTGAAGGTCCACGTCCAGCGTCTGGGTGAAAGTAAGGGCCTCGCCCGGCACCACGCGGTAATCGTCGATGTTCGCGATGACCACACCCTTGCTGTTGGTCCACACGCCCTTGGCCGCCGTGACGTCCAGGTTACCGGTGACGATGGTGCCGGCGTTGGCAGCCTCTGTCGCGTTCCAGCGGGCGAGGGTTCCGCCGCCGCCCAGCAGCATTGCCGCGCCGACGCCGATTGCCATTGCACCCTTGGCCATCTTGTTCATGTTGTTCCCCTTGTTCGAAAGACTTCGGCGGTGGAAGGTTTTCCTTGCCGCTGGGTATTACTTTGCTGCCCTCCCCTCAAGAAACAACGCCGCCCAAACACAGTGTTCGTGAAACATTCCGGCAAAGCTCAAGCGCCACACAAGGTAACCTCAACACCAGCTAAACCGGCTGCCCCAGAGCCGGAAAACCGGCCCCAACCGAAGCCTGGTGACATGAGAGCAACCACCGAACCGTTCCGTATCCTGACCGTCTGTACCGGCAATATCTGCCGCTCCCCCCTCGCTGAACGCCTGCTCCAGGCAGGGCTGGACCAGATGGCCCCCGGCGAGTTCTCGGTCACCAGCGCCGGCACGGGCGCACTCGTGGGCGCGGACATCGAACCGCATGTGGCAGGTTTCGTGAATATCTTCGGCGGAGATCCCACCGGTTTTACCGCCCGGCAGCTCACGGAGGCGATACTCCCGGAACAGGACCTGGTACTTGCTTTGACCCGGGGTCACCGGAGCAGCGTTGTGGGACTGGCGCCCGGCCTGCTGCGCCGTACCTTTACATTGCGAGAATTGGCCCGCCTGCTGCCGCTTGTCGACGCCGACCCGGGCGCCCCGTCCAAGGAGCGATGGCAGCAGGGCCTCGCCCGGGCGCTGATGCTGCGCAGCGTCCATCCTGCCGGACCGCAGGAAGATGATGTGGTGGACCCCTACCGCCGCAGCGACGCTGTCTACCAGCAAATGCTCCGCCAGCTCACCCCTGCAGTGAATGAACTGCTCGCCTGGGAACGCCGCTACCGGTGAACATGGCCATCCCGCAGCCGCGACGGGGCAGACGCCTGACGTTCCTTTTCCTGTTCTATGCAGGTGCACTCACCCTCATCGTGTTCTGGCCCTCGCCTGTGGACGCCGGATCTGCGGGCATGATCCAGCACCTCCTCACCGGCCTGCATTCCGCCGGCGTCCCGGGCTGGGTCGGCTACCCGCTGGTGGAGTTTGCCGCGAACGTTGTGTTGTTTGTTCCCTTTGGCGTGTTCGCCGCCGCACGCCTTCCCGGGCGTTTCGCCTGGTTGGCCGCCGTCGCCGGTGTGGCTGCCTCCTGTTCCATTGAAACCGTGCAGCATTTCCTTCTGCCGGCCCGTTATGCCACTGCCCAGGACATCCTTGCCAATACAGCGGGCGCTGCGCTTGGGGCTCTGGCCGTATACGTTGCACAGCGCCGGAGAGAAGCCCAAACACGGCGGACTGCAATATTGCCTCGATCTTGAGCGTTGCAGGCAAGTTTTCCTGAGGTTTGGGTGAGACCGTGGGGTATCGGCCGGGAGCACCCGGCCGGCTCCGACCAGGATCCTAGCGCCCCGCGGCGGCCCCACCCTCCGAAGGATATTTTGTTTGTCTCCCCCTCCCCCGCAGTCTCCACCGGACGGGCATCCGAGCCCGCCCGCCACTGCACCGGCAACGCTGCAGACGCTGGTCGCTGCCGTCCGCCGTTCCCGGATCACCAGCAGCAGGGTCGCGCCCTAATGGCGTCCCTGGAGCACCTTGAGGCGCAGCTGATCTCCATGGACAAGCTACGCGGGCTGAGCGATCAGGTTGGCGCCGAGTCCTGCCGCCGGTTTGTCTCCAATTTTGTGGCCATGTGGGATAGCAGATTTACCCGCCTGGAGCAGGCCGTCGCGCGCCCCGACTTTGACGCTGCCATGGATGTGGTCCTCAGCATCAAGATTTCCAGCCACATGGCCGGGGCGGTACGGCTCTCCGCACTGGCCGCTGCCGCGCAGGACCTCGTGGCCCGCCGCGACCTTAACGGTCTGACGGAAATGGTAGTGGCCGTTGATGCGTGCGGTATCGAAACCATGGCGTATCTCAGTGAGCCCGGACTTTTTTCCCCCGCCTAACTGCCGCCCTCACTTCGCAAGCCACCAAACCGCTCGGTCATTCCGGGTGTCTTCCTCCCGGTATCGTTAGACCCTGTTGTGCTTACAGGGGGTTACGGATGTCGAAGTTATCGCAGTCGACGCTGAAGTTTTTCGGCATCAGCTCCCAGTTCCACCAACTGCCGTTGCGCTACCGCACCGCGGTTAGCCAGGCGCCCCTGGTTATTGTTGTGGGGCTCATCTGCGCCCTTGCCGCCTGGCAGTTGCCTGAAGTGTTCCAGAACCCGGAGTTTGTTGCCGGACTGGTGACCCTGGCCGTGGTGACGGCCGCGTGTATCGCCATCCCGTGGGACCGTGTCTGGTACCCGTCCTACTGGATCATTCCGTTGCTTGATTTCGTTGCCATCGCCCAGCTTCATCACGGCAGCGCCGGCATCCTTACCGGGCTGAGCCTGCTCCACGTCTTCCCCGTATTCTGGCTGTCCTGGTCCAGGGTCTCTCCTGTCACCGCCCGCTACCTGAGCTTTATCTGCCCTCTGCTCGCGGTGTGGCACCCGTTTCTTTTGACTGGAACCGATGAGGTTAACGGTGGGAACCTGACCGCCCCGCTCCTGGTTCCGCTGGTCAGCCTCGGCGTCGCGGTGACCGTGTCCGTGCTGCGCGAGGACATCCGCTCCCAGCGTGAAACCCTGGAGAACAAAGACCGCCTGCTCGAAGAGGCACTCGCCGAAAGCAAGCGGAAATCACAGCTGCTGGATGACGTGTTGAACGCCATCGACGTCGGCATCCTTCTGGTGGATGAACACGGTGTACCCCGGCACATGAACCGCCGCCAGCAGCTGCTGCAGCAACAGGCTCTGCCGGAAGGAATCTCCAACCCGCACGAGCGCGATCTGCTCCTCTATACCCTCGACGGCTCCACGCCCCTGCCCGCCGAACAGCGCCCGGTGGCCCGTTCCCTGCTCGGCTCCGACTTCCGTGATGTCCAGCTGTGGCTGGGGCCTCCCGGCGGCCAGATCGCCATGAACACCTCAGCGGCCGTGATGCGGGACGACGACGGCGGATTCAACGGAGCGGTGATCGTCCTCTCCGACGTCACGGCGCTGGTTGACGCCCTCGCTGCCAAGGACGATTTCGTGGCAAGCGTCTCGCACGAGCTGCGTACTCCGCTCACATCCATCATGGGCTACCTGGAACTTGCGCTTGACGAAGCCGAGGACACCCGGTTGCAGGGCAGCATCCCGGTGTCCCTGCGGGTCGCGCTGCGCAACAGCGAGCGGCTTCTGCGTCTTGTCTCGGATCTTCTGACCGCGGCGTCAGGGAAGCTGTCCCTGGAACTGCAGCCCACGTGCCTGGCGGACCTTATTCATACCAGCGTCGGTGCAGTTCAGGCCGGGGCGCGGGAGATCGGCGTCGAAGTACTGGATGAGGCCCCCGCGGAACTGCCGCTGGTCGCGGACCCGCAGCGCATTGCCCAGGTACTGGATAACCTGCTGTCCAATGCCATCAAATACTCCCCCGACGGCGGCACTGTTACCGTGACCGCCTGGCAGGAAGCACATCGCGTGGTCTTCCGTGTGGCGGACACCGGCATGGGTATGACCGCAGAGGACGTAGACGAGGTCTTTACCAAGTTCTTCCGCACCGGCGCGGTCCGGCAGGCCGGCATCCCCGGCGTAGGACTGGGCATGGCGATCAGCAAAGACATTGTGGAAGCGCACGGCGGCAGCATCCGGGTGCAGAGCACCCTGGGTAGCGGCACCAGCTTCACGGTGGAGCTTCCTGCCGTCGTGTAACCGACTCGGCAGTGCCCGGCGGCTACGGCCGGCAACGGCCCGGACCAGCGTGCCCGGCACAGGATTCGTACCGGTTGCTCCCCCTAAGGGAATCTTGCCGGCGGATCAGCCCTGGGGTGCCAGCCGGTAGCCAACGCCGCGGACGGTCTCAAGCCAGCGGGGTGCCTTCGAATCATCCCCCAGCTTCCTGCGGAGATTGCCTACATGCACCTCTACCGTCCGCTCATCCGCGTCGCTGATGAAAGTGCCCGTGTCGTATTCCTCGCCCCGCAGCCTGCGCACCAGGTCCGTCTTTGTGCGTACCAGCCGGCCCCCTTCCAGGAGGGCGTGAAGGAGGTCGAATTCCGTGCGGGTCAGCTCAACATTCAGGCCGTCAATTTCCGTGGTGCGTGTGCCGGGATTCAGGGTCAGGCCGTTATGCGCCAGTGTGCCCGGAGCGGGCGCAGGGGCGGCAACCGGTGCTGCGGTGAAGGAGGAAGCGGAGGCAGGAGCCGCCGGGACATTGGCGGAGACGGCCGCGCCGGGGGCAGGCGTGGCGGAATCTGCGGGTTCGGCGGCGGCTTCGCCGCGGGGACGGCGGAGCATGGCGGAGATTCGGGCCCGCAGTTCCCGCGGCCGGAAGGGCTTGGTGATGTAGTCATCCGCACCGGCTTCCAGCCCCATCAGGGTGTCGAGCTCCTCCGCCCGGGCAGTAAGCATCACAATGTACGCATCGCTGAACTGCCGCAGCTGCCGGATGACTTCAAACCCGTCAATGTCCGGCAGACCCAGGTCCAGCGTAACCACGCTGGGATTGTGCAGCCGAACGGCTTCAACGCCCGCTGAGCCGTTGGGAGCGGTGAAGACCTTAAACCCCGACTGCTGGAGCACGGCATTAAGCAGGTCGCGGATATCCGCATCATCTTCGATGATGACGGCTACACGTTGAATTTCCATGTTGTATTTTTTCCTGTCCTGCGAGACCTTCTGATTCCCCGCTCCCCTAGCTCGGTATTCTACAGGAGCACCCCTATAATCTGAGCTATCTCTACAGGAATCCGGGGGTTTCCTTTTTCATGTCCAGTCTCAAAGACCAAGTGGCAACCCTGACGGGCATGACCTCTCAGTTTAATCAGCTCAGCCTGCGGTACCGGTTGCTGGTAAGCCAGCTGCCGGTTCTGATCGCAGTTGCCGTGGCGCTTCTCATTACGGCAGTGGTGGATCCCACGCTCTACGGGAATGCCGGGTTCCATTTTGCCGTGGCACTTCTTGCCGTTCTGACCGTGGCGTGTGTTGCGGTCCCGTGGGAAAAATTCCCGCCCCTTGCCTATTGGTGCATTCCAGTGCTGGATTTCGCCGTCGTGGGAGGCCTTTACTTCGACGGCCGGAACTCTGTAATTGGTTTGAGTTTCCTTGCTGTTTTTCCCGTTTTCTGGATGGCCTGGTCCGGCGCCGCTCCGCGTCTGGCATGGTTCCTCAGTTATTTCTGCACCACGCTGGTGTTGTGGACCCCGTTGTTCTTTCAGGCCGGAGGTTTTCCCAGCGTGGATACTCTGGCGGCCCCGCTCCTGATTCCCTTTGTGATGCTGGGTATCTGTGTGGTGGCCTCGACCATGGAAACCGATACCACCGCGCAGCACAAACGGCTGATCGCCATCGAAACAGAGTTGCAGGCCAGCCTGCAGGAAACCAGGAGGCGGTCGCGGCTGCTGGACGCGGTGCTTGAGACCGTGGACGTGGGCGTTATGGCCGTGGACGCCACCGGCCGGACCATCCTCATGAACAGCAGGCAGCGCACCAACCATGCCCTGGCCGGGCTTTTGTATGCCGGCGACACGGACAGTGCGGCGAGAATTTACGGGTTGGACCAGATCACGCCGTTATCCGTAGACCTGCGCCCCTCCCAGCGCGCCATGCGGGAGGAGGCCTTTTCCGACGTCGTGATCTGGGTGGGAACAGGCGAGCGCCAGCGTGCCCTGGCCGTCTGCGCCCGGCCCATGCGGGAAAACGGCATATTCACCGGCTCCGTCCTGGCCTACAGCGACGTGACGGAGATGGTCAACGCGCTGAACGCCAGGGAGGACTTTGTCTCCAGCGTCTCGCATGAACTGCGGACCCCGCTGACCTCAATCATCGGCTATTTGGACCTGGTGCTGGATGACGAGGCGCTCCCCGGCATCCCGCCGCGTCTGCAAAGTGCCCTGCAGGTGGCCCAGCGCAACGCCGAACGCCTGCTGCTGCTGGTCGCGGACCTGCTGACCACTGCCTCCGGAACCATGCACCTGCACCGTTCGGAGACGGACGTTGCCGAACTGGTGCGCGTAGCCCTGGATTCCGCCGGCCCCCGCGCCGCGGCCGTTGGTGTGGACCTGGACTGCGATTGTGCCAAGGACCTGCTGGCCACGGTGGATCCGGCCCGGATCTCCCAGGTCCTGGACAACCTGCTCTCCAACGCCATCAAGTACTCGCCCGACGGCGGCAGGGTCACGGTGCGTTCCCGCCGGGAGGAAGGAAACCTGCTACTGGAGGTCGAGGACACCGGTATAGGCATGAGCGAGGCCGATCAGCGGGAGGTCTTTACCAAGTTCTTCCGGACCGGCCAGGTCAAGAAAGCCGCAATACCCGGTGTGGGCCTCGGTCTCGTGATCACCAAATCAATTGTGGAAGCCCACGGCGGACGTATTTCCTTCAGCTCAAAAATCGGTGTTGGCACCACCTTCCGGGTGGAGCTGCCTCCCAACCTGCCCTGATCACCGGGCGCAGCACGCAGGATATGGTTGTTCCGGTCTGCATAAGCGCGATGAACATAGGGGAACAGTGCGTATTTCCGTTATTGGCTGCGGTTATCTGGGTGCCGTCCACGCAGTGTCCATGGCCCGGCTGGGCCATGACGTGGTGGGGATCGACGTCGATGCCACCAGGGTCGCGGATCTCGCGGCCGGACGGGCGCCCTTTTTTGAACCCAGCCTGCCCGAACTGCTTGCCGAAGCCCTCGATAGCGGACGCCTGCGCTTCAGTACCGACACGGCCGCTGCCGCCGGCGCCGACGTTCATTTCGTCTGTGTGGGCACACCCCAGCGGAAGGGCGAGTACGCGGCGGATCTGCGGTATGTTGACGCCGCGGTTGATGGCCTGGTGCCCCACCTGAAACCGGGCAGCGTGGTGGTAGGTAAATCCACGGTTCCGGTGGGAACCGCTGCACGTCTGGCACCTCAGCTGGAGGCAACGGGCGCCGTCCTCATCTGGAATCCCGAATTCCTGCGCGAGGGCCATGCTGTCCAGGACACGCTCGATCCGGACCGGCTCGTCTACGGAGTGCCCGGCACCGATGCCGACGCCGCCGTCGCCGCCCTGGACCGGGTCTATGCCATCCCGCTGTCCACGGGCACCCCAAGAATGGTGGTGGACTACGCCACTGCGGAACTGGTCAAAACCGCGGCGAACTCTTTTCTCGCCACCAAGATCAGCTTTATCAATGCCATGGCGGAGGTCTGCGAAGCGTCCGGAGCAGACGTCGCGGCCCTGGCCGACGCCATCGGCATGGACGAACGGATCGGGCGAAGCTTCCTAAACGCCGGCGTCGGTTTCGGGGGCGGCTGCCTGCCCAAGGACATCCGCGCTTTTATGGCCCGTGCGGGGGAACTGGGCGCGGACCAGGCTCTGACCTTCCTGCGTGAGGTGGACGCAATCAACATGCGCCGCCGATCGAAGGTGGTGGAAATGACCCGGGAAATCTGCGGCGGCTCCTTGCTGGGCAAGCGGATCACCATTCTGGGTGCCGCCTTCAAACCCGAAAGCGATGATGTGAGGGACTCCCCCGCCCTCAGCGCCGCAGCGCAGATGCAGCTCCAGGGTGCCACCGTAACCGTGACTGACCCTGAGGCGCTGCAGAACGCCAAGGGCCGTTTCCCTGAGCTGAACTACGAACCGGCCACTGAAAATGCCCTCCTTAATGCCCACGCGGTGGTGCTGCTGACCGAATGGCAGGAGTACCGCAATCTGGACCCTGAATCCACGGGCACCCTGGTGGCGGAGAAAAACTTCATCGACGGCCGGAACATCCTGGACCCGGCAGCATGGCGGGCTGCCGGGTGGACCTACCGGAGCATGGGCCGGCCCTGAACGGCAGACCACCTAATCTCGGTTGCGCTTTCGTATTTACTGATGTTGCTTTGCCCTTAAGAACCGCATTCTCCTAGGGGCCTTCCCGGGCTGCCGCAGGACTTGACGACAGATGGGTAGCCGCGAAACGTGCGAATCCTCATAGATGCTTTTTGGTGGGCCGAAGGCCCCATCTCCAACCGTCGTGTGCTCCGCCAGATGGTGCAGGCGTGGCAGGACACCCATCCCGCGGACGAGCTGCACCTGGCGGTTCCGCGCCGCCATCTGACCGCCGTACGCGGCGAACTCGGGTCCGGAGTCTTCGTCCATGGCTCCCCTTTGCCCCAGCACGGACTCAGCACCGCACTCTGGTTGCCTGCGCTGGCCCGTTCCATCCGTCCTGACCGGGTGCTGGCCCAGAACTTCGCCGGTCTCTGGGGCCAGCGCTTCGACGTGTTTGTCCACGATGCGCTGTTCGTGGATCACCCCGAATGGTTTACTCGGGCAGAGCGCGCCTATTTCTGGTTGATGCGCGCCACCTGGGCGCACTGCCGCAGGATCGTGGCTTCCACGTCCACTGAGGCATCCCGGCTGCAGCGGGTGCGCCGTTCCCCTGAGGTACCCGTGGCTGTGGGGCTGGCCGTGGACACGCAACTGGCCGGTTTGGACCCTGTCCGCCCGCCCGGCATCCCCCCGGAGCTTCCCTTTCTGCTCAGCGTAGGTCGGTTGAATGTCCGTAAAAACCTCGGCTACGCCATCAATGTCTCCGCGGCCGCCGGAGCCATAGGTCCGGGGCGTCCCCTGCTTATTGTCGGGGAACCCAATGGGGCTGCCACCGTTGGCGAGTACCCGCCGCATCTTCTGGACTCCGGTACGGTGCGCTTTCTGGGGCGGGTCACCGATGCCGAACTTGCTTGGCTTTACAGCAACGCCACTGCCTTCATCTTCACCAGCCGCGACGAAGGATTCGGGCTGCCGCCGCTTGAAGCAGCACATTTCGGGTGCCCGATTCTGGTCTCCGACATCCCCGTCATGCGGGAGGTCACCGCCGAGCTGCCCGCTGTATACCTCCCGCTCGATGACACGGACACGGCGGCAAAGCTGATCGCCCATGCCTTGGACACAGGCTTTCCGGCGCAGCACGGCGAGGCGGCAGGGCCGATCTATTCCTGGCCGGCAACCGCAACGGCACTGAGGCTGGCGATGGCCTAGCCCGCCGCCTGCAGGGCCTCTTCGAAAGCAACCCACGCGAGCATGGCACACTTGACCCGCGCCGGGTACCGTGCCACCCCGGCGAACGCCGCGGCGTCGCCCAGGACCTCCTCATCCGGTTCAATGCTGCCGCGTGAGCGCATCAGCGTGCGGAACTCCTCCGCCAGGGCAAGAGCCCGGACGCGGTCCAGGCCGCCCATCATTTCGGTTAGTACCGAGGCCGAGGCCATCGAAATGGAACAGCCCTGCCCCTCCCAGCTAATGCCGGCCACCGTGGACCCGTCGAGGACGGCCCGCAGCGTGATCTCATCTCCGCAGGTGGGATTGAGCTGGTGCGATTCCCCGGCAGTGCCGCCGGCCGGCGTGTTCACCAGGCCATCCCCGTGCCGGCGTTTCGCATGCTCCAGGATGATCTGCTGATATAGCTGCTGCAGGTCCGAGCTCATTTACTTCACTCCAAAGAACGGTCGGACGCCGGCGACTGCGGCCAGAAAGGCATCGACGTCGTCTGTGGTGTTGTAGAGATAGGTGCTCGCGCGTGTCGTGGACACCAGGCCCAGTCGGCGATGCAGGGGCTGGGCGCAGTGGTGACCTACCCGCACTGCAATCCCCTGGTCATCCAGGAACTGGCCGACGTCGTGCGAGTGGACGCCGTCGACGTCGAATGCCGCCAATCCGATCCGCTCCACGCCGGCGGGCGGGCCCAGCACACGGATTCCGTCGATCGCCTCCAGCCCGGAGACCAGACGCGCCCCCAACGTGGTCTCCCATTCGTGGATGCGCTCCATCCCGGTTAGCTGCAGGTAGTCGACGGCGGTGCCCAGGGCCATGGCCTGGGAGATTCGTTGGGTGCCTGCCTCAAAGCGCTGCGGTGCCGGGAGGTATTCTGCTTTCTCCATGGTGACGGTGGTGATCATGGACCCGCCAGTCAGGAACGTGGGCATCGCGTCAAGCAGCTCGGACCTTCCGTACAGGACGCCGATACCGGTGGGGCCAAGCATTTTGTGCCCGGAGAATGCTGCGAAGTCCACCTCCAGGCTTTTCACATCCACAGGCAGGTGCGGCACCGACTGGCAGGCATCGAGGACCGCCAGGGCACCGACGTCGTGGGCCAGCCGCACCAGGGTCCGGACCGGGTTGATGGTGCCCAGCACATTGGAGGCGTGGGTGAACGCGACCACTTTAGTACGGCCGGTTATCAGCCGCTCAGCCTCATCGAGGCGCAGCTCGCCGTGGTTGTCCACCGGAATAAACCGCAGCGTGGCGCCTGTGCGGGCTGCCAGCTCCTGCCACGGAATGAGATTCGCGTGGTGTTCCATTTCGGTCACCACAATTTCATCCCCCTCGCCCAGCGCGAACCGCCGGGCTGCTGCCCCACCCCGGCCGACGGCGGCGTTGGAGAAAGCGTAGGCGAGCAGGTTCAGCGCTTCCGTGGCGTTGGAGGTCCAGACTATTTCGTTGGTCCGGGCACCGACGAACGCCGCTACCTTGGCGCGGGCATCCTCAAAAACGTCGGTGGCAGCCACAGCCAAGGTGTGCGCACCGCGGTGAACCGCCGAATTGCGCTGTTCGTAGAACTCCTGCTCGGCTTCGATCACGCTCAGCGGATTCTGCGACGTGGCGCCGGAATCCAGGTAGACCAGCGGACGCCCATTGACTTCCTGCTGCAAGATGGGGAAGTCGTTGCGGATGCGCAGCACTTCGGCGTTGTCGATTGGCCCGTTGGCATGGCGGAGGGTGTCCGGGGTGGAAACTACAGGCACGAATACTCCTCGAGTGAGAGACAACCCTGCGGTATTACGCAAGACAAATATACGCTAATCATTCCACGAGTGGTGGCCCGCCGCACATGAGTCCATCCTAACCGGGACCCTCTGCGACAGTCTCGGAAGCCGGATGCCGCGGCATCCGCCTCGGCCTACTGCCTCCCCCGGCCCGACGGCGGGTTGGACAGCACCCTTTCCGCCAGCACCGGGGCCAGGAAACGGGAGTAGTCAGTACTCATGTGGGTGGTGTCCATTCGGACGGCAATGGAAGCGACAAAGGCGGGACAACGTCCGTCCTCGCCGCAAAACCAGGGCCCGACATCTACAAATTCCGCTCCTGTCTCCGCGGCGGCCCTGCCGGTGACCTCCTGCATGTTGCGCCATCCCACCGAGGCCTTCGAAATGCAGTCTTCAGGCCGGGCATCGGCGGCCATACACTGGCGCAGGTCCTTGCCCGCCGGCGCCGGCCCCAGTACGACGACGGCCCCGGCAGCGTCGTTAATACGCCCGATGGTCTCGACCAGACCAGAGGTCAGCTGGGCTGCGGCCTCGTTACTGCTGCCCGACACCAAGCGGGTGAGCGAGTCCTCGGAGTCGGACAGAACCACCAGATCCGGTTTCATCCGGTTGATTTCCTGCACGGCCCATTCACGGTGCTCGTCACACTCCGGATACGGCTGCCCTCCCTCATGAGTGACGGACACGCCCGCTGCAGGGCACTGTGAAAGCGTCAACGGAACCGTTTCCCATCCTGCCGCCTTTGCGGCTTCTTCAATCCCGGGCAGCCAGGACACCGCGGATGAATCGCCCAGGACAACGACTGTCCGGTCCGCGCCCGGGCTGCCGCCCCTGCACCGGTCCAAGGTCTCCGGACCCGTCTGGGGGCACCCGGATTTGTTGACTGCCGCCACCCATGCCTCAGTTCCCAGCTCCTCAAGGGACGGAGTCAGCTCCGGGAAGGCGTCGAGTGCCAGGGCGGCGCGGACGGCTGCCGCCACACCTGCCTCCGCTTTACCGGGAAGGTATCCGGTGTCCACGGAGGCCGCACCGGGGTCCGTCCCGGTTCCGGGTCCATCATTTGCCGGCCCGCCTCCGATCCCCATGCCGCCCCCGACAATTAACGCCGCAAGAGCAGCGGTCATCCCCGCATGCACCAGCAGCCCTGTCTTTCCCCGGCGGTACGGTACGCGCGTGCCTCTCGCAGCAGCCAACGCCCGCAGACGCCGGCGCACGTCCTGCAACGTCACCATCTGCAACTTCACCCGGTGGAACTTCACCTGTTGCCTCCGCTCGGTACCCTTGCCGCACTGTATCCGCTGTGCTTGACTGCCACACGGTCTCCCTCGTGGTGATTTCGTGGTGGTCCGACAGCTGGGTGCCGGATCCGGTCAGGAGAAACAGCATGCCCCGTCCGCCCTCCAATCCGTTTCTGCGCGTTCTGCTGGGAGCCAGTCTTCTGTGCATTCCGATGATGTCTGCATGCGCAACGGGTCCGGACGACAGATCGGTCCCGGCGGACAAACCCGATGCCCCCGTGATCGAAGGCGGATCCCTGCCGGTTGGAAAAACGGCCTATGACGTTCCTGCCGGTGCCCTCTTCGTGGCAGCCTCCGGTGGCGGCGATGCCAACCCCGGCAGTAGGGATGCTCCGTTCCGGACCATCCGTGCCGCAGTCAGCCGGGCGGAGAGCGGGGCCACAATCGTTGTGCGGGCCGGTTCGTACAATGAGGAGATCGTGATCCCGGAGCAGAAGAGGCTCGTTCTGCAGGCCTTTCCGAACGAGGAGGTCTGGCTTGACGGAAGCCGAACCGTGGACAATTTTGTCCCGGCGGGACGGACGTTCGTCGCTGATCATTGGAACGCCCAGTTCGATCCCAGCCCCACGTATACCTGGGGCGAAGAAGACGGCACTGAGGCCGGCTGGAGATTCGTTGACCCGCTGTATCCACTCGCCGCCCATCCGGACCAGGTCTGGATCGACGATGTGCCGCAGCACCAGGTTGCCAGCCAGGCCGAACTCGGGGAAGGTAACTTCTATGTGGATTACTCCACGCGGCGCCTCTTCATCGGGTCCTCCCCGGAAGGCAGGACCGTCCGGGCATCCACCACGGCCAAGGCCCTGTCCATCCGTTCCTCCGGCTCCACGGTGCGCGGACTCGGAATTCGCCGCTACTCCCCTTCCGTGCCACACATGGGGGCCGTAACAGCTGAGGGCTCCGGCATCGTCCTGGAGAACCTGGTGATCCGCGACAACGCCACCACCGGACTGTGGGTAGGAGGCGCAGATACCACGCTGACGGATGTGACAGTAGCTGCCAACGGAATGCTGGGCGCGGCGGCCACCTATGCCGACCGGATGACCGTGACGGGACTGCTCGCCGAGGGGAACAACACAGAACGCTTCCGGCCGGCCCCCGTGGCCGGCGGATTCAAGATCACCCGTAGCCGGTCCCTGACCATCAGTGACAGCACGTTCGCTGACAACAGGGCCACCGGCCTCTGGCTGGACGAATCGGTCTTCGACGCAACCATTAGCAACAGCCGCATGGCCGACAACGCCAGTCACGGCGTTTCCGCCGAAATCTCCGCCCGGATCAGCTTGGTGAACAACATCATCACAAACAACGGGTCCTTCGGGGCGAAGATCAACGACACCAGCGACGTACGCGTTTGGAACAACACCTTCTCGGGTAACCGGCGCCAGCTGAACGTGGTGCAGGACGAACGCCGGGGTGACAATCCCGACCTGCCCGGCCACGATCCCCGGGACCCGGAGGACCCGGAAATGACCTGGATCAACGGCCCCGTCGACATCCACAACAACATCTTCGCGGGCACCAGCGAACCCGGGGGCTGCCTGCTGTGCGTGGAGGATTACTCGCGGGAATTCTCCGCCGTTCAACTGCAGATCCACGCCGCGGGCAATGCCTACCATCGTGAACGCGACGGCATGCCCTTCGCCCCACTGATCTGGGCTGGCGAAGATGGAAAGTCGGTTACCTTCGAGAGCCTGAAGGACTTCCACCGCACCACCGGCCAGGAGCCGGACACTCTCGAAATCATCGGCGCCAGCCCTCTTGACCCTGACACCTTCGCCGCACCCTCGCTTGATGGCCAGGCCGGCCACGTAGCCCTGCCCCTTCCGGCGGACCTGGCCGGGCTGTCCCGTGTGCCCGAGGGAACCCGTCACCTCGGAGCCTTTGTTCGCTGACCGGCAGCGAAACCGGTGGGATGGGCCAACGCACCGTAGCTTTTGGCGGAAGCGGTGCCGGTTTGCCGGCGCGAGAATTCGCCCCGAAGGGGCGCCGGACGGAAGGCGTTGGTGCGCGGAGGGGTCCCGGCGAGCGCAGCAGGTTCCACCATAAGGGCGAGTACCACGAACAAGGTCAGGGCCGGGCTTGCCTCGGTGAGGCCGTTTTCCAGGAAACTGCGGACCAGAATAAAGATCAACATGGCCGGAACCAGTCCGGCATCCGGGCCGCCCCTCCTGAAGGCGCCGATCAGCGTAGCGACGGCGAGGATGCCTAATACTGCCGTCCCCAGCAGGCCGGCCTGGGCCAGGGCGGAGACCCAGCTGGAATCAAGTACCTGCGATTCCCAGTATTGTCCCGCCACACTGACCGTTTTCACATCCAGCCCCGAACCAATCCACCGCTCCCATCGGTCGGCAGGCATGGAGAGCACAGCCTGCCATGCAATAGTGCGCGAGTTCAGGGTGGAAATGGACCCCCCGCCGGACCGCAGTAGAAGTCCGGTCAGTACCGGGGTGAAAGCGACCACTGCAAACAGTGCCGGGATCGCCGTCAGCAGAGTGCCCATCAGCCGCGGCGACGGGCGGCGGATGTACAGCAAATTCACTATGAACGCCAAGAGCCCTGCCATGATCCCGGTGCGGGACCCGGTTGCCGCCACGGCCACGACCAGAGCGGCCGTGGCCGCAGCCATGGCCGGGCTGGACTTCCCCCGCGCCAACCTATGAAGCGCGCCCAGGGCCGAAGCACCGCAGAGGAGGGCAATGACGTTTGGTGGCACTTCCGGAACCGTGCCCCGCAGCCGCTCGCCGGAGATGGCCAGGCCGATCCCGGTGGCGCCGATCAGCAGCCCGACAAGCCCCATGGACACCAGTAACGTTCCCAGGGCTTTAGGTCCGCCGGCTGCCTTCATCACAAAACCTACCGTCGCGACCAGCAGGATCATCCGGACCGAAAGGACCGTAGAGGCCGGAACACTCCCTGCCTGCAGGGATCCCACCGTTCCGAGGGCCAGAAACAGGCCCATCAACAGGAAGGTGCGTGCGCCCAGCGCATGCAGGCGGCCAGCGCGCATTCCCGCCCAGGAAACGGCAAGCAGGAGCGCACCTATCTGCAGCACCGCCTTGCTGACTACTACCGGGTCCGCCCCGCCGTCGTAGTACACCCCCTTGCGCCACGGCACCAGGCTAATGAGTACCAACAGCCAAATGGCATAGGGCAGGACGGCCGTGTACCGTCTCACCCCTTCCCCCCGCCTGCGACTCCCACCGTCGGTTCTCCGGTCTTGGCGTCCACTGCCGTTTCCCCCTCGGCCAGCGCCCGCGTCGGTACCGTTTTCCTGCGATTCCGCGGGATGCTGAGCAGCACAACGCCCAGCGGACGGACTTTCAACGCCCGCAGCTCCAAAGCGGCCAGGTCCAGCTGGTCATCAGTGGTCCGCCCGTAACAGGCGAGAATGAGAGCGCCCTGCGCCACGGACGACAAGACCTCGTTACTGAGCGGACGGGAATCGAACCGGCTATGGATGAGAACCACATCAAAGTCAGCCGACAGTTCGCCAAGGGCAGGACCCACCCTACGCATCAGATCCGCAGGGTGTACGTGTGCGGTACCTGCCGGCAGCACGTAGAGGGAGTTCTCCCGCACCGGGACGACGACGCTGCTCAGCGGTTCACCCGCACCAAGGGCTTCCAGCAGCCCCCGCGTGGTTGGTTTCATCCCGAAAGCCGGTTGCTGCTGCCGGTCGGCTTCAACCAGGCACACCCGCCGTCCTGTCCGGGCCAGGAACGCGGCCCATCCCTCCATCAGCCTGGCGGACCCTCCGTCCGCGCCAGGGCAGGCGGCCGTGGCCAACAGCACCTTGGGCAGGGCTCCCTCATTGGCCAGGAGAACGTGGGTCAGCAGTTCACGATAACTCCCCACATCCGCCGGGGCATGGGCAACGTTCTTGGACTGGGGGCGGCCGGTGACGGCCCGGACATTTGCCACTACCTCCAGCCCCGTGACGTCCCTGACGTCGCGTGCGGTGAAAATCCGGCGGTCCCGGCCTGCACCGGCGACCGCTACCAGCATCCCCACCGTCAGCCCTCCAATAAGACCCAGGGCCAAGTTCACCACTGGGTTGGGGGATGTTGGACTGGAGGGCGCAATTGCCGGAACCGTAATGCGCGGATCGATTGCAACGCTCCTGTCCCCGCCGGCTTCCAGGACGCGTATCTGCTCAGCCAGGTTCTGCGTCACCAGATTTGTCAGCCGCACCGCCATCTCCGGTGTATTCGATCGCCCGGTGACTTGGACGTACACGGTGTCCGCAGGGTTTTCCGCGCTGACCTCCCGGCCAAGGGCCTCGACGCTGTAATCCCCGCCAAGGACATCCACGACCGGCTGCAGGACCTGCGGGCTGTTTACCAGATCCGGATAGTTGCGTACCCGCTGCAAGGTGAACTGTGAGTCCTCGTAGGAAGAACTGTTGGGGGAATCCGCGCGGATGAAAACGGTGGAGTGCGCCTCGTAGGTTTTGGGGGAAAGCCAGGTCACCAACAACGCTGCGTCGACGCCAAGGAAGGCGATGAACAGGATCATCAGGAGACGGCGGCGGAACAGTTTGACGTATTCGTTCAGTTCCATGCTTTGACCTCCCGGTACCACTTCCGCAGCGCGAGCAGCAGGAATGCGACCGTGGCGGCGCACAGTGCTGAATAGACCCCGACGAAGGCGGCCGGCCACGCGAATAGGAAGAACACCAGGCACATAAGTCCGAAATCGGTAGGGACCACGGCCAGTGAATACAGAGCCGAGGAATGGCCGTCACCCGCCACCAGTGTGCCGTGATGTGCCCGATTGCCCCGCCGTAGCTGGTCCATCAGCAGGGTGGAGACGAAGTGCACCGTGGCCGCGACCTGGAAGATGAGGGGAACAAGCAGCCACGCCGTCTCCAGCGGGAAAAAGCGCCACCAGCACACCAGCACGGCAAGATGGATGGAGCCCACTTTGAAGGCGTCCACGGTGTGGTCCAGCCACTCCCCCGCGGGCGATCCGCCACCGGTAAGCCTCGCGAGCTGTCCGTCGGCTGAATCCAGGGCATAGCCAAGAATCAGCAGGGCGGGTATGACGATGGCGGCCAGTGGGCCAGGGCCGGCCAGCACCGCCGTCGCAATGCCCGAGAAAGTGCAAACGGCGCTGATCGCAGTCACCTGGTTGGGTCGAAGGCCCGCCTGATGAGCCAACGCAGCAAGGTAGCGGCCGAGCCTGCGGTTGATGTATCGGGAGTAGGCGGGAGCGCCCTTGGACGTTTTTTGCGCGGTCGACAGCCGGGCTACCGCATCACGGTAGCCCGGCCCGGCCGATGTTCGTGCTGCCACTGTTTATCCCAGCTTTCTCAATAGCGATGCTGTTGCCTCAGGTGATGTGTTGCCTCAGGGTTTGGGTGCACCGATCCAGAGGTTGTCCCAGAGCGAGAACACCGGCGCGTTCGATGCCGACCCGGAAAGGTAGACTCCTACCCCGGTGCGTCCCGGCACCTGTAGTGCCGCCGTGTTGTCGGTGGTGCTCAGCTGCCATCCCGCTGGTTCGGTGGTTCCGCTTTTCCACACCTTGATCCGCAAGGTGGTGGGCGTCGTTCCAGTTGCCTGTGCGCGGACGGAGAGCTTGTCCCCCACCTGGTAAGCCAGCCCGGGGACTGCCTTCTCCGGGACAATGAAGGTCCCGTCCCGGTTCAGGCTGACGTTGACGGTCCCGTTGGCGAGGTAGCGGACCTTGGCGGTGTAGGACCCTGCTCCGGCAACGTCCCGCAGATAGAGGTGATGGTAGATACCGCCGCCCGTGGCTTGTTTGTCATTGCCCAATTGCACCTGCATCTCGGTTTCCGAGTAGGTCCCCGAGTCCAGGTACACGCTCGGGCCGGAACCGGCCGCGGACATCCGGATCCTGCCAATGCCGTTCTCCACGGTGAAATTCGCCTTGGAGCCGGGGTGGTTGTAATTGCCGCCCTGCTCCGCCGCTCCCCAACCGCTGGTTGAGGTACGGGAGAACGTGTCCACGGCATAGGCGGCAGCTGCCGGCGCAGCCACTTGCACATCCTTCTGTGTACTGGCGGTTGCGCCCTCACTGTCAACGACCGTCAGGACTGCCCGGTACGTGCCTGCGGATTCGTACTCGTGCTCCACCGTTGCCCCGGTTCCGGACGTCCCGTCCCCGAAGTCCCAAGCGTAGGAGGCCAAGGGCCCCTCGGCGTCGGACGAGCCGGTTGCGTCAAACCGGGCAGTCAGCGCCGTGGACTCAACGGTGAACGCTGCCGTCGGAACCGTGGCTCCCACGGTGACCTGGGCGGACTGCGTCACTGTACGCCCGCCCGCCGTGACGGTCAGCTTTACCGTAAAAGTGCCGTCCCGTGTGTAGGTGTGCCTGGAACTGACCCCGGTTCCGGTCGTACCGTCACCGTAGTCCCAGGCATACTCCCCGCCCGGTGTCGATGCGGAGGCGTCAAAGGAAGCCGTCCTGCCCGCGGCGGAGGAAGTGAAAGCTGCCGTCACCGGTTCCTCCGTGGTTCCTCCGCCGGCTGCATAGTGCGCACGGATGCGGGATTCGGGCAGCGCCGAGGTGTAAACCGCTGCCTCGTCGATGCTGCCTGAGAAGTAGCCGCTGGAGGCACCGCCCCAGGTGCTGTCGCCGCCGATCCGCCAATAGCCGGTGTAGCTCTCGGCGCCGGTTTGCGGATTCGTGCCCACCAGCTGGCCGTCCACGTAGAGTTTCATGCCCTCGGCCGACTGAGTCGCGACGACGTGATGCCAGGCGTCGTTGTTGTACGCGCTGCCTGTCGTCACGATGTTTTCAGCTCCCGTGTAGGTGCCGAATACCAGCCGGCCGTCGTCGAGCATGTACACATGCCGGTCATAATTGTTCGACGATCCGGTGTTTCGGTTGCCGAACCCGATGATCTTGCCACCCCTTGTTGTGGCAGTCTTGAACCAGGCCTCCGCGGAGTAGACGGTCGGATTCGTGCTGGGAGCCGTCGCGGCCACCGCCCCGTCGCTTCCGCCGAAGCTGAAAGCCTTTCCGCTGCCCACGCCGCCGGCAGCACCCCTGGTGACTGTTCCGGAGATCAGGCCATCGTTTCCGGACTGGCCTGCATCGGCGGCAACGTCTCCCGCAGTTTCCTCCAGCCGCCAGTACGCTGCCGGTTCGTCCTGGTAGACGGCCTTTCCGTAGCCGTCTGTCGGGGTCGCGGGGACGACGGCGGTACGTCCACTCAGTTTGTAGTGGTCCATCACTGTGGAGGACGCCAGAGCGGTGGGGTAGACAGCCACTTCGTCCAGGTTCCCCTTGAAGGCGTTGCTGGCCGGGGCGCCGGGCCAGCCGGACAGGTTGTCTCCGCCAATCCGCCAATAACCGTTGTAGGCCTGGCCAGACGTCACGTCCGTGCGGCTGGAGACGCGTACCCCGTCCACGTACAGCACCGTTCCGCTGGGGCCCAGGGTGACGGTGACATGGTGCCATTTGCCGTCGTTATAGGGTTTCGCCGAATTCACGGTTGCTGCGCTGCCCAACCAGGTTCCGAACCAGATCCGTCCGGAGTTGTCCATCCAGATGTGGCGGTCGTGGCTGCCGGAGTTCCCGGTTCGGGCGTCGCCGAAGCCGGCGATGTAACCTCCGCTGGTGGAGTCCGTCTGGAACCAGGCCTCGAGGCTGAACGTGTTTGGCGCCGGGGTGAGGTTGCGGGTGGCGATAGACGCTGTTCCCGACCCATCGAAGGCCGCTGCCGCGTTACCCGCGACTGCCCCGGTAGCGTTTCGGCTGATTCCGGCTCCGCGGTCGGCATCGGCGAAGCCCGCCCGGTCCAGTGCCACGGAACTGTTCTCGTCCAGCCGGTAGTATGACTGCGCGCCGTCGCTGATCACCCGTTCCGAGTACGGGTCGCCGGTTGAGGTGGCGCTGACCGTCACGGCCTCCGAGCGCGGGGAGATGTACTCATTGCCCCAGGGGTCACGTACGCGGATCCGGTATGTGTGCGAGGATCCCGGGCTCTGTCCGTGGTCCTCATAGCCAAGGCTCGCCGTCCGCCACCAGGATGATTTCTGGTCAATGCTGGCGATGGCGGTCAGGCTGTTGTCCCGCAGGACGTCGTAGGTCAGGGTCGCGTCGTCGTAGTCCCAGGTGGAGGGCCACGAGACACGGACGGTCCCGGCATCCCTGGACACGACCGTGGGCTTTAGTGTTGCGGAATACACCGGGGCAATCTTGTTCGGCGCCACCGACCGCTTTGCGAACACGGCCAGTCCCTGCTGGTTCTTGCCGTTGACCGTGGTGAATTCCCCGCCCATCACCAGGTAGTTGCCCGACGTCGCCAGCGCCCAGCCGCCCTGGAACTGGTTGGTATAGAAACCGGAATTGATGCTGGGGTACCAGTGCAGAAGGCTCGGAACCGGTTGCCCGGAGTATTTGCTGTTTCCGCTCGGGGCGCCCTTGTCGGTACCGGTGGCGTAGGTGGTCTCGGCTAGTCCGCGGCGCCAGGACTGCGGGTTGCTTTCGGGGAATTCTCCCAGCGAGGTGCAGTCGTGGGCGTGCGAGACGCTGTACATCGCCTGGCCCATGACGGCGACGTCGGTGCTGGCGCCGTAGCAGTTATCGAGCCAGACCAGGTCGCCGGTAGTGAAGTCCGCCGCAAAGCGTCCATCGAACCAGTGCCCGCCGTCCCCGTTGGCAGAACCATAGATCACCCCATTGGTTTCCACCAGCTGGGTAACCCAGGATGAGTTTTCGCCTTGCCTGGCCGGGATGGGGGTACTGGTCCAGGGCTGGGTGGCACCGGTACTGCCATCCACCGCCCCGATGCCCACCAGTGCCTGGCCGTTGAGCGTCTGGAAGCGGCCACCGAGTACCACGCGGGTGTTGTCGGCAGAGGCGACAACCGCGTGGACGATATTATCCGTTGATGGCGCCCACGGCAGGGTCGCTGCGGTTGACCGGTTGAGGGCAACCGCGTTGGAGCGGTTCTGGCCGCCGGCCGTTTTGAAGGAGCCGCCCACGTAGACGGTGGTGGCGGTGACGGAGATGCTGTGCACGCTGCCGCCGATGCTGGTGCTGAAAGGCTTCAACGCACCGGTTCCGGTGTTAAACACCGCAAGCTTGCTGCGTGCCTGGCCGCTGACGCTGCTGAATTCCCCGCCGACGAAGACTTCGCTGCCGTCAGGGCTGACGTCCACTGCCCGCGCCTGGGCATTGAGGTTGGGGTTCCACGGCAAGAGGGCGCCCGTACTGATATCGAAGGACATGGCGTTGTTACGCACAACCTCCGCGGTACTTCCGGTTGCAGTGCCGGACGGACGCGCACGGGTAAAGCTTCCGACGGCGTAGGCAACGTTTCCGTTGACGGCGAGGTCCCACACCACCCCATTGATTTGAGGAGTGGTCAGCACGTCGGTGCTGACCGTTTCGGGCGGAGGGACAACCGGGTCATCCGCTGCCGCAGCCGGCCGCACCGGCTGGCCCACGGCGAGCCCGACGATGAAGGCTGACACAGTCAGCACCGTGCCTGTTCGGCGGAAGAGGCGCGCTCGCAGCGCATGCGGGACAGAACTGTGCGGTCGGGTTCCCCCCGTAGTTTTCTTAGACATTCGTACCCATATGCCTTTCGGTGTTCGATTCAACGGGGGTGGTAGCGGGGTATTTGTGAAGCTGGCGTCGTTGCCGATTGTCTTTGGTTTCCCGGGAGCGCAGCGGCACGAGTAGGAGGCTCCGGATGGCAAGGCCGCCCAGTAGCGACCCTGAGGCCGCCGCCAGTGGTGCCAGCGCGTAATTGCCGGAGACGAGAAGGACTGCCGCCGTCAGGCCGAGCGATACCGTGGTGTCGGCCAGCCGGAGCAGGAAAACGCGGCGTGAGCCGACGCGGACAGCAGCGAGTGAGCCATAGGGAGTGGCGGCGGCGACGGACACTGCATACAAGAGCCATCCGGCCACGGCCAGCGCCGGAGGCTCCTGCCCGGTGGCCAGCGGCCCGGCCACCGGGAGTGCGGCGAGAGCGGCGGCACCGCAGATAACCGTAAGCCCAACCAGGAGGGAAACTCCCCTGTCCGCACGTCGGAGCAGGGCAGCCACAGATTCATCGCTGCGGGCGAAGGAAGCAAAAAGGTATGACGTTAACCCCGACACTACGAGCAGTGCCGGCGCGGTATAGACGCGGGCCATCTCCAAAAGACCGCCCGCCTCCAGGCTTACCAGCGCTATCACCAGGAGCCGGACGACGGTCAGCATCCCCGGGCGGAGCATTTGCTGCGCCGCCCGCCAGGAACCGTAGGCCGCTACAGTGCGCCAGGCCGGGGACCGCAGGGAGACCAGGTAGCGTTCCCCGCGTCCTGCGGAACCCGCACCCGTTATGGCCCCGGCCAGTTGGCCACAGGCAATTGCCACAAGAAAACTGTCCACGGACAGCGGTCCGTAATGCGCCAGGAGTGCAAGGGTCCCCACTGATACCACCAGCATGATGGAATCCATGCCAAGGATGCGGACGAACAGCAGCTTCGCCATGAGCACCCGCCGCAACAGGTCTTCAATGACGTAGCACCACAGGGCCGTTCCCAGCAGGACTGCGGTTCCGGGTCCGATCAGTCCCGTTGTACGGGAAACCAGCGGCACGGCCAGCGCACATCCGAGGGAGAGGACGAAGGTCCAGCACTGCAGACCGGAACGGATGCTTCGGTCATGCCGGTCCAGCACGGTTAGGGAGTCGCCAATGAATCCACTGGTGACTGCGGCACATACAACCAGCAACCCATAGAGGAGACCCAGTATGCCGAAATCGGCGAGACCGAGGCTGCGGGCAGCAGCGGCCAGCAGCAGGAAGCTCGCCAGCGCCTGGGTTCCCTGCGCTGCCACCGCCGCCAGGGCCGCCCTGCCCGAGGCTGCCCTGCCCGAGGCTGCCGCCCTTTTCACGGAGTTCACGGAAGCAACCCGGAAAAGACCGCCGGGGCATGCACGCCGTCCAGGTCCAGGTAGAGAGCGGCTTCGCTGCCTTCACCGGGCAGCTGGAAAGCATAACGGGCTGTGGCGGTGCCTCCGGGGGCAACAACACCGGAAAAATCCGCAACATCCATGCCCTCGTAGAGCGGGGCCCCCGCGACCGCTCCCTGCTGCAGCGTCGGGACGACGGCGGACAGGTCCAGGTCCGTCAACGAGCCGTTGCGGATGCTGACTGTGAACACCACATACGGGGCACCAGCTACCACCCCGCTGCCTTCGCCATAGACCGTCCCGATGCTGAAGTCGGTGGTTTCCACCGTCACCCCGTCCGCGTACCGCACAACGGAGTCGAAAGCTGCCCTGTCCGCCGGGACCCTCTCCTCCGCAGTGTCGCCTCGGTCCACAAGGACAGGCGAGTTTCCGCTTCCTTCATAGGCCGCCCCCCCCGCTTGCCGCCCGGCCGCTCCCGGGTCAGCTGTGGGATTAGCTTCCGTCGGGGTGGCAGTTGCCGTGGGCTGCGCTTCCGCAGGTGCGGAACCGGCGCTGCCAGGTGCAGACTCAGCTGCGCCCGAAGGTCCACCGGCTGCAGTCTCCGCCGCTGAAGAAGCCTGGCCCGTAGCCGGGGAGACCGTCGGGGCGGAAGGCACACAGGCCGTGAGGGAGTAAACAATTGCCGTGACCGCAGCAAACAGACCTAGCCGTCGGCTGACCCGGCCAATCAGGGCCGGGACATTCACGTATTCCATTTGTGGGACCGCATTCCTATAAAGACCTCCGAGCAACGCGATCAATATAGGTATCCGTCGAATGGGCGGGCACGAGTAGCTGGTACTCATCTGACCGCGGCCAGCGCGTGCGCCCGAAGGCTCGTTACTCAGGCAACCACTCGTTCACCTGCCCGGCAGGCATCAATAGTTGCGGCTGCGGGGCCCCCATCCCCTGTCGCAGCCGCACCCGTGCCCTCCCTGTGTGTTGCTACTTGCCTACTTGTTGCTACTTGACGGTCACTGAAACCGTTTGGCTCTGGACCGTGTTGCCCAAGGGATCCCGAGTGACAATCCGGTAGGTATGGGAACCGGCCCGCACCCCGGTATCCGTGAACCGCAGTGTGGGCTGCCGATAAAAGCGCGAGGTGGCCGTGGTGCTGTAGACCTGCGTGTTGCCGTCACGAATTACCTGGTAACTCAGCCGCTCGTTGTCCCGGTCCCAGTTGCCTGGCCAGCTTAAGTTGACGGTCTGTGCGGCGGGACTGGACACCGTCGGATTCGCGGCTGCCCCGCTTATCCGCGGACCGTCAGTGTTGGGCGCGACATTCCTCACCCCAAAACGCACGATTCCCTGCTGTTGTCCGCCGTTTACCCGGGTGAATTCGCCTGCCATCACCACGTAATCCCGGTTGCCGGCGACCGCCCAGGGACCCTGGTTCTGGCCACTCGCGCTTCCGGTGTTCAGATCCGGGAACCAGTTGAGGAGACTAGGCGCCGGTACCCCGGTAAAACTTGGATAACCATGGATGTCCTTGGTCAGTACGCCGGTGGCAGCCCGGCTAAAAGCTACGCCGCGGTGCCAGGTCCGCGGTTTGGTCTCGGGGAAGCCGCCCAGGTTGCCGCAGTAGTGTGAGTGGCCCGCAACATAGACCGCTGTAGGGGAAGCCCAAATTCCGTAGGAGTCGCCATGGCAGTCCTCGACCCAGTTGAGGTTTCCATCGCTCCACCGGCCCGAGAAGGTCCCTTCCAGGTTGCCTCCGGTTCCGTAGATGTACCCGCTGCCATAGAAATTGGTGCCGTCTGAAGACAGTGACAGGACGGCCGAATCCTTGCCGGCGTTACGCACGGTGTTGTTTACGCCGAGCGGGAGATTGGTACCCAGATTCGAGTCGACCCGCCCCATGCCATAGCCGGGCCGGTTGGAACCGTTAAGCGTTGTGAACCGGCCGCCGATCACCACCTGATTGGCGCTCGGCGAAAGTGCCAACGCATTCACTTGGTTGTCAGCTTTCGGGTTCCACGGCAGCAATGCGCCGTCAGCTGCCCTGACGGCTGCCAGCCGTTGGCGACTGGCAGAGCCCACGGCGGTGAACGATCCGCCAATGTAAACGCGGTCATTCGTGGCTGCAAGAGCCCGCACCGAGCCGCCGATCTTGGGCGCGAAACCTGCGATAAGTGCTCCGGTGGCGGGGTCCAATGCCGCAACTCGGGAGCGCGCACTGCCGTTGACGGCGGTGAAATCACCACCGACGTATAGTTTCCTGCCATCCGGAGATGCAGTGACCGCGAGTGCCTGCCCGTTCAGGTTCGGAGTAAAGGATGCCACCAATTGCCCGGTGGACAGCCGAAAGGCAAGGATGTTGTTCCGAGGCGTGGTCTGCACACCGGGTGCGGCGCCTGCCGGACGGGCCCGCCCGAACCTGCCCACCACATACACGGTGTCACCGATCACCGTTTGCTGCCACGCCACGCCGTCGTGCTGGACTGTGGGCAGCGGGTCGCTCGAGACGGTGACGGGCGTGGCCGGATTGTTGGGGTCCGCCGGGGCCGTATCGGCTCCCGCCGGAGCGGTGCCCGCGACCAGTGAGCCCAGAACCAGAGCAGCGCAGGCGGCTACCGTGGAGACAGCCCGGGGAACTGACGGCCGTCCTCGCCTTGACCGTCGATGCTTCGGCATTGCCGACGTCCGTCCGGAGGGGAACAAGATGGTTAATGGGTTCGTGGAATTTTTCATGTCAATGCCTGTCTCTGGAACACCGTGGGCCGCCAGGCCCCCTCGCCTGGACGGCTTCTAACCGGCCACCCCACATCCGAGAACTCCACGGGATACGTGCGGATGCACTGCTCCGCCACGGCCCGTTGGTGCAACCTGGGTTGCACTTTTCGCCCTGCACCTCCTTCCCTGCGCGATCAGGGACCTGCGCCTTGCCGTGGGACTATCCCGTATTCGTTGGGACTATCCCGTTGGAACGGAACCCTGGAAAACCACAATGGGTTCCTCGGGCGAATAGTTCAGTGAAATCCTGAGCAGATCCCGAAGCTCCACAGGCACCAGGAAGACGTACGTAGCCGAGACCGTTCCCGCCGGCTCGGCGCGGGCAGGGAACGGGCTGACATCCGGACCGCTCAGTTCCCCCGCAGGAAGGGCGTCCGGACCGGCTTCAACGGTGACAACGACGTCCGCCAGATCCAGCGGGGCTGCCGTTTCGTTGGTGAGAGACAGGGTGAACCGGATAGCCGGTCCCGCTACTTCCCCAATGCCTTCGGCAACACCGTCCACGGCCTGCACGGAACTTACGCGGAGACGAACGCCTGCATTCCCGCTGGGCTGGCCGCCCAGGTCCGCGGGTGGGAGGATCGGCTGATCGAGAGCGCCCTCATCAGCGTCGCTTGCGATGATCGGGTCGCTCGGCACGCCGGGCTCAGCTGCCATACCGGCATCAGCGCCCTCATCGGATGGGGTCTGGAGCGTCGGATCAGGCGCCGTCGCGCTGGCCTCGGGTGGCGAAGAGGACGGCGTCGCGTCCGTTTCCTCCCCCGTATCTGCTTCGTCGCCCGTAACTGAGGGGGAACCTACCGGCGGCGACGGCGATTGGAGCAACTGGCTCTGCCCGCTGTCGGCCCTACCCTCCGCTGCAGACGGTTTCGCACCAAACCAATAGCCTCCAACCAGCACAATGGTGGCCGTAACGACCGCTAAAGCGGCCAACCCGACAATCAACGGGCGTCGCACCCTCGTTCCGCGATGTGCCATGTTCCCTCCTAGCCGTGCTGCAGTACGGGTTATCTCGATGCGCCCGTGAGCCTGGCCTCTTGGAGGCCCGGGCGTCGCCGTCGGGCACTGCCCGGGCACCGGAACTCTCCGGCGGCAAGCCCCCGTGCCAGGAGTTCGTACTTGTACGTCACATCGTCCCAGTCGTAGCGTGCTGCTTCCTGAAGTGAAGTCCTACCCCGTTCGGCAGCATCCTGCGGGGAGATCTCCGCCGCCAGCGCCAGCTTCGACACGTCCTCGGGATTCGTGAAGAAGCGCCCCGCTGATCTGAGGACCTCCCGATTGAACACAACATCGAAGGCGTTGACGGCAGCGCCGGCGCCCATTGCCCGCAGGAGGGAGGGATTGGTTCCTCCCACGGAGTGCCCGTGCCAGTACACCCGGGAGTTGGCATATAGCTGGTCCAGTAATTCCTGGTCCCAGACCCCGCCCAGGAAGCGGACGCGGGCGTCCGCCATTCGCCGGATACTGCCCGTGTATTGTTCCGCATACGGGGCGCTGCCCACCACCACCAAGGGCAGCACTGAACCGCTGCGGAGGTATCCCTCCACGATGGTGTGCACGTGGTTCTCCGGTTCCATCCGCGCGACCACCAGGTGGTATTGATTCGCGGTTAGGTCCACCTCGGCCAGCCGGTGGTCGCCTGCATCCCCCAGAATCGGGGCGCCATACGTGATGAGCACCGCTTCGGCGTCGAATTCTTCCCGGTAGTACTGCTGGATCCCGCCGGCGTCGGCAATTAGGGCATCCGAGTATCGGACTGCCAGCGCTTCCGCGTAGCGGTAGTAGCGCTGGCCGGCCGGACCCCATTTTGCCCTTTTCCATTCCAGCCCGTCCACGTGGGTTGCCACGGGAATCCCGGCTCCGCGAAGCAGGGGCAGCCACGGCGAATTCGCGGCGTTGAAGACGATGGCCGCATCCGGGCGGTGCCCAAGCAAGTGTGCAGCGGACAGCCCGGTGTGGCTGAGGGTCTCCAGAGACCGTTTATGCAGGGCCGGTAAGTGCACCAGGTCCATACCCAGATACTCCCGGACCGAGGTGTCGGTCCGGGCATCAATCCGGCAATAGACCGTCACCTGGTGTCCGCGTTCAACCAGCCGTTTGCCAACTTCTTCCACACAGGTTTCGAACCCTCCGTATCGAGCCGGCACACCCCGCGTCCCGACCAGGGCGATCCGCAGGCGGCTGTCCGCAACCGGTACCCTCATATCGCGCTCCCTGCCGTGGCGTTCAGGAGATCCAGGCTGCGGCGAAGACGCGTGCTGGAGGTGTGGACCGTATAGGGGAAGTACACGACTTCCACGCCCACCGCCTCAAACGCCTTCTCAAGGTCCGTACCGGCTGCGGTTCCCTTCCAGTCGTCCCCTTTGAAAAAGACGTTGAACCGCAGTTGCCTCCAAGTGTCGAGCTTGTCCGGCAGGATCTCCGGGACAGCACGGTCGACGCATGCCAGTCCGGCAACTATCTCCAGCCGTTCCGGCAGGGGCACCACGGGGACCTGTCCCTTACGGATTTCGCACAGCTCGTCGGAGACAACTCCGGCCACAAGGTAATCGCATTGCGCCTTGGCGTGCTTCAGGATGTTCAGGTGCCCTATGTGGAACAGGTCAAAAGCTCCCGGCGCGTAGCCGATGCGGATTCCCATGCTTCCTGCCTTCCGGTGGCGGTCTTGTTGCGGTTCGGTGGATTGCGGGGCGGGACCCATCAGAAGGCCCCCAGCGGCTTGACCATCTGGACAGCGGTGCGCCACAGAATGATGAGGTCGCCGGTCAGAGACCAGTTCTCCACGTAGTAAAGGTCGAGGCGGATACTGTCTTGCCAGCTCAGGTTGGAGCGTCCGTTGGTCTGCCACATACCCGTAATGCCGGGCTTGATGTACAGGCGGCGGTGGACCCGCTTTTCATAGCTGTCGACTTCCCGCTGCAGCGGCGGGCGCGGTCCCACCAGGGACATGTCCCCAATCAGCACGTTCCAGAACTGGGGTAGTTCATCCAGCGAATACCGCCGCATCCAGGCACCCACCCGGGTGATTCTGGGGTCATTCTGGATTTTGAACATCAGTCCGGCACCTTCATTTTGGTCCAGCAAACCAGCCAGATCGTCTTCCGCCGTTTCCACCATTGAGCGGAATTTCAGCATCAGGAACTTACGGCCGCCCCGTCCCACGCGTTCCTGCCGGAAGAGCACGGGCCCCGGGCTGTCCTTTTTGACCAGGATTGCCAGCATGGCAAACAGGGGCACCAAGGCAAGCAAGGCAGCACACGACACCACGACGTCGAAAATCCGTTTGAAGGCGTGCCGGGCACCGGTGTACTGAGGAAGCTCCACGTGCATCAGAGGCAGACCCTCCACCGGCCGGGCGTGAATCCTCGGCCCGGCGACGTTGGTCAGCCCGGTAGTCAGAATCAGTTCAGTGGAGGACTCCTCGAGCTGCCAGCCCAATTCCTGAATGTACCGGCTGCCCCCTTTGGTTTGGCCTGCGACAATTACGGCGTCTGCACCCACCCGCGCGACGGCCTCAACCACCGTCTCTGCGTCTGAGACAACGGGAAGCTGCGCTCCGTTCACTTCAAGCCAGGCTCTTTTCTTGCCCGTAAGCGCCACGCCAACCACTTGGTAGGCCGCCCGCGACTTTCGACCGATCTGGTTCACCACGTACCGCACGTCCCGGGGCTGCCCCAGGACAACCACGCGGGAGAGGTACTTCCCCTTCCGCCTCTGCATCTGCAGCCATCGCCGTAGCAGCCACCGGGCGGCGATCAATCCAGCGGTACCGCCGGGAAGCACTAGTCCGAAGTATCCACGGGCGATGTCGATTTGGAAGACCACGGAGACCAGGGCAAGGGTTCCCATCAGGGCAACAGTGGCGTTGACTACCCTCTTGTACTCATCAGTACCGATCCCGGTGATACGGGCGTCCCGGCTGCGGTAGGCCTGCAGCGCGAGCATCCAGGCCAGGCCAATGAGGCACGAGATGATGAGGTAGGTGGGCGCAAAGGGTCCGACGCGCAGCTTGGCTTCTTCCAGCCCGAACCAGGCCGCGTGACCGACCAGTGCTGCGGTGAAGACCACCACCGCATCCGAAACCGTGAGGATCCTGGCGTAGCGACGGTTCCATACGACAGCAGCGCTCTTGGTACGCCCGGCCTGCCCAAAGTGCCGGGCCGTGGTAAAGCTGGGAAAAACAAACGGCTGGACCGGCAGCACGATGTCTGCCGTACTGCGGCTCTGCGCCATGGCCGAACCGCCGTCGGAGGTATGCAGCCCGGCTGGATCAAAAACGGATGGGGCGTATCGGCGGTGCTCTTTGACCGCCCCGGCTCCCCTCGGTCCCGGGACGGTCCGGCTCGCCGCATGAACGACTGGTCGGCTGGTACTCCCAGCCGCGACCGGCGGTACTGCCTGCAGGTAGGATTCCGGCGCAGTGTGACCATGTATCTCAGTTCCCATTTCGAGACCGACGTCCTTCTGGTTGCCTTTTCCTTGAACTGGCAACAAATGTAGGAGCGGTCCTCTACAGGAACCCGAGTACTCAATACTCGGCTCGTCAGCTGGATTTCGTCCTGTCGGCGGGACGTACCTGCCCTACTACCCAGCAACGCTGAAAACCCAAATATAGTCAGGTATTTTTGGGGCTGGCCGGCACAGAGGACCAGCCATTACCTGACCAGGGAACTGCTCCGATGTCCGGGTTCCAGGGCACGGTAGGCAGATTCAAGGTCCGCTCGGCGGCTGATCCCCAGTTTTACGTAGATCCGGTAGACATGCCCCTCGACCGTCCGCTGGGAGAGTGTGAAGTGGGCGGCAATGTCCTTGGTGGTGGCACCGGACAGCAGCAGGTCCACGATTTCGTGCTCACGGCGGGTGAGCCGGACCAGATGCAGGGACGGGCTGAGATATGAGACAGTAACGCCCGCCAGTTCCTCTCTGCGCCGCCGCAGCTGCTGGATCAGGGCGCGCTGGCGGCGCAGGTTTCCGTGGTTGCCATAGAAACGGATGGCATGCCCGATGCTTTCTACCGCCACGAGGTATTTCTGTGCCCGGATTGCGTCCTCGGCGGCCGCGACCATCCGGTCCGGGTTGCCTGAGGCAACGGCAACGGCATAGGCATGCAGTGCCTGCGCTTCGGCACCGTCAAAATCGGCAGTCAGCTCGGCCAGACGCCCTACCTGGGTAAGGTCGCCAACGGCCAGGCATAGTTCCAGGATGTCCTTCTCGGTGCTGTGCAGTCCGCCTGCCCTGGCCTCTGCGGCAAGCGCAGCAAGCCGGCCGGAGGGCGGACCCTCGGTGGATTGTGAGGCTTCGGCTGCCGCGGCGTAAGCCTGGGCCGTGAGCCACAGATGCCGCGGACCGGTGTATCCGACTGTCGGAACCTGGGCCACGAAACCTGCCGCGGGCGTTCCGTCAGCCACCACGGTCGCAGCGTAACCGGCCAGGCCAAGGGCATACGGGAGCAGCAGTTCCGGATCGTTTTCCCGCAACGCTTCCACCGCCGGGCGCAGCTTCCGCAACCCGTCGTGGAGCCTGCCGCGGTGAATCTCAAGGGCCGCTTCGAATACACCCAGGCTGCCCCCGAGAAGGGTCAATTGGTGCTGGGGAACGGAATGCATCCGGGCAAGCAGCTGTTCCAGCTGGCCAAACCGGCCGCCATGCAGCATGGCCTGGGCCTGGCGGACGAAAACAAACCCGGCATACCCCTGCAGCTCTCCGCCACCGGTATCCAGCATGGTCGCGGCGGCCGCGGCCTGTTGCAGGGCAGGCTCCACGTCCCCGCACGCGGTCAGGACCTCGGCGTAGAGGCCGTGAATCAATACCGCCAGTTCCGCCGCATCCGGCAGGAGGCCACCGGTGTCAAGGGCTGCAAGGAGGGTGCATGCCTGTTCGTACTCGCCGTCGAGAATCAGTGCGGACGCGTTGAGGACCTCCATGGACACCCGTACCTGCTCCGCTACGCCCGGGTCGTCTTCGGCCGGAGCCGAAGCGGTCTTCCACTTATCTGTCAGGGCAGTTAGTCCCTCGCCGGGCCCGCTGGTCCGGCTCAGCGCGCTGACGAACATCGCCCGGTGAAGGGTCAGCCGGTCCCACACGGCTGCTTTGTCCGCACTCATCCGCTTCCCCAACGCATCGAGCCGGTCCCGGGCCTGCCCGTAGCTGCCCTGCTTGGCGTGCGCGACGGCGAGCTCCACTTCGGCTGCGGCACGGAAAGGCACGGCGGTTATGGCGGCTGCGAAACGCTGTGCCCTGGCAGCGTCTCCTATCCCGTTCGCCGCCCGGGAGGCCGCAAGCAAATGCTCCCCGGGCAGCCGGTCTCCACAGTCCAACGCCCATTCAGTCTGACGAAGCAGCGTACTGATGTCACCCGGGTTCATGGAGCTGCCCGGGGAACCCGGGGCGTAGCAGCCCAGGACCCGCGCGCGGATTTCCGCACTGCGGGCGGCCGGGACCAGGCTGCGGATGATCTCTTCGTGCAGGAGCTGAACCAAATGGGCGGATTCATCCCGGTCCGGCAGGATTTCCATAATGCCGTCGATCACCAGCGAACGGACGGCTTCGTCGTCGGCCACCGCCGACAGGACGGACCGTGGCAGCCGTTCGGCCAGTGCCAGGGTTTCAAGGACGTTCCGTTCAGCCGGGGTGCGGGACCCGAGCATGCTCTTCACCAGGTCTACCAGGGAGGTATCCAGACAGTCCGGCCTGCCCCGCAGGAACCAGGCTCCGTTTGCTTCAACCAGCCGCTGTTGCCGCTGGGCACGTCCCAGCAGCTCCTTGACGTACAGCGGATTGCCTCCGGAGATGCGGTTTAAGAGCGTGGTGGATGCCTGCAGTACCGGACCGCCAAGCACGCTGACGCAGAACTCGTGAACTGCCTCGTGCGACAGCGGGCCCAGGTCGATCCGCGCGAGCAGCCCGTCCCTGGCCAGGGAGAGCAGTTCGTGGATCCGGGGTGCCCGTGCCCGGGAAATGACCATCAGCCGGAGTTCGCCGGACATGGCAAGCTGGGTGAGCAGATGCGCGCTGGCCTCATCCAGGTATTGTGCGTTGTCCACCACCAGCAGCGTCTGCAGGCCGTTGGTTTCCGTCAGCCGCTGGAAGTGTGTCCGAACAGTCCGCAGGACAGTGAGCGGGGATTCCATCTCCGCCGCGGTGGCCCGGCCGAGGTAGGTGGACAGGATGCCGTAGGGCATCCTGGAGAGCACGGGACTGCCGCAGACGTAATAAGGGACCATGATCGAGGAAAGGCTCTCGGCCGCCTGCTCCGCGAGGGAGGACTTGCCAATGCCTTCGTCGCCAAGGAGTACGACGCCGCGCAGCCCGGGGTCCAGCAACCGTCCGGCGACCTCCGCGAGTTCGCGTTCACGTCCGAACAGCTGACGGCTCTGACCCCAGATTGTCATTTCTTTGCTCCTGCCTGTTCCGCAATGGTGCGGGCAAGTTCCCGCCTGCTGCCAACATGGAGTTTGGAATAGACCTGGTAAAGGTGCCCCTCGACCGTCCTGACCGAGATCCCCAGTTCTTCCGCGATTTTCTTGTTGCTTGTGCCGGCTGCCGCCTTGCGGGCGATGGAGCGCTCCCTGGCAGTCAGTGCCCCGAGGATTTCATCAGCAGCTTCCGCGGCCGTTTCGGGGCCCGTGGCCCTGCGGCTGCGGTGGATGAAGCGGACGGTTGCCCGGTCCCCCGCACCCGAGGCGATCCCCAGGGCATGTTCGGAGATTTCCCTGGCCAGCAGCTGATGCCCGGAGTTTCCTGCCATTTCGGAGGCCCGGAGAAGCAGCTGGGCGTCCGCATTGCCCAGTCCCTTTGCATAGCTTTCACAGAGCGCGGCGAAGTCCCCCTGCAGGCTTGCCGCCACGGACAGTACCTCGTCCAGGCTGTCCTCATCCCCCAGCCGCATGGCCGTCAGGCGGGCCAGCAGTTCATACGCATAGGCGCTGCGTTTATGGTCCTGCGCTGCAAGGGAAGCGAAGCGGCGGCTCCCTGTTTCCGTCCCCAGCGCTGCCTCAGCCAGAGCAGCGAAGTGCCTGGCACCGCGCCGTACGGTCCAAGGCCCGCCGTCGGCTGCGCCGCGTTGTATCTGCAGGTACTGGAGTGCCTCGTCCAACCGCCCGTCCATGGCGTGGCAGTAGGCGGCTGCAGCCGCCGCCAGGGGCAGGAACGCTGCCGGACCGCCCACCGCCAGCTGGCCTACCGCCGGAAGCAGGGCGGCGAGGGCCGGCTCGGGCCGTCCGGCGAAGGCATGAAGCAGTCCCTGCCCCAGTTCGGTATACGTACCCTCCATCCCCGTTGCCGCCGCGGAATCCAGTAACCGTTCGCACGCGTGCAGCTCCCCGGTGATCAGATAGGTGTGCAGGAGTTTGCCGGCCACCCGGGCATAGGTCCCGGCGCTGAGACCGGCACCGGGCAACAACCGCTCCATCTGGGCAGCAAGTTCCACCGCGTCATCCTGGCGGCTGGTCATGCCCCATGCCTCGCACAGCCAGGCAGACCGGAGAATACGGAATTCAAGATCCGCGGCCGCCGTCTCCACCTCTTCGGAGGCCAGATAGGTCGCGTTATCCAGGAAACGCCCGTGGGCGGAGTGGCATTCTGCCCGGGCCAGAATCAGATCGCGCCTCAGCTCCACGATGTCGATGCCGGGCGTCTTCCCCAGGGCGGTAATCTCGTCCTCTACTTGAGAAAACAGCTCCGTGTGGCGCATCCGGGCGGGCTCTGCCGGTGCTGCTGCGGAGCGGGGATCCCGGAGCCCGGTGGCCTCGATACAGAGGACGCGGCATTCTGCCAGCAACAGCCGAATCCGGTCACCGGCGTCGGGAGCTGCCTCGCTCCCCCGGTAACGGGAAAGGATACCCAGCGCAGCACCGTACTCGCCCTGCTCTGTTCGTGCCCGTGCGAGTTCCACGACGGCGCCCGCGTTCTCTTCCTGCGTATTGAAAGCGGCTGATAGCACGGCAACCGCGCTGTCGGGATTTCCCGCAGCTGTGGCCCGCCGGGCTGCGCGCACGGCGAGCTGGGCCGGCGGCACCTCGCCAATGGCCTCCAGCCAGCGGGCCAGGAGCACATCATCCAGGACGAATCCCTCGACGGTATTGAGGAAGGGAGCCAACTCTTCAAAAAGCCGGCGCTGCCGGGCCGGCCCCAGTCCGGACCGTAAGGAGCGAACCAGCACCGGGCTGCTGATTCTGACGTCAGGGACCGGGCGGATGTCCAGGGCAACCGTGCCGTGTTCCTGCAGCTCGTCCAGTTCGGCGCTGTCCAGCTGCGCCAGGACCACGGGCAGCGGCAGCGAACCGGCCATGGAGAGCAGCTGCAGCAGCTGGGTCTGCGCTGCCGACAACCCGTTGAGGCTGTTGAGCACGGCCGAGGCGACACGTCCGCCGCGGATATCCTCCCCCGGCGCCAGCACCCAGCTGCCGTTGTGCATACGCAACCGCCCGGAGTCCTGGAAGTCGGAACTGGCCAGGGAGAGCAGCTGGGGGTTTCCGCCGGCATAGCCGTGTATAGCCGCAGCGGCGGCCCGGGACACTTTTCCGCCCAGCAGCGAACCCAGATAGGCGGCCCCCTCAAGGACCGTCAGCGGCTCCAGGTCTACCCTGGCGAGAATGCCATCCCGCCAGAGGCCCGTGAATTCGCCGGGGGCCGAACTGAAGTCACGGAAAGCCACCAGCATTCCGGCACTGCGGTTAAGCACCATCTGCGTGAGCACCATGGCGGAAAACTCGTCCAGTTCCTCGGCGTTGTCTACCGCCAAAAGCACGGGACGGCCGTTGGCGCGTTCCTTGATCAGTTCCGTGAGGCCGCGGAGGATCATCACCGGGTGGTTGGAAAGTTCGGGGTCCAGGTCCGAGAGAAGAAACGTTAATGCGCCAAAAGGCGTGCGCCCGGCGAACTCGGAGCCCCGGACCTGCACCACGAACGTCTCATCGCCCAGGTGCCGCAGAGCGTGCTGCATTACGGCCGTCTTGCCGATGCCGCTTTCCCCTACGAGCACGCATCCGGCACCCTGTGCCGTGCCGGCGAGGGACTGCAGCACCTCTTCGAGCACCCGTTCCCGGCCGACGACGGCGGCGCCCGCACCCGCGGTGGGCGTCTCATGAACAGCGGGACCGGAGGGAACAGCGGGTCCGGAGGCATCCGGTGCTCCGCTGTGGAGCGGGGCCCCGCCCGTGCGGCGGTGATGGGACTGGTGATCGTTATGTAGCTGCACTGTGAGACCTGTTTCTATCGAATGTCGGTGATATCCGGTTTCGTCAAATCAGTTCTGCCGGTTCGTTACCGGGTGGCCGCTGTGTTCCGGTTCCGTCCTGCGGACGGAACCGGCGATGCTGTCTGGCACCAGCGTATTAAGGCCTCCGCTGCAGTACATGAGTAGCCGTCCCTAGTTGCGCTACTCGGTTACTTGGGAATGGCGTTCAGGGACCGTGCATGATTACGTAGTTTGGGAGTGTGGATCACCCGGTAAACGGCTCTTCCGCGCATTCCCGGGATCGGTTCAGGTCTGCTGCCGCTCAGTTTTCAGGCACTCACGCAGTTCCGCGCGTCCGGATACACGTAGCTTTTGGAAGATTCGGCCCAGATGCCAGTCAATGGTCCGCGGCGACAGGTGCAGTGCGGTACCCAGGTGCGAACTGCTCCGGCCTGCGGCCGCACCGAGTGCGAGTTCCCGCTCGAACTCGGAAAGCTCCAGCAGGCGGTCCGTTACCGAGTTGGCAGCCAGCAGCATCCGGTAGCTAGCATTCTCTATCCGCCGTGCAGCCCGCAGCCCCTGGCGGTCGGATTGTTCCCGGGCACGCCGGGCTGCCCCGCCGGCTGCCTCGTAGGCAATGAGGAAGTGGCCCAGCACTGTCGCCGTTTCGGCTGCACTCAGCATGCATGGGACATCGGATTCGAGCAGGCCGTGGGCCAGATCCAGGTACATGTCTGCGGCCGTGCCGCTGCACCCGCGCAATTCCTCGCGGAGCATCTCTGCTGCGCCGCTGCAGCCCTGCAGCGCAGCCGCTGCCAATACCGGCAGCCTGGCCACCGTCTGCTTCGCACCGGCCGATGTACAGCTCCGCCCGCTGCGCTGATCCTGTAATCCCGCTGATTCAGCGGGCAACGACGCGCATCCGCCGGACGGTACGGTTACCGTGTCCGGGTCTCCGGCCATACCCCGGGCCGCGCAAAGCCCGGAGAAGCAACGAATGAGATTCGCTGCGGCGCCGGTGCTGTCCTCAGCGGCCCGGATTTTCCCTGCAACTGCGGCGACATCGAGGTAATCCAGTCCTGCCCGCCGGTCTTTCAGGAGGACGCACGCGTATGCCGCAGCAGTTGCTGCCAACTGTGCCAGCTCGGGCGTTTCCTCCTGGTCAAGCTGGACGAGCGCCCGCTGCAGGTAATCCAGGGCGCGGTCTGCGCGGCCGCCCAGCACTTGAACCATTCCCTCGCACAGGTCATTGCTGCCGAGAATTTCCATGCCTGAGAGGAACGAATCGGTATGTTCCAGCAGGCTGGCGGCCCGGCGCAGCTCACCGCAGCTGAGGAAGATGTGGAAGAGCTCTGAGAGCACGCTCCGCTGCAGACCGGGTGCAGCAGGGTTGATCAGGACCGTGTCCAGGCACATGGACGCTGACCGTATTGCCTCAGACCATTGCCCGCAGGCCGCCAGCTCGCGTGCCGCGCGCAATACCGCCATAAAACGCGGTTCACCGGGGAGAAGCCCGAGTAATTGTCCTTCACGGCCACCGGTTCCCGGCGCAGCCCCGAATGCCCCGGACGGTGCCGCGATGTCCTCTCGGGAAGCGGAACGGCCGGCAATCCGGGCCCGGATTTCCGCTGCACGGCCGTGCGGCACAAGCGCGGCCGCTGCTTCGGCCAGCAACGGATCCTTGAGCCGCAGCGCACGCGGCTGCCCGCTGGCTTCAACGAGTGCGCTCTCCTCAAGCCGCTCAACCGCTGCCGGGTCAGCCAGACGCAGCAACACCTCCAGAGGGAGCCCGCCAGTCAGTGCAAGAGTCTCGACCGCCAGCCTTTCAGCGGAGCCAAGGGTGCCGGTTTCTGAATCGACCCGCTCAGCCAGCGTTCCGGCATAAGAGACGGAGCCTGTCCATACCCAGATACCCCTTCGTTTGAGGACCGTCCGTGCCAGGAGCTGTTCTTCAAAGAACAGGGCGGCCAGCCGCGGATTACCCAGGCTTCGTGCCTGCACTTCCATTAGCAGGCGGCTGGACACAGGCGCGCCGGCCATGCCCTCGAGCAGCAGCCGGGTGCCGCTTGGCCGCAGGGGAATGAGGTCTTCGCGGTGGACGGGGTCTCCGGCCCACCAGTGCACAAAATCTTCCGGGCAGGCGGCCACGTTCCGGACCGTTGCGAGCATTTGTGCACACCCCCCGCGGCAGAGCTGCAGCAGGATGGCTATGCTGACCGAGTCCAGGTCCTCTGCATGCTCTATCGCCAGGACAAGCCGGCCGCCTGCCGCCTTTTCCTCCAGTACGCGCCGGACAAACTGGAGCACGTAGACCGGGTTGGACAGTGTCTCCGGCGGCAGCTCGCTAAGCAGCCAGAAGAGACCGCCGAAGGGTTTTTCCGACAGGGACGCGGCCCCACGCAGGCGCAGCACGGAGTATTCCCCGCTGAGTTGTCCCAGGACACGGGCCAGGACCGCTGACTTTCCGGTTCCGGCCGCACCGGAAACCACCACGCTTTTACCGGCGGCCAGGGCATCCCCGGCTGCCGCAGCAGCACTTTGGACCTGCGGCAGCAGCTGTGCAGATAAGGGCGGAACCGACGCGGTCCGATCCTCACGGGTCGCGGTGCGGGCCATGGGGCGGCCGGCAAGATCCATCGATGGGCTCCATCTGTCCGCCGGGCCTGGATAGCGCCGGAGTACGTGTGTCCGGTAGTAAAGCGCTCGGGTGGCGATCTATGACACACCAATACGGAAAATAAGCGTCGGAAGAAGAGACAGAAGGAGCCGGCGGCGGCTGGGGGGACGCCCCGGTCTCAGAGGGCATCGACGCCGCCGGCTCCGTATGTGGGACTCGGGACGCCGAAGCAGCCTAGCGGTACGGCCTGGCAGTGTCTTGCCGTGACATTCACGGAGCCGTGACATCCGCTGTTACCCCCCGAACCGCGGATGTTCTTCAAAACGCTGCAGGCAGAACCGGTAGGACCGCGCCGGCTGAACCCCGAGTAACATTGCCAACCCTACGAAGTGCCCAATGGCTGCGCCCGAGTAAAACCTACTGGTGTTTTCCCGGCAGACTACTCGGGCTGCGACAGGGGCTTCCAGTCTGCCGCTGCGTCCTCCAGGGAAGGGAAACGTGCCCTGAGTTCCTCACGCCGGCTGATGCCCAGCTTCTCGTACGTCCGGTAAATGTGCCCTTCCACAGTCCTGACTGAGAGATTCAGCTGCCGGGCAATCTCCGCGTTGCGGTGGCCGGCCGCAACCAGGGCAGCAACATCGCGTTCCCGCCGGGTCAGTTCCGGCAATGGCGTGCGTCCGCTGCCCTGCCTGCCAACGAGGCGCTGAATGCGGTTCAGCAACGCCCTGTCATTGCCCTTTCGCGCCAACCGCAACGCCTCATACAGACACTGCCGGATAAGCAGCAGATCCATTTCAGGATCAGAGGCGGGACCCGCCGCCAACTCCACGAGGGCAGCCACATCCTGGTCGACGACGGCGCGCGCCACTTTGTTCAGGACAGGGGCCTGGGGGCCTTCCAGGCCTTCGGAGACTTTCAGCAACCGGGCGGCTTCCGAGAAATCACCGATCCGAAAGGCAAGATGCCGCAGGGTAAACTCAACCGCGCTGCAGGAGCGCTCCTGCGCCGCATCCGCAGCATCGCGCAGCCGCTGCAGTGAAGCATCGTCTGAATCCCGTGCTGCCAGGGCACCGGCAATCATGCCTTCGGCCAGCAGCTGGTATTGCAGCGGTCCCCGCGGCGGTGTGCTTTCGGCGCTACGAAGCAGCCGCCCTGCAAGCTCACGCTGCCCCAGCACCCCGGCGGCGAATGATCCCAGTGCCTGGGAGAGGCGAAGCAGTCCCTCGGTATCGTTGTCCTGCGCCGCCTCCGCTGCAGCGGTAAAGTGCCTGATGGCCGCGTCCAGCGAATTGGTACGCAGACGGGACAGCCCGAGCGCGAAGTCTGCAATTCCGGCCAGATGAAGCAGTGTCTGCTGCACCGGGGAATCTGCCGAGGCCACGCACTCCCGGACTTCCTCCCATTCACCGAGCCAGAGCAGGGCGGCGAGATGACGGTGTAGGACAAAGGGGCGGTAGAGCAGCGCACCCGGCGCCTCCATCTGCAGCATGGCCATCGCTGCCCGGCTGTGATCCAGTGCGGACCTGGACCGCCCGGTGGCCAGAAGGACCTCCGCAGTCAGCGCCTCAAGGAAGAGAATGCGCTCCTGGGCTCCGCTTTCGCGCGCCTGCTGCAGTGCCGGGGCCATTTCAAGTTCGGCCTCTGCATAATCCCCGTCCCTGACTCTGCCCAGCAGCAGAAGCATTTGCGCTCCCCCGTGTGCCTTGCGGACCACCTCGGCGGCGGAAACTCCGGGCAGGTGTTCAACGGCCCGCGTCCACCGTTCGGCCAGACCCACTGCCCAACCGTTTCCTGCCGCAGATCCCATGGAAAGGCGCACTTCCACCATCACCGCCTGTTTCAGGCTTTCCAGATCCGGTGCTTCTTCCAGCGTTCCCGCTGCCGCTGTTGCGGCAGCATCCGCGTCTCCCAGCTGCAGCAGGGCACGTGCCTTCTGTATCCGAGCCTGGACCTGCTGCGGTCCCCCGGCGGCGGCATCGGCCATGCGCAGTGCCAGGCGGGGGTTTGACCGGTTATTGGCGGCATCTGCAGCCTTCAACAATGCATCCGCCTGGACCGGGGCGCCCAGGTCCAGGGACCATGCGACCCAGCGCACCAGCCCTTCAGCTCCCACGCACACACCGGGCAGTACTTCCTGCAGCTGTTTATGCAACCTGGAGCTGCGGGCCGCCGGAACCATGCGGCGGATAACCTCGCCGTAAAGCGGATGCAGCGGCCGGAGCGCGGTGCGGCCGTCCTCTTCCGTTACCACCTGAATGAGAAGCAACTCCACAAGTGTGTCTACGGAACTGTGCATTTTCAATTCAAACGCAACGGACAACGGAAGTGGTTCAGCGAGGCAGATGGATTCCAGGGTGGCGCGGTCCTCAGCCGCCAAGCCTCTCAGCTGGGCTTTGACCAGGTCTCCCACCCTTCCACCCAATGGTGGCCCGGCGTCCGAAAGGACCCAGATTCCGTGCCGCTGGAGGAGTACGCCGCTTCGCACGGATTCCTCGATCAGTGCCAGCAGATACATGGGATTCCCACCGGTCAGGCGGGCCAGTTCTATGGCGGCGGTGGCACTGATCTGCCCCTGAAGTTCCTCTTCGCACAGCTGCTGGGTTTCGGCTTCTGTCAGTGCCGTGAGCCGGTGGCGGCTAAGCTGGCCGTCCCACATATGCGGAAGTACAGCGGATACGTCGGAGAATGCGCGTGTGAGGATCAGCAGGCGGATACGTCCGGCATCCAGCAGCTGTGCCAGGAGGTCCAGGCTCGGTGGGTCAATGTCATGGGCATCATCCACGATCACCACGGGTACTGTTTTTTCCGGAGTCCGGCCCGGACGGGCATGGAGATCAAGCCGCGCGGTCAGGGCACGCATAACCGCCAGCGGCGATCCGGTCTCCTCCGGCGCAAGGTCAGGCAGCAGGGCAGCAAGCGCACCGTATGGCACGGCCGTCAGTGCCGGGCTGGAGTAAACCCAGTACACCGGGGTTTCGGTGTTCAGCGCACGAGCCGCAGCAGCCCCGACAGCGGTCTTACCCAGACCCGTTTCGGCCGCGACAACGGCGCCGTATCCACCCGGACGCCGGAGACTCTGAAGCACGGCGGCAAGAACATCATCCCTGCCTGCCAGTGACCGCAGGTTCGACCCGTGCATTCCCATTCCCCCCAACGTCAGCTTCAGGCCAGAACTTCGGCAAGCTCGGCACGCCCGGAGACGTGGAGCTTGGCAAAGATCTTGCCCAGATGCCACTCGATGGTTCGAGGAGACAGGTTAAGCTCCCGGGCTATTTGCGAAGTGGTCGCCATCGTAACCGCACGATGCGCAAGATCAGCTTCAAATTCGCTCAATTCTGCCAGCGTTTCCCTCTGTCCCCCGGCATGTTCCATCCGGCGGAGGCTTGAATTCGCCAGGTCTCTTGCTGTCCTTGCCAGCCTGCGGTCCTCCTCCGCGGTGCCCGCGGACAATAGTTCCGCTGCCGTCCGGGCAGCTGCCAGACACAGCTGATGCTGCCCCAGGCCGCCAAGACCCCGGGCCGCCGCGGTCAAACGGTCCGGATCGGCCTGAAGCAGGCCCGCCGCATACTCCCGCAGCAGCGTGCCGAAGCGCCCGTGGGTATCCCGATGCAGCCGAAGGATCGCGGCTGCTGCCTCCCGGTCGCCAAACCGCAAGGCCGCAGCCAGGAAATGCAGGGCATATGCGGTGTTTCCCTCTCCCTCAGATTGGATCGCCTCCGTCCGCAGCAACCTGCAGCAGGTTTCACGTTCGAGGTCCCCGGCAAGGATGGAGAAATACGAGATCTGAAAGCGCCGGAAACTATCGGGCAAGAATTTTGGGCGGTGTGACTCGGCGGGTTCCCCGGCCTCAGCGGAGTTCTGCCCCTGTTGCCGGTGGATCCACGCGGTCAATGTTCTTGCCAGCGGCATCATGTCCCGGGGATCGTGGACGGCAAGCTGACCGACACCGCCCGCAAGTGCCTCGGCTGCAGCGGCACGCTGGCCTTTCCAGACCGCCAGCAGTGCCTGCGCCAGTTCACCGGCGCTGCCATGATAGGAGGGCCGGATGCCGGCCTCATCGAAGGCCCGGACAAATTCGGCGGCCCGCTCGAGCTCGCCTGCAAGCAGATAGGTGTCGAAAATGCGTGTACAGACCTCTTCTGAACTCCTCGCGGTCACCGGATACTCCAACGGGGCGCCAAGTCCTTCGACTATTTCCAAGGCCTCATGAAGTTGACCGGACAACGCCAAGGTGTTCGCTTGGAGGACGCGCACCTGAATCCGGGTCGATGGACTTAGCCGGCGGTCTGCGGCCAGTTGTGCCAGTTCTGTATGGACCCCGCCGGGGTTTCCGCGGTAAGCTGCGAGCGAGGCTTTCACCAGCACTGCCGCTGCCTCATGATCCGCGGTATCTCCTGCTTCCGGACGAGTTGCCTCGATCGCTGCCAGTACCGGTGCGGGGTCACCTGCGCCGGGCAGCCGGGACAGCGCCCGGGCATGCAGCAGCAGGAGCGGAACGTAGCTGCTCCTCCTGGCGGGATCGAGCCGCTGTTCGATCCCCTGGAAAACGCGTACCGCTTCCTCCAGATCGCCGAGGGCATAAAGGGCACGGAGCTCTTCGAGCACCAGTTCCTGGCCGCGCACATCAGACGGCACCGCCCGTGCAAACCTGAGGGCGGACCGCCCGTCGGCGTTGTTGTTGGCTTCATATGCGGCCCGACGGGCATCATCCGGTGCCGGCAGTTCCCCGCAGGCCATGGTCCATGAAACGTAGGACACCAGCTCCGCCGGCTCCATTGCCGCGGGATCCATCAGGGAGGAAACCTCCTCCCACAGGTGCCGCTTCCGGCCCGGAGCCATACTCTCGGCAATGATGCTCGCGCCGGTTCCGGCAGCAAGCACTACCCGCGGACCCCGGCCGCCAACCTCTATAACCTGCTGCTCTTCAAGCAGGTCGATGACGCTCGCCGGAACCAGGTCCAGGGCCGTGTCCATCGGCATGCCGGCGCACAGCGCAAGGATTTCCACGAACCTCCGCTCCCGGGCATCGAGCCGGTCCAGGACCGTGTCCACTACTTCACTGATATCGCCCGTGGGGATAAACGGGGCGGTCCGAACCCAGACACCGCCCCGGTTCACCAGGGTGCCGGACAGCACCTGCTGCCCGGTCATGAGCCGGATGTACCTGGGGCTTCCCTCCCCCTCGCGCCACATTGTCCCTGCAGCCAGCGAGGAGACCGTGCCTCCGAGCATCTGCTGCATCAGGTCCCTGGTCTGCCGCTCCGAAAGCGCCTCCAGCTCCAGGCGCTCCAGCAGCCCCTCGCTCCAAAGATCCAGCAGCTCATCACCGGCCTCCCATCTGAGGGAGGCCGCTGCCAGTACCGCAATGCTTCCCCGCCGCAACAGCTGGGACAACACCATGCAGGTTGACCGGTCCAAACGATCGGCGTTGTCTACAGCAAGCAGGACCCTCAGGCCCCGGGCCTTCGCAGCAAGACTCCGGCTCAGCTCCTGCAGGAGCCGGAGGGGGTTGTCCGCCACCGATTCGGGAAGCTCACTGATCAGGACGGAAAGAGCGCCGTAGGGTGTCTGCGCCGAAATCGCGCTCCCCCGCAGATACACGATGTGGAAATCGGCCTGCAAGCGATCCGCTGCAGCCCGGAGGAAGGCGGTCTTGCCGACGCCTGCACGGCCCAGAATGATGGCCCCTGCGCCGCCTGCAGTCAGGCTTTCGCACAGCTTGTCCAACGTGGCGGCGCGTCCCACCAGGTCAGCGACATTAGACGCATTCTTCATGGGTCAGCCCCAGCCCCCAAAAACGCTAGCGAGACATCCGGATCACGGATTCAACAGCTATCGGTAGCTACCGGTCAGTATGCTCAGTGGCTTGGAGCATACGCCTGCGCCCGTGCCACGTCTAGATACAAACGCATGTTCCGGGGGAGGAAACCGACGTCCTGCAAAGCACACCCGCAATAATCCCGCCAAGGCGGTGCGTTAAGGGATGGACTAAAGGCGGCGCACTAGGAGGCGGTGTTAAAGGGACCGGCGCCGGGATGGGGGTGGCCCAGTCTCGGAGGCCTCCCGACGCCGGCCCCGCTTTGGGAGCCCTAACGGCTGGTTCCATTTTAGGCCCCGTTACAGAAGCGAAACAATGGCCGGGCGGACTTCCGGGCGCTGGAAACCTACCCCATTCTCGGCTGCCGGCTACCTACACCGCGACAGCGTCAGGCGCTGGTGTGAAACTTCTGCTGCGCGGCGGTCAGCCCTTCGGAAAGGAGCAGCTCAACTGCGTCCGCAGCGTCGCCTACCAGGAAGGGAAGTTCCTTTGCCTCCGTGCCGGAGAAATCCTTGAGGACATAGTCGGCAGTGTCCATGCGTCCCGGCGGGCGGCCGACGCCCACACGGACCCGCAGGTAATCCTTGGTACCCAGGGCTTTGCTCATGTCGCGCAGTCCGTTGTGTCCGCCCTCGCCGCCGCCGCGCTTGAGCTTGATGGTGTTGAACGGAATGTCTATCTCGTCATGGACTGCGACAATCTGCTCCGGATCAATGTCGAAGAACTTTGACAGGGCGGAGACCGGTCCGCCGGAGAGATTCATATACGTCAGCGGCTTGGCCAGGACCACCCGCGGGCCGCCGATCCCCAGCCTGCCTTCAAGAATCTGGGCACGTGACTTGTGGGATTTGAACCTGCCACCCATGCGTGCGGCCAGTTCATCCAGAACCATCTGACCGACATTGTGCCGGTTACGGCTGTAGCCGGGCCCGGGGTTCCCGAGCCCGGCTACAAGCCAGGTGTTGCTGCTCACGCGGTATTAGTTCTCGACAACTTCCGGGGCCACGTCGCCCTCGGCCGGGGCGTCAGCGGACTCGCCCAGATCCTGAACAGTGGACTCGGAGATGTTGATGACCATGGTCTCGGGATCAAGCAGCAGCTCGACGCCGGAGGGCAGCTGCAGGTCCTTGGCGTAGATGTGCTCGCCGGCGGTGCGGCCTTCGATGCTGACGACGATGGTCTCGGGCAGGTTGGTGGCGTCTGCGGCAACCAGGACGGTGTTGGCTTCCTGGTTGAAGACGGCCGAGCCCGGGGCGAGTTCGCCTTCTACGTGGACATTGACCTCAACCTCGACCTTTTCGCCCTTGCGGACGGTCAGGAGGTCGATGTGCTCGATGATCTGCTTGATCGGATCGCGCTGGATGTCCTTGGCCAGGGCCAGGTGGGACTCGCCGTCGACGTCGATCTCCAGCAGGGCGTTGGAGGTGCGGACTGCCAGGGTGGTGGCCTTGGCGGGCAGCAGGATGTGCATAACGTCGGCACCGTGGCCGTAGATGACGGCGGGGATCTGGCCGGCGACGCGGGCCTTGCGGGCCGCTCCCTTGCCGAAGTCGGTGCGGGTGGTTCCTGCGAGCTTCTGCTCAGACATTGCTACTCCTGTATGTGGTGTTCCGTGGGTGCCGTGTCGGCTGTCCATGGGCGTAGGCGCCGGTTTCGGAACAGTGCACCGTACAGCATGCGGAACGGGGGAATCCGGTCCCTGTACGGTCAGAAGTTGCCAGCCACCGTCGATAACGGAGTCCGCCCGGATTCTTCCGGGCCGCTCCCTCGCCTAGGCATCGGGCTTAATGCTACCAGCACACAGGCGCCCGCCCGAACCGAAGTCCGGACGGGCGCCCTGTCTGCGCAGCGGTACCGCTTAGACCTTGCCGTCGAAGAGGCTGGTCACTGATCCGTCTTCGAAGACTTCCCGGATGGCCCGGGCAATCATCGGCGCAATGGAGAGGACGGTGAGCTGCTCGAAGCGCTTGGCGGCAGGGATGGGCAGCGTATTGGTAACCACCACTTCCCGCGCACCGGACTCAGCCAGCGTCCGTGCGGCAGGATCGGAGAGCACGGCGTGCGTGGCGGCGATGATGACATCCTTCGCGCCGGCTTCCTTCAGCACGCGTACGGCACCTGCAATGGTTCCGCCGGTGTCGATCATGTCGTCGATGAGCACGCAGGTACGGCCCTCGATCTGTCCCACTACCTGCTTGGACACGGCCTGGTTGGGCACAGTCAGGTCGCGGCTCTTGTGCACGAACGCGAGGGGCGCACCGCCGAGGCGTTCGGCCCACTGCTCGGCAACGCGGACGCGGCCGGTATCCGGAGAGACCACGGTGACGTTGGTGGCATCCACCCGGGTGCGGATGTAATCAGCCAGCAGCGGGATGGCCATCAGGTGATCCACCGGACCGTCGAAGAAGCCCTGGATCTGCGCGGTGTGCAGATCCACGCTCATGATGCGGTCCGCGCCGGCCGTTTTGTACAGGTCGGCGATCAGGCGTGCGGAGATGGGTTCGCGGCCGCGGCCCTTCTTGTCCTGCCGGGCATACGGGTAGAACGGGGAAACCACGGTGATGCGCTGGGCCGAGGCCCGCTTGAGCGCGTCGATCATGATCAGCTGTTCCATCAGCCAGTTGTTCAGCGGTGCCGGGTGGGCCTGGATCACGAAGGCGTCGGTACCGCGCACGCTCTCGTTCGGCCGGACGTAGATCTCGCCGTTGGCGAAGTCATACGCAGCCAGCGGCAGCAGATCCGTATCCAGGCAGCGTGCAATTTCCTCTGCCAGCTCTGGATGGGCCCGTCCTGTGGCTAGGACGAGCTTCTTTTCACCCTTGGAGGTGATTTCGCTGCTCATTCGTGGTCGCTTTCTCGCGTGGGGTTACCTGTGGGGGAAGAAGCTGAAAGGGCCGCTGCGGCGGCCTCTGCGGCGGCGGTGCCGGCCCGATTGGCCTGCACCCAGCCATCCAGGTTGCGCTGCGGGGCGACATTGATGGCCAGGGCACCGGCCGGGACGTCCTTGCGGACCACCGTTCCGGCTCCACTGTACGCCCCGTCGCCTACGGTGACGGGCGCCACATACATGTTGTCGCTGCCCATCCGCACGTGCGATCCGATGGTTGTGTGGTGCTTGTTGACGCCGTCGTAGTTGACGAAAACGGAGGCGGCACCGATGTTGGACTGCTCACCGATGGTGGCGTCCCCCACATAGGAAAGGTGGGGAACCTTGGAGCCGTCACCGATGTTGGCGTTCTTGGTTTCCACGAAGGTCCCGATCTTGCCCTTCACGCCCAGCACGGTGCCGGGACGCAGGTAGGCGAACGGACCAACGCTGGCACCGGCACCCAGGACCGCGTCGCTGCCGTGCGTGCGGACCACTGATGCGCCTTCGCCCACCTGGACGTCCGTCAGGGTGGTATCCGGGCCGACGACGGCGTCACGGGCGATACTGGTGCTCCCGTGCAGCTGCGTGCCGGGAAGGATGGTGACGTCTTCGGCCAGGGTTACGGTCGAATCGATCCAGGTGGTGGCGGGGTCCGTGATGGTAACCCCGGCACGCATCCACTTTTCCAGGATTCGCCGGTTATGTTCTGCGTTCAGGGCGGCCAGCTGGACCCGGTCATTGGCCCCTTCCACCTGCCACTGATCCTCCGTCACCATGGCAGCGATCCGGCCACCGGCATTCCGGGCGATGGCCAGGACATCGGTCAGGTACATCTCGCCCTGGGAGTTTTGCGTGGTGACCGATTCCAGGGCGCCGCGCAGCACGGCGGCGTCGAAAGCGTAGATTCCCGAGTTGATCTCATCCACCGCACGCTGTTCATCGGTGGCGTCCTTGTGCTCGACGATGCCGGTCACCGTGCCGTCTTCGGCGCGCAGCACCCGTCCGTAGCCGGTGGGGTCGGCCAGCCGGGCGGTCAGCACCGTCACTGCGTTGCCGTCTGTTTCATGCACGGCGACCAGGCTGCGCAGGGTATCCGCTTCCAGCAGGGGTGCGTCGCCGTAGGTGACCACTACGGTGCCTTCGAGTGTGCTCACGGCATCCAGTGCTGAGACAGCCACCTGGACGGCGCGCCCGGTTCCCGGCACCTCGTCCTGGTCAACAATCACGGCCTCCGGTGCATGGCTGGCAGCATGCGCGGCCACGATGTCGCGTTCGTGGCGCACCACAACGGCCAGGAAGCGCGGGTGCAGTGCCGATGCTGCGGCGAGGGCGTGTCCGAGCATTGAAATGCCGCCCACGGGGTGCAGGATCTTCGGGGTCCGGGACTTCATCCGGGTGCCGGCGCCGGCTGCAAGAACAATGACCGCTGCAATCCCCTCCGCAGAATTACCGCTGGTCAGGACATCGTTGGTGGTCACGAAATGGCGCTCCTTGGTGGTACGGGCGGTCTCTGCGTCGCCGGCCGGGCTTCCCCGCCAGGGGTGCCGCAGCACAGCGTTCCGCCCATAGGATTCGAACCTATACTCCACGGCTCCAAAGGCCGGGGTGCTGCCATTACACCAGGGCGGATCATGTGCCTGGCTTGCCACGCACACAAGAGTTTAGTCTGCCACGGGAGCCGATGCGTACGCGAGTTGACCGGAGGGGCCCGCTGCCCGATGGGTACACTGGAGCGGTGGTAAAGACTCCCGCCGGCGGCGCACGGCTGCGTATGACCGGCGTCCAGCGCCGTGCCCAGCTGATCGAAGTGGCACGAAGCCTGTTCGCCCTGCGCGGTCTCGACGGCGCAACAATCGAAGAAATAGCCGCCGCGGCTGGCGTGTCCAAACCCGTGGTGTATGAGCATTTCGGCTCCAAGGAGGGGCTTTACACCGAGGTGGTGGACGCCGAGTTCAACCGTCTCCTGCAGGTGATCACCGAGTCACTGACCGGCCCGTTCGGTCCCCGCGTCCTGTTGGAGCGGGCTGCCTATGCGCTGCTGGATTACATCGAGAACCACACCGACGGTTTCCGGATTCTCACCCGGGATGCACCGCCGTCCCAGCCCGACGGCACTTTCTCCACGCTGCTCTCGCGGATTGCCCGGGACGTGGAACACATTCTGGCCAAGGAGTTCGGCAGCCGCGGCCTCAGCGCCGAGGTGGGCGGCATGTACGCCCAGATGCTGGTGGGCATGGTGGCCATGACCGGACAGTGGTGGCTGGACTCCCGGACTCCGGACAAGGCAACCGTGGCTGCCCATTTGGTGAACCTGTCCTGGAACGGCCTGACTGGCCTGCAGAAAGATCCCCGGCTCTCCCACATGGACACGGCCGCGCCCGCCGGGGGCCTCCCGGACACCGCTCCGGCGGTCCTCCGCATCTCGGCTGTGCTGGTGAGCGATGACGCCGGCCGCATCCTGCTGGTCCGCAAGCGCGGGACCAGCCGGTTCATGCAGCCCGGCGGCAAGCTTGAGCCCGGAGAATCGTTTGCCGCTGCCGCGGCCCGCGAGGTAGGCGAAGAGCTGGGACTGGCTGTCCCTGCCGCCGGCCTCGAGGATCTGGGGCACTGGTACGGCCCCGCCGCCAATGAAGAGGACACCTTCATTGATGCCGGCCTTTTCGGCTGGACCCTGCCCGCCGGGAGCCCGCAGCCGGCCGCTGCGGCGGAGATAGAGGAACTCCTGTGGATTTCGCCTGCAGCCGCGGCGGAGCGCACCGATTTATCGCCGCTGCTCAGCGAACATATCCTGCCGCGGCTGCTGGATTAGCTCCTATTCCAGCAGCTCGGAAGCCTCCAGCCACTGCATTTCCAGATCCTCCTGCTCCGCAGCCACGGCCTGGAGCTTGGTGTTGAGTTCGGCAAGCAGTTCAAAATCGGCTCCGGCCGAACGCTGGGTCACCTCGCTCATCTGCGCATTGATTTTCTCTGCCTGGGCCGTCAGCTTGCTGAGCTGACGCTCAATCCGGGTGAGGTCCTTTTTCGCTGCGCGCTTCTCGGCTTCGGAGATCTCCGGGCCGGCTGCCACAGCCGTCGCGGTGCCGCCTGCAGCGCCGGGGCGGGATGAACCGGCGGCTGCTGCCCGGGCGGCCTGGGAAGAGCCGCGGGCCGCCGTCGAAGAGGATGAATTCGCTGCCAGCGCCTGCTCCCGCAGTTCCAAATACTGATCCACGCCGCCTGGCAGTCCGCGCAGCTTCCCGTCGCCGAGCAGGGCCATCTGGTGGTCCGTCACGCGTTCGAGCAGATAGCGGTCATGCGAGACGACTACGAGGGTGCCGGGCCAGCCGTCCAGCACGTCCTCAACCGCGGCGAGGGTGTCGGTATCCAGGTCATTGGTGGGTTCGTCCAGCATCAGTACGTTCGGTTCGCCCACCAGCAGCCTCAGCAGCTGCAGCCGGCGGCGCTCACCGCCGGAGAGCTCCTTCACGGGCGTCCACTGGCGCTGTGCCGAGAACCCGAGCTGTTCCACCAGCTGTCCGGCCGAGAGCTCGCGCCCGCCAACATTGAAGACGCGCTTTTCGTTTTCAATGACCTCGATGACCCGCTGGTCGGCGACCTCATCCAGCTCGCGCACTTCCTGGGACAGCACGGCCGTCTGGACGGTCTTGCCGCGCTTCAGCCGGCCTGCAGTAGGCTCGATCTCACCGTTCAGCAGCCGCAGCAGCGTGGTTTTCCCTGCGCCGTTCACGCCCACCAGTCCCAGCCGCTCCCCCGGCGCCAGGCGCAGGGTGATGTTCCTGAAGAGGTCCATGTCCCCGAACCGCAGGGACACGTTCTCCAGGTCCAGCACGTCCTTGCCCAGCCGGGCGGTGGCCATTTTATTCAGGGACAGGGTGTCACGCGGTTCAGGCACGTCAGCGATGAGGTTGTTGGCTGCTTCAATGCGGAACTTGGGTTTGGCGGTCCGTGCCGGCGCGCCCCGGCGCAGCCAGGCCAGTTCCTTCTTCACCAGCTGCTGGCGTTTGCTCTCCACCACGGAGGCCATCCGGTCCCGTTCGGCGCGGGCCAGCACATAGGCGGCGTATCCGCCGTCGAACGGATCCACGACGGCGTCGTGGACTTCCCAGGTCCGGGTGCAGATTTCGTCCAGGAACCAGCGGTCGTGGGTGACTACCAGCAGCCCGCCGTCGGTGGGGCGCCAGCGCTGCTTCAGGTGCCGGGCCAGCCACGCCACGCCTTCCACATCGAGGTGGTTGGTGGGCTCGTCAAGCATGATCACGTCGTCGTCGCCGGTAAGCAGCTTGGCCAGCGCCACCCGGCGCTTCTGGCCGCCGGAAAGGGAGGATACCCGTGAGTTCCAGTCCACTTCCTGGACCAGCCCGCTCATCACGTCACGGATCCGGGGGTTCGAGGCCCACTCGTAGTCGGCGGCGTCCCCCACGATCGCCTGCCCGACGGTCAGGTCCCCGTCCAGCACGTCCGTCTGGTCCAGGTAGCCCACGGTGACGTCGCGGCGCCGGGTGACCCTGCCCTCGTCCGGGGTCTGGCGTTCGGCCAGCAGGCTCATGAGCGTCGACTTGCCGTCGCCGTTGCGTCCGACCATGCCGATCCGGTCGCCCTCCTCCAGGCCGAGGGAGACGCCGTCGAGGATGGTGCGGGTGCCAAAGGAAATGCTGAGGTTCTCAGCACCAAGCAGGTGTGCCAATCGGAACTACTTTCTGTACGTCGGTGATTCGGGGGCGGCCTCCGGAAGGACGACGGCGCCGGCGGCCGGGCCGTGAACGGCGAGTGCGCCATGTCCCTCGGCACGCAGAGCGGCGGCCAGGGCTGCCGCACCGGTTTCATCGGAGGCGAGGAACGCAAGGGTGGGTCCGGAGCCGGACACCATGCCGGCCAGGGCGCCCAGCCGGGTCCCGGCCGCCAGAACGGGTTCCAGCTGCGGTGCCAGCTCCAGGGCCGCCGGCTGCAGGTCATTGGCTAAAACGCCGGCCAGCTCCCCGGGGTTCCCGGAGGCGATGGCCGCCAGGACGTCCGGATCCGCCTGAACAGGTTCGGCCACGGCAGTATCCGCGCGGAGGCGGTCCGTCTCGGCATAAACCTTCGGGGTGGACAGACCGTAGCCGGCCGGGACCAGGACCCAGTGCAGCGGCGCCGCCGCCGCGACCGGAGTCAGCCTGTCCCCCACGCCCAGTCCTGCTGCGACCCCGCCCATCAGGGAGAACGGTACGTCGGCTCCGAGGCCGGCTGCGAGTTCAGCCAGCTCACGGCGGCTGAGGCCGGCGTTCCACAGTTCGTTGCAAGCCACGAGGGCAGCTGCGGCATCGGCCGATCCGCCGCCCATTCCGCCGGCAACCGGCACTCGTTTGGCGATGTGCAGGTGGACGCGGGGGCTGCGGCCGGCACGCTTCGCCACGGCACGCGCCGCACGGGCGGCCAGATTATCCGCGTCCTGCGGGATGCCTTCGAGCGGAACCCGGCCGTCCGGGTCACTGAGGCTGACCCGGACCCCGTCCCCGTCCCACTCCGTTGCCGTAACTTCCTCAAAGAGGGACACGGCCAGGTAGATGCTGGCGACGCTGTGGTAGCCGTCCGGCCTCGGCGGACCGACCTTGAGGGAAACATTGATCTTCCCGGGAGCCTGCACACGGACGGAAGCGGATGGGGCCGGGGTCATCGTGCTTTCCTCAGGCAAGGAGGGCCTTTCGTGCCTCGGCGATGCGGGCGAAGGCGGCGATGTCCAGGACCTCGCCGCGGGCGCTCGGATCCACGCCGGCGGTGCGGAGGGCTGTCTCCGCCTCGGCCGGGCTGCCTGCCCACCCTGCGAGAGCGGCGCGCAGCGTTTTGCGGCGCTGGGCGAACGCTGCATCGATTACGGCGAACACTTCCTGCCGGCTGGCGCGGGTCTGCGGCGGGTCGTGGCGGGTGAATCCCACCAGCCCGGACGCGATCTTCGGAGCCGGCCAGAAAACGTTCATGCCAATCACACCGGCCTTGCGCATGGTGCCGTACCAGGCTGCCTTGACCGAGGGAACACCGTACGTTTTCGAGCCCGGCTTGGCGGCCATCCGGTCCGCCACCTCATCCTGGACCATTACGAGGCCGTGCTGCAGCGAAGGGAAGTGCTCCAACAGATGCAGCACCACCGGAACCGCCACGTTGTAGGGCAGATTGGCAACCAGTGCCGTGGGCTGGGCAGGCAGTTCGGTGATCCGCATGCCGTCGCCCAGGACCACGTGGAGCCGGTGCGCGGCTTCCGGGCGGCGTTCAGCCACGGTAGCGGGCAGCCTGCCGGCGAGGACAGGGTCAATTTCCACCGCCACCACCGTTTCCGCGGCGTCCAGCAGGCCGAGGGTCAGCGAACCCAGGCCGGGACCGACCTCAAGAACTGTCTCCCCCGGCTGGATATCCGCTGCCGCCACAATCCGGCGGATGGTATTGCCGTCAATAACAAAGTTCTGTCCGAGCGTCTTGGTTGGCCGGACGCCAAGTTCCTCTGCCAGCGCCCGGATATCCGAGGCGCCAAGGAGCGCAGGGACCGATGATCGGGGGGCAGGTTCGGATTCACTCACCCAGTAATACTAGCGGAGCGGGGGTACCCGCCCGAGCCGGCAGGCATCCCCGGGGGCCGCCCACGGCCGGTCCCGACGGTCCCGGATCCCCGGGTCAGGACCTGGTCCCCGTCGAGGAAAAACCAGTTGGCTGGTTTACCCCCGATAAGCGCTTCATGCTCTGCCCCAGCCATTCCCCGACCGGTAGCATCGAGCGCACCTGCGGCCCCCTACAGCGTGCCGCATACCCGGGGATTGGCGGGAACGGAATGGGCAAATCATTCGGTGAACAGCTGCGCTCGGAACGCTTGGACCGGCGCCTTACACAGGCAGAACTCGGAAACGGCATCTATGCGCCGCATGAGATATCCCTCTACGAAACCGGCAGGCGGGAACCCGCGCCGCGAGCGGTCGAGCTGTTCGCCGAGCGGCTCGCTGCTGTACCGGGACGTGCCGGCCCCTGGCCGGGCCGGCTCCAGGACAGCCCGTTGTTTCTGGCTCTTTCCGCCAGGCAGTGCCTGGATGAACGCGATTACCCGGAAGCCCTTCGGCTCTCCGGTGCAGCCGCGGGTGCGTCGCGGACCATCGGTGATTCAGCCGGCTGGTGGGCGATGACCTATCTGGGCGCCCGCTGCCTGCACACGGTCCATGCTTTTCGGGACTGCATCCGGGCGACGGCACTGCTGGCGTACCACCCGCTGGCCGGGGAGGAACAGGGACTGAAGGCACAGGCGGAGACGTTGCTCTCCTCGGCCTGGCTCGGGCTCGGGGACCTCGGCGCGGCCATCACCCACGCCCGCGCCGCCGTCCGGGCAGCGCACCGCCAGGGGCTGGGGCCGGAAGTGTTCCTTGACGCTTCCGAGGCCCTGGTGTGTGCGCTGGCGGAAGCCGGCCGGCTGGATGAAGCCTGGGAGTACTGCAGCACCCTTATGCTGCCCCTGCTCGAGGGAGGGATGGGGCGTCAGGCCAAGGGGAAGGCGTTCTGGGCCGTCGGGAACGTGGCCTTCCGGCGCGGAGATCCTGCCGGCGGGCTCCGGCACCACCGTGCCGCGGCGGGCCTGCTCCAGCCAGGGGCCGACGTCGAACTGTGGGCACGGTTCAACAGCGGCACGGCTGCCATGCGACTGGCTGCCGGGATCCATGACGGCGAGACCCTGGCGTGCATTGAGCATGCCGAGGCGGCCACGGCCGTGGTGGGGCTGCCGGTCTCAGCGCAACTGGAACTGGTGCACAGCCGTGGCATCTGGCTGGACCTGAACGGTGACCATACGCTGGCCGTAGGGATGCTCTCCGACGTTTACGCCCGGCGGGAGGAACTCCCGCCACAGACTTCCGGCGAGGTTGCCCTTCACCTTGGACTGGCCCTGGCGCGCACCGGCCGGCCCGAAGACGGCTCGGCCTACCTGGCCGACAGTGAGCAGCGCTTCCGGTCGGTGGGAGCCGCGGACCGCGCTGCTCATGTGGCAGGCCTGGCCCACCGGGTCAGCACCGGGCGCATCGGGCCGGGCCTGCCGCGGTAGGTGTTAGAGCAGGCCCAGCTTGGCTGCGCAGGACGGCCAGTGGCCCCAGCCCCCGTTGGCACGCAGCTTTTCCGCCACGGCTATCTGCTGCTCCGGTGTCGCAGCACTGGCCACGGGCGCGTATGCTCCGCCGCCGGCGCCGAGCCAGCTGCCGCTGCTGAACTGCAGGCCGCCGTAATACCCGTTGCCGTTATTGATGTGCCAGTTGCCGCCGGATTCGCACTGTGCCAGCGCAGCCCAGGTTCCTGAAGAGGGCGCGGCACCGGACCCGGCCGCCGGCTTGGCTTCAGGGGCAGGACGTTTCTTCGTGCCGGTGGCAACAGCCTCGGCTACCGGCTCACGGGTAACCGTTTCGCTGACCAGCGTGCGGCTGACTTCACGTCCGTCGACTACCGTCACGGCGAAAACGCGCGTGCGTTCTCCGTCCACGCCTGCCGTAGTGACCTTCTTTTCGCCTTCGAACATCTCGGCGTCGGGAACCTCTGCTGTGGAATGCGGAAGGGCTTCCTTCTCGGTTTCCTCCACGCCGGCGGAGATCCGGGTGACCTTAATGCCCATACCATCCACCAGGGCCGCATCTGCGGGTGCGGATACCTGGTCGGCGGCACCCAGAACGACACCGGACTCGTTCAGCAGGTCCCGGACGCTGGTGGCGGTGGTGTTCCGCTCGTGGCTCTTGCCGTCCACGGTCACGAAGACCGTTTTGGGTGTGGAGATCGACACTCCGCCGGTGAGTCGTGCCAGCGACGTATCCAATGATGCCGAAACCGCGGAATTGGAGGAGACCCGGAGCTCACTCACCAGGTCCGCGACGGTCTCGCCCGTGGTGTGCACGGTGGTCCCGTTGCCGTCGAGGGTGACATCCACGGCACGGGCGCGCTGGACCTCTACCGTGGTGCCGTCTTCGAGCGCCTGGGCGGGCTCGGGGCTTACCCGGTCAGCGGAGGTTAGGGAGATATCGGCTTTTTGCAGGACGTCGGCCACTGTGCCCCCGAAGGTCTGCACTTCCTGGCTTTCGCCGTCAACTGTCAGCACTACTGATTTGGAGGCGCCGACAAACGCGACCAGCCCCAGCACCAGACAGACCATAACGGCGGCCTGCGCAATAATCTTTACCCCACGCTTTGCGAGTGAATTTGCCACGGGTTCCCAAACTGTCACAGCATCCGGGCACGGGGATTTAAGTGCGCGGACGCGGCTGCCCGTTTCCTGCCAAAGGCAGGAAGGAACCCGCGCCTGACACAGGCGTAGCGGCAAAAGGTCCCCAACCCGTCACGGCGCGGCAGTTACGGCACTCAGCCGCAACAACCCCCGCCTGCTGACGCAGACAGGGAACCTGCAATTCCCGCGTCGGAACCAGGTTCCGTTCGCGGTCTTGACACCAAACTAGTCCGGATGCCTTCCCCGACCCCGGCTAATAGCTCCCTACCGTAACCGAACCGTGATGTAAGGGCAAACGAGGTGTCCGGGCTCCCGTCTTCCGGTACCTGCCCGCGCCTACCGCTCCGGATGGGCTCCGCGGGTGCCGCCGGGAGCAGCTTCCGCGGTCGCGGCCGCACTCCGGGTATCCGTCCAGGAGCCGTAGGCCCGCTCGGTATTGGCCGCCAGGGACTCCCCCAGTTCGGCCGCAGTCAGGTCCAGCCGGTCAGCCATGAAACGCACCGTGTAAGGAACCATGTAGCTGGCATTCGGGCGGCCCCGGTGCGGATGGGGCGTAAGGAACGGGGCGTCGGTTTCAACCAGGAGCAGGTTCCTGTCAGCCTCGGCGAGCGCCTGGTGCAGGCCGTGCGAGTTCTTGAATGTCACTGTCCCGGAGAAGGACATGTACCAGCCGTTCTCGTTGCAGATCCGGGCCAGTTCCGCGTCGCCTGAGAAACAGTGGAACACCACCGTGTCCGGGGCGCCCTCCTCCTTCAGCAGCCGCACGACGTCGGCGTGGGCATCACGGTCGTGGATCTGCAGTGCGAGGCCGAGCCGCTTGGCGATGTCCATATGCCGGCGGAACGAATACTGTTGGCGTTCGAGTCCGTCCTCGCCTGTCCGGAAATAATCCAGCCCGGTTTCCCCGATGGCCCGGATCCTCGGATGGGCTGCGAGAGCTTCAATTTCGGCGAGCGCCGCGTCCAGGGTTCCCTCCGCCGCCAGCTGCGGGGCGTCATTCGGGTGGATGGCCACTGCGCCGAGGAGCCTGCGATCGGCGTCGACTGCCTTCGCGGTAAACCGGGAGGATTCCAGATCCGTTCCTACCTGGATGGCGCCCTTCACCCCCGCGGCCTCGGCCGCGTCGAGTGCTGCCCCGAGGGCGACCCGGAAATCACCCGCCGGGAAGTCGAAGTGGGTGTGATTGTCCATGACCGGAACCGGCAGCGGTTCCGGAGCGGGCGGGTAGCCCTTCCCCTTATGCCGCACCGCATCCGCGCCGGTTCCTTCCGGAAGGTAGGCTGCCGGTGTGCTGCCCGGAACATATCCGCTGCATTTACTCATGTTCTTAAGCCTAAGGGAGCTTGTACTCTGGACGGACAAGTCCCGCCGGCGGCTGCTGGCCTGTCCGGGGTTCGGATAATGCGCCAGTATTCAGGACCTTGCAGCCGCTCACGGCTCTTGCCGCCTAATGCCCAGCACGGAAGGTGTCCATGGACGCTCCAATCCCCTCTGCCGCCGCGGCGTCCCTCCACGGTCTTCCTTCCACCGGCTCATCAGCAGGCACTGCGCTCCACTCCCCGACCTATGCCGCGGATCCCGAATCCTTCCAGCACCAGGCGGCCGGCATCCTGTCAGCAATCGGGACAGTGATTGACGGGAAGGAGGAGGCCGCCCGCCTTGTCCTCACCGTGCTGCTGGCGCAGGGGCATGTGCTGCTGGAGGATGTGCCCGGCGTCGGGAAGACCATGCTGGCCAAAGCCCTGGCCCGGACCATCGACTGCACGGTCAGCCGTATCCAGTTCACCCCGGATCTGCTGCCCTCCGACGTCACCGGCGTGTCCATCTACAACCAGGACAGCCACCGCTTCGAGTTCCGGCAGGGCCCGGTGTTCGCCAACGTCGTGATAGCGGACGAAATCAACCGGGCCTCCGCCAAGACCCAGTCCGCGTTGTTGGAGTGCATGGAGGAGCAACAGGTAACAGTGGACGGCGGCACTCACCGGCTGGCCGCCCCGTTTATGGTGGTGGCCACACAGAATCCCATTGATATGGAGGGCACCTATCCGCTGCCCGAAGCCCAGCGTGACAGGTTTATGGCCCGGATTTCACTTGGTTACCCGGATGCCCGGTCCGAAGCGGACATGCTGGAAAACCACCAGGCGGGTTCGCCCCTGGAAGGCATAGCCCCAGTGGTGGATCTGCACGAGACACAGGCGATGATTGCCCGCGTGCGTGATATCTACGTGTCGGCAGCCGTCAAGGATTACACGGTGGCGCTGGGCCGGGCTACCCGCGAGCATCCGGACCTGCGTCTGGGGGCCAGCCCGCGGGCACTGCTGCAGCTGCTGCGGGCGGCCAAGGCCATGGCGGCGCTGGACGGCAGGGATTTCGTCCTGCCCGACGACGTCGCCGGGCTGGCGGATTCCGTGCTTGCGCACCGCCTCCTGCTGCACCGCAGAGCGGCCGGTGCCGGTGAAAGCGCCTCCAGCTGCATCGCTGCCGTTATCGACTCCGTTCCGGTTCCCCGAACGGCCCCGGAGCGCTCACGCCGGTAACAGCCTGCGCCCCGCTCCCCGCCAAGTGAAAGGCAGCCATGCAGATTCCCTCCCTCACGGGCTTATTCACGCCTCGCGGATGGGGCCTGCTAAGCGCCGGGGCTGCGTTCCTTCTGGCGGCAGGGGTGCTCGGGCGCAGGGATCTGCTTGCTGTTGCCGTCCTGCTGATGGGGCTGCCGCTTGCCGCCGCGGTCCTGCTGCGGCTGGCCAAGCCGGGCTTCGACGTCGAAAGGACCTTCACGCCGCCGCTGACGGAAACCGGCACGGCAGCCACAGTGCAACTCAGCATCCGCTGCCGTGGGAGCCAGATACCCTCAGCGACCATGCGTGAGGGACTTCCGCTGCGTTTCGGCCGGAGTCCGGAATTCCATTTCCCGTCCGGTCTGGCCGTTGACGGCAGAGCCAGCACCTACGAATACCGGTTGCGCTCAAGCCGGCGCGGGCTGTACGCCATCGGCCCGGTCACGGCGGAGTTCCTGGACCCCTTCGGCCTTGCGAAAACGGTCCACACCCTGGGCGGGACCGACCAGCTGGCTGTTGCCCCCGCACCCCAGGATCTGCCGGTGCTCGCCCTGTCCGGGGCAAGGGGAACCGAGGGCACCTCGCCGAGCAGACGCCGCGGCACCCCCAGCGAAGACGACGCCACCACCCGCGAGTACCGGTACGGCGACCCTATGCGCCGCGTGCATTGGCCCGCGACAGCCCGGCACGGCGAGCTGATGGTGCGGCAGGAAGAACCCGTCACGGCACCTACCGCATCCATCCTGCTGGACCAGAGGGCGGCAGCCTACGGTGCGGGAGCCCTGCCTGGCTCCGATGATTCCCGGGAACTGCTGACCACCGAGTCCTTCGAGTGGGCGGTTTCCGCCGTCATCTCCGGCGCCGTCCACTTCTCCGACGGGGGCTACAGCGTCCGTTTCGTGGATGAGTCCTCGTCCCCCGGCCTGCTGCACTCCCCTTCCGCGGTTGACGCTGATGAATCCGGGTTCGGCGGATCAGACGGCGTACACAACCTGGCGGAGGGCCTGGCCGGTCTGGGTCTGCAGCCCGCGGCCCCCGCACCGGCCCAGACGGCGGATCCCCTTCCCGCAGAGCCGTTCGGCGACACCCTGCTCGACGGTCTTGCCGGCGGACGGACGCCCGGTCCGTTGCTGATGATCGGCGGACGGCTCACTACGTCGGAGGCCACCGCGCTTGCCGGAGCAGCACGGTACTCGCCCCAGCCCCTGGCCCTGCTGGTCACCGACCGGCCGGCGGACCTCCGTCCGGTGCTGAGAATCCTCCGTGAGGCAGGCTGGGTAGCCGCGGCCGTGGCCCCGGCAACACCCATAGCATCGGCCTGGGCCCTTCTGGACCGCGACCGCGACGGTACCGGCGCGGCAACTGTAGCCGCGCACGCGGGTGCCGGACCCCGGCGGAAGCCCGGGCCCGTTGTTGAAAGCACGTTCTCATGACAGCAGTGCTTAACCGCCCGGCGCCTGACCCGCAGCCGCACCGTCCTGCCGGTCCCGGGCGGCGCACAGCCCCGGGCCGCGGTTCGGCGAACCTCGGAGTGGGCGCGGCGACGGCTGCCGCCGTGCTGTTGTGTTCCCTGAGCCTGCACGGGGTGATTGAGGGCTGGTCCTGGCTGGCGCCGCTGGTCCTGGCGGTCCTGCTGCCCCTGGCGGCCACGGCGGGAGCGCGGCGGCTCGGCCTCCCGCTTCCGCTGATCCCGGTTGCCGGCGTCGCTGCCCTCATCATGACGCTGACCGGGCTGTTTGCCTCATCCGTATCACCGCTCGGCTTCCTTCCCGGGCCCGGTACCCTGGCGCGGGCCGATGCCCTGCTGCTCGAGGCAAGGACCATCATCATCACGGAGGTCACCCCGGTCCAGGCCCTCCCTGGCATCGTGTTCCTTTGCTGCGCCGGGATAGGACTCGTGGCGGTCCTTTCGGACACCCTGGCAGCGACGCTGCGCATGCCTGCAACTGCGGGACTGGGCCTGGTCGCGGTGGTGATGATCCCGGCGGTGCTGCTGCCGGAAAGCCTCGGCGCCGGGTACTTCACACTTGCTGCTGTTGGCTACCTGCTTGTGCTGGGCGCCGGGGCCCGGCGGGAACACCAGCCGGCCGTTCCGGGTGCCGGCCCTCCCCGTGGCTGGCTGGGCCGGTGCGCCGCCGTTTCGGGAGCCGCTCTTATTCTGGCCCTGATGCTGCCACTGGTACTGCCGGGGTTCACCGCGGGCGCCTTCCCGCAGGGTACCCGCTTCAATTTCTGGTCAGGAACCACGGGGCTGAACCCTGTTGTCACACTGGGAAATGACCTGCGCCAGCCGCAGTCGGCCGGGCGGATAACCTATGCGACATCCTCCGATGAACCGGTCTACCTTCGCTCCACCACGTTGGAGGATTTCTCCGGGAGCCGTTGGGCACCTGATCTGCGCACCGGGGAACGCCGTAACGGTGTCTCGGGGATGGGCAGCGACGGCGGTTCCAGTCTCTCCGACAAACGGGTGGTAACCCGGATCAGTTCGGATACTTATTCCAGTCCCTGGCTGCTGGCCCCCTACTATCCGGTGGGCGTCACCGGCGCGGAGGGCTCATGGTCCTGGGATCCGAAGACCATGACCGTGCTGAACGACGACGATGACGGGCCCGCGCCGCAGGCTTACCAAGTGGTCAGCGTGTTAGCGGCACCGACCCCGCAGCAGCTTGCCGTGGCCCCTCCGGTGCCGGAGGGGACGGTGGATCCGGTCTTCACCGAACTGCCTGACAGCCTGCCCGGCAACATTGCCGAAGCCACCCGGGAAGCCGTCGGGTCCGCGGGCACACCCTATGCCAAAGCCATGGCGATCCAGGACTACCTGCGCAGCGCTGAGTTCAGCTACTCCCTTGATGCACCGGTTGACGGCGGCTATGACGGAAACGGGCTGGACGTCCTGTCCAAATTCATGGACCGCAAGGCCGGGTACTGCGTGCATTTCGCAGCGGCGATGGCGGTTATGGCACGGCAGGAGGGGATCCCCAGCCGCATGGCGCTGGGCTACGCACCGGGGCGTTCCACCGGCAAGGACTCCGAGGTGCCCGGACCCGGCGGAGAGTCCATGCGCCTGTTCGAAGTGGATTCCACGGATGCCCACGCCTGGCCGGAACTCTACTTCGAGGACGCCGGCTGGGTGCGCTTTGAGCCCACCCCCTCGCGCGGGTCCGTGCCCGACTATGCCCAGCAGCAGGCGCAGACACAGCCCAGCACCAATCCGCGCGCTGATGAAGATCCGAGGATCGGCGAAGCAGTACCCGCACCCCGGCCAACACCGAGGGAAACGCCGCTGGCACCCGAAGCCGTACTGGAACCTGCTGAGACCGGCAGCACGGCCTGGCTATGGACGGCCGCTGCGGTACTGGCAGCCGCGGCTGCCGCCTGTACGCCGTGGAGCCTGCGCCGGCTCCGGACGCTCCGCCGCCGCAACGCCTCCACCGTGAGCAACGCTGCCCGCTCGGCCCCCGTCTGGGACGAGCTGGCTGATCTGGGACAGGACTACGGTTACCCGGGGCAGGTCTCCGATACGCCGCGCAGCTACGCCGACAGGCTGGCCCGGCAGGCCGGGTTCAATGCCGGAGCGCAGGAAGCCCTGGACCGAATCCGCCGCGCCTACGAGGAGGAGCTTTATTCACGAGCTGCCCGGCAGGCGCAGGGGTCACAGCACGGGCAGCCCCCACCCGGCCAATCCGGTACGGCTGTGCGGTCACCCGCCGCCGACTGGTCCGATATCAGGACCGTGGAATCTGCCCTTGGCCGGACGGCCCGGCTGCCGGACCGGCTGCGGGCCAGATTCCTGCCGCCGTCGCTCGCGGTGCGCTTCCGCCATGACTGACGACGGCGGCGGCACCTACCCGGCGTAGGGATCGGCAATACCGGTGTATTGCGTGTACAGGTACTCTTCAATCCCCTCGGCCCCGCCCTCACGGCCCAGCCCCGACTGCTTCACGCCGCCGAACGGAGCTGCGGCGTTCGACACCACGCCGGCATTGAGCCCCAGCATCCCGGATTCAAGTTTCTCGCCGATCCGGAGCCCCCGGTTCAGGTCGCTGGTAAAGACGTAGGACACCAGCCCGAACTCCGTGTTGTTGGCCAGTGCCACCGCCTCGTCCTCGGTCGAGAACGTCACGATGGGCGCTACGGGTCCGAAGATTTCCTCCTTGAGGATCCGGGCGTCGGGTGCAACGTCCTTCAGGACGGTCGGCTGGTAGAAATAGCCCGGGCCTTCTTCAGGGGCGCCGCCCACCAGGGCCCGGGCACCGCCGTCGAGCGCATCCGTCACGAGTGAGTGCACCTTGTCCCGTGATTTTGCGTCGATCAGCGGCCCCACCTTGGTTTCGTCCTCGGTGCCGCGTCCGGTGGTCATGGCGCCCACCCGGGCGGCGAACCTCTCCGCAAACTCATCGGCCACCGTGTCCTGGACAATAAACCGGTTTGCGGCGGTGCAGGCTTCACCCATGTTCCGCAGTTTCGCGGCCATGGCGCCGTCCACCGCTTTGTCCAGGTGCGCATCCGCGAACACCAGGAAGGGCGCGTTCCCGCCAAGTTCCATGGAGGTGCGCAGCACGTTGTGCGCCGCATCCCGGATCAGGCCCTGGCCCACGGCGGTGGACCCGGTGAAGGACACCTTGCGCAGCCGGGGGTCCTTCAGGATCGGGCCGGTCACGTCCCCGGCCAACGTTGTGGACACAACGTTCAACACGCCGGCCGGCAGCCCGGCCTCCATCATCACGGCTGCAAACAGCTGGGACGTCAGCGGCGTGAGCTTCGCCGGCTTCAGCACCATGGTGCAGCCGGCCGCCACGGCCGGGGCGATCTTGCGGGTTGCCATGGCCAGCGGGAAGTTCCAGGGCGTAATCAGCAGGCACGGACCTACCGGCTTTTTGGTCACCAGCAGCCGGGATTTGCCGTCCGGGGAGGTGCTGTACCTGCCGGAGACTCGAACCGCTTCCTCGGAGAACCAGCGGAGGAACTCTGCACCGTAGGTCACCTCGCCCCGCGACTCGGCCAGGGGCTTGCCCATTTCGAGAGTCATCAGCAAAGCGAAGTCCTCGGCGCGTTCGGTCACAAGCTCAAAGGCGCGCCGCAGGATTTCCCCGCGCTCACGCGGTGCCGTACGGGCCCAGGATTCCTGTGCCGCCGCTGCCGCGTCCATGGCCAGGGCACCGTCTTCGGTGGAAGCATCGGCAATACTGAGCAGCACCTTGCCCGTGGAGGGATCCTCGACGTCGAACGTGGCCCCGCCGGCAGCATCCCGCCACTCGCCGTCAATCAGCAGGCCGGTGGGGACCTGTGCCAGCAGTTCGGCTTCACGGTGTGCGGGAATACCCATGGGGGCGCCTCCAGAAATTCGTAGGGTGCGGCGCGGACGGTGCCCGCGCTTCCCTTCACCGTAGGCTTCGGGCACTAACCCTGTAAATGCGAGGGTGCACTGCACCAAAGCGGCTCCGCTGTGCAGGTGCCCAGCCGGGACCGGGTTCAGCTCCGCGCTTCAAGCACCGCCGAATACAGTTCGCGCTTGCTGATCCTGGCCTCTTCGGCCACGGCTGCCACGGCTTCCTTCAACCGGAGTCCCTGCTCGATGAGCGCGTTGACAGCCCCCACGTGGTCGGCTGCCTGTTCGGGAGCCGCGTCCGGTGCGCCTTCAACCACCACGGCAATCTCTCCGCGGACGTCACCGGCTTCGGCCCACTCCAGCAGCTCACGCAGCGGGCCGCGCAGTACCTGTTCGTGCAGCTTGGTCAGTTCCCGGGCAATCGCCGCCCGCCGGTCGCTGCCAAACGCAGCATCGAGTGCCCGAAGCATCGGTTCCAGCCGGTGCGGGGCCTCGAAGAACACCATCGTGCGCTGTTCACCGGCGAGCTGGGCCAGACGGGTGCTGCGCTCCCCCGGCTTCCTGGGCAGGAACCCCTCAAAGCAGAACCTGTCCGTGGGCAGTCCGGACAGCGCCAGCGCCGTAAGCACCGCCGAGGGACCCGGCGCTGCGGTCACTGTCAGTCCTTCCGCAGCCGCGGCTTCGACCAGACGGAAACCCGGATCGGACACGGCCGGCATGCCCGCGTCAGTGACCATCAGAAGGGTGGCGCCGCCACGCACCATCTCCAGCAGGTCAGCGGTCCGGGAAGCCTCGTTGTGCTCGTGGTAGCTGATGATCCGGCCGCGGGTGGTGATGCCCAGGGCACTCACCAGCCGGTGCAGCCGCCGGGTATCCTCGGCGGCGATGATGTCGGCGCTTTCAAGCAGTCCGATCAGCCGGTTGGTGGCGTCACCCATATTGCCGATGGGGGTCGCGGCCAGGACAATCTGCCCGGAGCCTGCGCGCTCAGATGCGGCAGTACCTGCCGTAGTACCGGTTTGGTTGCCTGTTTTCTTGCTCGAGTCCACCCTCCAACCCTACGCGACAGGCTATAGAGTGGTGCGCGTGAGTCTCACCGGAACCGTGAAAGCCCGCCGTGAGGCCGCGCCGCTGCTGGAATCTCCCCAGTCGGCGTTCAGCTTTGAGTCCCTGCGGAGCCGCCTGCTGGGCAGCACCCTGGTGCCGCTGGGAACCGCCGGATGGCTGCTGCCCCTGGTGATGGCCGTTCTGGGCGGAGTGCTGCGCTTTGTGCGCCTCGGCGAACCGGGTTCCCTCGTCTTCGACGAGACCTACTACGTCAAGGACGCCTATTCGCTGCTGCAGTCCGGGTATGAACGGGAATGGCCGGAGAACGCCAACGATTCGTTCAACGCGGGTCAGCCGGGCATCCTCCTGGACAGTCCCGAATACGTAGTCCACCCGCCCGCGGGTAAATGGATGATCGCCTTCGGCATGGCGCTCTTCGGCTCGGACAATGCCTTTGGCTGGCGTTTCGGCGCCGCGCTGGCGGGCACCCTGACCGTCCTGCTCGTAGGCCTGATTGCCGCCCGGCTGTTTTCCTCCGCCTCGCTCGGTGCCGTCGCAGGGCTCCTGCTGGCCGTTGACGGGCATCATCTTGTCCATTCGCGCACTTCTTTGCTGGATGTCTTCCTGACGTTCTGGGTGGTGGCCGCGTTTGGGGCGCTGCTGCTGGACCGCAGGGACGGCCGGCTGCGGCTCGCCCGCCGGCTGGCCCGTTTGTACGGCAGTCCCGGCACGGCGGGCGGGCCTCCGGGCACCGTCCCCGCGCCGCGCGGGGCACTGCTGTACGGACCGTGGCTCCTCTGGCGTCCATGGCGGCTGGTTGCCGGAGCCTGCCTGGGGCTGGCCGTTGGCACCAAATGGTCCGCTCTGGCCTTCGTCGCCGTTTTCGGGCTGATGACGGTGCTGTGGGATGTCAGCGCCCGCCGGGTTGCGGGCATCCCCGGGTGGGAAGGAGCACTGTTCCGGGACGGCATCCCGGCGTTCCTGACCATCATTCCCACCGCCGCCCTCGTATATCTGGCCACCTGGACCGGCTGGCTGCGTTCCGAGGACGCCTATGACCGGCAGTGGGCCGCGCAGAATCCGGACGAGGGCTGGAGCTGGCTGCCCGCATCGCTGCGTTCCCTCGCGGAGTATCACCGCAGCGCCTATGCCTTCCATAACGGGCTCAGCTCGGAACACAGCTACTCCTCCACCGCGTGGACCTGGTTGTTCATGGGCAGGCCCACGTCCTTCTTCTATGAGGGTTCCTCCGCCGGCGAGGACGGCTGCCTGGCGGACAGCTGCTCCACTGCCGTCACCTCGGTGGGCAATCCGCTGATCTGGTGGGGTGCCGCCCTGGCGCTGGTGGTGGTGCTCTTTTACTGGATAGGGCGGCGTGACTGGCGCGCGGGTGCGGTCCTGTCCGGAGTGGCGGCTGGATACCTGCCCTGGTTCGCCTATCCTGAACGGACCACATTCTTCTTCTACGCGGTCTCCTTCGAGCCCTTCCTGGTCCTGGCCCTGGTGTATGTCCTGGGGCTGGTTCTGGGCCGGCGCTCCGACAGCCTGCCGCGGCGACGGGCAGGCCTGCTGGTGGTCGGCTGCTTCGTGGCGGGTGCCGTCCTGCTCTCGGCATTCTTCATGCCGGTCTGGACGGCGGAAACCATCCCGTATTCTGACTGGCGGCTGCGTATGTGGATGCCCAGCTGGATTTAGTCTCGTTACCCATGTGCCCCGGCACAGAAAGAGAGGGCCTAAGTGCGCGAGTCCGCCACTGACCTCCTGGTCCGCCTTCCCGCAGATTCCAATGTCACGGATCTTCTGCTCCAAATGCACCAAAAGGATCCATCCCGGGTTCTGTACGCCGTAAAAAACGGCACAGAGTGGGAGGACGTCACAGCTGAGCGGTTCCTGACCGAAGTCTCCCGGCTGGCCAAGGGCCTGATCGGTTCGGGGATCCGCCCGGGCGACAGCGTTGCGGTGATGTCCCGGACCTCCTACGAGTGGACCGTGGCGGATATGGCGAACTGGTTCGCCGGCGCCGTGACCATTCCGATCTACGAAACCTCCTCCCCGTCCCAGGTTGAATGGATCCTCGCGGATTCCGGTGCCCGGCACGTGTTTGTTGAGGATGAACGCAAGGCAGCCGTTGTCCAGGCAGCCGTTTCCGCCCTTGACGGGGAGTTTTCCATCTGGCTGATGAACGACGGCGACGGTGCCGACTCGCTCACCGGCCTGGCCGCAGCCGGCAGCAGCGTCAGCGACGACGCCCTGGAGGCTGCCCGCAGCACCGCCAACCTCGAAGACACCGCTTCCATGGTCTATACCTCCGGCACTACGGGACGTCCCAAGGGCTGCGAAATCACGCACGGCAACTTCGCCCTGTTCGGCGTCAACATCATCGAAGTTCTCCCTGAGATGCTGAAGGTCCCGAATCCCACCACCCTGATGTTCCTGCCGCTGGCCCACGTGCTGGCCCGCGCAGTGCAGGTCGGCTGCCTGCACGCCGGCGTGAAGGTGGGTCATTCCCGCAGCGCCTCGGACCTGATGAGCGATCTCAAGTCCTTCTCTCCAACCTTCCTGCTGGCCGTGCCGCGGATCTTCGAAAAGATCTACACCGGCGCACAGGCGTCCGCGGAAGCCGCCGGCAAGGGCAAGGCGTTTGCCGCGGCCTCCGCCACGGCCATTGCCTACTCGGAAGCCAAGGACTCTGCCGCGCGCGGCGGCCGCGGGCCGTCCGTGGCGCTGTCCCTGAAGCACAAACTGTTTGACCGGCTCTTCTACCCCAAGGTCCGGGCAGTCCTGGGCGGCAATGCGGAATTCGCCATCTCCGGTGCCAGCGCACTGAGCCCGACGCTGGCGCACTTCTTCCGCGGCTGCGGCGTGACGGTCCTGGAGGGTTACGGCCTCACCGAGACCACCGCCCCCGCGAGCGTCAACCAGGTGGCCCGCACACGGGTGGGCACCGTGGGCCTGCCCATGCCCGGCACCACCATCCGGATTGCCGACGACGGCGAGGTCCTGGTGCGGGGCGCAGTGGTCTTCAAGGGCTACCACCGCAACCCCGAAGCTACCGCCGAAGCGTTCGACGGTGACTGGTTCCGGACCGGCGACGTCGGCGAGCTCGACGACGCCGGATTCCTGCGCATCACCGGGCGGAAAAAGGACCTGCTTGTCACCGCCGGCGGCAAGAACGTGGCACCCGGCCCGCTGGAGGAAAAGATCCGCGAGAACCGCCTGGTTTCCCAGGCGATTGTCGTCGGTGAAGGCCGCCCGTTTGTCTCGGCCCTGATTACCCTTGATGACGAGGCGCTGGAAGCCTGGAGCCGCGAAAACGGCGCCCCCACCGGTGTTGCCGGCGATGATCCGCGGGTGCAGCAGATCCTGCAGGACGCCGTGGACGCGGCCAATGCGACGGTGTCCCGGGCAGAGCAGATCCGTAAGTTCACGGTTCTGCCCAAGGACTTCACCCTGGAGTCCGGTCACCTCACCGCAACCCTCAAGCTGCGCCGGAACGCCGTGATTGCGGATTACTCCGACGAGGTTGAAAAGCTCTACGCCAAGTAGCACCGCTGCGGCCCGAGCACAGGAAACCCCCGTACCGCCAGGCGGTACGGGGGTTTTCTGTGTGGACTGCGGGTCCGGCTGCTAGAGGGCGTCCAGCGAGTCGGTGTACCGGCGGCGTGCGGCTTCCCGTGCCGCCCGGGCCCGGTTGCGGCGTGCCTTGGTCGGCCAGCAGCAGGCCAGGACAACCGCACAGGTGACGAGCACCAGGGCCGCGATCACAATGCCGGCGTCCATCCAGAACTGCGCCGGGAAGAGCCGGATAAGTGTGTCGTCCAGCCTGAAGGTCCAGTTTCCGTTGGCGAAGAACACCGTGTGCAACTGGGTGAAGAACTGCTCCCAGCCCAGGATGGCGAGGGTCAGGAGGACGAGGACCAGCACCAGAGTGACGGCGGCACCGGAGAAGAGAGCCCTGCGGATGCCGCCGGGGCTGCGCCGTGCGAGGTAGAACGCTGCACAGATGCTCAGGACGGCCATCACCGCCGCCGCCACAAAGGCTGCCGTAAGCACCGTCTTGACGTCAGCCATGTGGCTGACCTCGCTCTCGAGGTACAGCGGTTCCCCGCCGTCACCCACCAGGTCCCCCAGATAGCGGGGACCGGTCCAGTTCAGGAGATAATCCACGGCATAGGAGCCGTAGGTCATCCGGTCATCGGTGGTGAACCCGTAGCTGTCGGCGGGGAACCCGGGCCGGTGGTACTCCGCCCAGAGGAACAGCGGCGTTGCCACGGCACGAATGGCGGCCGCCAGCAGCATCACCGGGAAAAACACGGCAATCATCACCTGGAGCACCCGGGCGAGAACGGGTTTCCCGGCAGCGGCCTTTTCCCGTTCCCGGGCCCGCCGTTCGGCTTCCGCCGGAGACAGGGAGTCCTCGTTGGCACGGGAATCCGCTGAATCCGCGCCGTCTTCTGCCGAGTCTTTGTCAGCGGATTGTGTCTGCGCGGCTTGTGCCTGCGCGGCTTGTGCCTGCGCGGCTTGTGCCCCCGCGGATCTTGCTCCTGCGGCACTGGCCCCTGCGGCGCCTGATCCCGTGGCGCTGACGTCCACAGTTTTGAAGGCGGCCGTACGGGTATCCGCGCCGGAGGCGGGGACCTCGGAACCGGGCAGATCGGATCCGGGGGCTTTTGAACCGTGGACATTTGAACCGGGGACATTTGAACCGGGGACATTTGAACCGTGGACATCCGTGACGGCGGCATCGGCGGCGGAAACATCCGCAGCGGAGCCCGCAGATGTGGAGGGCACAGATGCAGCTGAGGCGGAAGCACCCGGAACGGCGGTTGCACCCGCAGTTGCTCCGGCGGCAGCGGCACCGTGGCCGGCACTGCGCTCCCCTGGTGTGCGCAGGCTTCGTTCCCCGGATTCGGCATCGGACCCGGAAGCAGTTGCCGCGGTTCCGGCGTTCGGTTCGCCTGTATCCGTTCGGCTGTCATCGGACCGGGAGGCGTAACGGCTCAGATCCGGAAGCGTGCTTGCCCGGCGCATTGGCAGGTGGCTGCGCTGGGCGACCGCGGGGTGTCCTCCCGGGACAGTCATATCCGTTGCAGCAGCTCCGGTTATAGGCGTCTCGGCTGCGCCGGCACCATTGGACTCCCGCGTACCCGCGTTGTTTCCGTCGGCGGAGACAGCCTCAGCGGGCTCGGCTACGTCAGTGTGGGATGCGGCAGGTTCAGAGGAGGCAGTCTCGGCTGCGGCAGGCTTTGGGGCGGCAGGTTCATCTGCGGCAGGTTCATCTGCGGTATCGCGGCGGCCACCCGTGGCGTCAGTGTTCGCTGCGTCCGGTGAGTCACCGCCGGAAAGGCCGTTGAATTCGGCATCCCAGGCGTCATGTTCGTTGGTACCGTGCAAGGCTTCGCGGGCAGAGGATCCGTTGGCTGAAACAGCGCCGGTCTCCGTTTCGGGCGTCACCGGGCCGTCGCTGGGAGGCTCGCCTCCCGCCGTCGGTCGATGCGTGGGGGTTTCGTCCTGGCTGGCCACTGCTTCCTCTTTCACTTCCCTGAAACTATTCGACGCTCGTGGTCGACGCTGGTCTACCTCGACCCTACCGGGCCGGTGCGTGTCGGCGCGCGCGCCACCCCGCCCGCAGGCTAGGCGGTCAGGACGGAGGCACCGGCGTCGCGCGCTGAAAGGTCGCCCCGATAGCCGGCGCGGTAGGCACGGCCACCGAGCACCAGGGTGTAGACCCAGTACGCCGCGAACACCAGGAAACCGATGGTCAGGCGCAGCCAGGCCGGGAGCGGGCTGGGGGTGATGAACCCTTCCACCAGGCCGGAAATAAAGAGGACCACAATCAGCCCCAGGGCAACAGTCATCAGGGAGCGGCCTTCCTGGGCCAGCGCATTCATTCTCGAACGGCGGCCGGGGGCCAGTAACGTCCAGAAAATCTGAAGCCCGGCCGCGGAGGCAATGAAAATGGCGGTCAGCTCCATAAAGCCGTGCGGAAGGATGTAGATAAAGAAGACGTCGAGTCTGTCGTGCGCAGCCATCATTCCGCCGCTTAGGCCCACGTTGACGGCGTTCTGGTAGAGGATCCACGGGACCCAGACCCCGGTAATGCCAAAAGCCACCGCCTGCACGGCAATCCAGGCATTGTTGGTCCACACCATCCCGGCAAAGGACGCCGCCGGGTTCTCGGAGTAGTAGTTGACGAAGTCCTCTTCCACATACCGGCGCATCTCAGCGTCGGAACCCACGGCGGCCAGCACACCGGGGGTATTCACGGTCCAGAAACCGGTCAGCCAGGCAACGGCAATAAACGCTGCCCCGATGGCGACGGTGAGCCAGCGGATCCGGTAGAACGCAGACGGCAGGGAGAACACAAAGAAAAATGCCATGTCCTCGAGGAAGTTGGACCGGCTGCCCGTCAACCGGGTGCGGGCCCGGGAAAGCCGCATGGACAGCGCCGCGGACAGGGTGCCCTCCGGAGCCACCGAACGCACGATGGAAAGGTGCGTGGAGGCACGCTGGTAGAGCCGCAGCAGCTCGTCCGCCTCGGGTCCGCTGAGGCGGCGCCGGGCAACGAGAACGTCAAGCCGCTTCCAATCCGGGCTGTGCACGGCAGCAAAGGCATCGAGGTCCACGGTTACACCCTAGCGGGTCGGTACAGTGGTCCTGACCCATGGTTCGAGGAGGACGTATATGAGCACCATTGTTACCGGTGAGGCGGTGGTCCTTGAACTGCGTCCGGCGGGTTTCGCTGCCCGTATGCTCAGCGCCATTATCGACGTCGTGGCGCAGGTAACCGTGTTCATCGGGCTGATGCTGCTGGTCGGGAAAGCAGTGGCCGAGTCGGATCCCGCCCTCGCCCGCACGCTCTCCCTGGCACTGGTGGTACTGATGTTCGTGGCGGTACCCGCCGGTGTGGAGACCCTGACGCGCGGCAAGTCCCTGGGCCGGCTGGCCATGGGCCTTAGGATTGTGCGCGACGACGGCGGCTCAGTACGGTTTCGGCATGCCTTTATCCGCGCCATCACTGCGGTGCTGGAAATCTATCTCCTGGCCGGTTCCCTGGCCTTCACCGTGGCTCTGTTTAATAACAGGTCCAAGCGGCTCGGGGACATTCTCGCCGGGACCTACGCATTGCGGGACCGGGTAGTGGCTCCCCTGCCGCCGCTGGTCCACACGCCCCCGGAACTTGAGCCGTGGGCGGACCTTGCGGATATGGGCCGGCTGCCGGACGGCCTGTCGCGCCGGATTTCGCGTTTCCTGGCCCAGAGCGGCCGTATGGCAGCACCGGCCCGGACTGCGCTGGCCACCGAACTGGCGGCGGAAACCAGCGGCTTCATCTCTCCGCAGCCTCCGGCCGGCACCCATCCCGAGGCCTACCTTCGGGCGGTGATGGCCGAGCGGCGGGACAGGGACTACGTGCGGCTGGACCGCCAGCGCGAGCAGACCGAGGCGCTGGCTGCGCGGCTGCACCGCATGCCGTTCAGCGACTAGCCGCGGCCGGCACCCGGCCGCGGCTCCACCGCAACAGCCGCTAGTAGCGGTAGTGCTCCGGCTTGAACGGGCCGGCAACATCCACGCCCAGGTAATCGGCCTGGCTTTTTGTCAGCTCGGTCAGCTCGACGCCGAGCGCGCCCAGGTGCAGGCGTGCCACCTTCTCGTCCAGCACCTTCGGCAGCACGTACACCTGGTTTGCGTACTCCGGGGTGCCGTCCGGACGGCTGGTCCCATGCTTGGTGAACAGCTCTATCTGGGCGATCGTCTGGTTGGCAAAGGAGTTGCTCATAACAAACGAGGGGTGGCCGGTGGCGTTGCCCAGATTCAGGAGGCGCCCTTCGGAGAGCACAATAATGCTGCGCTGCTTGTCGGTGCCTTCGTCAAAGACCCATTCGTGGACCTGCGGCTTGATTTCGACCTTGCGTACCCCGGGAACCCGTGCCAGACCGGCCATGTCGATTTCGTTGTCGAAGTGGCCAACATTGCCCACAATGGCCTGGTGCTTCATGGCAGCCATGTGCTCGGCCATGATGATGTCCTTGTTGCCGGTGGTCGTAATGAAGATGTCACCCTGACCGAGAACCGACTCCAGCCGGGCCACCTGGTATCCGTCCATCGCGGCCTGCAGGGCACAGATCGGATCAATCTCGGTGACGATAACCCGTGCGCCCTGCCCGCGCAGCGCCTCGGCGGCGCCCTTGCCGACGTCGCCGTATCCGCAGACCACAGCCACCTTTCCACCAATCAGGGTGTCGGTGGCACGGTTCAGGCCGTCCGGCAGCGAGTGGCGAATGCCGTACTTGTTATCGAATTTGGACTTGGTGACCGAGTCGTTGACGTTAATGGCCGGGAACAGCAGCTTCCCCTCGGCGGCCAGCTGGTACAGCCGCAGCACGCCGGTGGTGGTTTCCTCCGTCACGCCGCGGATGCCCTTGGCAATTTCGGTCCATTTGCCGGGGTGCTCGGCGAGGCTGCGGCGCAGGCGGTCCAGGATGACGGTGAACTCGTAGGAGTAGTCCTCGTCTCCTTCCCTGGGGCTTTCCGGCACAAACCCGGCGGCTTCGAATTCAACACCCTTGTGCAGCAGCAGGGTGGCATCGCCGCCGTCGTCGAGAATCATGTTCGGGCCGCCCGAGCCTTCGGGCCAGGTGAGAATCTGCTCAGCAGTCCACCAGTAATCCTCAAGCGACTCGTTCTTCCACGCGAAGACGGGAACACCTGCAGGCTCCTCGGGGGTGCCGTTGCCCACCACCACTGCCGCCGCGGCTTCGTCCTGGGTGGAGAAAATGTTGCAGGAGGCCCAGCGGACCTCCGCACCAAGCGCCGTGAGGGTTTCAATCAGTACGGCCGTCTGCACGGTCATGTGCAGGGATCCCGCGATCCGTGCACCGGCGAGCGGCTGGGAGGGACCGTATTCACGCCGCAGGGCCATCAGGCCCGGCATCTCGTGCTCGGCCAGCCGGATCTGGTGCCGGCCGGCTTCGGCGAGGGACAGGTCGGCTACTTTGAAATCGACACTCATGCGCACATCCTCAGAGATCCGCGGCCGGCCCGGGGGCCTCCGCTGCGTCGAAATCGGCCTTCAGCATCACCGGGATGCCTTCTTCCAGCCGGTACCGGACCGGGTTCCCGGACGCATCGGACGCGGTGGAAACCAGCTCATCACCGTCCTGGGTGAGCGGGGAACCGGTGACGGGGCAACGCAGGACTTCGAGGAGTCCGGCTGTCATAGTGGCCATGGAAACAGCACTTCCTTGAGAGATCAGGTACCGCAGCGGGCGGCTCGTCACTGCCAAGCCTAACCCTTTGCTCCCTGCGTTTCGGAGGAAGGATGTATCCGGGGCTTAGTGCTGTTCGCGCAGGACGCGAAGATGCGCCCGGCGGGTTCCCGGGGTTTCGGCCGGCGGCTCCAGCGCATGCTTGCCGCTGCGCTTGGGCTCGTCGTCGTCCTCATCCGGGGTGTTTGCGGCCTGTTCCCGCACCGCGTCCACAAGAGCGGAGAGTTCGTCCCGGCTGGGGAGCCGGGGCTGGCCTTCCAGGTTCAGCCGGACCAGTTCCCATCCCAGCGGGGCGGTAAGCCGCCCGGAATGACCGGCGCACAAATCGTAACAATGCGGTTCCGCATAGGTGGCGAGCGGGCCGAGAACTGCGGTGGAGTCGGCGTAAACGTACGTCAGGGTAGCCACTGCCGGCTGGCGGCAGGCTGAACGCGAGCACTGACGTAAGGATTCCACGGACGACCACTTTACCCGCTCCTCCGCCGGTGCCCGCGCAGGCGCGCCGGTCCGCAGCCGCGGGAAAAAGGCTCCCCGGACCCGAGGGAAACGGGTCCCCGCACCGGCTGGCAGCGGTTAGAGTTCTTACATGTCCATGGGATCTTCGTTCCGGGTGCGCCTGGAAGACGGGCCGGACTCCGCGGCGCCCGGCTCCGCCGATGCTCCCGCCCGGTCCTTCCGGGAGCGCCGCCGAAACCGGCACGGCCGGGGCCTGCGCGGAGACCTGATTCCCCCGCACCTGGCCGGCGCCCGCACACGCGCTGAACGCTTTGATGAATGGGTGCTCGAATCAGCGCAGCGCCTTGAACGCCTGTGGGGCGAACAGATTCAGAGCTACCAGTTTCTGGTGGAGGAGATTCCGCCCGATCTCGAGGAACTGGCACGCTCAGGCGGACCCATTCCCCTCGGCGCCGGAACACCGGCCGGACCGAACCGTCCCCCGGTTATCACCATCTACCGGCATGCCGTGGAAACCGCAGCGCACGGGCTGGTTCCCGTCAGCGAGCTGCTCCACGACGTCATCGTGGAGCAGCTGGCCGGACTGATGGGCATGGACCCGGAAACCATTGATCCGGCGTACGGCAGGTACCGTCCGCTCTAGCGCCGCGCTAGTAGCCCACGCCCACCTGGACGCGACTCCCGCCCACGTTGCCCCGCGGGAGGGTCAGCGCGCTGATCCCGGTCTCGCCGCCGGTGACGCTTTGCGCACCGAAGACCGGCGCGCCGGTGGCATGGATGAGAACTGCCGCAACGGCGCCGCCCAGATCTCCGGGCCGGACTTCAGTGACGGAACCGGCACCCAGTTTCACCGTTTTTTCCGCCAGCAGGTCCCCGGACGCCGTGACTCCGGTCAGCTGCACTTCGGCTGCACCGTCCGGTGCGGTGAAGGACAGCACGGAATCCGCCGAAGGCAGCACTGCCAGGTGCTCGCTGCCAAGCCGTTCACCGGCGGCGGCAACTCCTACGTCAGTACCCTTTTCCGGATCGGATCCACGGCTGAAGACGGCTGCGGCTGCCACACCTGCGTCAGCGGAGATATCCAGCGTGTACGTACCTTCCGGCAATGAATCCAGCGGAAGCCGGCTCACGGTTCCGGCCGCTACGTTATAGCTTCCGCCACCCTCGAGCTGCACTTCCCCCGCCGGACCAAACACCCGCAGGTTCACTACGGCATCGCTCGCGCCGGGTACGGCCACCTGCAGGGACGGGAGCACCGAGGCGTAGCCGTCTTCCCTGGCGAGTTTGCGGGTGGTTTCCGGATTCTGGATCCGGACCCCGCTGATCACCTGCGCGGGCTGCGGAGCAGTGGTCGGCTGGATGAGTTCCACACCCCCGGGAGTCAAACCCCGCAGGATGTTCTGCGAAATCACGGCAGCCACCGGTCCGCCGGAGCTGCGCACGCGCACCGCCAGGGACTCCTGGTTGGCGGCCAGGCCGGCCAGCACCACATTCCTGGTCTGCCCCGGTCCCACGGATATGCCCCGGCTGCCGGGCCCGTCCACGGGGCCGGCAGTACCGTAAAGCTCCAAATCAACGTCGGCAGCAGTCTGCGAGGGGTTGGTCAGCTGCAGGACCGCCGTGGCACCAACAGCCGTCCGGGCCCCTACCAGCCACAGGTCATTGGCAGGCGCCTGGCAGTTGGCCGCGGCAAGTCCGGTGAGGTCACCGTCCGCCGCGGTATACGTCATGCCCGCACCTGCGGTTGCCTGCAACGCTCCCGACGGTTCGGCGCTGAGCAGGGTTGCGGCGGAAACCGCACGGTCGCGGACGACGGCGCCGGGCCGGGTGCCTGCCAGCGGCGGCGTATCCGACGTCCCCGCGGACAGTTCGGCCAGCGAGGCACCGTCAGCAACCTTGGCCAAACCGGCAGCGGGCAGCTGCGTTCCGGCCGCCGCGAGCACAGCCGCGTTGACAACGCTGCGGGCAGACGTGGACTCAGCACTGAATTCGGCATCGGTACCCGCAACGTTGCCCGAAAGCAGGCGCAACGGTTCAGGACAGACACCGGTCAGTGGTCCGGCGGGGACCTCAGCGAACGGCACTTCAACGCTTTGGGCTGACGCGCCGATACCGGCAACCCCGGCCCCTGCCGCCACTGCACCAGTGCAGGCGAGCAGGAGGATGCCGGCGGCCCATCTTCCGGTGCTGCGCCGTGCGGAGCCGCGTTTCCGCTCCCGGGACCCTACGGCCCCGGACGCAGACGCGGGACCGGCAGCCGGCGCGGGACCGGAGGCCGGCGCGGGCCCTTCCGCCCGGTCCGCCTTGCCGGCTGCTGCTATCGGCGGGTCTGCCGGTTTGTCCTGCGTCTTTTCCGGTCCATCAGCTGCGGCGGAACTGCCTGTGGCAGCGGTATTCTCCGGCGAGGCAGGCTCACCGGACGGTGCAGGCTCACCGGATGGTGCAGGCTCACCGGATGGTGCAGGCTCACTGGCCGAAGCACGACCCTCGGTAGATGCAGGCTCACCGGCCGACTCGGAGTCACCGGGTGATGCGGTATTTCCGGTCGCTGCCGACTCACCGGCCGCAGCAGGCACCCCGGTTGACGCAGTGTCGCCGGGAGCATCGGTCGGAACAGACTCCCGGGCTGATGCGGTGTCACCGGCCGGTGCGGTGTCTTCGGTCGGTGCGGTGTCTTCGGTCGAAGCAGTATCTGCCGCGGTGCGGTCGGCGGCGTCCTTCTCCCGCTGCCGGGCCGCCCGGCGGCCGCCTCCGAAACTCTCGGTACTCATGGCTTGCTTCCTTCCGAGGCACGCTGTTCCGGGTGGGGGGCGGCTCCGGAGTGGACCGGCGCCCGGTTGGTGGACTCAGGGGCGGAGGCCACCGTCTGTTCGGACGAAGCCGGCGTCGTGCTGCCGGAAGCGGAAACCACCGCCATATGGCTGGCGGGCGGCTGCGGCAGTGCGCCCGCAGAAGCACCGCCCGTTTCCGGCGGCCCTTCCCGGCGCTGCGGCGCGTCGCGCCTGCCCGGCAGCCGCACGGTGCGGCCGGCGGCCGGCGTGGGCAGTGCCAGCAGCACCGTCAGGCCAATCACCAGCAGCTGCAGTGCTTCCACCCAGGGTTCCCACGGACTGGAGTAGGCCACCTCCAGCTCGCCGCCGTCGGCCGGCAGTTCGAAGGCCTGGGCCCACTCACTGTCCACGGCCGTCAGCTGCCTGCCGTCAAGGCTCGCATGCCAACCGGCGTCTGCGCGTTCGGCGAGCACCAGCTGCCGTCCCTCCCCACCGGCAGGAATGGACGCCCGGACGCCCTCGGTACCGGACGGGACCGCTGCAGCCGTGCTGCCGTCTGCGTTGAGGATGCGTACCCGTGAGCCCACGCCGGACTGCGTTTCAGTACCCGCGTCATTCAATGGTTCGGTAACCCGCCAGAGCCAACCGGATTCGGTCTGGCCAACGGCAGCGAGGCCGGGAACGGAGTCCATGCGGCCCGCCAGCAGCTCCGCCGCCGTATCCGATTCCTGCAACACCACAAAGGCAACGCCAAGGCGGGCCAGGTCCGGACGCGGGTCCACCCCGGTACCGGCGGTAATCACCGCCACCGCCCGCCGCAGGTCAGCCGTGGCGGGGTCATCTTCGGCCGGTACCCCCGGCATGCCCTCCAGGGTGCGGGCAGCATAAATGGTGGAGAACTGTTCCAGAGTTGTGCCTCCGCCGCGCATCAGGGCCGCAGTGACATTACCCTGTTCATCTGCCCGCAGGACCAGGCTGCGTGACTGCGCTTCACCATTGCCTGCGTCCGCAGCGGTAGCCGGCAGGCTGCGCGCCGGAGCACCGTCAATGTCGGTGGTGAATCCGGGGAGGATACCGGCTGCGCCGGCTTCAGCTTCGGTGGCGTTCCCGGTAAACCCGCTGCCGGTGAACTGTGGAACAGCCCACAGGGCCAGGCTCGCGGCGGGGCCGGCCGCCAGCACCGTACCCAGCACCAGGGCCAGGGCCCGGCGCGGACGGCGTGCAGCCGGAGCAGTTGCGCCCTCCGGAGCGCGCGCCCGGGAGACGGACCGGGCAGGACCGGTCAGCAGGTCCCCCGCCGCTGCCAGAGCGGCGCAGAGCAACAGCAGCACGGCGGCGGAGACCAGTGGCCCGGTAAAGGGTGTCACTACGGCCTCGGGAGCCGCAGCGGTGCCCACATACGAGGCAGCCAGGTTCAGGAGGAGCGCCAGCAGAACCAGCAGCCAGGTCAGCCGCCCCAACGGAGCAGTGGCTGAGCGGAAGAGGGACACGACCGCCAGCAACACCACCGGGGCTCCGATAACCAGCGCCAGCAGCAGGTGCCAGGGACCCTGGGGAAGCAGTCCGCCGAGGGTTCCCTCGACGTCGAAGGCCACCGGATAGCCCAGCAGCTGCTGCCACGGTTCGGCGCGGTCGAACGCGAGCGGAAGCCCTGGATCCGCAAGGAGGCTGCGGAGATTCGGCGCAGCCGAAAGAACCTGCGGCAGGAGCATGGCAATCGGTGGCAGCAAGGCCCACCAGAACGTTCGCGCCCTGCCCCGCAGGGCGAGAGTCAGCAGGAAGACGGCAAAAACCGCAAGGGCAAACGTCAAAGGTGCGGCGGCGGTGAGCACAGCCAGGAGCAGGCCGGCAACGGCCGCGGCGGTCCAGGACGGCCGGGTTTTCCCGCCTGCCTGTCCCCGTATCGCGGCTCCGGCCGGTCCGGCGGCAGTCTCCGGGTTGCTTCCCAACCGGGCAGCGGAGCCGGCGCCCACGGCCCGGGCAACGGACAGCACCGTCAGGGGCAGCAGGATATGCACCAGGATGGCGCCCAGTCTGCCTTCGCCCAGGGCAATCTGGAAGGCGGGGACTGCAGCCCAGAACATGGCCGCCCAGAAACGGAGTCCGCGGTGCGCGGTGAACGCTCCGGCGGTAAACCATGCGCTCAGCCCTGCCAGCGGCAGGGCAAGCATCACAAGTACCAGCACGGCGGCGCTGCCGTTGCCGAAGCCGGCCAGGGCAAGCAGGGCCAGAACGTAGGTGAACGGATCGGCATGGGCGGGATATCCGGACCCGATCTGCGCCCACCAGCCGGTTGCTGCGGTCCAGACCGTGCCAACACCCTGGCCAAGGGGCGCGAGGGCTCCCCCGGCAAGGGCCGAGGCGCCCAGGAAACGGTGCAGGGCGGCGAGCGAGGCACCGGTCAGGAGCAAGGCAGCCGTCAGCGCGCCGATGCCAACCCAGCTGCGGCCGGGGCCTTCAAGAGCGGCAAAGTCATCATTGGCGTCACCGCTGGGAACATACTCCTGGCCACCGGTTGACGCGGTTTCCGGCGCCAGCGCAGCGGCCCGGGCTTCGGTCAGGGACCGCCGGTGCTCACGGACCTCGCGGGGACCGCTTCGGAGGGCATTTACCGCGTTGCGCGGACGACGCCGGGTTGCCGCGGCCTGTTTGCGTGAACGGTACAAGTCCACGGGCCTGAAGACGGCGGCGGTGCTGGTCAGCAGCGCCGCCGCGGCATAACCGGGGTCCTTGGCCAGCATCCCGAGGAAGAAACGTCCGATCCCGCCCAGGACGGCGCCAACCATCAGGAAGGGAACCTGCCAGAGCGGGGCGTGCTTGAGCCGCAGGAAAATTTCCGCCCGGCGGGCAGTCGAGGCGGCGCCTGCTGGGTTGGGACGGTTACCGGCATGGCGGACGCGGGCGGCGGGGACCACCACAACGCGGTTTCCGGCCAGCCGGTTCCGCCAGCACAGGTCAATGTCGTCGCCGCTGCCAGGCAGGGCAGGATCGAATCCGCCCAGCTGGTCCCAAACATCACGGCGGATCAGCATCCCGGCCGAATTCACGGCAAAGGTGTCACTGCGGAAGTCATACTGGCCCTGGTCCAGCTCATCCGCGTCAACCATGGTCAGCCGCTCGGCCCACCGGTTGACCGTGATGCCCACGTCCACGAGCCGGCGTTCGTTATCCCACTCCACCTGCTTGGTGCCGGCAATAGTGACGGACGGCGCCCGCTCCACTGCCAGGAGAAGCTCGTCGAGCGCGCCGGGATCCGGGGCGGAATCGTCATGCAGCAGCCAGATCCACTCGTGCTCCGGATCGGGATCCGCTGCGCCTTCGGTGTTCGCTCCGGCGCCGGCGGCACGGCGGTGTTCAGGGAGCTCCGCCAGGCCGGCCTTCACTGCCGCACCGAAACCGCTGCGGGCCGGTGCGGCAATGACCGGGCTTCCTACCGGCAGGCCGAGCTGGAGCACGGAGGCGCTGGCGTCGGTTGATCCGGCGTCGACGCCGATAAAGAAGTCCGGCTGCCGCGTTTGTGCGGTGAGGGCGGACAGTGTTTCAGGAAGATATTGGGCGCCATTGTGGGCTACGACAATGGCGCAGACATGGACTTGCGAAAGAATTAGACTGCCTGCTTCCGAAGCCGGCGGCGTTCACGCTCGGACAGTCCGCCCCAGATGCCGAACCGCTCATCGTTGGCGAGTGCGTATTCCAGGCACTGCGAGCGCACATTGCAGGCTGCGCAGACCTTCTTGGCATCCCGCGTGGAACCGCCCTTTTCGGGGAAAAAGGCTTCAGGGTCCGTCTGCGCACACAGTGCATCGGCCTGCCACCCGAGTTCGCCTTCATCGGCGTAGTCCTGGCCCAGACCGGGCAACCCGATCCACACCGGGCGGTCTTCGGCGGGAGGACCGGAAAAGAGGGAGACCGGCGGATCCAGTACCGGTTCGGTTTCCTCGGGAACGTCCGCCAGTGCCTCATGGGCGGCCAGGAAAGCCGTGGCCTGGTCATCCAGCGATCCCGCCGCCTCGCGGCGGTACCTCTCTGCGGCTCCCGGGTCCGCAGGATCCACGTACCAGTCAACTGGTACGCCTCTGGAACCGTAGCTCGCCGACGCCTGTTCGGCTATGACGCTGCTGTCCCGGTTGTGTTCTGCTTGCCCCATGGAGTCCTCCCGGTGTTATTGCCCCAGCAGCGGCTGTGTGGCGGGACCGCAGGCATAACCCGCGGGTCCTCCCTTGTGGCTGGAGCAAATCCGATACCTAATTACACGTGTGTAATACGGCTCCGTCAAGCTGTTCAGGCATCCTATAGAGTTCAATCGGCAGATGCGGGGAACGCCACGCCCGGGATTTTCTTCATTTTCCCGGCGCGTCGGACTTTACACCCGGCACGCCGGCAGCCGGAACTTTTTCGGCTGCCCCGGACTTTTCCCGTGCGGCCACGTGCAACGGCCTTCGCTGAAGCCCGGCAGCCCGCAGTACGGCACTTCGAGAGCAGTACGGCACTTAGAGAAAGAGGCTCCACCGAATGACGACGTCCGCAGTAAGCACCCTCCTGTCCAACCTGCGCACCCGGCAGGCCACCTCCCCTGCGCTGATCTGGTACGGCGACGCCGGGGAGCGGATCGAGCTGTCGGGGAAAGTCCTGGACAACTGGGTTGCCAAAACCTCGAATTTCCTGATGGATGAACTGGATGCCGAGCCCGGCATGCGCGTCCGGTTGGATCTGCCCGTGCATTGGAAGACCCTGGTGTGGGTGCTGGCAGTCTGGCAGACCGGCGGCACCGCGGTGCTGGGTGATGGCGGCACGGCGGCAGAAGTGACGGTGACCGATTCACCTGAACCCGATGCGCAGGGCACGGTGGTCGCAGTGGCTCCGGGGGCACTGGACCTCTCGTTCCCGGGGGACCTGCCTGCCGGCGTGGTGGATTATGCCGCCGAGATCCGGTCCTACGCGGACACCTACGTATCAGAAGGAGCACCGGAGGCGGCCGGGGCGGCCCTGGAGGTGCACGCCGCAACGGCGTCGGCGGAACTCAGCGGAACCGTAACCTATGCTGCACTGCCCGTGAAGGCGGAGGATGGATCGGCCGAGGTCCTGCTGGCAGCCTCAGCTGACTTGCCCCTGGTCCTGGCCGAAGCGCTGCGGATCTGGGCGGCGGGCGGCTCCGTGGTGCTTACCCCGGCCGGCACGGAGCCCGGCGAACGGCTGCTCGCTTCCGAGCGGGTGACTAGGCGTTTGGAGGCCTGACAGGGTTCCCGGTCCGGGTGTTTTCCGGAGCCGGGGACTCGGCAGAGGCGTTGTTGAGGGCACCGGTGTTCAGCGCACCCGTGTTGACCACTCCGGCGTCGACGGTGCCGCGGTGGCCCGTGCCGGCTTCGGACCCCGGCGCCGGACCGTCTTCGGTGCGGGGAACGCCGACGGCGCGGGCGCCGCGTGCCGGGCGCTGGGCTGCCGGCTCTTCCAGGAGCTCGTAGTCCTGCTCGAACCCGGGTTCCTGGTCCAGTTCGGCGTTGAAGACCCAGAACCGGTAGGCGAAGAAGCGCAGCACGGTGGCCACGCAAATGCCGAGTACACCGGCCAGGAACAGCAGGTTCTTGTCCTGGATTCCCATCGGGTACCGGGCCACCCAGGTAAAGCCGGTGGAAATCAGGATGCCCACACCGTTGATGAGGACAAACAGCCCCAGTTCGCGGGCAACTTTGTTCTGGTTCCGGCGGCGCCGGAAGGTCCAGTAACGGTTGGCAACCCAGGAGAACAGGGTGGCGGTCACCGCACCGACGAAACGGGCCTTGACCTCGCTGCCGGACATCGGCCCGTGCATCAGGAAAAGGGTCAGGCCGTTATCGATGACGAAGGCCATCGCACCTACGGTTCCGAACTTGGCAACTTCCCGCCAAAACAGGGAAACAAGGCCCCGAAGACGGGATTGCAGCGATGTAAACATGACCCTCCGAGGCCGATCGGTGACAGCGGCCGGTAGAGACGGCGACTGCCCATAGCCGTCGCGCGGACGCACGGCGGTCAAGAGGCGATCTTACCGCTCCTTGGTGGGTGTTTGCTTGGTAAGGCCAAGGACAGCGGCGTAGCAGAGCGGGATCTGCAGGCCTTTTCGGTACCCTTAAGGCGTGGATTTTCCAATTATCGGTGTGATAGGCGGCGGCCAGCTCGCCCGGATGATGGCCCCGGTGGCCACAGAACTCGGATTCGAGCTGCGTGTGCTCGCCGAGGCTCCCGACGTGTCGGCCGTTGCCGCAGTGGCGAATGCCACAGTCGGCGACTACCGCGATCTGGCAGTTCTTGCCGACTTCGCCGCCGGCGTGGACGTGCTCACCTTCGACCATGAGCATGTGCCCGGAGAACACCTGCACGCCCTCGTGGAGAAGGGGATCAACGTGCAGCCCGGTCCGAACGCGCTCCTGCATGCCCAGGACAAACTCGTGATGCGTTCGGCCGTGGACCGGCTCGGCCTGCCCAATCCCCGCTGGGCGGAAGTGTCCGACGTCCGGGCCCTCACCGCGTTCGGTGACACCACAGGCTGGCCCGTGGTCCTGAAAACCCCCCGCGGCGGGTATGACGGCAAGGGCGTCCGGATTGTGGAGGATGCAGCCGCGGCCCTGGACTGCACCGACTGGTTCGGCAACGGCCCGCTGCTGGTTGAAGAAAAGGTCCCGTTCAGCCGGGAGCTGTCCGCGCTGGTTGCCCGCACCCCCGGCGGCAGCAGCAGGGCCTGGCCCGTAGTGCACTCGATCCAGGTGGACGGCGTCTGCGACGAAGTGATCGCTCCCGCCCAGGACCTGGACCCGGAGATAGCGGCCGCGGCGGCAGCAGCAGCCCTGCGCCTGGCCGAAGAGCTGAACGTTACCGGCGTCATGGCCGTGGAGCTCTTCGAAACACCCGGCCGTGGCTGCGGGTTCCTGATCAATGAACTGGCCATGCGCCCGCACAACTCCGGCCACTGGACCATGGACGGCTCGGTGACGGGCCAGTTCGAGCAGCATCTGCGGGCGGTCCTGAACCTGCCTCTGGGTGACACAGCTCTGACAAGTGGTGCGGCCGTGATGAAGAATTTCCTCGGCGGGGAGAACAGCGACCTGTTTTCCGCCTATCCCCTCGCGCTGGCGGCGGAACCCGCCGTCAAGGTACACACTTACGGCAAATCAGTGCGTCCGGGACGTAAGATCGGCCACGTTAATGTCATCGGCAGCACCGACGAGCTTCCCGCTCTTCGGCGCAGTGCCGGCCGGGCAGCGGCCATTATCCGTGACGGCCGCGACCCCATGAAGGAGAACTGAAGCATGCCCCACCGTGCAACCACGCCGCTGGTCGGCCTAGTGATGGGGTCCGATTCCGACTGGCCCGTGATGGACGCAGCGGCGGCGGCACTGGCTGAGTTCGACATTCCCTACGAAGCAGACGTGGTGTCCGCGCACCGTATGCCCGAGGACATGCTTGATTACGGACGGAACGCGCACCGGCGCGGGCTGCGCGTCCTTATTGCCGGCGCCGGCGGCGCAGCGCACCTGCCGGGCATGCTGGCCTCGGTAACGCCTCTTCCGGTGATCGGCGTACCCGTGCCGCTGAAGTACCTGGACGGCATGGATTCCCTGCTTTCGATTGTCCAGATGCCGGCGGGGGTTCCCGTGGCAACCGTCTCGATCGGCGGGGCACGCAATGCCGGCCTGCTGGCAGTCCGGATGCTCGCCGCGGGAACCGACCCGCTGGCCGCACGGCTGCAGGAACAGCTCATCGATTTTGCCGGTGCCCTTCGCCAGACCGCCATGGCCAAAGGTGCCGCACTGCGGGCGTCACTGACCGGCACGGACTAGGCGCCGGCAGTGAACGAGCATTCTGCGGCACCCGGTGCGGGCACCTACACCGACCCTGTCCGTTACCCCCAGTCCGCACCCCCCGCCGTACGCACCAAGCGGGCCTTCATCCTTCTGCTCCTGACCCTGGTGCTTCCCGGTGCCGCGCAGGTGGTGGCCGGTAACCGGAGGCTCGGCCGGCGTGCCCTCCGGGTGACCTTCACTGTCTGGGCGCTGGTCATCGCGGCGGTCATTGTCGCCCTGGTCAACCGGGCACTGGCCATCGACGTCCTCACCCACGGCTGGGCGTCCTTCCTGATCATGATGGTCCTGGCCCTCCTGGCGGTGGGCTGGGCACTGCTGTTCCTCAACACGCTGCGCATCATCCGCCCTCCCCTGCTGCAGCGCGGTGCACGCCCCATGGTTGCCGCAGCCCTCGTAGCCCTGATGGTCCTGACCAGCGGCAGCCTCGCCTACGGCGCATACCTGCTCAACGTCAGCCGACAGACCTTCGGATCGATTTTCGCCTCCGGTCCGTCCCTTGATCCCGTTGACGGACGCTACAACTTCCTGCTCATGGGCGGGGACGCCGGCGAGGACCGCACCGGACTCCGGCCGGACAGTATCTCCATGATCAGCGTTGATGCCAAAACCGGCCAGCCTGTCACCTTCAGCATTCCCCGCAACTTCCAGAACGCCCTGTTCCCGACCGACTCCCCGCTGCACGAAATTTACCCGGACGGGTACAACTGCGGCGACGAATGCATCATCAACAGCCTGTACCAGACCGTGACCGAGAACTACGCGGATCTCTACCCGGGCTCCGCCGACCCGGGTGCAGAAGCCATGATGGACGCCGTCAGCGGCATCCTGGGACTTGATGTCCAGGGCTACGTCATCGTGGACATGGATGGTTTCTCCACGCTCATTGATGCAATGGGCGGCATCACCATCAACGCCGGAGGCTGGGTACCCATCACCGCCGGGGAAATCCCGGGCACCAACCGGCACTACCCGCCGGACGGCTGGATCCCGCCGGGCACGCAGACCATGGACGGCTACCACGCACTCTGGTACGCCCGCTCACGCGAATTCGTCACCGATTACCACCGCATCTCGCGGCAGCAGTGCGTCCAGCAGGCCATGGTGGCGCAGATGGACCCTGCCACGCTGCTGACCCGGTTCCAGGCCATTGCCTCGGCGGGCGAGCAGATCGTCAGGACCGACCTCCCGCAGGACCAGCTCGGCAGCTTCGTTGACCTGGCGCTCAAGGCGAAGAACCGGACCATGGAGCGGATGACCATCGGTCCCCCGGACTTCGGAAGCGCGGCGGACAATTTTGTTACGTATCCGGACTTCAACCTGATCCACGCCCGGGTCCAGGAAAAGCTGGCCGCCTCCAATCAGCCTGCCGCACCCGCCGAAGAACCGGCTCCTCCCGCCGGGGAGGCCGCACCGCAGGAAGCCGCACCGCAGGACGGCTCCGATGCGGGGATTGACTCCGGCGCGGACACCGGGGGAACAGACGGCGAGGCCGCTGACGGCACAGCCATTGTGGAACCCCCGCAGGCCGAAGAGCCGGCGATCACCGTCGAATACCTCCAGTACCTGGCGGAAATCCAGGACGACGCAACCCTGGGTGCACTCCTGAACAACAACGGCGAGTGCAGCCCGGGGTAACCCGCACCCTGCGAGCATCCCATTCCAACCAGCAGCCGAAAGAGACCCATGTACCTGCTCCGGAATACCATTCGACCCTACGCATGGGGATCCACCACCGCGATGGCCGGGCTTTTCGGCCGGGAGCCGTCCGGTGAGCCTGAGGCAGAGATGTGGATCGGCGCCCACTCCGGCGCACCGTCCGTTCTGGTACCTGCCGCCGAGGGCGCGCAAACCCTTGATGAGCTGATCTCTGCGGATCCCGGCCCCACGCTGGGCCCGGACATCGCCGCACGCTTCGGTGGCGAACTGCCTTTCCTGGCCAAGATCCTGGCTGCCGGCTCCCCGTTGTCCCTGCAGGTCCATCCCACTCCGGACCAGGCCGCTGCCGGTTATGCCGCCGAGGAGGCCGCCGGCGTGGACCGTGGCGCCCGGGAACGCAACTACAAGGACCGCAACCACAAACCCGAAATGATTTTCGCTCTGACGCCCTTCGAGGCGCTGTGCGGCTTCCGGGACCCGGACGATGCAGCGGAGCTTTTCCGCACCGTCAACCGGGCGATCGACGGTGCCGGACGTCAGGTTCCGGACCTGCTGGAATGGATCGTTGCCGAGCTATCCTCCGGCCATCCGGCCCCGGAGCGGCTGCGCTCGGTGTTCAGCACTTTGATTGCCGACGGCGACGAGGTGCACACTGCCGTTGAGCTGGCAGCGGCGGCAGCAGCGGTGACCGCCGATGGCGGCGCCTACGCCCGGGAACTGGCCACCGTGGCAGAACTGCACGGCTTCCATCCCGGCGACCCCGGGGTTCTGATCTCGCTATTGCTCAACCGCGTATCGCTGGAGCCCGGCGACGCCGTGTATCTGCCTGCCGGCAATGTCCACGCCTATCTGAGCGGGCTGGGTGTGGAAGTCATGGCTTCCTCGGACAACGTGCTGCGCGGAGGGCTGACCTCCAAGCACGTAGACGTCCCCGAGCTGCTGAAAACCGTGGATTTTCATCCCGTGGGCATTCCCTCCGTTGCTGCGGAGCGCACCGGCGCCGGGCAGGAACTCTACCGCCCGCCGTTCGAGGAATTCCAGCTGCAGCGGCTGCAGCTGGCGTCCGGTCCGGACTCGGATGCGGCCCCCGTACCGGTGGCGCAGAACGGGCCCGCGGTCCTGATTGTGGTGCGCGGCAGCATGCTGCTCTCCTCCCCCGCGGGGAGCCTGGTCCTCGAAGCGGGCCAGAGCGCGTTCCTGCCGGCCGCGGATGCGCCCGTGACCGCTGCTCTCGCCACGGACTCCGCCCAGCACGACGACGGCGCGCTGGCGTTCGCCGTCACGGTCGGGTCAGTAGTCAGCCAGGAAAGTGGCGAGCCGACCCTGGACGTGTCGGTCTAAGCGGACTCCCTCCCGCCGTCGGATGCCGTGCGGCTGTGGTTCGGTTCCCGGGGAACGGAGCCGCCGCCGCACGGCGATGGCTAGCGCCCGAGGCGCCCCTTTAGTCCTGCGAGGAGCGTGCGTGCCTTGCGCATCCCTGACTTGGCCAGCGGAAGCGCGGAGGAAAAGACGGGATAGAGCGGTGACAACGGCTTGTCCCAGGTGCCTGCCAGCTGGTCCTCGTGCTTGGCCCACCCCATCTTGAACTTGGACACTCCGTCATTGAGCAGGCCGTTGAAGTCATAACGGGTGATGCCGCGTTCCTTCATGTCGGAAATGGCGTGCCATTTCAGGGCGTAGTTTGCCCGAAGCCGCTCCCCTTCCTCGGTCATGCCGCCGTAGAGCTCAAAGGAGGTGTAGCCGCTGGTGGACAGCCAGAGGAAGGCCACGACGTCCTCGCCCTTGAACGCGGCATACACCGGGGAATCTTCGCCCAGGTGGTCGAAGATGTCCAGGTAGTAGGAATCTTCGTGGATCCCGAAATTCGCCCGCTGGGCGGTGAGCTTGTAGACGGCCAGGCACTTGGCAATCTCCTCGCGGGTTACCCTCCGGTAGTCCAGGTCCTCGCGTCCGGACTTGCGGATGTACTGCCGGTGCTTTTTGCTCATGTCCCCGGAGAGCTCGTCCAGGCTCCGCCGGAGGTCCAGGATCAGGGTCCGGCCAATAAGGATGGTGTTATCGCTGCTGCGGTAGCCCAGGCCCGGCAGGCCGGCGGCCAGCGGCCCTTCAGCGTCCCAGTCGGGTTCGATGGACAGCGCGACGGCGTGATGGGTGTTCTTTACGTACCCGCCCACCGCGTCCAGGACGTCCAGTTCCCGTCCCGGCAGTCCCTGCGGGCCGCGCGGGATGTAGGCCAGGGCCCGGAAAGGGAAGGGCAGGGCGCGAAGCAGCACCTGCGCGCTGCCCAGCACAGTCCCCGCTTCATCTGTGACGAGGACCCGGTCAACGCGCCAGCCATGCTGGGCTTTGGTTTTTCCCCAGCCCCACAACTGCTGGGGGTGTCCGCTGAAGCGGTTGACGGTTTCATTCCAGGAAGCGGCATCGGAGCAGGGGGTAACGCGCAGTGTCATGCCTTCCAGCCTACTTCGCCGTGCCGCAGGGCTCCGAAACGGTATGCGGCACCTTTCAGGGGACTGCGCTCTGCAGGCCGGCTTTGTTACGGTCGACTATGAGTACTGAAGCTTCCAGCCCCCGTACAGCGCGAACCGGTTACCGTGGACCGGACCTCGCCCGCCAAATCACGGTGACGGTCTGCTTCCTGGTCTGCATCGTGGGTTCCATGATCGGAGTGGGCGTGTTCGGAGGCACACCCATCGCGGAGGCAGCCGGCGGCGCCCTCAGCGCCGACGCCACCTATCTGGCTCCGGCCAGCCCCGCATTCTCCATCTGGTCCGTCATCTACACCGGCCTGGGCCTCTACACGCTCTACCAGTGGTTCCCTTCCCAGCGCAGCTCAGACCGCCAGCGTTCGCTCGGCTGGCTGGTGGCGGCGTCCCTTCTGCTCAATGCCGCGTGGATCCTCACAGTGCAGGCCGGTGCGGTAATCCTGAGCGTGGTGGTGATTGTTTTGCTGCTGGTTGTCCTGGCGGTCTGCTTCCGCCGGTATGTCACCACACGCGCCGGCCGCAGCTGGCCGGAGTGGATTGCCGTTGACGGCACGCTGGGCCTCTACCTCGGCTGGGTGTGCGTGGCCACGGCAGCCAATACCGCCTCCGCCCTTACCTCGGAAGGATTCCGGGGATTCGGGATAGCGCCCGAGATCTGGGCCTGGGGTGTCCTGGCCGTGGCGGCCGGTATTGGAGTGGCGCTGGCTGCCGCAGGCCATGGCCGCCTTGCCCCCGCGGCCTCCCTGGCCTGGGGTTTGGCCTGGATCGCCGTCTCCCGGCTTAACGGCGGGCTTGAATCGACGTCGACGGCGGTGGCCGCCATCGCTGCCGCCGCCGTTGTGGTGCTGGCGACGGTCCTGCTGCGCGTCCGGCGGGGCGCCCGGGATTCCGGGGCGCAGCAACGAACAGCCTAAAAAACAGCAGGCGGCCGGGGAATTCCCCCGGCCGCCTGCTGTTTGAGCCCGCGTGGATTAGTTGGAGCGGGCGTAGGACTCCCATTTGTGCGCCTGGTGTTCGCCGTCCACCACGCGGATGGTGCCGGACTTGGAGCGCATCACGATGGACTGGGTGAGCACGCGGTCCTTCTTGTAGCGCACGCCGCGCAGCAGGTCACCGTCGGTGATGCCGGTGGCCGCGAAGTAGCAGTTGTCGCTGGTGACCAGGTCATTGGTGGTCATCACGCGGTCGAGGTCGTGTCCGGCGTCGATCGCCTTCTGCTTCTCGTCATCGGAGGTGGGCCACAGGCGGCCCTGGATGACGCCGCCCAGCGTCTTGATGGCACAGGCGGTAATGATGCCTTCGGGGGTGCCGCCGATGCCCATCAGCGCATCAACGTCGGTACCTTCGCGTGCGGCCGCAATGCCGCCGGCAACGTCGCCGTCCATCAGCATCCGGGTGCGGGCACCGGCGTCGCGGATTTCCTGCACCAGGGGCTTGTGCCGGTCGCGTTCCAGGATCATCACGTTGAGCTGGTTGATCTTCTTGCCCTTGGCCTTGGCGATCAGGTGCAGGTTCTGCTTGACCGGCAGGCGCAGGTCCACCATGTCGGCTGCCTCGGGCCCGGTGACCAGCTTTTCCATGTAGAAGACCGCAGACGGGTCGAACATGGTGCCGCGTTCGGCCACGGCAAGCACTGCCAGGGCGTTGTTGATGCCCAGGGCGGTGAGGCGGGTGCCGTCGATCGGGTCCACCGCCACGTCGCACAGGGCGCCGGTGCCGTCACCCACGTGCTCACCGTTGTACAGCATGGGGGCTTCGTCCTTCTCGCCTTCACCGATGACTACGACGCCGTTGAAGTGGACGGTGGAAATCAGGGAACGCATGGCGTCGACGGCAGCGCCGTCGGCTGCGTTCTTGTCACCGAAACCCACCCAGTGGCCGCCGGCAATGGCCGCGGCCTCAGTGACACGGACCAGCTCGAGGGCCAGGTTCCGGTCCGGCTCGGAGTCCCCGACAGCCAATGCGGGGGAAAGAGTTGAGTACTGGGCACCTTTGGACACGTCAAACCTCATCTTCGAAATTTCGATGTAAACCGTCTGCGGACACCGGCTAAGGAGCAGAAGGCGTTTGTCCGATCATAGTCTGCGTGTTCAAAGCCACCACCCCGGGCACGGACCGGAGCACGGCGAACGGGTGCGAAGTAGGACTTCTTACCCGTATAAGCGATCATGGAGGGGTGAGTGAAACGCAACCGGATCCAAAGCAGCAGACCAACACTTCCGAACCGGAAACAGTGACTCCGGTCCTGACCGGCAAACAGGCCAAACGTGCCAACGCCACGGTCATGGGGATGCTGATCGCCACCGGGCTCACACTGGCGCTGTGCCTGGTTCCGGTGCTGATGAACCCCGCCCCCAAAATGCAGGCGCGGGACGTTGATGTGGCAGCTGTTGCCAACCAGGCCGCCGGCGATGCCGGTTACAGCCCGCTGGCTCCGGAGCTGCCCGAAGGCTGGACAGCGAACTATGCACGCTGGAACACCGGAAGCAATGACGGCGTAGCCACCTGGGAGGTGGGATATCTCACTCCCTCGACCGAGTTCATCAAACTGGTCCAGACGGACGCCGCCAACCCCACCTGGCTCTACCAGAGCACCGGCGATTCAACTGTGGCCGGTGAGCGCCCGGCCGGCGGCGTGACCTGGGAACTGCGGGACTCAAAGAACGGTGAGGCAGCCATGGTGGCCGACGTCGAAGGCCAGACCGTGGTGTTGTCCGGTTCCGCTGACCTGAGCGAGTTTGATGTCCTCGCCGAGCACGTGGTCCGGGAGCTTCGCGGCAACTGACCCCGCCGTCACTTTCCCCGCCGGCCGGGTCCGGTGGAGTAACCTCGAAAACGTGGAATCAGCAACCGGAAGAACATTCACCCCCGCACAGGCCTGGCAGAAGCTGCGTGAAGGCAACGAACGCTTCGTCGCAGGTACCGCCAACCACCCGAACCAGGACGCCCCGCGGCGAAGTTCCCTGGTCAATGAACAAAACCCTTTCGCGGTCATCTTCGGCTGTTCCGACTCCCGCCTTGCTGCTGAAATCATTTTCGATCTTGGCCTTGGCGATGCCTTTGTGGTCCGCACCGCGGGCCAGGTCATTGATGACGCCGTCCTCGGATCCCTGGAATACAGCGTGGGAACCCTGGGCGTACCGCTGATTGTGGTCCTTGGACATGACAGCTGCGGCGCCGTGACCGCAGCCAAAGCCACCGTGGAAACCGGCGAAATGCCCGGCGGCTACGTCCGCTCGCTCGTGGAACGCATCACGCCGTCCGTACTGGCGGCCCAGCGCAAGGACCTGCACGACGTCAACGACATGGTGGTGGAGCACACCAAGCAGACGTCCGAGCTGCTGGTGGAAAGCTCCCGCACCATCTCCGACGCGGTGGATGAGGGCCGGGTTGCCGTCATCGGCCTGTCCTACCGGCTGGCCGAGGGACGCGCAGACCTGGTCTCCGGTTTCGGAGCCCTGGAGCACCCTGCCGTGCAGCGCTCGGCAGCGCCCAAGTAGCAGTGCGTACCGTGGTTTCAGCTGCAGCGCCCGGGCAGATTAGGCTTGGGGGCATGACTTCTGACACCTCCGATTACCGCATCGAACACGACACCATGGGTGAGGTCCGCGTCCCGGCCTCCGCCCTCTACCGCGCCCAGACCCAGCGCGCGGTGGAGAACTTCCCCATCTCCGGCACCATGCTGGAACCCTCGCACATCGAAGCGCTGGCCCGGATCAAGAAGGCCGCTGCCACTGCAAATGCTGAACTGGGTGTGCTCGACGACGAGCGTGCCCGCGCCATCGAAAAGGCCGCCGACGCCGTCGCCGCCGGCACCCACAATGGCCAGTTCCCCATCGATGTCTTCCAGACCGGTTCCGGAACCTCCTCGAACATGAACACCAACGAGGTCCTGGCCGAACTCGCCACCCGCGCACTCACAGAGGCCGGCAGCGAGACCACCGTGCACCCGAATGACCATGTGAACGCCTCGCAGTCCTCCAACGATGTGTTCCCGACCTCGGTGCACGTTGCTGCCACCTCGGCGCTTATCAACAACCTGATCCCGGCCCTTGAGCACCTGGCCGTGTCGCTGGAGCGCAAGGCCGAGGAATTCAAGGACGTGGTCAAGTCCGGCCGCACCCACCTGATGGACGCCACCCCGGTGACCCTCGGCCAGGAGTTCGGCGGCTACGCGGCCCAGGTCCGTTACGGCATTGAACGCGTCCAGGCTTCCCTGCCCCGCGTGGCGGAAGTACCGCTGGGCGGCACCGCCGTCGGGACCGGCATCAACACCCCCGCGGGCTTCCCGCAGCGAGTGATTGAACTGCTCGCCAAGGACACCGGCCTGCCGCTGACCGAGGCCCGCGACCACTTCGAGGCACAGGCCAACCGGGACGCGCTCGTCGAGGTCTCCGGCATGCTGCGCACCATCGCCGTTTCCTTCTCCAAGATCGCCAACGATCTGCGCTGGATGGGTTCGGGCCCCAACACGGGCCTGGGCGAAATCGCCATTCCGGACCTGCAGCCGGGTTCCTCCATCATGCCGGGCAAGGTCAATCCGGTCATTTCCGAGGCTGTCCTCCAGGTCGCAGCACAGGTTGTCGGCAACGACGCCGCCGTGGCCTGGGCCGGCACCTTCGGCTACTTTGAGCTGAACGTGGGCATTCCGGTCATTGCCGCGAACCTGCTTGAGTCCATCCGCCTGCTGGCCAACTCCTCGCGTGTGATGGCTGACAAGATGATCGACGGCATCGAAGCCAACGTTGAGCGCGCCCGTTACCTTGCCGAGGCCTCCCCCTCCATCGTGACCCCGCTGAACAAGTTCATCGGCTACGAGAACGCCGCAAAGATCGCCAAGTACTCGGTCAAGGAAGGCAAGACCATCCGCCAGGCCGTGGAAGATCTCGGCTACCTTGAGCGCGGCGAACTGACCGTTGAGCAGCTGGACAAGGCACTGGACGTCCTCTCCATGACCAAGCCGCCGCAGGCCTAGTTCCATCCCGGAGGCATCCGGGAAGCAGCTTTCCGAGTTGTTTCCCGGATGCCTTTTTTGCGCCCGAAGACTATTTGCACTCTATGGCCCAGAGTGTAAAACTTTACCTCGTGAAGAATAGTGCAGAGATGAGCGGCGGCCTGCGGGAACGGAAACGGACCGCTACAAAACTCGCCATCATCAAGGCTGCGCGGTCCCTGACCGCCGCGCACGGGGTCAACGGCTTCACCGTCGAGGAGCTATGCACGGAAGTCGGCATTTCGCGGCGCACCTTCTTCAATTATTTCCCGGCCAAGGAGGACGCCATCCTCGGCTCGCCGGCGGATGAAATCCCCGCTGACCTGGCCGAAGCCTTCATTGCCGGCGGGCCTGCCGCCGGCAGCAGCACAGGCTCCCTTTCCGACTCCCTGCTGGCGGACTTCCTGGACTTTGCCGTCGCCCTGATGGACCGGATGACCATGTCACGGACCCAGATGACAGCACTCCAGGACGCCGTTGCCGCCGAGCCGCGGCTATTGCAGAAAATAATGCACGGCACCAGGGACGCCGAGGACACCTTCGCTGCGATCCTGTCCGCCCGCGAGAAAGTGCCGGCAACGGATCCCCGCATCCGGGCGGCGCTTGGTTTGTTCAGCTGCCTCACCCAACGGGCCGGACCGGCATTCTTCGCGCCCGGCAACACCCTGTCCTACCGGTCCCTCCTCACGGAGGAGGCTGCCACCCTGCAGGATCTGCTTGCCGGCATGACGCCGGTGACCCGGGATTCCCTTCCCGCGGGTACCTTCACCCCAACTCCCCCACCGACTCCCCCACCGCCCTCTCCCAAGGACCACCCATGACCACCACCGCAGCGCCCGCGTCCGGGCCGCTCCTGCTGACCCAGAGACGCATCTGGATCATCTTCTCCGCCCTTATTGCGGGCATGCTGTTGTCCAGCCTGGACCAGACGATTGTCTCCACTGCCATGCCCACGATCGTGGGTGAGCTCGGCGGCGTCGAGCACCAGACCTGGATCACCACCGCCTATCTGCTGGCCACCACCATCGTGATGCCCATCTACGGCAAGTTCGGTGACGTCCTGGGCCGGCGCAACCTGTTCCTCTTCGCCATCGCCCTGTTTACCGCAGCATCCGTGGGCTGTGCCTTTGCCACGGACTTCTGGGGTTTCGTGGTCTTCCGCGCCATCCAGGGCCTGGGCGGCGGCGGTCTGATGATCCTCTCGCAGGCGATCATCGCCGACATTGTGCCGGCGAACCAGCGCGGCAAGTACCTGGGCCCGCTGGGCGGCATCTTCGGCCTGTCCGCCGTCGCCGGGCCCCTGTTGGGCGGTTTCTTCGTGGACCACATGACATGGCAGTGGGCGTTCTACATCAACATCCCCATTGGCATCATTGCCTTCCTGATCGCCTTTTTCACCTTGACCCTGCCGAGCAAAAAGGCGCAGAAGCGGATCGACATCGGTGGCGTGGTTTTCCTGTCCATCGCCACCACCTGCCTGATCTTCTTCACCGACTTCGGCGGACGGGCTGACCACGGCTGGTCGGATCCGCTCACGCTCGCCTTCGGCGCCGGAATGCTGCTGGCTGCCCTGATTTTCGTCATGATCGAACGCCGGGTGGAGGACCCGATCATTCCGCTGGGCCTCTTCAGGAACCCCATCTTCGTAAACAGCACCGCCATTGGCTTCACCCTGGGCATGGGCATGTTCGCCGCGCTGGCCTTCGTCCCGACGTTCCTCCAGATGTCCACAGGCACCTCGGCGGCTGTCTCCGGCCTGCTGATGCTGCCCATGATGGTGGGCATGATGGGTACCTCCATCTACTCCGGCCTGGCGATTACCAGAACCGGGACGTACAAGAAGTACCCCATCATGGGTGCAGCGCTTGTTATTGCCGCAATGCTCTGGATGACCACGCTGTCCGCGGACACCCCGGTCTGGGTCATCTGCGCCCAGCTGTTCGTTTTCGGCGCCGGCCTGGGCTACATCATGCAGGTAGTGGTGCTGGTAGTGCAGAACTCGGTTCCCGTGGACCAGATCGGCACCGCGACCTCCAGCAACAACTACTTCCGCGAAGTCGGCGCCTCTCTGGGTGTGGCCATCTTCGGCGCGATGTTTACGTCCCGGCTCGCTGAGAACCTGAAGGAAACCTTCGCCGGGGCGGGGCTCGACGCCTCTGCTGCAGGCGAGGCAACAGCAACGCTGCAGCCGTCGGTCCTGAAAACCCTCCCCGAGCCGCTGCAGGAGGGCATTGTTACCGCCTACGCGGATTCACTGGCGCCGGTGTTCTGGTACCTGATTCCGTTCCTGGTGATTGCCCTGGTGCTGGCCCTCTTCCTCAAGCAGATTCCGCTCTCGGATGTGGCCGGCATGGTGGCCCGCGGCGAAGCAGTCGGCGGGCCCGAAGCGGACCGGCTGGAAGCCGAGCGGCTGGCCGGACTCAAGTCCGGCACAACCGGCAGCGACGCCAGTGCCGGCCGTGCCGCCCCGGACGCCCCGGACGGACCGGACGGACCGGACACGCAGGACGCTGGCACACAGGACGCTGGCACACGGGCCCCGGATAACCCGTACCGCGATACCGGCCGCTGACCTTAATCAGCCGGACGAACCGGGGAAGTCCGGTGGCAGGGTCCGTCCGGCCGCACCTTCAGGGTGCGGCCGGACGGGCCCTGACGCCTTCCCGGGGTCTTTACCCGGCGCCCTGGCCTTCGAACACCGGTATGCCGTTGGAGGACTGCGCCAAAGCGATGAGCATCCGGTGCCGTTCACTCAGGTCCGGCAGGGCGGCGAGGGCATACCAGCCCACGTCGGTGGACTCGTCGTCGTTAACCCGCGCCGCTCCACTGACGTACCGGCAGCTGAAGGCAAGGTTCAGGAACGAGCAGACGTCCCCGTTGGGAAAGGTGACGGGTCCGTGGGCGCCCACATGGATCAGGTGCACCAGTTCAGCGCGGACGCCGGTTTCCTCCTCGACCTCACGCAGTGCCCCCGGGCCCGGCTCCTCGCCGGGGTCCAGCATGCCGGTGATCAGCGTCCATCGTCCGTCGTCGGCACGCCGGCCCAGGAGCACCTCGTGGTCTTCGTTGAACACCACTGCGGTCACGCCGGGAAGCCAGAGCGGATCGTGTCCGATCCGCTCCCGCAGGGTCAGGACAAACTCAGGGGTAGGCATGGTTTCTACTGTAGGCCAGGGGCCAGCATGGCCACCGCAGCGCCCAGGAACAGGAACGGGCCGAAGGGCACGGCGGTCCTCCCGGTTCCACGCCGGCTGAGGATCAGTCCCGCTCCCCAGAGGCCTCCGGCGACAAAGGTGGCCACCACGCCCGCGAAGACGTGCCCTGCCCCCAGGAAACCCAGGTACAGCCCCAGCAGCCCGGCCAGCTTGACGTCCCCGAACCCCAGTCCCGCCGGGTTCAGCAGCCGGAGGGCAAAGAAACCTCCCCACAGGGCTGCAGAGCCCACCAGCAGCCCGCCCACCCGCTCCGGCTCCCCCGCAGCCAGCGATGCCCCGCCCAGGAGCAGCCCGGCGGCGGGATAGGACGGCAGGATCAGGACATTCGGGAGCCTGCGCGTACGGATGTCCGCCAGGCTCAGGCGAACCGCCAGGACACCGAACCAGCCCAGCGCCAGGCATAGCAGCAGCGCCGCGGCCGCGCCGCCGGCGCCCGCAGAGCTGTATTCCGCCAAAACCCCCAGCATGGCCATAACCTAGCCCAGCCCCGGGGGCCAGGGATCCGGGAAGCCTTTCCTGTGGACAACCGGCCGGGCCGGGCTAGCCGATCTGGCCCTCCTCAAGGAGTTCCGTAACCAGTGCGGCGATAGGCGAGCGCTCGGAACGGGTGAGGGTAATGTGCCCGAACAGGGGATGTCCCTTGAGTGTTTCCACCACCGCCGCGACACCGTCGTGCCGTCCCACCCGCAGGTTGTCGCGTTGGGCAACGTCGTGGGTCAGGACCACCTTGGAGTTCTGGCCGATTCGGGAGAGCACCGTCAGCAGCACGTTCTTCTCAAGCGACTGCGCCTCATCCACAATCACGAAGGAATCGTGGAGGGAACGGCCGCGGATGTGTGTCAGGGGCAGCACCTCCAGCATGCCGCGGTCCAGCACTTCCTCCACCACTTCGGGCGACACCAGCGCTTCGAGGGTGTCGAACACCGCCTGTCCCCAGGGTCCCATTTTCTCGGACTCCGATCCCGGGAGGTAGCCCAGTTCCTGGCCGCCCACGGCATACAGCGGCCGGAACACCACCACTTTGCGGTGTTCCCGGCGCTCCAGCACCGCCTCCAGCCCTGCACACAGGGCCAGGGCCGATTTCCCGGTCCCCGCCCGCCCGCCCAGCGAGACAATGCCTACCTCGCGGTCCATCAGCAGGTCGATGGCCAGGCGCTGCTCCGCCGACCGGCCATGCAGGCCGAAGACATCCCGGTCACCGCGCACGAGCCGCAGACGCTTGTCGGTTCCCACCCGGCCCAGGGCGGATCCCCGGCCGGCCATCAGGACGGTGCCGGTGTTCACCGGCAGCTCGGCAGCTTCCGGGACAAACACGGGCTGGTGTTCATACAGCAGCCCCATATCGGACTCGGAAATATCCAGCTCCGCCACTCCGGTCCAGCCGCTGTCCCGTACCAGTTCGTTGCGGTATTCGTCCGCGGCCAGGCCCATTGCCGAGGCCTTGAGCCGCATGGGCAGGTCCTTGGACACCACGGTGACGTTCCGGCCTTCATCGGCCATGCTTTTGGCGACGGCCAGGATCCGGCTGTCATTGTCGCTGCCCCGGATCCCGTCGGGGAGAACGTCGGTGGAAATGTGGTTCAGTTCCACCCGCAGCGTACCGCCGCTTGGACCGAGGGGAATGGGTGCGCTCAGCCCGCCGTGCTGCACCCGGAGATCATCAAGCAGCCGCAGGGCGTTGCGTGCGAAATACCCCAGCTCGGGGTCCTGCCGTTTGTTTTCGAGTTCGGTCACCACCACCAGGGGCAGAATGACCTCGTGTTCGGCGAACCTCAGGATGGCCCGGGGATCGGAAAGCAGCACCGAAGTGTCCAGGACGTAGCTGGCCCGATCCGTATCGGTGCCGGAGATGGGAGCCGGAGATGCCGCGGCCCATCCGTGGGGAATTTCTTCTGACTGCCTTCTTGCGTCCTCGTGGGGCACGTGGAACTCCCGTCAGGGGCCACCCCCGGCAGCCCCGGTCGCTGGATGCAGTGCTGCCGGAGCGCACAACTCGCCCGGCAGCTGCGAACGGCCGGCACCGGGCGCGGCCGATAAGCACCAAAGTACGCCCGCAACGGCCGTCACCGCAGCAGGACACGGTCCCGAATCTCAGGAACCGAAGCGCCGCTGCCGGCTCGCGTAGTCGCGCAGGGCGCGCAGGAAGTCCACGCGACGAAAGTCCGGCCAGAGCGCCTCACAGAAGTAAAACTCGCTGTAGGCGCTCTGCCACATCAGGAAACCGGACAGGCGCTGCTCTCCGGAGGTCCTGATAACCAGTTCCGGGTCCGGCTGGCCGCGGGTGTAGAGGTATTCGGAGATCCGTTCATCACAGATTTCCTCGGTCACGTCCGCGATCCCCTTGCCCTGGGCTTCGGCGTCGCGGAGCAGTTCCTTAACCGCGTCCACGATTTCGCGGCGCCCGCCGTAGCCGATCGCCACGTTGACGTGCAGTCCCTCGGCATCGGCAGTGCTTTCCCCGAGGCCGGTGAGCTGCTTGGCCAGGTTCTGCGGCAGGATCTCCAGCGCCCCCACGGGCTGGACCCGCAGATCACCCTTTTCGGCCAGCCGGTCCATGGTGTTGCCGATGATGTTCAGCAGGGGTTCAAGCTCATCCGCGTCCCGGTTCAAGTTGTCGGTGGAGAGCATGTACAGGGTGACGGTGCGTACCCCCAGTTCCTCGCACCAGCCCAGGAACTCCAGTATCTTGTCCGCACCGGCCTGGTGTCCGTCGCTTGTGGGTGCACCCGCCAGCTTGGCCCAGCGCCTGTTTCCGTCCACCATCACGCCGATATGCTGGGGAATACGGTCTCCGCTCAGGGACCGCCTGAGCTTGCGTTCATAGAAGGCATAGACGACTCCGGGGAATCTCATAGTCTGCCTCACCTGCCTCAGGTCGGGAGCGGAACCGGAGGGGCCGCAAGGGCGGCTCCGTCTTTGTCCGAAGTGGAAAAATCTTCTCCTAGGCTACCGCTAGCTTGTCCCCTGGTTGCGCCGGGAAGGGGTGCGGCTCAGCTACCCAACCGTAAGTTACCGGATCGTAGGTTAGAATTTCCGTTATGGATTCGTCACCATCGTCCGCCCGGACTCCCGGCATTCCCGCCCAGCACGATCCGGAGTCCCGGACCACTCCCGGCCCGCTTGAAAGCGCCGTTGAAACCGTGGCTGCAGAGCTGGAAATCAAACCCCGTCTGCGCGGCTGGCTGCATGCCGGCGCGGCCCCCCTGGCATTGGCAGCGGGAATTGTCCTGGTGGTCCTCTCCCCCACCGCCGGTACCCGGATTGCCTCGGCCATCTATGCCCTGACCGGTGTCCTGCTGTTCGGCACCAGTGCTGTCTACCACCGCGGAAACTGGTCGCCGAAGGTCAAGGTGGTGCTCAAGCGGCTGGACCACACCAACATCATGCTGGTTATTGCCGGCTCCTACACACCGCTGGCATGGTCACTGCTGCCACGGGACAGCGCGGTGACCCTGCTGTGGATCATCTGGACGGGCGCGCTTCTTGGTGTCGCCTTCCGGCTCCTGTGGCTGCACGCCCCGCGCTGGCTGTACACCCCCGTCTACATTGCGCTGGGCTGCGCCGCGCTCTTTTATATTCCGGAGTTCTACGGGGTCAATCCGACCGCCGCAGTGCTGATCTGCGTGGGTGGTGCCATGTACATTGCCGGCGCAGTCATCTACGCCATGAAACGGCCCAACCCCTCAGTGGAGTGGTTCGGTTTCCATGAGATCTTCCATGCCTTTACGCTGGCCGGTTTCACCGCCCACTACATTGCCATCCTGCTGGCCGTGCTCTCGGTCGGCGGCTAGGCGCCAGCCGACCGCCCCCCAAAAAAACACACAGCTGCTCAGCACAGGGACCGGGCTCAGCGCAGGGACTGGAACTGCGCAGTGAGTTCAGCCGGGTCGGATACCGGCCGGCTGCACACCATTCCCTGGCACAGGTACGCCAGCGCCCCGCCGTCGGGTGCCTGCCGGTTCCGGAGCAGCGGCACGCGGGATTCGTCCCCGGCACCCGCGCCGAAGGCCATCACGACGCCGGGGCCTCCCGCTGCACGCCCGGCCCGCAGCAGCCGGTCAACTGCTGCTTCATCGGTTCCGCAGACGGCCAGTTCGAGGGGTCCCTCCAGCGCCTGGGCCAGGACGGACATGGCCCAGCCTCCGGCCCGCGGTGCCCGCGCCGCCACCAACTGCACATGGGCCAGAAGGGATTCTGCCAGGGCCCGGTGCCGGCTCGAGCCGGAGTACGCCGCATATGTCACCAGCACTCCGGCGAACAAGGCCGTGCCGCTGGGAGCCGGCCCGTCCAACGGGTCTGCCGCGGCGAGGGAACCCTGCGCGGCTGCGAGCTGGACTGTTGGTACGGCGGTGTCCTGCAGCACGCCGTCCACAATGAACCGTCGCTCCGCCGCCAGGACCAGTTCCTCGGCAGCGAGATACCAGCGTTCCTCCCCCGTGGCGGCGAAAAGGGCGAAAAGCCCCTCTGCCACCCCGGCATAATCCTCCAGCAGTCCTTCGAAGCCTGCCGCAGCACCATCATGGGAAACCCGCAGCAGTACGCCGTCACGGTAGTGGACGCGCAGCAAATAGCCGGCGGCGTCCCGGGCCAGGTCAAGCAGCCGGGCGGCTGCCTCGGCTCCGCCCTCCGTAGCGCCGCCAGCCATGGCACCGTTGTCTCCGCCGTCGCCGTCATCGCCCCCATCGCCGGAACCGCCGCCGGAGGAACCGGCATCGGCAATGGCCAGTGCGGCATCAGCCAGCCCCGCCACCGCTAGCCCGTTCCAGCCCGCCACCACCTTGTCATCGCGGTCGGGCTGTGGCCGGAGGTTCCGCGCAGCCAGCAGTGCCGGACGCAGCCGGAGCCAGAGACTTTCCTGCTCCGGATCCAACCGGCGGCCGAAATGCAGTGTCGAGCCTCCCTCGGGCATGGCTCCGGTCTCCAGGTCCAGGAGCGAGAGCAGGGCGTCTGCTTCCGTGTCCGGCACGGCGGCGGAAGCCAACGCCGAGCGGAGCTGATCGCCGGTCCACACGTAGGTGGCGCCTTCGCGCCGTCGGCCGTCCACTACTGTGTCAGCGTCCAGCGAGGAGGCAAAGCCGCCGCCGTCCACGCGCAGCCTCTGCGAGAGCCACCGGGCGGTATCGGTGCAGACGCGCAGCGCCAGGCTGCGCTGTTCCCCGGTGGCGGCCGTCCTGCTCCAGTGCGCATAGAGCCGCAGCAGCTGCGCATTGTCGTAGAGCATTTTCTCGAAGTGCGGGACGGCCCAGGCCCGATCCACGGTGTAGCGGGCAAAGCCGCCTTCCAGCTGGTCATACAGCGCGCTGCGCGCCATGGTTTCCAGTGTGCGGCCGGCTATTCCGGCTGCGGTGCCTGCTGCGGGTGCGTTGCCTGAACCGTAGCCGAGCAGGAACTTCAGCAGGGGCGACGGCGGGAATTTCGGTGCGCCGCCCAGCCCGCCAAACCGGACGTCCTCCTGTTCAGCGACTTCTTCAACCGCCGTCGCCAGGACCTCCCCCGACAGAACTGTCCGGGGCACTGCGCCGGCGTTGTCCGTATTCAGGTCCAGCGCCCCCACGAGCCTCCGGTTCCCGTGCTGCGCCGAGGCAAGGTGCTCCGCAATCTGCGCTGCGCTGGCGGCTACCTCGTCCGGGCGGTCCCGCCAGGCCGTGGACACCGCTTCCAGAACCTGCCGGAAGGAGGGCGTCCCCTGCATCTGCCGGGGCGGGAAGTAGGTACCGGCATAGAAGGTCCGGCCGTCCGGAAGCGTGAACACGCTCATGGGCCATCCGCCCTGGCCGGTTAGCGCCTGGGTGGCTGCCATGTACACGGCATCGACGTCGGGCCGCTCCTCGCGGTCCACCTTCACCGGGACGAAGTTCTCATTGAGGTACCGTGCGGTGGCGGCGTCCTCGAAGGACTCGTGCGCCATCACGTGGCACCAGTGGCAGGCGGCATAACCTACCGAAATGAAAACCGGTACGCTGCGGCGCCGGGCTTCGGCAAAGGCTTCATCCCCGAACGGCCACCAGTCCACCGGGTTGTCCGCGTGCTGGCGCAGATAGGCCGATGCCTGGTCCCTCAGTCGCTCGGCCATGGCTGATCCGCTACCGCGGGAAGGTGTTTCCGGTGTCGGAGGGCTCCCCGGCAGCGGGGGCGTCCGGGGAAGGAACGCTTCCGGGCGCTGATTTTGCTCCGTCGACGGATTCACCGGGTGCCTGCATACCGGCTTCGCGTTCCGCCAGAGCCTGTGCGGCCTGCTCACGGTAACGCACCCGGCGGATGCGCTTGGTCATGTCGCGGATCAGGAAAATGATCGCGAGGGCCAAAACCAGGGTGAAGATGAAGCCCAGCAGGCCCGGTGTGACATCTTTTTCATCGACCCCCGGGGCGAGGGTGGAGTCCGGAGCCGGGGTGACGGCAAGAGCCAGGCTGTACAGGAAGTTCACGGTATATCTCTCTCTTAGCCAGGGCGGCGGCGGAACAGTGTTCCCAAGCTCTATCGTATGCCAGCAAACAGGTCTGTCTCAGGGAGGACGGTTTCCACCCGGGACTCAATCAGGGAGTAATCCTCCCAGGGCCAGACCTCGCGCTGCATCTGGGGGCTGACGGCAAAGAAGAAGCCTTCCGGGTCCACCTGGGTCCGATGGCTGCGCAGTGCTTCGTCACGGGCCTCGAAAAAATCTCCGCATTCAACCTGCGTGGTGGTGGGGTGCAGCGGGGCCGGCGGCTGGTGGCCCTCGGTATCCGCTTCCTGCCAGGCGGCGAGCCGCTCGGCGTACGGGGACTGCAGCCCGGCCGCTTCGAGGGCAACGTGCAGGGCACGGAACCGCTCCGGGTTGAAGGCGCGGTCATAGTAGAGCTTCAGGGGTTCCCAGGCTTCGCCGGTGCCCTTGTATCGTTCCGGGTCGCCGGCGGCGGAGAAGGCTTCCACCGCGACCTTGTGCGCCATGATGTGGTCCGGGTGCGGATAGCCGCCGTTCTCGTCATAGCTGACAATGACGTGCGGGCGGAACTCCCGGACGAGCTTCACCAGGGGCGCAGCCGCGCGTTCCAAAGGCTGCAGGGCGAAGCAGCCAAAGGGAAGCTCCGGCAGCGGGTCACCTTCGGGAAGGCCGGAATCCGCGAAGCCCAGCCAGCGGTGCCGGATGCCCAGCGCGGCCCTGGCTGCCTCCATTTCCCGCCGGCGGAGTCCGGCGAGGTCCCGCTTGCCGGCCGGGTCATCAGCGGCTCCGGGGTTCAGGATGGACCCCTGCTCGCCGCCGGTGCAGGTAGCCACCATGACGTCGACGCCGGCCGCGGCGTAGGCAGCCATCATGGCAGCTCCCTTGCTGGCCTCGTCGTCCGGATGGGCATGCACGGCGAGCAGGCGCAGCTCGGTCCGGGATTCGGTGCTTTCGCGGGCAGACAAGGCAACTCCTGAGATCAGCGGAACGGGGCAATGAATACGGCGGCTAAAATAGGCGTGTGAGCACTTCGGAAGGTCAACCCGAGACAACGGCACCCCAGCAGCCGGACGCTTCTGCGTCCGAGTCCAGATTAGCCAATCGCTACGGCGCCCCCAAGCGGAGCGTGCCGCGGCGTGCCCGCATTATCGGGGCCGGTGTGGCCGTGGCCGCTGCGGTGGTCGCCGTCGCGGTCTACAGCATCCCCAGCTCCGCAGGAACCGTGAGCTTCAAGGATGTCGGCTTCAGCTTCCCGGAGGAGGGCATGGCCACGGTCGAGTTCAACGTCGACAAATCCGAAGGAAGCACCGCTGCCTGCGCCGTCCAGGTGCTCAATGAAAGCTATGCCATTGTGGGCTGGAAAACCGTGGTTCTGGGCCCCGAGGTGCCTGAAACGAGCACACAGAACATCAGCGTCCGTATCGATTCCCCTGCTGTCACGGGCGGTGTGAACACCTGCTGGATCGTCCCGGAGGATGAGGCCTGAGACCCGTTTGCCTACATGGCCCGGCGTATTGGGTTAAACCCGCCGGGCCACTAGTATGGAGAGCACGACATGCCCCGCCCAGGTGTCCGGCTATGCTCTGGTGAACTTCCCGCTGGAAGTCGCAGAAGGGTTTCAGAGATGGAACTCACAGAGCAGTCCGGTCCCGCACGGCGGGGTCTTTGCTTGTCAGGCCAATCCGGCCGGCGGGCGTTCAGCCATGCCGGACCAACAGGTGGTCCGGACGTTACATAAGGAGATACCCGTGTCAACCAACAGCGCATCTGTCGCCTGGCTCACGCAGGAGTCTTACGACCGCTTGAAGACGGAACTCGAGCACCTCTCCGGCCCCGGGCGGACAGAGATTGTTGCCCGCATCGAGCAGGCGCGCTCGGAGGGAGACCTCAAGGAAAACGGCGGCTACCACGCTGCCAAGGAGGAACAGGGCAAGGCTGAGGCCCGTATCCGGCAGCTCACCCAGCTCCTTGAGAACGCGCATGTTGGTGAATCCCCCGAGGACAACGGGGTTGTTGAGCCCGGCATGCTGGTGGAAGCGCGCGTTGCCGGAGACGTGGAAACCTTCCTGCTGGGCAGCCGTGAAATTGCCGGCGACAGCACTATCGACGTGTACAGCGAAAAGTCTCCCCTTGGCGCATCCATTTCCGGTCTGAAGGCCGGGGACAGCACCACCTACACTGCACCGAACGGCAAGAGCATCTCCGTGGAGATCATCTCCGCCAAGCCGTACGCCGGCTAATACCAGCTGCACTTTCCAAAAGCGGGCCTTCTACCGGAGGGCCCGCTTTTGCGTACGGGTCTCCGGGCTGCCGCGCAGCACCAGCGCCGCAATCACGCCACCGGCTGCCCCGAACAGATGCGCCTGCCAGGAGACGCCAAGCTCGGTGGGGAAAAGCCCCCAGAGGATTGAACCGTAGACCAGGAACAGCACCGCACTGAGCAGGATCTGCGCAATGTTCCGGTTATAGAAGCCCCGGACCATCAGGTACGCAAACAGGCCGAACACCACGCCGGAGACACCCACCGTCAGTCCGCTGCCGAAGAGCCAGACGCCAATTCCGGAGGCAAGCCAGGAGATGGCCAGCACCGCTGCGAACCGCCGCACCCCTTCCAGCAGGACAAGGAAGGAGAACACCATCAGCGGCACGGTGTTGCCCAGGAGGTGGGACGGACCGGCATGGAGCAGCGGCGCGAAGACCACGCCGTCGATCCCTTCGAGCTGCCGCGGCAGAATGCCCAGCAGCCGAAACAGGACCGGGGCGAACAGCGCAGTCAGCAGGTACACCAGCCACAGGATCCCGGCAAAGGCTACGGAACCGGCGAGAGCCGTTTTGGCCCGTTGCGCCAGCAGCGGCTTATCCATGGATGACTACGGGTTGGAAGCCGTCGGCCCGGAGGTTCTTCAACACGAGCTCGCAGTGCTCATGGCCCTTGGTTTCCATGTTGATGGTGATGGCAACATCTCCCATGCTGATGGATCCTCCTACCCTTGTATGGTCCACCCCGGTAACGTTCGCATCCGATTCAGCGATAATCCGCGAGATGGTTGCCAGGGATCCCGGGCGGTCATCCAGCAGGATGCGGACCACCAGAAAACGTCCGGCAGCGGCCAGGCCCCGCTGGATGACCTTCAGCATCAGCATCGGGTCGATATTGCCGCCGGAGAGGATCACGGCCGTGGTGCCGGGGTTCTCGATCTTCCCGTCCATCAGGGCAGCCACCCCCACCGCGCCGGCGGGTTCCACGACCATCTTGGCACGCTCCAGCAGGAAAATCAGTGCCCTGGCCAGGGAATCCTCGCTGACGGTCACGACATCATCAACCAGTTCCCGGATGATCGAAAAGGGCAGCTGGCCGGGACGTCCGACGGCGATGCCGTCGGCAATCGTGGAGACCCGGGTCAGCGGTACCAGCGCATCCGCTGCCAGCGACGGCGGATAGGCCGCCGCGTTTTCCGCCTGCACCCCGATGATGCGGATTTCCCGGCCCAGTTCCCTGGCCCGGGCCTTGAGGGCGACGGCGACTCCGGCCAGCAGTCCGCCGCCGCCGACACCCATCAGCACCGTGTCCAGGTCCGGGACCTGTTCGAGCAGTTCCAGGCCGATGGTGCCCTGACCTGCAACCACGTCCACGTTGTCGAACGGGTGCACAAAAACGGCGCCGGTCTCGTCGGCATACCGCTGGGCTTCGGCCAGGGCCTCGTCCACGGTGTGCCCGTGCAGGATGACTTCCGCGCCGTGCCCCCGGGTGGCGGCGAGTTTGGGCAGCGCGACGCCCAGCGGCATGTAGATCCGGGCAGTGATGCCCAGCCGCGCCGCCGCCACCGCCACACCTTGGGCGTGGTTACCGGCAGAAGCCGCAACCACACCCCTGTCCTTCTCGGAGGGGGAAAGTTTGGCCATGCGCACATACGCACCCCGCACTTTAAAGGAACCGGCGCGCTGCAGGTTCTCGCATTTGAAGTAAACGGGGGAACCGGTTTCGCGTGCCAGCGCCCGGGACATTTCCACGGGGGTATGGGCAATAACGCCGTCAAGCAGCTTCGCGGCCGCCTGGATATCGTCGAGGGTTACGGGAAGGTTCGGCAGGTCTGTCAAGGTGTGGGGTCTTCCTGTGTGTCCGTCGCATCAGCGTTTGTTTTATCCCGGCTGCTGTCCCCGGATCCCTCCGGGCTGCTGTTTTCCGGTTGGGGCGCAGGATCATCGTCCTGCCCGTTCCCCGGGTCGGGGTCCCTCCCCCGGTCCCCGAAGACTCTGTCCTCCCGCAAACCGGGATCGGTTTCCCAGCCGCGGGCGGCGATATACCGCACCATGGTGTTCAGGATGGCCAGCAGCGGAACCGAGAACAGGGCACCCGGGACGCCGGCGGACAGTGTTCCGCCGGTCACCGCAAGGATCACTGCGAGCGGATGCAGGGAGACTGCCCGGCCCATAATGAACGGCTGCAGGATGTGGGACTCAAGCTGCTGGACCACCAAAACGATGCCCAGCATAAACAGTGCATTGACCCACCCGTTGGCCACCAGGGCCAGCAGGACTGCCACGAAACCGGTAAGGAAGGCACCGATGAGCGGGACGAAGGATCCCAGGAAGACAAGCACTGAGAGCGGCAGCGCCAACGGCACTCCGATGAGCGCAGCTCCTCCGCCGATGCCGATGGCGTCGATGAGTGCCACCACCACCTGCACGCGGACGTAGTTCACCATGGATTCCCAGCCATGGATCCCGGCGCCGTAAGCGGCGGGCCGGGCCCGCCGGGGAAGCAGCCCGGCAGTGAACCGCCAGATCCGGCGCCCGTCCAGCAGGAAGAACACCAGCGCAAACAGGGTCAGCAAAATGCCGGCGGCGAAGTGGCCCGCACTGCTGCCGACACTCAGGGCACCGGAGAGGATGTTGGCCGAATTCTGCTGCAGGGCGGTGGTTGCTTCCTCGAACAGCGAGTCCATCTGCCCGGCACTGATGTTCAGCGGACCGGAGGACAGCCAGTCCTGGACCTGCCGGACCCCTTCCTGCGTTTCTCCCCACAGATCCCGGAATCCGAGGGCCAGCTGCCGGCCCACCAGCGCCAGTGCTGCGGTAATGAGCCCCAGGAAGGCCACGATGGTGACGGCAACCGACAATCCGCCGGGAAGCCTGTTGCGCCGGAGCCAGTTTGATACCGGTGAGAGCAGGCCAGCCAGCAGGGCAGCGATCATCAGCGGGATGATCAGCAGCGAGAAATGGCTGAGAACCCAGACCAGTCCTGCTCCTACAATCAGGACAACACCCAGGCGCCAGGCCCATGCCGCGCTGACGCGCAGGGCGAAGGGAACATCATCGCCGTTACGTCCGGGGGCCGTCGCTGCCGCCTGCAGCACACGGGGCGCCGCGGAACGGTGTGCGTAGGGTTTCATTGGGCCATCTTTCCACACGGAACCCTGCCGGGAGCGGAGTTTACGCACCTAGACTCCGCTGTTACCGGAGTGGGGCCCGTCGGTTCCGAGGTCGGCATGGACACCCCACTCGGCGGTGAAGGTATCACCCGGTTCAAGCCATACCAGGCCCTCGCCGGAATTCAGGGCGTTGGCCGGCGCGGTCATCGGTTCCAGCGCCACCGCACGGGCCTGTCCGGGATACTTATCGGTGACGAATACGTGAACGTATCCGCATTCAGGCCCGGACCACAGACTCACCGAGCGGCCGTCCGGTGCCGTCAGGGTGTGGCGGTAGACACCGTCGCCGGTCGGTTCAAGGTCCGTGTAGGCGCTGTCCAGCTCCAGGTCGCCCACGGGGGTGCCGTGGTTCAGGTCCGAGGCCCCGGAGGCAGGCCGCCGGCCGTTGGGGATCAGCCGCTCATCAACGGTCAGCACTGTGCGGGCTCGCACCGTGAGTATGAGCTCTTCCGTGGGGACGTCCCCGAGGCGCAGGAAAGGGTGGGCGCCCAGGGCCACGGGGGCCTCGGCTGACCCGATGTTGGTCAGGCTCTGCCGGACCCGCAGGCCTCCGGCCTCCCCCAGGCTGTACCCGGCGCGGTGGAGCAGGTGGAACGGATACCCGTGCTGGGGGAAAATTTCTGCCTGCAGCACTACGGCGCCTGGTTCCCGGTCCTGCAGGACGTACCCGGTGTTGCGCAGCAGGCCATGGCTTGCATGCCCGCGGGACGGTTCGGTGATGTCCAGCTGCTGGGGTTCCCCGGCGAGCGTCCACCGGCCGTCGGCCACGCGGTTGGGCCAGGGCGCCAGCAGGATACCGCTGGCCGACGGCGGAATACTGCTGTCGGGGTAGGTCTGCACGAGGTCCGTGCCACCCAGGGTATATCGGCGCAGTGCCCCGCCCAACGAACCGATAACGGCACGGGCGATGCCCCGGCTGATCTCATATTGAGCACCGGTAGCGGGTACCGGTTCCGTTAGGTCCATGCCCTCAAGGTTACCCGCGGAGGCCGGTGATTACTCGTCAAAGTGGGTATTGACGCGGTCGCTGACAGCCGAAACCACACCGGCTGCCACATTGCGGATTTTGATGTTCCTCGTGTTGGAGACGCTCCGCAGGATGTCGATGGCTGCCTGCTGGCTGCAGCCGTTCTGCCCCATGATGATTCCCGCTGCCAGGTCCACCACCGTGCGTGATTCCAGGGCAGCCTGCAGGTTGGCGGCCCGGTGCGCCCGGGCGTCCAGCAGGAGCGCGAGGCGGAGCACTTTCGCAGTTTCGGCAGCATGTTCCTTCGCACGTTCGGTTTCCCTTTCGTCGAAAAGGCCCGGACGGTCGGAATAGCAGCTGAGCGCTCCCCGGTTGCCGTGCAGCGGCAGCACAACAGCGGACCGCAGCCCGGCCGCCGCGGCCCCGGTACCGGGCCACTGCTGATCGGCGGCGAGGTCCCGGATAACGACGCCGGGCCCCCCGCCCAGCACGGTGTCACCGGGGCTTCCGGCCCCGTACTCGAGGTCCGGCGCCGGGCCGGACAGCCCGAGGCTGGGTGCGGACAGGCGGGGCCGGCGGATGCGTTCCACGGCTATCGAGCAGCCCCCGGGTGCCGCCAGGCCGAGCCGTTGCGCGGAGATCTCCGCGGCTGCGGCAAGGAAGCCTTCCAGTTCGGGTTCCAGGAGCAGCGCGTCGAGGAGTTCCTCGTACACGGTTTGCCGGACGTTTTCGGCCACTGAAGACTCCTTATCCAGCCCGGCACTCCTCACGGCAGTATCAGCACAACGCACCGCAGCGGTCCTGCCCGGCTGCTCCCCATGCGGAGATTATCCCCGCGACGGCAATGCTATGTCCGGGGCCCGGGGGCTGCCAGAGTACCCTGTCTCTTTGACTCCCCAAGTCCCCGGATTGTCTGCCGGCTCCGGTCAGAACCCACAAAAAGCGGAAGGACCGCAGGCATGATGCCTGCGGTCCTTCGTTCACAGCCGGATGTCCGTCCTGCTGCTGTTGCGTTTAGTCGTCGCCCCTGAGGATGGCCAGCAGGCGGATGATTTCCACGTACAGCCAGACCAGGGTCACGGTGAGCCCGAAGGCAGCGGTCCAGGAGTAGCGCTCGGGGGCGCCGGCCTTGACACCCTGCTCGATCGAGGTGAAGTCCATGATCAGGGAGAAGGCTGCCAGGCCGATGGCCAGCACGCCGATGAAGACGCCCATCGGAATGCCGAAGAGTTCCACGCCGCGAAGACCCCACGGGTCCTGCACGCCGCCGAAGATCATCAGGCCAACGTTGATCAGCGAGAAGACGGCGTAGCCGATGATCGCGATCATGAAGAAACGTACTGCCTTGGGTGTGGCGCGTACCTTGCCGCTGCGGAACAGCACCAGGGTCACCGCGAAGACGGCGAGGGTGCCCAGCACGGCCTGCAGGCCGACGCCGGGGTACATTGCGTCAAGGACAGCAGTCAGGCCGCCGAGGAACATGCCTTCAAGGAAGGCGTAGGCCAGGATGAGTCCCGGAACGGGCTCGCGCTTGAAGGAGTTCACCAGGCCCAGCACAAAGCCGCCCAGTGCGCCCAGGATCATCAGGCCGGTGGCCATGCCGGGCAGCACGAATACGGGAACCGCAGCACCCACCAGCACGACGGCGAGGCAGAATACCGTCTTCATGATGACGTCGTCGTACGTCATCCGGCCCATGTCCGAGGCCTTGGCCGAGGGGGCCGTATAAAGATCCTGCAGCTGCTGGGGCGTCATGTAGTTGTTATCCGTTGCCACCGAACCCCGGGCTGCGCCCTGGGTCTGGGAACGGAAGTTCTTTCCGTTGAATACCGGATTTCCGCCAAGTGCCATTGAAATATGTCCTCCATCTGGGGGGCTGTTTCAGCCCAGCCTACCAATGCCAACGAACGGATGCGGCGGCGGATTCCCGCAGAAACAGTGGATCCGGTAACGGTTTGGTACAGAACGGCTGCACCGGGACCTGCAGCCTTGCCTCCCCGGCAACAAAGTCGTTACCCGATCGCGACATTCGGGCGGAGTGAAACGTCACTGCCGGAAACAATCAGTGGGTAGCATGTTCCCCAATCGGTGACCTGTGTCACATCTACCCGTCTGCCAGTACCGGACCAACGGTGCCGCAGCCCTGCGTGGAGGTTTTGGAATTTGCTAAGAACATCGGCGCTGACCCGGTATCTGGGGATGCTGGCGGCGGTGGTAGCGATGTTTGCTGCCCTGCTGCTCGCAGCACCTGCCGCTTCCGCAACAACAGCCACGCCATCGGACGGAGCTTCAGCTCCTGCCTCCGGCACGGGCGCCACAGACGGCGCCGAATTTGCCGACCGCATCAGCGGTGTCGTCCGGAACCAGGGCACTCCCATAGAAGGGGTGAAGATCACTGCCACCGGCAACGGCTACGAAGGCGAAGTGGTCACCGGAGCCAACGGATCCTGGTCCATCGGCGTCCCCGAACAGGGCGCGTATGAGGTGGAGCTGGACGAGTCCACCCTGCCCGACGGCGTCGAGCTTGCGGAGGGTCAGCAGAACCCCCGCACGGTGACCTTTGCAGGCACCACCAACATCACTACGCTCTTCCTTCTCGGTGAGGGCATTGTGCTCCAGGAGGAGAGCTTCGCCTCGCTGCTCACCGAGCGTGCGGTGGCCGGCCTGAGTTTCGGACTGCTGCTGGCGCTGAGCGCCGTCGGCCTGTCCCTGATCTTCGGCACCACCGGGCTGACCAACTTTGCGCACGGTGAAATGGTGACTCTGGGAGCCGTGCTGGCCTTCGGGTTTGCGGCACTGGGGCTGCCGGTCTGGGTGGCTCTCCCACTCGCGGTGGCCGGCGGTGCCGCGTTCGGCTACGCGCAGGACGCCGGTATCTGGAAACCGCTGCGGCGGCGCGGCACCGGCCTGGTCCCCATGATGATTGTCAGCATCGGCCTCGCAGTGGCGGTCCGCTACACCGTCCTGTTCTTCTTCGGCGGCGGCACCAAGCAGCTGCCCGGCGCCCAAAGCCCCATCCTTGAGCTGGGCCCGATCTCCATTCCCCGGAACACGCTGGTCTCACTGATCGTCTCCCTGGCCGTCATCCTGGTGGTGGCGCTGCTGCTGCTTCGCACCCGGATCGGCAAGGCCACCCGCGCGGTGGCCGACAACCCGGCACTGGCCGCGGCATCCGGCATCGATGTGGACGCCGTCATCCGGCTGGTGTGGGTCATCGGAGGTGCCCTGGCAGCCATGGGCGGCATCCTGTGGGCGTACTACCGCCCCGGCGTCTCGTTCAACATGGGCCAGCAGATCCTGCTGCTGATCTTCGCCGGCGTCACGCTCGGCGGACTCGGGACCGTGTTCGGCGCCCTGATCGGGTCAATCCTGGTCGGTCTTTTCGTGGAAATCTCCACTCTTTGGCTGGAGGCGGACCTTAAATACGTGGGCGCCCTGGTCATCATGATTCTTGTCCTGCTGGTCCGGCCGCAGGGACTCCTCGGCCGCCGCGAGCGCATAGGTTAGGGGCTTAGTTCAGATGGATTTCAGCAACATTCTTCTCGGCGCGCTGAACGAAATAATCAGCCCCACCACGGCCGCGTACGCCCTGGCCGCCCTCGGCCTGGCCGTGCACTTCGGCTACACCGGCCTCCTGAACTTCGGCCAGGCCGGATTCATGGCCATCGGAGCCTACGGCTTCGCCATTCCCATCCTCTCCTTCAATGCCCCGCTGCCTCTGGCACTGCTGATTGCCCTGCTGAGTTCGGTGGTGTTCGCGGTCATCCTGGGCATACCTACCCTGCGCCTGCGGGCCGACTATCTGGCGATCGTCACCATTGCCGCGGCGGAGATTGTCCGGTACGTCGTGACCACAAACTCCATGACGCCCGTCACCGGGTCCGCCAACGGACTGGCAGCCTTCACCGGCAGTTTCTACGCCCTCAACCCGGTTCCCCCGGGCAGCTACAACATGGGTCCCTTCGCCATGAACGAGCGCGATGTCTGGATCCGGCTCGTTGCCTGGTTCCTGGTCATCGTGGCCTGCCTCCTGGTGTGGCTGCTGATCCGCAGCCCGTGGGGACGGGTAGTGAAGGGAATCCGCGAAGATGAGAACGCCGTCCGCGCCCTCGGTAAAAACGTCTACGCCTACAAGATGCAGGCGCTGATCATCGGCGGCCTGCTCGGCAGCCTGGCCGGCATCATCTTCACCCTCCCCCGGGACGCCGTACAGCCGGCCAACTACGGTACGGAACTGACCTTCTACCTGTACACCGCCCTGCTGCTGGGCGGCATGTCCACCGTGCTGGGTCCGGTCATCGGGTCCATGATCTTCTGGGCCATTCTTTCGCTCACCCAGGGCGTGCTCTACGGTGCCATTGAATCCGGGTACATCACCTTCATCACCACGTCCCAGGCAGGACAGATCCGGTACATCCTGGTGGGTGTGGCACTGATGCTGCTGATGATCTTCAGACCCCAGGGCATCCTCGGAAACAAGAAGGAGCTGGCATTCGCATGAGCCACCAGGCAAACGAACCCCAAACGCCTGTACGGGCCAAGGGCGCCCATGCCGCGTCCCCGGCCGGGGCGCCGGCGGCCACGGAGGCCGGCACCCCGCAGGCAGGCGGCGTCAACGAGTACATGAGCGACACTCGCCCCATAGCCGTCGGAGACATCGGACCCGGCTGCAGCAAACGCGATCCCATCCTGGTGGCGAAGAATGTGACCCGGACCTACGGCGGAATCAATGCCGTGGACGTGGAACATGTTGAAATCCCGCGCCACAAGATCACTGCCCTGATCGGCCCCAACGGTGCCGGCAAAACCACCCTCTTTAACCTGCTGACCGGTTTCGATACACCGCAGTCCGGTGAGTGGCAGTTTGAGGGAAAGGGCCTCGCCGGGGTATCCGCGTACAAAGTGGCCCGCCTGGGCATGGTGCGCACCTTCCAGCTGACCAAGGTCATGGGCAAGCTCACCGTCATCGAGAACATGCGCCTGGGCGCTGCATCGCAGCCCGGGGAATCCCTCTGGCGGGCACTGCTGCCGCCGCTGTGGCGCAGCCGGGAACGTGAAATCACCGAACAGGCAGATATCCTGCTGGCCAAGTTCAAGCTGGATACCAAGCGCAGCGACTATGCCGCCTCGCTCTCCGGCGGGCAGCGCAAGCTGCTGGAGATGGCACGGGCACTAATGGTCCGGCCCAAGCTGGTGATGCTGGACGAACCCATGGCCGGCGTGAACCCGGCCCTGACCCAGTCCCTGCTGGACCACATCAAGAACCTGAAGGCGGAGGGTATGACCGTGCTGTTCGTGGAACACGACATGCACATGGTCCGGCACATCGCTGACTGGGTGGTGGTCATGGCCGAAGGCAAGGTCGTGGCCGAAGGTCCGCCCGAAGACGTGATGAAGGACCAGGCCGTCATTGACGCGTACCTGGGCGCCCATCACGACGTCGACCTCGCGGATTCCGAAGGCTTCGAGAAACTCGAGGCGGAACTGGAGCACGACGCCGAGTCCTCGGTGGGCATGGAACCTGACGGCGTGGTCGGCAGGCGGATTGACGAACGGAAGGAACAGGCATGACCGGCGAGGCATTCGACGGAGAATCCGTTGTGAAGGTAACCGACCTGGTAGCCGGCTACATTCCGGGAGTGAACATTCTCAACGGCTGCAGTATCGAGGCACGCCGGGGAGAACTCATCGGGATCATCGGCCCCAACGGCGCCGGCAAGTCCACTCTTCTGAAAGCCATGTTCGGGCTGGTGAAGGTGCATTCCGGAACCGTGGTGGTCCGCGGCCAGGACCTTACCGGGCTCAAGGCGAATAAACTGGTGAGCCGCGGTGTTGGTTTCGTTCCGCAGAACAACAACGTCTTCCCCTCCCTCACCATCGAAGAGAACCTGCAGATGGGCGTGTACCAGGCACCCAGGACTTTCAAGGACCGCTTCGAATTTGTCTCCGAGGTTTTCCCCGAACTCCGCAAGCGCCGTGCCCAGCGGGCCGGGTCGCTCTCCGGTGGCGAACGCCAGATGGTCGCCATGGGCCGGGCTCTGATGATGGATCCGGCAGTGCTGCTGCTGGATGAGCCGTCCGCCGGCCTCTCCCCCGTCAAGCAGGACGAAGCGTTTCTGCGGGTGCATGAAATCAACCGGGCCGGCGTGTCGGTGATCATGGTGGAGCAGAATGCCCGCCGCTGCCTGCAGATCTGTGACCGCGCCTATGTCCTGGATCAGGGCAAGGACGCCTACACGGGCACGGGACGGGAACTGATGAAGGACCCCAAGGTTATCCAGCTTTACCTGGGCACACTGGCAGACACCGCCTGACCGCCTTCCGGCTTCCGGGAAGCAGCCGGGGCACCCCCGGGCCCCGGGCACCCGCCGGGGCCCGGAGCGGGCCGTCGGACGGCTTTCCATCCCCGCCCCACCGGGTTCCCGCTCTGGCCGCGCCATTCGGAACAACCGGCATAAAGAAAGCCCCTGCCGATTCGGCAGGGGCTTTCTTTATGTTGCTCGTGCTAGAGCTTGCCCGCTTCGGAGCGGCTCGGCTGCGGCACATTGTCGCCGTCGTACTGGTAGATACCAATGAACGCTTCCGTGGGGTCGCCGTTCTCATCGAAGGTGATCGGTCCGGAGTAACCGTCGTAGTCAACGTCTCCGCCGTCACGCAGGATGGTCACGCAGCCCGCGAAGTCGTAGCACTTCTCGCCTTCGCCTGACACGCTCTGCAGCTCGGCGGCTACTGCCTTGCCGTCCGTGCTGCCGGCGGCCTCCGCTGCCAGCGCCAGGAGGGTGACTGCATCATAGCTTTCACCGGCGTAGGACCAGTCCTTCAGCGCCGGATCAACCGCAAGCAGGGACTCCTTGAAGTTCTCCGAGGCGAAGGTTCCGGGAATGGTGCCCTGTGCCCCTTCGAGGGTTCCGGCGTCCAGGTCCTTGCTGTAGTCAGACGTGTTTCCATCCACGAAGAACAGCTGGCTGGGGTCGATACCCTTGGCGGTCAGCAGCGGCACAATGCTCTTGGCCTGGTCAAAGCTGATCACCACAATGGCGTCCGGCTTTGCGGCCACAACCGAGTCGACCTGGCTGCTGAACTGGGAGTCGCCTTCGTTGAACATTTCCTCGGCCACTATCTGGCCGCCGGCCTCTTCAACGGAGGTTTTCACATTGCTCTGCAGGCCCGTACCGTAGGCGTCATTGAGCACGATCATGCCTACGGTCTGTGCGCCGCAGGACATGATGTAGTTGCCAAGGATCCGCCCCTGGAGGACATCCGAGGGAGCGGTGCGCCAGTACAGTCCGTTGTCATCCCAGGTGGAGAAATCCGGCGACGTGTTGGCAGGGGAGAACTGGATAACGCCGGCACCGGTGATGTTGCCGATGACCGTCTTGGACACACCCGATGAGGCGGCTCCGACGACGGCGCTGACACCCTGGCTGAGCAAATCGTTGACCGACTGCGTGGCGATATCCGTTGTGGTGTCACCCGAATCGCGGTGGACCACCTCTACCGGCTTGCCAAGGACGCCGCCGGCTTCATTGATTTCCTCGATGGCTACGTTCACGCCGGCGATTTCGGGCGGGCCGAGGTAGGCCAGGGAGCCCGTGGTAGGCAGCAGGGACCCGATCTTCAGCGGTGTCTCGGTGGTCCCTGTGGAAGCCGGTACGGCCGCCGGATCTCCCTTGGCACCCGGGTCCTCCCCCGTACCGCCTTGGCTTTCGGGGCAGGTCAGAACGGACGCTACCGCTTCGGTCTCGTTACCCGAGCCCGAAGTTTCTTCTGCGGAGGAATCTGGTCCTCCGCCACTGCAGCCGCTGGCAAACAGGGCAAGACCCAAACCGAGGGCGGCAATCCTGGCGGTGCGGGCATAGCCTTCACCCACCCCAAGACGGCCTGCATTTCGTAGTGCAGTCATAAAAGTTATCTCCCCGATCGAAAGGCGGGTGCCTTTGATGCGAATACCAGGTGTTCCTGATTAGAAGAAAAGCTAGTTGAACATTGTGACGAATATAAGAGTTTGGGGTTACAGCCTTGTAACGCTCGTCACATTACGGCTTATCCACCCTTGCCCGTTTGTGCCTTGCGGACCTATATGATGGCCGTATTACGTTCTCTTGGGGGAAAAATGCACGTTCCGCACCTGGCCACCGCTGTATCCGCACTTCCGCTGGCAGCCCTGTTGCTGCTTGGCCCGGCAGGTCAGGCGCAGGCACTTGAATGCGGCCCCGGCCTCGCTCCCGCCGTGGTGAACGGCACCCAAATCTGCGCTCCCACGCAGTACAGCCCGGGCGACGCAGCGCCGTCCTACAATCCCGGCGAGAGCTACTACAACCCCGAGACCGGCGAATACCACGAGGCCGTTCCGGCAGTCCCCATTCCGGCGGAACCTTCCGCGGCACCCGCACCGGTGCCGACCACTGCGGCGCCGGAACCGGCAACACCTGCCCCCGCCCCCGCTCCTGCCGGTGGGCCGGAGCCGGCACCCGCCCCCGTTGTCACGCCGTCGCCCAGTACCACCACCAGCTCCACGCCAACGCCGTCACCCGAGTCAGCGGATACGGAACGTACCTCGCTGGTGCTGCCCGCCGTAGCGGCAGTGGTGATTCTGGGACTGTTGGCCGGCACGCTCCTGCTCAGGCACCGCAACCGCCGCTCACGCGGCTAGGTCAGGGTCCGGGCTCCACCGACGCGTCATCCCGGCCGCTGCTGCCCTCCCGGCGCACATACAGGCGCCTGGGACGGGGCAGCGGATACGGCGCGGTGGCATGCCTGTACGGAACGGAGTACCCCAGGTCGGACTCGAACCGACAACACACCGATTTTAAGTCGGTTGCCTCTGCCAATTGGGCTACTGGGGCGCGGCTTTACGCCTTCCCAAGCCTACTGGAAAGCCCGGGACGGCAGGAAACACAGGAACGGCGGCCCTCCCGCAGGAGAAGCCGCCGTTCCTGTGTTTTGACTAGGAAGAACCCTAGGCCTTCGCCGCCGGCTTCTTAGCCGGCGTTGCAGCTTCCTCGAAGCCGCGGCGCGGGTGCTTCAGGTTGCGGATGTCCGTCAGGTCGCGACCGTAGGCCACGTTCAGCAGCCAACCGGAGACCACACGGAACTTGCGCTCGAACATCGGCATGGCCAGGCCGTGGTAGCCGCGGTGGGCCAGCCAGGCCGGGAAGCCCTTCATGCCGAAGCCCATGATGTTGGCAACGCCCTTGTACTGGCCCAGGCCGGCAACGGCACCAAGGCTCTTGTGGTTGTATTCCTCGACGCTGCCGACGCCGTAGCGGGCGGCCATGATGTTCTTGGCCAGCAGCTTGGCCTGGCGGACGGCGTGCTGTGCGTTCGGAACGCAGAACCCGCCAACGCCGCCGCCGGAGAGGTCGGGAACGGCGGAAACGTCGCCGGCAGCCCAGGCACCGTCGATGGGGCCGTCGTCGCCGGTGATCCGCAGTTCGGGATTGGCGCGGACGCGGCCGCGCTCGTCGATCGGGAAGTCGGTGCCGCGAACCATCGGGTTGGCCTGCACACCTGCGGTCCAGATCAGCGTATCCGTGCCGAATTCTCCGGCCGGGGACTTATCCGCCATGTTGATGAGCTTCAGCAGGCCACCTTCGGCGGAGGCCAGCGAGGTGTTAAGCAGTACCTCGATGCCACGCGCACGCATGCTGGACACAACCCACTCGGCCTGGTCCGGCTTGACCTCGGGCATAACCCGGCCCATGGCCTCGATCAGGACAAAGCGGAGGTCTTCCTGCCGGACCCGGTCATTGAGGCGGACCGCGTCGCGGGCCATGTCCTCAAGTTCGGTCAGGGTTTCGATGCCGGCAAAGCCGCCGCCGACGACGACGAACGTCAGGGCCCGCTCGCGCTCTGCGCCTGCGGGCATCAGCGATGCGGTTTCAATGCGCTCGAGGACGTGGTTGCGGGTGGCCACGGCTTCTTCAATGCTCTTCATACCGATGCCGGCCTCGGCGAGGCCCGGGATCGGGAAGGTGCGGGTGATCGAACCGGCGGCCAAGACTACGTCCTGGTAAGGCAGCTCGAACGGTTCGCTGCCGTCGCCCGGTTCAATGGTGGCGGTACGGGCAGCATGGTTGATGGAAGTTACCTTGCCGGTGATCAGCTCGGTGTTCTTCAAGTGCATGCGGTGGGATACAACGGCGTCGCGGGCTTCAATGGTGCCTGCGGCTACCTCGGGAAGGAAGGGCTGGTACGTCATGTACGGCAGCGGGTCCACTACCGTAACAATGCCGCCCTGTGCCTTGACCTTCTTCTGGAGATCCTTGGCTACATACAGACCGACGTAACCACCGCCGACCACCAGAACGCGGGGACGATCAGAAAACTGTTTGTTCGATGCCATACCCCTCATCCTACCCGACTTTGTGAAAGTCTTCACGAACTATTAACCCGTGCCGGTCCGGCGTGTCAGCGGATCCCGGCCTCGTCCAATTGCCCGGTTTCCGGGCTCTCCACCGGTGCTTTCGCCGCATCCCGTTTCCGGACCCGGGTGACGTGAATGGTTCCCGCCGCCAGCACCAGGACAAGCAGGGCGCCAGAGCCCAGTACCACTGTGGCGGGAAGGTTATCGTTTTCCACTGCCGGTTCAGCCGCCACAGGTACGGTGGGCTCGGGCAGGTCCGGGACCGTGGGCGCCGGAATATCCGCAGCACCGGGAGCCTCTGCGACCCGCCGGTGGACCCGGATCCATTCCTCGATGGTGCCCAGGGGGTTGGTGGTCACGGAAGCCACGTCCGCGTTCACGGCAGCGTTGGCGTCGAGGATGCCGTACCCGTAGATGGTGTCCGTCCCCGGAGCCCCGGCGTCGCGAGCCGTGCTGACGATTCGATTGACAACGTCAGCTGCGCTCAGCTCCGGATGGGCCGAACGGATCAGCGCGGCGACGCCGGCAACCAGCGGTGCCGCACCGGAGGTGCCCTCCCAGCCCGCGTACCGCGAGGTGCCCTCCGGCAGTCCGCCAATCAGGTCTTCGGACGGGGCTGCCACACCGATGCTGATGCCCTCGGAGGACGAATCATAGCTGGCTTCACCGTCGCGGTTCAGGCCGGCAACAGTGAGCACGCCGGGAATGGTGGCCGGGGCGCCCACCTGCACCATGCCGACTCCCCGGTTGCCCGCGGCAGCCACAATCACTACGTCATTCTGCTCGGCGTACAGGAAGGCGTCATCCCAGCTTTCCGGCCAGGCGGTGGAGGTGCTGCCCAGAGACATGTTGATGACCTTGGCTCCGCTGTCCACTGCCCAGCGGACGGCGTTGGGGATCTGTGTATCGATCGGAATGCCGCCGGGGTTGGTCCCGCCGATCCAGGCAGACACGGCGAGGATTTCCGCTTCGGGGGCCACCCCGATGATTCCGTCGGGCCTGTCGGCGTCGCTGTCCTTTTTCTCCTCGTCCTTGTCGCCGTCCTTCTTCTCCCCGTCTTTCTTCTTGTCCTCGGGTGCTTCATGGCCCCGACCCGCGAGCAGGGTGGCTACCAGAGTGCCGTGTTCGGGCGTGCTGCCAAGACCTTTGGTGCCGTCCGGGTCACCGGCTCCGGAGACGTCGACGCCGCCGCTGACGGCGCCGGCCAGGTCGGGATGGGTGGCATCCACACCGGTGTCGATGACGGCGACCTTCACCCCCGCGCCCTTGCTGGTCTTCCATGCTTCGGTGATGCCGTAGTCGGCCAGCCAGTACTGTTTGTCCCGCCATTCATCGGCCTGTGCCGGTGCCGGTACCAGGAGTGGCAGTGCTACGGCAGCACAAAGCGCTGCCGCAGCTATTCGAAGGCGTGCCGCCGGCGTGCGGCCGTTCAGGGCGGCGTCGGTGTTTCTCATTCGGCTACGCTCAGGGCGATGCCGTCAAGGATGTCGTGTTCGCTGGTCACGGCCGAAGCTACCCGCCCGTCGGTGAGCTCATCCACCCGGTCCACGATGGTGCGCCAGATCAGGGCGCCTGCCCCGATGACATCCACCCGGCCCGGGTGCATGTAGGGCAGGGCGGCACGTGCGGCGCGGTCCTGCCGGAGCAGGTCATCGGCTGCCTGGTCGATCTGCTCGCGGGTCAGTTCGGTCCCGTGGATGGCCTCCGGGGAGTACTCGGGCAGGTGGAGTGCGGCGGCGGTGACGGTGGTGATGGTTCCGGCCACGCCCACCAACCGGTCGGTGTCGGCCAGCGGAACCGATGCCAGCGCCTGCGCGATCATGTCCAGGATGTCCGCCCGGGCCACGGTGATCTCGGCTTCGGTGGGCGGATCGGAGCGCAGATGGCGTTCCGTGAAACGGACGCAGCCCATATCGGTGCTTTTGGCTGCAAGCACACCGGTGGAGTCGCCCAGGACAAATTCGGTGCTGCCTCCGCCCAGGTCCACCACCAGTGTTTTGACGCCGTTGGTTTCGGCGAAGACGCTGGCGGCTCCGGTGAAGGAAAGCGCAGCTTCCTCGTCACCGCTGATCACCTCGGGTTCCACCCCAAGCCGTTCGCGGATGCCGTCAATAAATTCCTGCCGGTTCTCGGCATCACGGCTGGCTGAGGTCGCCACAAACCTGATCCGCGTTGCCCCGTGCTCACTGATCAGGGCCGCGTACTCATCTGCCGCAGCGAAGGTCCGTTCCAGAGCCTCGGGAGCCAGCCGGCCCGTGGCGTCTACGCCCTGGCCGAGCCGGTTCACGCGCATCAGGCGCACCACATCGGTGAGCCGGGCGCTGCCGTGCGCGTCCCGGGCCACATCCGCAATGAGGAGCCGGATGGAATTCGTACCGCAGTCAACAGCCGCCACCCGCACTGCGGTGCCGTTCTCCCGGTCCTGAGCTGTCACAGTTCCCCCTTGGTTGATGCGGCGTCGTCGGCGGTTCCGGCCTGGGCTTCGCCACCCCGGCGTGCCGCTTTTTTGTGTTCCAGTTCTTCCGGGCTCAGGCCCTGGGTTTTCGTATGCCGGCTCAGGTCCCGGGCAGGAGCCGGAGCAGCGGTGTCCCAGGCGCCGTCGCAGTAGCAGCGGTCCCGCGTCCACCATTCGGTGATGGCGTCCAGGGCTTCGTCACCCAGCGGATTTACACCGGGGCCGGCAGCCAGTGAATGACCGACCAAAACGTGCAGGCACTTGACCCGGTTGGGCATCCCGCCGGCGGAAACGCCGTCGATCTCCGGGACGGGTCCGGTGCCGGTACGTTCACCGATTTCGTTCCGGACCTGCAGGTAGCTTTCGTGGGCCTGCCGGTAACGCTCCGCCAGCTCCGGGTCTTCCTCCAGCCGGCGCGTCATCTCCGTCATCAGGCCTGCCGCTTCGAGCCGCGAGACGGCCGCCGTGATCACCGGGTGCGTCAGGTAGTAGGTGGTGGGGAACGGAATGCCGTTGCTCAGCCGGGGGGCGGTGGTGGCCACCAGCGGGTTGCCGCAGACACAGCGGGCGCCGATTTCGACGACGTCGCGCACCGGCCGGCCGAGCTGCCGGCTCAGCGTTTCCAGGTCTTCCTGGGTGGGGGTGAGCTGGTCCTGGGTCATGCAGGTGGTTCCTTCCGTGGGGGCCTGCGCGGCCCCGGGCTGCTTGTACTATCAGCCTCCAGATTACTGTGCCGTGGCGGATCTCTTGACCGAGTCCCAGAGCGAATCGACCCACTGCAGGTCCTCGGGTGCCTCTTCGGCGGCCTTGCGGTCCGCTTCCTCCACACCATTTTCGCCCTTAACCAGATACCGTGTTTCGCCGGGCATCACCAGGAAAATGCGGTCCCTGGCCTGCTGCTTGATGTAGGCCGGATCCTCCCAGCGGCCCAGCTGGACCTCCAGGTCAGCCTGCACTTCCTGCGCCTGCGCAATTTCCGCCTTGGCAGCGGCAATATCCGAACGCTGCTGCAGGTAGGTGCGCACCGAGGGCGCCAGCAGCACGGTGATGGCCACCATCACCATGGCCAGCACCAGCAGCCTGCCGGAGAATGCCTTGGCCGGTACCGGCCGCAGTTCGGCTCCGGGGGTTTCACCGGTTCCTGCAGCGGCCCGTTTCCGGTCCGGATCCGCGCCGTCCTGCCGGCGGATATCGCCGGAGAGCTGGGAGCGAATGGCAGCGCGCGCGTCAGAGGCTGCCGCCGCGCTTCCCGCCTTGGGGCGCCCCTGGCGGTCCCCCGGCCTTCCGGATTTGTTGCCGGCAGGCTTGGCTCCGGCAGATTTCGGTGCGGCAGATTTCGGTGCGGCGGACTTGGTTCCGGTGGGCTCAGTCCCGGCGGATTTGGCTGCAGCAGGCCTGGGTACCTTGGGACGTCGGGTTGGCATGCGGGTCCTTCTTTGCGTTGATCAGCGGTTCCAAGCGGTCTGCGGATTGGAAACCAGTGTGGGCGGGTCTCCTCCAATGAGGTTACCCACCCACGGTGTTGCAGCCGGTTTCGCAACGCCTGCGGTTCACGGGTTACCGCAGGCGTTGCGTAGTCACGGGCTAGGCGTTGAAGCGCGGGAAGGCGCTGCGCCCGGCGTAGCGGGCGGCGTCGTCAAGCTCTTCTTCGATCCGCAGCAGCTGGTTGTACTTGGCAACGCGCTCGGAGCGGGCCGGGGCACCGGTCTTGATCTGGCCGGCGTTGGTGGCAACGCAGATGTCGGCGATGGTGGTGTCTTCGGTTTCGCCCGAACGGTGCGAGGTGATGGTGGTGTACCCGGCACGCTGGGCCATGGTGATGGCGTCCAGGGTCTCGGTCAGGGTGCCGATCTGGTTGACCTTCACCAGCAGGGAGTTCGCGGCGTTGTTCTTGATGCCGGTCTCCAGGCGGGCCGGGTTGGTGACGAACAGGTCGTCGCCCACCAGCTGCACCTTGTCGCCGAGGCGGGCAGTGAGTGCCTGCCAGCCGTCCCAGTCCTCTTCGTCCAGCGGGTCTTCGATGGAGACCAGCGGGTAGTCGCGGACCAGTTCCTCGTAGTACGCGGACATTTCCTCAGCGGTGCGGTTCTGTCCTTCGAAGACGTAAGCGCCGTCCTTGTAGAACTCGGAGGAGGCAACGTCCAGGGCCAGGGCAATGTCATTGCCGGGCACGTAGCCGGCACGCTGGATGGCTTCCACAATCAGGTCCAGGGCTGCACGGTTGGAGGGCAGGTTCGGTGCGAAGCCGCCTTCGTCACCCAGGCCGGTGGAGAGGTTCTTTTCCTTCAGCACAGACTTGAGGTTGTGGTAGACCTCCACGCCCCAGCGCAGGCCTTCGGAGTAGGTCTGGGCGCCCAGGGGAACAATCATGAATTCCTGGATGTCGACGTCGGAGTCAGCGTGCGAGCCGCCGTTGAGGATGTTCATCAGCGGCACGGGGAGGATGTGCGCGTTGGGGCCGCCGAGGTAGCGGTACAGCGGCAGGGCGGCGGACTCGGCAGCGGCGCGGGCCACGGCGAGGGAGACGCCGAGGATGGCGTTGGCGCCCAAGCCGGACTTGTTCTCGGTGCCGTCCAGGTCAATCATGGCCTGGTCGATGGCCCGCTGGTCAGCGGCGTCAAAGCCGAGCAGCGCGGGCTGGATCTGTTCGATGACGGCTTCGACGGCCTGCAGCACGCCCTTGCCCTGGTAGCGGTTCTTCTCTCCGTCGCGGCGTTCGTTGGCTTCGAAAGCACCAGTGGAAGCACCGGAGGGAACAGCGGCCCGGCCGAAGGTGTCGTCGTCGAGCAGCACCTCCACCTCAACGGTGGGGTTACCGCGGGAGTCGAGGATCTCGCGGGCATGGATGGCATCGATGATGGCCATTGAATTGCTCCTGTTCGTTGGAACGATGGTGGAAGAACTTACGTCCTGCCTATGCGGCAGGCCACGGTGTCTGCCTCTTAGCCTAATAGAATCGGGGCCGCGGGTAAGGTCCGGGCGCCGAATACGTGCGCTCAGCGGCCGTGGATCAGTCCGCTTTGCCCCGGCCGGTGTCCGTGTACCGGCGGACTGCCGCACGCAGCGCCGCCTCGGCATCCAGTCCCTGTTCCGATGCGCGGCGGACCATCTCCAGCAGCGCATCCCCCAGTTCAGTTTCCCCGGCAAACGGCGCTTCCGGGTTCGTGGCGGGCGCCGGGACGGGCGGCAGCGGAAGGCCCGCCCTGCGGGCGCGGCTTAGTGTTTTGGCGGCCAGCAGCAGGGCCGGCATGGACGCGGGGATACCTTCAAAAGCCGAGGCCCGGTCCGGGGTTTCGGTCTTTTTCGCCTCGTCCCAGGCGGCTTCGATGGCTGCGGTGTCCGCTGACCCTGCGCCCTCCCGGAGAGAGCCGTCGGGGTGAAAAACGTGCGGATTGCGGCGAATCATTTTGGCCGTGAGCGAATCCACAACGTCGGCCACGGAAAAGCCGCCGGTTTCCTGCTGCAGGCGGGCGTGAAGCAGTACCTGCAGGAGCAGGTCGCCCAGTTCCCCGCGCAGTTCGGCGGCCCGTTCCGGGCCGGCTGTACCGCCTTCCACCGCTTCGATGACCTCGTAGCTTTCCTCCACCAGGTACTCCAGCAGGGATTCGTGGGTCAGCGCCGCGGTCCAGGGACACCGTTCACGCAGGGTGCCGATGACCTGGGCGAGCCGGCTGAACCGTTCGCCCAGGTCATCGGGGAGGTCGGTTTCAGCCACGGGCGCGGTTGAATCCCTCGGTAACGAAGGCGGACAGTGCGGCACGTTCATCCAGGGGAAGGAACGCAGCGTTCACCGCATTCATGGTGAGCTCCAGCAGGTCATCAAGGTCGTAGTCGAAGGTGTCCATCAGCAGCTCGAACTCGCCGGTGAGGCTGACGTTGCTCATCAGCCGGTTGTCGGTGTTTACCGTCACGGCGAAGCCGGTCTGGTAGAGCAGGTCAATGGGGTGGGTCTCGATGTCCTCGCCGAAGGAGGCGACGGCCCCGGTCTGCAGGTTCGATGACGGGCAGACCTCCAGGGCGATTCCGCGGTCCCGTACCCAGCCGGCGACCTGGCCAATGCTCACCATGCCCACTTCAGGCTCATCCGGGGACGCGGCGTCGTCGGCTTCGAATTCAACCGTGATGTCCTCGGCGATCCGCACGCCGTGCCCCAGCCGCAGGGCCCTGCCGTGCACCAGCGCGTCAACAATGCTCTCGATGCCTGCTGCCTCGCCGGCGTGCACCGTGGCGGGGAACTGGTTTTCGGCCAGGTAGGTGAACGCGTCCTTGAAGCGGGAGGCCGGGAAACCGTCTTCGGCACCGGCAATGTCGAAGCCCACGGCCCCCGAATCCCGGTGCCGCACGGCCAGTTCGGCAATTTCCATGCCGCGGTCCGCGTGCCGCATGGCCGTGATCAACTGGCCCACCTGGATGAAGCTGCCTGCCGTTTCGGCGTTCATCACGCCTTCCTCGAGCCCGGCCTGGACTGCTTCCACGGCCTCGTCCAGACTCAGTCCGCCGCTCAGGTGCTGTTCGGGTGCCCAGCGGATCTCGGCGTACACCACGCCGTCGGCCACCAGGTCTTCCACGAACTCGCGGGCAACGCGGGTCAGCCCCTCGCGGGTCTGCATCACGGCAATGGTGTGGTCGAAGGTTTCGAGGTAGCGCGGCAGCGACCCTGAATCCGCTGACTCGCGGAACCACTCCCCCAGGGCCACCGGGTCGGTGGCGGGAAGCTGGTGGCCGACGGCTGCAGCCAGTTCGATGATTGTTGCCGGGCGCAGGCCGCCGTCCAGGTGGTCATGGAGCGAGACCTTCGGCAGGCTGCGTACGTCGAGTCGGGAAGTGTTTACGGAGGAATCTGTAGGCTCAGTCACACGGCAACTCTACGGCGTTTCAGGCGGCCTTCCGTGTGCTTTCGTCATCTTCGGCCTGCTCTGTGTCCTCCGCCGGGCGCGGTGCTCCGGGCGCCGTACCGCGGACCATGGTGATGATGCGGTCGATGACCAGGCCCAGGACCAGCGCGCCGCTGACTCCGACCACCACGCCCAGCAGGTGGTGTTCGGTGAACCAGGCGCCGGCTATCGCGCCGATGGCCACGCTGTACGCGGCCCAGACGGCCCCGGAGATGGCGGTCAGGAAAACGAAGCGCCGGCGCGGGAACCCGGTGGCCCCTGCCGTCAGGTTCACCACCACCCGTCCCACGGGGATGAACCGGGCCACGAGGATCAGGGACACCGAGCGCTTCTCCAGTTCGTGCCGGGCCCAGGCAAAGGACCGGCGCGTTTTGGGCCGGCGCATCCAGGCGAACCGGTCCATGCCGATCCCGCGTCCCATCAGATAGGCGAGGTTGTCGCCCAGGAACGCGCCCAGGGCGGCGGCCGGGATAATCAGCCAGATGTTCACGCCGGCGCCGCTCATTGCGAGTGAGGCCAGGGCCACCACGAGGGACTCGCTGGGGACCGGCGGAAAGAAACCGTCAATCAGGCAGCACAGGAAAAGACCGATATACACCCACGGGGAGCCCGCGGTGGAGAGGATGAAACTGTTGATACCGTCCACCGTCACACTGAGAAAGTCCAACAGTTGCCGCTCCTTGGGTTGGGCTATCGATCCTCTACAAGCATGCCACGAACGCAGAGGTGCCCGTGGCGGATCGCCACCGGCACCTCTGCGGTTCCAGCAACCGGGGAAGCTGCTAGCTGATCCGGTCGATGATCAGCCGGCGTGCCGGGCGTGAGCCCTCGGGCGCAATAACGACGGCGTCCGCCAGGGCCTCGCGGGCCCGGTCAAATTTCTCCGGCGTATCGGTGAGCAGCGTCATCAGCGGCTCGCCGGCCCGGACGGTGGCACCGGGCTTCGCATGCATCACGACGCCGGCCCCCGCCTGGACGGCGTCTTCCTTGCGTGCACGGCCGGCCCCCAGGCGCCAGGCGGCGACGCCCACGGACAAGGCATCGAGCTCCACCAGCACACCGTCGGCGGGTGCATAGATGGTTTCGGATTCCTTCGCCACGGGCAGTTTCGCATCCGGATCTCCGCCCTGCGCCGAGATCATCCGGCACCAGACGTCCATGGCCCGGCCGTCCCTGAGCGCTGCTGCGGGATCGGCGTCGCGCACCCCGGCGGCGGTCAGCATTTCCTCGGCGAGGCGGACAGTCAGCTCCACCACGTCTTCGGGCCCGCCGCCCGCCAGCACGTCCACGGATTCCTGGACTTCGATGGCGTTGCCGGCAGTGAATCCCAGCGGGGTGGACATGTCGGTCAGCAGGGCCACGGTGTTGACGCCGGCGTCCTTGCCCAGGGCGACCATGGTTTCGGCCAGTTCCCGGGCCATGGCCTCGTCCTTCATAAACGCGCCCGAGCCCACCTTCACATCCAGCACCAGGGAGTCGGTGCCTTCGGCGATCTTTTTGCTCATGATGGAGGAGGCAATCAGGGGAATGGCTTCCACCGTGCCGGTCACGTCCCGCAGCGCGTAGAGCTTTTTGTCAGCCGGTGCCAGGCCCGCACCGGCTGCGCAGATGACGGCACCGACGTCGCGCAGCTGGTTCATCAGCGCGCTGTTGCTCAGTGAGGCCTGCCATCCCGGGATGGCTTCCAGCTTGTCCAGGGTGCCGCCGGTGTGGCCCAGGCCGCGGCCCGACAGCTGCGGAACGGCCACGCCGAACACGGCCACCAGCGGGGCCAGCGGGAGGGTGATCTTGTCCCCCACGCCTCCGGTGGAGTGCTTGTCCGCGGTGGGCTTGCCCAGCGAGGAGAAGTCCATGCGCTCACCGGAGGCAATCATGGCCGCGGTCCAGCGGAAGATCTCCTCGCGGTTCATGCCGTTGAGCAGGATCGCCATGTTCAGGGCGGCCATCTGCTCGTCGGCAATGGTGCCCCGGGTGTAGGCGTCAATGGTCCAGTCGATCTGCGCGGCCGAGAGGACACCCTTGTCCCGCTTCGTGCGGATGATGTCTACGGCATCAAAGTCTGTGCTGTTCATGTGCATTTACCCTTCCAGGTGTTGCGGTCCAAAAGCGTCAGGCAGGACCTCGTCCATGCTGCGGATGCCGCTGACGGTCATCAGCTCCATTCCGGGAGCACGGAATTCGTAAAGCAGCTGCCGGCAGCGCCCGCACGGCATCAGCACCGCACCGGCGCCGTCTACGCAGGTGAACGCCACCAGGCGCCCGCCGCCGGTCATGTTCAGCTGGCTGATCATGGAGCATTCGGCGCAGAGCGTCAGTCCGTAGGAGGCGTTTTCAACGTTGCAGCCGGAAACAATCCGGCCGTCGTCGGTCAGTGCCGCGGCACCCACCGGATACTTCGAGTACGGCACATAGGCGTGGGTGAGGGCTGCGCGGGCATGCTCCAGGAGCACGTCCCAGTCCGCCTGGGGGGTCTGAGCGGTCATGTCTTTCCTTCCGGTTGCGCCCCGGTCCGGTGCGGACCGGAAACGACGGCGGGACCGGCGGCCGGTGTTCCGGCCGCCGGTCCCGCTGCGGTTATCCCTTGATGTACGGCACGCCGCTGGCGGCCGGTCCGCGGGAGCGGCCCACCACGCCGGCGACGGCAAAGATGGTCACCACGTACGGCAGCATGGACAGGAACTGGCTGGGCACCGGTGTACCCAGCAGGCCCAGCACGTACTGCAGGTTGGTGGCGAAGCCGAACAGCAGGGCTGCTGCGGCGGCGCCCAACGGGTTCCAGCGGCCCAGGATGAGGGCTGCCAGGGCAATGTAGCCCTGGCCGCCGGTCATGTCCTGGCCGAAGCTGGACACGGAGACCAGGGTGAAGAAGGACCCGCCGATGCCGGCAACTGCGCCGGCCAGCAGCACGTTGGTGAAGCGGGTGCGGTTGACGTTCACGCCCAGTGTGTCAGCTGCCTTCGGGTGTTCGCCCACGGCGCGGGTGCGCAGGCCCCAGCGGGTGCGGAACAGCCCGAAGTAGACGGCGGCGACGGCGAAGTACATCAGGTAGCCGATCAGGGACTGGTCAAAGAGGATCGGACCGATGATCGGAATGTCCGCCAGGAACGGAATCCTGATGTTCGGCAGGCGGGGGGCCGTGTTCAGTTCGGCGGCGTTCTTGCTCAGGACCGTGGAGAACAGGAAGCCGGTGAGGCCGGAGACCAAAACGTTCAGCACCACACCCACAATCACCTGGTTCACGATGTACTTGATGCTGAATACCGCCAGGACCAGGGAAACGAGCACACCGGCGATGGCAGCGGCGAGCAGGCCGATGAACGCGTTGCCGGAAAGGGAACCGGCCACCGCGGCGGCAAAGGCGCCGAAGAGCAGCTGGCCCTCAATGGCAATGTTGACCACGCCGGAGCGTTCGCAGAGGACGCCGGAAAGCGAACCGAAGACCAGCGGTACGGCCAGCGTCACGCTGCCGGCCAGCAGGCCGTACAGGGCAACATTCGGGTTACCCGTGCTGCCGACGGACCAGGCCAGGAAGCCCGAGACGAAGACGACACCGAAAATGATCGGCAGCCACAGGGGCAGCCGCCGGCCCGAACGGACCAGGACAAAGGACCAGGCAGCAAGCAGGACAAGCGCGATGGCGCCGGCCCAGCCAAAGGCCCGGGCTGAGAAGACCAGGTTAGGCAGCGTGATGGCCGCTTCCGGGTCGGTGAGACGGAAAGTGACCTCGGTGTCCGGTGAGAGGAAGGCGAAGAAAACCAGTCCGAGTATGGCCAGGACGCCCAGCAGAATGGGTGTTTTCCAGCTGCGCACTACTGTTTCCGGCGCCGGGGACGGCGCGGGGGCTGTGGTGGTTGCGGTGCTCATGCTGCTCCTCCGGCGGCTTCGGCGCTCTTGCGGGTGGTGCGGAAGGCTCCGGGTGGCGGGATCCTGAACAGGGAACGCACCAGCGGCGGGGCGGCAATGAACAGGACGATCAGGGACTGGACCACCAGGACAATGTCAATGCTGGTCCCGGTGTTGGTCTGCATGGCCACGCCGCCGGCACGGAAGGCGCCGAACAGCAGGCCTGCTGCAAAGGTTCCCCACGGCGTCGAACGCCCCAGCAGCGCCACGGTGATGGCATCGAAGCCAAAGCTCGCGGCGACGTCGGCGGTCAGCACGCGTTCGGTGCCGGAAACCTGCGAGACGCCGGCCAGGCCGGAGAGTGCACCGGCGATCAGCATAACCACCACGTAGCCCTTGGTGGTGCTGATGCCGGCGTTGCGGGCGGCGTCGGGGTTGGCGCCAACTGCGCGGAGCTCAAAGCCGACCGTGGAGCGGTTCAGCAGCCACCAAACAAACACGGTGGCGGCGATCGCCAGCACAAATCCCCAGTGCAGCCGGAAACTGTCTCCCAGGAGTTTGGGGAACATGGCGCTTTCGTTCAGCTGGGGGCTGATGGGGTTGTTCGATCCCTCGCGCTGGAAGCCCGGCGTGGTCAGCAGGTAGGCCACCAGCTGGATGGCGACGTAGTTGAGCATGATGGTGACAATGACTTCATGCGCACCGGTCCGGGCCTTCAGCAGGCCGGCAATGCCGCCCCAGATGGCGCCGCCGAGCAGGCCGGCGATGATCACCAGCAGCAGGTGCAGTGCCATGGGCAGCTGCCAGGAGAACCCGACCCATCCGGCCAGTGCGGCGCCGATGATGATCTGGCCCTGGGCACCGATGTTGAACAGGCCGGCGCGGAACGCCAGCGCGACGCCGAGGCCGGCGCAGATCAGCGGAGTGGCGGTGGTCAGCGTCTGGGTCAGGGGATAAATCGCTCGCGTGAAGCTCTCAGCCTCAACGTTGACAATCGAGCCCTGGAAGAGCGAATAGTAGGCTCCGGCGGCAGCGTCCCACGCGGCGGCGAAGAAGTCTCCGGGCCGGTTGAAGAGGTAGCCGGCCGCAGCGGTGGTGTCCTCGTCGGTCAGTGCGATCAGCACCCCGCCGACCACCAGCGCCATCAGGACAGCCAGCACGGACACCAGACCGCTGCCGGTCACGATGCGCTCAAGCACTCCCGGTGCCGCATCGGGGGCGGGCTTGATGGTGGTTCCTACCGCAGCGGCGGGCGGAGGCAGCTGCCCTCCCGCGGTTTCGGCCGCAGCTTCCAGTCGAAGCTCTTCGGCTTCGGACGTTTCGCGGTCTGCGTTGTGCCCACCTTCGGTGGACTTTTCCGGGCTCACAGGGCCCCTCCCTCGGTATTGTTCTCTTCTGACGCTGCTTCGCGGGCCAGTGCTTCTTCGGCCGTCATTCCGGCCATCATCAGGCCCAGCACGTTGCGCGAGGTGCCTCCGGGCACAATGCCCATAAGACGTCCGCCGTACAGCACGGCAATGCGGTCTCCCAGTTCCAGCACTTCGTCCAGTTCCGTGGACACGATCATCACCGGCGTGCCGGCATCACGTTCGGCGATGATCCTCCGGTGCAGGAACTCGATGGACCCGACGTCGACGCCGCGGGTGGGCTGGCTGGCAATGAAGAGTGAGAGCGGACGGGACAGCTCCCGTGCCATGACCACTTTCTGCTGGTTGCCGCCCGAAAGGGTGCCGGCCAGGGCCGCAGCGGACTGTGTGCGGATGTCGAACTCGGTAATCTTCGCGTCCGCATTGGCCGCGACGACCGAGGGCTTCATGGACAGGCCGCGGGCAAAAGGCGGCTCGTTGTACTGGTTCAGGACCAGGTTTTCGGCAACCGAGAACGTTCCAACAAGGCCGTCCACCGAGCGGTCCTCAGGGACAAAGCCGACGCCTGAGTCGATGATCCGGCTGGTTTTCATGCCCACCAGTTCCCGGCCGTCGAGCCTGATGGACCCCGTGACGTGGTCCTGGAGGCCCATGATCGCTTCGGTCAGTTCGGTCTGGCCGTTACCCTGGACACCGGCGACCGCCAGGATTTCCCCCTTGGCAATGCCGAAGCTGAGGCCGTTCACCACCGCCTGTCCATTCCCGGACAGCACGGAGAGGTTCTCCACGCGGAAGGTTTCCTCGCCCGGCGTTGCAGCCTCCCGGCCCAGGGTCAGGCTGACGGAGCGGCCAACCATCAGGGCAGCGAGTTCAGTGGTGCTCGCGGAGGGCTCAGCCTGGCCCATGACCTTGCCGCGGCGGATCACGGTAATGACATCGGACACCGCCTTGACCTCGCGCAGCTTGTGCGAAATGAAGACCACGCCTTTGCCGTCGCTGGTGAGCTGGCGCATGATGGCGAGCAGCTCGTCCGTTTCGCGGGGCGTCAGGACGGCGGTCGGCTCATCAAGGATCAGCACCTCGGCGTCCCGGATCAGTGCCTTGATGATTTCCACGCGCTGCTGCACACCCACGGGGAGGTCCTCGACCACGGCATCGGGATCAACGTCGAAGCCGTACTTGTCTGAGATTTCACGGATGCGTGTGCGGGTAGTCTGCAGGTTCAGTGCGCCCCCGAGCCGCGTCGATTCATTTCCCAAAGCGACGTTCTCCGCCACGGTGAACACGGGCACCAGCATAAAGTGCTGGTGCACCATGCCGATCCCTGCAGCCATCGCGTCTGAAGGTCCGTTGAAGGTCACGGGTTTGCCGTCGAGGAGGATCTGCCCCTCGGTAGGTTCATACAGTCCGTAAAGGACGTTCATCAACGTCGATTTACCGGCGCCGTTTTCACCGAGCAGGCTGTGCACCTGCCCGGGTTCGACCACGAGGTCGATGTGGTCGTTGGCCACCAGCGAACCGAATCGCTTAGTGATGCCCTTGAGTTCGAGTTTCACAAAACCCCAACCAATCTGTTCGAAAGTGCTGTGTGGGAGTAAAAGCTGCAGTGCGGGAGACGTCCCTGCAGCCTGGGAGGAAAAACCTGGTGTGCACAGACAAACCGCCATGCCCCGCAGCGTGGCTGCGGGACATGGCGGTTGGTGTCTGCAGGCAGTCCGGGACCCGTTACTGCTGGGGGCTGGACTTGGACTCGACCTTGATCTCGCCGTCGATGATCTTGGCCTTCAGATCCTCAATCGCGGTCTTGACCTCTTCCGGCACATTGCCTTCCTGGTCGTGGAACGGAGCCAGGTCCACTCCGCCGTTTTCGAGGGTGCCGACGTACGGCTCGGCGCTGAAGTTGCCTTCGGCGGATTCGGTGACGATGTTCTCTACGGCGTCGCCCATGAGCTTCATGACGGAGGTCAGGATGTATTCCTGGCCGATGCCGGCGGTCTCGTAGCCGTCGGAGTCAACCCATACGGCCTTGACGTCCTTGCCGCCGTCGTTGGCTTCAACAACGGCTTCCATGGTGCCCAGGCCTACCGGACCGGCGACGGGCATGATGATGTCGGCGCCTTCATTGATGAAGTTCTGGGTCAGCGTCTTGCCGGCGGCGCGGTTGTCGAAGCTGTCCACGAAGGAATCGCTGCCGAGGAGCTTCACATCGGTGCCGTTTTCTTCGTTGTAGTACTCGATGCCGTCGGCGAAGCCCTCCATGAAGATGGTCACGGTGGGGATGTTCATGCCGCCGTAGGTGGCAACGGTGCCGGTCTGGGTGGTGCCTGCGGCAACGTAGCCGGCCAGGAACGCGGCCTGGGCCGTGTCGTAGATGATCGGCTTGACGTTGTCGAGCTCAATGGCGTTGTCATCAACGATGGCGAAGTTGGTGTCCGGGTTTGCTTCCGCCGCGTCCTTCGTGGCGTCGGAGAGCAGGAAGCCAACGGTGACCGTCAGGTCGCAGCCCGCGTCAACCGTGCTGTTGACGTTGTTGGTGTAGTCGGATGCATCCTTGGACTCGACTTCACGGGTTTCAATGCCCAGCGCGTCCTTGGCAGCCATCAGGCCTTCATAGGTGGACTGGTTGAACGAGCGGTCGTCCCAGCCACCGGCGTCGGAGACAATGCAGCCGGTGAAGTCGCTGCTCGCAGCGGCCTCGGAGCTGCCCTCGGCCTCCTCTTCCGGTGCAGCGCCGCAACCGGAAAGCAGGAGCGCCGACACGCCGAGCATGGCGGCGGAGACGCCGGCATTGCGCTTGAAGCTGCGCGGGAAATTCTTCAATGTTCCTCCAGGAAAGAAAATGGCGTTCGCCGTAGGTGGGTACTCGGTGCCAATCCCGGTCTGCCGGAAAAGGCGCACCGGTACCCGGTGTGATGCGGCGCTCCGTCCGTCGTTGGACCGCAGCAAGACAACCATAAGGTCTCCGACGCGACACCAGTCACATTTCGGCCCTGTCGGAACAATTGTTTACATGTTGTTATCAAATGACACCGGCCGTCCCGGTGCCTACTGCTAGTCTCCGTGCGCGCGTCGGGGTGGCACCCGGGGATCAGCACCCGGATGCGGGGAATTTCCTAGTGGCGCAGTCCGCGGGCGGCACGCAGGGCAGCCGCTGCCATCACGCTCACGCCGCAGCTGATGGCCTGTTCGTCGGGGTTATAGTCCCCCCGGTGCAGGTCAAAGGTCTCCCCGCCGGGAGACCGCGTACCCAGGCGCATCAGGGCGCCCGGCACAGTCTGGGTCATCCAGGCGAAGTCCTCACCGCCCATGGACTGCGGGGCCAGGACCACGGCGTCTTCACCCAGTTCGGCGCGGGCTGAGGCTTCAAGCAGGCTGATTTCCGCGTCCGCGTTGATAACCGGCGGCACACCGCGCGTGTGCTCCAGGGCTACCTCGACGCCGAACGGAGCGGCAACTTCCCGCACCACTTTGTCCAGGAGCTCACCGGCGGCATACCAGGCCTCGGCGTCCAGGCAGCGCATGGTTCCGGCCATGAAGCCGTGGCCGGGAATGGCATTGGGGGCGGAGCCGGCATGCATCTGCCCCCAGACCACCGAAACGCCGCTGCGTACATCGATCCGCCGCGACAGCACGGCTGGGACACTGACGGCAATCTCGGCCAGGGCGAAAACAAGATCCTCGGTCAGGTGCGGCCGGGACGTGTGCCCGCCCCGTCCGCTGAGTTCGATCCGGATGGTGTCCGACGCCGAAGTGATAGCGCCGATGCGGGTACCAATCTGTCCAACGTCCACCCGCGGATCGCAGTGCAGGGCAAGGATGCGGGGAACGCCGTCAAGGGCTCCCTGCTCTATGACGGACAGGGCGCCGCCGGGCATCACTTCCTCGGCCGGCTGGAAAATCACCCGCACGCGCCCGCCGAGCTCACCGGCGGCGTCGAACTTCGCCAGCACCTGGGCAACACCGAGCATCACGGTGGTGTGAATGTCATGCCCGCAGGCGTGGGCTATGCCCGTGTGCTCCGAGGCATAGGGCAGCCCCGTTTCCTCCAGGACCGGAAGGGCATCGATATCCGCCCTCAGGGCGAGGCGAAGCGGTCCGTCTCCGATGTCGACGACAACACCGGTGTTCTGCAGCCGCTTGGGTGCGAGGCCGGCCGCTTCCAGTGCTTCCACGATCCGGTCGGTGGTCCGGAACTCCTTGGTTGACAGCTCGGGGTGGGCATGGAGGTCCCGCCGGAAGTCGATCAACCCACCCAGCAGCGGAGCCACACTTCCCCGTATCGAGGGGATGGGGGAATTGCTCAACGGGATAGTTTGCACAACTTCTAGGTTAGCCAATTCCACCCGGGAAACGGGAATGTGCGCCCCCGGATACGACCGCTTATGACGGCGTCCGCGCGCGCCCTACAGGACGTCGGTGTCTCCGCTGGCCCTGAGGTGCTCCACGGCCTTCTTTACTTCCTGGGCATGTTCCTTGGTGGTGACCAGCAGGGCGTCGGGTGTATCAACAATCACCACATCCTCGATGCCGATCAGGGCGATGACGCGTTTGGTGTCGGAAACGACAATCCCGCTGGCGTTTTCCGAGTAGACCCTCGCGCCGTCGCCCATCACGGTGAGGTCGCTGTTCTCCTCGGCCGGGTTCAGCCGGCCGATGGCGGCGAAGTCCCCCACGTCATCCCAGCTGAAGGCTCCCGGGATCATGGCGACGTCGCCAGCAGCTGCAGCAGGCTCGGCCACCGCATAGTCGATGGCTGTTTTGGGCAGGGTAGGCCAGACCCGCCGGACTACCTCCCGGCGGCGCGTGGTGTCCCAGGCGTCGGCAATCTCCATCAGCCCCGCATACAGGACCGGCTCGTTGGCTTCCAAATGCTTCAGCATCAGGTCCACGGGCGCCACGAACATACCCGCATTCCAGCTGTAGCTGCCGCTGGCGAGGTACGTCTGCGCGACGTCGGCGGAGGGCTTTTCCACAAACTCCACCACCGAATGCGCACTCGGCGCTCCCGCAACCTTCAGCTGCGCCCCTGCCCGGATGTAGCCAAAACCGGTGGACGGATGGGTGGGCTGGATGCCGATGGTGACAATGTAGCCCTGCGCCGCAGTGTGCACGGCTTCGCGGACTGCCTGCTGGAAAACCTCGACCGGGGCGATCACCTGGTCGGCCGCGAAGGAACCCATGATGATCTGCGGATCGCGCTTGTACAGAATGGCCGCAGCCAGGCCGATGGCCGCCGCGGAGTCCTTGGGCTCAAGCTCAAGCACCAGGTTCTTGTTGGAGATTTCGGGCAGCTGCTGGCGGACCGCCTGCCGGTGCACCGCGCCGGTGACCACCATGACCCGGTCCCCGCTCAGCGGCGCCAGGCGGTCGTAGGTGGCACGGATCAGCGTGGATCCGGAGCCGGTGAGGTCATGAAGGAACTTCGGTGCGGCAGCCCGTGACAGCGGCCAGAGCCGTGTGCCGACGCCGCCGGCCGGAATCACGCCGTAGAAACGGTCGAGAACGGCGGACGAAGGTGCGGGGTATGCCTTTTCATTACTCATCACAGCCAAGATTAGCCGAGCCGGGACCGCTCTTCGGGGAAGCCGCGTTTTTCTACACTGTTTGCGGAGCCAAATCAATGTAATCAGGGTCACACCATAGGCGGACCTAAATTGAAACCGCGGTCACGCGCACCTAGATTATGGTAGAGCTTATAGCGCTGTCGCACCGGCGTCATCACTGCGTGGAAGACGCGCTAACGCCGCTGCGATGCAGGGAGGAAAATTCAGTGTCGAAGTTACCAGCAGGCACTCTCTACCGTGGCCGTGAGGGCCAATGGTCGTGGGTCGCCCACCGCATCACTGGCGTGGTGATCTTCTTCTTCCTTTTGGTCCACGTTCTGGATACCTCATTGGTGCGAGTATCGCCCGAGGCCTACAACGTGGTGATCGGAGCCTACAAGAACCCGATTATGGGACTCGGCGAGCTTGGCCTCGTCGCAGCCATCGTGTTCCATGCCTTCAACGGCCTGCGCGTGGTCCTGATCGACTTCTGGAAGAAGGGGCCGAAGTACCAGCGGCAGATGCTCTGGGCCGTCGTTGGCCTGTGGGCAGTGACGCTCATCGGCTTCTCAATTCGCCACATTCCGAACGTTTTCGGGGGTTAGCACGCAATGACTACATCAACCAACGAAGCGCACGCCCTCGAAGCACCCCGCTCCGGACGCATTGCTCCCAAGTACACCCGCAACGGATCAGGCCGCGGCAACTTTGAAATGCTGGCCTGGCTGTTCATGCGTGTATCCGGTGTCATCCTGGTCGTCCTGATCTTCACCCACCTGTTCGTGAACCTGGTGGTTGGCGACGGCATCCACGCGGTGGATTTCGGTTTCGTTGCCGGCAAGTGGGCCAACCCCGTGTGGCAGGTCTGGGACCTGGTCATGCTCTGGCTGGCCATGCTGCACGGCGGCAACGGCGTGCGCACCATCATCAACGACTACGCGGATAAGAAAGCCACCCGTATGTGGCTCAAGACGGTTCTTTACGTCGCAACCGCTGTGATCATCCTGCTCGGCACCCTGGTGATCTTCACCTTCGATCCCTGCCCCGCAAACGCTCCGGCTGACCTGATCCCTGATTTCTGCAGCTCCTTGTAGCAGCTGCACGGCACCCACGGTGCGGTAAGTCCCTGAGTTTTTAGTAGTTTCAACAGAAAGAGCATCTGGTATGCAGGTCCATAAGTACGACGTCGTCATTGTCGGCGCCGGCGGCGCCGGTATGCGTGCCGCCATCGAATCCGGTCAGCGCGCACGGACGGCGGTACTGACCAAGCTGTACCCCACCCGCTCCCACACGGGTGCGGCGCAGGGCGGCATGTGTGCGGCACTGGCCAATGTCGAAGAAGACAACTGGGAATGGCACACCTTTGACACCGTCAAGGGCGGTGACTACCTGGTGGACCAGGATGCAGCAGAGGTCATGGCTAAAGAAGCCATTGACGCCGTGCTGGACCTGGAAAAGATGGGCCTGCCCTTCAACCGCACGCCCGAAGGCCGCATTGACCAGCGACGGTTCGGCGGGCACACCCGGGACCATGGCAAGGCACCGGTACGCCGCGCCTGCTACGCCGCGGACCGCACCGGCCACATGATCCTCCAGACCCTCTACCAAAACTGCGTCAAGCACAACGTGGAGTTCTACAACGAGTTCTACGTGCTCGACCTGCTGACGGTGGAGGACACCTTCGGGCAGAAGCGGGTGGCCGGCGTCGTTTCCTACGACCTGGCAACCGGTGAACTGCACGTCTTCCAGGCCAAGTCCGTCATCTTCGCCTCCGGCGGTGCCGGCAAGGTTTTCAAGACCACGTCCAACGCCCACACCCTGACCGGTGACGGCATGGGCATCGCCTTCCGCCGCGGCATCCCCCTGGAAGACATGGAGTTCTTCCAGTTCCATCCGACCGGCCTTGCCGGACTGGGCATCCTGCTTTCCGAAGCAGCCCGCGGAGAAGGCGCGATCCTGCGCAACTCGGAGGGTGAGCGCTTCATGGAGCGTTACGCCCCCACCATCAAGGACCTCGCCCCGCGTGACATTGTTGCCCGTTCCATGGCCAACGAAGTCCGTGAAGGCCGCGGCTGCGGCCCGAACAAGGATTACGTCCTGCTCGACCTGACGCACCTGGAACCGGCACACATTGATGCCAAGCTCCCGGACATCACCGAGTTTGCACGCACCTACCTTGGTGTGGAGCCCTACACCGAGCCGGTGCCGGTCTTCCCCACGGCGCACTACGCCATGGGCGGCATCCCGACCAACATCAAGGCCGAGGTCCTGCAGGACAACGACACAGTGATCCCGGGCCTCTACGCAGCCGGCGAAGTTGCCTGCGTTTCGGTTCACGGCTCCAACCGCCTGGGTACCAACTCGCTGCTGGACATCAACGTGTTCGGCAAGCGTGCGGGCATCCACGCCGCAGAGTACGCACTGACCGCTGACTTCGTGGATCTGCCGGAAAACCCGGAAGCAGCCACGATCGAGCTGCTGGACGTGGTCCGCAACTCCGAAGGCACCGAACGGGTCGCCGAGATTCGCCGGGATCTGCAGAACACCATGGATGCCAACATGCAGGTGTTCCGCACTGCGGATACGCTCAACCAGGTGCTGACCGACATTGCCTCGCTCGAAGAGCGGTACAAGAAGATCAGCGTCCAGGACAAGGGCAAGCGCTTCAACCTGGACCTGCTCGAAGCCGTGGAACTGGGCTTCCTGCTGGAACTGGCAAAGGTCATGACGGTGGCAGCCCTCCACCGCGAGGAATCCCGTGGCGGACACTTCCGCGAGGACTTCCCCGAGCGTGACGACGAGAATTTCATGAAGCATTCGATGGCGTACAAGGTTGATGAAGCAGAGAACGCCGAGCACACCGCCGGCATTCGACTGGACACCAAGCCGGTCATCTTCACGCGCTACGAGCCGATGGTGAGGAAGTACTAATGACAACGGAAATCGCGGAGCCCGCCTCCAAGATCGAGCTCCCGGAATCTGTGGGCGGGGACATCCCCTCGTTCGAGATCACGCTCAAGGTCCGCCGCTACAACCCCGAGGTTTCCGACGAAGCCTACTGGGATGAGTGGAAGCTGACCATGTACGGCACCGACCGTGTGCTGGACGCCCTGCACAAGGTCAAGTGGGAGCACGACGGTTCGGTTTCGTTCCGCCGCTCCTGCGCCCACGGTGTCTGCGGCTCCGATGCCATGCGCATCAACGGCCGTAACCGTCTGGCCTGCAAGACGCTGCTGAAGGACCTGGACACGTCCAAGCCCATCCTCGTTGAGCCCATCAAGGGCCTGCCGGTGGAGAAGGACCTGATCGTGGACATGGAACCCTTCTTCCAGTCCTACCGCGAGATCATGCCGTTCCTGGTCACCAAGGGCCACGAGCCCACCAGGGAACGCCTGCAGTCCGCCGAGGACCGTGAGCGCTTCGATGACACCACCAAGTGCATCCTCTGCGCCGCGTGCACCTCGTCCTGCCCGGTGTTCTGGACCGACGGTCAGTACTTCGGCCCGGCAGCGATTGTGAACGCGCACCGCTTCATCTTCGACTCCCGTGACGACGCCGGCGACATGCGCCTGGAGATCCTGAACGACAAGGAAGGCGTCTGGCGCTGCCGCACGACCTTCAACTGCTCGGAAGCATGCCCCCGCGGCATCCAGGTCACCAAGGCCATTTCCGAGGTCAAGCAGGCCATCCTGGCCCGCTCGCTGTAACCTGCATCAACGCAAAAGGCGCCGGTCCGCGGTTTTCCGCGGACCGGCGCCTTTTGCGTACTGGATAGAGTTGAGGGCATGCCTACGTTTGAATCCGTCTCCTTCCCCGGTGTCAACGGCACCACCCTGGCCGGTACCCTCGACATTCCCGACGGCGGAACCGGCGCCTGGGCACTGTTCAGCCACGGTTTCACCCTGGGGAAGAACAGTGCTGCCGCGTCCCGGATTTCGAAGGCGCTGGCCGGTCACGGCATCGGTGTGCTGCGCTATGACGCTGCCGGACTGGGCAGCTCCACCGGCAACTGGGAGGACGGCAGCTTCAGCACCAAGGTCGCCGACCTGCAGCATGCAGCAGCCTTTATGGCCGAATCCGGGCGTCCGGTTTCCCTGCTCGTGGGCCATTCCCTGGGCGGAGCCGCCGTTCTGGCCGCCGCGTCGGAGATTTCCGGGCTGCGGGCAGTAGCCACCATCGCGGCCCCGTTCAGGCCCTCCCACGTGGTGCACCTGTTCGAGTCCGAACTGGACCTGATTGCCGAACAGGGATCGGCGCGGGTGGACCTGGGCGGCGGGGAACTCGAAATCCGCCGGCACCTGATCGAGGATCTGCGCAGCCATGACCTCACCGGGGACATCCGGGACCTGCATCTGCCCCTGATGGTGATGCACTCCCCCACCGACAACACGGTGGGGATCGATAACGCGAGCGAGATCTTCTCCACGGCCCGGCATCCGCGCAACTTTATTTCCCTGGAGGGCAGCGACCATCTGATGGTGGAGCGCGCCCAGACCTCCCGCGCAGCTGCCATCATCGCCGCGTGGGCAGGTACGTACCTGGATCTGGACGAGCCCTAGACGCGCTCGGCGCTGCCTGGCACTGCCAGAGGCCGCAGGCGGGCGTGGCGGTTTAGGCCCCTGTGCCGAGCTGCACGTGCTCGTGCAGCTTCCACAGCCCGGTGGCGTCGTGTTCATAGAGGCCAACGCAGTCCACTGTGAAGGATGCCTGGTAGTCATCCAGACGCCTGACGGCCTCATCCATGCTCTGTTCGCTGACATCGTGTGCCACTGTGACATGGGGATGGAAGGGAAAGACCAGATCGCGGGCCAGCGGGCCGCTCTGGAGTTCCTTGTGCAGGGCAATGCACTCATCGAAGCCCTGGTCCACGTTCACGTACACCACCGGAGACACGGGGCGGAACGAGGCGCTTCCCTGCAGAGTGACCCGGAACGGCTCCTGTGCCGCAGCCACCTCCCGCACATGGTCCACGGTGGCATCCCAGTCGCTGGTCTCGGTGGTGGTCACAAGGGTGATGTGGGCGGGAATCACTGCCGCCATGGGATCCCCGAAGGACGCCCGGGCGGCCCGGAGCTCACTGGCCATGGGCTCGGGAACCGCAATAACGATGCCCACGCAGCGGGCAGCGCACTCCACCGTCCTGCTGTCGTCGGGGACACCGGCGGCGTGGATCTGGTCGAGGGATTCAGAGATTCTCATGGCACTAGACCGTGGCGCTGCCCAGGGGCAGGAAGCCGACTTTCTCGTATACGTCCGCCAGGGTGACTGATGCGGTTTCGCGGGCCTTCCGGGCCCCGACCGCCAGCAGCCGGTCCAGCTCCGCGGGATCGTCCAGCAGGTGCAGCGCCCGCTCGCGGATGGGGCGGATATGTTCGGTGACTACGTCCGCAAGGTCCACCTTGAGGTGTCCGTACATTTTGCCTTCGTACTCCTTTTCCAGTGTTTCCACACTGCGTCCGCTGATCAGGGAGTAGATGGACAGCAGGTTCGAGATGCCCGGCTTCGTGTCCCGGTCGAACCGGATCTCACTGCCGTCATCAGTCACCGCGGATTTGATCCGCTTGGCGATGACTTTGTCCTCGTCGAGCAGGTTGATCAGGCCGGCTGGCGAGGCTGCCGACTTGGACATCTTTGCCGCGGGGTTCTGCAGGTCATAAATCTTCGCGGCCTGTTTTTGGATGAAGACCTCCGGGACCGTGAAGGTTTCGCCGAAGCGGGTGTTGAAGCGCTTGGCCAGGTCCCGGCTCAGCTCCACGTGCTGGCGCTGGTCCTCCCCCACCGGGACGCCCTGCGGCTGGTACAGCAGGATGTCCGCCACCTGCAGGATGGGGTAGGTGAACAGCCCCACACTGGCCGAATCGGCGCCGAAACGCTGCTGCTTGTCCTTGAACTGAGTCATCCGGGAGGCTTCGCCGAACCCGGTGAGGCAGTTGAGCACCCAGGCGAGCTGCGCGTGTTCGGGCACCTGGGACTGGACAAACAGGGTGGCCTTCTCGACGTCGACGCCGCCGGCAATGTACTGCGCGGCGGTGACCCTGGTGCGCTGGCGCAGGTCCGCCGGGTCCTGCGGGACGGTGATCGCGTGCAGGTCGGGGATGAAGAAGTAGGCGTCGTACTCGTCCTGGAGCCGCACCCAGTTCACCAGGGCACCGAGGTAGTTGCCCAGATGGAGGGAGTCGGCGGAGGGCTGCATCCCGGAAAGAATGCGCGCGCGGCCGGTGGAGGAGTTCGAAGTCATGGAGAAAACCTTAGAAGTGGTAGTCGATCACTAGCGGAGCGTGGTCTGAGAAGCGGGAGTCGTAAGTGGGTGCACGGTCCACGACGGCGTTTGCGGCACGGGCAGCCAACTCCGGGGTGGCCATGTGGTAATCAATGCGCCAGCCGGAGTCATTGTCGAACGCCTGGCCGCGCCAGGACCACCAGGTGTAGGGGCCGTTGACGTCGCCCGCCAGCTTGCGGTGCACGTCGGTGTACCCGATTTCCTCGCCGAAGAAACGGTCGAAGTAGGCGCGTTCCTCGGGCAGGAAGCCGGCACGCTTGACGTTGCCCTTCCAGTTCTTGATGTCCAGCGGGGTGTGTCCCACGTTCAGGTCACCCACAACCAGTACATAGTCGCTTTCCTGCGCCAGGGCGGGCAGCCGGGCACTCATGGTGTCCAGGAAGCGGTACTTGTCCACCTGCTTGGGGGTGTCCACCTCGCCGGAGTGGACGTACGCGCTGACCACGGTCAGGATCTTTTCGGCACCGTCCACGGTGACCTTGTAATCCGCTTCCACCCAGCGTCCGGAGAGCGCGAAGTACTCGTCGCCGATGTGCTCACGCACAGCCGTGGGGGGCATCCGGGAGGCAATGGCTACCCCGGCGCGACCCTTGGCTTCGACGCATTCGGCGTGCTCGATGTGCCAGGTGTCCCCCAGCAGTCCGCGCAGGATGGCGTCGGGTGCACGGACTTCCTGGAGGCAGAGGATGTCCACGTCACGCTCGGCCAGCCACTCGGCCATGCCGCGCTTGTAGGCTGCACGGATTCCGTTGACGTTCACTGACGCAATGCGCAGCGTTTTTCCGGAGCTGTCCATAGTCTCTGCTGACGCTGTTTCCTCTGATGCCGAACTCACGCGAATAACCATACTCCTCAGTAGCTGCTCACCCCGAACAGCGTCTCCGGCCTGCCGCCGTGGAAACTGGCGGCGCCGGGAACGCTGCGTTTTTGCTAATCGACGACGGTGCCCTCGACGGGCCCGCCATCCTCCTTCTTGATCATGCCACGCGCGTTGTGCGCCGTAATCTCGATGGTCTCGAGTGCACGGTCCACCATCTCGCGGTCTGTGTCCAAGTTCTCGCGAATCACCTTGGACTGGACCTGGATGATCTTGAAGCTGTGGTCCAGTTTCCGATCGCGGACAATGGTGCCCTCATCCACCACGGAGACCCCGGGTGCGCCTGCGGGGCGAAGTCCTGCGGTGGCGTCCGCCAGCTTCGCAGTGGCCTTGCGTGCGGCCCCGCGGACGGAGAAAACAACAAAGGTGGCCAGGCACAGCCAGCCAAGGGAGACGATGACTACAAGCCAGCCAATAACGTCATTCTGGTTGGCGGCAAAAACCACCGCCACGAGGAACACGATGAGCATCACGGTGATGCCGATGTTACCCATCTTGCGGCTGACACCGCGGCCGGGCGTGGACGAAGGCGACGGCGTCTTGCCGTTTCGGATCGACTGCATGGTTTCATTCTCTCAAACTTCCGCAGGGGTCCGGTTCCGGTTTCGCTCAGGGTGACCGCCGGGCATGCTTTCCGTGCCTCTACGGGAGTCCGGGGCCGGTGGTGCCCGCCGCGCAGCGGTGGCACACTGGGCCGATGCAGATTGAGATTCTCACCGGAGACATCACCGAACGCGACACCGACGTTATTGTGAATGCCGCCAATTCCTCCCTGCTGGGCGGCGGCGGCGTGGACGGCGCCATTCACCGGGCGGCGGGGCCGGGCCTGCTGGCCGCCTGCCGGAAACTGCGCGCCACCACGCTGCCGGACGGGCTGCCCACGGGACAGTCAGTCGCAACGGAGGGGTTTGACCTGCCGGCCCGCTGGGTGGTGCATACCGTGGGCCCCAACGCGACCGCGGGCGAGACCGACCCGGAGCTGCTGCGCTCCTGTTTTCGGACAGCGCTGACAGCCGCCGAGGAACTGGGGGCACGCAGCATCGCGTTCCCCGCCGTCAGCGCCGGCGTGTACGGCTGGAACCCGGAGACGGTCGCTGAAGTGGCTCTGGCGGAAGTGGCCGCCCACCGGCCGGGCAGCCTGGAACGGGCGGAGTTCGTCCTGTTCAATGACCGGCTGGCCGGTGTTTTCCGCCGCAGGTACGAGCAGGCCGAAGGCTAGGCACGCGAACAGTGCCGCATGCCCGGCCCGGGCCGGCTCCTACTTCAGGAACAGCGCTTTCAGCCGGTTGGTGGTCATCGTCAGGCCTACGGCAATCATCACAACGAAGTAGAGCAGATGCCCCGCCGTTCCCCAGGTAAAGATGCCTACGCTGATCTGGCGCAGCAGTTCCACCCCGTGCCATAGCGGCAGCGCCTGGATCACTGACTGCACCGCCTCGGGATAAACACTGAGCGGATAGAAGGTTGCCGAGAGCAGGAACATGGGGAGCATGATCATGTTCACCCAGTCCAACTGCTGGAACGTCTTCATGTAGCTGGTGATGGCCATCCCGAAGGAGGCAAAGCCAAAAGCGATCACTACGGCTGCCGGGATCATCAGCAGTGCCCAGGGCGAGGTGATCAGCCCCATGGCTCCCATCACTGCGGTGAAGCCGGTGGCATACATGGCACCGCGCAGCAGGGCCAGGAAGATCTCCCCCATGGCAACATCCAGCGGCCCCAGCGGGGTGGACAGCATGCCCTCATACAGGCGGGCGTAATTGAGTTTGAAGAACACGTTCATGGTGGAGTCATAGACGGCTCCGTTCATCGCTGACACAGCCAGCAGGGCCGGCGCGATGAAGTTCGCGTAATTCATTTCCTGTCCGCCCGGGCCGGCCACCGTGCCCACCAGCGCACCCAGGCCTATGCCCATGGCCACCAGATAGAGCACCGGTTCCACGAATCCGCTGACCATGATGGACCAGTTGGTGCCCCAGGTGGCTTTCAGTCCGCGGGCGATCACTGCCCGGATGTTCCGTCCGTACAGGGATCCGAGGAACCGGTCCTTGGGCACCAGTGTGGTGGGCGCTGTTCTGTTTTCAGCGTGCGCACTCATCCGGCCAGCCTCCTCGTGAAGTTGCGGCGGGCAAGCAGCAGGCCGACGGCGGTGAGAGCCAGCAGGTAGGCCAGATGCAGCACCGTCAGGGCCGGCGGTTCGGGATGCCCGTAGCTGAGCAGCCTGCCCAGCTCGGTGGAATGCCAGAGCGGGGAAATCCAGCCGATCCAGCGAACGCCCAGCGGCAGGGACTCCAGCGGAAAGAAGGTTCCCGAGAACAGGAACAGCGGCATAACGATAAACCGCTGGACCATGGCGAACTGCCCCTTGTCCTCCTTCAGCGTGGCGCTGAACGCCAGCAGCGGCATGCCGAAAGCCAGGCCCGCCAGCAGGGCGGTGAAGATCATAAGCCAGCCGGTTGCCGGCTGTACCACCGCGCCGAAGAGCAGCAGGAACAGGTAGTAAATCACCGTGGTGAAAAGGATGCGGACGGTCAGGCCCAGGACATGGCCCATGGCAATCTGCCCGCTGGCGAGGGGGCTGGCATTGGGACCGTAGTAGGTCCGGTGCCATTTGAACCCGCCCATGACGGTATAGGTGTTTTCCTCACTGGAGATCATCAGGGCCGCTGTGGCCACCAGGGCAGGGCCAAGGAACACCAGGTAGGACACCGTGGATCCGTCGGCACCGGGGAAACCTGCGTTCGAATTGCCGTCGATAAGGACAGCCAGCCCGGTGCCCATGCCCAGCAGGTAGACCGCGGGGGTCCCCACCGCCGTCATCAGCACGGTCCACTGGTAGCCGCGCATCCGGCGGATCCACATTTCGGCGTAGTAGAAGGCTCCGAAACGCCTCGCCTTGGCGGCCGTCTGCAGCGGGGTCAGCGGTGATCGCAGCCCCAGCACCTCATGCCGGGCGTCCCGGGTTGGCAGCTTAGTCAACGAGGCTCCTCCCGGTCAGGCGCAGGAATACGTCTTCCAGGGAGGAACGGCGTACCAGCGAGGTGATGGGACGCAGTCCCCGTCCGGTCACGGCCTCCAGGGCAGCCTCGCCGTCGTTGGCATAAATCAGCACGCGGTCCGGCAGCGTTTCCAGCCGCTCACCGATGCCCTCCAGCTCCGCGCCAACGGTGGTGTTCCGCTCCGATCCGAACCTCAGCTCCACCACTTCGCGGGTGGAGTGCTCGCGGATCAGGGCCGCCGGGGACCCTTCGGCCATGATGGTGCCTTTGTCCACCACAATCAGGCGGTCACAGAGCTGCTCTGCCTCGTCCATGTAGTGGGTGGTGAGGATCAGGGTCACGCCTGCTTCCTTGAGCCGGAAGAGCCGGTCCCAGAGGATGTGGCGTGCCTGCGGGTCCAGGCCGGTGGTGGGTTCGTCCAGCAGCAGGATCTTCGGGTCATTGATGAGGGACCGCGCGATGGTCAGGCGCCGCTTCATGCCGCCGGAGAGGGAGTCCACGCGGGCCTTGGCCTTATCGGTGAGCTGCGCGAATTCCAGCAGTTCGTCCGCCTTGGGCTGGAGATAGCTTTTGGGCAGGCCGAAATACCGCCCATAGGCCAGCAGGTTGTCCCGTACCCGCAGGTCTTCATCGAGGTTGTCCTGCTGCGGGACCACGCCCAGGTGGGCCCGCACCTCGGGTCCGTACGTGTTGGGGTCCAGGCCCATGATGCTCAGCTCACCGGAGGTCCGCTGGGAGACGCCGCCGATCATCTTCATGGTGGTGGACTTGCCCGCACCGTTGGGGCCGAGCAGTCCGAAGGACTCCCCCGGGGGTACATCAAAGGAGATGCCGTTAACGGCTGTGAAGCTGCCGTAGGACTTGGTCAGGTCCCGGGCGGAAATAACGTAGTCGGAGCGGGTTTCAGGGGCTTTTTTGCTTGCTGTGATCTGCGACACTCAGACAGCATAGTGGACGCAGTGCGGGCCGGCGCGCCTCTGCACGCACCGGCCCGTCACACATCCCTACGGAAACTTCCCTAGGCCAGGATTCCGGCCTTCCGCTCGGCCGCTTCCACAACGTTGGCCAGCAGCATGGCGCGGGTCATCGGACCCACACCGCCGGGGTTGGGCGAGATCCAGGAGGCGACGTCGGCGGCCGCGGGATCCACGTCTCCGGTAAGCGTGGTCTTGCCGGTCTCCGGATCCGTGACGCGGGTGACGCCCACGTCCAGGACAATCGCGCCCGGCTTGAGGTCCTCGGCCTTGATCATCTCGGGGAAGCCGGCAGCAGCCACCACAACGTCGGCGGAGCGCAGATGTTCAAAGAGGTCCACGGTCCCGGTGTGCGCCAAGGTGACGGTGGCGTTGATCGGCCGGCGGGTCAGCAGCAGCCCCAGCGGGCGGCCGACGGTGACGCCGCGGCCCACCACCAGCACCTTCTTGCCGGTCAGGGCAATGCCGTTGCGCACCAGCAGCTGCACAATCCCGTGCGGGGTGCAGGGCAGCGGGGAGGTCATGGGTTCGCTGACGTTCAGCACCAGGCGGCCCAGGTTCACCGGGTGCAGCCCGTCGGCGTCCTTCTCCGGCGCAATCCGTTCCAGGATGGCGTTGGTATCTATGTGGGCCGGCAGCGGAAGCTGGACTATGTACCCGGTGGTGGCCGGGTCCTCGTTCAGCTCGTCGATAACCTTTTCCAGATCCGCCTGGCTGATGTCGCCGGGCAGGTCGCGGCGGATGGAGTTAATGCCCACCTGCTTGCAGTCCTTGTGCTTGCCGCCCACGTAGGAGTGGCTGGCCGGGTCATCCCCCACCAGGACGGTGCCCAGCCCGGGGGTGATGCCGTGTTCATCCTTCAGCAGCCGGACCCGTTCGCTGAGCTCGTCCTTAATATCGCGGGCAGCGGCCCGGCCGTCCAGGATCCGGGCGGCTACCGGGGTGCCGAATTCCGTTTTCTCCTTCACATCCCAGCCCAGGTTCACGCCTGTTTCCTCGGGGGTTTCGGCGGGTGTTTCGGCGACGGGTGTCTTGGCAACACTGCCCTCCATGTTGGTTCCTTTCTCCACGGTTACCACTGCTCCTGTCCGGGGTAGAGGGGGAAGTTTTCCGCCAGCGCCGCCACGCGGGCGCGCAGCGCGTCGACGTCGGGGGCCGGCTTCAGTGCGGCCGCAATGATTTCGGCAACCTCGGTGAATTCGGTGCTGCCGAAGCCGCGGGTTGCCAGCGCCGGGGTTCCGATCCGCAGGCCGGAGGTGACCATGGGCGGTCGGGGATCAAAGGGCACTGAATTGCGGTTGACCGTAATGCCTACGGAGTGCAGCAGGTCTTCGGCCTGTTTCCCGTCCAGTGCCGAGTTCCGCAGGTCCACCAGAATCAGGTGGACGTCGGTGCCGCCGGTCAGGACCGATACGCCGTGTTCGGCCACATCGGGTGCGTTGAGCCGGTCCGCAATGATTCTGGCGCCTTCAAGCACACGTTCCTGCCGTTCCCGGAATTCCTCCGACCCGGCGATCTTGAAGGCCACTGCCTTCGCGGCAATAACGTGCATCAACGGCCCGCCCTGCTGGCCCGGGAAAACGGCGGAGTTCAGCTTCTTGGCATACTCCTGCTTCGCGAGGATCATGCCCGAGCGGGGCCCGGCCAGGGTCTTGTGCACCGTGGAGGTAACCACGTCGGAGGCCGGCACCGGGTTCGGATGGAGTCCCGCTGCGACCAGTCCGGCGAAGTGCGCCATGTCCGTCCAGAGGTAGGCACCCACCTCATCAGCTATGGAACGGAAAGCCTCGAAGTCCAGCTGCCGGGGGTAGGCGGACCAGCCGGCGACGATGACCTGCGGACGTTCGGCGAGCGCCTGCTCGCGGACCTTGTCCATGTCCACCCGGTAGCTCTGCTCATCCACACCGTAAGCGGCGACGTCGTAGAGCTTGCCGGAGAAGTTCAGCTTCATGCCGTGGGTGAGATGGCCGCCGTGGGCAAGGTTCAGCCCCATCAGCTTCTCCCCCGGCTGGAGCAGGGCGGCGAGCGCCGCGGCATTCGCGGAGGCACCGGAGTGCGGCTGGACGTTGGCGAACTCCGCACCGTACAGGGCCTTCACCCGCTCGATGGCCAGGTTTTCCGCTACGTCCACATGCTCGCATCCGCCGTAGTACCGGCGTCCGGGATAACCCTCGGCATATTTGTTGGTCAGCACCGATCCCTGGGTTTCCAGGACCGCCCGCGGCGCAAAGTTCTCCGAGGCGATCATTTCCAAGGTGCTGCGCTGGCGGGACAGCTCATCGTTCAGAACGGCCGCAATTTCGGGATCGACATCCGACAGGGGCGCGTTGGTGACGGGCTGGGTGGATACTCTCACGTGGATCTCCTGGGAACGGGGTCTCTATAGGTCAGGCTACCTGCCGGCACCCGGGCGAAGGACACACTCCGGGTACAGACAGTCTTGCGTGACCCGCGGCCCAGGCGTGCGATCCGTGGTCGAAGGCACCACAACAGGCACCCGTGCCGCTTCCTGGTGGTGACCCACCCGACGCCAGTCGCGACACCCCCATCCTAACCTCCCGGCCGCCGCTGCCCCGCTGTGTGACCGAAACAAACCGACCACGTTCCTGCCGGGCGAACCTGCCGGAATAGGGTCGGAGCCGTGGAAGTTATCTGAGGCATGGCAATGAAAGGGGTATCCGTGCAGACGGAGGTGGTGGTGATCGGCGCCGGGCAGGCAGGCCTGAGCGCGGCGTACCACCTGCGCCGCCGCGGCCTGGAACCCGGTCCCGGATTTGTGGTGCTGGATGCCAATCCCGGACCTGGCGGTGCCTGGCGGCACCGATGGGATTCGCTGACGTTCGGGGCCGCCCACGCCCTGCATGACCTCCCCGGTATGCCGCTGGGCACCCCGGATCCGGCAGAGCCTGCTTCCTCCGTGGTGACCCGGTATTACGGGCAGTATGAACGGGAGTTCGGGTTCGACGTCGTGCGTCCGGTGGCGGTGGCTTCCGTGTCCGACGGCGGCGGCGGCCGGCTGGCCGTGGCTTCCGTGCCCGACGGCGACGGCGACGGCCGGAGCTGGGACGCCCGGGCGGTTATCAATGCCACCGGCACCTGGGACCGCCCCTACTGGCCCTATTACCCGGGACGGGATCTTTTCCGCGGCCGGCAGCTGCATACCCATGATTTCCGCAGCGCCGCGGAATTTGCCGGCCGGCGCGTTGTGGTGGTGGGCGGCGGCACCTCCGCCGTACAGTTCCTGCTGCAGCTGCACCGGGCCGGGGCGCAGACCCTGTGGTCCACCCGGCGCCCGCCGGAGTTTACCCGGCGGCCGTTCGACGCCGAGTGGGGCCGGGCCGTCGAGGCCCGGGTCAGTGCCCGCACCCGTGCCGGGCTGCCGCCGCTGAGCGTGGTCGCTGCCACCGGACTGCCGCTGACGCAGGAGTATCAGGACGGCATTGCCGCCGGCATCCTGGTCTCCCGCGGCCCCCTGGAGAGCCTGGGCACGGACACGGTCCGCTTCGTGGACGGCTCGGAGGAGAAAGCGGACGTGATCCTGTGGGCCACCGGGTTCCGTGCCGCGCTGGAGCATCTGGCCCCGCTGCGACTGCGTGAACCCGGCGGAGGGATCCGGATGGACGGGGTCAGGGTGGCGCGTGAGCCCCGGCTGTTCCTGGTGGGCTACGGGGAATCCTCCTCCACACTGGGTGCCACCCGGGCCGGCCGTTCCGCCGCGCTGGCTGCAGTGCGGCTGCTGGAAGCGGAAGGCAGCCCTACCGCGGCTGTTCCAGCTCTTCCCACTCAAAGCGGGTAACCGTTCCACGCTCCCAGTCCCGGCGCAGGATGGCGTAGACCACGGTGGCCACCCGGCGGCCGTCCTCGAGCGGCCAGTCCTCCCGGTAGTGTGCCTCCTTCAGGAAGCCCGAGCGCAGCAGTGTCTTGCGCATGGCCACGTTGTCCTCGCGGGTACGGCCGGCAAATCGGTGGATGCGGGGATAGTCGCTGAAGACTTTTTCCGTCAGTGCCTGCAGCACGGGCACCGCGTTTCCCCGCCCCCGGAACCGTTCCACCAGCCTCAGGTCCAGCATGGGCGTGGGGGTATCCAGTTCCTCCAGGATGACCAGGCCCAGCCGGTGGTTGTCTCCGATCACCCAGTAGGTGCGCACGGTATCCCCAACGAAGCGCCCTTCCATCAGCAGCCTCCGGACCAGGCCTTCGGAAGGCGCCTTGATCCGGTGGTAGGGAAAACTGTTGGTGGTGAGGAACCGGACGAGTTCCTCCTCATCCTTGTCCGAAAGCGGCAGGAACGTCACATCCATGAGCCCAACCCTAAGCCAAGGCGGCAAAGCCGGTAACCTAGCTAGGGTGACCAAATTGATTCCTCCCCTGCCCGCAGGCGCACGTACAGGCGCCTACACACTCACCCTTTCCTGCCCTGACCGGCCGGGAATTGTGCATGCAGTGAGCGCCTCGCTCGTGGCAGCGGAAGGCAACATCACCGAGTCGGCGCAGTACGGCAGCCCGGAGACCGGGTCCTTTTTTATGCGGGTGGAGTTCACCTCGCCCCGTTCCTATGAGCAGGTGCACAGCGAGCTGTCCGCCGTTGCCGGCGGCTTCTCCATGTCCTGGCAGCTGCACCGTGCCGGCCAGCGGGTCCGCACCCTGATTATGGCGTCCAAATCCGGGCACTGCCTCAATGACCTGCTGTTCCAGCAGCGGGCCGGCACCCTGCCGGTGGAAATCCCCGCCATTGTCTCCAACCACCGCGACCTTGAGCCGCTGGCAGAGTTTTACGGTGTGCCCTTCCACCACATTCCCGTAACACCGGAGACCAAGCAGCAGGCCGAGGACCACCTGCGTGCCCTGATGGCCGAACTGGACATTGAGCTAGTGGTCCTGGCCCGCTACATGCAGATCCTGAGCAACGAGCTCTGTGCCGACCTCTCCGGCCGGGCAATCAACATCCACCACTCCTTCCTGCCCTCGTTCAAGGGCGCCCGGCCCTACCACCAGGCGCATGCCCGCGGCGTGAAGCTCATCGGCGCCACTGCCCACTACGTCACCTCGGACCTGGATGAGGGCCCGATCATTGAGCAGGAAGTGATCCGGGTGGACCATGCCCGTTCCGCCGCCCAGCTCGCTGCCCTGGGCAGCGACGTTGAAGGGCGGGCGTTGTCCAAAGCCGTGCAGTGGCACGCCGAACACCGCGTCCTACTGGACGGCATGCGGACCATCGTCTTCAACTAAGACGCCGTCCACCCCGGCTAGGCTGTGTGCCATGGCACACATTATTGAGTTCCGGGGCAAGTCCCCCTCCGTTGATCCCACCGTTTTCCTCGCCCCCACCGCGTCACTGATTGGCGATGTCACCATGGCGCCGGATTCCAGCGCTTTTTACGGCGTGTGCGTTCGCGGCGATTCCAACAGCATCACGGTGGGAGCGGGCACCAACCTGCAGGACAACGTGGTGCTGCACGCTGATCCCGGCTTCCCTACATCCGTCGGGGAACGCGTCAGTGTGGGCCACAATGCCGTAGTCCACGGCTGCACAGTGGAGGATGACTGCCTGATCGGAATGAGCGCCACCGTTATGAACGGCGCCGTCATCGGCGCGGGATCGCTCGTGGCGGCCGGCGCCCTGGTGCTTGAGGGAACCGTGGTGCCTCCGCGTTCCCTGGTGGCCGGCGTCCCGGCCAAGGTGCGCCGCCCGCTCTCCGACGAAGAGTTTGCCGGCGTCCGGGCCAACGCCGAGAACTACCGGCAGACTGCCGCCGAACACCGCAGTGCCGTCGCGGCCGCACAGCCGCCGGCAGCTGGCTGAACCGTGGCCCCGGAGGCAGGGACGCGAGTGCCGGACACCGTCATTGCGTTCACTTCTTGACGCCAACTGATGTGATGTAGCACTCTGAACTAATGCCAGCCGACCTATCCTCACCGTCGAGGAACCCCCTGACTCCGGAACCGGTCACCGCCAAGCCCGGTTCCCAGAGTGCCCTGCGTGCCCGCAACCGCCAGCGCATCATCGAGGCACTGGTTGCTTCCGGACCGCAGACCCAGGCCGAGCTTTCCCGCCAGACCGGACTCTCCAACGCCACCGTGTCCAACATTGTGAAGCTGATGCACCAGAACCGGCTGGTGAGCACCGAGCCCACCACCAGCTCCGGACGCCGCGCCCTCTCCGTCCGGCTCAATGACACCGGCGCGGTGGCCGCAGGCATCGACATCGGCCGGAGCCACGTCCGCGTGGTCTTGGCCTCGCTCAGTTACCGGATCCTGCAGGAGAAATCCGTCCGGCTTCCGCTGGGCCACTGCGCCTCTGAAGGCATGGACGCGGCAACGGAACTGCTGGAGGAGCTGCTGGAACGCCAGGGCGTGGACCGCAGCGCCCTACTGGGCGCCGGCGTCGGCATTCCCGGACCCATCGACCGGCGTACCGGAACCGTGGTGCAGGGCGCCATCCTGCCCGAATGGGTGGGCATCAACATGCGGCAGGACCTGGCCGAACGGCTGCGCGTCCCCGTCTTCATCGACAATGACGCCAACCTCGGCGCCCTGGCCGAGGTGACCTGGGGTCCGCACGGCGGCACCGAGAACCTGATCTTCATCAAGGTGGCCACCGGCATCGGCGCCGGGCTGATCATCAACGGTTCGCTCTACTACGGCAACGTGGGCATTACCGGGGAAATCGGCCATGCCACCATCTCCGACCAGGGCCTTATCTGCCGCTGCGGCAACCGCGGCTGCCTGGAAACCATCGCCTCCACCGCCATCATGACCGAGTTGCTCAGCCGCAGCAGCCAGGAACCCGTGGGGACCGCGGACATCCTCGCCCGCGCCGCCGCCAGGGACCCGGCAACCCTGCGGGTCATCGACGACGCCGGCATGGCAGTCGGGCGGGCCGCGGCCAACCTCGCCAATACGCTCAATCCCGAACTAATCGTTGTGGGCGGGTCCCTTGCGGACCTCGGTGACACCTTCCTGGAGCCGATCCGGCGCGGCCTGCTGCGCCACGCCGTGCCCATGGTGGATGAGACCTCCACCGTAATGATGTCCTCGCTCGGGGAGCGTGCGGAAGCCCTCGGTGCAGCCGCCCTGGTGCTGCAGGAACAGGGCGCCCCGGTCCGCTGACCCCCCGGAAATACGCGGTATTGCGTTCAAGACTTGACGACAGTGCCTATGACCATGTTAACTGCCTTATCGACCCACATGTGGGTCATCTCACGACAAAGAGGTCACACGGAGGCACTCATGCGAGCAGCAGCAGCTCCGGCAGAACACGCATACTGCGCGCCCTGCCCCGGCAGCAGGGACACCCTGCATGTCGGCTAATCCATTCATTCTGGAAATGGACTCCATCACCAAGGAGTTTCCCGGCGTTAAAGCCTTGTCCGACGTCTCACTGAAGGTCCGCGCCGGCGAAATCCACGCTATCTGCGGCGAAAACGGCGCCGGCAAATCCACCCTGATGAAGGTCCTCTCCGGGGTTTACCCCTACGGCACGTACACCGGCGAGATCTCCTTCCAGGGCCGTCCCGTCCAGTTCCGCGACATCCGCTCCAGCGAAGCTGCCGGCATCGTCATCATCCACCAGGAACTTGCCCTCATCCCGGAGCTCTCCATTGCCGAGAACATCTTCCTGGGCAACGAACCCACCCGTTTCGGAGTCATCAACTGGGACCGGATCAACTTCGAAACCCTGGACCTGATGGAACGCGTGGGCCTTAGCGAAGACCCCGCCACTCCCGTCAAGGAACTCGGCGTAGGCAAGCAGCAGCTGGTGGAAATCGCCAAGGCGCTGAGCAAAAAGGTTCAGCTGCTCATCCTGGACGAGCCGACTGCCGCACTGAATGAAACCGATTCCCAGCACCTGCTGGGCCTGATGTCCGGCCTGCGGGACAAGGGCATCTCCTGCATCATGATTTCGCACAAGCTCAACGAAATCGAGCAGATCTCCGACTCCATCACCATCATCCGCGACGGCAAATCGGTGGAAACCATCGACGTCGCCGCTGAAGGAGCGAACGAGGACCGGATCATCCGCGGCATGGTGGGGCGTTCCCTGGAATCCCGGTTCCCGGACCACACCCCCAATATCGGGGGAACCTTCTTCGAGGTCCGCGGCTGGACCGTGGGACACCCGTCCGTGGCGGACCGGCTGGTCTGCAAGGGCTCGGACTTCCACGTCCGCCGCGGCGAAATTGTGGGCTTCGCAGGGCTGATGGGTGCCGGCCGCACCGAACTGGCACGCTCCATTTTCGGCCGCTCCTACGGAAACTTCATCTCCGGCCAGATCATCAAGGACGGCAAGGAAATCACGCTCAAGAGCGTGCACTCCGCCATCAGCCACGGCCTGGCCTACGTCACCGAGGACCGTAAGACACTCGGCCTGAACCTGCTCGATGACATCAAGGCCACCACCGTCTCGGCGGACCTGAAAAGGATCACCCACGGCCTGGTGGTGGATGACGACGCCGAGTTCCGCCACGCCGAGGAGTACCGCAGGAACCTGCGCACCAAGGCACCGACGGTGGATGAAGGCGTCGCCAAGCTTTCCGGCGGCAACCAGCAGAAGGTTGTGCTGGCCAAGTGGATGTTCACCGACCCGGATCTGCTGATCCTCGATGAGCCCACCCGCGGCATTGACGTGGGTGCCAAGTATGAGATCTACGGGATCATCCAGCAGCTTGCCAACCAGGGCAAGGGAGTCATCGTGATCTCCTCGGAGCTGCCCGAACTGCTGGGCCTCTCGGACCGCATCTACACCATTTTTGAAGGGGCCATCACCGGCGAGGTCTCCAAGGCGGAAGCCAGCCAGGAGAACCTCATGAGGCTCATGACCTCCCCCACCAAGAAAACCTACGCCACTCAAGGAACCCTTTCATGAACGCCTTCAAGCAGCTCCTGAGCGGCAACGGCCGCCAGTTCGGGATGATCTTCGCCCTGGGCATCCTGGTCGTCCTCTTCCAGGTACTGACCGGGGGCAAGACCCTCACGTCCACGAACATGATCAACCTGTTCAACGGCAACTCCTACATCCTCATCCTGGCCGTGGGCATGGTCTTTGTGATCATCGCCGGGCACATCGATCTCTCCGTCGGTTCGGTGGCCGCGTTCTCCGGCATCGTCGTGGCCATGGCCATGCGTGACTGGGGGCTGCCCTGGTATGCCGGCATCATCCTGGGACTGCTGGTCGGTGCCGCAATCGGCGCCTGGCAGGGCTTCTGGGTCGCCTACGTCGGCATACCGGCGTTCATCGTGACGCTGGCGGGCATGCTGATCTTCCGCGGAGCCAACCAGTGGGTCGGCAAGTCCAACACCGTGCCGGTCCCCTCCGAATTCCAGTTCATCGGTGCCGGCTACCTGCCCGAGGGCGGGCCCATCCCGAGCTACAACAACCTCACGCTGCTCCTCGGCCTGATCCTGTGTGCCGCCGTCATCTACGGTGAAATGCGCAAGCGCGGCCGCAATGCCAAGCTGGGCACCGTCAACCCGCCGGCCTGGGTCCCCATGGTGAAGATCGGCCTCCTTTGCGCCGTTATCCTCTACGCAACGTACCTCTTCGCCACCGGCCGTCCCGGCACCTCGTTCCCCATCTCGGGCATCATCCTCGGTGCACTGGTGCTGTTCTACGGTTTCGTCTCCAACAAGACCATCCTGGGCCGCCACGTCTACGCCGTGGGCGGCAACCGGCACGCAGCGGAACTCTCCGGTGTGCAGGGCAAGAAGGTGAACTTCATGGTCATGATGAACATGTCCATCCTCGCCGCCCTGGCCGGCATGATCTTCGTGGCCCGTTCCACCGCCTCCGGTCCGTTTGACGGAACCAACTGGGAGCTGGACGCCATTGCCGCTGTCTTCATCGGCGGCGCCGCAGTCTCCGGCGGCGTCGGCACCGTTGTCGGCTCCATCGTCGGCGGACTGGTGATGGCCGTGCTGAACAACGGCCTGCAGCTGCTGGGCGTCGGCGCGGATACCACCTCCATGATCAAGGGCCTGGTCCTGCTGCTCGCCGTCGCCCTGGATGTCTACAACAAGACCCAGGGCCGGCCCTCCATTACCGGGCTCCTGATGCGCAACTTCGGTGGGAACAAGCCGGCGCCGGCTCCCGCAGCCGTGGATGCCACCCCCGAAATGCCCACGGGCACCAAAACCGTCATCTCCACCGACGCCTAATCCTTTCCACTGACTGGCATTACTCACAGCACCGCTATCAAGAAAGAGAACACCATGCGTAAATTCGCAAAGTCCTTCGCCGTTGTCGCAACGGTGGCAGCATTGTCGCTGTCCGCCTGCGGCCGCTCCGAAGAAGCAGCATCCGAATCCGAATCCGGTTTCGGTGAAGGTGCCGCCATCGGCGTTGCCCTGCCGCAGAAGACCTCCGAAAACTGGGTCCTCGCCGAATCCCTGTTCAACGACGGCCTCAAGGAAGCCGGCTTCGAAGGCCAGGTCCAGTTCGCCAACGGCGGCGTCTCCGAACAGCAGAACCAGATCAGCTCCATGATCACCAACGGCGTCGAGGTCCTGATTGTCGGCGCCATCGACGGCAGCCAGCTCGGCTCGCAGCTGCAGGAAGCCAAGGATGCCGGCATTACCGTCATCGCCTATGACCGCCTGCTGACCAACACCGAGAACGTGGACTACTACGTGGCCTACGACAACTTCAAGGTCGGACAGCTGCAGGGCCAGGCGCTGCTGGACGGGCTGAAGGAAAAGAAGCCCGAGGGCCCCTACAACATTGAACTGTTCGCCGGATCCCCCGATGACGCCAATGCCCAGGTCTTCTTCGACGGCGCCATGGACGTGCTGAAGCCGGAGATCGAAGCAGGAAACCTCAAGGTTGTTTCCGGCCAGACGGAATTCAACCAGGCTGTCACCCAGGGCTGGAAGGCTGAGAACGCCCAGAAGCGTGCGGATACGCTGCTCTCCGCCAACTACGCCTCGGTGGAACTGGACGGCGTCCTCTCCCCCAACGACACCCTGGCCCGCGCGGTCCTGACCTCCGTTGAAGCGGCCGGCAAGCCGCTGCCCGTCATCACCGGCCAGGACTCCGAGGTTGAGTCCGTGAAGCTGATCATGGAAGGCAAGCAGTACTCCACCATCAACAAGGACACCCGCAACCTGGTGAACCACAGCATCGAGATGGTCAAGAACCTGGCCGCCGGTGAGGATGTTGAGATCAACGACGACGAGAGCTACGACAACGGCACCAAGGTTGTTCCGGCTTACCTGCTGGAGCCGGTCATCGTTACCAAGGCCAACGCCGGCGAAGCCTACGCCAACGATCCGACGCTTTCCGAGCTGGTCAAGTAAATAAGCATTACCTGAAGTAGCACTACCGCCCTCCGGGGCGGAACGGCCCGGGACCCTGACGGGGACCCGGGCCGTTCCTTTGGGACTGGCGCCGCCCCCTAGGCTCGGGCCGCTGCCCACCATAGAGTAGGGACACTCCCTGCAACGACGCGGAAGACGAGGACAATGACCGCTGTTCAACACATTCCCACCCCTCCCTGTGTGCAGCCCGGGGCCCCCAGCCCCGTCCAGGCCACCGGCCGAACCCTTCGCTGGGGCGTAGTCGCCACCGGCAACATTGCCGAACGGGTCACCGAAGACATCGCCCGGCTTGAAGATGCCGTCCTGCAGGCAGTGAGTTCACGCGGCCAGGCCAGCGCCGAGGGTTTTGCCCGGCGGTTTGGCTTCGCCACCAGCTACTCCGACTCCTCGGAGGGCAAGGGCTATGACCTGCTGTTTGCCGATCCGGACGTGGACATTGTTTATGTTGCGTCCCCGCACGCCCAGCACTATGAGATCACCCGGCGGGCGCTGGAAGCCGGCAAGCACGTCCTGTGCGAAAAATCCCTGACCATCAATGCCAGGGAAGCCGAGGACCTGATCGAGCTGGCGCGCTCCCGCAACGTGTTCCTGATGGAGGCGGTGTGGACACGGTTCCTGCCCTGCATCAACCGCATCTGGGAGCTGGTGGCATCCGGTGAACTGGGTGACATCCAATGGGTCCAGGCCGATCTGGGCTTCCCAGCCGCCTATGACCCGTCGCACCGGCTCTGGGATCCCGCTGCAGGCGGCGGAGCACTGCTGGATCTCACCGTCTACCCGCTGACCTTTGCGCTCGGAGCCCTGGGATACCCGGAGACGGTCCACGCCATCGGCGCGGTCAATGCGGATAGCGTGGATGTGCAGAACGCCCTGACGCTGGGTTATGCCTCCGGCGGCATGGCTCAGCTGACATCCTCGCTGGTGTCCTCGTGCCCGCGGACGGCGGTCATCTCCGGCACCAAGGGCTGGCTGCGCACCGGGTCCCCGCTGCACAACCCGGTGGAACTGACGATTACCCCGCATATGGGCGAGACGCGGACGGAACGGTTCCCGCAGGTTGGCAACGGCTACACCTACGAACTGCGTGAGGTGACCCGCTGCATTCAGGCGGGCCTGCTCGAAAGCCCCACCATGACCTGGGCCGATTCGCTGCGCACCATGCGCATCTTTGATGCCGCCCGCGCCCAGATGGGTGTGCTTTACCGCAACGACGAAGCAGCTGTACCGCGCTGAAGAACGCACGACGGCGGCCCCGCACCTTTTCCGGTGCGGGGCCGCCGTCGTCCCGGCGAAGGAGTTGTAAGCATCCTTGCTTATGCGTCCCGTGCATGGTTGTCTGATGTGCACCGTTGAGAACAGGCGGCAGGCTGCGGTTTTCCAGCCGTGCCGGGAATGCAGCGTGACCGCCAGGGTTTATGAGGGCCAAAGGAGCAGCAGGGTTATGGGTGCCGAAGTCACGAGCCGGACGTTCAGCAGGGCACAGCGGACCGCCTACCGGCAGCGGCTGCTGGAAAACCTGGACCATTTTGCCCATTACCTGTCCACCGCCCGGTTCGCCGACACGGCGAGCATTGGGCTGGAGCTCGAGCTGAACCTCACCAACCGGGACTTTTCCCCCGCCCTGCGCAACCAGGCTGTCCTGAAACGCATCGCTGATCCGGCTTTCCAGACCGAAATCGGCGCTTTCAACATCGAGATGAACCATCCCGCACTTTCGATCGGGCAGTTCGGACTCAAGGACCTCGAAGACGGCCTGCGAACGCAGCTGAACCGTGCTGACCAACGCGCGGAGCAGGAGGACGCGGACATCATGATGGTGGGAATCCTGCCCACCCTGACGCCCGGGTTCATGGATGGCTGGGAGTGGCTCAGCAGCGGCCAGCGATATGCCGCCCTGAACACTTCGGTACTCCAGGCGCGCGGTGAAGACGTTTTGCTGGATCTCTCCGGCCCGGAGCCTCTGTCCTTCTACGCTCAGAACATCGCCCCGGAAGCGGCGTGTACGTCGGTGCAGCTGCATCTGGAAGTCTCACCCGAGCAATTTGCACCGGCGTGGAATGCAGCGCAGATGATCGCCGCTCCCCAGGTTGCGCTGGCGGCCAACTCCCCCATCTTTATGGAACACGTCCTGTGGCATGAAACCCGGATTGAACTGTTCAAGCAGTCAATCGATACCCGGCCCCCGGAAATGCGCCAGCAGGGGGTGCGGCCCCGCGTCTGGTTCGGAGAACGGTGGATCACCTCCATCTTCGACCTGTTTGAGGAGAACGTACGCTACTTCCCGGCGCTGCTCCCGGAGCTCTCGGGCCGAGGGGATGAAACCACCTCTGCAGGTGCACCGCTGCTGGCTGAACTGCGGCTGCACAACGGGACCGTTTACCGCTGGAACCGGCCCATTTATGACCCGGGCAGCGGCACCCCCAATCTGCGGTTGGAAAACCGTGTGCTGCCGGCAGGTCCGTCAGTCATTGACGTTGTAGCCAATGCAGCTTTCTATTACGGCCTGGTGGAATACATCCGCACGGCAGACCGTCCACTGTGGAGCCGGCTTGCCTTCAAGACCGCGTCCGACAATTTCCTCTCCTGTGCCCGCCACGGGCTGGAGGCCACGGTGTATTGGCCGGGCATCGGCGAAATTCCGGTTGCTGAGCTGATTGTGCGGCACCTGATCCCGCAGGCCGCCGAAGGGCTGCGCGCCCTGAAGGTGGACCCCACGCTCATAGACCGCTATCTGGACGTTGTCTCCGAGCGGGCACGGACCGAGCAGAACGGAGCAGCCTGGCAGATCGCCACGCTTCGCCGTCTGGAGGAATCCGGACTGGCACGCAGCGCCGCGCTGGCCGAAATGTCCCGCCTCTACTGGGAGAACATGCACAGCAATACGGCCGTGCACGCCTGGCCGGTGGGCTGAGGACAGAAAAAACCGGTCCTCCCGGACCGTTTTTATCCATGTGATCTGGCACTCACTATGCCCGAGTGCTAGCGTAATTTCATCGTTGAGGTAGTGCGACTCAACCTTTATCGACCCTTCCACAATCGGCGTTTCCACCACCGATGCCCGACCGACGTCGGTGGCACAAAGGAGTTGATGAACATGGCGATGAAGTTTGATCCATTCCGTGAGCTGGACCGGGTTGCGGGCGCCCTTCTGGACCCGCGCCAGCGGCTTCGGCTGATGCCCATCGATCTGTACCGCGAGGGCGACCATTACATCCTCAATGCAGATCTTCCCGGCATCGATCCCGGCTCGGTGGACGTTGACGTGGATGGCCAGCTGCTGACCATCCGCGCCGAACGGACCATCCATACCACCGAAGGGGTGACCTGGCTGACCCGCGAGAGGGAAAGCGGCAGCTTCCTCCGGCAGCTGAACCTTGGCCAGGGCATAGATATCGACAACATCTCAGCCAAGTACGAGAACGGCGTGCTGAGCGTCTTCATCCCGGTCAGCGAGCGTTCGAAGCCGCGGAAGATCGAGGTTTCCGCAGCGTATAAGGACGGGAACACGATCTCGGGCCAGAGTTCCTCGGAGCCGGCGTCCGTTTCATCGGGCTCCGGCATGGGCGGCGGCAGTTCAAGCTCCGGCATGGGCGGCGGTTCGGGCTCGGGCTCCGGCATGGGCGGTTCTAGCTCAGGCATGGGCGGCGGTTCAGGAATGGGCTCCGGCGGCTCCGGTTCCGGCGGCTCAGGCTCGTCCGGGCCATCCTCCTCCGGCGATCAGGGTGCCGGCATCTAGCCGTTCAACTGCAAGCGAAGCAGGCCCCGGACTTCGGTCCGGGGCCTGCTGCATTTGTTTGAGGCCGCGTTTGTTCGAGGCCTGCCGCCTTTGTTCAGGGCCTGTCGCCTCCAGACAGTCAGGACACCGGCCGGCGCTGCCAGATGGCGGCCATCAGTGCGCCGGAGACGTTGTGCCAGACCGAAAACACTGCCGCGGGCAACGCCGCTTCCGGAGCGAAGTACTGTTTCGCCAAGCCGGCAGCAAGCCCGGAGTTCTGCATCCCCACTTCAATACCCATGGTCCGGCGTGACGGGATCGGCTGCCGGAACAGCTTGGCGGCGCCGTACCCCAGTCCCAGTCCCAGCGCGTTGTGCAGCACCACCGCGAGCAGGATCAGCCAGCCCGCGGTGAAAATTGCCTGGGCGCTGCCGGACACCACCGCGATCACCACAAACGTAATCGCCAGCACGGAAACCCAGGGCAGCACGGGGAGGATCCGGTCCACCAGCCGCGGCATCAGGTAGCGGATAACCAGTCCGAGCACCACCGGAATCAGGACAATCTGCACAATGGACCACGCCATGGAACCCGCGTCCACTGCCATGTACCGGCCCGCGAGCCAGAGCGCCAGCAGCGGGGTCAACAGGGGCGCCAGCAGCGTGGACACCGAGGTCATGGCCACGGAGAGGGCCACGTTGCCGCGGGCCAGATAAGTCACGACATTGGACGCCGTGCCGCCAGGAGCGCAGCCCACCAGGATCACGCCCGCAGCCAGTTCCGGGCTGAGATTCAGCGCCCAGGCGATCCCCAGGCCCAGCAGCGGCATTATGACAAACTGTGCCACCACGCCCAGCAGCACCGGAAGCGGCTGGCGGACCACCATCCCGAAATCCGGGAGAGTCAGCGTCAGGCCCATGCCGAACATAATCAGCATCAGCCCCGGGTTAATGTAGGCGGAGAGCCCGGTGAAGGGCTGCGGGAAGAAGAGCGCAATCACTCCCCCGGCAACAATAAGCAGAGGAAAAACCGTTACCGCTATGCGGGCGCTGCGCTCTTCGGCAGCGGAAACCGCCGGGGCCGGCGTAGTGGTGGAATTCGACATCCCCACATGGTGGCACCGCGGGTACCTCCGCGCTACTTATTACGCGGCCTCCGTATTAAACGACGACGGCGCGCCGCCCCGCGAAGGGGCAGCGCGCCGTCGTCGTACTCCCCCGCAGCAGGGCGGGGAAGGCGCGGTGAGGAGGGCCGGTTAGGCTGCGACCTCGGCGCCCAGGCGGGCCTTGAGGTTCTCATCCAGTGCGGCGAGGAACTCTTCGGTGGTCAGGTACGGCTGGTCCGGGCCGACCAGCAGTGCCAGGTCCTTGGTCATCTTGCCGGATTCGACCGTCTTGATGACAACGTCTTCAAGGGTCTCGGCGAAGTTGATGACCTCGGGGGTGTTGTCCAGCTTGCCGCGGTGCATCAGGCCACGGGTCCACGCGAAGATCGAGGCGATCGGGTTGGTGGAGGTGGGCTTGCCCTGCTGGTGCTGGCGGTAGTGACGGGTCACGGTGCCGTGTGCAGCTTCAGCCTCGACGGTCTTGCCGTCCGGGGTCATCAGCACGGAGGTCATCAGACCCAGCGAGCCGAAGCCCTGTGCCACGGTGTCGGACTGGACGTCGCCGTCGTAGTTCTTGCAGGCCCAGACGTAGCCGCCTTCCCACTTCATTGCGGAGGCAACCATGTCATCGATCAGGCGGTGCTCGTAGGTGAGCCCGGCTGCTTCGAACTGGTCCTTGAACTCGGCGTCGAAGACTTCCTGGAACAGGTCCTTGAACTGGCCGTCGTAGGCCTTCAGGATGGTGTTCTTGGTGGAGAGGTACACCGGGTAGTTGCGCTGCAGGCCGTACGCGAAGGAAGCGCGGGCGAAGTCCTTGATGGAATCGTTGAAGTTGTACATACCCATGGCGACGCCGCCATCTTCGTTGTACGTCACAACCTGCTGCTTGATTTCTTCGCTGCCGTCGGCCGGGGTGTAGGTCAGCGTCAGCGTGCCGGCACCGGGAACCTTGAAGTTCGTGGCCTTGTACTGGTCACCGTGGGCGTGGCGGCCAATGATGATCGGCTTGTTCCAGCCCGGGACCAGGCGCGGGATGTTGGAGATGATGATCGGCTCGCGGAAGACCACGCCGCCGAGGATGTTGCGGATGGTTCCGTTCGGGGAGACCCACATCTTCTTCAGGCCGAATTCCTCGACACGTGCCTCGTCGGGGGTGATGGTTGCGCACTTGACGCCCACGCCGTGTTCCTTGATGGCGTTGGCGGCGTCGATGGTGACCTGGTCATCGGTCGCGTCGCGGTTCTGGATGGAGAGGTCGTAGTACTTCAGGTCTACGTCCAGGTACGGGTTGATCAGGCGGTCCTTGATGAACTGCCAGATGATACGGGTCATCTCATCGCCGTCGAGCTCTACGACAGAGCCCACAACCTTGATTTTCTCAGCCACACGGTCTCCTTGTGTGTTGGTGGGCACCGGAGCATGTCTTGTGGCATGACGGAACCCGTTTTTTAGGCTTGTATTTGAGTTCAACTATGCCACAGCGCACTATCTGTGCCCTAAAACGCGGGACGGCACATTACCTGCACCGTCCCGCGTTTTCGTATGGCCTGCGGCGTATTCGCTAGTGGAAGAAGTGCCGGGCGCCGGTGAAGTACATGGTCACGCCCGCAGCGGCAGCAGCTTCGACCACTTCGTTGTCGCGGATGGAGCCGCCCGGCTGGACCACGGCGCGCACACCGGCGTCGAGCAGGATCTGCAGTCCGTCCGCGAAGGGGAAGAACGCGTCCGACGCCGCTACGGAACCGCGGGCGCGGTCCTCGCCCCCGGCGCCCAGGGTGTTGGCCCGTTCAACGGCGAGCCGGCAGGAATCCACCCGGTTCACCTGGCCCATGCCCACACCCACGGACGCGCCGTTCTTTGCCAGCAGGATGGCATTGGACTTCGCGGCCCGCACGGCGGCCCAGGCAAAGGCCAAATCGGCCAGCGTGGCCTCGTCCGCCGGCTCCCCCGCGGCCAGGGTCCAGTTGGCCGGATCATCGCCCTCGGCCTGCAGCCGGTCCGCCTTCTGCACCAGCACACCGCCGGAGACCTGCCGGAATTCGGCAGTGTTGCGGCCGTATCCGTCCGGCAGGGCGAGCAGCCGGATGTTCTTCTTCGCGCTGAGGATCTCGACGGCGGCCGGCTCGAAGTCCGGAGCAATCACCACCTCGGTGAAGATGTCCTTCACCGTTTCCGCCATGCCCGCGGTGACCGTGCGGTTGGCGGCAATCACGCCGCCGAACGCGGAGACCGGATCACAGGCGTGGGCCTTGGCGTGCGCGTCCGCAATCGGATCGGCCGCATTCGGGGACGCCACCGCGATACCGCACGGGTTCGCGTGCTTCACGACGGCGACGGCGGGCTCATCGAAGTCGAAGGCGGCACGCAGGGCGGCGTCGGCGTCGACGTAGTTGTTGTAGGACATGGCCTTGCCGTGCAGCTGGTCGGCCTGGGCGACGCCGGGCTGGCCTCCCTTCTCCACGTACAGGGCAGCGTCCTGGTGCGGGTTTTCGCCGTAGCGCAGCACTTCGGCGCGCTCCAGGGCGAGGCCGGTGTAGGCCGGCCACTTGGCGCCGTCCTCGGTGCCGTCGCCGAACTGCTCGGCCGTCCAGGTGGCTACCGCGTTGTCGTAGGCGGCAGTGTGGGCGAATGCTTCAGCAGCCAGCCGGCGGCGCTGCGCCAGGTCGAAGCCGCCCTCCGCCGCTGCGGTGACAACGTCGGAGTATTTGTCCGGGTCAACCACCACGGCCACCGACGGGTGGTTCTTGGCGGCGGCGCGGACCATGGAGGGCCCGCCGATGTCGATCTGCTCCACCACGTCATCCTGCGCCGCGCCGGAGCGGACGGTTTCAACGAACGGGTAGAGGTTGACCACCACGAGGTCGAAGGGTTCAATCTCCATTTCCTCGAGCTGGGCCACATGGTCATCCCGGCGGCGGTCGGCGAGGATCCCGGCATGGACGCGGGGGTGCAGCGTCTTGACCCGGCCGTCGAGGCACTCAGCGAACCCGGTCACCTCGGAGACCTCGGTGACGGCGACGCCGGCAGCAGCAATCTGCTTGGCCGTGGAGCCGGTGGAGACAATGCTGACACCGGCTGCGGCGAGGCCTTGCGCGAGTTCCGTCAGCCCCGTCTTGTTGTAGACCGAAATCAGGGCCCGGCGGATAGGGACACGGTCGAGGACGGGGTTGCTCACAACTGACACTCCAAGGATTCGATGAACGGCGTGCGCAGGCCGTGCGGCCCACAAGAAGTTTATGCCTTGAGCCCTCCGCCCCGCCTCGGGGCGGTGTAACACGGTGTCTCGGGGGATGAATGCGGGGCGGGGTTGGGGCGGTTGCGGGGCGTGGCGGGGTGGGGCGGGTGCGGGGTGGCGGGTGCGGGGTGCGGTGTGGCGGGTGCGGGGTGGCGGGTGCGGGGTGCGGTGTGGCGGTGTGGCTGGTGCGGGCTCCAGCGGATCGAAACGGCACGATTTACCGTTTTGCAGATCGAAACGGCACGATTTACCGTTTTCGGCCTCGAATTCGGTAAATCGTGCCTTCTCGATTCAGTGCCGCGGCACCGGGGACCCCCCGCACCGGCGGGACCGGGACCAAGGAACCGGGACCAAGGGACCCCAGGGGCCGGCGGGACCGGGATCAAGGGGCCCGCTCCACCGGCGGGACCGGCACCCGGGCCCGCTCCACCGGCGGGACCGGCACCCGGGACCGGCACCCGGGACCGGCCGGACCGGCAGCCCGGTCTGGTCTACACGGCTCTGCCGGGATACCAGCCCCGCGCACGCAAGGTACTACGGATACGTTCCTCCGTTGCTGCCCGATTCTCGGGGCGAAGGTGCTTTTTGCTGAAGCGCAGCACCACCCAGCCCAGTTGCCGCAGCCTCTCATCCCGTTCAATGTCGCGATGCCACTGGTCCGGATCCCGCAGATGGTGTTCCCCTTCGTATTCAAGGGCAATCCGCAGTGCCCGGTACTGCAGGTCCGGCCGGGACACGGGCCGCCCGCCGGCACCCATGATCCACCGGTTCACCTCCGGCTCCGGCAGGCCCGCGGACAGGATAAGCAGCCGCAGACGCGATTCCGGGGCTGAATCGACACCCGGGCGCATCAGCCCAAGTGCCGTCCGCGCCGTGGAAATGCCGCGGCTTCCCGATCTCCGGTCGATGAGGTCCTGCAGGTCCTGGACCCGGCACAGCGGATCGGGCCGGGGAAGGTAGCCGCCTCGCACCGGGGCATCCAGCCGTCGAAGCACCGAGTCGCCGGCCACCACCAGGTCAGCGACCGGGAGCAGGGCCGCGAGGTCACACCATGTCCATGCGGGAGAGGTGATCAGTATCCCGGCTATCCGTACTACGTCTTCCCGCAGGAGCGGAGCCTGATGCCCGGCAACGCCCTTCCGCCGGGGCCGTGACAACCGCAGCGGCCGGGTGAGGTGAAGCGGGCCGTCCGCTAGGCGCCGCGGCAGCCACATTCCCCACAGGGCGGCGGCGGTGGTGTGGCTGGCTACGGTAAGGCCGCCAACAGGCGCAAGCGGACGAACGATGTGCAGCAGGGAAGGCTCCACCCCCGTGACGGCACGGATGCCGTACCCGACGGCGTCGTACTCTTTCCTCCGCAGGGCCGCCGGCGGCACACCGCGTGCCCGTGCCTCCGCCACGGTGAACACGGACCCGGGCAGCACCGGTCCTGGAAGGGCCGGTTGTTCACCCCGCTGCGCGTCAGCCATGGCCCCATACTTCCTGCTTCCGCGGGTTCCTCCGGTTTTGTCCACAGGCATACGCCTGCACGCGGTACTGTTTTCCCCGACGCAATCAGCGCTCCCCTGCACCATCTTCTGCCCAGCTCCGGAAGGCCCCGCCCAGATGTCCATCACCAATGCCCTGCCCACCGGCGACCAGGTGGTCCAAAACCTGCCCTGGCGGTGGAACGTTCAGGGCCGGATCTTCCTGATCGGCGGCCTGGGCTTTATGTTCGACGCCTGGGACGTGACCCTGAACGGCGTCCTGATTCCCCTGCTCTCCAAGGAATGGGACCTGGTGCCGGCGCAGGCCGCCTGGATCGGTACCGCGAATCTGCTCGGCATGGCCATCGGGGCATTTGTCTGGGGGTCCATTGCTGATGCGATCGGCCGCAAGCGGGCGTTCTCGGCCACGCTGCTGGTCTTCTCGCTCTTCACCGTGCTCGGCGCCTTCTCCCCGGACATTGTCTGGTTCTGCATTTTCCGCTTTATGGCCGGGTTCGGCCTGGGCGGCTGCGTGCCCGTGGACTATGCCCTGGTGGGAGAGTTCACGCCCAAAAAACAACGCGGCCGGGTGCTCACCGCGATGGACGGCTGGTGGCCGGTGGGTGCGGCGCTCTGCGGAATTACCTCTGCGGTGATCATGGCGACCTTCGCCGACTGGCGGTACACCATGCTGATCATGGTGCTGCCGGCCCTGCTGGTCTTCTGGGTGCGCCGCTCGGTGCCGGAATCCCCGCTCTACCTCGTGCGCAAGGGCCGGACCGCTGAAGCAGCCGCCGTCATCGAGGATCTGATCCGGCGCACCGGCGGCGCCAAAACCGAGTGGCGGCTGCCCGAACCCGCGGAGCCGGAAAAGCTGACACTGCGCACCATGGGCACCCAGCTCGCCGACCTCTGGCGGTTCAGCACCAAAACCACCATCGCAGCGTGGTCCCTGTTCCTGACCATCCTGCTGGTCTACTACCTGGCCCTGCAGTGGATGCCCAAGATCCTCGTGGACGCCGGGTTCGCGGAATACCGCGCGTTCCTGACCACATCCGGCATGGCCGCCGTCGGACTGCTGGGCGTGATTGCCGCCGCCCTGCTGGTGGAAAAGGTGGGGCGGAAGTGGATCCTGGCAGTGACCGGGCCGCTGTCCGCGGCGATCCTGGTGGTGGTGGCCCTGGTAGTGGACGTACCCACGGCCGCCACCATCTGGCTGCTGGCCTACGGATTTGTGGTGCAGGTGGCCATTCCGGTGCTCTACGCCTACGTGTCCGAGCTCTACCCCACCGAGCTGCGCGGCAGCGGATTCGGCTGGGCGTCCACCGTCTCGCGGATTGGCGCCGGGTTCGGTCCTTTGATTTTCGTGTCGGTGCTGTGGCCGTACCTCGGGCTGCCGCTGTCCTTCGCGCTGGCCGGGGTGCTGGTGCTGCTGGCAGTACTCTGGATGGCCCGCTTCGCTCCCGAGACCAAGGGCGCCGCACTGGACTGAGCGGCCAGGGAGCCGGTGGGCCGGGTTTTCGGGGGCGCGGCACTGGACTGAGCGGCCAGGGAGCCGGTGGGCCGGGCCTTCCGGAACCCGCTCAGAGCCCTTCGCGGCTGAGGCGGTCCAGCGTTTCCAGCAGCAAACGGCGTTCCTGCACCTTGATGCGTTCGTGCAGGGTCTCTTCCGTGTCGCCGTCGAGCACCTCGACGGCCGCCTGGGCCAGGATCGGCCCGGTGTCCACGCCGGCGTCGGCCCAGTGGACGGTGCAGCCGGTGATCTTCACTCCGTAGGCCAGGGCGTCCCGCACCCCGTGGGCTCCGGGGAAGGAGGGCAGCAGGGCCGGGTGGGTGTTCAGGTAGCGGCCGTTGAAGGAGTTGATGAACTCCTCGTCCACTATCCGCATGAATCCGGAGGAGAGCACCAGATCCGGAGCGTAGGAGGCCACTTCCCTGGTGAGTGCCCGGTTCCAGTCAGCCCGCGCCGGATAGTCGCGGAAGTTCACCACAAAGGTGGGGTACCCGGCGTCGGCGGCGCGCTCCACACCGTAGGTGCCGGGCCGGTCCGAACCCACGGCGGCAATTTCGACGTCGAGCTGCCCGTCCCGGACGGCGTCCAGCACGGCCTGGAGGTTGGATCCGGTGCCGGACACAAGAACTACAATGCGCATGCGTCAACCATAGGGTGCCGCGTCGCCTAGGGTTAAACGCATGAACGACGACGGTGCCCAGACCCAGACCAAGTCCCCGGCCGGGGCGGACAGCAGCCGCCAGGATGTTCCCGACGAGCAGAAGCGCAACGCGGTTCAGTACGTTCGGATCTTCTGGTTGCTGGCAATCGCCACACTGCTGAGCAGCAATCTTGTACTGCCGTGGAAGCTGGTGCCGATAGCGCTCGGAACGGCCGCCGTCGTAGTAGGCATTATTGCGCTGGTCAAAGCCGCCCGGGCCAAGATGCGGCCCGTGCTGCCGGTCCTGATCTCCATCGGCCTGGTCATCACGTTCGTCACCACGCTCGGCATGGCGGCCATGGCCATGCTCTGGGACCGGACGGTGACCTACGAATCCTGCATGCGTTCAGCCATCACGCTGAACGCATCCGAGTCCTGCCAGTCCGAGTACCTGAGCTTCGAGCTGCCGTAACCGTCCTCAGGCCTTGAGCGCAGGTTCGCGTACCTGTTTCGGCTCGCGTTCCAGCCACGGGCCCACGGCGTAGCCAATGACGACGCCGACCCCAACCTCCGCGGCAACCCACAGGCCCAGCCACAGCGGGTCGGGTCCGAGGCCGACAAAACGCCCCACGCCCAGTGAGCCCTGGGAAAGCCAGCCCGCTGCCGCCGCCAGCACACCGGACACCAGGCCCACAATGGCGCCCAGCACCAGGGTGGATAGCGGAGCGGTGAACCACCGGGCACGGATCTTGATGGACAGCCACTCATCAAAGTGGTTCTCACCCTCACGCAGGAACCACCAGCCGGCCAGGATGCCCGCGGCCACGGGGATCAGCAGGGCAACGTAGCCGTATTCCATGCCGCCTGCCGGCAGGGCCGCCAGCACCGGGACCGCCGGCAGCGGACCCACGGTGGTTTCCAGCGGGCTGATGATGCTGCCGGTGCCCATGGAGAACCCGGCACCGGAAGCCCAGCCAAGGGTCCACACCACAAAGTTCGGCATCAGGCCCAGCTCCACCACGGTGAGCACCGCGCCGCCGATTATCCCGGCGTCGAGCCGCTGGTACACCGCCGCGATGGTGGCCCAGTTCAGTGCCAGGGCAACAACCAGCAGTACAGCTGACAGGCCCAGGGCGGCGACGATTCCCACCACCCCGGCCCGCAGCGCGGACCACAGGTAAGAACCTGCCCAGCGCGAATGCTGGCTGGTCCGGGCAATCCAGTCGGTAAGGTCCATGCCGATCAGGCGCACCCACGAACCGGCCTCGATCCGGGCACCCACAATAAGGCCGGCTCCGGCAGCAATCAGGGGCAGCAGCGCCCCGGCTGTCACCGAAATCCGGACACCGTCCGTACTGCTGAAATATGCCGCGGCCGCGCCCAGCAGTGCATAGGTTCCCAAGGCCCCGAGCAGGGCCTGCCAGAGCTGGTCGGTGTAGGAGGCCCGGGCCAGCCGGCGTCCGGCCCGCCAGGACAGGAAGAACGGAATCAGGCTCAGTCCGAGCGGAAGCAGTGAGAGCAGGCCGGTGGAGGGCGCTGCGCCGAGCTCCCCGGCGGGAAGGCTCAGGGACAGCGGCACGCCGTGGATCAGCAGCCAGGCCTGGCCGCCCAGCCGGGCGAGGGAGGAGAACTCCCGGTCGGTGAAACCGTTGGCAAACCAGACGCCGACCAGCGGCAGCAGTACCACCAGCGCCGAGAGCAGGGCAGCCTGGCCCAGTTCAAACGTTCCCTGCAGCCAGAGCGGCATGGGCGGCATACCCGGCTTCTTGCGCCGCAATAAAATCTTCATCGGTTCTATCGTGCCACCCGGCCCCGCGCAGCCCGGCGAGGCTCCGGCGTGAGTCGGCTAACGGAGCCCCGGGTCAGAGGTCGATCAGGCCCTTCACCAGCGCCGCAGCTGCTCCGATGAAGGCGATCACAATCACGGCCAGGCGGGCCTGGTCATCGCGGATAAAGCGCTGCAGTTTCTCCCCCGCATAAATGCCGGCCACAATCATCAGCGCCACCAGGGCCCAGGCCCAGGCCTCGAAGGGCGGCATCTGTCCGGGGTCCAGGAAGAGCTTGGAGGTCAGGGTGACGGCGGCCGTGGTGACGAAGAAGGGCTGCAGGGTGGCCGCGAAGGGCCGCTGCGGCCAGCGGGCCAGCAGTGCGTAAACGCTGACGGCCGGGCCGCCGACGCCGGCCATGGCGTTGGTGATCCCGGATGCGAAACCGGCCACCGCCTTGGGAACATTTCCGGTCAGGACCACCGAGGTCCGCTGCAGGAGCAGGGAGATACTCAGGGCCACCAGGACGACGGCGCCTACCGTCACGGCCAGCGGTGCAGCGGGAAGGAACACCGCGGCAGCCGACGCCGGCACGCTGGCTATCACAGCGGGCACGGCGAGCCAGCGGTACATTGACCAGTCCACATCCCGCCAGACGCGGCTCATAATCAGGAGCGAGGACACCAGGCCGCAGATATTCACCATGATCACCCCGCCGTGCGAACCGAGGATGATCACGAGGAACGGGGAAATCAGCAGCGCGAAGCCCAGTCCGGCAATCCGCTGGGCGATCGCTCCGATGAAGATGGCGACAAGCACCACAATAAGAAGTCCGGTAGTCACTGGAACACACTACGCTGGACAGATGGTATCCCCCGTCACTGCCCTTGCCACCGCCGACTGGCGCCGTAACGTGTTTGCCCTTTACGAGCAGGCCCGGCGCGCATCCGAATCGATTTCCGTGTCACACGCCCATTCCCTGTGGGCCACCGGCCGGGACCGGCTCTTCGGTACACACCCGGCGTCGCCCCTCCCCGAAGCCACGCGGCGTCGCTTCCGCGGCCTCCGCACCGCCCGCTACGATCCTGCGTTCCGCTTCGAGGCCGTAATTGAGGACGTGGGTGCCGGCCAGTCCATGGAGGTTGCCACGGGCACCGACGGCGTGGTGCCGTTTACCCGGCTGGGCACGGTCAGCGTTGACGGTGTGGGTTCCCTGGCGGTCTGGAACCTGGATTCCTACGGCGGAGGTATTTTCATTCCGGTCAAGGACGCAACCTCCGGCGCTGACGGCGGCAGCTACGGTGGCGGGCGCTACCTGCTGGACACCATCAAGGGAGCCAACCTGGGCGCGGGCGAACGGCCCGGCAGCCTGGTGCTGGACTTCAACTATCTCTACAACCCGTCCTGTGCCTACGACGAGGCCTGGGCCTGCCCCCTGCCCGGACCGGAGAACACCGTGGACGCCGGGCTTCCGGTCGGAGAGCTCTACGCCCGGTACTAAACCCGCGGTATGCCCGGGTCGAAGGGCAGGCATCTGCCGGGCATGCCTATGCTGGAGTGGTGCAAGCCTCGATTTCACATGCAACACCAGAAGATATCCCCGGGCTCGTCGAACTGGCCGCCCTTACGTTCCCGTTGGCGTGTCCGCCTGAGGTCACACCGGAGGACAGCACCGCCTTTGTCACGGAGAACCTGTCCGCCGAGCGGTTCGCCGCTTATCTGAATGACGAGAAGGCGCTGGTTCTGGCGGCCCGGGACGCCGGCCGGCTGCTGGGCTACTGCCTGCTGGTCCTGGCGGCACCGTCGGATCCGGAGGTGCTTGAAGCCCTGGATCAGGGCCGGGCGGTGCGGCCTTCGGCTGAACTGAACAAGTTCTATCTGCACCCGGACGCTCACGGCAGCGGGCTGGCCGGCCAGCTGGTTGAAGCGGCCGCCGGCGCCGCGGCTTCTGTGGGGGCCCGCTCCATGTGGCTGGGCGTCAACAACCGTAACGTCAGGGCGCAGTCCTTCTACCGCAAGTCAGGGTTCCAGACCTCCGGCCGCCGGTCCTTCCGGGTAGGCAGCCATACCTTCCGTGACCTGATCATGGTCCGCCAGCTGGTGGCAGCTCCGGATGCGGGTGCCGCTGCTGTTTCCGGAGCGGCCCGTCCCGGCGAACAGTGACAGACTGGGCCGGTGCAAACCTTCCTCCCCTATGAGAGCTTCGCCCGCAGTGCGGCGGTGCTGGATCAGGCACGGCTGGGCAAGCAGCGCGTGGAGACCCTGCAGCTGCTGCGCGGGCTGGTGGTTCCGGACTACGGCTGGCAGCGGCACCCGGCACTGCTGATGTGGAAGGGCTTTGTGCCCGCATTGACTGCCTACGGGCTGGCGATGACGGACGAGTGGATTGCCCGCGGACATGCCGATACCGTGCGCGAACAGATCCTGGAGTTCGCGCCCCGGGTGGACGGGGATGGCGGCGCGGTTGAGCTGCCGTCCTGGCTGGGTGACGAGGAGCTGCACCGCAGCCACCGGTCCAATCTGATCGAGAAGTCTCCCGAGGTTTACGGGCCGCTGTTTCCGGATACCGATGCCGGGCTGCCGTATGTGTGGCCCTCCCCCGCCGATTTGCCGGATCCGGCGGATCCGGACCCCGCGGACGCGCTGTGGGTGGCTCGGGCAGTGCCCGACGGCGATGCTGCCACCATCGTCCTGCCGATGCTTTCCGCAAAGGGCACGCCCATTACCGGCAAGCGTGGCCGGCAGCTGGTGCGGCTGCTGGAGGACATGGACGACGGCGATCCGGTGGCCGTAATAGCCCCGAATGACAGGTCGCGGCTGCTGCTGGGGCGTGCCGGTCCGGTGGAACTGACAAACGACACTGCCGTGCGGTCGGTGGCACTCTCCGGGAGCATTCCCCGGTCTGCGTTCAGCTATCCCGCGGTGCTGCAGGATCCCCGGACCCTGTTTGCGGTGCCGCGGCCTGCCAACCTTTAGCAGTCGGGATTTTCGGGGTGGAACTGACATTTATCCAGGACGTTCATAGTCGCGATGTTCGCCGCAACCCAATGATCGCCTTCCCATACCGCCTCGAAGAGTTGCACAACACCCAAATCGGCCTCACCTTCCAGTTGCAGGCCTTCGGGGCCGTAATACTCCATCGCCTCCTGTCTAAAGTAAACAACCGCCTGGTACCGCCCGTCGGGTGTGAGCACGTAGTCAGAGTGAACTTGCAAAACCTCTATTGCCGAGTTCGCCATCCAATCGTCGCCAATGTACCCGCCTTCGACTACCTCGAAATAGTTCGCACAGGTTTCGCATTCGGGACCACTGACAGCCTGAGTCAAAGAGGTATCGCCGGTCTCGTACCCGTAGTTCGCCGTCTCGTACCAATACTCGGCGAAGGCCTCAAGACCGACCTTGGACGCGGTTTTGGCTTCGACAGGCACCACTGGGAGCGGAACATTTTCAGCCGGACCCTTGGCGGACCCAGGCTTATATCTGGGGTGGGAATGGGGGTGGGAGTAACGGATGACTCCGTCGTTAGTGGGGACTCCCCCTCGAAAACGTCCCCGTCGTTTATGGCACACCCTGCAAACCCGACAGCCGCCCCTATCGAGGCCATCATTATTGTGATGCGTCCCCGGCGTCCTTTGACCTTTAGCATCCGACGCCGTTCGGGTTCACCAGGCAGTTGTCAGCCACACTGCGGGTTTCCGACCGCCACACCCGCAGGGTCTGGGCAGGCGAGGACACCGTTGCCCGCCCATCGATGGGAATCACGGTTCCCCCGTTCACCGAATACGTGCCGGAGAAATACACCGTTGCACCCACCTGATAATCCCCGCGGGCCGCATACGCGTGGCTGGTCTGGGTCGCCTCGCCCCAACGGTCCTGGCCCAACGGGCCTCCCGGCACCGGGGTGGGACCGTACACCGTGCCGTCCCCGTAGTTGATCTCGTATTCCGTCGGTGTGGCCACAATCCGGATGCTCTGCTCCAACAGGACCATCTCGAAAACCTGCTCAGTTGCCTCGATATACACGTTCGTTTCCATCCCGACCAACGTATGCGGGCTCGGCTGCAACACCAGCCCACCGGGAACTATGGGCCGTTCCTGAAACGCGGCAAGGATTTGCGCCCGGATCTGCTCACCGATATCGACGGGTTCCTCGGAGTAGATGCACGACGGCGTGTCACTGACTCTTTCCCAAAGGCTTGGATCACGGCTCTTGAGCCCCCGGTACCAATAAACTAGCTGACCGTCTTCCCCCGCGGTGCAGGCGGCCTGATTGGCGGCAAGGCATTCCACGTGACCGGTCATATCATCGAAACATACCGGTTGGAAGCGATACCCAAAGGGGTCATCTGGGATTCCCACGGGCATATTCGTCCACATTCCGCTTTGCGGATCCTTGACAAATGCTGAGCCGGACACCTTGCCATCGTTAACGATGTCACCCTCACCTCCTATGTCGGCTTTGGCCATCTTGGCCGGCACCAACAATAAGCACATGGACAGAGCCGTCGCAGTGCAGGTGATTTTAAGCAACCGCATCGTTCATCCAGCCTTTATCGTGGCTATGTTCACTGCGATCCATTCGCCATCAGAGTAGGTGGCTTCGACAAGTTGGACAGATGGTTGAGTTCTCCTTTCGGTGGTCCCCAGGTGCCCCTCCGCACCGTAATACTCCATATCGTCCTGCTCGAGCTGGACTAGTGCTTGGTATCGATTTTCAGGCGTTAGTATAAAATCCGAATAAGCATCCTGAACGTCGATCTGTGATTTGGCCATCCAATCACCATCGATAAATCCTTTTAGAACAACGTCATAGTACTTTTGACACGTTTGGCATTCGGGACCGCTAATCGCCTTCACCAGGCTCACGTCCCCAGTCTCATATCCGTAGTTCGCAGCCTCGTACCAATACCGCGCGAACGCCTCCAGCCCTTCCTTGGACTCCAGCTTCGCTTCCTCCGGCATCACCGGCACAGGCACATTCTCCGCTGGGCCCTCGGCCGAAGCCGGCTTGTACGCCGCCGACGGGGTGGGCGTAGGCGTGGCAGAAGCAGAGACGGAAGACGGAGCAGGCGACGGTGACCCGCCGCCGGGATCCACCGCAGCCTGGGAACAGGCAACCAGCCCACCCAAAAGCACCCCCGCACCAACCAAGGATGCAACACGCCGCGCAATGGTTCTGATCATCTGTAACCCCCGGTCGGGCAACCCGCAAGACTGTCAGTCCGGCCATCCTAGCCAGCCACACGCGCCCCCAACCCGTTATCCACAGGACAGTACACCGGAAGCCTGAACCGTGGGCTGTGTCAGGCCGACTAGAGTGCGACTAGCATCCGACGCCGTTCGGGTTCACCAGGCAGTTGTCCGCCACACTGCGGGTTTCCGACCGCCACACCCGCAGGGTCTGGGCAGGTGAAGACACCGTTGCCCGCCCGTCGATGGGAATCACGGTTCCCCCGTTCACCGAATACGTGCCGGAGAAATACACCGTTGCACCCACCTGATAATCCCCGCTGGCCGCATACGCGTGGCTGGTCTGCGTCGCCTCGCCCCACCGGTCCTGGCCCAACGGACCTCCCGGCACCGGAGTGGGACCGTACACCGTGCCGTCACCGTAGTTGATCTCGTATTCCGTCGGTGTGGCCACAATCCGGATGCTCTGCTCCAGCAGGATCATCTCGAAAACCTGCTCAGTTGCTTCGATATACACGTTCGTTTCCATCCCGACCAACGTGTGCGGGCTCGGCTGCAACACCAGCCCACCGGGAACTATGGGCCGTTCCTGAAACGCGGTAAGGATTTGCGCCCGGATCTGCTCACCAATATCAACCGGTTCCTCGGAGTAAATGCACGACGGCGTGTCACTGACTCTGGACCAAGTGCTCGGATCAACGGTTTTCAGTCCCGAAAACCAGTACACCAGGCGCCCATCATCACCGGCGGTACATGCAGCTTGATTCTCGGCCAAGCATTCGACGTGGCCAGCCATATCGTCGAAACAAACCGGTACGAACCGGTAGCCTCTTGGATCATCCGGGATCCCCACCGGCACTGTGGTCCACACCCCGGAATCTGGATCCTGGGAATATGCTCCACCTGACACCGAATCGTCTTCATGCCATCCACCGCCAACGACAGCGGCGTGAACCGCCGGTGTACTGTATGGCACCGTAGCAAGAACCAGTGCAACGACAGCAAGCGCACCCTTTATAAACTTCATTTTGTGGGACTGGTAATAGTTACAACATTTTCTGCAAACCATTCATGTCCTGTATGGCGCGCCTCAATCATCTGAACACCGGAATCTTCTGTACCTTCGTATGATCCGTATATTTCTCCGGGACCATGAAAGGTAATCTCCTCTTGTCGTTCTTGAATCAGTACTTGATAGCGCCCTTCTGGAGTGAGAATGTAATCCGAGCTAACCCCTTGAACGTCAATCTTTCCGCCTACGATCCAATCTTCGTTCTCAAATCCTTTGCCCACCATTTTGTAGAATGTGCCGCATACTTTGCAGTCCGGGCCGCTGATGGCGCGGATGGGCTCCACATCGCCGGTTTCGAAACCGTAGTTCACTAGCTCGTACCAATACCGCGCGAATGCCTCCAGCCCTTCCTTGGACTCCAGCTTCGCCTCCTCCGGCATCACCGGCACAGGCACATTCTCCGCCGGACCATCAGCCGAAGCCGGCTTGTACGCCGCCGACGGGGTGGGCGTAGGCGTGGCAGAAGCAGAGACGGAAGACGGGGCAGGCACCGGTGACCCACCGCCGGGATCCCCCGCAGCCTGGGAACAGGCGACCAGCCCACACAAAAGCACCCCCGCACCAAGCAAGGATGCAACACGCCGCGCAATGGTTCTGGTCATCTGTAACCCCCGGTCGGGCAACCCGCAAGACTGTCAGTCCGGCCATCCTAGCCAGCCACACGCGCCCCCAACCCGTTATCCACAGGACAGTACACCGGAAGCCTGAACCGTGGGCTGTGTCAGGCCGACTAGAGTGCGACTAGCATCCGACGCCGTTCGGGTTCACCAGGCAGTTGTCCGCCACACTGCGGGTTTCCGACCGCCACACCCGCAGGGTCTGGGCAGGTGAAGACACCGTTGCCCGCCCGTCGATGGGAATCACGGTTCCCCCGTTCACCGAATACGTGCCGGAGAAATACACCGTTGCACCCACCTGATAATCCCCGCTGGCCGCATACGCGTGGCTGGTCTGCGTCGCCTCGCCCCACCGGTCCTGGCCCAACGGACCTCCCGGCACCGGAGTGGGACCGTACACCGTGCCGTCCCCGTAGTTGATCTCGTATTCCGTCGGTGTGGCCACAATCCGGATGCTCTGCTCCAGCAGGACCATCTCGAAAACCTGCTCAGTTGCTTCGATATACACGTTCGTTTCCATCCCGACCAACGTATGCGGGCTCGGCTGCAACACCAGCCCGCCGGGAACTATGGGCCGTTCCTGAAACGCGGTAAGGATTTGCGCCCGGATCTGCTCACCAATATCAACCGGTTCCTCGGAGTAAATGCACGACGGCGTGTCACTGACCCTTTCCCAGAGACTTGGATCCCGGCTCTTGAGACCTCGGTACCAATAGACCAACTGGCCGTCTTCACCTTCAGTACATGCAGCCTGATTCGCAGCCAAGCATTCGACGTGGCCAGCCATATCATCGAAGCAAACGGGTTGAAAACGATATCCGAAGGGATCATCCGGGACTCCGACAGGCATAATCGTCCACATTCCGCTTTCCGGATCTCGGACAAACGCCGAGCCAGCGACCTTCCCGACACCACCAACTTTGCCTTCACCACCACTCGTTTGCGCCACACCCGAATTAGCGAATATCAAGAGACACACACTGCAAACTGTTCCCAATATCAGAGAACGCAAAATAGACAAAGTAATTTTGTTCATTGCTTTATGGTTATGATTGCCGCGGTCAACCATTGACCGTTAGTCCAAGTAGCTTCAAAGAGCTGCACTATAGGCTGAAAATCCGCCTCCTCGGCTTCTTGAAGGCCCTCCGGGCCATAATACTCAATTCCATCTTGCTGAAGCTGCGCAAGGGCCTGATACCTTCCTTCAGGCGTCAATACATATTCCGAATATGCGTCTTGTATATCGATTTTTGCACCAGCCATCCAGTCATCGTCTATGAAGCCGTTTTCGACAACCTCGTAGTATTTGAGGCATGCAACGCATTCGGGACCGCTAATCGCCTTCACCAGGCTCACGTCCCCAGTCTCATATCCGTAGTTCGCAGCCTCGTACCAGTACCGCGCGAATGCCTCCAGCCCTTCCTTGGACTCCAGCTTCGCCTCCTCCGGCATCACCGGCACAGGCACATTCTCCGCCGGACCATCAGCCGAAGCCGGCTCGTAGGTCGCCGACGGGGTGGGTGTAGGCGTCGGCGTGGCAGAAGCAGAGACGGAAGGCGGGGCAGGCGACGGTGATCCACCGCCGGGATCCCCCGCAGCCTGGGAACAGGCGACCAGCCCACACAAAAGCACCCCCGCACCAAACAAGGATGCAACACGCCGCGCAATGGTTCTGGTCATCTGTAACCCCCGGTCGGGCAACCCGCAAGACTGTCAGTCCGGCCATCCTAGCCAGCCCCACGCGCCCCCAGCCCGTTATCCACAGGACAGTCGGCGGGAATCCGGAACCGGAGGGTTACCGTGAATTTGAGCGGCACAGATTCACCGCTATGCTCATGTCATCGTGGTCCAGCAGCTGTCCACCCAGTTTCTAGTGTGGAGCCTGCCGTGAATCCCAAAACCCGACCAACCAGCGACGCTGTCCAGCCGGATCTGCCGGCGCCCGCGGAAACCGCACCGGAACCCGGCCCCGCCGCTCCGGCCGGTTCCCGAGGCAGGGCCCAGCGCCGCAAACCGGCTCCAAAGGTCGGAAAAACCGGCATGGCCAACGCGACCGTCTACAACAACCACCTGCACAGCCGGTTCGAGCTGTTTGTGAACGGCACCATGGCTGCTTACCTGCAGTATGAAATGCACGGCGGGGAGCTCTGGGCCCTGCGCATCATCGTGGATCCGGCATACCGGCAGCGGACAGCCGAGACGCTCCTTATCGAGGAAGTGCTCGCTGATGCCCGCAGGAGCCGAATCGCGCTGCTGCCCTTCTGCCCGCGGACCCGGGCCTATATTGCTGCCAGGCCCGAATACCTGCCGCTCATTCCGCGCCAACACCGGGCGCGCTTCGCCGTCTCAGCCACGGGCAAACGCACGCGGCTGCGCCCCGGCGCCGGCCCGGTTCCGAGATAGCCGTCCCGCCAACGGTCCGCTCACCCGGCGTTCCGGAGCGATGTCAGCATGCGCCGCAGGTCCCGGTATTCCTGCGTATCCGGATACCGGGCGGCGCCGTCGAGGTAGCTCTGTGCATCGCCCTGCGCATCGGCGGCCGGATACTCCCCCGCGAAGCGGCCGCCACTGGTTTCCGTCAACGTGAAGAAATCGAACAGTCCGCAGTTGCCATCCTGCCGTCCGCTCACCACGGCATAGGTGGCCTGGGCGCTCCGCGTTCCGGAGGGGGCCAGGGACCGGTAGACGAACCGCTGCTCGGATCCCTGCGCCGAGTCCAGTTCCGGCATCGGCACGCTTTCGTACTCGGTATAGGAGGCCGCCCCTGCCGGCGCGGTGCAGCTCAAATCCGCAATGATGCCGGTATCCAGGCGTGCCACTACCCTGCCGGAGCCCTCGGCGACCTCAACTGAAATCCCGCCGGCCGGATCGTTGGCGAGCGCCGGCAGTTCGGTGACTTTCCAGTCCTGCGGGTGCTCAAACCTCAGTGAACCGTCAGCGGTGGTGTATCCGGACCACGGGCGGGACGTGGCGGAGGACGACGACGGCGGATCCGGCACTTGGGCGCAGGAGGACGTACCGGCCAGAAGTAATAGAGCCCCGGCCAGCAGGGTGTTTCGGGCGGTGATGCGTCGTGCGGTGTTACGGTATCCCACAGCGGCTCCCGGAATGTCCGTGTCCGAACCCATGCTACTGGCGGCAGGCAGCTGAGCACATAGCGTGCAGGCCGTCCGCTGCGGTATACCTGACGGTGCCGTGCCGACTTCCGCCGGTTCCCCCAGTGCAGCGCTGCACATCATCCCAGCGCCTCACCCGTGGGCGCCCACCAGTTGTTGGAGGTTCCCATTACAGATACAGCCGCCGAACACGATGTCTACTTCGGAGCCCCGGAGCCGGACTTCGAGCCGGAGAACCTGAAGACCGCGTCCCTTGCCGTAGTTCAGCGGGTCAGGGACCGCCCCGACATCGCCCTCGTCAAGGGCCGTCTGGCCTTGATGGACACCGGCCGCACTGCTCATGAGGCCATGGTGGAGGATCTGCTTTTTGTGCGGAAGGTCCTCGAAGACGCCGGTATCCCCTATCTGCTGGTACGCGGCAATGACCAGCGGCCGGTGATCGCCGTCGACCTGCGCATGCGGGCCGCCCTGCGCAAGGCAATGGTGGAAGCCTGCCGAGACGAGCCGTTCTATGCCCGCAGCGTGGATACCAAAAAGAGCCGCACCCTGCTCATTGCCGACGGCAGTCTGGCCCCCACGGAAAAAACCCGGATCATCAGGGTTTACCGCCCGCGGGCCTTCAGCGGCACAAACCTGGTTCTGTCAGCCGCCGCAGGCGTCCAGCTCGAGCTGTGGGACCTGGAAGGAGCCGAGATCACCCTGCCGGTGGAGAATTCCCTCACCCGCCGCACCCTTCCAGCCGCTGAAGTGGTGCGCGGAACGGTGGAAAAGCACGGACTCGTCTGGCCGACCATTGAAAACATGTTCGCCGACCATGCCACGGACATCCGGTTCGACATTGATCTGGTGTTCTCCTGGGTGGACGGCAGCTCAGCCGAGTTCCAGGCAGCCCGTGCCGCCCGGATGAAGGACGCCGTGGTGGGTGAAGGCGACGACCATGAGGCCCGCTTCCGCCAGATAAACGAGCTCAAGTACGCCCTGCGCTCGGTACACATGTTCGCGCCGTGGATACGGCGCATCTTTATTGCCTCTGATTCCCCTCGGCCGGCCTGGCTGGCAGAGCACCCGTCGGTCACCTTTGTGCCGGCTACGGAGCACTTCAGGGATCCGTCAGTGCTCCCCACACACAATTCCCAGGCCGTGGAGGCGCAGCTGCAGCACATTCCGGGGCTGGCGGAGCATTTCCTGTACTCCAATGACGATATGTTCTTCGGCCGCCCGGTGGCTCCGGACCTGTTCTTCTCCCCCGGCGGGATCACCAAGTTCATCGAGGCCAGCACCCGGATCGGCCTAGGCGCCAACGACGCGGAGCGCAGCGGGTTCGAAAACGCGGCCCGGGTGAACCGGCGGCTGCTGTGGGAACGGTTCGGCCGCATCACCACCAGGCACCTGGAACACACCGCCGCTCCCCTGCGCCGCAGTGTCCTGCTGGAGATGGAGGAGGAATTCCCCGAGGAGTTCGCAGCCACCGCCGCCAGCACCTTCCGGGCCAAGGACAACATCTCGGTGACCAACTCCCTGTACCACTACTACGCACTGCTGACCGGACGTGCCGTCACTCAGGAAACGGCGAAGGTGAAGTACGTGGACACCACGTCCTACGCCGGGTTGGAAGTCCTGGAGCGGCTGCTCGCGAAGCGGAACATGGACATGTTCTGCCTCAATGACGGCAGTTTCCCGGAGGTTCCCGCCGGTGAGCGTGCGGAACGGGTCACCGATTTCCTGGAGAAGTACTTCCCGGTCAAAGCGCCCTGGGAGCGCTGAGCAGCGCTACTGCTTAAACGACGACGGCGGCAGCGCACCAAAAGTGCGCTGCCGCCGTCGTTGTTCGCTGAGGCAGCCGTGCCGTCCTAGCGGGTGACCACCACGTGCTCATTGGGCACGCAGTGCGTCATGGTGAGGCCTTCGACGTTGCGGGGACCGTTGTGGCCCAGGTTCTTCATCCGCTCGGTTTCTTCCTCGTTGAGCGTCTGGGTAGCCAGCGGGCCAAGATCCTTGATCTCCTCCAGGCTGATGCCCAGGCCCTCGCCCACGCGTGCGCCCAGCTCGTCGTCACACATGTAGAAGTGCCAGAGCATCCGCTCCTGCACCGGCCGGACCGCCTCGCCGATGTTGGCCACGAAGTTGGCGACCAGATCGTCCTTCTCCCACTGCTCCATCAGCTGGTAGCGCTGGCCGGCCTGCATGTAGTCATTGGTGCGCGGCAGGCGGGCACGGGTCAGGCGGCCCTCCAGCTCGGGGCCAACCTCGGCCTGCTCCGGCTTGGGGGCTTCCTGCAGGCCGCCGGTGATGTTCGGCTCGTAGTTCACGTGCGGGTTCTGGCCCGGCGCGAGGTCGGTGCCGAAGGACATCTGGCCGCCGCGCTGGTTGGTCGCCACCCGGGCGTTCTTCGCGGAGTTCACCGGAAGCTGCAGGTAGTTCGGGCCCACGCGGTAGCGCTGCGTGTCCGAGTAGCTGAACGTACGGCCCACCAGCATCTTGTCGTCGGAGAATTCCAGGCCGTCCACCAGCACACCGGTGCCAAAGGCGATCTGCTCGTTCTCGTTGTGGTGATCGGTGACGTTGCGGTTCAGGGTCATGGTGCCCACGTACTTGGGCTCAAAGTCCTGCTCCGGCCAGGTCTTGGTGTCATCGAGCGGATCGAAGTCCAGTTCAGGATGATCGTGGTCATCCATCAGCTGCACGTACAGGTCCCACTTGGGGTAGTCGCCGCGTTCGATGGCCTCGTACAGGTCCTTGGAGGCATGGCCCAGGTCATTGGCCTGGATGTTCGCGGCGTCTTCCTCGGTCAGGGACTTCACGCCCTGCTGCGGCTGCCAGTGGTACTTAACCAGCTTGGACTCGCCCTGTGCGTTGACCCAGCGGTAGGTGTTCACGCCGAAGCCCTGCATGTGCCGGTAGTCGGCGGGGATGCCGCGCGGGCTGAACAGGTTCACCAGCATGTGCATCGACTCCGGGGTCTGCGACATGAAGTCGAAGATGCGCGCCGGCTCCTGGCGGAAGGTGACGGGGTCCGGCTTGAGGGAGTGGATCACGTCCGGGAACTTGATGGCGTCGCGGATGAAGAAGACGCCCAGGTTGTTGCCGACCAGGTCCCAATTGCCGTCCTCGGTGTAGAACTTGATGGCGAAGCCGCGCGGATCGCGGGCGGCTTCGGAGGAGTCGCGGCCGCCGATCACCGAGGAGAACCGGATCGCGACGTCGGTCTTTTTGCCCGGCTCGGAGAAGAGCTTGGCGCGGGTGTACTTGGCAATGGGCTCGTCGCCCCACTTGCCGGAAGCCTCAAATTCGCCGTAAGCAACGAAACCGCGGGCGTGCACCACGCGTTCCGGAATCCGTTCACGGTCGAAGTGGCTGATCTTTTCCAAGAGCTGGTAATTCTCCAGCGTGGCCGGTCCGCGGGCGCCCACCGTACGGGTGTTCTGGTTGTCGTAGACCGGGTGTCCCTGCCGGGTGGTCAGTGTCTTGGGGGCCTCGGCATTGTTCTGGCCGTTACCGGGATTCTGCGTATCTGCTTCTGTCATCACGTGCTCTCTGAGTGTGTGAGGTCCATAGCTGGCTGGCATAACTACCCTCTCAACTCTCTTCAAAACCCCGCAGCCAGTCAAGTTCGTAAGCAGCCTGATAGTAGCGGCCGGGGGTCGCCCTTGGCACACTGGAAACATGACAAGTGACGAGCGCCCCCCGGTAGTGGAACTGACCTCCGAGCAAAGCTGGAAGTACCTCGAACACACGTTCCACGGCAGGCTGGCGGTCAGTGTCGCCAACCGGCCCAACATCTTTCCGATCAACTATTTTGCGCACGACGGCGTGATTCTCTTCCGGACGGCGCCCGGCACCAAGCTCGCGGAGCTCACGGTCAACTCGTACGTGGCATTCGAAGCGGACGGCGTCCACAGTGACCAGGCCTGGTCCGTCATCGTGCAGGGCACCACCCGGGAACTGGAGACCTCCGCGGAGATCGAGGCTGCCGAAAAGCTGCCGCTGAAGCCTTGGGTCCGGACCGAAAAATACCGCTTTGTGGAGCTCACTCCGGAAACCCTCTCGGGACGATTCTTCAATCTGGGGCCGGAACCGGAGTGATCCGGCCAGCGTGGGGCCGCAGAGGGTTCAGGCTGAGGTAAGCCGGCGGTCCTCGGGAATACGGATTCCCGCAGCAGCCAGCCGGGCAGCAGTCTCCTCGGGCCCCACCCGCTCGCCTACCGTGGTACTTTCCTCCAGGGGAACCACCGAGTGCACCACCGAATCCTCATACAGGTGCACCATGTTGTACCCCTGACCCGCGTTTTGCCCGCGGGTCCCCGGGGTGGAAAGGTCCTGTGCGTAGCAGGTGGCGGAGGCCACGGACACTGGAATGCCGGCGAAGGTACTGAACGTGGAGTAGTGCAGGTGCCCGGAAATAATGGCACGCACGTCCGTCCCGGACAGCACTGACGCCAGGTCCCGCTGGTTGCGGAGTTCCACCAGCACGGCAAGGTCCTGCACGCTCGGCACGGGCGGGTGATGCATCGCAAGGATGGTTCCGTCCGGAGCGGAAGTGTCCAGTTCCCGGCGGAGCCAGGCCAGCTGGGTGTCCGCCAGTTCGCCGTAATGCCGCCCCGGGACGCTGGTGTCCAGGGTGATGATGCGCAGCCCGCCCACATGGTGCACCTGGTCCACCGGAGACATCTCCGGGGCATCGTTCAGCAGGATTTCCCGGAAGCGGGCCCGGTTGTCGTGGTTGCCCATGGCCCAGATGACCTGGGCGCCCATTCGCTCCGCAGCAGGCAGGACAATGTCACGGATCCGCGCGTAGGCCCCGGCTTCACCCTTGTCGGCAAGGTCGCCGGTGAACACCAGGGCGTCGGGCCGCTGCCCGCTGTCTTCCAGCCGGGCGAAGAGGTTCCGGAGGTTGGCGTGGCTGTCCACGGCACCGTAGAGAGGTGCTTCACCTCCCAGCAGGTGGGTATCGCTTAGGTGGAGGAGGAAGTGGCGCGGACGGGGATGCTCGGCCGGGCGGAAATCCATCAGAACCTTCTCGACTCGACAGCTGCTACTGCGTACCTCTTCCATACAAGCAGACATCGCGGCCCCGGAGTAACCTGCACGGGCGCGTTTCGCCGGGTTTTGGCTGCCGGCCACGGGAATCGGAAGGAACTGCTCTGGCGCGCGGGACCGGACCGGCCGTAGGCTCGGTGGCAGGTTTGTACCCTTACGTCTGCGAAGGAACGTCCATGAAACTCAGCCATCTCCCCCTGCGGCTCACCACCGGCGCTTTCATCCTGAATTCCGGCCTCAACAAGCGCAACCTCGATGCCGAATCGGCCGCCGGCCTGCAGCAGATGGCCGCAAACGCCTTTCCGCAGGTCCAGGACCTTGATGCGGCGCGGTTCGGCAAACTGCTGAGCAATGCCGAGATCTGTGTGGGCCTTTCCCTCCTGCTGCCTTTCATTCCCAGCCGGCTGGCGGGCCTGATTCTGGGCGCATTCTCCGGCGGCATGATCCGCATGTACCTCAAAACCCCCGGCATGACCGAGGAGGACGGGATCCGTCCCACGGCTGCGGGTACCGGCCTGGCCAAGGACACGTGGATGGCCGGTATTGCCGCCGCCCTGCTCCTGGACGGCGGAAAGAAGAAGACCAAGGTCAAAGTGGTGAAGGTTCCGACCCCCGTGAAGGCGGCGGCCGCCGTGGCCGGTGTGGAGACAGCAGGCAAGGCTGCCCGCAAGGCAGCGGGGAAGGCTTCCAAGGGCGCAGCCAAAGCTGCCAAGGCCACAGCAGCCGGCAAAGCCGCAGCGGCCGCGGGTAAGGCGGTTAAGGACAAGGCAGCAAAGAACTAGACGGCGGGCGGCGGGCGGCGGCCCGCACAGTTACGGCCACGGCCGGTTCCGTTACTGCAAACCGATGACGCCTTTCACCACGGCAGACGCAGCGCCGAGGTAGGCCAGCACAATCACGGCCCGCCGTGCAGCAGCCTGCGGTACATGCTGTGCCAGCGCCGCTCCGGTCCGCAGCCCGCCCAGCGTCAGCACCAGGAGCAACAGCCAGATCCACCACTGCAGATCCGGCCACTGGCCGGGATCCAGGACGGCATGGACCAGAATGGTCGCCAAGCTCAGGGACGCCAGGAACGGCTGCATGGTGGCCATAAATGCCGGCTGCGGCCAGCGTGCCAGCACGGCGTAGGCGCTCACTGCCGGCACGCCGGCACCGGCCATGGAATTGCTCAGACCGGCGAGCAGGCCCGCGGCCAGCTTCGGCGGCCCGCCGCGCAGCACCACGTCGGTCCGCGTTAGCAGCAGGGAGGAGGTCAGGGCGGCGAGCATAAAAACGCCAACACCTATTTCCAGCGGCGGCGCGGGCAGCTGTGAGGCGGCATAGGTACCCAGCAGCACCCCGGCAGCCGCCGGCGGCATCAGCCACCGATACATCCGCCAGTCGATCCGCCGCCACACTGAACGGATCACCAGTCCGGCAGCGACAGCCCCGCACACATTCGTCACGACGACGCCCGGAGCCGGGCCCAGGGCAACAATAAGGAACGGTGCCAGCAGCAGGCCGAAACCGATGCCGGCCACACGCTGGGCGATGCCACCAATGAAGACGGCAATCAGCACGGTTAGCAGCAGTCCGGAACTCACCGCCGCAGTCTATGGCGGGGCACGGGCCCCGCCCAATTCGCAATCTGTCACAAACACCCCCTGCGCAACACGACGGAAACAACCCGGTGGCAGAATCGCCGCATGTTCCTCACCCCCGCAGACAAGGACAAGCTGCTGCTCAGCGTGGCAGGCATGGTTGCCCGCGACCGCCGCGCCCGCGGCATCCGGCTCAACTACCCCGAAGCCGTGGCCCTGCTCTCCTGCTGGGTCATGGAACGGGCACGGGAAGGCGGGCTGGTAGCCGACCTGATGAGTGAGGGCCGGCAGGTGCTGCGCCGCGACGACGTGATGGAGGGGGTGCCGGAAATGATCCCGGACCTGCAGATTGAAGCCACGTTCCCGGACGGCCGCAAGCTGGTCACCATCACGGACCCGATCTCATGAGCGGCCGCATGATTCCCGGCGAAATCCGTACCGCCGACGGCGCCCTGGAGATCAATGCCGGCCGGGAAACCCGCACGCTGGTTGTTACCAACGACGGCGACCGTCCGGTGCAGATCGGCTCCCACTTCCACTTCGCAGACGTTAACGCCGCGTTGACCTTCGACCGGGCAGCCGCCGTCGGCTTCCGCCTCGGTGTGCCTGCAGGAACTGCCGTGCGGTTCGAGCCCGGCGCCTCCCGTGAGGTCACCCTCGTCCGGCTGGCAGGCACCGGCACCGTTCCCGGCCTCCGGCTTCGGCCCGACACACTGCAGGAAGGCGCCTAGGCATGCACATCAGCAGGCACGAATACGCCCATCTCTACGGACCCACCGTCGGCGACTCCATCCGGCTGGGAGACACTGATCTGTGGATCAGCCCGGAAAAGGACTACACCTTCGGCGGTGACGAGTCCGTATTCGGCGGCGGCAAGAACATCCGCGAATCCATGGCCCAGTCCACCCGCACCTCGGCAGAGGGAGCCCCGGACCTGATCATTACCAACGTGGTGATTGTGGACCACTGGGGCATTGTCCGCGCCGATGTAGGTGTGCGGCAGGGCCGGATTGCCGGCATCGGGAAGTCCGGCAATCCGGACATCATGGACAACGTCCATCCGGCCCTGGTGATTGGTCCGGGCACCGAGGTGGTGTCCGGAGAGGGACGCATTCTCACCGCCGGCGGCATCGACACGCATGTACACCTGCTGGGCACCGACGCGCTGCGCGAGGCGCTGGCCTCCGGCATCACCACGGTGGGCGGTGGCGGAACCGGCCCGGCGGAAGGATCCAAGGCCACCACCGTGACCCCCGGAGCCTGGAACCTGCAGGTTATGCACCGGGCGCTGGATCACCTGCCCATGAACTTCCTGCTCTACGGCAAGGGCAACACCGTCAGCCAGGCGGCCCTCGGGGAACAGGCACTCGCGGGCGCCGCCGGGTACAAGGTGCACGAGGACTGGGGCTCGACGCCGGCCGCCATCGACGCCGCGCTGACCGCTGCGGACCGGTGGGGCGTCCAGGTGGCGCTGCACGCGGACTCGCTCAACGAAGCCGGTTACGTCCAGGACACCCTTGCCGCCATCAAGGGCCGGGGCATCCACGTCTTCCATGCCGAGGGTGCCGGCGGCGGCCATGCCCCGGACATTATTACGGTAGCGGCCGCCGCGAATGTGCTGCCTGCCTCCACCAACCCCACACTGCCCTTCACGGTCAATACCGTGGCCGAGCACCTGGACATGCTGATGGTCTGCCACCATCTGAACCCGAGGATCCCCGAGGACCTGGCCTTTGCCGAGTCCCGGATCCGGGCCAACACCATGATGGCCGAGGATGTGCTGCAGGATCTGGGCGCCATGTCCATCACTTCCTCGGATGCCCAGGCCATGGGCAGGATCGGGGAAACCATCACCCGCACCTGGCAGGTGGCCCACGTGATGAAGGACTACATGGGTGCGGCGGAATCCGCGCTGCCGGCAGATAACGAAAGGGTGCGCCGGTACATTGCCAAATACACCATCTGCCCCGCGGTGGCGCACGGCATTGACCACGAGGTGGGATCCATCGAGACCGGAAAAATGGCGGACCTGGTGCTCTGGGAACCGGCGTTCTTCGGGATCCGGCCGGCCCTGGTGATCAAGGGCGGCGCCATTGTGGCCGGGCAGATGGGTGATCCAAACGCCACGCTGCCCACGCCGCAGCCGGTCTGGATGCGCGAGGCACTGGCCGGGACGGCGTCGTCTGCACCGCACCTGTCCACCTCCTTTGTGGCACCGGCGGCCCTCGAGGACGGATTGGCCGACAGGCTGGGCCTGGTCCGTTCCCTGTCCCCCATCCGCTCCACCCGGAACGTCACCAAGGCGTCACTGCCCAACAACACGGCGCTGCCGGACATCCGGGTGAACCCGGAAACGTTTATGGTCAGCATCGACGGGCAGGTCATTGAACCGGCCCCCGTTTCCGACCTGCCCCTGACCCAGCGCTACTCGCTGTTCTGACATGACGAGCGTGCCCGACGACACCGGAATTGCCGCGTTTCTGCTGGCCGATTCCCGCCTGCCCTCCGGGGCCTACTCGCACTCGGCCGGCCTGGAACCGGCAGTGATTGCCGGGCTGGGCGTGGACGGGGTGTATCCCTACCTGCGCTCCCGGCTGCACACCGTTGTCCGCGTGGAAACCGCCGCGGCGGTGCTGGCGCACCGGACGGATTCGGGGTTTGACCGGATTGAGGCGGCCCTGGACGCGCGCACGCCCTCCGCCGCGCAGCGGGACGCCTCCCGCCGCCTGGGCCGGGGCATGCTGCGCCTGGCCGGCCGGCTGCGGCCCGGGCATCCCGCCGTCGTCGAACTGCTGCGGACCGTTCCCAAACCCACGCGCCCGGTAGCCCTGGGAGTCACTGCCGCAGCGCTGGGCGTGGGCGAACTACCGCTCGCCCGGCTGTGCTGCTACGACGACGCCCAGTCCGTGGTGGCCGCCGCCCTGAAACTTCTGCCGATTGATCCGATGGACGCGACCGCTTGGATTCTGGCCGCTGCGGAGGAGATTGAGGCCGTCGCACAGGAGTCCCTGCGGGTGCAGACCCCCGAGGAGATTCCCGCCCTCAGTGCCCCCTGGATGGAGCACTGGGCCGAAGACCACACCACCAGAACAAGGAGACTGTTCGTTGCCTGAAAACCTGACCCAAGAGACCATCCCCGCCGCAGCCGCGTCCACCCGGTCGCTGCGCCTGGGCGTTGCCGGGCCGGTGGGAACCGGCAAGAGTTCACTGATCGCCACCATCTGCCGTGCCATGTCGGAGGAACTGCAGATAGGCGTGATCACCAATGACATCTACACCGATGAGGACGCCCGCTTCCTGCGCTCGGCCGGCGTATTGCCGGAGGAACGGATCCGTGCGGTGGAAACCGGGGCGTGCCCGCACACCGCCATTCGCGATGACGTCACCGCCAACCTGTTGGCCGTGGAGGATCTGGAATCCGATTTCGCACCCCTGGACCTGGTGCTGGTGGAAAGCGGCGGCGACAATCTGACCGCCACCTTCTCCCCCGCGCTGGTGGATGCACAGATCTTTGTGCTTGATGTGGCCGGCGGCGGGGACGTGGCCCGCAAGGGCGGTCCCGGCATTGCCCGCGCCGATCTGCTGGTCATCAACAAGATTGACCTGGCACCGTACGTGGACGTGGACGTGGAGCAGATGCTCGCCGACGCCGTTGACGCCCGGGAAGGCGGCCCGGTGCTGGCGCTGTCCCGCAAGCAGCAGGACACCGTGGACCGGCTCAGCGCCTGGGTCCGGGAAATGGTGGCCAAGCACCGCGCGGGCAGCCACACCCCGCAGGATCCGGGCCCCATGGCGCCCCATTTCCACGCCGATGAAGACGGCGGCTACATCCATACCCATGACGACGCCGAAGGTGCCGACGCTGTCCGCCACCAGCACTGAGGCCCACAGGGCGGCAGGCGCCGCGGCTCCCCAGGCCGCCGACCGGCCCGCCGCCCCGCCCCGGCCCACCCGGATTGCCGTCGAGGCATCCGGCGACGGGGCGCGCTTCGCATTGCTGGACCAGGGCCTCTATTTGGCGCCCCGGCCGGTAGCCGGCGGTTCGGCACCGGGGCAGCGGCACCTGCGCGTGGCCCTGATCGGCATCCACATGATGCTGCTGGGCGGCGATGATGTGCGGATCGAGATTGCAGTGGGTGCCGGTGTCACGTTGGAGGTGATCGAGCCTGCCGGGATGGTGGCGTACGACGCCGAGGGCCGGCAGTCCCGCTGGTGCCTGGACGCGGTGCTCGGCGAGGGCGCCGTGCTGATCTGGGAGGGTGCCGCCTTTGTGGGAGCGGAAGGGTCCAACGTGCTGCGTGAAACCCGGGTGCGGATGGGCCCGGGGGCGCGGTTCCTGCTCCGGGAGACCCTGGTGCTGGGCCGTTCCGGGGAGGCTGCCGGTCCGCTGCGCAGCATCACCCGGCTGTCCGGCCCGGAGACCGACTACCTCTACGAGGATCTGGACCTGCACGGAATGCGGCACCGCGCCGTCGGCATCCTGGGCGGCTCCAAGGTGATGGGCAGTGTGACGGCGGCCGGCTGGCGGCCGGAACCGCTGAGCGAAGAGTGCGCCGGAACATCGGCGCCGGGCGCCCGGAGGTTCGAGCTGGCGCAGCCCGGTGCGGTGACACGCGCCCTGACCGGGACTGCGCACGCGGCAGACCGCCTGCTCGAACCGGTGTACGCGCAGTGGAAGGCCGGGCTGCTGGCCGGGACGGACCGGAACCCTTAGTGGGAGGCGGTCAAAGCCATGAAAGAATCTGCACATGTTGAGCAACCGGTACCCGATCCGACAGGTGAGGGAACATCCGCTGGAGCCACTTGAGCGGACAACGTGGCCTGCCACCCTGCCTCCGGTGGCCCAGCTGCTGGATTCGGGGCTCGACCTTGCCCCGGCCACCGTGTTTGTGGGTGAGAACGGCAGCGGAAAATCCACCCTCGTGGAAGCCGTTGCCCTTGCCTTCGGGCTCTCCCCCGAGGGCGGATCCACCGGAGCCCGGCACACTACCCGGTCCACGGAATCGGTGCTGAGTGAACACCTGCAGCTGGTCCGCAACCCCGGCGGCACCAAACGGGGATACTTCCTGCGAGCGGAAACCATGCACGGCTTCTTCACCTATCTGGAGCAGAACCCGTCAACCTCGCGGATGGACACCGAGTTCCATTCCCTCTCCCACGGGGAATCCTTCCTGTCCCTGGCCGTGGACCGGTTTCGCGGTCCCGGCCTGTGGGTGCTGGACGAGCCGGAATCCGCGCTCTCCTTCTCCGGCTGCCTGGCACTGCTGGGATTGCTGAAGGACCTGGTGGCCGACGGCCGGTCCCAGGTGCTGCTTTCGACCCACTCCCCGCTGCTCGCGGCGCTCCCCGGGGCGCGCATCCTGGAACTGGGGCCGTGGGGTTTCCGCGAAAAGCAGTGGGAGGACCTGGACCTGGTCAGCAGTTGGCAAGGCTTCTTTGACGCTCCCGAGCGGTACCTGCGCAGGCTCTGAAGCACGCCCGCGGCCCCGCCTGAGGAAGGCGGCTGCCTGCTCAGCCGGTTTCGGCAGCCGTTCCCGCAGTGCCGTTCCGTTCACCTGCGACCTTCCAGAAGGCATACGCGCCAATCCACGCCGCCGCAAACAACCCCACCACGGCAAACCCGAAGTATTCCAGGTCCAGGTTCCCCAGCCAGGCCACCGGCCCCGAGGTCAAAGCCAGGGTTTCCGTCAGCAGACCACCCAGCACGACCAGGCCGACACCAAACGCGGCCAGCACCGACACTGCCGTGATCACCAGGTTGTAAAACACCTTGCGCTGCGGGGAGTCGAACGCCCACCGGTACACCCGGCTCATGAGAATCCCGTCCAGGGAATCGAAGAGCACCATGCCCGCGGTGAACAGCAGCGGCAGCACCATCACCGCCTGCCACGGCAGCAGGACAACGGCGCCGCCGGCCACCACAAACAGGCCAATGGTGGTGGCGGTATCCAGCCCGAGGCCAAACAGGAATCCCAGCGGGTAGAGCTTCCAAGCCTTATCCACGCGCCGGGACACCGGTGCCAGCAGGCGGGCCATCAGCCCCCGCTGGTCCAGCGCACGTTCAAGCTCATCCTCGCTGTAGCCGCCGGACCGCAGCTTCCGGTAGGCGCGGACGATTCCGCGCAGGGCCAGCAGGTTAATGGCACCGATCAACAGCAGGAACGAGCCGGACACCGCCGGCCCCCACACGCCGGCCACCTGCTTCAGCACCGATCCGTCGTCGGATAGCTGACCGGCCAGGGCGTTCACGCCGGCGGCCAACAGCGCTACCGCCACCAGCACCACCGTGGAATGCCCCAGGGCAAACCAGAAACCGGTGGTGACCGGGGCTTTTCCGCCGGCGGCAAGTTTGCGGCTGGTGTTGTCGATGGCGGCAATATGGTCCGCGTCGAAGGCGTGGCGTACACCCAGCAGGTACGCGGTCAGCGCGAGGCCGACGCCGAAGCCGGCCCCGCCGGCAGCGGTGTAGTCATGCGGCAACACCAGCAGGGCAAATCCGCCCCATCCCAGCAGGTGCAGGGCCAGGATGCCCAGCCCCATACCCCAGAGGGCTCTGCCGCCCCGGTTGTGGACGCCGGAAACGGCGGAAGGAGCTGCGGGACGTGCGGCTGCGGGCGAGGAACCGATCATGCGGGCCAACCATTCAGACGGGAACAGATTCTGCGCCCGAGCCTAGGGCGGGCAGGTTTCCGCAACGTTACGGTGAACCCGTGTTACGCCTTCCCCGGGTGTGCCCGTGACGCCGTCGCCGGATTCGAGGACGGCGCCGGGCAGCCGGCCGGGTTTTACGGACAGCGGATCCATGCCGATTGGTCGGTTTCCAACCGGCCCTGAATCCCGGGTTCGCTGGCCAGGATCAGTGTCCCGTCCGGCAGCTGGACGGGTTCGGACCCGAGGTTCAGTACACAGATCAGCTCCCCGCGCCGAAACGCCAAAACCTCGGGCCCCGCATCCAGCCAATGGATCTCGGATCCCGGATCGGTGGCCAGGAACCCGCGCCGCACCGCACCGGCCTGCCGGTAGAGCGCCAGGAAGGACCCGGCGTCGCCCTCCTGCGCCGAGGCGGCATATTTCCCCCAGTACTCAGGCTGCGGCAGCCACGGTTTTCCTGTGCTGAACCCGTAGCCCGGCGCGTCACCGTCCCAGGGCAGGGGAACGCGGCAGCCGTCCCTGCCTTTTTCCAGGCCGCCGGTCCGCTCGAAGATCGGGTCCTGCAGGGCAGCAGCCGGCAGATCGGTCACTTCGGGCAGGCCCAGTTCCTCGCCCTGATACAGGTATGCAGCGCCGGGCAGCGCATAGGTCAGCAGGAGGGACGCCCGTGCCCGGCGTTCCCCGACGGCGTCGTCCGGAACCGGATCCGCGCCGTCGTCCGCCAGCCAGCGGAGCAGGTCCGTCCCGGCGGGCAGCCCGTACCGGGTGCGGTGCCGGACCACGTCATGGTTGGAGAGCACCCAGGAGGTGGCGGCGCCCACGGAGGCAACCCCGGCGAGCGCGGCGTCGATGACCCGGCGGAGTTCGCCTGCCTCCCACGGGCTGCGCAGATAGAAGAAGTTGAAGGCCTGGTCCAGCTCATCCTGCCGCACGTACAGCGGCAGGCGGTCCAGGCTGACCCCCGCTTCGGCCACTGCCAGCCGCGGCGGGTCATACTCGTCCAGGACCCTGCGCCACTGCCGGTAGACCTCGTGCACGTCCTCCCGGTCCCAGAAGGGGTGGTTGTCCCCTTCCGGGGGCGAGAGCAGCGGCGCAATGTCGGCTCCGTAGGTGTTGCGCAGCGGCAGTTCGAGATCCTTCATCAGGCCGTGGGCCACGTCAATGCGGAACCCGTCCACGCCCAGATCGGACCAGAAACGCAGCGTACGTTCAAAGTCGGCCCGCACCTCGGGGTGCCGCCAGTTAAAGTCCGGCTGCTCCTTGGAGAAGATGTGCATGTACCACTGGCCGTCCGGCACGCGTTCCCAGGCCGGGCCGCCGAACTTGGACTGCCAGTCCGACGGCGGGAGCTCACCGTTTTCACCCAGCCCGTCACGGAAGATGAACTTCTCCCGTTCCGGTGACCCCGGCCCGGCAGCCAGCGCAGCCTGGAAGTCCGGATGCCGGTCCGAGCAGTGGTTGGGCACAATGTCCACGATCATCCGGATGCTGCGTGCGTGGGCGGCCTCGAGCAGTTCCCGGAACTGCGTGAGCGTCCCGTACATGGGGTCAACGTCCCGGTAGTTGCTGACGTCGTAGCCGCCGTCGGCCTGCGGCGACGGGAAGAACGGGGTCAGCCACAGGGCGTCCACCCCCAGCGAGGCGAGGTAGTCCAGGCGGGCGGTGATGCCCGGAAGGTCCCCAATGCCGTCGCCATTGCTGTCCGCAAAGCTGCGCACGTACACCTCGTAAATCACGGCGTCCCGCCACCACTGAGTCCTGCTGTTGTCCATGTACTGCTCCTATCCTGTACTGCGCTTACCCCTGTACTGCGCCTTATCCCTTTACCGCGCCGGCCGTCATGCCTGAGACCACAGATTTGCGGAACACCAGCACCAGGATGGCGATGGGCAGGATGGCTATCACGGAGGCGGCGAAAATGGTGCCGTACGGTATGTCGAATTCCGAACCGAAGAGGGCAATGCCCACCGGGACCGTACGGAAGCTGTCTTCCGAGTTGAACGTCATGGCCATGAGGAATTCGGTAAAGCTGGCCGTGAAGGTGAAGATGCCGGCCGTGAACAGGCCCGGACGGGCGGCCGGCAGGATGATCGAGAGCACCGTCCGGGTGCTGGAGGCCCCGTCCATCCGCGCGGATTCCTCCAGCTCGAAGGGCAGGTCCTTGAGGTAGTTGCGCATGATCCACACCGCAAACGGCAGGTTGAAGGCGATGTAGGGCAGGATCAGGCCGTGGTAGCTGTTCAGCATGCCCAGGCTGCGCTCCAGCAGATACAGCGGGGTCAGTACCGCGATGGTCGGGAACACCGAGATCACCAGCAGCCCCACCAGCAGGGGCGCCTTGCCGCGCACCGGCATCCGGGCCAGGGCGTAGCCGGAGAACAGCGCCAGGGCCAGGACGACGGCGGTGGTGACACTGGCGATCAGGACACTGTTGAGCATGTAGGTGGAGAAGGAGTACTGCCCGAAGGCTTCGCGGTAATGGTCCAGGGTGGGGTTCTGCGGCAGGATGCTCGGCGGCAGGGCCCCCAGTTCCCCGGTGGGCTTGAAGGAGCTGGCGAAGAGCCAGTAGATGGGCAGGGCCGTGAGCAGGGCGATCACCACGGCGCTGATGTTGATGGTGTTGACGTACTTGCGCCATCCTTTGCGGGTGCGGTTCCTCATGGCTTTTCCTCACTGACCTGGGAGCGGAAGGCTTTGAGCGAGAGCAGGCAGGCAAACAGCACCAGTGCTCCGGTGGTGACGGCAATGGCGGCGCCGGCACCGAGGTTCAGGCTTTGGAACATCACCTTCCACCCCAGCAGGGCCAGGGATTCCGTGGAGGTTCCCGGCCCGCCGCCGGTGAGCACAAACGGCAGGTCAAAAACGCCGAAGGCCTGCAGGACACGGAACAGGACGGCGATGGCGAGCGTGCCGGTGAGCTGCGGAAGGGTTACCCGCCAGAACGTCTGCCAGGCGTTGGCCCCGTCCAGTTCGGCTGCCTCGTAGAGGTCATTGGGAATGACCACGAGCCCGGCCAGCACAATGATGGCGACAAACGGTGTGGTCTTCCAGATGTCTGCCACCATCATGGCGGTGATGGCCGACGCCGGTTCGCCCAGGATCACCGGGTCGGCACCGAAGAGGCCCAGGAACCAGGAGATGGCACCGTAGGAGGCGTTGTACATGTAGGACCAGAGCTGGGCGGAGATCACGGTAATCATGGCCCACGGGATCAGCAGCAGCGCCATCATCCAGCCGCGCCAGTTGGCCAGCCGTTCCAGCACCAGGGCCACGAGGGTGCCCAGCACCAGTTCGATGACCACGGTGACCACGGTGTAGAACACCGTAAAGAGTGCGGCGTGCGCCCACCGCGGGCTGGAGAACAGGGCAATGTAGTTATCCGCGGAGAAGCCGGTCAGCTCAAACCCGGAATAGCCCAGCTCCACCTTGGAGAAGCTCATCACCACCGAGAAGGCGATGGGAAACAGGGTGATCAGCCCTACGACCACCAGGGTGGGGGTCAGGTAGATCCAGCCGGTGCGGGCAGCAGAGCTGCTCAGCCCGCGGCGCCGCCGCTTGGGTGCCGGTGGCTGCGGGGTGGAGGGTTTCAGGGGCGTGGTAACGGCCATCAGAGGCTCCTGCCTTCCAGGGCGGACCGGATTCCGTTGCGCGCGGCTTCGAGGCCGGCGCCGGTATCCGTGGTTCCGGCAAGGATGCCGTTGACCTGTCCGTAGATGGACTGGGAAATCTGCGGGTAATAGGGCGACGCCGTGGGACGCGCCACCAGGTCATTGCCGGCGCTGGCCACAATCACCGGGGACAGTGCCTGCACGTCAGCGGCCTCCCGGACAGCGTCCAGTGTAGGGATAGTGGATGAACGCTTGGCCAGGTCCGTCTGGGTTTCGGCGCTGGTGAGCCATTTCAGGAAGGTCAGCGAGGCACCGAGCTGTTCGGTATGCGGATTTACGTACACGTTCCAGCCGCCCACGGACGCGGCGTTGGTATCCCCGTCACCGAACGCGGGCATGGAGGTGACGCCCACCTTCCCGGCGATGCCTGAGGTTTCCTCATTCTCCGCGGTGGCGTAGGCGTAGGCCCAGTTGCGCATAAAGGCGGCGTCACCGTTGGTGAAGGTCTGCAGCGACTGCGGTTCCTGGTAGGTGGGCACACCGCGGGGGCTCGTCCCGTCCGCCACAAGGCCGCGCATAAACTCCACGGCTTCGGTGGCTTCGGGGGAATCAATCAGCCCTTCGGAGAGGTCCTCGTTGACCAGGGACCCGCCGGCCGAGGCCACGAACTCGTTGGTCACGGCGGTCAGTCCCTCGTAGGAGGCGCCCTGCCAGGTGATGCCTTCGGCAACCTCGCCTGCGTCCTGCAGCGTCCGGGCCTGCTCGGCCACCTCCTGCCAGGTGCCGGGCACCGGCAGCCCGTGTTTCTCCAGCAGGTCCTTGCGGTAATACAGGAAGGACTGGTCCAGGGTCAGCGGAATTCCAAACACCTGGTCTTCGAAGGTGGCTCCCTCCACTACCGCGGGATCGAAGCCGTCGAAGTAGTCCTCGGAGAGGTACCGGTCCACCGGCAGCGCCAGCCCGTTATCCGCCAGCTGGGCCGCCCACGCGACATCGCCGTTGTAGATGTCCGGAGTGGAGGCACCTCCCATGATCTGGGTAGCCAGGCTGGCCCGGTTGGTATCCACGTTGGTGGGCGCGCTAATGACCTCAATGTCGATGTTCGGGTGCTCTGCTTCGAACTCCTCCACCAGCCAGACCCGAGCATCATCGGCGCGGTTTCCAAAGGGAGCCGCCTGCCAGGTGAGGGTCACGGGAGAGGTAGGTTCCTCGGCGCTCTGCCCGGCAGCCGGGTCTTCCTCACCGGGTGAACCGCAGGCAGCGGTGGCCAGCAGCAGGCCGGCAGTACCCAGCACTGCGGTGGTCCGCAGTTGGTGTGCAAGTGGATGCTTCACTCGTTTCCCCATTCGTTGCGCAAGTGTTTGCGTTGAACAACCCCGGGTCAACACGCGGATTATGCCCTATCCACGCCGATCGGAGCTTGCCCGTCAACGTAGCATGCCCGCAACCGAGGAATAAAGGGAGGAAATAACGCAAACGCTTGCGAGTTCGCTAGGCTTACCGGTGTGACAGTTCCCCGCCGCCCCGCCACCATGGCCGACGTTGCCGCCCGCGCTCAGGTTGCCCTCTCCACCGTTTCCCGGGCACTCAACGGCCGCCCCGGGGTGTCCCCGGCCCAGGCCGAACGGATCCGCGCCGTGGCGCGCGAACTGCACTATGCCGTCTCCCCCGCCGCCTCCGGCCTGGTGACGGGGCGCTCCGGCGCCGTCGGCGTGCTGCTGCCGCACATTGACCAGTGGTTCCATTCCACGGCCCTGGCCGGGCTGGAAGATGCCCTGCGCGGGAGCGGCCTGGACGTGCTGCTGTACCGCGCCGAGAGTGCCGCCGAAAGGGCGGCGTTTTTCCAGAGCCTGCCGTTCCGCCGCCGGGTGGACGCCCTGGTGGTGATTGCCGTGTCGCTGACGGCGGAGGAAAGCTCCGCACTTTCCGGCCACGGGGTCCCGGTGGTGGCCGTCAGCAGCCGGATCCCCGGGGCCCCGTTTGTCGGGATTGACGACGGCGCCGGCGCTGCGGGCGCCGTCCGGCACCTGACCAATCTGGGGCACCGGCGCATCGCGGTGATCCGTTCCACCAACGCCACCGGATCCTTTGGCTCGGCGTCCACCAGCAGGTTTGCCGGATTCCGGCAGGCCATGGAGGAACGGAAGCTGCCCGTGCCGCCGGAGTACGTGGTCTCGGCACCGTGGGGCATGGAAGGCGGCAGCGAGGCCATGGCCGCCCTGCTCAGTTCCGCCGACATCCCCACCGCGGTTTTCACCGAGTCGGACGAGGTGGCCATCGGCGCCCTGCGCACGCTGCGCCGCTCCAACCTCGTCGCGGGCAGGGACATCTCGGTGATGGGCTTTGACAATCACAGCATGGCGGACCTGATGGATCTCTCCACCGTTGCCCAACCGGTGCGCGAGCAGGGCCGGATTGGCGGGCAGATGGCCCTGGAGGCCATGGAAACCGGTTCGGTGGAACAACCGGTGACGGTGCTGCCCACCCGCCTGATTGTCCGCGGAACAACTGCTGCCCCCGGCGCGGAATAATCAGCATGCTTGCTGGTTGTAGCAAGCATGAGCACACATGAGAGCACACCGCAGATCAGGACCATCGGACTTATCGGCAGCGGCAACATTGGATCGCAGCTGGCGCGACTGGCGATCAAGCAGGGCTACGACGTCGTCCTCAGCAATTCGCGGGGACCCGAAACGCTGCAGCCGCTCATCATGGAGCTCGGTGACCATGCCCGGGCGGCCACCCCTGCCGAGGCCGCGACCGCCGGAGATGTGGTGGTGGTGACCATTCCGCTGAAGAACTATGCGGATGTTCCGGTGGAGGAACTGCGCGGCAAAACCGTTATTGACACCATGAACTACTACCCGCAGCGGGACGGCAGCATTCCCGAACTGGATGATGAGTCCACTACCACCAGCGAACTGCTGCAGGCGCACCTGCCGGACTCGCACGTGGTGAAGGCGTTCAACAACATCATGTCCGACCACCTCACCAGTCAGGGGTCGCCGGCGGGCACGCCCAACCGCCGGGCCCTGCCCATTGCCGGTGACGATGCCGCGGCCAAGGAGCTGGTGGGCTCGCTGATCAATGAGTTCGGCTTCGACGTGGTGGATGCCGGACCGCTCGCCGAGGGCTGGCGGTGGCAGCGGGATACTCCCGCCTACGTCAGCGCACTGGATGCCAAGGGTATGGAGCAGGCACTTGCCGAAGCCCGCCGCTACGCGGACATGGCCTGACCGGCACTGAAGCCTTGGCAAAGAAGCCTCCCGCCTATTGGCGGGAGGCTTCTTTGCCGTGCGGTGTGCGCGGGACAGCGCTACGGGATCAGCACCAGCCGGATGGGGTTGCCTTCCTTGGCGTCCAGGGCCTTTACTGCCGCCTCCGCGTCGGCCAGCGGGATGCGGGCGCTGACGGATTTGGCGAAGTCCAGCCGGCCCAGCCGGGTCAGGGACACCAGCTGCGGCACGTGGTGGGCTTCGGAACCGTAGTGCCCGCGGATCTGCTTGCGGGCGTAGGAGAACCCGGTGCTGTCATTGATGGTCATCGGCTTTCCGCTCAGACCCACCAGCACCAGCCGGCCGCGCAGGCCCAGGCAGTTAATCGCCTGGCTGCGCACGGCGTCGACACCGGCAAAGTCCAGGGCAACGTCCAGGCCCCGGCCGCCGGTGGCTGCCTTCATGGCGGCGGAGAAATCCTCCGCCATCGGGTCCAGTGCAATATCGGCACCGAACTCCAGCGCCCGCTCACGGGCCTCGGGAATCGGGTCCACCGCAATGATGGGAGCGGCGCCGATCAGGCGCAGCAGCTGGACGCCGTGGGCACCCAGTCCGCCGATGCCCCAGACACCCACGGCTTCACCGGCACGGACATCCGCAGTGGAAGCAATGGCACCCCACGGGGTGGAGACGGCGTCGGGAATGATCGAGGCCTGGTCAAAGGGAATGTCCTCACCCAGCGGAACCAGCACACCGGCGGGAACAACAAGGTACTCCGCCCAGCCGCCGTCGTAGTCCACCCCCATGGTGAGCGTGACCCCGTTGTGCTCGTAGCCGGCCTGGACCACCACGCGGTCACCGGGTGCCACGGAGGTGACGCCCGCGCCGGGAAGATCCACGGTTCCGGCTACTTCGTGGCCGAGGGTGACTTCGCTGCCTTTGAGGAACTGCGGGCGCAGCAGCCCCTGGATCAGGTGGACATCGGAGAGGCAGACGCCGGCAGCTCCGACCCGGACCCGGACAAAACCCGGTCCGGGTTCGGGAATCGGGACTTCCTTCATGGCGAAAGTGCCTGTTTCAACATTGAGACGTCCGGCGATCATGGTGCCGGAAGAAGTGTCGGTAGTGCCGTTAGACATCGAAAACCTCTTTTGAGCGGAAACTGCGGGGGCAAATGCGGCCGCGGCTCCCATTATCTGCCCGCGTCAGGAATGCGCAAAAAAGCAGGCGGGCAGCACCGGGTGCTGCCCGCCTGCCCCTGTCCGCAGGGTTATGCCTGCAGGGTTACGCCTGCAGGATGACCTTCAGGGCGTCTGTTTCTGCTGCCCGGGAGAAAGTGTCGTAGGCCTGCATAATGTCATGCAGCGGATACCGGTGACTGATGAATTCCTCGGCCGGGAGCTTCCCCTCGGCCACCAGCTTCAGCAGCATGGGCAGGGTATTGGTATTCACCAGGCCCATGCTGATATCGATGTTCTCGATCCACAGCCGGTCCAGTTCCAGGCTCACCGGTTTGCCGTGCACTCCCACGTTGGCCACATTTCCGCCGGGCCGGACAATCCTGGTGCACATGTCGAAGGTCGTGGGGATGCCTACCGCTTCCACCGCTACGTCCACGCCCCAGCCGTCCGTCTGGGCCATAATCTGATCGCGCCAGTCCGCGTCGCCGGAATTCACCCCGTGGGTAGCCCCGAACTTGCGGGCCTGCTCCACCCGGTTCGCGTCCAGGTCCACGGCAATGACCTTCGCAGCCCCGTACAGCTTTGCCGTGGCAATGACTGCCAGCCCCACGGGTCCGGCGCCGATCACCGCTACTACGTCACCGGGCTTGGTCCGCCCGTACTGGACACCCATCTCAAAGCCGGTGGGAAAAATATCGCTGAGCAGCACCCCGTGTTCCTGGGATACGTTGTCCGGCAGGTGGTAGAGCGAGGTATCCGCGTACGGGGCCCGCACGTATTCGGCCTGGGTGCCGTCAATCAGGTGGCCGAAAATCCAGCCAATGCCAACACTGCCTTCCTCGCCGAGACAGTGCGAGTACAGGCCGTCGCGGCAGAACGAGCAGGATCCGTCTGCGGAGACGCAGGAGAGAATGACCTTGTCCCCCACCTTGAAGTTCGTGACGCCGCTGCCGGTTTCGGTGACGGTGCCGACTCCCTCATGGCCGAGGATCCGCCCCGGTGTTACGGCCGGTACGTCGCCCTTGAGGATGTGCAGATCGGTGCCGCAGATGGTGGTGGAATCAATCTTGACGATCGCGTCGCGTGTGTCCCGGATCTGCGGATCCGGAACATCCTTCCAGGACTTCTGTCCGGGACCTTCGTAAACGAGTGCTTTCATAATGTCCTCGCCTGGTCATCCGACCACAAGCAGGGCCATTGATGTGCCTGCTTTTCGGGAGCTTCCCGGAACATGCCTGCCGTGGTTGCAGGCAGCCGTCGGATGCTTTCCAGCCTAGGTCCTGGCCCGGGACGTGAGAAGAAGGCGGGGGCTATCGTCCGTCCACATACAGCCATTTGCCGTGCTCGCGGACAAAGCTGCTCAGCTCCTGCTGCGTGCCGCGAATACCGTCCTGCCGGTAGTGGGCCCGGAATTCCACCGTCCCGGTCGAATCCAGCGGACCTCCACCGGTTGTCGCCAGGATGTCCAGCCTGCGCCATTCGAGGTCCGGGTCCAGTTCCAGGTCCGCGGGGCGGTGGTCCGGATGCCAGGTGGCCAGCAGGTAGGTCACGTTCCCGGTAGCGAATGCACTGTAGCGTGAGCGCATCAGGGCCTCGGCGGTGGGGGCGGATGCCCGCCCGGCATGGAAGCGGCCGCAGCACTCGCCATAGGTTTCGCCGCTGAGGCAGGGACAGCGTGAGGACACGGGAAGGGCCGGTGTGGGGGTGGCAGAACTCATCTCACCAGTATCCCGCGTTCTGCAGCGGCTACGGGCCGAAACTCTCCTGCAGGCGTTCCAGGTTGTGCCCGATATTGCCGGGAAGAGCCCCGCCTTCGGGCAGTGCCCCCATCCGGCCGAGGACCAGGACAACCGCGGCTGTCAGCACGGTCACCACCAGCAGGGCGAGCAGCGCACGTTTGCCTGAGGCGGGCCTGGGATCAGCGACCACCTGTACCCGCGGAGAGGTAGCGGCGCGTGGGGCCGAACCGGTGGCAGCCCCCACCCGCGGAGGGACCTTGGGCGCGGAGGTCAGGGGCAGGGCAGCCGATTCCATCGAGGTGCCGGGCAGCTCCGGCTGCGCAGACAGCGGACCCGAGGGAAGCGGGGCCGAGGGATGAATCGGTGCTGCAGCCGGCGGTTCCACACCGGGGGCGGTCACCGGCCCGTTCCACATTTCCGCCGAGATGGGCGGGGGGCCCGACGTCCCGGCTGCACGGACCGCTCCCCTATCACGGCGCGATTCGAGCAGTGCCGCCGAGACCTCCGCCGCCGTCGGACGCCCGTCCGGATCACGGCTGGTCATGGCGGCGAGCAGGTCGCGCCAGTGGCGGTCGAGAAAGGAGGGCAGGTCCGGGTCCCGGCTGAGCCTGGCGACCGCGGATTCGATGGCGCTGCCGCCGAATTCCACTTTTCCGGTGAGGCATTCGAGCAGGACCAGCCCCAGGGAGTACACGTCGCTGGGCGCGCCGGCGCCCATCCCGGACGCCTGCTCCGGGCTGAGGTAGTTCGCGGTGCCAAGCGTGGCACCTGCAGCGGTGATCCGGGCTCCGTCGAGGATCCGGGCAATGCCGAAATCGGTCAGCTTAGCCCGCGGCGCCGTGCCCTCAATGGCCGGGGGCAGCAGGATGTTCGCCGGTTTTACGTCCCGGTGCACCACCCCGCGTTGATGGATATATGCCAGCGCACCCGCCAGCTCGGCCCCGATGAAGCCGACGTCGGCCTGCCGGACCCCGCCGTCGCGCAGCCGCTTCCGCAGATCCGTTCCGTCCACCAGCTCCATCACGAGGTAGGTCCGCGGCTCGCCGGCTTCAGCGTCAGCCCGCACTCCGTCGTCCTTGCCCGCGTCGAAGAGAGTCACCAGCCCCGGATGCGAGAGTGAGGCCAGGAGCCGCATTTCGTTTTCCTGCCGCCCGACGTCGTCCGGAGCAACAGCGCTGGCCCGGAACAGCTTGACCGCGATGCTTCGCCCGAGTGCGTCGTCCCGGCCCCGGTAGACGGTGGCCATCCCACCATGCCCGATGGGTTCGATGAGACGGTATCGGCCTGCAATGAGCCTGTCCAGGCCACCCGTTGCGCTGATTTCCATGCTGCAACCTTCTCTCGCCCTCTCCAGCGTAGCGGAGCAGATTCGTGGCGTAGATGGCCCGTAACGACTTTTTTTTCGCTTGGATTTACCCCTCGTGGATGCCCCGAAACTGCGCTAAACTGGCCCGCCGCAAAACCCGGCACGGCGCGGTTCCTGCCGTTGTGAGCCCGCCGTCGGGAAACGTGGGGCAACACGCACAGAGCCCGCCGCCAAGGTACGGCGGCGGGCCCTGCATCCGGTGACTTCAGCTGTTAGGCCGGGCTGCCGGTTTGCGTCAGGACCGCCTTGGGCAGGCGGTGGATGGTGACCGCGCCCACGGCGGTGAAGGGATGCAGCGGATCCGGCTCTGCCGACCCCGTCGGGCCGCCTAGCTGGGAATCCGCCACAGCGCTCATGACCGCGTAGGCATCCCCCCGGTCCCACCCATGGTCAGACACAAGGAAGCTGAACATGTCCTCATACCCCCGGGTAATGCTCTCCTGTACCGGATCCCCCAATCCCACGAAGATCCATTCATCCTCAGTCTCGACCCGGGGGGCACGCAGGGTCATGTCTTTGACCAGGTCCACGCTGACGACGGCGATGCCTTCCGCCTCGATGGCCACGAAGGAGGACTCCCCCTCGGCCATGATGGCGTGGATATCACCGATGGAGAGGTAGGCACCCTCTACCATCACCGGCAGATAGACGGTTGAGCCGGGCCGGCACTGGACCAGGTCCATGTTTCCGCCCTGCGGAGTGGACGGCATGATGGTTGAGTTACTGCCCTCCGCCGGGGCGGTGCCGATGCAGCCGATCATGGGACGCGGGGCAAAGGTGTGACGCTCGGTGACGTGCACGCCGTCGTCGTCAATCGGGATGCGCCGGGTGAACATCTCCTCGCCCATCACATGCTGCAGGGCACCGGACCCTGGAAGGCTGACGGACCAGCCGCGGTCCTTGAGCCGGATCTCGTGGATGGTGACCGCCAGGGCATCGCCCGGCATGGCACCCTCAACGTAGACGGGCCCGGTGACCGGGTTGATCCCGACAGTGAGCTTGTCCATGTCGCGGAACTCGTGGAGCTGGGCGTACACCTCGTCGCTGGTTTCAAAGCCGATTGTTTCGCCTGTCCCGGGCGCGATTTTCAGCGCAGGGCTTTCAGTGGCGGCAAAACCGAACCTGCCGTGGGTTTTGTCCAGAAAGTGATCCATGTGTTTATGCCTTTCCCTGGCCCGGTGCGGCTACTGATACGGCGTCCCCGTCGCCGGAGAGATCCGTCTTCCGCCCCGTGGCACGGTAGTAAATGAACACGCCCGCGCCGATGAGCAGCCAGACCAGTCCGCCCACCTTCGCTTCCGTGTTCGCGTTGAACAAAACGTAACCGATGATGAGGAACCCGATTACGGGCACGGCCAGGTGCAGCAGGAAGTTCCGGGACTTCTTCCGGACGATGAACAGTACGATCACCGACAGGTGCAGGAGCATAAAGCCGAACAGTGCGCCGAAGTTCACCAGCGAGGAAATCAGGTCGATCTGGCCCACGAAGAACAGGACCAGGACGGCGGAGATTCCCGAGACAAGCAGGATGGCGTTTTTGGGCACCTGGCGGGAATTGATGCGGCTCAGCATTGCCGGCAGCTGCCGGTCCCGGCTCATTGAATAGAGCAGGCGCGAGGTGGCTGCCTGAGCGGCCATGGCATTTGCGATGCCGACGGCCACCACGTTCACTGCGAGGAAGGCGGTAGCCCAGCCACTGCTGGAGGCGGCCTCGACAATGGTGAAGAACGCGTTGCCTACCTCGTCATCCCCGAAGGACTCACGTCCGCCGGCCAGTGCGCTGGCCAGCCAGGTCTGCAGGATAAAGCAGGACGCCACGATAATCAGCGCGGTGATCATGGCCTTGCCGGCGCTGTTCCGGCCGCCGGTGGATTCTTCGGCCATGGTGGAGATGCCGTCGAAGCCCAGGAAGCTGAGCACTGCGATGGACAGGGCCGAGGCAATGAGCGGTCCGGAGACTGTTTCCGGATCCCACAGCGGAGCCCAGGTGAGTTCTGCTCCGGGAACCGTGCCGCCGTTGAGGGCCGTAACTGCAATGACCACGAAGATGACGATGAACAGCAGTTCGATGGCCAGGAAAACCCGGTTCATCAGCTTGATGGAACTGATGCCGGCGAGGTTGACCACGGTATTGATGACAACGAACACGACGGCCCAGATCCAGCGGGGCGTCTCCGGGAAAATGCCCACCATGGACTCAGCCGCGAAAACGTAGAGCAGGGTCGGCACCAGGAGGTAGTCCAGCAGAATGGCCCATCCGGCGAAGAACCCCACGTTCGGATGGATTCCGCGGCCCACGTAGGAGAACACCGACCCGGCCAACGGAATGTGCTTGGCCATCTGCGCATACGCGAGAGCCGTGAAGATCATGGCAATGAGCCCGATGAGGTACACAAGCGGCACCATGCCGCCGGAAGCGTTGTACACCGTGCCGAAAATGGCCCACGGCGCGATGGGCAGCATAAAAATCAGGCCGTAAATAAGGAGATCGGCCGTGGAAACTGACCGGCGGAGTTCCTGCTTGTAACCCAGGGATTCCAGCTCCTGCTGGGAATCGCGCTCCGGGGAGCGGGGGGAACGGTTCATGGCATTGTGCTTTCGGGCTCGGAGGAGCCGACATGGAAACCCGGCGATGGAGATGCCGCCGGGGCCGGCGAAAATCATCATTACCGAGGAAAGGTATCGAAACAAGACCAATAAGCCGATTAGTATGTTTGTTACGCATCGACGCCTCTCCGCCAGGAGTCAGGCTGACCAGGAGGACAGCAATGACCGGCACCGTTGGCGGCTTGGACACCCCGCTTGAGAGTTCGTCCCGGGTGGATGAGATAGTGGACCGCCTGGTGACAGCCATTGCGATTGGCGAGTACCTGCCCGGTTCCAGGCTCCCTGCCGAACGCGACCTCGCCGCCTCACTGCAGGTGGGCCGGATGACAGTGCGGGCCGCCATTGCGCGGCTCGTGGACCAGGGCCTGCTGCGCACCCAGCGGGGCCGGAACGGCGGCTCGTTTGTCTGTCAGGAGCAGCCTCCGGCCTCCTCGGGCCCGGCCGTCCGCAGAATCCTTTCCAGCCGGTGGGAGGCTCTGCGGGATACCTGCGAGGCAGTGTCACTGCTGCAGGGAACCGTCTGCCGGGCAGCGGCGGTGAACCGGACGGCAGCGGACATAGACGTTTTGGCCCGGCGACTTGAAGCATTCCGCGCGGCAGCCTCCGGCCTGGAATCCCAGCAGGCCGACGGCCAGTTGCACCTGGCAATCAGCGCCGCCGCGCACAACGCCACCCTGCAGGCTGTGCTTGCCGAAGTGGAAGGCCGGGTCAGCATCGCGGCGCCGTCACATGTTTGGGGAGATGCCGCCGGCATGCGGGACATGGAGAAAAGGTCACTGGCAGACCATGAACTCCTGGTTGCGGCAATTATCGAACAGCGTGCCGCCGACGCCGAAAGGATCGGTCGCGAGCACGCCCGGATTGACCTGGAGCTCCTGGAAAGCGCCCTGGACCGATGGGTGTAGCCGCACCCTGCCGCGCCGCAGGGAACGCAAAAGCAGGACGGGAAATCCCGTCCTGCTCCTGATTCAAGCCGGCCCGTGAAACGGACCTGAAAGTCTGGTTAGACGACCTGGATGTTAACCGCCTGCGGGCCCTTCGGACCCTGCTCGGTATCGAAGCTAACCTTCTGGTTTTCTTCGAGCGACCGGTAGCCACTGGCGTTGATAGCGGAGTAGTGAGCGAAAACATCGGCACTGCCGTCGTCGGGCTCGATGAAGCCGAAGCCCTTTTCAGCGTTGAACCATTTCACGGTACCTGTTGCCATTTTTAATCATCCTTCTTAACGAAACCTGCCCCGACCTTCGGGGAGTTTCACGTCGCGCTGCCTTTTTGGACAAGTACAGAAAAAGCGGCTCGCCCTGGATCTGGGTTCCGCCGCTTGAACATACACATTGCACAACACCGCAACTGCTCAAAGTATATAACGCACCCCCGGGAGAGTCACCCCTCCGTGACCCCATAGGGTGGAAGTATGGACTCCCCGATTGAGAACTACCTGCGCCGGATCCACGCCGAGATAGCGGGCATGAAAGACGGCCAACCGTACAGCGCCATTCCGGCCATGGCCAACGTTGACCCCGACCACTTCGGCATAGCGCTGGCTACCGCCGACGGGTACGTCTATGAGGTGGGCGACACCCGCGAAGAGTTCAGCATCCAATCCATTTCCAAACCGTTCACCTACGGGCTGGCCCTGTCTGATCTGGGCATGGACGCGGTGGACGAAAAAGTGGACGTGGAACCTTCCGGCGACTCGTTCAACGAGATTTCCCTGGCTGAAGGTACCGGCCGGCCCGCCAATGCCATGATCAATGCCGGCGCCCTTACCGCAACGTCCCTGGTCAAAGGGTCCGGCGGCAGGTCCCGGTTCAAACGGATCCTGGATACCTATTCCGCCTTCGCCGGCCGGAGCCTGGACGTCAGCGAGCGGATCTACGCTTCCGAACTGAAATCCGGGCACCGCAACACTGCGCTGGCGTACCTGCTGCGCTCCTTCGGCATTATTGAATCCGATCCCAAACCCATCATCGAGGACTATTTCCGGCAGTGCTCCGTGCTGGTCAATGCCCGGGACCTGGCCCTGATGGCAGCGACGCTCGCCAATGGCGGCAGGCATCCCCTCTCCGGGGATGAAGTGCTGGACCTTTTCTCCGTTGAACGCGTCCTCTCGGTCATGACCACCTGCGGCATGTACGACGACGCGGGCTCCTGGATCAGCAACGTGGGCATGCCCGCCAAATCAGGTGTGGCCGGAGGCATCCTGGCTGTCCTGCCCGGGCAGGTGGGCCTGGCCGTCTACTCCCCTCCCCTGGACGAGCACGGCAACAGCGTGCGCGGCGTTGCCGTCAGCCAGCGGCTGTCCTCTGATCTGGGCCTCCATTTTGTCCGGGCCGCCCGGACCGGCCGTTCGGCCATCCGGGCTATTTACGACATTACGGCCACTCCCTCCGGCATCCGCCGCACTGATGAGGCGGCCGAAATCCTTGCCGGACACGGGCACCGGGTGCAGGTTATCGAGCTCAACGGCGATCTCCTTTTCGCCGGGGCGGAGTCCATGGTCCGCGCCCTCAGCGACCTGCCGGACGAGGTGGAAATTGTCGTCGCCGATCTGCGCAGTGTTGATGAAGTCTCCGACGTCGCCATCCGGCTGATTGCCGAGGCGGAGGACATGCTCCGCCGTGACGGCCGTGAACTGGCCCTGGTGGACGTGGAGGGATCGGTTACCGATGCGCTGCAGGAGCTTGGCCGGGACACCGCCTCCTTCACCACCCGTTCCGCCGCCGTTGAATGGTGCGAGAACAGGCTTTTGGAGGGGCATGGCTCCGAGCTGGTGCTGCCGGCCAGCATCAATCCGGCGGATTCGCCTGCCCTGAGTCCCCTGCGGCCGGAGGAAGCCGGGCTGCTGCAGGACATGATGGAGGAGCGCACCTACGACGACGGCGACGTTGTCCGGCGCGTGGGCCAGCGTTTCGGAGGCGTGTTCTTCATCGTCTCGGGGCACATCACCACCTCCATGCCCGGGCCGGACGGCAGCAGGGTGAAGCTTGCCACGCTGGGGCCCGGCATGACGTTTGGTGAAATGGCCATGGGCGAGGACAAGCGGCAGGAAACCACGGTCAAGGCATCCGGGCCGCTGAAGGTTATGGTCCTGACCGCCGATTCCATTGATGAACTGGCGGTCAAGGATCCGATCCTCAGCATGAATCTTTGGAAGGCCCTGACCCAGGATGCCTACACCCGCGTGGAACAGTACCTGCGCGAGGCTGCCGTGCGGATTCACGACTAGGTTTGTGTCCTTCCCTTCGCAGCGAGGGGAAGGACGCAACCCCGGGGATCCGGCTACAACCGGGTCTCGGCGGGTGCGCCGGTTAACGCAAAAGCAGGACGGGCGAACCCGTCCTGCTTTTTACTGTTACGGCGCTGAAGCCGTTACAAAGTCTCTAAGAAATTAGAGGGCCTGGATGTTCGAGGCCTGCGGGCCCTTGGGGCCCTGCTCGGTGTCGAAGCTAACCTTCTGGTTCTCGTCCAGCGACTTGTAGCCGTTGGAGTTGATAGCGGAGTAGTGAGCGAAGACGTCGGCGCTGCCGTCGTCGGGCTCAATGAAGCCGAAGCCCTTTTCGGAGTTGAACCATTTCACGGTACCTGTAGCCATTTTAATATTCCTTCTGGATTGAAACACTTCCCGACTTTCGGGAGGTTTCAGTCGCGGTGTTCCTTTACCGCTTTTACAGAAAAGCGGCTAGCCCGTGTGGGTTTCGCCGCTTGAAATACAAAATGCGCAACACAACAACTGCGTTTCAGCCTACACGAGGTTGGCCATAAGACCAAACTGCCCCTCTGCCTGTCTAATCCGGAAGCATCAGATCCGCAGGAATCCGCTCCCGGTTCGGCACCCGGCGCACCAGCAGGGGATCTATCCGCTGCCCCCTCCGCAGGACGGTCACATCACCCGTGGTTTCCAGAACGGCAGCCGCCACTTCAGAAAGATTGCAGATTCCCGCCTGCCGCAGCTTGAAGTACAGCTCATCCTCCACCACCCGCGCGCGGCGCAGGCCCTCAGGAAGTATCTCGCTGCCGGCCATCAGGAGTATCGGCCGGCTGGAGAAGAACCGGATGTCCTTCTCCCGGCACCAGCGCTCCAGGCGCAGCATCGCGAACAGTGTGGCCAAGCCGATGATGCCGGCGCTGAGGGTGGGGGTATAGCCGAGGACCACGCGGCCCAGCAGCGAACCGAGGGCAATCACCACGGCTTTGTCCAAGGTTGACCACGTGGCCAGTGCGCGCAGTCCGAAGGCCCGGACCAAAAGATAGAAGGCCGCGTAGATGCCCACGGCCCCCAGGACTACCCAAAGTGCTTCCAACGGGGTGATGCCGAGGTTATGCCACACGGCGTAGCTCCTTCTATAAGGAAATCTTCGAGTGCGGGTGTCCCCCGATGCTAGCGCGGGGCCCGGACCCGGCAGAAGCCCCGGCCTGCCCGGAGCAGACCTGCGGACCAGGCGAGCCTCAGAACAGACCGGACCCTTGGGGGCCTCAGGCGAAGACCGGATCGCCCATGTAGGCCGCTGCCATCTCCTTCTGCTCCGGTGTCAGGCGCTGCAACCCGCCCGTGGTGCCGTCTACGAAGGCCAGGGTGGTCTCCGCGCGCACGCAGGGTTTGCCGGTGACCGGATCGGAGATGACATAGGCGAGGGTCAGGCTGGCGCCCTTGAGCGCACTGATCCAGACATCGACGTCGGCCGGAATGTTCCGATAGGTCAGTTCGGCGACGTAACGGATGCGGTGTTCCACCACCAGGGACTGCGTGCCCGGGGGAACATCGGTGAACAGCGGCACGGCGGGCGCGATGCCCGGTCCTCCCGTGCCGCCGGGAGGACCGAACGCATGCACGCGTGCCTCTTCCAGCATGCGCACTATTTCCACGTTGTTGATATGCCCGTAGGCATCCATGTCGCCCCAGCGCATGGGAACCGGACAATGGAGGGCGGAGGGTGCAACCCCGGGGTTAGTGCTCATCCTTCATATCTAGCACAGGCCCGGTGCAGGGAAGGCCTAGGCGCCGACGGGCAGCGCTGCCTCTGCGAGCAGTTCGAAGGAGCGCAGGCGGGTCTCCAAGGTGGCCGTCTGCGTGGCGACAATCAGCTCATCCGCCTGCGCATGCCCGGTGAACCAGTCCAGGTAGTCCCGGACCTCCCCGGGATTGCCCACGGCGGAGTAGCGGCCCATCTGCTTGACCTGCTGTCCGCCCGGGGACTGCAGGATCGCGTCGGCTTCCTCGTCCGTGAAGGTGCGGTCGCGGCCGAAGAGCTGGGTCACGCGGCGGCGCATTGAATCGGCGAACAGCTCTTGGGCTTCTTCGGTGGTATCTGCGGCAATGACGTTAACGCCGGCAATAACGTACGGCTCTGCCAGCTGCGCCGAGGGCTTGAAGTCCCGCCGGTAAATGCTGACGGCGTCCTGCAGGGCCTGCGGGGCAAAATGCGAGGCAAAGGAGTACGGCAGGCCCAGGGCTGCGGCCAGCTTGGCGCCGAAGAGTGAGGAGCCAAGGATGTACAGCGGCACGTTGGTGCCGGCGCCCGGCGTCGCGCTGATCCCGGGAATCAGGGTGTTGCCGGTCAGGTAACCCTGCAGCTCCTGGACGTCCTGCGGGAAGCTGTCTGCCGACATGGGGTCACGGCGCAGTGCGCGCATGGTCTTCTGGTCACTACCGGGTGCACGCCCCAACCCCAGGTCGATGCGGCCGGGGAACAGCGTTTCCAGGGTGCCGAACTGCTCGGCAATGGTCAAAGGCGCATGGTTGGGCAGCATCACGCCGCCGGCGCCCAGCCGGATGCTCTCGGTGTGCGCTGCAATGTAGCCAATCAGCACACTGGTGGCAGAGGAAGCGATGGTGGGCATGTTGTGGTGTTCGGCGTACCAGATGCGGGTGTAACCGACCTTTTCCGCCTTCCGGGCCAGCGCCAGCGAGGAAGCGAAGGAATCCCTCGCGCTCTCGCCCTCATCGATGATGGCGAGATCGAGAATGGAGAGCGGGACAGTCATGGGGGTGCTTGCCTTTCAGTTGCCTGCATGCCGGCAGTTTTGTCCGGGCACGCCAGATACAACCGCGGCGGCCGCCGGCTTATTTCATCCGGTCGTATGTTGGGCTAGCGTCTTTGCCGCGCCCGGGACAGCATTAGGAGCGGCCGCCGTGGCGTGCAAGGTAGCCGGCCAGCCGGCTAAAGGACTCACCCCACCCGGTTTCATGAGCCCGCAGCTCCCTGTCCCCGATGAACGGGCCTGCCCGGAACGTCATGCGGGTGAGCGCTTCACCATCCAGGTCCGGCAGGGGCTGCAGCGCCATGCTGATCAGCCGCACCGGGCCTGCGGGGGTGCCGTCCGCTTGCCTCCACTGCATTGTCACCTCCAAGCGGTGCGGCGGTTCCAGTACCCGGTATTCGCCGGCCCACCACATCTCGTCGCCCGTGGCGGTATGAACCATACAGGCCTGGTAGTTCCCGCCTTCGTGGGCATTGGCTACGATTCGGTCCGGCGGAACCACAAAACCTTCGGCTCCCCACCACGACGTAATCCGGGAGAGGTCCAGCCACGCAGAGTAGATGGCAGCAGGAGCGGAAGGCAGATCCCGCACCATGTGCAGGAAGTCCACCCCGTCATCGGGAAGCTCGTCATCCATGGGACGCTCCTAGCGGCACGGGGGCGGGTGGTTAGCGCGGGGGTACGGACAGCGCGGCTGGATCTCCTTCCAGTGTGGAACCCCTGCCGGACGGGCACAATCCCGCCGGGGTCCGGATCCGGCAGCTAGGTTGGATGACGTGAGCATCCATATCGGAACATCGGGCTGGGCCTACAACCACTGGCGCAATGTGCTGTACCCCAAAGGCGTACCGGCACGCATATGGCTGGAAAAGTACGCGGAGGAATTCGACACCGTGGAATTGAACGGCAGCTTCTACCGCTGGCCCAGGGAAGAAGCGTTCGCTGCCTATCGGGACCGGTTGCCGGAGGGCTACGTTTTTTCCGTGAAAGCCCCGCGCGGGTTGACCCACGCCCGCAAGCTGCGGGATCCGGATGAGTGGATTGGACGCATCGACCGCTGTTTCCAGGTGCTGGGAAACCGCGCCGGTGTGCTGCTGTTCCAGCTTTCCCCCGACATGGAGCGCAACGACGAACGTTTGGACTACGTGCTCTCCCAGCTGCCCGGAAGCATCCGGGTGGCGGTGGAATTCCGACACGACAGCTGGGATTCCGAGGACGTCTTCAGCCTGCTGGAGCGGCACAACGCTGCGTACACGGTGATGAGCGGCGCCCACCTTCCCTGCACCCTGCGCGCGACAGCGGATTTTGTGTACGTCCGGCTGCACGGCCCGGACCCGGAGCACCTGTACGCGGGATCCTATTCGGAACAGGACCTGGCGTGGTGGGCGGCACGGATCCGCGAATGGGACCAGTCGGGAAAAGACGTGTATGCGTACTTCAACAACGACGGCGAGGGCCATGCCGTGCGGAACGCGTGGCGCCTGCGGGAACTGATGTCCATGTGACGTCTGACATACTTGGATGCCGTAACCCCTGATCCACCCCCTAATGAACGGCAATCCAAGATAATGACAGACCAGACGTACAAGGTGATCGCCATGGCGGTCTACATGCTCGCGATGCTGGCTATCGGTTGGTGGGCCTACCGGAAGACCAACAGCCTCGACGACTACATGCTGGCCGGCCGGGACCTGAAACCGGGCGTCGCCGCCCTGAGCGCCGGTGCCTCGGATATGTCCGGCTGGCTCCTGATGGGGCTGCCCGGCGCCATCTACGTTTCCGGCCTCGTGGAAGGCTGGATCGCCGTCGGGCTCACCGTCGGCGCCTGGCTGAACTGGAAGTTCGTCGCTCCGCGGCTGCGTGCCTACACCCTGGTCGCCAACAACTCGATTACGGTTCCCAGCTTCCTGGAAAACCGGCTCCGGGACCGTTCCCGGACGCTGCGTGTAGTCTCCGGCATCATCATCCTGGTCTTCTTCACGTTCTATGTTTCCTCCGGCATGGTGGCCGGCGGTGTCTTCTTTGAAAGCTCCTTCGGCTCCACGTACGTCACCGGAATGCTGATCGTGGCCGTCGTGACCATCGCCTACACGCTCTTCGGCGGATTCCTCGCCGCCAGCTACACCGACGTGGTGCAGGGACTCATGATGGTTGCGGCGCTGATCCTCGTTCCGGCGGTGGGACTGGCACAGGTGGGCGGTTTCGGTGGCATGGTCGACTCCATCCGCGAGGTGAACCCGGACATGCTCGACCCGATCGCCGGCGGCACAGCGCTCGGCATTATTTCGGCGCTGGCCTGGGGCCTGGGCTACTTCGGCCAGCCACACATCATTGTCCGGTTCATGGCACTGCGCTCCCCTGCCGATGCCAAGGCAGGACGGCGCATCGGCGTCGGCTGGATGCTCTTCAGCGTCGTCGGTGCCATGTTCACGGCCCTGGTGGGCGTGGCCTACTTCCAGCAGAACGCACTGACCCTGGACGATCCCGAAGCCGTGTTCCTGAGCCTCGCGCAGATCTTCTTCCATCCGCTGGTGGCCGGTTTCGTCCTGGCAGCAGTGCTGGCCGCGATCATGAGCACCATTTCCTCCCAGCTCATCGTGACGTCCTCGGCCCTGGTGGAGGACCTGTACAAGATTGTGCTGAAGCGGGACGCTTCATCGAAGTCCCTGGTGATGCTGGGCCGCCTCGGCGTGCTGGTGGTGTCGGTGATTTCCATCCTCATCGCCCTGGGCCGCAACTCCACCATCCTGGACCTCGTCGGTTTCGCCTGGGCCGGTTTCGGGGCAGCCTTTGGCCCCACCATCCTGCTGGCCCTGTTCTGGCGCCGCCTGAGCATTGCCGGCGCGCTGACCGGCATGATCGCCGGCGCGCTGACCGCCTACATCTGGGGCAGCATCGACGCCCTGTCCGGAACGCTGTACGAGATTGTGCCCGGTTTCTTCATCAACGTGATCCTGGCCGTGGTGGTCAGCCTGTTCACGCACAAACCCTCTCCGGAGGTTGAGGCGGAGTTCGACGACGCCGTGCGGCTGGCGAAGGAGCCGGCAGCAGCCGTCTCCGAGACCGTACCCGCCAGCTAGGTCCCACGGCAGTCGGCGGCGTTGTCCCCTTCCGGGACGGCGCCGCCGAACCTGCTTAATGCCCGGTTTCTAAATCCCCAGTGAGTCCAGGGTTTTGCGCAGGGTCTCCGCCGAATCCATCAGCTTGTTCTTCTCCGCATCATCCAGCGGCATTTCCAGCATCTTGTAGACGCCGTTGTGCCCCACGATCGAGGGCAGCGACAGGGCAACTCCCCGGATCCCGTACTCCCCGGCGAGCGTGGCCGATACCGGGAGGACGGCGTTTTCGGCGTTCAGGACCGCTTCCACAATCCGCACACCGGCAAGGCCGATGGCGTAGTTCGTGGCGCCCTTGCCCTCGATCACCCGGTAGGCGGCGTTGATCACATCATGGGTGGCAGCAGCCAGGAACTCGTCGGTGAAGACCTGGCGCCCGCTGACCTGCCACTCCCGGATGGGGACCGGTCCGATGGTTGCGTTGGACCAGACGGGGAATTCCGAGTCTCCGTGCTCCCCGATGATGGTGGCATGCACGCTGGTCATCAGCACATGTGCCTCACGGGCCAGCAGGAGGCGCAGGCGCGAGGTATCCAGGACAGTGCCGGAGGAGAAGATGCGGTTACGCGGCAGGCCGCCGATCTTCTGCGCCGCTACTGCCAGGACATCCGCAGGATTGGTGACCTGGATATACACCGCGTCCGGGGCCTGTTCCATGAGCTGCGGCATCAGCGACTCCAGGATCCGCACATTGGTGCCGGCCAGGTCCAGCCGGCTTTGGCCCGGCTGCTGCCGGGCCCCGGCGGTTATCACTATGACGTCGGATCCTGCGAGCGCTTCAATGTTCCCGCCCCCGGTAACCGTATTGGCCCCGGTGAACTGGGTGCCGTGGGCCAGGTCCAGCGATTCGGCCTCCGCCTTGACCGCATCGATGTCATAGATGGCAATCTCGCGGGCGGTGTCCCTGATGATGGCTGCGTAGGCCAACGAGGTGCCGACGCTGCCTGCACCTACGATTCCGAGTTTGGTGACGGGTCGGGTGGTGATGTTGGCCATGGCGCTGCCTCGCTCACAGTAGGAAGGGTTTCCCCTCTCCCACGATAGGCGGGCACCTCCGGCAACGGAACGGAGTACGGACGTGTCCGGCCTCTTCCGGGCATGATGCGGTGCGTCGTCAGCGTCCTGCGGCGTATCCCTGCATCCCCCGGGGGTTCGCGGCAGCCTGCAGCAGGCCGGTTCCCGGTTCACGCGTCACTGCAGAGAGGCGCCCCAGCGTCCAGTCCCCAGCCCTGCTCACGACATGGCCACGCGCTTCAAGCTCCGCGATGACGTCCCCGCCCAGCCGGTCCTCCACCACTGCCCCGCCCGGGGTCCAGGTGCGGGGCCAGAACGATCCCGGGATGGAGGTGGTGTGCAGGGCAGGCGCGTCGATGGCCTGCTGCGGGGTGTACCCGCCCACAATGGTGCGCAGCAGGTAAAGCAGCTGCCACTGGTCCTGCTGGTCTCCGCCGGGGGACCCCAGCGCGGAGACCGGATGGCCGTCCCGCAGCACGAGTGTGGGGGTCAGTGTGGTGCGCGGACGCTTGCCCGGTGTCAGGGTGGACGGGGCGCCTTCCTCCAGCCAGGTCATCTGCAGCCGGGTGCCCAGGCAGAAACCAAGTTCAGGGATGGTGGGTGAGGACTGCAGCCAGCCGCCGGACGGGGTGGCGGACACCATGTTTCCCCACCGGTCCGCCACGTCGATGTGGCAGGTGTCGCCCCGCACTTCCCCGGTGGGCGCCACCGTCGGCTCGCCCACCCCGGCAAAGCCGCCGCCGTCGGTTGCCGGTGGCTGGTACTCCGTGCGCAGCGGCGGCATGAAGGGCACGCGGCCGGGCACCGTGCCGGGCCGGAACTCGTGGGACGCAGTATCACCGATCAGCGTCCGCCGGGCGGCCGCGTAGTCCTCACTGAGGAGGTGCTCCAGCGGAACCTGCGCATCTCCGTAATAGGCTTCCCGGTCCGCGATGGCCAGTTTCTGCGCCTCCAGGATGGTGTGGGCACCCAAGGCGGTGGAGGGGTCCAGCCTTTCGTCCCCGAACCCTGCCAGGATGGCCAAGGTCTGCAATAGCGCCGGGCCCTGCCCCCAGGCACCGGTCTTGGCGATGGTGTAGCCGCGGAAATTGAATGTCACGGCAGGTTCAAAGGACGCCTCGAACCCGGCAAAGTCGGCCAGTGAAATGACACCTGCATGGTTCGTCCCCGAGGAATGCCGGTGCGGTCCGGCGAGGAATTCGACGGCGGCCCGGGCCACGAACCCTTCACGCCATTCCCTCCGCGCGGCATCAATCCGCCCTTCCCGGGTGGATTCCCCCGCGCCGGCAGCCACCATCCGCTCCAGCACCTGCGCGTACGCCTGGTTACGGATGATTTCCCCTTCCCGGGGCGCTCTTCCCCCGGGCATCCACTGCGCCGCGGACGTGGGCCAGTGGTCGGTAAACAGCTCTGCCACGGCCTGGATGGTTGCTCCCACCCGGCCCGCCACCGGGTGGCCGTTGCGGGCGTAATCAACGGCGAAGGCGAGCACCTCGCCGAGCTCCCAGGAACCGTGGTCGCGGAGCAGCAGAAGCCACGCGTCCACCGCCGCCGGAACCGCCGCGGCGAGGGCGCCGGCGCCGGGCACCAGCTCAAGGCCTTCGGTGAGGTAATGCTCACGCGTGGCACCGGCGGGGGCAGGCCCCTGCCCCATGAGGACCACGGGACGTCCGGGATTGTCCGCTGTGGCGAACACACCGGTCATATCGCCCCCGGGACCGTTCAGGTGCGGTTCCACCACATGCAGCACAAACCCGCCGGCCACCGCGGCATCGAAGGCGTTGCCACCGCGCTCCAGCACAGCCTGCGCGGAGGCCGTGGCCAGCCAGTGGGTTGAGGCACTCATGCCGAACGTTCCCTGCAGCGTGGGGCGGGTAGTAAAGGACGCGGGCGGAGTAAAGGTCACGGGATCGCTTTCTGCCGGAAGAGTGTCAGGGGAATCTTTGCACCCATGCGGTCCCATTTGCATACAATCGGACTTCCTGCCCGGCCGTGTTCAGAGGTGGCCGGGCACCTGCCTGAGGAGACAGCCCGCCCGTGAAGCGACTGAACGCCGTGCCTACCGAACGGGTGCATTTGTGGCTGATGCTGGCCCTGACCTTCTCCACCGGAGTGGTGGACGCCGTCGGATATCTGGGCCTGGACCAGGTCTTCACCGGAAACATGACAGGCAACGTGGTGCTCCTGGGCATGGCGTTTGCCGGCGGGACCGGCCTGCCGGTCCTCCGGCCGGTGCTGGCGCTGATCTTCTTTATGCTCGGTGCCGCCCTGGCCGGGCGCATGCTGCGCAAGGGGCCCCAGGGCTGGAGTTCGCGGACCTCGGTTGCGCTGATCGTGGTGGCCGCTGTCATTACCGCGTTGGCCGTCTTCTCCCTGCTGGCCGATGTCCAGGGCAACGAGGTACTCGGCGGCATAACGACGTCGTCGCTAGCCACTGCCATGGGCGTCCAGGCTGCAACGGCCAAGCGCCTGGCAGTTGCCGAGATCACCACGGTGGTGGTGACCTCCACCATCACCGGTCTGGCCTCCGATTCCCGGCTCGCCGGCGGCAACAGCCGGTTTTGGCTGCGCCGCGCCCTGGCAATCGCTCTGATTATGCTCGGAGCCGTGGCCGGGGCCGCTGCACTGAAGGTGGGCCTCTGGCTGGGACTGTCAATCTCTGCCGCTATTTCAATTGCCGTGGCAACTGCCGGCTACGTTCGTCACCATCGCGAACGCAGTGCCGATGAGGTCACGGCCGGCTAGCTGAAGGCATCACTCCCCCGATCCCCTCGCGCCCCCGGACACCGTGGGTCCGCCGTACACCGGTAAGCCGCCTCACCAGAGGCCGTGAGATGCGTCCCGGCGCGTAGGACAGAACCGCGTGCTGGCGGCGAATGCCGAAAAACGTGCTCATTTGGCCGTCCTAGCCTGAAATCGTGAAGATCCTCTCTCCAGCGGCAGCGGGGGTCCTTGCCGGGGCAGCCGCCGTTGCCGGAACCGTAGCTGCCATCACCCTGCAGCGGGACCCCCGCCCCTCGGCCCTGCTCATCCGCAGTGTTTTCTCCGGCGCAGGGAAACTGCAGTATCCGCGCCCGCGGCTGCATCTTCCCCACGTAAGTATCACCGGGCACCAGGGACTTCGTTATCTGGGTGCCGCCGTCAACCCAACCCTTGACCTGTTCCTGCCTGCGTCCGCCAGCAAACCGCTACCGCTGGTGGTCTGGATCCACGGAGGTGCCTGGATCTCGGGGTCGAAAAAGGACGTGGAGCCGTATCTGCGTGTCCTGGCCGGCTACGGCTATGCCGTGGTGGGCGTCGGTTACTCCGTTTCCCCCAAGGTCAGCTACCCCACGGCAGTCAGGGAACTGAACGCGGCGCTGGGGTATTTGCGGGAACACGCAGATAAATACGGCCTGGATCCGGACCGGATTGTCCTGGCCGGGGACTCCGCCGGAGCGCAGCTGGCTGCGCAGCTGGCCCTGGGCATCACCAATCCCGCCTATGCCCGCCGGACCGGCATTTCCCCCGCCGCTGCACCCGAGCATCTGCGCGGCATCCTGCTTCACTGCGGGGTCTACGATTTTCAGTCCGTAGCCAGCCTCAGCGGCACGTTCGGGTGGGGCCTGAGGAAAGCGCTCTGGGCCTATACCGGGTCCAAGGACTGGGCAGCCACGGAGGCGGCAGAACACATGTCCATCTTCGAGCATGTGGATGCCCGGTTCCCGCCCACCTATATTGCCGCAGGCAACGGGGATCCGCTGACGGCAAGCCAATCCGTTCCCCTGGCGGACCGGCTGGAGGCGCTCGGGGTTCCGGTAACCCGCGGGTTCTGGCCCCGGGACCACAAACCGGTACTCGGCCATGAATACCAGTTCCGGCTGCATCGGCCCGAGGCCCTGCAGACGCTGCGTGAGACGGTCCGGTTCCTGACTACGGTCACCCGGGCTCAGGCCCCGGCTGCGGATCCACTCCCGGTACTGCCGCCGGTACCGGCCCCGGCCCGTAAGCGCGCCAGGATCCTGCTCAACGCCTAACCGGGAAGGCGCTGCCGTCCGGAGACGCCGCGGAGTTGTTGCCACGGGGGTCGTTGCAGTGGACGCCGCGGCGGGGTTGTTGCCGGGGCCTTGTTACCCTGACAGGTCGCGGCGCGCACAACCAGCCGCTACGCTCGTGGGCATTACATCTCAGACCCGGAGGGAAAGCCCGTGCGCCGCGTACTCTCTGTCCTGCTGCTCCTGCTGACCATGCTTGCCTTCGGCGCCGCGCCTGCCTCGGCCGTGGCGCCGCAGGAGGTCATCGTCGAGGACACCGCAGGGGTGCTCGACGCCAACACCCTGCTGCCTGCCCTCGAGGACATTGATTTCCGTGAACCCACCACGGTGGCCGTGTATACCTACAACGGCAGCAAAGAGGCAAACATCAATGAGGATGTGCTGAACTTCGCCCGTGCCGAGCACCCGGAGTGGATCAGCGGGGACGGCCAGAAGTGGGCGGACGGGCTGTTCATCTTTGCCTTGGACCCGGTGGGCCGCCATACCGGCACCTATTTCGGCGAAGACCGGAAGATCCCCCTGGACCAGCAGGAAGACATCCGGGAAGAGGTCAATGACCTTTTCCGCGAAGCACAGTGGACGGACGGCACGATTGCCGCCGTCGAAGAGGCCGCCGAACGTATCAACCGGCCCTGGTACGCGAGTCCCGTCTTCATCGGAGCCTCCGCCGTAGGAGGTGCCGCCGTACTGGCCGGAGCCGGCACCGCCGTCGGACTCCGGCGCCGCCGCGGCACGAAGAATGCCGCACTCCTGAAGACCGCAGACGCCGCGTATTCCAGTGTCGCCCGGGATCTGGACGCCACCGAGGTGGATGCCCGCACCATTCCTGCGGATTCCACGTACGGAGCCAAGGTCCTGGAACAGTACCGGACCTTTATGACCAGGTATGCCAAGGCCACCCAGCAGAACAATGCCGCGCATGACCTGACGGCGAAGGACCTTCGGAAACGCAGCAGTACGGCCGTGATCGAAGAATACGCAGACACCGCCACGGAGCTTGACGGCCTGGATGACGTGATTGCGGATACCAATTCCCTGCTGAACAAGGCGCCGGGATGGGAGCGGGCCTGGGACCGCCAGGTCAGCCCGTTCAACGAAGACCTGGACCGGCTCGATGATCTGCTTCAGTCCGAGACGGGGGAAAAGGATTCCGCCACCGCCGCAGCACTGACCGCCTTCCGCACCCGGGTCCGCCAGGACCTGCGCTCCTGGGCTGCGGAACTGTCGGAGGGATCCATCAGTCCCGAAACGGCCCTGGACCGGCTGCGGTCGGCCCGCGGCGAGCTTTCCGATCTGCTGAGGAACCACTCCGAAACCGTGATTGCCGGTTATGCGAAGAACGAGAAGGAACGCGAGCTTCTGCGCAACGCCTTCGAGCAGGACAGCGCCCGGCGGCCCGGCCACAGGGACGGCTACCGGCCCGGCATCCTGGACACGGTCTTTCCGTACTACGCCTTCTACTCAGTGGCCACGTTCAACACGGATCTGGAAAACGGTACAGCCGAGATCAGCTCGGTGCGCTCGGACACCTCCAGCACCACCGGCTACGGGAGCAGCGGCGGCAGCTTCTCGGGTTCAGGCAGCTCCGGCTCGTTCTAGCCCGGGCGCGTCCCTCACCCGCGGATAATCACCACGTCGAGGGTCCGCGGGCCGTGGACGCCCTCCACCCGTTCCAGCTCAATGTCGCTGGTGGCGCTGGGACCGCTGATCCAGGTCAGCGGATGGGTACCGTCCAGCCCGCGCAGGGCTTCGGGCAGCACACCTGCAATGTCCCCGGCACGGACCAGGCAGATGTGGTGATCCGGGATAAGGGAGATGGCCCTGCGTCCCTGATCGGGGCTGCCATCCAGGATGATGGTCCCGGTTTCCGCGACGGCTGCGGCGCATCCGGTGACCACGGCGTCCGCAGCATCCAGCTCAGCAACGGAGAGCGGTTCCTCCGCAGAATCGGTGATGCGGCCGGGAGCGAGCGCGGTCCAGGCTTCCTCCAGTCCCGGCGGGACCACATAGGTGGTGCCCTCCCCCAGCAGTTCGGCCACGCGGGCCGGCACGTCGGGCTCATCCACTACACAGACGCCGGCCTTGTAATCCAGCAGCCTGTCGCGCAGCAGTTCGATGCGTTCATCCCCGGGCAGGCCGGATTCGTGCCGGTAATGGCGCGGAATGTCCGGAGCTGCCGGTGCATCATGGAGAGCCGACCGGAGCCGGTCCAGGATTTCAGTACGGGCGCTCATTCCTTTTCCTTTTGCCTGGTGATGGTGGGGGCGTTCTCCCCTGGGGCGGACTTCCCGCGTTCCTTCCCCCACCAGTCCCTGAAGGACTGTGCGGGCGGTGCGGGGATATCCCTGCTTTGCGTCCATCCGGCAGCAATGCCGGGAAGCTTTTTGATTTTCCTGTCCGGACCGGCGGCCAGCTTCCCCAGCGGAAGGGCTTTTTCCACCAAGGCCATACGCCGGCCCGCACCCATGGCCCAGGACGCCGCTTTCATGGCTACGTCCATCTGCCCGGGGATTTTTCTGGTTCCGCGTCTGCTGTCCACGTCCTCGGCCCGCAGGTGAACCAGGATTTCGGGGATGTTGATCTTCACCGGGCAGGCGTCGTAGCAGGCGCCGCACAGCGAGGAGGCGTAGGGCAGCGAGGCGTTCTCCTCGGAGGTAATCCCGGTGAGCAGCGGCGAGAGGATGGCCCCGATGGGACCGGGATAGGTGGAGCCATAAGCATGCCCGCCAGTGCGCTCGTAGACAGGACAGACGTTCATGCACGCACTGCAGCGGATGCAGTGCAGGGCGGACCGTCCCATTTCATCGGCCAGGGCAGCACTGCGTCCGTTATCCAGCAGCACCAGGTGCACGTTCTGCGGTCCGTCACCTTCCGTCACCCCGGTCCACAGCGAGGTGTACGGGTTCATCCGCTCCCCCGTGGAGGAACGCGGCAGCAGCTGCATAAAAACTTCCAGGTCCTGCCAGGAGGGCAGCAGCTTCTCCACGCCCATCACGGTGATCAGGGTCTCGGGCAGGGTCAGGCACATCCGGCCGTTGCCTTCGGATTCGACGACGGCGAGGGTTCCGGACTCGGCAATGGCGAAGTTCGCGCCCGAAACGGCAACTTTGGCGGACAGGAATTTCCGGCGCAGATGCACGCGGGCCGCTTCGGCCAGCCTGGCCGGGTTGTTGGTGAGGCCGGGATCCACATCCGGCATTTCCCGCAGGAAGATGTCCCGGATCTGGGTGCGGTTTTTGTGGATGGCCGGGACCAGGATGTGGCTGGGCTTGTCATGGTCCAGCTGGACAATCAGTTCCGCCAGGTCGGTTTCGAACGCGGCGATGCCCTGCTCTTCGAGGTATTCGTTCAGGCCGATTTCCTGCGTTGCCATGGACTTGACCTTGACCACTTCGTCCGCACCGGCGTCGCGGATCAGGTCCCGCACGGTTTTGTTCGCTTCAGCGGCATCCCGCGCCCAGTGGATTTTCCCGCCCCGGGCGGTGAAGTTCGCCTCGAACTCCTCCAGCAGTTCGGGCAGCCGTGCCATAACGGATTCCTTGATTGCGCTTCCGGCGTCCCGCAGCTCCTCCCAGTCCGGTAGTTCCGCCACCACCCGCAGCCGCTTGTCCCGGATGGTGTGGGTGGCATGGCCCAGGTTCGCGCGCAGCTGGGCGTTGCCCAGTTCCCGCCGGGCCGCCGTGGGAAACGCTTCCGTTGCGTGCAGGTTGCCGTCTCCGAAAACCGGCCGTCCCGGCATACCCAGATAGGTGGAGCTCATCGGCCGGCCTTTCCGCTGATGCCGGCGGCACTGCCGATCCGGTCCGGTGCTGGTGCCGGGTTGTCCCGCGTACTGGCGAGGATCTCGGCGAAATGCAGGGTGGAGATGGTGCTGCCCTGCCGGGAGAGTCCGCCGCCGATGTGCAGCAGGCAGGATGCGTCTCCCCCGGTGCACAGCCCGGCTCCGGTGGCGGCGATGTTGGCGTTTTTGTCCGCCAGCATGGCCGAGGAGACATCGGCGTTCTTCATCGAGAAGGTTCCCCCGAAGCCGCAGCACTGGTCCGCCTGCGGCAGCGGTTCCAGTTCCAGGCCCTCCACCGTGCGCAACAGGTCCGCCTGCCGGTCTCCCAGCCGCAGCAGCCGCATACCGTGGCAGCTGGGGTGGTAGGTCACCCGGTGGGGATACCAGGAGCCCAGTTCCGCGGCGGCATCGGTGACGCCCAGGACATCGGTCAGCAGTGCGGAAAGCTCATAGGTCCGGGCGCCGACGGCGTTGGCACGGGTTTCCAGGTCTGCGTCGCCCATGGTGCGGGCCAGCATCGCGTGCTGGTGCTTCACGGAGGCAACGCAGGAGCCGGAAGGTGCCACGGCGACGTCGTAATCCTCCGCTTCGAAGGCTGCCACGTGGTTGCGGACCACCGGCATGGCCTCCGGGAAATATCCGGAGTTCATGTGCATCTGGCCGCAGCAGGCCTGTCCCGCGGGGAACACCACGGTGTGGCCTAACCGCTCGAGGATGGACACGGTGGCGCGCGCCGTGGAGGGGTACATCGCGTCCACAATGCAGGTGGCGAAAAGTGCAATCTTCATTGGTTGCCCTTCGGCGTACTGTCAACGGCCTGTTGCGGGGCCGGCCTGACGGCGGCCCGCATTGTCTGACCATCTTCAAACATACTCCCCGTCATTGGTATGCCTGAGCCGGCAAGCAGGTAGTTTCAGCCTCCGCAGCGGGTGCCTGCGGCCTGCGCTATTCTCTGATGCATGACTATGGGGAACACCAAAACAATCAGTCTCAACGTCACCTCGAAACGGGCCCGTGCCCGTGGCGAGCTGGTGGTCCAGGCGCCGGTGGCCGAACTGCCCGCCGCCGTCGAACGCGCTTCCTACAGGCTTCCGCGGATGACCGTTACCGGAATCTGGATGGAACGGGCGGAACTCACGGCGGGGACCACGTGGAAGAGCTTCGGCGAGGACATTGTCCTGAGCTTCGAGCCGATCGACGCCGGGACCACGCGGGTCCTCGCCACCAGCACACCCCAGCTGGCCACCACCATCTTTGACTACGGCCAGGGCAAGGCCGATCTGACCGAGGTGCTGAACGCCGTGGCGGCGGAGCTTTAGGAAGAAGCGGCGCCCGGCAGACGGCCGCTAGGACTCCGACGGCAGCGTGGGCGGAATCGCGGGGAGCTCCTGCAGCGACCACTGGTTGCCGTCCAGGTCACTGAAATACACGAAGGTTCCCCAATCCAGCGGGGTAATCTCGCTGGCGGCCACCCCGTGATCCACCAGGTGCTGCCGCGCCTCGGCCGCACTGGGCACCACCACCTGGATCCGCTGGGTCCCCGGCACCATGTCCGTGGTGCCCGGGCCAATCACCACCGAGCAGGCTGATCCCGGCGGAGTCAGCTGCACAAACCGCAGGCTCTCATCCACCCGTTCGTCAAAATCGGCGGTGAAGCCCACCTGGTCCACGTAGAAGTTTTTGGAGGCATCGACGTCGGACACCGGCACCGGTACAAGTTCGATTTTCCAGTCCATGGCGCCACGCTAGACCGGCCCGAACAGCCCCGGAACCCCCTTTGCGGACAAGGCATGTCCTTGGCGGCAGAGCGGATTACCGCGCAGCCGTCTTCCCGGCCTTCTTCGCGGCCTCGGGCCGGGGGTTGGGACGCCGTTTCTTCTGCCGCCGCGGTCCCTGGCCGCTCATGGGCGGTCGCGGCTCACCGAACCGGGGACCGGTCCAGAACCGCCCGCCGATGAGGACACCGGCCGACACTCCGAAACCAAATACCAGCCCAAAAACGGTCTGACCAGCCAGGAGCAACACGAGGAACAGTACCGGCAGGGCAAGCGACGCCAGGAACCTCTGCTCCGGGGTCTTTGGCCAACGCATCAGCGCGCACCCCGCAAGGACCCCGCCGACCAGGCACGCACCCACCCCGATCGTGGGCGATGCGAGCAGGAAGAGGGCAGTCCCCAGCCCCAGCAGCAGCAGAGCGCTCACGGCATTGACGGCCGCCGGCTGCCAGCCTCCCGGATAGCTGCCCTCTGCATTGCGGCGGCGCGGGTTTTTCCGGCGGAACTCCGCTCCGGCCCGCGGGCCAAGCCAGACATATCCGCCCATGATGCCACCGGCAATGAAGCCCAAAATCCACGGACCCGCCGCAGGGATTCCCACGTCCTGCTGAAGCAGTATCAGGCTTCCCAGGATGAGCAGGAATGCAGGGGCTCCCATGACCATAAAGGCCCGCTGCGACAGGTTGACCACCCGATACAGAAGGGCGCCGTAGATTGCCCCCAGCAGGAAGAAGGCCAATGCTTCGGCCAGGGCCTGCCCGAAGTACAGGACGCACATTCCTGCCGGCAGCAGCACCATTCCGGCACGCAGATTCCGTTCGACGTTCCACTTCGTTGCACTCACGCGGCAATTCCCCCTCGCTGCAAGGGTATCCCCCGCGGTGCTTGTAAGCCTGCTGAGGAATAAGCCGGCTGCACGGCACGTTGGCGCTTACATGACTGATACGACGGATACTTCACCCGCCCTGTCCCCCACCATCGACCTCTTGGATCTCGGCACCGTACACCGCCTGGGCTTCGGCGCCATGCGGATTGTGGGACCCGGTGTCTGGGGCGAGCCCGAAAGCCGCGGCACCGCCGTTGACGTGGTCCGCCGCGCCGTCGAGCTGGGCGTCGACTTCATCGACACCGCCGATTCCTACGGCCCGAACATCAGCGAAGAGATCATCGCCGAAGCGCTCTACCCCTACCCGGACGGCGTGCGCATCGCCACCAAGGTCGGCTTTGTCCGCACCGGACCGGATGTCTGGGTGCCGGTGGGCCGCCCGGAGTACCTGCGCCAGCAGACCGAACTGTCGCTGCGCAAGCTGAAGGTGGACTCCCTGGACCTGCTGCAGCTGCACCGCATCGACCCCAAGGTGGACCGCGACGAGCAGTTCGCCGTACTGCGCGACCTTCAGCAGGAAGGCAAGGTCAAGGCCCTCGGCCTGTCCCAGGTCTCCGTTGAAGACCTGGAGGCCGCCGCGAAGTTCTTCACCGTTTCCACCGTGCAGAACCGCTACAACCTCACCGACCGTTCCTCCGAGGACGTACTGAAGTACTCCGAGGACAACGGCATCGGCTTCATTCCGTGGGCACCGATTTCCGCCGGCGAACTGGCGAAGCAGGGCGGCCCGGTGGATGAAGCGGCCAAGCGCCTGGGTGCCAGCACATCGCAGGTGGCCCTGGCCTGGCTGCTGCGCCGCTCGCCGGTCATGATGCCGATTCCGGGCACGGGCTCCATTGCGCACCTCGAAGACAACCTGGGAGCGGCGAACATCTCCCTTGACGACGCCACCTTCGCGGAGCTCGACGCCGCCGGTGCCGCCGCAGCCGCGGACGCCAAGTAACCTTCCCGCCTCTTATCTTTTTTCCACAGCACCAAGGAGACACAACACATGGCTAACATTCTGATGGTCGTATCCGCCGCCGATTCCCTCACCATGCGGGACGGCAGCGAGCATCCCACCGGCTACTGGGCCGAGGAACTCGTCGAGTCCCACCGCGTCCTGCGCGAAGCCGGGCACACCGTCCGCATCGCCACCCCGGGGGGCGCCAAGCCCACCGTGGACCAGGTATCCCTGGCCCCCGAGTCCGCCGGCAGCGCCGAAAAGGCCGCCGCCTTCACCCAGTACATTGCGTTCATCGACGCCGAGCTGTCCAACCCGCTGGTGCTCGCTGACGCGGACCTGACCGAGTACGACGCCGTGGTCATGCCGGGCGGGCACGGGCCCATGAGCGACCTCGCCTTCGACAAGGACCTGGGCCGGATCCTCACCGAGGCGGACGCCGCCGGCAAGATCATTGCCCCGTTCTGCCACGGCCCGGCCGGCCTGCTCAGCGCCGAGACCGACAACGGCGACTTTGTCTTCGCCGGCCGCAAGGTCACCGTCTTCACCGACGAGGAAGAACTCAACGGCGGCACCGGGGAGAACACCCCCTGGTTCGTCGAGGAAGTCCTGCGGAACAAGGGCGCCGAAGTGGAGACCGGACCGGCCTGGACCAGCTACGTGGTCCGCGACCGCAACCTGATCTCCGGCCAGAACCCCCAGTCCAGCGAAGATGTGGCCAAGGCCGTCATCTCCGCTCTGGCCGAGTAACTACGTGAGAGTCCTGATCGCCGGCTGTGGCGATCTGGGTACGGAAGCCGGCCTGCGGTTCGCCGCAGCCGGCTTTTCCGTGCTCGGCTGGCGGCGCTCCCCGGAAAACCTCCCCGCTCCCATTACCGGCCAGGCCGCGGACCTGACCGGCAGGACGGGCGAACTGCCCCGGATTCCCGCGGGCACCGACGTAGTGGTGATTGCCGTGGCCGCCGGCGAACGCAGCGAAGCGGCCTACCGGGCCGCCTATGTGGACGGGACCGCCAACGTGCTGGACGCCCTGGAGCGCGACGGCGTCCGGCCCCGGCGCATCCTGTTTGTCTCCTCCACCGCGGTCTACGGCGACGCCGGCGGCGGCGAGGTGGATGAGCACACCCCGCCGGCTCCTGCCTCGGTGACCGGTGAAGTGATCCTGGAAGCCGAGCGGCTCCTCCACGACCGCCGCCCCGATGCCGTGGTGCTGCGACTGGCCGGCATCTACGGACCCGGACGCACCCGCCTGATCGATACCGTGTCCGCAGGCACCGCCGTCGTCCCCGCCGGGACCCGGCTGACCAACCGCATCCACCGGGATGATGCAGCCGCCGCCATAGTGCATCTGAGCACACAGGTTTCACATCCGGACCCGCTCTATGTTGGAGTAGATGAGGAGCCGGTGGAACTGGCCGATGTACTGCAGTTCCTGGCCGCCGAACTCCGTACGGAGCTTCCCGCCCCGTCCGACTCCGGAAGCAGCCGCGGCGGCAACCGCCGGATCAGCAACCGGAGACTGCTCGGCACCGGATTCGAGTTCGCCTACCCCACGTTCCGCGAAGGGTACCGGGCCGTCCTGGCCGGCACCGGAGTCCGGCATCCATAGCTTTTTCCGTTCCGACAGTAACCGCACCAGGAGTGCCGAGTGAGCGAAACACCGCCCGAAACCGTACCGCCCGGCTCTACTTCATCTGGAGCCGACGCCTCCGCCCGGCCCGCACGCACGGGCAGCCGCACCAGCATCAAGTACATCCTGATGCTCGGCGCCCTGGCCGCGCTGCCGGCAGTCACCACGGACATGTACCTGCCGGCACTGCCCCAGGTGGCGGAGGACCTGCATACCAGTGCCGCCGCAGCGCAGTTCACCCTGTCCGGGACGCTGCTCGGGGCCGCAGTGGGACAGCTGGTGATCGGACCGTTCTCGGACCGGTTCGGCCGCAGGCTGCCGCTGATCATCGGCATCGCCCTGCACGTGCTGGTTTCCCTGGCCTGTTTCCTGGCCCCGAACATCGGCGCCCTGATTGTCCTCCGGCTGCTGCAGGGCTTCTTTAATGCCGCCGCCGGCGTGGTGGCGCTGGCCGTGGTCCGCGACCGGTTCACCGGTTCCACCGCCGCCGCCATGCTGTCGCGGCTGATGCTGATAATCGGGCTAGCCCCGCTGCTGGCACCGTCCATCGGCCAGGCGGTGTCCGGCCTGTGGAACTGGCGGGCGGTGTTCCTCGCGCTGGCACTGATCGGCGTCGTCCTCGGGGCGATTGTGCTCCGGTGGATGCCCGAGACCCTGCCGCCGGAACGGCGCAGGACCAAGGCAGGAGCCAGCACGTTCAGCGGCTTCCGGGTCCTGTTCCGGGACCGCAGGTTCCTCGCACTGGCCGTCATTCCCGGCCTGGGCATGGCGGTGATCATGAGTTACGTGGTGGGATCGCCCTTTGTTTTCCAGGACGAGTACGAGCTCAGCCCCGCGCAGTACGCGCTGGTGTTCGCCATCAACGGCGTCGGCATGGTGATCTCCGCCCAGCTCAACGCCTGGCTGGTGGGCAGGTACTCCCCCATGGGCATTCTGCGGGTTGCCGTGATTGTGCTGCTGGGCCTGGCGGTGCTGCTGCCGGTCATTCTGGTGACCGGCCTTGGCGGCGTGGCGGGCCTGACCGCCGGCCTGTGGCTGGTACTGGCCATGCACGGCTTTATTGCCGCGAACTCCTCGGTGCTGGCCCTGGCCGACTACGGCCACATGGCCGGCAGTGCCGCCGCCATGATCGGTGCCCTGCAGGTGGGGCTGGCCGGACTCATCAGCCCGCTGGTAGGCCTTTTGGGCGGCGGCGCGATGGCGATGGTCTCAGTGATTATCGGCTGCGCGGCACTGATCGTCCTGATCCTGGCCACGGCGACGACGGCGTACCGCGGCGACGCCTCCAACCGGCCCGGACGGCGCCGGCTGCGGCAGGGAACGAAGCCCGGAGCCGTCTGAGGACTTCCCCCGGCGCCGGGCCTCAGCTAGCCCTTCGGGATGGGCGGACCCAGGATCAGCAGGACGCTGAAGACCACGGCCACGGCCACCAGCGCCACGGCGCCGGCGGCTATCGGACGGCGCAGCACCAGGGCGGCAACCTTGTCGACGGTGTTGGTTGGCTTTTCGCCGCCCGGCGCCATGCGCCAGCCGCCGTCCAGCAGTCCGCGGCGGTCCACCGACTTTTCGAACGGAATGGTCGCCCACGGGATCACGGTGGTGACCAGGCCCAGGATGCCGGTGCGTACCGGCCACTTCTGGTTCGCCCAGACAAACAGGGTGACCACACCGTAGGCCAGGAAGACAAAACCGTGCAGGCCGCCGGCAATGGGCGTAAAGCTCTCATTGTCGAAGCCGTACTTGAATACCAGGGCTGCGATCAGCAGGGTCCAGGTCACCGCCTCCGCGAAGGCCAGTGCGCGGAAGAGTTTGCGGGGGGTCATATGCGGGAACCACCTTCTGCAGAGATTTACCAACAGTATGTCAGGATGCCGTCGGTGGATGCGAATCCCGCCGACGCAGCAGGACCCGCGGCACAATGTCTGTGCCGCGGGTCCTGCTGCCCTCCGGCCGGGGCGGCCGGTGCGGGTGGTTACTTCACCGAGTTGTTGTAGTTCTCCACTTCAACCTTCAGCTCAGTCACTGAATCCGTGAGCTCGGACTTGCTGTCTCCGCCAAGCAGTGCACCTTCGAGGGCGTTCTCTGCTGCCTCCCGTGCCTGCGGCATGGTGCCGGCCGAGCAGCCCTGGGTGGCCGACGTCAGCTCGGTGGCTTCCAGCTGGTCCACGGCCACGTTGAACTGCGGGTGCTGCTCGCGCCACTCCACGTCCTTCGGCTCATCCAGTGCAGCCTTGGAGATCGGGAAGTAGCCGGTGCCGGTGTGCCAGGTTGCCTGGCTTTCCGGCTGGGCGAGGAACTGCATGAACTCCCAGGAAGCCTGCTTCTCCGCTTCCGAGTGACCCTCGTCGGAGACCCAGAGCGATGCTCCGCCGATGATGGGTCCCGAATCGTTCTGCTCGATCTTCGGGTAGAAGCCCACGCCGAGCTCAAAGCCCTGTTCGTCGGCTGCCTTCTGCATACCGCCCAGGGCGCCGGTGGATTCCAGCGTGATGCCGATGGTGCCGCTCTTGAAGGCATTCTGCGCGTCTGCGGTGACCCGGCCGGTGTTGCCGGCTACCCCGGTATCCACCAGTTCCTTCCACCAGTCGACAAACTGGACGGCGGTGTCATTGTTGAACGTGTATTCGCCGGCCCGCTCGCCTGACCGGCCGTTGTCCGGGCCGCAGTAAAGCTCGCCGTTGGCAGCAATTTCCTGCTCCAGCAGCCAGCCGTAAATGGCGGCGTTGAAGCCGAACTCGGCGGGGCCGCCGTTGACCTTGGACAGCTTATTGGCTGCATCCCCGACTTCATCCAGCGTTGCCGGCGCCGTCTCCGGGTCCAGGCCTGCTGCTTCGAAGAGGGTCTTGTTGTAGTAGAGCACCGGCATGGAGGTGTTGAACGGCATGGACCACAGCTCGTCATCGATGGTGTAGTAGCCGGCAATATTGGGCTGCAGGTCCGAGACGTCATATTCATCCCGGTCAATAAACGCCTGCGTGGGCAGTACGGCGCCGGAATCAATCATGAACTGGGTGCCGATGTCATAGATCTGCACCATGCTGGGCGTGCTGTTGGACTGCACCGCAGCCTTGTACTTGGTGATGGTGGTGTCGTAATCACCTTGGTAGACGCTTTTGACTTCAACCTTGCCCTCGTTGGCAGCGTTGAACTCTGCGATCAGCTTGTCCAGGGTTTCACCGTTGGTGCCGTCCATGGAGTGCCAGAAATTGACCTCGGTTACCCCTTCCGCCTGTTCCAGGGCGTCAGCGGCAGGCGCTTCGCCGGCCGCCCCCTCGCTTCCGCCGCCGCAGGCGGACAGTGCCAGGGCGAGAGCGGCGGCGCCTGCCAGCAGCGACAGGCGCAGTGCTCGTGGTGTGGTTCGCATTGAATTCCCTTCAAGGTTCGGCCGGCGGTGTGCCCGCCGGAGGATGCTGAGTGATTGGTTGCCGGGGTTACTTGATCGAGCCGGCAGTGAGGCCGCGGACAATAAAGCGCTGTCCGAAGATGACCAGGATGAGGGTGGGAATGATGGCCAGGACCGTTCCTGCCAGCACCAGCCCCGCGTTGAAGTTGTCCGCGGACCGCAGCTGGGTGATGCCGATCTGGATGGTCTGCATTTCCGGAGTCTGGGTGACCAGCAGCGGCCAGAAGTACATGTTCCAGGCAGAGAGGAAGGACCAGATTCCCAGGGCAGCCAATGTGGGCTTGGAAAGCGGCACCAGTACGGAACGCAGGAAGCGCATGTGGCCGGCGCCGTCAATCCGGGAGGCTTCCCAGAGTTCCACCGGAAAGGACATAAAAGCCTGCCGCAGCAGGAAGATGCCGAATCCGTGGGCCAGGAACGGCAGCACCAGGGCAGGAACCGTATTGATCAGTCCGGCATTGGACATGGTCAGGTAGTTCGGAATGATGATGGCCTCGGACGGCACCATCATGCTGCACATAAACAGGGCAAACCAGAAGAACCGCCAGCGTACTTTCAGGAACACCAGGGCGTAGGCGGCGAGCAGGGAGGTGACCAGCTGGCCCAGAGTGATCAGTCCTGCCATCACCACCGAGTTCACGTACTGCCGGCCCAGCGGAATGGTGTTCAGCGCACCGGCAAAGTTCTCGGCCCGGAAACCGTTAAAGGGCCAGAGCGACGCCGGGTAGGCGTTGATGTCCGCCGGCCCCATAAACGCGCCGACAAAGCCAAAGTAAACCGGGAAGAGAACAATAACCGCACCAAGCGAAAGCGCCAGGTAGGTCAGCACCCGTCCCAGGGTCAGCGGACGCCGCTGCCGTGCCCTCGGTGCAGCAGCGCGTTGCTCGCGCCGTGCGGGTGCGGCGGCGCGGGGTTTCTCGGCGGCCGGGACTGCAGTGCTGCTCATCGGTAGAACACCTTTCGTTCCAGGACGCCGAATTGGATGGCGGATACCGCCACCACAATGATCAGCAGGACTACGGCCTGGGCGGAGGCATAGCCGAAGTTTGAGTTGTTATTGGCGAAGGCCTGCTCGTAAATGGAGTAAACAAGCGTGGTGGTGCTGTCCTGCGGGCCTCCCTTTGTAAGGATGTGGATCTGTCCGAAGCTTTGCAGGGCGTGGATGGTGCCGGTCACCAGCAGGAAGAACAGCTGTGGCGTGAGCAGCGGCATGATGATGGAGCGCTGCATCCGCCAGCCGTGGGCTCCGTCCAGCCGGGCCGCTTCCACCACGTCCTCGGAAACCGCTCCGAGGCCGGCGGACAGGACGAGCAGGTTGTAGCCAAGCTGCATCCAGACCGTGGCCAGCGAGACCGAGAGCAGCGCCCAGGCCGGGTCCGTCAGCCAGCCGACGCGGTCCAGCCCGAAGAAGCCCAACATGCCGTTGAGTACGCCGGTGGCCTGGTTGAACATCACCCCGAAAATCACCGAGGCGGTGGCCACGGAATAGGCGAAGGGAAGTGCGAAGGCCGTACGGAAAAACCGCACCGCCTTGATCTTTTGATGCAGCAGCAGGGCCAGGCCCAGCGCCAGGGCGATGGAGGGAACCACCGTCATGACGGTGAAGGCCAGGGTTACCCACATAACCGTCCAGAAACCCGAATCCGTGAACAGGCGTGTGTACTGGTCGAACCCGACAAATCCCGAGGGGCGCCCGAACAGGTCGCTGCCCTGAAATGACAGGAACACCGAGCGCAGAAGGGGATAGAAAAGAAATGCCGCGAAAACCACAAGGGCTGGCACGAGGTACCACAGAGCCTTGAAACTGCCACGATCCGTTTGACGGTCCAGCTGCGTTTTGGCTGTTTTCCGGGTGGTGCCTGCCGGTTTACTGACGGCGCTCATGCACCCGTGCCGGGATTGGGGAACCCGGCTGTTTGTGTGCTGCGCGGACATTGGACGGTTCCGTCCAGCTGCAGCAATTCACCCCATAAAATTCTCATCAGTTATTTCCGTCCATGCTTATGCGGTGCGTTGGGCACCGAGATATTGGTGTTACATGTGTCACACTAGCGAATTTTCCGGACTAGACAATAAACGCAGGACCAACACCTGATGAACACTCGCGACGGATATCGCGTATTACCCGCCAACACAAAAGGCTGCCGCGACGGCGGTATCCGGTGGCGGCCAGCTGCCCGGCCCCCACCTTGCCCAGGTCGCGGGTCAGGGCCGCGGGATCGGACCGCGACGGCGGTCACAGGCGCGGGTTTACCCTGACGGCGCGTAGGTCAGCGGTTCCGTAATCCACTCGATGTCATTCCACGGATCCATCCGCTGCAGGATGTCAAAGCAGGTGCGGCAGAAATCCACCACGGCCTGCTGCGGATGGGGATAGGAAAAGGCGTCCTCGAGGGTAAGGATAAATTCGCTGGATTTGGCCAGGAACCGTGCCTTGGACGGGGAGAGCATACTGACGTAACTGCCGATGTCGGAGAGGAACGGATAGGGCATAACGTAAAAGGCCGGGTCAGTGAAGGACGGGTCCCCGGGCCAGAAACCGAACTCGCAGAACCTCTCATCAAAGCTGTTGGCCGAGATCCGTCCGCGGCCCGGATAGGGGGCGGACTGCCCGCTGTAGAGGGCTCCGGACAGGTCCATGGTTCCGAACCAATAGGCCGGGAGGTGCACTTTGCCGCGCTGCGGGGCGAGGAACTGTGTCAGGCCGCGCTGTGCGAAGTGCAGGTTGTCCAGGAACAACTCCACGGCATGCCGGTCATAGGTATGGTGCCTGGTGTCTTCGGGAAAAGGCACCGGGTCATGGAATTCCTGCGGTTGCGTGTTGACTGCGGTGGGCGCCTGGATGAACTCGAGGGCCGCCATCAGCTGCTGGTAGAAGTCTGCAACACTCAGGCCGTCATTCAGGTCCAGTCTGGTGCGGATGCCGCTGCTGTCCTGGACGTCCACGTGGTGCCGGCGCAGGTTGAAGTAGATTTCGAAGTTTGTGTCCGGGCCGGGAATGACGCCGGTGCCGATGCCCTGCACGGTGAGCGGCATCCGCACGTGCCCCCATTCAGGTTCGGGATAGCCGCGCTGCAGTTTCACCTTGCCCGCCACCTGGAGATACAGATGCAGTGTGTCCGCAGTGGCCTGCCAGTCGGGAAAGCTCAGGAAGTTCTTGTCCATGGAACCCGCCTTTGGTCGGTGACGGACAGCGAACGTGCTCTTCACCCAGTCTGAAACCTGCCCCTGGCCGGGTCAACGGAGGCGCGTTTCGGCGGGCCCGGGCTATCGGACAACCGGGACGGCCGGCGGCTCCTCGCTGGTGTCCCGGCCTGCATCCGCGGGTCCGCCCGCAACAGCCGGCGCCAGCAGGTTCCCCGGGAAATCCGTGATGACCGCATCCACGCCCAGCGCAAGGACGGCAGCCGTGTCGGCATCCGAGTTCACGGTGTAGACCCACAGCCCCAGTTCGGCGGCACGGACGGCCGCTGCACCCTGTGCGGTCAGGCACCGGTGATCAGCCACCACTCCCCTGACCCGGGGGTCCGTGCCCGCAAGCAGCACGGCGTCCGGATCGGTGGAGACCAGCTGCCAGGCAGGCAGGTGCAGGTCGGCCAGCCTGCTGACGGAGGCGGGGTCAAAGGAGCTCACGGCCAGCTGCTGTGTTTCGAGCAGCTGCACCCAGTCCGGGTTCCCCGCCAGCATCAGGGCCAGTTCCTGCTCCACCCCCGGTGAACTGGCCGGTGACTTGATCTCAAGGTTAACGCCGAGCTCAAAGCCGAGCGCTGCAGGCAGCTCGGAGAGGAACACAATCGGCTCGCCCGCGTACTCCGGGCCGAAATGGGCTCCGGCGTCGAGCCTGCGCAATTCCCCGGCGGTGAAAGAGGTGATGGGATCCTCGGCGCGCAGGGGGTATACCTGCGCCACGTTGGTGGTGCGGACGCCGGTTTCGTCATGGAAAAGGAACAATTCACCGTCGGCGGTAAGCCGGACATCGGTTTCAATCATATTTGCCCCGGCCACAGCGGCCTGTGCAAAGGCGGCCGCCGTGTTTTCCGGCGCAAACCCGCTGTTGCCGCGGTGCCCCACCACCAGCGGAATATGCCGTCCCGGAACGTTAGATTCTGCTTTTTCTGCCACCTGCCGGGACCACTTCCGCTTGGTTTGTCCGCCCCCGCGCCGGGGACCTGTCCTCGTCGATGGTAGGCCCGATTCGCACTTTGACCGTAAATACGTGCCGAGGCCCACGACTATATGTGTGCCACGCTAAACGGTGCAGTTTACGTGCCGGGGAACAGTAGGCTAACGGCGGAGGAAAACTCCGGCGTAGGAAATACGACCTTTATGCAGTGGGGGAAATGTGCGGTTACACCATGTCCAGGTATCAATACCCAGCGACGGCGAGGAATCAGCCCGGCGGTTCTACGCCGATGCACTGGGACTGACCGAGGTGCCCAAGCCGCCGTCGCTGGCCGGGCGGGGCGGCTGCTGGTTCCGGGCGTTCGACGGCGACGCGGTGGTGGCGGAAATCCACCTGGGTGTTGACTCCCCCTTTGTCCCGGCGAAGAAGGCGCATCCCGCATTCGTCCTTGACTCGGCGGCAGCGTTGGAGGAACTCGGCGGCCGGCTTCAGGCCCACGGCTTCGAGGTCTCCTGGACGGAACGGCACACCTTCGAGGGATATGAACGCTTCCATTGCCGGGACCCGTTCGGGAACCGGGTGGAAGTCCTGTCCCCTCCGGCGGTCTGAGCCGGCTTAGGGATTTACCGCTTCGCCACCGAGGCAGCCACGGGCGCCGTGCTCTGGCGCACCACCAGTGAGGTGGCCAGGTCCAGGCGCAGGTTGTTCGGCCGCTCCCCCTCATACAGGCGTACCGCCATTCGCGCCGCCTCTTCGGCCATTTCGATCAGCGGCTGATGCACCGTGGTGAGCGCCGGACTGGACCACTGCGCCACCTGCAGATCGTCATACCCGACAATCGACAGTTCCTCCGGAACCGCAATGCCCAGCTGCCGTGCGGCGTCGAGCACCCCGAGAGCCTGCAGGTCGCTGCCGGCAAAGATTGCGGTGGGCCGGTCCGGCAGTGACAGCAGCTCCAGGGCGTGGTCGCGGCCGCCGTCCACATGGAAATTGCCGTAACGGATCAGGTCCTTGTCCAGGGGCAGCGCGGCGGCGTTCAACGCTGACCGGTAGCCGTCGATGCGGGCCAGGGAACACATCATGTCCTCGGGGCCGGTGATGGCGGCAATCCGGGTGTGTCCCAGCTCGATCAGGTGGCGGGTGGCCATCATGCCGCCGGACCAGTTTGCCGAGCCCACCGAGGGCACGTCCGGGGCAGGGTCCCCGGCCGGGTCGATGATGACAAACGGGATGGACCGGGCCTCCAGCTGGCGGCGCGAATCCTGCGCCAGGTCGGAGAAAACGAGCACGACGCCGACCGGCCGGCGGGCAATCACCCCTTCCACCCACTCGGGCGAGGGCGCATGCCGGGTGCCGCTTTCGGTCAGGACCACGCTCAGCCCTTTTTCACGGGCCACGTTTTCCACCCCGCGGATGATTTCCAGCGCCCAGGCGCTCTCGAGTTCATGGAACACCAGTTCCAGCAGCCGGGACTTGGCTCCGCCCTTCCGGCGGTAGCCGTGATCCTCCAGGAGGGCCTCCACTTTCGCGCGAGTGTGCCGGGAAACGTCGGTCCTGCCGTTGAGGACTTTCGAAACCGTCGAGAGCGAAACCTCGGCTTCGGCAGCGAGGTCCGCCAGGGTGACGGGGTTCTGCGGCGCAGTTGGCGGCATGGGGATCCTTAGAGTCTTCGAAACAACACAGCGGAAATGAGTTTATAGAAAGTGTTGCGCATCACATTACGCGCAACTTATGCTGACGGCGTCAAGTAACTTTCGATCAATATACCGAAACTTTCGGAAGGTGTTCAATGAGGAACAACCCATCGCTACGGACCCCGGTCCTGGCCGCCGCCGGTGTACTGGCGCTCGGCCTCTCCCTGGCAGGCTGCGGAGGCAGTGACTCCGCAGGCTCAGACCGTCCTGAAAACGAGATCCACGTCCTGGTGTACGGCGATGCCAGCAACGACGTTGAAAACGCCATGGTCGACAAGTTCAACGAAACTTCCGATGTGAAGGTTGTGCTGGACACCATCCCGGGCGCGGAATACCAGCAGAAGCTGCAAACCGTCATGAGCACGGATGCAGCACCGGACATCTTCTTCAACTGGGGCGGCGGCAGCATCTCCGACTTCGTGGAGGCCGATCTGCTGATGCCCCTGGATGACTTCATCGAGGAGGACCCGCAGCTCGAGGAGGCGTTCCTGCCCTCAGTCTTCGACGTCGCCAGGGTGGATGACACCCCGTACGGCATTCCGATGCGGGGAACCCAGCCGGTCATGCTCTTCTCCAACAAAGAGGTTCTGGCTTCCGCCGGCATCTCCGAGCCCCCGCAGACCTGGGATGACCTGCTCGACGCCGTGGATAAGCTCAAGGCCGCCGGCAAGACTCCGATCGCCCTGGGCGGCGGCGACGAATGGCCCACCCAGATGTGGTTCTCCTACGTCTATGACCGGGTGGCCGGTCCCGAACTCTTCGCCTCCGCACTCGAGGGCGACACCGAGGTCTGGGACTCCGAGGAAAGCCGGGAGTCATTGGGCATGCTGCGCGACCTCGTGGATTCCGGGGCGTTCGGCACCAACTTCCAGTCGGTGAAGTTCACCGACGGCGGCTCCCACACCCTGCTCTCCAGCGGCGAGGCAGGCTTCGAGCTGATGGGCTCATGGGAGTACTCCACCATCCAGGACATCAACCCTGAGTTTGCGGAGAAGAGCCTGGGCTGGAGCGAATTCCCGGAGATCGAAGGCGGCAAGGGCGACGCCGCCAACCTGGTCGGCAACACCAACAACTACTACTCGGTCCTGAAGGACACCCGGTACCCGGACGCCGCCCGCGACTTCCTGAAACTGATGTACTCGGATGAGTTCGTCCAGGAGCACATGGCCATCGGCAACCTGCCCACCACCACCAACACCGAGCAGTTCCTGGACCAGGCGGCCAACCCGGACTATGCCAGCTTCCAGTTCGGCCTGGTGCAGGACGCCCCGAACTTCCAGCTCTCCTGGGACCAGGCGTACCCGCCGGCGGCAACGCCCACCATCCATAGCGCCGTGTCCGATTTCTTCGCCGGAAGTATCGACGAAGACGGCTTTATTGCCGCCATGCAGTCCCTGAAGAAGTAGCCGGAGCGAAGGCCGAACCATGACTACTCTGCTTCCACCCCGGCCTCCGGCCGCATCGGATAACCCCGGCAAGGGTTCTCCGGTGCGGCCGGGCCGGGCCCGGCTCAACCGTCCGGGCGTGGCCTGGACCCTGCCGGCCACCATCTTTTTCCTGCTATTCGCCGCAGTGCCGCTGGTCGCCGTCGTTGTGCTGTCCTTTATGACCTGGACGGGGCTGGGGGAACCGAAGTTTGTGGGCATGGAGAACTGGCAGACGCTCGCCGGTGATTCGGTGATGCTCAAGAGCCTGTGGCTGAGCCTGCTGTTCATTGTGCTGGGGGTGGTGACCCAGACGCCGGTGAGTATCCTGCTGGGCGTCTGGGCCGCCGGCCCGCAGCGAAACCGTGCAGTGCTCAGCGCCATCTTCTTCCTTCCGCTGCTGCTCTCTTCGGCCGCCATCTCCGTACTGTGGCGCGCCCTGCTGGACCCGAACTTCGGTGTACCGGCCCAGTTCCGGTGGCTGTTCGGGGACGGCAACCTGTTCGGCCACCAGTCCACCGCCATCGGAGTGATCATTTTTGTGAGCATGTGGCAGTTCACCCCGTTCCACACGCTGATCTACCAGGGCGCCGCCAAGTCCGTTCCACCCGTGCTGTACCAGGCCGCGGAGGTGGACGGGGCCGGACGGATCCGGCAGTTCTTCTCCATCACGCTTCCGCAGCTGCGCAACAGCATGATCACCTCAGTGATCCTGATGGTGGTGGGCGGACTGACCACCTTCGAAACGGTGCTGATCCTGACCAACGGCGGTCCCGGCACGGATACCACCATCACCGCCTTCTACATGTTTGAGGAAGCCTTCCGCCGCTACAACTTCGGCATGGGTTCGGCCATTGCGCTGGTCCTGGTGGTGGTGGCCACCGCCATCTCGCTGATCATGGTCAAGCTCTCCGGCTACGACAAGATGCGCAGCACCATGGAGGGAGTCTGATGCGTACCCGACCCAATTACATTGCCGGGGCTGCGGTCACCGTCTGGCTCCTGATCGTGGCCCTGCCGCTGTACGTGATGGTGGCGGCCAGCGTGCAGACCCGTTCCGATTTCAGTGCCAACGGACCGGTGGCACTGCCCACGAACCTGACCCTGGACAACTTCCTGGAGGTGTTCAACAGCGGTTTCGGCAGGTATTTCCTGAACACGTTTTTGGTTACCGCCGGTGTGGTGGGCATTGTGCTGCTGGTGGTGCCGCCGCTGGCCTACGCCATTGTCCGCAGCCAGTCCCGGGCCACTACACTGATCTTCCGGTTCTTCCTGCTGGGCCTGGCTATTCCGGTCCAGGCCGTGATTGTGCCGATGTTCTATCTGATCAACTCGGTGGGCCTGTATGACACGCTGCTGGGCATCATCCTGCCCACTGCGGCCTTTGCCCTGCCCATCTGCACGCTGATCCTTTCGGGAACCATGCGGGACATTACCCCCGAGCTTTATGAGGCAATGTCAGTGGACGGTGCGAGCACCTGGCGGACCTTTATCCGCCTGGTGCTGCCGCTGTCCAAGGGCGGGCTGTCCACCATTGCCGTCTTTGCCGCCCTGCAGGGCTGGAACGGGTTCCTGCTGCCGCTGATCCTGACCCAGTCCGATGCCACGAAGGTGGTCACCCTGGGCCTCTTCAACTTCCAAACCCAGTACGGCATCAACGTGCCGGGCATCCTCGCCGCAGTGATGCTCTCCATGGTTCCGGTGCTGCTGGTGTACCTCTTCGCGCGCCGAGCGCTGGTCCAGGGCCTTATGGGCGTGGGCGGAAAGTAGACATGAGCGAAACAACCGTTGATTACCTCCCCTGGCGGGACACCTCCCGGACCGCTGAGGACCGTGCTTCCCTGCTGGCGGCACAGATGACCCTTCGCGAGAAGGTGGCCCAGCTCTTCGGCGTCTGGGTGGGAGCCTCCAGCGAAGGCGGCCAGGTGGCTCCGCACCAGCACGACATGAAGGAACCCGTACCGCTGGAGGACCTGCTCCCCGACGGACTCGGCCAGCTCACCCGGCCGTTCGGCACACATCCGGTGGATGCCGGGATGGGGGCCCTGTCCCTGATGCGCACCCAGGAGCGGATCGCCGCAGCCAACCGGTTCGGCATCCCGGCCATGGCGCACGAGGAATGCCTTGCCGGCTTCGCTGCCTGGGGTGCCACCGCCTATCCGGTGCCGCTGTCCTGGGGCGCCACCTTCAACCCGGAGCTCATTGGCCGGGTAGGGGCCGCCATCGGTACGGACCTGCGTTCGGTGGGCGTGCATCAGGGCCTGGCCCCGGTGCTCGACGTCGTCCGCGACGCCCGCTGGGGACGGGTGGAGGAAACCATCGGCGAGGATCCCTATCTGGTGGGCAGTATCGCCTGCGCCTACATCCGGGGCCTGGAAGGCGCCGGCGTAGTGGCCACCCTCAAACACTTCGTGGGCTATTCGGCGTCCAAGGCCGGGCGCAACCTCGCCCCCGTGTCCATCGGCGTCCGCGAGCGCAACGATGTCCTGCTGGTCCCCTTTGAAATGGCGGTGCGGGAAACCGGGGTGCGTTCGGTGATGCACGCCTATACCGACGTCGACGGCGTGCCCTCCGCCGCGGACCGGGACCTGCTGACCGGGCTGCTGCGGGACAGGTGGGGGTTCGAGGGCACCGTGGTAGCGGACTACTTCGGGGTCGGGTTCCTCAAGGAGCTGCACCGCGTGGCCGGCACCATGGGCCAGGCCGCCGCGGCGGCGCTGACCGCCGGCGTCGACGTCGAACTGCCCACCGTGGATGCCTTCGGCGAGCCGCTGCTGGCCGAGCTGGAGTCCGGCCGGCTGGACGAAGCCGTCATCGACACGGCATTGCACCGCGTCCTGACCCAGAAGATCCAGCTGGGCCTGCTGGACCCGGACTGGTCCCCCGCACCCCCGGTCCTGTCCGGTACGGATCCGGACCCCGCCGCCGTCCGGGGTTCCGTGGACCTGGACGGGCCGCAGAACCGTGCCCTCGCCGCCGAAGTGGCCGAACAGGCACTGGTGCTGACCGCCAACCACGGCATCCTGCCCCTGACAGCGCCGGGACGGATCGCCGTCGTGGGGCCCAATGCGGATAACCCCATGGCCTTCCTGGGCTGTTACTCCTTCCCCGCCCACGTGGGAGTGCAGCATCCGGAAGTAGCCGCCGGAATCGAACTGCCCACCGTGGCCGCGTCGCTGCGGGCCGAGTTCCCGAACAGCGAGATCACCGTGGCCCAGGGCTGCAGCGTGGACGGGCCGGAAGCCGACGGATTCGCTGCCGCGCTCGCAGCGGCCCGGGGCGCGGACGTTGCCGTAGCCGTCCTGGGTGACCGGTCCGGACTGTTTGGCCGCGGCACCAGCGGGGAGGGCTGCGACACCGAATCGCTGGTACTGCCCGGCGTGCAGCAGCAGTTCCTCGAAGCGCTGCTGGACACGGGGACCCCGGTGGTCCTGGTGCTGCTGACCGGCCGTCCCTACGCGCTGGGCCGTGCAGTAACCGGGGCAGCAGCAATAGTGCAGGCCTTTTTCCCTGGCGAGGAAGGCGGACCAGCCGTGGCGGGGGTACTCAGCGGCCGGGTCAATCCCAGCGGCCGGCTGCCGGTGAGTGTGCCGGCCTCCCCCGGCGCCCAGCCCTCCACCTACCTGGCGGCGCCGCTGGCACAGTCCAGTGACGTTTCCAGCATTGACCCGACGCCCGCGTTCGCGTTCGGCCACGGGCTGGGCTACAGCACCTTCGCCTGGTCCGATGCCGCGTTGGAAGGTCCGGCGGAGTTCGGCGTCGACGGCGAAACCTCGGTTGGCGTGACGGTCACCAACACGTCCGAACGCGACGGCGCGGAGATCGTCCAGCTCTACCTGCATGATCCGGTGGCCTCCGTGGTCCGTCCGGTGCAGCGCCTGGCCGGATTTGTGCGGATTCCGCTGGCCGCGGGTGCGTCGGCACGGGTGTCCTTCACTGTGCCCGCAGACGCTGCGTCCTTCACCGGCCGGGACGGGCACCGTATTGTGGAGCCCGGAGAGCTGGAACTGCGACTCGGGGCCTCCAGCGCCGACATCCGGGCCGCCCTGCCGGTTAGCCTGATCGGAACAGTCCGGGAGGTGGACCACACCCGGCGGCTGCACTGCCCTGCGGCCGTGACCCCGGCCTGACACCAGCGCCGGAACGAGCACTGAAAACGAGGACCCGCCGATGTACTCCGATCTGCCTGTCGACCAGCTCGCCACGTACCGCGGCACCACCAGCGAGCCCAAGGACTTTGATGCGTTCTGGGAAGACACCTTGGACGATGCCCGGCTCTACCCGCTGGCACTGAAAGTCACCCCGTGCCCGGCAACACTGCGCACGGTGGAACTGTACGACGTCGTCTTTTCCGGCTTCGGCGGTGAACTGATCCTCGCCTGGCTACGGCTGCCGGCCCAGCCACTGCGCACCGAGGGCCCTATCCCGGGTGTGGTGCAGTTTGCGGGGTACGGCGGTGGCCGCGGCGACGCACACGAGAACCTGTTCTGGGCGTCCGCCGGCTTCGCGCATCTTCACATGGATTCCCGCGGCCAGGGCGCCGGCTGGAGTAAGGGCGCAACGCCCGACGGCGCGGGCAGCGCCGGCCCGCAGGGTCCCGGTGTGATGACCCGCGGGATACTGGATCCGGAGACCTACTACTACCGACGGCTGTTTACTGACGCCGTACGGGCGGTGCAGTCCCTGCGTTCACTGGATTCAGCCGAAATTGGCGGTCCGGACGGTGCTGCTGACCTGCGCGGCGTCGTGGATCCGGACCGGGTGGCCGTATTGGGGCAGAGCCAGGGAGGATCCGTGGCTCTGGCGGCGGGCGCGTTCTGCCCCGAAGTGGCGGCCGTTGTCGCCTTTGTCCCGTACCTCGCAGACATTCCGCGGGCGGTGAGCGTCACAGATGCGTACCCTTTCCGGGAAGTCTGTGACTTCCTTGCCGTCCATCGCGGGTCCACCGACCGGGTGATGGAAACACTGCGCTATTTCGACGCCGTCCATTTGGCCCGGCGCTCCAAGGCGCCGGCGCTGTTCTCCGTAGGTCTGATGGACACGATCACTCCGCCGTCCACGGTCTACGCCGCATACAACAACTATGCCGGTCCCAAGGATCTGGAGGTGTGGCCGTTCAACGGGCACGAGGCCGGCGGCATCGAGGACGAGCTGGCGGCGCTGGACTTCCTGCAGAGAGAGCTCGGCGACGGGTAGGGCGGGGGCAGGAGCTAAGCGCGCGGAGCATCAGCGGTAAAAAACTCACACACAGTGTTGTAATACCGATCGGTGGGGCCGTGGTGCTGCAGACCGATCTTTTCGCAGACCCTCATCGACGCCGAGTTTGCAGGGTTGGTCACCGCCACAACGCGCGGCAGCCCGGCATCGAACGCATGCTGCAACACAGCGGCTGCCGCTTCCGACGCGTATCCCTTTCCCCAGCTGCCCGGATGGAAATGCCAGCCGATTTCAATATCCCCGGACGGCTGCCGTTCCGGGCCCGACGCCGGAATAGGCTTGAGCAGCAGGGTGCCGGCCAGCTTCCCGGCGCCCTTGTCCTGCACGGCCCAGATCCCGCAGGTTCCGTCGTCCCGTCGATGCCATGCTTCGATGAGGGCCAGTGCCTCGGACCGGTTCTGCATCAGCTTTGGAGGATTGCCGATGTACCGCTGGACCTCCATTCGCGAGTACAGGTCCAGAACGAAGTCCGCGTCTGCGGACATATACGGGCGCAGCAGCAGCCGGCGGGTTTCGAGGGTCAGCATCGGAGCAGTCTACGTCCGCCCCGGGCAGGGTACTGACTTGCCCGGGGCTGCCGGGAGCAGAGGCCGGCGCTTAGATCCCGGCGATCCGGAATCCGAGCCGGTGTTCTTCCCCGGGGGCCAGCACAATCAGGCCCTCGCCGGAGTTGAAGGCATCCGGCGGGCAGGTCATGGGTTCGGCGGCAACACCGAGGCGGCCCATTTGCTCGCCGGAGTAGATTTGGAGCCAGGGCGCGGACTTACCGTCCGCCGACAGTACGGACCCGATGCCGGTTTCCGGATCGGTCAGGCGCACCTGCCACTCGCCGTCGGGCAGGCCGGCATAGGCGTGATCGGCGGTGCGGCTGCCGATGGGCTCGTCGGAGGTGAACTCCAGCGGGCTGCCCGCTACATCCTGCAGTTCGGACAGGTCCAGGGGACGTCCCGGCTGGTCCACGGTGCCGAGCACCCGTGCGGCGGGCACCTCCAGCACACACCGGTCCACCGGCGCCAGATCTGCGGTCAGATACGGATGGGTGGAGACACCGTACGGGGCCGCAGAGGTGCCGGCGTTCCGTGCAGCCAGTTCCACGCTGAGCCCGGTGTCGGCGTCGAGCGTGTAGACCGCTTCCAGCTCCAGCGGGAACGGATAGCCGGGCTGGCCCATCAGCCGGTGCTTCAGCACCACCCGGTCCTGCGCGGAGTCCGCGACCTCCCACTCGTTCCAGCAGACCAGCCCGTGCAGCGCCATCGCCGTCTCGGGCTCGTTAACCGGCACCTGGTAGTCGGTGCCCTCAAAGGAGTAGCGGCCGCCGGTGGTCCGGTTGGGCCAGGGCATCAGCACCTTGCCGGTATAGGCGTGCGGCACGGTGTCCTCGGCCAGCGGCAGCACCACGTGCCGGCCGTCGCGGGTGAGGGCGGCCAGAGTGGCGCCGACGGGGAAAACGGTGGCGCGGTACGGGCCGGCGGACAGTTCCACGGGGGTGCCGTTGGGGCCGAAGGAAGTAGTCATGGCATCGAGCCTATCGGGTGGCGGGCAGTCCCGCGTGTCCGGCCACCTGCCGGTAGCGGCGCAGCACCGCCGGCGCGGGATCGGCAGTGATCACGGTGGTGGACGCCGCGTCATCCCAGGCCGGCCAGGCACCGGTGAGGACGGCGGCGGCCTGCCGGGCGGCGCCGTCGGCCACGTACTCCCCGGGTGGGGGCACACTCACCGGCAGCTCAAAGACTGCCGCGATCATCTGCTGCATCGCCGCGGACCGGGCGGCCCCGCCCACCAGGATCACGCGTTCTGGTGTGACGCCGGTGTCGCTGAGGGCGGCAAAGCAGTCCGCCAGCGAACAGGCCACACCCTCGACGGCGGCACGGGCCAGGTTGGCGGGGGTGAAGTTCGTGAGCGTCATCCCGTGCAGCGAGCCGGTGGCATCGGGCAGGTTAGGGGTCCGCTCCCCCTCGAAATAGGGCACCATAACCAGGCCTTCCGCCCCGCTCGGCGCGGTCAGTGCCAGCCTGGTCAGTTCGGGCAGGTCGACGCCGAGCATCCCGGCGGTGGCATCCAGCACCCGTGAGGCGTTCAAAGTGCAGGCCAGCGGCAGGAAGTTCCCGCCGGCATCAGCGAAGCCGGCCACCAGCCCGGTGGAATCCGCCGTAGGGGCATCGGCGACGGCGAACACCGTGCCGGACGTGCCGATGGAAACCACAACGTCTCCCACACCGGCGGCAACACCCAGCCCGGCCGCAGCGTTGTCACCGGCACCGGGTCCGATCAGGGCGCCGGAGGGGGTCCGTCCCGCCGCCTCGAGCGGCCCGAGCACCCGGGGAAGCCGGGGTACATGGCCCAGGGTCTGTTCCAGGACGTCGGGCAGGTATTCTCCGCTGGCCGGTGACCAGTAGCCCGTGCCGGAGGCATCGGACCGGTCGGTGGTGAGTGCGGCCAGGCCGTCAGCACCTGATCCGGGCCCGTAGCCGGCCAGCCGCCAGCTCAACCAGTCGTGCGGCAGGCAGACCGCAGCCGTGCGCGCGGCGTTCGCCGGTTCGTTTTCCGCCAGCCAGCGCAGCTTCGCAGCGGTAAACGAGGCCACCGGCACCGACCCCGTGCGCTCCGCCCAGTAGCGAGCGCCGTCCGGGCCGGCGTCGGCCACCATTTTCTCCGCCGCGGCAGCGGAACGGACATCATTCCACAGCAGCGCCGGGCGGACGACGGCGCCGGTCTCATCCAGGCAGACCATGCCGTGCTGCTGCCCTCCCACGGATACCGCGGCAACATCAGCAAGGCCGCCGGCCGCGGCCACGGCCTGCTGCAGGGCTGTCCACCAGGCCTCGGGGTCCACCTCGGTACCGGCGGGATGGCGGGCCGAGCCCTCACGCAGCAGCGCGCCGGTTGCGGCGTCGCGGATGACAACCTTGCAGGACTGGGTTGAGCTGTCGATTCCGGCGACAAGGGGCATGGCTGTGCCTTTCAAACGAGGGCGCCCTTCAACGGGCGGTGCCTTTCAACGGGTGCTGCTTTTCCACGGGTGCTGCCGCCCGGCCCGTCACAGGCCGGGCGGCAGCAGTCTTTTACTCCCGGTGCTGAGTGGTGGAGGCAGCCTAGCGGGCACCCATCAGGTGTTCCAGTGCCAGCTGGTTCAGCTTCACAAAACCGAAATCCCGCTCCGCAGCGGCAGCCGCGTCGAAGGTTACAAAGGAGGCGGCGTCGGCGAGGAAATCGCCGACTGTTTCACCCGCGGCGAGCGTAGGTTCGGCCAACTCACCGATGCCCGCGTAGGCCATCGCTTCCTGCACCTCGGAATCGGCCCGGAAGGCCGCGGCCCGTTCCTTGAGCAGCAGATACATCTCCATGTTGGCCTTGGCCGATTCCCACACGCCGGGGTAACCCTCGGTCCGGGAGGGCTTGTAGTCAAAGTGCCGGGGACCCTCGTAGCGCGGGCCGCCGTTGGGGAAGCCGTTTTCCAGCAGGTCCACGGTAAAGAACGCACTGGTGAGGTCGCCGTGGCCAAAGACCAGGTCCTGGTCGAACTTGATGGACTTCTGCCCGTTGAGGTCAATGTGGAACAGCTTCCCGGACCAGAGGGCCTGGGCGATGCCGTGGGTGAAGTTCAGCCCGGCCATCTGCTCGTGCCCGGTTTCCGGGTTCAGGCCCACAATGTCGCCGTGCTCCAGCTGGGAAATAAAGGCCAGGGCGTGCCCGATGGTGGGCAGAAAAATATCACCGCGCGGCTCGTTGGGCTTGGGTTCAATGGCCAGGCGCAGGCCGTAGCCCTTGTCCTTGACGTAGCCGGCAACCGTGTCCACGCCTTCCTTCATCCGCTCGAAGGCGGCGGCGAAGTCCTTGGACCCGTCATATTCGCTGCCTTCGCGGCCGCCCCACATCACGAAGGTTTCCGCCCCGAGTTCGGCGGCGAGATCGATGTTGCGCAGTACCTTGCGCAGCGCGAAGCGGCGGACCGAGCGGTCATTGGAGGTGAAGCCGCCGTCCTTGAACACCGGGTGGGTGAACAGGTTGGTGGTCACCATGGGTGCCTTGAGACCGGTCTCGGCCAGCGCGTTGGTGAAGTTCTTCAGGATCAGGTCCCGTTCCTGTGGCGTTGCGTCGAAGGGAACCAGGTCATTGTCGTGGAAGGTCACCCCGTAGGCGCCGAGTTCAGCGAGTTTGTGCATGCCCTCGACGGGGTCCAGATCCGCACGGGTGGGGGTGCCGAAGGGGTCCGTTCCTGTCCAGCCGATGGTCCAGAGGCCGAAGGTAAACCGGTCGGAAGGCGATGGCGTCATTGTCACGTTAGCTCCAGATCACAGAATTAGTTGGTAGCCACAACATATTGGCGGACGCGCGGCCTGTCAATGGTTTTCTCAACTGGCCGCTCCGCCGTTTCGGCCGCGCCCCCAGTACTCCGCCGCACGACACAGCCGGTGACAGCCCTATTTGTTTGCCATCCCAACTAATCCGCTTCCGGGACAGGTACTGTGGAGGCTGACGCAACGGATTCAGGGAAGGTACGGCGATGGACGGTAGCAACGGCGGCACCCCACCGGTGCCTGCAGGGGGCGGCTCCGACAGCCTGCGCACCGCCAACCTTTCCCGGGTGCTGACTCTGCTGCACCGCCGCGGCCCGCTCTCCCGGGCCGAACTGACCCGGCTGACCGGCTTCAACCGCTCCACCGTCGGCGCCCTGGCCGCAGAGCTTGCGGCCATGGGACTGGCCTACGAAACCGATTCCCCTGCCGGCCGGGTGGGCCGGCCGAGCCCGTTGGTGCACCCGAATTCGCAGGTCTCCGCCGTCGTGGTGCATCCGGATGTGGACGCCGTGACGGTGGGCCTCGTGGGACTGGGCGGGCGTGTGCACCGGCGAGTCCGGCACGACACCGCCGCCGCTCCGAGCGTGGCCGAGACCGTCACCATCACCCGGGCCGTGCTGGCCGGAATGTCCACCGATCTGGCCGCCATGGACCGGATTGTTGGCGTAGGAGTCGCCGTTCCCGGACTCACCCGCACCTCCGACGGGCTGGTCCTGCTGGCTCCGCATCTGGGCTGGCGGCAGGAACCGCTGGCGGCGCCGCTGGCCGAGGCACTGGAGCTGCCGGTGGCTGCCGGCAACGACGCCACCCTGGGATCACTGGCAGAGAGCCTCTTCGGCGCTGCCGCCGACGCCGGGAACACGGTATATCTCAACGGCAGCGCCAGCGGCATCGGCGGCGGAATCATGGCAGCGGGCAGTCCGCTGCGCGGTGCCGACGGGTATGCCGGGGAACTGGGCCATACCCTGGTCCGCACCGATGGCGCACGGTGTCACTGCGGCCGCCGCGGCTGCCTGGAAACCGAAGTGAGCCTCGCCCGGCTGCTGGAGGTGCTGGGACTTCAGCGCGCTGACCAGGACGCGCTCGACGCCGCGGTGGCCGGCCCCCGCACCCCGGCACTCCAGACGGAGGTGGAACGGCAGCTTGATTACCTGGCCGTGGCGCTGACGAACTTCGTGAACATCTTCAACCCGGAAACCGTGGTGCTGGGCGGCTTCCTGGGCACCCTGTTTTCCTGCGCACCGGAGCGGCTTGCCGATGCCGTGGCCGCAGAGGCCATTGCCGGTTTGGGTAAGCGGGTGAGCCTGCGCCGGGCCGAACTCCGCTCCGAGTTACTACTGGTGGGGGCCGCCGAATTGGCCTTTGCCCCGCTGCTGGCCGCCCCCTCGCACGGGATAGCGGCCACCGAAGCTAGCTGAACCGCTCCGCCCGGAACTCCGCCAGCATCGGATGCCGCCGGCCGGTGAGGATCTCCTGCGCCAGCAGCTCGCCGGCAATCAGCCCCAGCGTGGCACCGGAGTGCGTGAACGCCACAAAGCATCCGGGTGCACTCTCGAGTTCCCCCAGCACCGGAAGCCCGTCTCCGGGGACCGGTTTCCGGCCGATCAGATACTCCGCCGGATGAAGGGCCGGGTGCCCGGCGAGGACCCGGGAGGCTTCATCGGCCAGTTCCTGCACGGTGGCCGGATCAATGCTGTAGCCGCCGGAGGGATCCCGGATGATGCGGTCCAGATACCAGGTATGGTCCATGGCCAGGCGGTTGCCGGGATGCGGACGCACCGAAACCCGGGGTGTGTTCAGCACCGAGGACAGCGGCGTGCCGGCGGGTTCGGTAATCACCAGCATGGCCAGGTCCGAGGCGTCGGGCAGGTTGATGCCCAGCTCCCCCACTACGGCGGGGGTGTCGGCACCGGCGGCCACCAGCACCGCGTCCGCGCGCACGGTACCGCCGCCGGGCAGCTGCAGCCCGACGGTCCGGCCGTTTTCGATGGCGACGGCGGCCTTGCCGGCATGCTCATGCAGCTCGCCGCCCAGGGCCCGGAACTCAACGAGCAGGTGCCGGATCAGGTGCGGAAGGCTGACCCATCCCTCGCCGGGATTGGACACCGCCGGACCGGCTACCGATCCGGGGTCCACCGCGGGATCAATTCCGGCCAGAGCTTCCCCAACCTCGCCCTCGCGGAGCAGACGGGAGGCATAAGCATGGCCGGTCTCGGCGTCGTGCCGCTCCCGGAGAGCCTCCCCGCTGCCGGGTCCGTCCCAGTGGATGCCGCCGCCGAATCCCAGCCAGTCAATCCCGGCATGCTGCTCCAGCAGGGTCCGGTACCGGTCAATGCCGGCCATCCGCAGCCGGTGATAGGCCTCGGGCCGGGTGCCGGCGGAATTGAGCCATGCCAGGGACCGCCCCGAGGCCCCGCTGGCCACGCCTGCTTCCGTCACCAGCACCACGGAGGCGCCGTCCCGGAGCAGGTGCACCGCCGTCGAAACCCCTAGGATGCCTCCGCCCAGGACCGCCACGTGCTTAACAGGTACCGGTGAGTGCATGAATGATTCCTCACTAAGCTGATTTACCGATAAATCGGATAGGCAATAAGTATTGGATATTTATAATCGCGTTTGGAAGAGTGGCAGCGGACACATCCGGTTTAAATAAAACAGGAGACGCAGTTGCTCATCAAAGCGGACCGGCAGGATCACATCCTGACGCTGACCCTCAATGACCCGGCACGGCGCAACGCCATGGGCAATGCCATGCGCGAGGAGCTCACTGCCGCACTGACGGCGGCCGCCGGGGACCCGCAGGTGCGGGTGGTGCTGCTGCGCGGGGCGCAGGGCAGCTTCTGCGCCGGCGGCGATCTCACCGCCATGCCGCCCGAAGACCCGGCCACCGCCGCCCGGCGGCTCCGCGACGTTGGGGACATGATCCGGCTGTTGGCCGGCTTCCCCGTTCCCACCATCGCTGTGGTGGAGGGGGCTGCCGCGGGCATGGGCGCCGGCCTGGCCCTGGCCTGCGACTATGTCCTGATGGCTGCGGACGCGCGCCTGCTCTTCCCGTTCACCCGTCTGGGCCTGATCCCGGACGGCGGCCTGCTGGCCACGCTGGCGCAGCGGGCGGGCGCCTCCCGTGCACGCCGGATTCTGCTGGAGGCCGACGTCCTGGATGCGGACGCGTGCCTGGCAGCCGGGCTGGCCGACGCCGTGCATCCCGCCGCCGATCTGCCCGCCGCTGCCCTGGCGCAGGCAGAGAGCCTGGCCGGACAGGCACCGCTGGCGGTCGCCGCACTGAAGGCCGTTCTGGCCTCCGGAACACCCACATTGGAAGCCGCGCTGGAAGCAGAGGCCGAACACCAGCCCAAGCTGTTTTTCACCGCGGACTTCGCCGAGGGCAAGGCTGCCTTCCGCGAGCGCCGCTCCCCCGGATTCACCGGCCGCTAAGTCCACCGGTTCCTCTGTTCACCTATCCCTGGCCGCACCGGTTATCGACCCCACCGGTTATCACCAAAGGACACTCCCATGAATGGCACTTCCGCCGCGCATGACCAGGCGCCCCCGCACGGGACAGCCGCACCCGGGACGGCCTCACCCGGGACAGCCTCACCAGGAGAAGCCGACGCCGGCATGTTCACCTGTGTCCTGCCGCTGCGCTGGTCGGACCAGGACCTGAACGGGCACGTGAACAACGCCCGGATTGTGACCCTCATGGAAGAGGCACGCATCCTGTGGCTGAACCGGCAGGCAGCTTCCGCCGGCGTCGGGAGCTTCAGCGATCCCAAGGTGGTGGCCTCCCTGAACGTGGAGTACCGCCGCCCGGTGGAATATGACCGGCAGCTGGAGATGGAACTGTGGATCAGCCGGATCGGCTCGCGGTCCTTCACCATTGCCTACCGGGCGCTGCAGTCCGGTGAGGTCTGCTTTACCGGCAGCACCGTCCTGGTGCCGCTGGACCCGGCAGCCGGAACCTCGCGCACGCTGCGGCCGGCCGAAACGGACTACCTGTCCCGCTACCTTTCCCCTACCGAACCCCCACGATAACCACCCGGCTCGCCCCGGCAGAACTACGGAGAAGCAATGACCGACGCAACCGATTTCTACCTCCTCGAGGAATCCCTGACCGATGAGCAGCGCGAGGTGCAGCTGCGGGTTCGCACCTTCGCGAACGAGCAGGTGGCACCGATCATCAACGACTACTGGGACCGTGCCGAGTTCCCCTTTGAGCTGGTTCCCAAGCTGGCCGGCCTGGGCGTGGTGGGGACCACCATTGAGGGCTATGGCTGCCCCGGCATGGACCGGCTCTCCTCCGCCCTGGTCTCCATGGAGATGTCCCGGGTGGACGGCAGCGTCAACACCTTCCTGAGTGTGCAGTCCGGCCTGACCATGGGCTCAATCAACCTGCTGGGCAGCGAGGAACAGAAAAACCGCTGGCTGCCGCGCATGGCGAACCTGGACGCCATCGGCTCCTTCGCCCTCACCGAACCGGACCACGGCTCGGATTCGGTGGGGCTGGAGACCTCGGCCCGCCGGGACGGGGATTCCTACATCCTCAACGGCAAAAAACGGTGGATCGGCAATGCCAGCTTCGCCGACGTCGTCGTGATCTGGGCGCGGGATGAAGCCGACGGCAAGGTCAAGGGCTTCGTGATGGAGAAGAACGCGGACGGCACCTATCCGCAGGGATACCAGGCGGAGGTCATCACCGGAAAGGTGGGCAAGCGGGCCATCCTGCAGCCCGACATCACCATCACCAACCTGCGCATCCCGGCGGAGAACGTGCTGGTGGATTCCAAGGGATTCCGCGATGTCAGCCGGGTGCTGATGGCCACCCGCGGCAACGCCTCCTGGGAAGCACTGGGCCACGCCATGGCGGCCTATGAAGCAGCACTGGCCTACTCGCTGCAGCGCAGGCAGTTCGGTAAGCAGATTGCCGGGTTCCAACTGGTGCAGAACAAGCTGGCGAACATGCTGGCCGAGCTGACTGCCATGCAGCTGATCTGCTTCCGCATCACCAACCTGCAGGAGGCCGGCAAGCTCACCGGCCCCATGTCCTCCATGGCCAAGATGCACACCGCGAAGAAGGCCCGCTGGATCTGCTCCGAGGCCCGGGACATGCTCGGCGGCAACGGCCTGCTGCTGGAGTACCAGGTGGCCCGGCACATGACGGACATGGAGGTGGTCTACACCTATGAAGGAACGGATTCCATCCAGTCCCTGCTGATCGGCCGCGAAATCACCGGCATCAACGCGCTCAAGGGCGAGTAGGCAGCAGCAGCGCAGCGCACATAAAGGAAGGGCCGGGGCATGGTGCCCCGGCCCTTACTTTTGGCCCTGGATCAGTAGCTGAAGACGCGGATCAGTACCTGAAGACGCGGATCAGTAGCTGAAGAAGCCCTGTCCGCTCTTGCGGCCCAGTTCCCCGCGGGCCACCTTCTCCCGCAGGATCTGCGGCGGCGCGAACCGCTCTCCGAGCGTCTCGTGCAGGTACTCCGCGATGCCCAGCCGCACATCCAGGCCCACCATGTCGGTGGTGCGCAACGGTCCCACGGGGTGTTTGTAGCCCAGCACCATGGCCGCATCAATGTCCTCGGCCGAGGCCACGCCCTCTTCGACCATCCGCATGGCTTCCAGCGCAATGGCCACCCCCAGGCGGGAGGAGGCGAAGCCGGGGGCGTCCCGGACAACGACGGCGGTTTTCCCCAGCGCGGCGGTCCACTCCCGGGCGGCCTCCCCCAGTTCCGCGGACGTGCTATCCGTCAGCACCACCTCCACCAGCAGCGAGGAGGGAACCGGATTGAAGAAGTGCAGGCCGCAGAAGCGCTCGGGCCGGGCCAGGCCGGCAGCCAGTTTCGCCACGGACAGCGAGGACGTATTCGTGGCCAGCCAGGCGCCGTCGGCCAAATGTTCCTCCACAGCTTTCAGGGCCGAGGACTTCAGCTCAAAGTCCTCGGGCACGGCCTCAACCACCAGATCGCACCCGGCAAAGGACGCGTAGTCGGTGGAGACGCTCAGCCGGCCGGTCAGCTCATCGAGGCTGTGTGTGGTGGTACCGCGTTCCACGCTCTTGGCCAGCGCGGCTGCCACCCTTTCACGGGCAGCGTCGGCCGCGGCCTGGTCCCGCTCCACCACCACCACGTCCGCACCCGCGACGGTGAACGCATGGGCTATGCCGGCGCCCATCCGGCCGCCGCCCAGGACGCCGACGACGGCGGGCACGGCAGCGGTGCCGGCCTCGGTTGTTTCGGCGGACGGGTTGGTCGGGGAGGAAAGATTCTCGGCGGTGCTCATGCGTTGTCCTTCGGTGCGGGAGTGGAATTCGGTGCGGGTGCGAGTGTGGAAGTGGATGCGGCGGGTGCCGCTGCCTGCTTGGCGGCCTGCCGGGCGGCACTGCGGTCCAGGAAGGACTGCATCCGCTCGAACTTGGCCTCGGATTCAAAGAGGATGCCCTGTGCGAGGGTTTCCACCATCGGGTGTGCCTCCCGCGGGGCGGCAAACACGCTTTTGGTCAGCCGGACGGCCAGCGGATCCTGTGCGGCAATACGGTCCGCCAGGGCATGGGCGGCGGGCAGCAGGTCCGCGGGTTCGTGCAGTTCGGTGACCAGGCGTGCCTGCAGGGCTTCCTCCGCGTTGAGGATGCGGCCGGCCAGGAGCAGTTCCTTGGCCAGCGGCTCCCCCACCAGTTCCTTCAGCCGCCAGGTGGCCCCCGCGGCGGCCATAATGCCCAGGCCCACCTCCGGCTGGCCGATTTTCAGCGTGGGTGTGCCCAGCCGGAAGTCGGCGGCGTACGCGAGTTCCGCGCCGCCGCCCAGGGCGAAACCGTCCAGGGCGGCAATCACCGGCAGCGGCAGCTGGGCAATGCGGGCAAAAACGCTGGAGTTGATGCCGGCCAGCGCGTCATCCCGGCGGCGCTCGCGCAGCTGGGAAATATCGGCGCCGGAGGCAAACACCCCGCGGCCGCCCACGCTGGTGCCGCAGAGGATCAGGATCCGCGGGTGGCGCTCCAGCACGGCGCAGACCGCGTGCAGTTCCTCCACCATGGCCGCGTCGATGGCGTTGCGCACCTCGGGCCGGTTCAGCTGGACCTGGATCCGGTCTTCGGTCTCGGTGACCAGCAGCGTGGTGAACGCGGTCTCGGCAAAAAGGGACGTCATTGTCAGGTCTCGCTTAGGGTCGGTGGAACAGGAACGGGTGCGGGGCTCACTGGTCGCCCAGCTGCCGGCCGCCGTCGATCAGCAGTGTGGTGCCGGTGATGTAGGAAGCGTAATCGCTGAGCAGATAGGCGCAGGCATCGGCTATTTCCTCGCGGCGGGCCAGCCGGCGCAGCGGAATCCGGTGCACATGCTCCTGCACCGCGTCCGCGTCCGGGTAGAGCGCCGTGGTGCCGCCCGTGCCCTCGGTGAGTCCCGGGGTCAGGACGTTGAGCCGGAAACCGTGCGGCGCCCAGGCCTTGGCCAGCGACTTGGTCATGGCTTCCACCCCGGCCTTGGCACTGGCCGAGTGGACGGTGCTGGGACTGCCGGTGACGGCGGCGGAGGTCCCGATGCTGACCACGGAGAGCCCGGTGCCCGTATCCACGGCGGTACGGGCCACCGCGGAGGTGACGTTCCAGGTTCCGGTGAGGACGATGTCCACGACGGCGGCCCATCCGTTGGGCGAGAGCTGCAGCGGGTCCACGCGGAAGTTGCCCGCCGCGTTGTTCACCAGCAGGCTCACCGGGCCAAGGTCGCCGGTGACGGCGTCCACCACAGCTGCCACTTCCGCGGCGTCCCGGACATCCACTGCGTAGCCGCGCACCTGGCCGCCGTGGGCGCGGAGCTGTTCGACGGCGTCGTCCAACCGGTCCTTGTTCCGGCCGACCACCGCTACCTTCGCGCCGAGGCCGGCGAGTGTCCCGGCGATCGCCAGGCCAATGCCCGCGCTGCCGCCGGTCACCAGGGCGGTGCGCCCGGCGAAAACGGGGGTACTGAACATGCTGGTCTCCTTGTCCGTGATCAGCGCAGGTACACGCGGCCGGGATCGATCTCATTGCGCAGCAGGTGCAGTTCCTGCGCGGTGGGCGCGGGGGTCACGGACAAGCCGGGCAGCACCTTCAGCGGCCAGCCGGTGGCCTCGATCACCTGTTCCACGCTGACGCCCTCGTGCACCGTGGCCAGGCACAGTTCACCGGTTTCATCCGCCTTAAGCACGCCAAGATCGCTGATGACGGTGGTCACCCCGCGGCCCTGGGCGGGAACCAGCGGGTCTTTTTCCCGGGCAATCCGGGGTGAGGGGCTGGTGCAGAAATCCAGCTCGCGGACAAAGGAGGTGGGGTTGTGCCGGCGCATCACCACAAAAACCTCGGCGGAGTTGGCCATCACTTCGGCCGCGCCGCCGGAACCGGGCAACCGGACGTCCGGAGACTCCCAGTCTCCGATGACGCTGGAGTTCAGGCTGCCGAACCGGTCAATCTGCGCCGCCCCCAGGAACCCCACGTCAATCCAGCCGCCCTGGAGCACGTAGCCGAACAGCACGGGCATGGTGAGGATGGCCTCGGCACCGGTGGCCAGCGAGGCATCGGCAATGGTTTCCGGCAGCCGGGGCGGATGGGCGCCGCAGACGCCGGATTCATAGACCTGCTCAATGTCCGGGCTGGTGGACTTCTGGGCCAGGGCCACGGCGAGGGTGGGCAGTCCGATGCCGGCAAAGACCCGGCGGGTGCCCTGCAGGTAACGGCAGCTGACCGCTGCCAGCAGTTCGCTGGAAGTGTATGCGGGTGCGGCCGCGTCGTCTGCGGCGGCGGTGTTGTTCGGGAGGGCGGTGAAGGGTGTCATCGGACGCTTCCGTAATTTACCGGGGTGGACAGGTGCGGTTCGGGGGTCAGCGGAGCAAAGAAGTCCGGGCCGAGTTTGGCGACGTAGCCGGCGTGGTCTCCGGTGTCGTGGACCCATTCCTGCAGCCAGGCCTCAAGGCGTTCAGGGTCCTTGCTGATGGCCGACCAGGAGCGGTAGAACGTGTTGTCGCGGTCATAGTAGCCCTGGACAAAGGAGGGGTGGGCACCGTAGGGCACCTCCACCACGGCGTCGACGGCGAACCCCGGGACGGCGGTGCGGTTCGGATCCGAGCGGATCACCTCGTCAGGCACTATCTCCTCCACCAGGGCAATGGTGCGTTTGGAGGCGAACGCCGCTTCCTGCTGCGGTCCGAGAATGCCCCAGCTCTGGATGTTGCCGTGCCGGTCCGCGCGCTGGGCGTGAATGATGGCAACGTCGGGATTCAGTGCCGGAACCACGTAGGTCTCCACCCCTGGGTCAAAGGGCGAGGCAACCTTGCGCAGATTGGGGTTCACCTCCGGCAGGCTGCTGCCGGCGTAGGAGCGCACCGGCATAAACGGGATCCCCGCAGCGCCGGCCTGGTAGCGGGCCAGGAGTCCGTAGTGGCTGTATTCCTCCAGCGTGAGTGAGCCGGGACCGCCTGCCTCCACGGCACGGCGGATGGCGTAGAGGGAGCCCACCGACGAGTTGCCGGTGAAGGCGAAGATCATTTTGTCCACGGCGCCGGCACCCACCAGCTGGTCCGCCACAATGTCGGGTGTCATGCGCACCAGGGTCAGTCCGGTCCGGCCCTGCCGGATGATTTCATGCCCGGCGGCAAAGGGAATCAGGTGCGTGAATCCCTCCAGCGCCACCGTGTCCCCGTCTTTGACGAATTCGGCAACGGCATCCTGAAGGGAATACTGCTTTTGGATCATTTCTGTACGGCCTCCGGGTTTTTGTGGTGCCCCTCATACTGGCACCGCCGATCTATAACGGTCCAATACCTAGAAATGCCTTGTGTGATAAGAAATAGATCTCAATGATTGCCTAGTGGCGGGACGGACCATGGAACTTCGGCATTTGATCGGCTTTGTGGCAACGGCGGAGGAACTGCATTTTGGCCGGGCCGCCGCGCGCCTGCACACGGCCCAGCCGGCGCTGAGTCAGCAGATCCGGCATCTGGAAAAGGAACTCGGGGTCCAGCTCTTCCACCGCAACACCCGGTCCGTGACGCTCAGTGACGCCGGTGCGGCACTGCTGGGCCCGGCCCGGCAGGTGCTCGCCGACGTCGAAATGGCCAAGCGCGCAGCGGTGCTGGGCAATTCGGAAATCGTGGGCCGGGTGGTGGTGGGTTTCGCCGGCGCCAGCAGCCGTGCCGCACTGCCCAAGCTGGCCCGGGCCGTACGCGCCGAACAACCCGGCATCGAGCTGGTCCTGCAGGGCCAGACCTACGCCGGCGCGGCCCTGGCTGAAGTCACGGCAGGCACCCTGGACATCGGCTTTGCCCGGCTGCCGGTGCGTGATTCGGCCTTGAGCACCCGGGTGTACGAATACGAGCGGCTGGTCGCTGCCCTGCCGAGCGACCACCCCCTCGCCGGCCGCGAGAGCATCAGTGCAGCGGACCTGGCCGAGGAACCCTTTGTGACGTTCCCGGGGACCCGCGGCTCCACCGTCCGGGATGCCCTGATCCAGGTGGCCATGAATGCCGGCTTCACGCCGCGCATCATGCAGGAGGCTCCGGATTCCTACACGATCCTGGGCCTGGTGGCGGCGGGCGTTGGCGTAACAATTACGGTTTCTTCGGTCCAGCACATCAATACCCCCGGACTGGTTTATCGGAATCTCGATGACGATATTCCGGAGATGGCCGCCGTCCTGGCCTGGCGGAAGGACAATGCTTCCGCAGCGGTTCAGGCGGTGCTGAAGATTGCCGAAGAAGTCCTTCCCACCCCGATTCCCGAGGAAAGCCGGCTTCCCTCAGGAATTCAGTAATATTTCGTCCTACTGTTGGTCAGATTGGTTATTGGACGCTCTCAGTACGTACTGGCAAGGTGAGTGAGGAAATCTTCATGTGTGGCCTGTCACACACCCCCCCCATCACTTACACCGGAGCTGTTGTGAGCACAAATCAAACCCCAGCGGTTGACGCGGAAACGCGCACCCGGATGGCAAAGAAGGCCGGTTTCGCCTCCTTCGCCGGAACCACCGTCGAGTGGTACGACTTCTACGCCTACGGCACCGCCTCGGCCCTGGTCTTCGGGCAGATCTTCTTCCCGGCCGAGGACGCCGCCGTCGGCACGCTTGCCGCCTTCGCGACCTTCTGGGTCGGGTTCCTGGCCCGCCCGCTGGGCGGCGTGGTGTTCGGCCACTTCGGTGACAAGTTCGGCCGCAAGAAGGCGCTGGTCACCACCCTGCTGATGATGGGCATCTGCACCACCGCCGTCGGGCTGCTGCCCACGTACGGACAGATCGGCATGTGGGCCGCCGTGATCCTGGTGTTCCTGCGCCTCATCCAGGGCATCGCGATGGGCGGCGAGTGGGGCGGCGCCGTCGTCCTGGCCGCTGAACACGCCCCCAAGGGCAAGGGCATCATCTACGGCGCCTTCGCCCAGCAGGGCTCCCCCATGGGCAACCTGCTCTCCACCCTGGTGTGGCTCGCCGTGGCACAGCTGCCGGACGAACAGTTCCTCTCCTGGGGCTGGCGCATTCCGTTCCTGCTCTCCGCCGTCCTGGTGGGCATTGGCCTGTTCATCCGGCTGAGCATCGAGGAATCCCCGGCCATGAAGGAAATGATGGTCACCAAGACCGTCGCCAAGACCCCGTTCACCGAGGTGCTGCGCCATTCCAAGGGCATTGTGGTCCTGGGCATCGGCGCCTGCATCATCGCCGTCTCCGCCACCTACTTCAAGGGGACCTTCGCCCTGGCCTGGGCCGTGGACAGCGGGCTGTTTGACCGCTCCACCTTCCTGACCATCGTCACCATTGCCCTGGTGGTGCAGTTCTGCGTGCAGCCCTTCGGCGCGCTCATCGCCTCGAAGATGGACCTGCGCAAGGCCGTCCTGCTGCTGCTGGTGCCGGAACTGGTCTTTATGCCGCTGATGTTCATCATGATCGGGACCGGGAACTACCTGCTGGCCGTGGTGGGCATGGCGGTGGCCACCATCCCACACTCCATGTACTACGCCGCGCTGGCCGGGATCCTGGCCAAATCCTTCCCGCCGAACATCCGCTACACCGGCATTTCCCTGAGCTACCAGCTCAGTTCCACCCTGTTTGCCGGGACGGCGCCCATGATGGGCCAGTACCTGCTCAACGTCAGCGGCTCCATCCTGGCGGTGGTCGCCCTGGCCCTGGTGCACGTGGGCCTGACCATCGGCTGTGTGCTGGGCCTGCTGGCCCGGTCCAGGAACATGGGCGACGGGTACGCCAGCTCGGACAGCTTCAGCACCCAGGACGAACTGCCGGACGCTGCCGGGCAGGACGCCCGCAAGGCCGCAACGCAGGCATAGTCCGCCCCACGGCTTTACCGGACCCCCGGGACATCACGTCCCGGGGGTCTTTCCGTGTCCGGGTCCTGTGGTTGTCCGGGTCCTGTGGTTGTCGGGTCCTGTGGTTGTCGGGTCCTGTGGTTGTCGGGTCCTGTGGTTGCCGGGTCCCTTGCCGACGGCGGCAGTCCTCCCGGCGGCGATGGCGGCAGTCCTTCCGGCGGTGACGGCGGCAGTCCCTGGTAGAGGGCGGGGCCGGTTATCCGGCTGCGACGGGGTACGCCGCAGCCCATTCGACGATGGCATCGGTCATGGCCCGGTATCCCTGCCGGGTGGGGTGCAGCAGTTCCTGGTTGGCGGTGGGCGAATCGGCGGCCTGCAGCAGGCCGGAGACATTGGCGGCATGCAGGTAGGGTTCCTCGCTGCAGGCACCGTGGCCGGCCAGGGCGTCCTGCGCGGTCTCCACGAAATACACGTTTGCCTGCGGGACATTGTTTACCGCCGCACGGATCACGGTGTTCAGTTCTCCCACCAGTTCCCGGGCGAACCCCTGTTCCTCGACGCTGAGGCGCCCGCAGCCGCCGTCGGGCGCATCAAAAAGCTGGGGATACGGAAGCACCAGGACGGGTGCGGCAACGGCGCTGGCCAGTGCTGAATAGGCCGCTTCAAGGTCCGGCTGCAGCGCCGCGAGCTGCACAGCGGCATCCGCGCGCAGGGCGGGGTTTTCGGTGCAGGGCCTGGTATCCAGCAGGCAGGCCTGCAGAATACCGGCGAAATCCAGGTTGTTGCCACCCACGGAAAGGATCACCAGCGTGGGGTCGAAGCCCTGCAGCTGCTGCAGCTGGGGCGGAACGGACCCGGGCCCGGCGCCGGGCTGTGTGGGCTCACGGAACGCCAGCGTCTGCGGGGCGGTGAGATGCCCGGTGGTCGCCCGGGAACAGGCCAGGTTGGCAATACTGTCCGGGGGAAAGAGCTCGGAGGCCACGGCGTAGGTGCTGCGGTGGCAGGAATCCCGGCGAGCGTCGCCGGCGGGCCGGTAGCTGCCGGCGCCCTCGCCGGAGGCGAAGGAATCCCCCAGGATGGCCAGGCGCCCGGTGTCGCCGGTGACGGCGGCCAGCCACCCGGTGGGACGGGAGGGTTCAGGCTCCGATGCTGAAGGTACGGGTGCCGACGGTACGGGCGCCGACGGCGACACCGGGGCTGCCGCCGATGGTGACAGCCCCGATGTTGTTGTTTCTCCGGCCGGGCCGGAGGGGCCGGCGGCAGGCGTCGCCGTGCAGGCGGTGAGGATTACCACCGCTGCCACGACACCCGCCGCCAGCCGTTTCATGCTTACTGCCGGCGCCGCAGTGCCTCATCCACTGCCGGATCCCCCAGCTGGCCCAGCCAGTTGAGCAGATCCGGGTAGGTGGACGGGTTGCCGGCAACGGCCACCCGTGCCCGCGGGTGGGTGGCCAGTTCCTGCAGCCGGGCCAGAGCCGTGGCCGGATCAGCGGCCTCGGCGATCAGTGCGGCATCCGGGTCCGCAGCTGTTCCGGCTTCGGCAGCGTTTTCGGCTTCCGGAGCCGTTCCTGTTGCGGCGGGCTGAACACTCTCGTCAGCGGTGCTGCCGGTGCCGGCAACCGGGGATCCGGCAGCCGGGGCTTCCACGCCAGCACCCTGTCCTGCGACCGAGGCGGCCGGAGCTGCCTGGCTGGCCGGGGCCGACGACGGCTGAACCGGTGCGTGCTGGACCGGAGTCTGCTGAACCGGCTGACCCGGTACGTGCTGGACCGGTGCGTTGTGACCCGGCGCCTGCTGCTGCGGAGCGGCGTCGAACGTGAAGCCGGCGCCAACGCCGCCGGTCGGTGCCAGTGTCTTGAAGTGTTCCCTGGCCGCCTTGTCCAGCCAGAGGACAGCCAGGATCACAAACGGCATGACCCAGGTGAGCACCATGATGATGGTGGCTGTGCTGCCGGTGCCCACCTCATTTGCCGAGCCGTCGTTGCGGACAATCCGGATGATCATCAGGATGAGTCCGAGCACAAACAGGATGCCTGCGTAGGCACTGCCCATCACGTAGGCGGAACGCTGCTCGCGGGCAGCTACCTTGGGCAGCATGACCGCGCCGGCAACCATAACCAGCGCGAAGACGAAGGAGATGGCCCAGGTGGCGGCGCCGTCGTAATCTTCAACGAGCGTCCAGACCATGGAGAACAGGGACAGGGCGGCCAGTGCGGACGTCAGGATGAGGGTGAGCAGGATCGCCGGCTTCAGCGCGGTGAGCCGGTCCGCCGGAGCTGCCTGCGTGTGCTGGGTCAGGCGTGCGACCGACGGCGCCGAAACGGCAGCGCCGAAGGCCATCCAGAAGATCAGCGAGAAGGACGGCGAGCCGGCGTAGTAGTCCAGGGATACTCCGTAGGCGCCCATCAGGGAGATCAGGCCGAGGAACAAGGCGCCGACGCCGATGCAGACTCCGGTGAACAGCCAGGTGTCGGATCCGCGGAAGACGTTCAGTGCCACGAGCGCCAGGACGGCTACGGAGACCAGGCCAACGAGGGACAGCAGCAGGGTGGGGATCCAGGGGTTGCCCAGTCCCAGGGACTGGTAGATGGGATCGTCGCCGCGGCCGGCAACCTCCACAATGCGGATGATGATCTGTGCCAGGACCGTCACTGCGGCAAGGCCGGCGATTCCCATGGTGACGAAGACCCAGCGCCGGTTCCGGGGTGCGTCCACGGTGCCGGGGGCAATTTCGCCGCGGCGGGGCTGTGCCGCCATGATGGCGCCTGCCAGCCCGAAGGCCGGAGCGGCATCGAGGATGCTCAGGCTCGAGTCGAAGGAACCCGCTGCCGCCATGCTCATCACCAGATACACCACCACCAGGATGAGGTAGGGCAGGTTGGCCAGTGCCTTGATGTCCTGGACCTGCCGGTAGCCGATCTTGGGGCCAAAGACCCCGGCGCGCCAGAGGTAGCTCACGCCCACCGAGAAGATGCTCAGCAGGGTAATCAGCAGGACGTCCAGGCGGGTGCCCGCCGTCGACTCGGCCCCGTAGTAGCTTCCGGAGCCAAAGGTCCAGGTCATAAAGAGGGAGAAGAACAGCAGCAGGACGGCAATACCGTCCCTCACGTAGTCGCTGACCGGAACGCCGGCGAAGGCTGAGGGACGCTTCTGGGCCGGCTGAGCCGGAGCCTGCGCCTGGCCGTAGAGGGAATTACCGGGGGCGGGGGTCCCGGAGTACGGCTGCCCCTGGCCCAGGTGCTGGTCCTGGTGCTGCTGGCTCATGCCCTGGCCGGGGTGGCCGGCTGCTGCGAACTCGGGCTGCCGTTCCGGTGCCGCTTCCGGTGACGCAGCCGGTGATGCCGTGGCGGGAGCGTGCGCCCCTGACGGCGCGGCAGAGGCATCAGTGCCCATCGCGAACCCGCACTCCGGACAGAACCGGCCTCCGGGTTCCTGTTGTTTGCCGCATTCGGGACAGAATTTCATGGTGCCTTCCTTGGATTTTCGAAAACTGTGGATGCCGTAGCCGGCAAAGGGCAGGACGGTCCCGCCGCGCGCTGCGGCAGGACCGTCCCTGGGTATTAGTTTGCGCTCAGCTCGCCGTTGTAGCTGAGGAACGCGGTGGTGGCTCCCTCACCGGGGAACAGCTCTACCGTGACCTCGTGTTCCTCACCGTCACCGGGGTACGGGATGGTTACGGTGGCCGGCTCGCCGGCCACGAGCTTCAGTTCGTGTTCCTCACCGTCCATGGTCACTACCACTGTGCCGGGCGTACCGATGGGCAGCACCGAACCTGACACCTCGAACATCAGCTCGCCGTCGTCCTCAATGCCCTTCAGCGTGTGGGTCATGGCCTCCCCGCTCAGGGACAGCAGGCCGTAGAAGTAATCCTTGCCCGGGTCCAGGTAGGAGTCCGAGAAGGAGGTACCCGAATCCTCCACCAGCGTCAGTTCCTTGGAGTAGTCAATGTCGCCGCCGTCTTCAGCGCGTTCCTCATCCCATTCCGGGCCGGCGAACACCACGAGCTTGTAGTCCCCTTCAGGGATCTCGTCGCCGTAGCCGAGAGTGGTGATTTCCTCTTTGCCGTCCTTGGAGTAGACGGTCATGTCGCCGAAGTCGTACTCGTCTTCGGCGGCCAGGCTCATTTCCTCGTCAACACGGAGGTTCAGTACCGCAAAGCCGGCGGAATTGAAGGTCACGTCAGTGGAGTCATCCACGGCAATGTCGCCGGAGGCATCTTCACTGTGTGCCAGGGAGAGCAGCGCGAGTGCCTGCTCGCGGGTGAGGGAATCGGTCCAGTCAATAACCGCGTCGGCCAGGGTGTGGCCCAGGCTGACCCGCCACTTGCCGTTTTCCTCCAGCGTGGTCACCGACAGATTCTGCAGGCCGCCGAACATCTGGGCTGACGGTTCAACCGTGTAACCGGACCCGTTGAGGCAGAAGCTGTCCGAATCGCTTTCACCCTTGATGCACTCGCTGGTCAGGGTGATTTCGTCGCCGTAGTCATTTTCCAGCCTGATGTTGTCGACGACGGCGGTGGCACGGTTGCCGTCCTTCTCGCCTTCCGTGAAACGGACGTCGCTGACGCTGATCTCTTCGCCGTTCATGCCCGACATCGCGTCGTCGAACATGTCCTGGTAGAGGTAGAGCAGGCTGCCTTCATGAATGGAGAGCGTGCCGGCAAGCGGGCTGAGGCTTCCCTCGGAGATCACGGAGGGCACGGCTTCGACCATGGCCTTGGCTGCTTCGGCCGGGCTGTTGCTGCCGGTGGAGGCCTCCGGGACGCTGCCGCGGTCATAGCTTTCGCTGGCGTTGACCATTTCGGCAACGCTGTACATGGGGCTGATGTACCAGCGGCCGTCGCGTTCGGTGGCGACCAGGGTCAGCGGGGATCCGTCCGGGCCCAGTTCGCCCAGTTCGATGGTCTCGCTGACCTTTTCTTCCTCTTCCAGGGAATCGAAGATGGTGCGCAGCGTTCCGGTGGTTGCCGCCGGATCGATGTCGACCTTGACCTCGCCGCTGGCGTACCTGATCAGCGCGGTGCTCTCGTCGATTTCCTTAATTTCGGGTTCGACGCCTTCCATGGAAATGGTGACGCCGTCGAAGGAGAACTCGTCCTCGCTGAGCTCTTCATCGCGTCCCACCTTCGTCAGGGCTTCCTCGAGCTTGAACTCCTCCATCTTGTCCGCCAGGTGCTCCTGGATCCGCTGGATGGGTTCGCGCTCTTCCAGCGGGACCAGCGTGGCAAGACCGATCATGTCCTTGGTTTCAATGGACTCCATCAGCTGGTCTGCAGCACCCTGCGGGGAGCTGGCTCCGCCGCGGATCAGGTTCTGGACGTAGAAGAAGGCCCCGATCCCCACTGCCAGCAGGACAACGAGGACGGAGACGAGGATGATGACCTTGCGGGACCGTTTCCTGGGTCCCTTCGGGGCGGAGGGCGGCGTGTTCGTTCCGCCGGGGCCCTGCGGACCGGATGGGCCGTTGTTGCCCATGCCGCCGGGACCGTTGTTGCCCGTGCCGCCGGGACCGGCGGGGGCGCCGGGAGCGGCGAAGCCGGAACCGCTGGTACCCGTCGCGTCGGCGGACTTGGCGGCCGGCGCCATAACGGGCGGATCAAAAACCGATGTGGACGTTGCGGTGCTCTCTGCCCGCTGCCCCGGCTGCCCGTCTGCGGCGCTCTGGCCGGGTGCCTGCTCAAATCGCTGCGTGGGCTGCTCGCTGCGGACGGCGTCGTGGTCCGGCTGAGTGGTTTCGGCGGCAGCACTGCCGCCGCTCTGTGCCGGCTGCGGCGCCTGGCAATTGGTACAGAATTTCCAGTGCGACTGTAGTTCAGCGCCGCAGGACGTGCAGTTCTTCAATTCTCCCCCAGGTAGTAAACGCCCGGAAGGAGTAAGTGATGGTCCCCCCGAGCCAACAGATACGTTCGCATAAAACCCTAACACGGGGCATATATGCACCGCCGGTTATGACGGGGCCCGGGGCGAATGTCCGCGGAGGGGAATTACGGGATCAGCGTGGCATACACAACGTAGTTATCCTCGAATTCCCCGCTGGCGGCATCAAAACCGTCACACGTTATCAGGCGCAGTTCGGGCTGCTCGGTGTTTCCGTAAACCTCAAGGGTGGGAAAGTCCGTTTTTCCGTACTGCTCCCCCTTGTCCACGGCAAATACCGCCGTGGAGCCGTCCTCGCGTGCAATGTTGATCCGGTCCCCGGGTTTCAGGGCCCGCAGGTCCGCAAACACGCCCGGTCCCCCGCCGGTGGCATTGACGTGGCCCAGCAGTACCGCCGGCCCCTGGTCGCCGGGAGCCGGCGAGCCGGTGAACCAGCTGGCCGGTGAGCCGGGCGGTTCGGGCGGCACTTCCAGGGAACCGTCCTCGCGCAACCCCAGGTGAAGGAGCGCGGATTCCGTTCCGGTGGACGGGATGGACAGGGAGGCAGGCGGCGCGGCGGCCGGCGTTTCAGCCGGTGCAGCGGTCCCCGGCGACGGAGTGGCCGCTGTGGGCGCGGGGGCTGACGGCGCGGCGGAGGATGCGGTCGCTGACGCGCTCGTCGGGGCTCCGGCCTCCGGCGCGGACGCGGTGCTGCACCCGGTGAACAGGAGGAGCGCGGCCGCCGCGCAGGTCAGCAGACCTGCACGGCGGCCGTTCGGGGATTCCTTCATGGGGATCGCCTCAGCTACTCACGGGTTCCCTAGGCGCGGGCCCGGCGGCGGAGGGCCACCATTGCCGCACCGGCCAGGGCCAGAACGCCCGCACCGGCAACTGCAGTGCCGGCAACGCCGTTGTCGGAGGCCGTCTCCACACCGGTGTCAGCTCCGCCCTCGGGCATGGCAGCCATCTGGGAACCGACCAGGGTGCCGCAGGCTGCAGGAAGGGTGGCCGCTGCCGGGAGGCTGGGATCCAGGTCCGACATCTTCTCAGCCGCCGCAGCAGGCATCTTGGTGGGATCAACACCGTGCACCACAACTACCGCACTGCCGTCCTTCAGCGACGCAGCGGTCTCGGGGCTCAGTTCAAGGGTCCGCTCGTAGGTGTAGGCGGATCCGCCCGGGAAGCGCTCAACCGCCAGGGCGGAATCGGGGCTGGAATCGCCTTCAGTGGTCAGCGAGGTGCCGATGTGGCCGTAGAAGGGGTGGCCCTCGGTGGTGTTCACCACGCCGTCGCCGTCGGTATCCGCTTCCGGGCCGGGGCAGGTTCCCTGCGCCGCGATGTGGATGTGCTGGGCGTGCGGGAAGGGACCGTCCATGAAGGTTTCCGCTGCACCGGAAACGTTGACGGTTACAACTGCCTCGGTGCCGTGCACATCCACCATGGCCTGTCCGGTGGTGCCGGAATTGTTCATGGTGTTCAGCGTGGCCTGGCTGCTCCAGGAATCTTCGCCGTGTGCCATGGCGGGACCGCCGGAAAGAGCCAGGGCTCCCAGGGCCAGTGTGGGGACGGCAAGCAGACGCATCTTCTTATTCATCATCGTGTCCTTCGTCGTGGGTTCTCTAGCAACACCACAGGTTCGGAGCTGAGCGCCGGGCGGATGTGTCCCGGATCGAAATACCTGAAAAAAGTTTTGAAACACGTGCACAGCGACGGGCACCCGTCCGTTCCGCCACCCGCACCGAACAGCAGGTATGGACATTCCCCTGCATCACCGAAGCCCGGCTCCGGCCGGCCCGGTGCTGCCCCGGCTGGCGGCCCCGAGCGAAGATGTGGCAGTCTTCTCCCCGGGAATGTCCCCGTTCGCCGACCCGGCGGGGCGCCGTCGTCGAAGGGAACGTCCTTGGAAGCGCATGACTGAGCTGCCCTCCCCTGATGCTTTTCGCGCCGGTTCGCCGCCCGGCGTTCCGGAGCCCGTCGCCGCGACCGGCCGGGAGGATCAGGCTGCCGAGCTGGCCCGCCTGCTGCGCCGCAGCGGTGAAGGGGATGAGGCGAGCTTCGCCGCCCTGTATGACGCCACCTCGGCGAAGGTTTACGGCCTCACCGTGCGGGTGACGCGGTCGCCGGAGATTGCCGCCGAAGTTGTCCAGGAGGTCTATCTGATGGCCTGGCAGCAGTCGGCGCGGTTCGATGCATCCAGGGGTTCGGTGCTGGCGTGGCTGTGCACCATCGCCCACCGGCGGGCCGTGGACCGGATCCGCCAGGTGGCCAGGGAACGTGAGCGGGAACAGACGTACGAGGACCAGCGGACAGACACACCGGTTGACCAGACCTGGCAGGAAGTGGAACAGAGCATGGACACCCATGAGGTCCGCGACGGGCTGGATACCCTCAGCCCCCTCCAACGGGAGGCAGTTTCGCTGGCCTACTATCAGGGCCGGACGTACCGCCAGGTGGCCCAATACCTGGATATTCCCCTCGGAACGGCCAAGGCCCGCATCCGGGACGGCCTGAAAAGTCTCCGCTCAGCACTGGGAGGTGAACGGTGAGCAGCCACAACCATTCGCCGGGATCCGGAGGCTTCCATGACGCCGGCAGCCCCCATGATCTGGCGCCGCTGTACGCAGTGGACGCCCTGGACCCGCAGGAGCGGGCCGATTTCGAACAGCACCTGGCCGGGTGCGCGCAGTGCCGTGCGGAGGTGGAGGACTACTCGGAGGTCGGAGCATCCCTGGCAGCCGGAGCCGCGCAGGAAGCACCGCCGGAGCTGCGCACCGCCGTGCTCTCCGCCATTTCCGGGACCCGCCCACTACCGGCTGAGGAAGTCACTTCCCTCTCGGACCGGCGGCGGCGCAGGACCCGTACGGTGCTCGCCGCGGCAGCGGCTGCCGTGCTGGTGCCGGGCATTGCCTTGGGCGGCTGGGCGCTGGGCGTCCAGTCCGAACAGCGGGAACAGGAGCAGATCGCGGCTGCCGAGCAGGGTCGGGAGAACCGGCTGCTGGCGGCACCGGACGTCACCACCCGCCAGCTGGACGTCAACGGTGTTCCGGCCACCCTGGTGGTTTCCCGGGACGCGGACTCTGCCCTGTTTGTTGCCGGAGACCTTCCGGATCCCGGCGAGGGCCGGGAATACCAGCTGTGGCTGCTGGAGGAAGAGACCCCGATCCCGAATGTTCGCTTCGACGGCGGGGACGACGTCCGCATCTGGCTCAGCGGCAACGTCGCCGATGCAGGAGCTGTGGCCATGACGGTGGAACCGGAGGGCGGCTCGGAAACCCCCACGCTGCCTTTGCTGGCCTCGGCCGAGCTGTAGGCCGGAGCTGTAGGCAGGCGCTGTAGACAGGCGCTGACGGCGGCCGGAGCCGCCGTCAGCCGGGCCTACTTGGCGATCAGTTTCCGGTCCACCACTTCGGTGCGGAGGACGGTCGCGAGATCCTGCACGGTGGTGGAGATTCCGCTGTTGCGCTTGACCTCTTTGCGGATGGCATCCAGGACAGTGTCCGACATGAGGATGTCCAGCAGCGCCTCCGGCGAGGTTGCCGCCCGGTGCTTCCAGAGATCATCAATGCGGCGCCGCTTGAGCGCTTCACGGTGCAGGTAGAAAAGCTTCTCGGCCTTCTCCTCGACGGTTTCGGGCCCGAGCAGATCCACTTCGAACGCCAGATCCACCACCACGGGCAGTCCACCGGTCAGGTGGTAGGCGCGCCAGACCTGACCGTTGGTCAGGATCATCCACTCCACGCCCTCATTTACGGCATACATCTGCACCTGGCGGAGATGACGTTCGTTGAGTTTCTGGCTGATCCGCTTTACTTCAATAAAGCCGACCAACTGCTTGTCGATCCGCACTCCGTAGTCCGCGAAGTCCTGCTTGACCATGTACTCCGTTGTCAGGTCGCGGAATTTGTCATATCCCAACCCTTCACAGAGCAGATCCGTGACTACCAGCCGGGTGTCACCTTCGTTGGCGTCCCGGTCCAAGAGGTTCCGCAGCGGCTTTGCGAACTTCTTGACGGCGGCGTGAACCTGCTCGTGCGCATCGGATTCCCACTTCGGTGTCCTGCTGGACGATGAGGCGGGCTTAATCTTAGTCACCACAGTGACCGTGCCTTCGGGCTCGCCGGTCTGCGCCGGTGCCACCTCGACCAGGCTGACTTCCGCAGCAGCCGGCACAGGAGCGGCCGGTTCTTCAGGCGCTTTTTCCTCCGCTTCCGGAACAGCAGCCGCGGGCGCGGGCTCGGCGGCGAACCCCGTGAACCCCAGCGGGTGTCCAAGCTCTACGGGCAACTGCCGGTGCGGCTCGGCAACGCCGAAGGCCGCCTGCTTCAACAGCCATTGGATAGTGGGCAGCCACGGTTCCACCGTGCTCCGGTCCACTTCCTGCGTCTTGGCGTCCTTGAGGAGGCTGATCTTTTCCAGGTCCTCATCGGAAGGAACCGTGTGTCCCATGCCGGCCGCTTCCCGGGCCCACCCTGCCAGCACAGCCAGTCGCGCTTCATACTTGGCGTCTGCCATCTTTACTTCCCCCACAACCGCGCCGAATGCGCGTCAGTAATTCTTACCAGGGAAGACTATCTCCACGCGCCCCCGAAACGGGCATGAGGGTTCCATCCGCCGAGCCCGGAATGCTGCGGATTACGTATTTCAAAAGCTGCGCCCGCCCCCTGTTAACGCGCCGTCAGGTGCGGCCGAAGCCGCCGTCAGCCTCGCCGGCGGCGGCTACGCGCCGCGGCGGGCGATGGCGGCGTTCACGCCGTCGTCGTTCAGCGCCTTCAGCCAGCTCAGCAGCTCCGGCCCGGCTGCCGGATTTGCCGCCACCGCAGGGCGCACCATCGGGTGATCGGTGGCCAGCTCCTGCAGCCGGAGGGAGCTGGTCCCCGGATCCTCGGCCTGCGCCAGGAGAGCCACTTCCGCGGGATTCACCCGGGAGGCCGGGGCGGCGGAGGCACCGGCATCCGCCACTACATCGGCAGCGGGAATGTTCATGACCGGGCTTGCCGTCCGGTGTCCTGGCTTCTGAATCTCGTCCTGCATGCAGTCCTCCTTCAAACGCGGGCCTTTATCAGTAGGCTTTCAATCATCCTTGCAGACCCCGGCACCAAGCCCAAACCGTCCGCACCGGCAGCGCTGATCGGGGACGGGAGAAGACAAAGACGCACCCGGATGCTGCCGAAACCGGCCCGGGCTCTGGCCCGGCGCCCCCGGCGCAGGCTAGGATTCCGCGCGGCAGCGGCCGGAGATAGTTGCCCACGGTGTCCGGGGTGCGACATACTGAAGCCTATTCGTTCTTGGATCGAGCAATCCTCTATCAAAGTTTTTGCCTTATCCGGCCGCCGGCTGCGTGCAGGAACTGAAGGAGCTGCAAGGCAGAGTGTTTTTCAAGACTTTCGGCTGGTCATTCGCCATCACGGCCGCCGCGCTGGTCACAGCGTTCTTCTACGGGGGGATAGAGGCACTCATCCTCTGTGCCATTCTCGGTGTTCTTGAGATCAGCCTCAGCTTCGATAATGCGGTAGTCAACGCCCGCATCCTCGAAAAAATGAGCCCCTTCTGGCAGAAAATGTTCCTCACCGTAGGCATTCTGATTGCCGTGGTGGGTATGCGCATTGTGTTCCCGCTGGTCATTGTGGGCGTCACAGCCAGCATGAACCCGATTGAAGCGCTGCGGCTGGCCTTGGAGAAGGGCGACCCTGAGCAGCCGGGCACTTACGGCTACCTGCTGCACGAGGCGCACCCGCAGATCGCTGCCTTCGGCGGCATGTTCCTGCTGATGATCTTCCTGGACTTTATGTTCGAGGACCGGGACATCCGCTGGCTGCGCTGGATCGAGGCCCCGCTGGCCAAAATCGGCAAGCTTAACGGTGCGTCCCTGATTGCCGGCCTTGCGGTCCTGTTGGCAGCTGCCAGCCTGGCCGACGCCGAGCACACCACCGATATTTTTGTCGCCGGTTCCGCAGGCCTTATCACCTACCTTCTTGTCACCGGTTTGGGTGGCCTGTTTGACGTCGACGGCGACGGCGACTTCGATGACGAAGACGCCATCAAGCGGGTGGAAAAGAAGTCCGGCAACGGCGAGCTGGTCAAGGCCACCGGCAAGGCAGCGTTTATGCTCTTCCTCTACCTGGAAATGATCGACGCGTCCTTCTCCTTCGACGGTGTCATCGGCGCTTTCGCCATCACCTCGGATCCGATCATCATCGCCCTCGGCCTCGGCCTGATCGGTGCGATCTTTGTCCGCTCGCTGACCGTTTTCCTGGTCCGGCAGGGCACGCTGGATGAGTTCGTCTACCTGGACCACGGTGCGCACTGGGCCATCGGCGCCCTCGCCGCCATCCTGCTGCTGACCATTGAACTGGAAATCAACGAGATCATCACCGGCCTGATCGGCGTCGTCTTCATTCTGGCGTCCCTGATCTCCTCGATCGTGCGCAACAAGCGCAGCGCGTCCTCCGGCACCCCCACAAAACCTGTCTACTCGAACTAACAAGGGAGAATCATGGGCCTGAGCCTGCAAAAAGGTCAGTCGCTGTCACTGACGAAGAAGGACGGCGGCGCACTCAGCAAGACGCGCCTGGGACTGGGCTGGGATTCCGCAGCCCCGGTCAAGCGCGGACTCTTCGGCACGAAGAAGGCCGCTGAAGTGGACCTCGATGCCTCGGCCATCTTCTTTGATGCCAACGGCAACGCCCTGGACCAGGTCTGGTACGGCCAGCTGGCCAGCAAGGACGGCTCCTCCAAGCACACCGGAGACAACCTGACCGGCGCCGGCGAGGGCGACGACGAAGTCATCCTGGTCAACCTGCAGGCCGTATCCCCGGCCGTGCAGCAGATTGTCTTCGTCATCTCCAGCTACAGCCGCCAGACCTTCGACCAGGTGGAGAACGCGTTCTGCCGGCTGGTGGATGACTCCACTCCCGGCAGCCCGGAAATCGCCCGCTACCAGCTGACCGACTCGGGCAACCACACCGCCATGATCATGGCCAAGGTTGCCCGCGAAGGATCAGGCTGGACCTTCAAGGCCCTCGGCGAGCGCGCCCAGGGCCGCACTGTCATGGACCTGATTCCCACGGCAGCCCGCACACTCTAAACCGAACGTCGCGAAGGAGCGCACCTTGTCCAGCCTGACACTGACCAAAGGCAACAACCTATCCCTGACCAAAGCCGATCCCGGATTGGAACGGGCCCTGGTGGGCTTGGGCTGGGACCCGCGTACCACCAGCGGGGACCCGTTTGACCTGGATGCCTCGGCACTGCTGCTGGGCGCCGACGGCAAGGTGCGTTCCCAGGACGACTTCATCTTCTACAACCAGCTGGCGGCCAAGGACAACTCGGTGGTCCACCAGGGCGATAACCGCACCGGCCAGGGCGACGGCGACGACGAGCAGATCCTGATTGACTTCAGCCTCCTGCCCGCCGACGTTGACCGCGTGGTCATTGTGGTCTCCATTGACCAGGCCGATGTCCGGCACCAGAACTTCGGGCAGGTGCGCGATGCGTACTGCCGCGTAGTCAACCAGGACACCGACGCCGAAGTGGTCCGTTACGACCTCAGCGAAGACGCTGCAGCGGAAACCTCCATGATCTTCGCCGAGGTCTACCGCAACCGCGGCGAATGGAAATTCCGTGCCATCGGCCAGGGCTACGCCTCCGGCCTGTACGGCATCGCCACCGACTTCGGCGTCGTCCTCGACTAATTCCCCATACCTCGTTACAAGGAGCTGAACACCATGGCAGGTCTGTCCCTCTCCAAGGGCAACAACCTTTCCCTCACCAAAACCGATCCCGGACTGCAGAAGGCCCTCGTGGGCCTTGGCTGGGATCCCCGCACCACCACGGGCGAGCCCTTCGATCTGGATGCCTCGGCACTGATGATCGCCGCCAACGGGAAGGTGCGGTCCTCGGATGACTTCATCTTCTACAACCAGCCCGCCGCCAAGGACGGATCCGTCACCCACCTGGGTGACAACCGTTCGGGTGAGGGCGCCGGCGACGACGAGCAGATCCTGATCGATCTCAGCACCATGGCCGCCGACGTCGAGCGCGTGGTTATTGTGGTGTCCATCGACCAGGCCGATGTCCGCAACCAGAACTTCGGCCAGGTCCGCGGCGCCTACTGCCGCGTGGTCAACCAGGACAGCGACAGCGAAATTGTCCGGTTTGACCTGAGCGAGGACGCCGCACCGGAAACCTCGATGATCTTTGCCGAGATCTACCGCAACAACGGCGAATGGAAGTTCAAGGCCGTTGGCCAGGGCTACGCCAGCGGACTGGCCGGCATCGTGACCGATTTCGGCGTGCAGCTCAGCTAGGCTCGCCTTCTTGGCATTACCCTGCGGGGAGTGTTCCGCGGGCCGGAACACTCCCCGCACCCATACCGCAGTTCACCTACGAAAAGGCTGAATAATGACCTCACCGCTGACTCCTCCGGACGCCTCCGAAGCCTCCCTGGTGCTTCAGGCGCCCGAACCGCCCGCCCCGGTTGCTCCGGCCGACGCCCCGGGCATGGTCCCGGTCCCGGAGGAACGCCGCCAGGAAATCGCCGCACAGGCCCGGTCCTTCATGGAGGAGGTCTCCAAGCTTGATGCCCGCAGCCCGGAGTTTACGGCGCAGGTGGACTCCATCAACAAGCTCGCCGGCGCGGAAATGACCGCCTCTGCCGGGTACTCCACCCGCCTGCTGGACCGTTCCTCCACCTCGGTGGCCGGCGCCAAGCGCTCCGGTGACGACGCACAGAAGAAGGTGGCCTCAACACTGGGCGACCTGCGCAGCACGGTGGAGGACCTGACCCCCAACCAGGCGAACCTGGGCACCGGCCGCAAGATCCTGGGCCTGATCCCGGGCGGCAACAAGCTGGCCAAGTACTTCCAGAAGTACGAATCCGCCCAGGTGCAGCTGGACCACATCATCAAGTCCCTGATGGCCGGGCAGGATGAACTGCTCAAGGACAACGCTTCCCTTGCCGGGGAAAAGGTTGAGCTGTGGAAGACCATGCAGACCCTGAGCGAATACTCGGTGCTGGCCGAATCCCTGGACGCCGCGTGCGTGGAGAAGGTGGACAAGCTCAAGAACTCCGGGCAGATTGAGCAGGCCAACGCCCTGGAAGCGGACGTGCTGTTCCCCATCCGCCAGCGCCGCCAGGACATCCTCACCCAGCTGGCCGTCTCCGTGCAGGGCTACCTGGCCATGGACCTGATCCGCAAGAACAACGTGGAACTGATCAAGGGCGTGGAACGCGCCCGCACCACCACCATTTCCGCGCTGCGCACCGCCGTCATCGTGGCCCAGGCCCTGGCCAACCAGAAGATGGTCCTGGACCAGATCGACGCCGTGAACGCCACCACCAACAACATGATCCTGAGCACCAGCGAAATGCTCAAGGACCAGACGGCCCGGATCCACCAGCAGGCCTCCAGCTCCGGCGTGAGCGTGGAAACGCTGCAGAAGGCGTTCGACAACGTGTTCCAGACCATGGACGCCATTGACACCTTCCGTTCCGAGGCCGCCCGCAACATGGAGGGCACCGTGAAGTCGCTGGAGTCCACCATTACCCAGGCCAAGCCCTACCTGGAGCGCTCCCGCCAGAGCGAGTCCCGCTAGGTGCCGGGCACGGCAGCTCCGAGGCAAAGGACATCCACGTGGTAATCGGCAGGTTCATCGGATCTCTCTTTGGCAACTCATCCGAGTCCGGGCCCGCGGACGGCCAGGCGCAGCAGGCACAGCTTGCCGCCCAGCCGCCGTCGGGTCCGGACGCCGAGCACCGGGAGACCGCACGCTCCCTGGTGAACCTGCGTACCGCCGTCCGCCGCGCCGGAGCTGCCATGCCCACACTGATTTCCTCCCAGGTACGCCAGATCGATGACATCCTGGCGCCGCTGGTGGAGTACATCGGCAGCAACGGGGCCTCCACCGAGCAGCGGGTGCTGCTGAATTCCATCATTACCAGCTACCTCCCCACTCCCCTGCGGGCCTACGTGGCCCTGAACGAACGGGAGCGGACCGACGATTCCGAGGCCACTGCATTGCTCGTTGAACAACTGACCATCCTCGAGGGCATCGCCCGGGACCTGGAAAACCAGGTCCGCACCGGTGCCATCGCTGAACTGTCCACCCACGGCCGGTTCCTGGACGACAAGTTCTCCCCCTCTTCACTGACCTTCGGAGACCGCTGATGGGCACCCTGGTAGCCGGCGCCAACGCCGCACTGACCGCGGAGAACCCCGGCCTGACCTCCATCCTGGTGGGCATGGGCTGGGATGTGATTCCCAGCCGCGGGCCGCAGTCCGAGCTGGTCCCGCTCACCCTGCTGTGCGGCCCCGACGGACGTGTCCTCTCCGATGACCATCTGGTGTTCTTCAACCAGATCGCCAGCCCGGAAGCCTCCGTGCAGTTCCTCGGCGAGGAGGATGACGAGCAGATCGACGTGGACCTCTCCCGCGTGCCCGCCCAGGTGTCCAAGATTGTTTTTGCCGTCTACGCGGATCCGGAAATGCGCGGACCGGGCAACTTTGCCGCCGTCCGCAGCGCCCACATCCGTGTGGCCCGCCCCAACGGCAGCGAACTGGTCCGTTTCGACCTGCCCGCCGCCAACCGGGACACCATCACCGCCATGATGTTCGGTGAGCTCTACCGGCACCGGGAGGACTGGAAATTCCGTGCCCTCGGACAGGGGTACACCACTGGCCTGCGCGGGCTGGCCGCCGACTTCGGATTCGATCTCTAGGCGATGGCCGTCAACCGATCGTCGGCTCCCCGCACCGACCTCCCCTTCCTGAGCCGCCGGGTCAAACCGCGCCCGGCTCCGCCCGCGCAACCGGCTCCGGCGGCAGCTGCCCCTGCGCCCGCCCGCCCAAGCACTCCCCCGCCGTCGGCCGCCGCACCGGCCGCACCGGCTGCACCGCCGCGCACGACGCCGGCCCCTGCGACGACGCCGACAACGCCGCCGCCCGGCTCGCTGACCCTCTCCTCGCCCTCCCGGCCGGCAGCGGGACCGCCGCCGGTCACCACCTCACTCTCGCTCGGGAACTCCCGCGAGCCGACCCCGGCAGCCGGCCCGCCGTCCCGGCCCGCTGCCGCCGCAGGCCAGGGCAGCGCACCTGCCGGCACCCCGCAGCGACGCGCACCGCTGCACACCAAGCTGTTCCCGGCTCCCGGGATGCAGGAGGTGCGCACCCTGGACAAGCAGAACCCGGTGGTCCGCCTGACGCCGATGGAATCGGCAGTGGGCACCCTCGCCGTCGCCGGTTCCATGCGCGCGGTGTGGGAAGCCGCGGACTTCCGTACCGGATCGGTATCATCCGGGGAACTGCGCCGCGAGAACCTCTCCGGCGTCATCGTGGACACCCCCGGCAACCGGCCGCTGGTGGGTTACGAAGAGGAACTGGCGCTCATTCCGCTGCGCCGGTCATCCATGCTCCGCCGCGCCCTGTTCTTCCCCAAGCCGAAACAGCCCATGAGCGTGGGCATCTATAACGGCAGGTCACTGACCGTCCCGGCCAAGGCCGGCGAGCGCAGTTTCTACGTGCTTTCGGTACTGCGGATCGGCAACGTGCTGGAACTCCGGGCGGAGGTGATTCCGTACGGGATGGAACTCAAGGCCATTTGGGAGGCCTTCGGATTCACCATGTCCTCGGAGTTCCCCTTCCGGGGAAACTGAGCTCGGGTGCGCCACTTTGCCTACCTCAGCGAGGCCGAAACCGGACGGTTGTTCCACCTTCCGCCGCAGGAGCTGAGCCTCGCCTCCGAACCCGGACTGCTCGCCACCGCGCTGGGCGCCACCTTGTACTGCCCTGCCACCCGGACCGAGCTGGTCAAGGACATCCGCAAGCAGGGCACCCGCGGGGCGCTGAGCATGGTCCTCTGCTTGGAGGATTCCATTGCCGACGCCGATGTCCCGGCGGCGGAGACCAACGTGGTGGCGGCCCTTGGCCAGCTGCACGCCGAAACCAAGGCCGGCAACGCCGTCGGACTGATGCTGTTTGTCCGCGTCCGCAGCCCGGAGCAGCTGCTCAGCCTCGCTGAACGCTGCGGTGACGCCCTCGACGTGCTGACCGGTTTCGTCATCCCCAAGTTCGAAAACAGCAGCGGGGCGGCCCAGCGTTTCCTCGATGCGCTGCACAGCGTTAATGCCTCCCGCCGTTCCGGCAACCCGGCTGCCCGTCCGCTGCGGATCATGCCGATCCTGGAATCCCCGCTGATGATCCATGCCGAAACCCGTACGGAGACCCTTTCCGGCATTTACCAGGTGCTGCAGGCGAACCGGGCGGATATCCTCTCGGTCCGGATCGGCGCCACGGACATGTCCAGCGCCTTCGGCCTGCGCCGTTCCCGCGACCTGACCATCTATGACGTCAAGGTGGTCTCCGCCGTTATCGGCGACATTGTGAACGTACTGGGCCGCCCGAACGGTTTTGTGATCAGCGGTCCGGTCTGGGAACACTACAGTTCCGGCGAACGCCTGCTCCGGCCCCAGCTGCGCGCCACACCCTTCGCCGAAGCGGACGAACTCGGACTGCGGCAACGGCTGCTCACCGCGAACCTGGACGGACTGATCCGGGAAATCGAACTGGACCTGGCCAACGGCCTGCTGGGCAAAACAGTGATCCACCCCTCCCACGTCCCGCTGGTCCACGCCATGTCCGTCATCAGCCACGAGGCGTATCTGGATGCCCTGCACATTTCCGGCGAGGCCGGCGGCGGGGCAGCGGCATCGCCGTACCGGAACAAGATGAATGAAATGAAACCGCATCAGGCGTGGGCTGCTTCCACCCTCGTCCGTGCCGCCGCCTTTGGCGTCGCCGCACCCGATACCACTTACGTAGATCTCCTGGAAGCGAGCATGAATTGAGCCAGCACCCCTGGACCGGCGGTTTTGTCCACGAGGCCCTGGGCGTCCGGATCATTTCCGACCCCTCTGCGCTGTTGCCGGTGGAGGACCTGGTGGGACTGGCGCTGCGCCGCAACCCGCGCCGGGCGCACCTCTTGGTTTCCCGGGTGCTGGCCAAGCACGTCCCCACCGAACCTGCCCTGGTACTGGCCGCCGGCGAGCTGCTCGGCACCCTCGCCGGCGCTGCCCTAGGCAGCACGGTGGACTCCGCTGTGCTCCGTTCCGTCGCCGCCGATCTGCAGCAGGTGCTGCGGGGCGAGGACACCACGGCGCACGACGACGCCGCGGGGCCGGGCGCAGTCCGCCCGCCGCGGACACGGCTGCAGTACGCCCGCGAAACCCTGTGGGACCTGCCCGTCTCCCACCCCGAGGTGGTGACCATCGGCTACGCCGAAACCGCCACCGGGCTGGGCCGGCTGGTGGCTGACACCCTGGGCTCCTACTACATCCATTCCACCAGGCACGCCCCGGCCGGCGCGGTGGCCTACGGGGCGTTCGAGGAAGCCCACTCACACGCCACCTCACACCGGCTGCTGCCCACCGACCCGGCAGCGTTGAACAGCAACGCCCCCGTGGTGCTGGTCGATGACGAGCTCAGCACCGGGGCCACGGTCATCAACACCATCGCCGAGCTGCACGCCGCCGCCCCGCACCCGCTGTACGTGGTGGCTACCCTCATTGACCTGCGCTCCGACCCGGACCGTGCCCGGTTTGATGAGCTCGCCGCCGGCCTGGACTGCGAGATCAAGGTCGTGGCCCTGGGCACCGGCAGGATCGAACTCGGTGAGGACATCCTGGCCCGGGCGCAGGAGCTCATCAGTACGCTGCCCGGCACGGCCACGGAACCGGCTGCCGCCGCGACCGCCTCCCCCGAAGCGACCGCCTCCCCCGAAGCGCCGGGCACGGTGGACGTGCTGGATCTGGGCGCCATTACCACCCGCCGGCTGCGCAGCGACCGGTTCGGCAACCCCGCCGGAGTATCCTCCGACTACCTTGGCACCCTGCCCGAAGCACTCCCCGGTGCCGTGTCCGGGGAACACCTGGCCTACATTGCGGCCCGGATCCGGGATATGCTCCCGGACTCGGATGCCCCGGTGCTGGTGCTCGGCTGCGAGGAATTCATCCACGTACCGCTCACCGTCGCCAACGCGCTGGCCGAAGCCCTGCAGAGCGGGCAGGTCCGGTTCTCCACCACCACCCGCTCCCCCATCGTGCCGATCGACCGGCCCGATTACGCCATCAACACCTCGGTGGACTTCGCCAGCCATGATGTCACCGAGGACGGTCCCGGCCCGCGGCACGCCTACAACGTGGGGCCGCGCCGGGGACCTGCCGGGCGCGTGGATCCCGGGGCCGGGACGGCGGCTCCCGTGGCGGCGGGTTTCGGCAGCATCGTCCTCCTGCCCGAGCCCGGCACCGAGCTTGCCTCCATCACCGGGCCCGGCAGCGTCACCGAGGCGCTGCGTGCGGTGACCGGCGCCGTCGTTGTGGTGCTGATGCCCGCGGACGTCCCCGCCCCGGACGCCTGGCCTGCCCCGCCCGCTGCCGTGCCGCTGACCGGCCCGGAGTTCGGTTCCTACGCCGCAGAAGATGTCACCTGGCTGCTCAAGGACCTGCGTGACGCCCAGCTGGAAGCACCCACCGCCGAGCGGGAAGCGGCCATCCAGTCCGGCGGGGCGAACTACGCCGAATCGCTCCCCATGGAGTACCTGCCCTCGGCCCAGTACCAGGACCTCTATGCGGAGGCACTGGTCCGGTCCGCACCCCGGGTCGCTGCCGCCGTCGGCACCGTGACCGAGATGGCGCTGGCCGCACGGAACAACGAGCCGGTGCTGGTCTCGCTGGCCCGCGCGGGCACTCCCATCGGCATCCTGATGCGCCGCTGGGCGCAGCGGATGCACGGCCTGGACCTGCCGCACTACACCATGAGTATTGTGCGCGGGGTGGGTATGGATGAAACGGCCCTGCGCTATCTGGCCGCCCGGTGTGACCCGGAGCGGATCCTGTTTGTGGACGGCTGGACCGGCAAGGGCGCCATCACCCGGGAGCTGACCGCCGCACTGGAGAAGTTCGAGCAGAGCGACGGCGTGCGGTTCTCCGCGCAGCTGGCGGTGCTGGCCGATCCGGGGCACTCCGTGGAGCTGTTCGGCACCCGGGAGGATTATCTGATCCCCTCGGCCTGCCTGAATTCGACGGTGTCCGGGCTGGTGTCCCGCACCGTGTTCAACAAGGAGCTGATTGGGCCGGAGGATTTCCACGGGGCAAAGTTCTACGCCCATCTGGCCTCCGCGGATGTGTCGCGGGAGTTCCTGGCCGCCGTGGAGGCGCAGTTCGACGCCGTGCGCTCCGACGCCGTCGCCGCTGCCGCCTCGTTGGCTGCCGCGGACCGGACGCCCACCTGGGTGGGCTGGCAGGCCGTGGAGCGGCTTAGCGAGGAATACGGCATCCATAACGTGAACCTGGTGAAGCCAGGTGTCGGCGAAACCACGCGGGTGCTGCTGCGCCGGGTGCCGTGGAAGGTGCTGGTGCATCCGGCGGCGCGTTCCGAGGTGGCGCACGTGCTGCTGCTGGCCGAACAGCGCGGCGTGCCGGTGGAAGAGGTGCCGGACCTGCCGTTCAGCTGCGTGGGGCTGATCCATCCGCGGTTCACCGCCGGCGCCGTGGGCGCGGACGGCAAGGCCGTGGCTGCTTCTGAAGCCGGCGATACGGCTGCAAGCGACGCGGCTTCCGTGGGGGCCGGCGAGTGAGGACCCTTTTCGCCTCGGACCTGGACCGGACGCTGATCTATTCGGCCAACGCACTGTTCCTCGACACCGAAGACGCTGCCGCACCGGCCATGGTGGTGGCCGAGGTCTATGAAGGTAAGCCGCTGTCCTTTATGACCCGGGCTGCCGAAGAGCTGCTGGTCACCGCTGCCGCCGAGTGCGTGTTTATGCCCGTGACCACCCGTACGGTGGCGCAGTACCAGCGGATCCGGTTGCCCGGTCCCGCACCTGAGTATGCCGTCACCACCAACGGCGGGGTGCTGCTGCACCACGGTGTTCCGGATGCCGACTGGCAGCAGAAGGTCCGCTCACTGGTGGCCGGCGGCTGTGCGCCGCTGGCGGAAGTGTCCGCGTACCTGGCCCGGCCGGAGTTCGCGGCCTGGACGCTGAAGCTGCGCACCGCCGAGGATCTGTTCGCCTACGCCGTAGTGGACCGGGCGGCGCTGCCCGGAGAGTTCCTGCTGGAGCTGGAAGCGTGGTGCGCGGAGCGGGGTTGGACCGTGTCGCTGCAGGGCCGGAAGCTCTATTGCGTGCCGGTGCCGGTGACGAAGCAGGATGCCGTGGCCGAGGTGGCCCGGCGCACCGGATCGGACCGCATTGTTGCTGCCGGGGATTCGCTGCTGGACCGGCCTATGCTCGAGGCCGCCGATGTCGCCTTCCGTCCCGCGCACGGCGAACTGGACGACGCCGGCTGGGTTGATTCGCACTTGCAGGTCACTGAAACCCGCGGGGTTCTTGCCGGGGAAGAGATTCTGCGCCGGGTACTGGACCTGGTGCGGGCCTAGCTGCAGGGCCGGGCCGGTGGACGCCCACCACCCCGGCGGCGTAGGTAAGGAATTCCTCCAGCCGCCGGTCAAAGGCCTCCGGCACGCCAAACAGGGATCCATCGGCCAGCCGGAAACCGTACTCGTCAAAGGCGTGGACGGTGATGGCAGTGCCGTAGCCGGAGGGGGCCGTGCTGAAGATCAGTGCCAGCGGCATGTTCGCGCGGCCTTCAGCGAAGATGTGGCCCCAGTTCCGGAACTTCCGGAGCGAGCCCAGCCGCACTTCCAGGCGGGGACCCACATGCCGCAGTCTCTCCCCGTGGGAGGAGAAGGCCTGGGTCAGCGCATGCAGCACCACGTGCGGCGGCTGCGGCGATGCCCAGTGTTCCTTCTTCGCCACTATCGGGTCACTGCTGAACAACCCCATCGCCGTCCCCTTCCTCCGGGATGTACCGCATTCCATGTCCTGTCCGTTCGCCGGTCAGCCTACGCCCGAGGTACAGGGCTGTGCAGCGGATTCAGGCGGTGCGTTCGGCCTCGCTGCGCAGGATGCAGAACTCGTTGCCCTCCGGATCGGCCAGGACCACCCAGCCGGTGCCGTCGGGACGGCGCTGGTCGTCCACCTGCGTGGCTCCCAGCTCCAGCGACCTATTTACGGGCGACAGCCTAGGCCGTAGCAAGTACTCCCGGCGCGCCCCTAGCCAAAGATGCGTGATGTGGAATTATCCCGCAAAAGCCTGTTCATATAGAGCCGCCTGGCTGGGCATCAGCACCCCGGACACGCGCAGCAGGACGGCACCGTCCATGTAGTGGTACTCAGTTCCGAACGCCGGTCCCATACCCTCCAGGACCCCCTGGATATAGTCCGAGCGTGTCTGTGCGTCCGCCTCGTCGGCGAACACCTCGACGACAGCGCCTCCATCAATACCGGTCTCTGCGGGATCCGCAGCGGTATCAGAAATCCATGCAGCACTGATGTACTGTCCCGGGCGTCCGATAAGTCCGTTTGTATCGTTTAGCTCCGTTACTTCAGTGACGGCGCTGATAGTGGGCACTTGCGCCTGCAACTTTGCGGCCACGCTCATTGCCGTTTCGGGTTCGGTGGGTGCTTCGCTCGGCACAGTCGTAGCGGCGGATTCTGTGGACTTCGTCGCTTGTGAGGCGATCACAGGCTCCGATGGCGACGCTGCGTCACTATCGGACGAACAACCTACGAAACCGAGAGCACTCAGAACCAATATTCCTGCGACATATTGCTTACGCATTTTCCCCAACCCTTTTGAACAAATGAATTTACAGACTATCCGACTTTCAAGAGGATTTATTTCGGGTCACCGGGGACCCTAATGTAGAAACCATCTCAACATAGACAGAACTGTTATCCGCCTATGCCGCTAGGCCTATTGCGCATACCGTTCGGCCTCGCTGCGCAGGATGCAGAACTCGTTGCCCTCCGGATCGGCCAGGACCACCCAGCCGGTTCCGTCCTCACGGCGCTGGTCATCCACCTGCGTGGCTCCCAGCTCCAGCAGGCGCTGCAGCTCCCGGTCCCGGCCGCCCACCTCGGCGGGCTGAAGGTCCAGATGCAGCCGGTTCTTGACGTGCTTCGTGTCCGGAACATTGATGAACAGCAGCCGCTGCCCGCCGTCGGGAGAAAAGATCATGCATTCCTCATCCCCGGGCCGGTTGGGATCCTGCGGGTCTTCGGAAAAATCCAGCACCTTCGCCCAGAACACTGACTGGGCGTAGGCATCCAGGCTGTCGAACGTGGTGTGAGAGATCATCGCAGTCATGGCCCGAAGCCTACGGGCAGCGCGCCCCGGTCCGGGCGTGCCAGGAATCGAGTCGGCACAATTGACCGATTTCCGGCGCAAAAACCGTAAGTCTTGCCGACTCGATGGAGCTAATGGGGGTAATCACCGCTCGTCCCCTGCGGAGTCCTCCCCGCCGTCAGGCCCGGCCCCCTTCCCGCCGCTGGCCCGTTTGCCCAGCCATTCCCGACGGTACGCATCAACTTCACGCGCCTTCCTGTTGCCGAAGTACACGCCCAAGGTGACACCCATTCCTGCACCGGCCGCAATCAGCCAGGACGCATCGCCTACCAGCAGCGACACAAATACAGCGACAACAATCGCCGCCACGATGTAGGTAAGCAGCACCATCCGCCGCCGTCGTATATTCATTTCCCCGCCTCCCAGACCCGCGCGAAGACTAGCGGACCTTCCGCGGGACGGCCAGCGGGATTCCCGCATCCTGTGGATTCCCCGGGCCCGGCCCGGACCGCAGCCCGCGACTCGAGACAGGGCACCCCTAGACCCGCTCCAGGAGCATCGACACGCCCTGACCGAGCCCCACACACATAGTGGCCAGGCCACGCGATGCACCCTCGCGCTCCATCCGGTTCAGCAGCGTCACCGTGATCCGCGCCCCGGACGAACCGAGCGCGTGCCCCAGGGCAATCGCACCGCCGTCGCGGTTCACCACGTCCTCGTCCAGGCCCAGCTGCCGGATGCAGGCCAGGGACTGCGCAGCGAAGGCCTCGTTCAGCTCCACCGCGCCGATGTCCGCCAGCGACCAGCCGGTCCGCTCCAGCACCTTCCTCGTGGCCGGCACCGGGCCGATGCCCATGACCGCCGGTGCCACCCCGGCGGCCGCGCCGTCGACAATCCGGGCGCGGGCGTCCAGGCCCAGCCTGCGCACCGCGTGGGCGCTGGCCACAACGACGGCGGACGCGCCGTCGTTCAGTGAGCTGGCGTTCCCGGCGGTGACCACGCCGTCGGGCCGCACGATGGGCCGCAGCTTCGCCAGCGCCTCGAGGCTGGTTTCCCGGCGCGGGCCTTCATCGGTCTTCACCACGCCCTTCCTGGTTTCCACCGGCACAATCTCGGCTGCGAAGCGGCCTTCGTCGACGGCGGCGAGCGCCCGGGTGTGGGAACGCAGCGCAAACGCATCCGAATCCTCCCGGGAGATCCCTTCCCGGGAGGCGAGCTCCTCGGCCGTTTCCGGCATCGAATAGGTGGTGCCGGGCAGGTCATAGAACTTCGGGTTGGTGAACCGGGCGCCGATGGCCGAGTCCGCCAGTTCCCCGGGCTTGGCGAAGGCCTTCTCCGGCTTGGCCAGCACCCAGGGGGCACGGGACATGGACTCCACTCCCCCGGCCACCACAATGTCCGCCGCCCCGGACTTCACCATCTGCGACGCCATCAGGATGGCACTGAGCCCGGAGGCGCAAAGCCGGTTCACCGTCATGGCCGGTACCGTCTCCGGGAATCCGGCCAGCAGTGCGGCCATGCGGGCCACGTTCCGGTTGTCCTCCCCGGCCTGGTTGGTGCAACCCAGGATCACCTCGTCCACATCGGCCGGGTTCACGCCGGCACGGGCAACGGCGTCGCCAAGCACCAGCGCGGCCAGATCGTCGGGCCGGGCCCCGGACAGGGAGCCGCCGTAGCGGCCCACGGGCGTGCGGACACCGGAAATCAAATAGGCCTCAGTCATGCACGAATACTACTTCGCCTCAAATAGTAGTGTGATCCAGACGACAGTTAACGCGTTCGGGAGCCGGCACCCCATGCCCGGCACCCAAGGAGGATCGGCACATGAGCATTTCCGCAGCAGACGGCATTCCTACCGCAGGCACTGATACCGGGGAAACATCCCCGTCCGCGGCAGACGCCCTGCGGACCGCGTCCGATGTGCTGGGACTGGACGCGCTGCTGACCGCGGAGGAACGCACGCTGCGCGAGCAGGTGCGCAGCTTCGTGGACGAGCGTATCCGGCCCAACATCAAGGACTGGTACGAGGACGCGGTGTTCCCCGTGGAGATTGTCCGGGAGCTGGGCAGCCTGGGCCTGCTGGGCATGCATCTGGAGGGCTACGGGTGCCCGGGCCGCTCCGCCGTGGAATACGGCCTGGCTGCCATGGAACTGGAAGCCGGGGATTCCGGGCTGCGCACCTTCGTCTCCGTCCAGGGGTCACTGGCCATGACCGCTATCCACAAATTTGGCTCGGAGGAGCAGAAGAACCGGTATCTGCCCGGCATGGCCGCCGGCGAGCTGATCGGCTGCTTCGGACTCACCGAACCCACCGCGGGCTCGGATCCTTCCAGCATGGCCACCTTCGCGGAGCACGACGGCGAGGGGTGGGTTCTCAGCGGCGCCAAACGCTGGATCGGGCTGGCTTCCATTGCGGACCTTGCAGTGGTGTGGGCGCAGACCGCTGACGGGATCCGCGGGTTCCTGGTGCCCACGGATACCCCCGGATTCACGGCTGTGCCGATTGAACCGAAGCTGTCCATGCGTGCCTCCATCCAGTGCGATGTGTTCCTGGAGGATGTCCGGCTGCCGGAGACGGCGGTACTGCCCGGCGCGAAGGGCCTGCGCGGACCGTTCTCCTGCCTGAACGAGGCCCGCTACGGGATCCTGTGGGGTGCCATGGGCGCGGCCAGGGACAGCTATGAGGCGGCGCTGGCCTATTCACTGGAGCGGCTGCAGTTCGACAAGCCCCTGGCGGCTTACCAAATCACGCAGGAGAAGCTGGTGAACATGCTCTTGGAGATCCAGAAGGGCGTGCTGCTGGCCATCCACACCGGGCGGATGAAGGACGCAGGAACGCTGGAACCGGTCCAGATTTCCGTAGGCAAGCTGAACAACGTGCGCGAGGCCATCACAATCTGCCGCGACGCCCGGGCGATTCTGGGCGGCAACGGCATCACGCTGGACTATTCACCGCTGCGGCACGCCAATAACCTCGAATCCGTCCGCACCTATGAGGGCACCGATGAGGTCCACACCCTGATCCTCGGCCAGCACATCACCGGAATCGGCGCGTTCCGGTAGGCCGCCGCTAGAACTTGCCGCCCATGTATTCGTCCTCAGGCCAGGGGAAGCAGTCAGAACCGGAGGCAATACGAATCGTGCCGGGTTCCACTCCCCTTTTTATGAAGTAGATCTCCGCTGTATCCGGAGAACGCAACTGGACTTCGTAGTGTCCTGCCGGAGCTGGGTCCCGCACCTTGATGTCGAAGCGGCTGTCCCGGTACTTCGCCTCCAACTCCCGAACGAGCGGCTCCGGCTCCGTTCCCTCACTTAAGGTCACGGTGGTCGCACCGTGCCAGTTCACTGCAGAGTCACCACACTTGATCAGAACCCCCTCCGGCATTTGCTCGGCCTCGGCCACCACGTCCGGCGGAAGCGAATCGGCGATCTCCAATTCCATCGCCTGTGTCCGGGCTTTAGCGTCCTGCCAGGTCAGCTCGTCCCCTCCGGCCGACGCGGACGAATCCTCAGCGCAGCCCATGACGCAGAGCACCAGCACCAGCGATGCAACGGACCGTGTCCGAGCCACACCTCCACCTTTCAAAGCCCGGGAACTCAAAAATCCCCCCGGATCGTTTCGTCCGCAGGCCAGGGAAAGCACTCGGAGCCGGAAGCGATACGGATCGTGGAGGGATCAAATCCTTCCCCGATGATGTAAATTTCGGCCGTATCCGGCGAGCGCAGTTGAACTTCGTAGTGTCCTGCCGGAGCTGGGTCCCGCACCTTTATCTCGAAGCGGCTGTCCCGGTACTTCGCCTCCAGTTCCCGAACGAGCGGCTCCGACTCAGTCCCCTCAGTCAAAGTCACGGTGGTCGCGCCATGCCAGTTGACGGAAGAGTCACCGCACTCGATCAGACCCCCCTTCGGCATTTGCTCGGCCTCGGCCACCACGTCCGGCGGAAGCGAATCGGCGATCTCCAATTCCATGGCCTGTGTCCGGGCTTTAGCGTCCTGCCAGGTCAGCTCGTCCCCTCCGGCGGGCGCGGACGAATCCTCACCGCAGCCTGCAAGGTTAAGCAGGAGAATCACACCTACGACCGCCGCTTGCCCCCGAATCATTCCGTTGCGCACCAGAAGGCCGCCGTCTAGAACTTACCGCCCATGTATTCGTCCTCAGGCCAAGGGAAGCAATCAGAACCGGAGGCAATACGAATCGTGGAGGGATCAAGTCCTTCGCCGATGATATAGATTTCGGCCGTATCCGGAGAGCGCAGCTGAACTTCGTAATGTCCCGCCGGTGCGGGGTCCCGCACCTTTATCTGGAAGCGGCTGTCCCGGTACTTCGCCTCCAACTCCCGAACGAGCGGGTCCGGCTCAGTTCCCTCACTCAAAGTAACGGTGGTCGCGCCGTGCCAGTTCACAGCAGAGTCACCACACTTGATCAGAACCCCGTCCGGCATTTGCTCGATCCCGGCCACTAAGTCCAAAGGAAGCGAATCGGCGATCTCCAATTCCATGGCCTGTGTTCGGGCCTTTGCGTCCTGCCAGGTCAGCTCTGATGCCACGGATGTGTTCCCTTCGGTAGGACTTGCTGGTGTCGGCGTCTCCGCCGCGTTGCTTGCACAGCCGACGAGGCCTAGCAGCAGGATCATTGCTGCGGCGGTGCATCTGGCTCGGGTCATTGCATTACCTCTCGGAGCGCATCTTCCAGCAATTCCGCATTGTCCTTGCTGTTCGTTGTGGGGAGCGAATGGTCCTCAATCGGAGTGCTGTCAGGCCAGAAGGTCCCCTCATTGGGGACGGCATACTCGTGATTGGTGAATGCATCATGTTCGCTGGGAATCTTGTCATCCCAGACCAATCCCCTTCTTTGTGCCCAGAGCAGGGCATCCGTACCGTAAACGTAATTCGAATAACTAGTATCCTCGTCCGGCTCCCATTCTTCGTGCATCCCCGCCCCGGACAGGGACAGGGACTTGTCATATTCCGCCCCGTGGATTTCCGAACTGGTGAGGTTGACGTAGCCCCAGCTGTGACCGATGCCAACCTGCTCGGTGCCCTGCAAGGCCGGGTCGGTGAGCATTCCGTGCTGAAAGCCGGCCAGCTGTCTGCCGGCGTCGTAACCCATCTGCGGATCATTGGCTTCCAGGAGTCGCCGGAGGTCCTCCCCGCCTTCCTCCTGATTCTCCCCGGGGAAAAGCCCGTCCTTATACACAAATGCCACCGTATTCGGGGCCATACCCACCATGTAGTTCGCGAAGTCCTGGACTCCTCCGGTATAGAAACTCTTCATGCTCGTGAACGTGCCGGGAACATACGTGATCGTGCGCTGCGTGTCCGGGCCCGGGGTCCCGAGCATTTCAATGATCCGCGATTCGCCGCGGTTGTACAGATACAGCTGCACCTGGCCGGCTTCGACCCTTTTCAGGTACTCGATTTCCTTCATCAGCATCGCCTCGCGTGCCTCGGAGTCGCCGCCGATCTCCCGCAGACGGGCCAGCTGCGCCTCGGCAATTTCAATGTCCTTGACCGCGGCGATGCTGTTGGCGTGCACGCGGGCCAGTGCCGGCACCCCGTCGAGGGACCCGAAGACCTTCGGCGCCGATTCCAGCAGCACCAGCTGCTGAGCCGTGAAGCCGTTGGCCGCGTTGCCCGAGGCCTGCAACTCGGCCCACCACTCGGCGATGCGTTCTGCTGACACCGACGGCAGGTGTGTGAGCCACGCCGGATTCTTCGACGCCACTTCGAGGTCAACCGGCGAGGCCGTTTCGAAGAACTTCAGAAGTGCCTCCCCGCGCACGGATCCGGGGGAAATGGCCAGGGCCAACGCCGTGGAGGACAGCTCCACCGAACCGGCCAGGTCACCGTCCTGCCCTGCGGTGCTGAAGGCCTGCCCGATCTGCCACAGCTTTCCTGCGTCGTCACGGTCATCCTGGTTGTATTGGGAGACCGCCGGCCCGAAGGTGCCGACGTCGATCACCACCCAGGAACACGAGTTCCGGAAGCTGTCCAAAGCCCGGACAACATCCTGGCAGACCGGTTCAGCCGCATCCTCCTGGTCAAAGATCAGCGATGCTGCCTTCTTCAGGGCATCCGGCACTGCGGAACTCGTGCCCGGCGTCCCGCTGACTGCCCAATTGTGGAGCTGGAAGACCATCGATGGGAAGGCCACCTCGGGGCGGGGCACCTCGGACTCGAACAACTCCCCCGGGGCTGAAAACCCCGGAAGCCGGTCCCGGAGGTAATCGGCGCCAGCGGCTACCATGCCCTCCTCAAGCAGCTTGAACAGGGTCCTCGCCTGCTTTTCCTTGAGGTCCTGACGGGCCTGTTCGGCCTGGGTCTTCGCGAACCGAACCTGACGGGCAACATCCTCCAGCGCGCCGATCAGGATGTTCCGTGCTGCCAGCTGCGCTGCGGCATTCCGGCGGTACGAGTCCGCGAACGGGCCGCGGAATTCTTCCAGCGCTTCTCCCGTAGCCGAGGCCCGCGGACCGCGCTGCTCACCCAACGCAGCGGCGGCCTCGTCACAGGCCGCTATGAGCTGGTCAGCCGTGCCAGCATCAAAGTCCATTTCAGGATCCCCCATCCCCCGGCAAGCACTTCCGCTTCTGAGCCGCAGGATAAACAGTACATGTACCGCCCCCGGCGAAGCCTGCCCGATCCGGGGTGCGGCGGATCACCGGACGCCGTGCGCGCCGGCTGGATTCTCCGGTTCCTGCCTCACTCCGGCCGGGCCGGTTCCAGAGGCGGGTCGTAGCACTCGGCCACCACCGCCGCAGCCGGTCCGGCGGTTGCGGCAGCAGCTTCCCGGACCATCCCGGCAAAGGACGCGGGTCCGCAGACGTAAATCCAATCCGGGTGCAGGGTAGCCAGGACGCCCAGCAGATCCTGAGCGGTGACGCGCCGGCCCTGGCTGCCGGCATCCCACAGCCGCAACTCAACGGAGGTTGCCAGCCCGCCGGCTGCAAGAACGTCGCGGACCGTGTCGCATTCATCGCTGCGGCCTACAAAAAACAGGGCGGCGCGTTCATACTGCCGTGCCGGGTCCCGCAGCAGCCTCCCCAATAGGCCCAGACCGGAGGCCAGACCGGAACCGGCGGCAACGAACAGGGGGCGGCGGACGGAGCCGGGCAGCAGGATGCCCGGGCCCGGCCGGGAGATGGACAGCACCGCACCGCCTGCCGGGTCCAGCATCGCCGCGCTGACCAGCCCGCGTGCGCTCCGCTTCACGTAGAGGGTCATGGTGCGGCTCCCGCGGTCTACGGACAGCACCGCAAAATAGCTGGTATGCACCCCCGTTGCGGCGGCAGCGGAAACAGCAACGTGCCCTCCTTCCAGCAGGTCCTTTTCATCCAATTCAGCGGGCCATTCCAGCTGTACCAAGGCTGCCGTTTCATGGACCGAATACACGCGATGGCCTGGAATCTTCCAGCATATTTCCGGGGCGGTGGATATACCCATTTAGCACCAATCCTGACGTTTATAAAAGGGTTTTAAAAATGTGGTTGATTTTTGCGCAGCCTTCGCGTCCGGCCCGGCGGGTCCGCATGACGGCGGCGGATTCCCCACCCCTGAAGCCGGTGAACGGCAACCGGCCGGTACCGGCTTTCGCCTTGCTGTCGGCAGGGACGAAACGACCGGAGAGAATAACTTCAGCAGGCGGTCACAATGGTTTACAAACAGCCGCCGGGGATATATTTCCCGCTATTCATAAACCCCTAGTTCCAGCGAGGCAGCTGAGATATCCGGGGTCCGGCGGAAACGGGATGTGCAGAACCGTACTCCCAGCCGGCACCGCATTGTCAAGCCCGGCCGGGCCCGGCAAAAAGGAACAAAACAATCCTCCGCCAGGTCCTTCGCGCGCGCGGTAAGGGCCCATCAAAAACTGTCTTTGTCATCAAGGGAAATATTTCGTCACCGGCCTTGCGGACCGGGTCCGGGCGGGTTTGTATGGGTCCTGTCCGCACAACCTGTTTTGGACGACTTACCATCCAGAGCGGCTGAGAGACCTGGCTCGTTGACGTCGCAGCAACCACCCTTCGGGGGACGGTGCTAATGCCAGGACCGATGGAGAAACCTCATTCACCGTTGGTCCATGACCGCTGCTTTGCCATGCGGTGATGGCCTCCAACGTGCCTGGATGCGGTGTGCCTCGGTGATGACTGAGAGGACCGCCCCATGCTTTACCTGAACCAGACAGACCCTCACCCCGGACCAGGGGCCACCCCCGATACCGGGGCGCTGCTGCGGCGGCGCACCGCCCTGAAGATCGCCGCCGCTTTCGCGGCGGCAGCCCTGGCCCTGACCGGCTGCCAGCAGGCGGCGTCGGACCAGGGCCCCGGAACCCGGGTGGCCGCCGGAACCCCGGTGGAGGGCGGCACCCTGATCTACGCCGAGGTCACGCCGATCAACAACTGGCAAACCCAGTCCGCCCGGTTTTACGAAAAAGCCAACGTGCTGAACAGCGTGCTGGACCGGCTGACCTATTTCGATCCGGAGTCAGGTGATCTGGTGCCGTGGCTCGCCTCCGAATTCTCAGCCAACGCCGAGCACACCGAGTTCATCTTCACCATCCGCCCCGGTGTCACCTTCAGCGACGGCACGCCGCTGGATGCCGCCGCGGTCAAAGCGAATCTGGACAGTTTCGGATTCGGTATTCCCGCTGCCCAGATCCAGCCGAACGTCGACTTCGCCGGCTATACCTCCAGTGAAGTGACGGCCCCGGACCAGGTAAAGGTCACCCTGGCCGCTCCGAATTCCAACTTCCTGCGGGCCACCTCCTCCGTCACCGCCGGTCTGGTCTCCCCGGCCACCCTGGGCCTTGACGCCGCCGGACAGTCCGCCCTGTCCCGCATTTCCGGTTCCGGCCCGTTTGTCTTCGAATCCGAGAAACCCGACGAGGAGGTGGTGCTGGCCAAGCGCGGGGACTACGCGTGGGCACCCGAGACCGCGGACAACCAGGGCGCAGCGTATCTGGACCGGGTGGTCATCAAGTACCTGCCCGAGGTGGCGCACCGGGCCGGTGCCGTGCAATCCGGTCAGGTGGACCTGGTCCGCGGACTGCAGCCGGCAGACGAAGCCGCACTGGCCGCCAGCGGGAGCCAGGTCCTGGCGCCGGCGGGAACCGACCTGACGTCAAACATGGCCGCTGTCCGGACCGGCAGCGGACGGCTCGCAGATCCGCAGGTCCGCCGCGCACTGCAGCTGGGCATCGACCGGCAGTCCATCAAGGACACCGTGCTTTCGGACAGTTACACCATCGCCGCCTCCGTGCTGAACCACGGGGCACCGGGATTCGTGGACCTCAGCGCTGAGCTGGCCTATGACCCGGAACAGGCCAAGGCCCTGCTGGACGACGCCGGGTGGACGGTGGGCGCTGACGGCATCCGCGATAAGGACGGCGAAAAGCTGGCCCTGACCGTCACCAGCTCCAACAACTCCGTGGTGATCAAACCGGCCTTCGAACTGATCGAACAGCAGTGGCGGCAGATCGGCGTGCAGCTGAAGAACCGGGCGGCGGACAACACGTTCCTGGCCACCGCCATGCCGGACCCCGCCGTCGAACTCTTCGGCACCCGGCAGTTCATATACGGCGGACTCGGGCCCATTTTCGAACCGGACAACAACACCATGACCCACACCTCGGACCCGGCACTGAATAAGCTCTTCGCCGCCGAGCGCGCAGCCGGGCCCGGACCGGACCGGGACCGGATCCTGGCCGAGGAGCAGCGTGCCCTGGTCCTGGAGCAGGCCTACTCCCTGGTGCTGTGGGACGAGGTGCAGGTCTACGGCGCAGGCCCGGACACGCACATTGACTTCACGTCCGGAACAGCGCCCATCTTCCAGGGCGCCTGGACGGCGGGGAGCTAAGCCGTGACCCGTTATCTGTTGCTGCGCACCGGCCAGGCCGTCCTGGTGGTGTGGCTGGCGTACACGCTGATTTTCCTTGCCGTGCAGCTGCTGCCCAGCGATCCGGTCACCATTTTCCTCACCGCGGATTCGGCCGTGGACCAGGCCGCCATCGACACCATGAAGGCCCAGTACGGGTATGACCAGCCGCTGGCGGTGCAGTACCTCCACCAGCTCGGCGCCCTGCTGCAGGGCGACGCCGGGTACTCGCTGACCTCCGGGGAACCGGTGATGCAGCGGATCGGCGGGGCGCTGGGCTCCACGCTGGCGCTGGCCGGATCGGCTCTGGCGGCCGCCGTCGTTATTGCCCTGGCAGTGGTGTCCGCCGCGGTGCTGGCACCGTCCGGGCGGGTGCGCCGGATCCTGGCGAACCTGCCGCCGCTGTTCTCGGCGGTGCCGGTGTTCTGGCTGGGCCTGGTCCTGCTGGAGCTGCTCTCCATCCGGCTGGGTGTGCTCTCCATTTTCCCCGACGGCTCGTTCCTGTCCCTGGCCGTGCCGGTGTTTGTGCTGGCCGTCCACGTCTCCGCGCCGCTGGCACAGGTGCTGCTGAAAAGCGCGGACCAGGTCTACCGGCTGCCGTTCATCGACGTGCTGCGGGCCAAGGGCGCTTCCCCGGCCCGGATCTTTTTCCGGCACGTGCTCAAAAACGCCGCCGGTCCCGCGCTGGCCATCCTGGGCATCACGGTGGGCACCCTCTTCGCCGGGTCCGTGATCACCGAAACCGTGTTTTCCCGCACCGGGCTGGGGTCCGTGGTGCTGCAGGCCGTGACCGCTCAGGACGTGCCGCTGGTCCAGGGGCTCGTCCTGCTGACCGCCGCGGTTTTTGTGGCAGTCAACCTGGCGGTGGACCTGATCCACCCGCTGCTGGATCCGCGCATCCTCACCGACGCACAGCAGGGCTCTGCCCGTGCCCTCGCTGCCTGAAACCGAAAAGGCGAACCGATGACCACACTTCTTCCTCCCGTACACGCGCCCGCCGCAGCCGCATCGACCGCCGCGCCCGCGCCGTCCCGACGTCCGGGCAAACCGGGCGTCCGGCCCGCACTGCTGCTGGCTGTCCTGCCGCTGCTGCTGATCGCTGCGTGGGCCGTGGCCCCGGGGCTGTTCACCGGCCAGGATCCGATCAGCGGTGTACCGCAGGAAAAGTTCCTGCCGCCCGGCGCCGGACACTGGTTCGGCACGGACCACCTTGGCCGCGACGTCTTCGCCCGCGTAGTGCATGGCACCGCCCAGACCTTCCTGACCGCGGGGCTGGCCGTGTCCATCGGCCTGCTGGCCGGCACCGCGGTGGGCCTGTTCGCGGCAACGGCCGGACGCGCGGCCGACGCCGTGGCCATGCGCCTGGTGGACGTCCTGCTGGCCGTGCCGGGTTTCCTGATCGCCCTGATCATTGTCACCGCGTCCTCGCCCGGCCCGGTGTCCCTGGGCATCGGCGTCGGCATTGCCTCCATTGCCTCCTTCGCCCGCGTGGTGCGTGCCGAGGTGCTGCGGGTACGGAACCTGGAATTTGTGGAGGCGGCTTTCCTGAACGGCGGCACCTACTGGAGCGTGCTGCGCCGGCACCTGCTGCCCAACGCCGCCGGTCCGGTGCTGGCCCTGGTGGCGGTGGATCTGGGGGCGGCCATCCTGGTGATCTCCTCGCTGGGCTTCCTGGGCTTCGGCGCCCCGCCCCCGGCACCGGAATGGGGGCTGATGATCGCCGAAGGCCGCCAGTATCTGGGCACCGCCTGGTGGATGACGTCGCTGCCCGGCCTGGTCATTGTGCTCACCGTTCTCCTGCTGGCCGCCCTAGGCCGGCGGCTGCTCACCCTCCTCCGGTACTAGCGAAAGCGGTGCAGAACCATGACTTCCTCCCCAGACCTTAACAACACCAAGAACGACGACGGCGCCCCGCTGCTCAACGTCCGCGGCCTCACCGTGGCCTACGGCCGGGATTCCGTCACTGCCCCGGCGGTAGCGGACGTGGACCTGAGCATCCGGCGCGGCGAAGTGGTGGCGCTGGTGGGCGAATCCGGCTCCGGCAAGTCCACCCTGGCCAAGGCGGTGATCGGGCTGCTGCCCGCCGCCGGACAGGTCTCCGCCGGTTCCATCACCTTCGACGGCCGGGAGCTCACCGGCCTGCCGGACCGCGCTTTCCGGGCGCTGCGCGGCAGGCGGATTGCCCTGGTGCCCCAGGACCCCGGTGCCTCGCTGGACCCGGTACAGACCATCGGTTCGCAGGTGGCGGAGGTTTTCCGGCTGCACCCGGAGGGCGGCCGCAGGCTCGGCGGCCCTCCCGGCCGCCGGGAGCTCGAGGACCGGGTGGCCGAACTGCTGGAGCAGGTGGGGATTGACCGTCCCCGCGAGCGCCTCCGGCAGTACCCGCACGAGCTCTCCGGCGGATTGAAACAGCGGGTGCTGATTGCCATGTCATTTGCGTTGAAACCTGATCTGCTGATTGCCGACGAGCCCACTTCCGCCCTGGACGTCACGGTGCAGAGCCGTGTGCTGGAGGTCTTCGAGCGGCTCACCGGCCGGTACGGTACCGCGGTTCTGTTTGTCACCCATGACCTGGCCGTGGCCACGGACCGCGCCTCCCGCATTGTGGTGATGCAGGGCGGGCGCATCCGGGAGGACCGGAGCGTGGACGCCATCCTGACCACACCCGAGGATGCCTACACCGTGAAGCTGCTGGCCGAAGCCGGGGCCGGGCAGCGGACCCTCCCCGCCGCGCGCCCGTCGCCCGCGCCCGCTCCGGCGTCGGCCATTCCGCCGTCCGCCCCCGCTGCTTCGCCTGTGCCGGCGCTGGAACTGCGGAACCTGGTGAAGGTCTTCGCCCGCAACGGGGAACACCGAACCGTCAATGATGTCTCCCTGGTCCTCCGGCAGGGCACCACCTTCGCACTGGTGGGCGAATCCGGGTCGGGGAAAACCACCACCGCGCGGCTGGCCATGCGGCTGCTGGACCCGACGTCCGGCACCGTCCGGGTGGCCGGCAGGGACGTGACCCGCGCGGACGGCCGGGCCAGGCGTGAACTCTGGCGCAGCCTGCAGCTGGTCTACCAGAATCCGGACACCGCACTGGACCCGCGGCTGCGCGTGGGCGAAATTATCGGCGAACCCCTGCTGAACTACGGTGTCGGCTCCCGCACGGAGCGCCGGGCGCGGGTTGCCGACCTGCTGGACCAGGTGAACCTACCCGCCCACACGGCCCGCGCCCGTCCGCTGGAGCTGTCCGGCGGGCAGCGTCAGCGGGTAGCCATCGCCCGGGCGCTGGCCCTGGGCGCGAAAACGCTGGTGCTGGACGAAGCACTCTCCGCCCTGGACGTGCTGACCCAGGCCCAGGTGCTGGACCTGCTGCAGTCCCTGCAGGGGGAACTGGGACTGTCCTACCTCTTTATCTCCCATGATCTGCACGTGGTGGAGCGGATTTCCGATGACGTAGGCGTAATGCAGAACGGGCAGCTGGTGGAAACCGGTCCCACCGCGGATGTGTTCAGCGCGCCGGCCCATCCCTATACCCGGCGCCTGCTGGCGGCCAATCCAGGTCACCGGCTGCACCGGCTCGCCGGCTCCGGTTATGCCGCTCCCCTGCTGTCCGGCAGCCAGCCGTTCCCCGCACCCGTCCCGGCCCGCTGACCCAGCGCAAGCTCCCTTCCACCCAAGCCCTCCGCACCGATGACCCCTATCCAAGGAACCTTTCAATGACTGCATTCCCTGATATCGGAACCGCCGGCGCAGCCGGCGCCACGTCCGCTCTTCCCGCCGCCGGTGAAGCCCGCTATGCGGCCCTTGCCGCCCGGTTCCGGCCGGTGTTCGACCGGATCGCCGAGGGCGCCCTGAACCGGGAGCAAACCCGGACCCTGCCCTTCGAGCAGGTGGGCTGGCTCAAGGACGCCGGGTTCACCGCCCTCCGTGTCCCGGCCGCCTACGGCGGGGACCCGGTCAGCCACGAGCACCTCTTCCGGCTGCTGGTGGAACTGGCCGAAGCGGACCCCAACGTTGCCCATCTGCTCCGCTCGCACTTTTCCTTCGGCGAAACCGTGGCCCTGCAACCCGAACCGTTCCGGGACCGCTGGTTCCCACGGATCCTGGCCGGGCAGATCTTCGGCAACGCCGCCTCCGAGCGGGGCAACGCACTGGGTACCACCACCACCAAACTGCGCCGGCAGCACGGGCAGTGGCTGCTCAGCGGGGAGAAGTACTACACCACCGGCAGCATCTTCGCGGACTGGGTGGTGGTGATGGCCAGCACCGCCGGGGTGGCCGGCCGGCAGTACGCGGTGGTCCCGGCGTCCGCACCGCAAGTGCGGATCCTGGATGACTGGGACGGCTTTGGCCAGCCGCTGACCGGCACCGGGTCCGCCGTGTTCACGGACGTTCCGGTGGAGGCGGAGGACATCCTGACGCGCAGGATCACCAGTACCCTGGAACCGGCGTTTTTCCAGCTGTGCCTGCTGGCCGTCCTGGCCGGCATTGGACGGGCCGCGGTCCGGGACGCCACCACCCTGGTGCAGGGGCGCACCCGCACCTTTAATACCGGGTCCGGTGCACTGTTCCGCGATGACCCGCAGATCCAGGAGCATGTGGGCACCCTGGCGGCCAAGACCTACGCGGCCGAAGCGGTGGTGGCCGCCGCCGCCCGGGACCTGGACGCGGCGTCGGATCCGGATCTGGGCCTGTCCCCCGAGGACGCGTTCCTGCGCGCCGAACTGGCCGTCCAGCAGGCACACGTAGTGGTGCCGCCGCTCGTGCTCGACGTCGCGGGCGGGCTTTTCGAGGTCACCGGTGCCTCCGCCGTCGGCCGGGACAAGGCGCTGGACCGGCACTGGCGCAATGCCCGCACGGTCGCCACGCACAACCCGCGCATCTTCAAGGCCCGCGCCGTGGGTGACTATCTGATCAACGGGACCCTCCCCGAGGGCCTGCACAGCATCGGAGAGGCGGCGCCTGCCTCCGATTCCCCTACCCCTTCCACGTCTGGAGCAACCAACTAATGGCTACTTTCACCCCGCGCCCGCGCCTGCTGCTCAGCGCCTTCGCCATGAACACGACCAGCCACATCCTGGGCGGACTGTGGCGCCATCCCGACGCCCAGCAGCACCGGTTCAACGAGCTGGACCTGTGGACCGATCTGGCCGGCCGGCTCGAGGAGGCGAAGTTCGACGCCCTCTTCCTAGCCGACGTCGTCGGGCTCTACGGGGACCACAACGGCGGCTGGGCCTCGCACGTGGAGCGCGGTTTCCAGGTGCCGGCCAATGATCCGCTGGTGCTGCAGTCCGCGTTGGCCGCCCGCACCGAACACCTGGGCCTGGCGCTGACCAGTTCCGTGGTGCAGGCCCAGCCGTTCCAGTTCGCCCGCCAGCTCTCCACCCTGGACCATCTGAGCAACGGGCGGGTGGCCTGGAACATTGTCACCAGCGTGCTGGAGAACTCGCACCGGAACTTCGGCGGCGACGGCCTCGCCGAGCACGACAGCCGCTATGACTGGGCCGATGAATACCTGGAGGTCTGCTACAAGCTGTGGGAGGGCTCCTGGGATGAGGGGGCGCTGCGTCAGGACAAAGCCGCCAGCCTGCATGCCGACCCGGCCGGGGTGCACAAGATCCACCACCGCGGACCGCGCTATTCCGTGGAGGGCCCGCACCTGGTGGCGCCGTCGCCGCAGCGCACACCGGTGCTGTTCCAGGCCGGCAGTTCCGGGCGCGGCCAGCAGTTCGCAGCCGCCAACGCCGAGGCCGTATTCGTGTTTGCCCCCAACACGGCGTACGCGAAAAAGACCACCGACTCGGTGCGCACACAGGCCCGGGCGCTGGGCCGGCGGAACGAGGACATCAAGTTCTTTGCCGGGCTGTCCTTTGTCGTCGGCTCCACTGAAGCCGAAGTGAAAGCCAAGCAAGCCGAGTTTGACGAATACCTGGACCTGGACGCAATTGTGGCGCATGTGGGCGGGGGCATCGGTGTGGACCTGGGCGGGTTGCCGCTGGACACCACGCTTGGGGACCTGCGCACCGAGGGAGCCCGCGGAGTGCTGGAGGCATTGTTCGCCTCGGTGCCCGGCGGGAATCCGACCATCGCCGATATTGCCCGCTACCGTGCCTACAACCAGCAGATTGCCGGCACCCCGGAGCAGATCGCGGACCAGCTGGAAACCTGGCAGGACGCGGGTGTGGACGGCATCAACATCATCAACCAGATCCTGCCCGGCTCCTACACGGACTTCATCGAGGGGGTGCTGCCCGAGCTGCAGCGCCGCGGCCTGGCGCAGACCGAATACCGGCCCGGAACCCTGCGGGAAAAGCTGTTCGAAGACGGTGCCCGGCTGCCGTCGCGCCACCCGGGCAGCCGCTATCGGGGAGCGTTCACGCCAACAACCGTATAGATCAGGGCGGCCGCCGCTGGACCCGGGCCTAGCTGACAGATTGTGCCAGCGCGGGAACGGGCGGGATTGCCGGCTCGGCGATCCGCGGCGACGACGGCGGGCTCGGCACCGGCGCAGGCGGCTGCGGTGACGGAATCCGGGGAGTCCCCGGGGCCGTGGGCGAGGGCTCCGGGGCTACCGGCGGCGGCGACGGCGTGGGCAGTTCCGGGTCCGGCGCAGGAATGGTGGGCGGAGCCGACGGGGACGGTGCAGGCTCCGAGGGTTCAGCCGACGGCGGTTCCGGCGGCTCGGACGGGGTTTGCGGAGGTTTCTGTGCCGGGGCCGGCGCGGCCGGGGGTTGCTGTGGTGGATTCGCCGGCCGGGGTGCCGCGGGTGGCTGCTGTACTGCGTCCCGGGCGGCGCGTTCCGCCCGCTGCGCTGCCAGCCGTTCGGCGGCGGCCCGCTCCATCCACACCAGGCGCCCGGCGTCGTCCTGCGTGCACCGGTAGTCCGCATCGCCCTGGCCGCGGGCATCCCCCGGCGTGGCACAGGCAGCACCGGCAAGCGACGTACCGGAGTGCGGCATCCCGCTCAAAACGTTGGTCTCCGCCAGGTCCGGATCCGGTGCCACCGCAGGCGGCTCCGCCGGGATAGGGAGCGGGGGCGGCAACGGTTCGGACTTCGGCCACTCTTCCTGCGGAACGTCCTCCGCTGTGGGCTGGGCGGGGCGAAGCTGCGGTGCCGCCACCGCGCCGGCAGCCATGCCCGCCACCAGCACCAGACCGCTGCCGGTCAGGGCCAGGCGTTTTTGCTGCACGGTGTCCAGCGCCGCCCAACTGCGGCGGCGAAATCCCAGCGAGTACAGCGCGGTGACCAGCAGCAGCAGCCCCACGGCCAGCATCCACGCGGCAATCCCCACCGTTCCCCGCAACGCCAACACACAAAGCAGCACTGCGGCCAGGCCCAGCACAAGCCAGGCTGATCTGGGACTTCGCCGCGGCCCCCGCGGCTCCGGTATCCGGCGGCTCGACGCCGGCTCTCCGGACGGCCGCTGTCCCGGCCACTGTCCCGGCCGCGGAGAATCAGAAGGAGATGGGACGGGGTCTGCGTGGTGGGACATGGCGCCTCAGCGGGGATCTGCCGGAGCCTGCCGTGGCAGGGCCCCGGTCCGGCTTCTGATGCGGCAACATGCCCGGACGCTGTGGCCCGTTTTCGCTCCGGCGGATGTTGCCCTCGAAACAACGCTAGGCGGGTCCGAGGGCAACATCCAGAGCTAACGCAAACCCCGGCGCGGGTCCGGCCGACTTACTCGCAGCCCACGCCGTCGCCGTCGCGGTCCAGGTGGGTGCCGTAACCGGGCTGGCCGATCCGTACCGGCGCTGCACCGGCGGCGCGGGCCGCGGAACAGTTCGGATAGTAGGCCGGGGCCGGAGCGGGCGGCGGAATCACCGGGGCGGGTGCGGGCGGTGCAGGTGCCGGGGCAGGAGGTGCTGGTGCCGGGGCAGGAGGACCCGGTGCGGGAGCGGGCGGTGCCGGAGCCGGGGCAGGTGGAGCCGGAGCCGGAGCCGGACCGGGATCAACCGGCGGCGGAGCCTGCTCAGAGTTCTTCTTTTTGTCCTCGGCGGCTTTCCGTTCCTCGGTCTCCTTCCGGTCTGCGAGCAGTTTCTCCGACTCGTCCTTCTCCATCCAGATCAGCTTGCCGTTGTCGTTCTCGGTGCACACGTAGACGGTGCTCTGGACGGTGGTGGTCGGCGAGGGTGAGGCCGCCGTGGTGCTCGGGGAGGAGGACGGCGAGGCCTTTGCCGAGGTCTTTGACGGCGTCGGCGTGGGGCTGGCCGTAGCCTGCTTCACCGTTTGCGTGGAGCCCGCCGAGTTGCAGGCCTTGTTCGCGATCTGCGTGACGGTGGGCGTAGGAGACGGCGAGGGGGACGACGTCGTTTTGGCGGGCGAGGGCGTCGCAGCAGCCTGCTCCATCTCACCCCCTCCGCAGCCGGTGAGAACGACGACGGCGCTCAGCGCCACAGCCCCGAAGGCCAACGGCCTGGTGCGGCGAGAAGAAGAGATGTGTTCCGTCATCGAAGCGATGCGGACGCCGGGCAAAGCAGGCATAGGTCCCCCATGGACAGAAAAGCGAAAGTCGATGCGAATGCATCGAGGCACACGCTACCGCACCTGTGGAGGACCAGTTGACCAGGGCTCGCCAGTAGTTTTGAGCTGAAACCGGGTAGCGGGCCCGGTACCGGCCGTCCCCTCTGGTTGATACCGGCGCGCAGCCGTAGCCTCTCCATGCATCGACAGGAGGCTGGGATGGATTGGATCTGGATTGTCGTGATGCCGGTGACGGGCGTGGTGCTCGGATTCGCCGCCGGATGGCTGACGAAACGCGGCCTGGCCCGCAGGGAGGAAGCCCGGGCGCTCAATGAACTGGTCACATATCTGCACCTGAAACGGATGCTTGCCCCGATGGATCCCCGTTCCGCGGAAACTGCGGCCCTGGAACCGAGGTTCCGCAGCTCGGTGCACGATATCCGGGAAAACCTGATGGAAACCCTCGCCCGGCTTCAGCCCGGTTCCACCGCAGGCGAGGTCCTGATGCGTATGTCCGCAGCCTGCAACCGCTACCTGCGCATCACTGCAGCGGAGCCACACCAGTACCAGTTTGAGCTGATGGAGCTGCGCCGGAACCTCGACGAGGACCTGCGGATACTGACCGACGGCCGCCGGGACATCCGTTATCTCAGCCCTGGCGAAGCTCCGGGCCGCCGGGACCGGCCGCACTCAGCGACGCCGGGGACAACGCCGACGCCGGGTACTTCCACGGAACCTGACCCGGGCCCTGACCCAGCACCCGGTTCCAGCCCCGCACTTGGCTCCGGCCCCACTCCGGCCGTCGGCACCGCACCCGATTCCGGTCCAGTACCCGGTTCCGGCCCAGCACCCGGTTCCAGCCACTCCCCTGCTGCCGGACCCGTCCTTGGCTCAGTCCCGGGCTACAGCGCCGGCACCTGAGCCGGCACGGTTGGCCGCATGCACCAGCAGCCCCGCCGCAAACTCCCCGGCGGTGAGTTCCGGCCGGGGAGCATCCGGGGACAGCGGGGCGGCGGCAATCTCCTGCAGCACGGGCAGCGCCGGGCAGGACAGGTCCGGGGCCCTGCCGGTAACCTCCTGGCCGGTGAGCCGGGCAACCGTGTCCCAGTCCAGCGGACCCGCCGCCACCGCTGCGGCAACCTCTTCCAGCCCGGGCAGCACCTGCTGCTTCCCGAGCCGGTCGCGGACAGTCCAGGCATCGCCGAAGGCCCGCACGGTCAGCCGCCGGCCGGCAATCTCCTGCAGCACCCCGGCCACGGAGGAGCGGATTCCGGCCAGCGCGGCATACGCCGACAGCCGTGGGATTACCGTCCCGCCGGGACATGCTCCGCACATGCTCTGCCTTCCTGTTGCTGGACCTGCTGATGGGGTTTCGGGACCTACGGCATCACGTCGCCGCTGTTCGGGCCCAGTGTCTGCCCGGTGTACAGGTTGCCGCCGGGCGAGGAGGCCAGCAGCAGCGCGGTGGGTGCCACTTCCTCCGCCGTGCCGAACCGGCCCACCGGCAGTTCGGCCTGCTTGGCGGCTTTCCAGTCCTCGGAGAGCCCGTCGATCAGCGGCGTGAAGATCGGGCCCGGCGCAATGGCGTTGACCAGGATCGAGTGCGGTGCCAGTTCCAGGGCCAGCGCCTTGGTCAGGCCGATGACGCCGGCCTTCGCGGAGACGTAGTGCGCCAGCCCGGTGCCGCCCTTGATGCCCAGCTGCGAGGAAATGTTGATGATCCGCCCGCCGCCGCGTTCCACCATGTGCGGCGCGGCCCACCGGGCGGCAAGGAACACGCCGCGCAGGTCCACGTCCAGGGTCCGGTCGAAGGTTTCCGGGCTCAGTTCCAGGAACGGGGTTTCGTCCAGGATGCCCGCACTGCTGACCAGGATGTCCAGTCCGCCCAGCACCCCGGCGGCGGCGTCCATGGCGGCACGGACATCCTCGCTGTCCGTTACATCCACGCGCCGGGCAGTGGCTTTCACGCCCAGGGCGGTGCACGCGGCGGCGACGGCGCCGGCCTGGGCCTCATCCAGGTCCAGCAGGGCCAGGTCCGCGCCTTCGGCAGCGAAAAGCCGGGCAATGGCGGCACCGATGCCGCTGCCGGCTCCGGTGATAACGGCGGTCTTGCCGCGAAGTGAGCTCATGGATACATCCTTTGCAAAAGTTGAGGCTCCGGCCGCGGAGCCGGGGGAAACTCCACGGCCGGAGGGTTGAGGGGGCCTCCCGGGGGAAGGCCTGGCGTGCGGCCTAGCTGGGCCAGCGGACGGTGAGTCCGCCGTCGACAATCAGCTGCTGGCCGGTGACATAGGCGGAGTCATCGCCGGTGAGGAAGCGGATCACGCGGGCGGCTTCATCCACGTTGCCTACCCGGCCCCACGGAATGATGCTGCCGGCCGCCTCCAGGCCGTCCTTGCCCAGCGAGTTCACGCCGTCCAGGGACTGCGGGCTTTCGATCAGCCCGGGGATGACGGCGTTTACCCGGATTTTCCGGGGCGCCAGTTCGACGGCGAGGGAACGGCACATGCCCAGCAGGCCGGCCTTCGCGGCGGCGTAGTGGCTGTGGTCCTCCCAGCCGTAAACCCCGCCGGCAATCGAGGAGGTAGCCACCATGGCACCGCCGTGCTCCATCCGGGCGGCGCAGGAGCGGAAGGTGCGCATCACGCCGGACAGGTCCACCGCCATCATGTCCTCCCACGCCTCGTCGGTCATGTCCGCCAACGAGGCGCGGCGCAGGATCCCGGCGGCGGCCACGGCAATGTCCAGCCGGCCGAAGGTATCCAGCGCGGCCTGCGCCAGGGCTTCGGTGTCCGCGTAGCTGCGCACATCCACCGGCACCGGAACGCACTTGGCTCCTGCGGCCTCCACCAGCGCCACCGTTTCGCCGACGTCGTGCGGATCGTTTTCCAGGTAGCCCACCACGGTGTTGGCTCCGGCCCGGGCGTAGGCCACGGCCAGGGCCTGGCCGATGCCGGAGGCACCGCCGGAGATTACTGCTGTTTTGCCTTCGAATCCGTCATCGCGGTTCATGCGGTTACCTTCTTTTCGGTCGCTTTGCCGGTGGCCTGGTCCACCTTGCGGGTGCCGATCATGCACAGTGCGGAGATGACCAGGCCGCCGGTGCCGGTAATGATGGCTGCGGTCTGCATGCCCAGTCCCATAAAGAGGAAGAGGCTGAGCAGGCCGGAGCCGGCGATGCCGCCCAGCGGCGCCATCACGTGGGCCACGTTGGTGCCCATGCCGCGGACGTGCGCGGGGTAGGACTCGCCCATGTAGTAGAGCAGGGCGGCGTAGGGGCCGGTGAGGAAGAACAGGGTCAGGGCGTACATGATGATGATGAAGACCTCGCTGCTGGGTCCCAGCAGCATGATCAGGCTGGCGGCGCCGCCGCCGAACCAGCCGAGGATAACGGTCTTCTGCCGGCCGATGCGGTCACCGAGCCAGCCGTGGAACACGTAGCCGGCAAAGCCCACGGCGTTGGCCAGGACCAGGATCAGCAGGGCGTTTTCGAAGGAGACGTCCTTGGCTTCCACCAGCACGGTGGTGCCCAGCACGGAGAAGACCTGGATAGCGGCCCAGTTGAACAGCCAGGCCAGGGAGAGCAGGGTGGTGTGGCGGCGCAACTCGGGGGTGAAGACGTCCTTGAAGCCGGTCTTGTGCTGGCTGCCCTCTTCCAGATCGTGCTCGGCGGCCAGCGCCCGTGCGCCTTCAACGTCCCCTGCGTCCTGGCGGCGGCGGACTTCCTTGATGGCGGCGAAGGTGGGTGATTCGGGCAGCCGGGAGGCCATCACGGCCACCAGCAGCGCCATAACGGCGGCCACCACAAAGCTCCAGCGCCAGCCGATAACCGGCAGCAGGGCTGCGGAGAGTCCGGCGGAGAGCAGTGCGCCCACCGGCCAGCCGCCCTGGACGATCGAGTACATCAGGCCGCGGTTCTTGACCTTCTTGTAGATCTCGTTGAGGTAGACGGCGTTCACCACTTCCTCGGACATGGAGAATCCGGAGAAGGAGCGGATGATGATCAGGCTGACGGCGCCGGCGGCCAGGCCGGTGAAGCCTGCCGCGGCGGCGCCGCCGAGCATCAGCACAATCAGCGCGTTCTTGCGGCCGAGCCGGTCAATGATGGTGCCCACCACGAGCGCCACAATAAAGATGCCCACGTGCGCAATGGTGTTCACTGCGGTGGATTCCGCGGCGGTCCAGCCGAAGTCCTCGGCGATGACCGGCAGCAGCGTGCCGAAGAGGGTGAAGTCGTAGACCGACACTACCCAGGCGATGAAGCAGACCAGCGAAACCTTGCGGACCACCTTGGGGGTGATCTCCACGTCCCAGGGGGCGACGTCGCCGGCTCGGCGGCCGGTTCCGGTGGGCGGGCGTTTATGGGGTGCAGCGCTCATTGAGGGGGGTCCTATCCTGTACCAGAGGGATCTTGAGTGGGGGTTAAGTGGTGCGGGGGTTGCGGGCGGCGAAGTCCCGGGCAATGGTTTCCATGTTCACGAACTCCACGCCGTCGTGGCCGGCAATGTGGTCGAAGAGCCGCTCGAGCATCAGCAGGTTCTGCGGCCGGCCGGAGACGTCCGGGTGGATGGTGATCGGGAAGACGGCGTAGTCCATTTCGCGGTAGACCCAGTCGAACTGGTCCTTCCACATCTGCTCGATGTCCCGCGGGGAAACGAAGCCGTGGCTGTTGGCGCTGCCCTTGATGAACATCATGGGAGGCAGGTCATCCAGGTACCAGTTGGCCGGGATTTCGATCAGGTCGGTCTCCTCGCCGCGGACCAGCGGCTTCATCCATTCCTTCGCGGACGCGGCGTCGTAGTTGATCTTGGTCCAGGAATCGCCCACGCGGACGTAGTACGGGGTGAAGTCGTTGTGCATGAGCGAGTGGTCGTAGAGGAAGCCGCGCTCGAGCAGGATCTCGTTGGTGACGTTGGAGAATTCCCACCAGGGGGCCACGTAGCCCACCGGCTTTTTGCCGGTGCGGGTGGTGAACAGCTCGATGCAGTGGTCCAGCACCTCGGTTTCCTGCTCGCGGGTCATGGCGATCGGGTTTTCGTGGCTGTAGCCGTGCACGCCCACCTCGTGGCCGGCGGCGACGGTGGCTTCGAACTGCTCCGGGAAGGTTTCAATGGAGTGGCCGGGCCAGAACCAGGTCACCGGCATCTGCCGGTCGGTGGCCAGCTTGAGCAGGCGGGGCACGCCCACCTCGCCGGCGAAGATGCCGCGGGAAATATCGCCGGGCGAATCCTCGCCGCCGTAGGAGCCGAGCCAGCCGCCCACGGCGTCGACGTCGATACCGACTGAAACTTGGATTTTCTTGCTCATGGTGTTCCTCCTGGGTTCGTGCGTGGTGGGGGTGGAAGTAGGGACGGGGTGGTCTAGGCGTAGGCGGAGAAGCGTTCGGGGAACGTCTCCGGCGACGGGTCCAGGGCCAGCAGCAGCGCGGCCAGGATGCGGGACTGGAACGGGTTCAGGGTGCGGGCCGTGACGGCTCCGGCGCGGACCAGGTCCTTGCCGCCGCCGTTGCCGTAGGTCGGGATCACCGGGCCCCACGGGGTGCGGCTGGCCAGGATCACGTGGACGCCTGCCCCGGTCAGGTCCGCCACGGCTTCGGCGAAGCCGGGTCCCGCGTTGCCGATGCCGGTCCCGGCCAGCACCACGGCCTGCGCGCCGTCGGCTGCCGCATGGCGCAGCAGGTTCGGGGTGGCCCCGGGGTAGGCGGTGATGATCTCCACCCGGGCGGCATCAAAGGCGGCGCCGGGCAGGGGCAGCGGCGGGCAGCGGTCCGGGCGGGCGGCGACGACGACGTCGTTCCCGGCCAGGTGCGCCACCTCCGTGCCGCCGGCAAAGGGGCTGGCCGCAGTGGTGTGTGCCTTGCGGGCGCCGCGGGCGGTGCGGACGGTTCCGGCGAAGCTGATCAGCACTCCGGTGCCGTGCAGCTGCTTCTCGGCAGCGGCCTCCACGGCTTCGGCGAGGTTCTGCGGGCCGTCCGGGGTGGCACTGTCGGCCGGCTGCTGGGCGCCGGTAAAGACCACGGGTTTGGAGCCGGCATGCACCAGGTCCAGCAGGAACGCCGTTTCCTCCATGGTGTCGGTGCCGTGGGTGACCACAACGCCGTCCACGTCCTCCTGCGCCACGGCGGCGGAGGCCGCTTCGGCAATGGTCCGCAGGTTGCCCAGGTCCAGCCGGTAGCTGCCCGTGGTGAGGATGTCCCGGGTGGTCACCGTGTGCCGGCCGGAAAGGGACGCGGCGAGTGACGCCGCGCCGTCGGCAGCCACGGCTCCCTCCGGACCCTGTCCGCGGGAGGCGATGGTGCCGCCTGTACCCAAAACCACAATTGAAGCCACTGCCCAGTTCCGTTCGTTGATTGCCTCTGGCCGGCCGAACGATTGCCGCATACGATTGCCGCAAACGTTTGTGTAACCGCTGGAAGAGATACTATGGGGCAGATCATGTGAAGCGCAACACATTCACACACTCGTTACATTTCCCCGACATACGAAACGAAACGGAAACATGCCATCCTCAGGACAGGTCACGCTGAAGCTGCTGGCCAAGGAGCTCGGCCTGAACGTCTCCACCGTCTCCCGCGTCCTGAATGATCCGGCCGGAACCGAGTCCAAGTGGGCTGCGCCGGCCACCACGGAGCGGATTTTCAGCCTTGCCCGGGAGCGCGGCTACAGCCGTAATCCGCATGCGGCCTCGCTGCGGACCTCCCGCTCGGACATTGTGGGCGTGATTGTTCCCCGACTGCAGGACTTTGTCCTGGCCACCATTTACGAGGGCGTTGACGAGGCCGCCGCCGAAAACGGGCTGTTCGCCGTGGTGGCCAACTCGCTGGATGATCCCGGCAAGCAGCGGGCCAAGGCCGAGATGCTGCTGGGGCGGCGTTCCGACGGGCTGATTTTCGGCGACGCCCATCTGCATGAGCCGTATCTTCAGGAGCTGGCCGGCCGCGGGGTGCCGCTGGTGCTGGTCAGCCGGTCCTCCGCCGGGCATGTCAGCGTGACCTGCGACGATTACGCCGGCGGACGGCTGATGGCCGAACATTTCCTGGCCTCGGGCCGCCGGTCCTTTGCCCTGGTGGCCGGTTCCGCGAATACCTCCACCTCGCAGGGGCGTACCGGCGGTTTCCTGGACGTGCTGTCCGAGGCCGGCATGGAGGTTCCGGAAGAGTGGATCATCCACAACGGTTTTGACGCGGCCGCCGGCCAGGACGCCGCCCGGCGGATCCTTGCCTCCGGCCGGGTGCCCGAGGCCGTGTTTGCCGTGAATGACTTTGCCGCCATCGGCGCCATGGGTGTATTCCGCGAGCGCGGGCTCAGCGTTCCCGGGGACGTGGCCGTGGGCGGGTTTAATGACACCCCGCTGGCCGGCGGGATCAACCTGACCACCATCCGCTCCCCCATGCATGAAATGGGCCGGCGCGGACTGCTGGCACTGCAGTCGCTGATGGGCGGCGGGACCGCGGAGAGCCTGCGGCTGGCCCCGGAACTGGTGGTCCGGGCCAGCGGATAAGCCGGTTAGGTGAGCTCCGGCCCGCCCACCCGGGCAAGCTCGGCGAGCACGCTGATGGCTTCGTCGGCGTCCTCGTCCGCCTCCGGGTCAATCACCACGCCGGGGGCGTCCTCCGCACCGAACTGCGGGTACTTCTCCAGCAGGAAGCGGCGGCGGTAAGCGGCGTCGGCCGCGTCCACCACGGATTCCAGGGTGGCCCAGTTGAAGCCGCCGCCCACCAGGATGCCGGCCGCCGGCACCACCTTGCCCCGGGACTGCCTGCTGATCCGCATCGCGAAGGCCTTCGTGAACTCCGCGGAGACCCGGTCAACCACCGGCGCCTGCAGGTCCGCCCACGCCGTGCGGCGGACCAGTGCCTGGGTCAGCCGGGACACGTCAGCCACCGCGGCGGTTTTCGCGCTGGCGGAGAGGGCCGTGCCGGCGTTCACCACTGCCAGGATGAACAGCTTTTCGGCCGGCTCCTCGGGGTCATAGCCGTAGAACAGCCCCACATGCCCCGCCGAACGCTGCGCAAGTTTCAGGAGCACTGCCGCGTCGCCTTCGGCGCCGGGAACATTTCCCCCGGCAGGTACCGCAGCGGTACCGGTGGCGGCGGCGAACAGTGCCCCGCCGGACATCACCAGTCCGGCGCCCATCCCCGACACTGCGGCGGCAATCGGGTAGTACAGGTTCACTCCCCGTCCGCGCACGGCGTCGATCTGCGCCAGGTCCAGCCGGCGCAGGTCCGCCAGGGAGGACACTTCGTGGCCGCGTTTGCGGTGGGCCTCGAGCACCCAGCGCGGATTCAGTTCCGCCCGCCCGGCACGAGCCAGCACCCGGTTCACGGAGTCGACGGCGCTTCCGCCCCAGCCGGCCACGGCCTCGGGCACGGACCCGGCGGTTCTGCGTGCTCCGGCGCGCAGGGCCTCGGCACCCCGGCCGAAGAGTTCCTGTCCACGGGAGACGGCCGCCTTGGCACCGGGGCGGTCCCCGAGGTATTTGGCGGCGCGCCGGCCCAGCCCTTCCGCGCCGTCGGCCACCTGCCCGCTGGCCTGTTTCATCACCCGCGAGACCGGACGGGACCGGACCCGCTGAAGCCGGCGCCAGGCGTGGATCTCGTAATTCGAGGGTTTTGTCATGAGGGGAACTATAGGGCCCCGCGCGGGCGCACCCTACCCCACCCGGGCGGCCAGCATGCCGTCCACGCTCTCCGGTGAGAGGGCGTGGTGGATGGCCAGCATGCTCGCTCCGAGCATGCCGGCATCCGGCCCGGAGGCGGACTGGACTATCTGCAGGTGCTGGGTGGCCAGCGGCATGCTGCGTGAGTACACCGCTTCCCGGACCCCGGCAATAAAGTGCTCGCCGGTCAGGGCCATGGACCCGCCGATCACAATGACGGCGGGGTTCATCATGCTCAGGCAGGCCGAGAGCACCTCGCCCACGTCCCGGCCGGCCTGGCGGACCGCGCGCACCGCGTCCTGGTCGCCCCGGTTTACCAGGTCCACGACGTCGCGGCTGTCCTCGGCGTCGTGTCCGGCGGCCTGCAGTTTCAGGGCCACCGCGGGTCCGGAGGCCAGTGCCTCCAGGCAGCCGACGTTGCCGCACCGGCACAGCAGTTCCTCGCCGCTGGCCACCCGGATGTGCCCGATGTCCCCGGCCACGCCGTCGGCGCCGCGCAGCAGCTCACCGTTGCAGATGATCCCGGCGCCGATGCCGGTGGCCACCTTCACGAAGATCAGGTTTTCGACGTCGGGCCAGGCGGTTTCCCGCTCCCCCACCGACATCACGTTCACATCGTTGTCCACCAGCACCGGCACGCCGAAGTGCCCGTGCAGGTAGCCGGGCACGTCGAAACCGTGCCAGCCGGGCATGATGGGCGGGTTGATCGGGCGTCCGGTGCTGTGTTCCACCGGTCCGGGCAGGCCCACGCCCACCGCCAGCAGGTCAGCGGCGGACCGGCCGGCCTCCGCCAGCACGGTGGTGGCCAGTTCCACCACGGCATCCAGGACGGTCCGGGGGCCGGCGCTGACCAGCAGTCCGTCCCGGAAGGCGTCCGCCAGCGCGGTGCCGGAGAGATCGGTCAGTCCCACGTGCAGATGCGAGGCGCCGATGTCCACGCCCAGGACCAGCCGGGTGTCGGTCTGCAGCGCCACCTGCGCCGAGGGCCGGCCGCCGGTGGAAATGGCGTCCTCCACCGGGGCCACCAGGCCCAGGTCCATCAGCGCATCCAGCCGCAGGGCCACGGTGGAACGGGCCACTCCCACCAGGTCCGCCAGCTCGGTCCGGGTGCGGGGCTGCCCGTCGCGCAGCAGCTGGAAGAGTTCGCTGGCGCCGGCCGGAGCCGACGCGGTTTTCCTTATATCGACCACTGGCCAATTGAAGCATAGTGACCGGCGTTACCCGGCAGCGTCCGTAACCCGGCAGCCGGGGCGCAGCTCCCCGCAGTTCCCGCCGGGCGCTCCCCCGTGTTCCCGGCCCGGCGGTTCATAGGGCGCCCTTGCGCCGGGTGCCGCGCACCGCGAAGCGCTGCTGCAGCAGGACGGCGGCCACGATGATGGCGCCCTTGGCCACCTGCTGTACCGAGGTGTCCAGGTTGTTCTGTGTGAACACGTTGATGAGGATGCTGAACAGCAGCACACCGAGGACGGTGCCCACAATGGTGCCGCGTCCGCCGATCAGCAGCGTGCCACCCACCACGACGGCGGCAATCGCGTCCAGCTCGAACAGCAGGCCGTGGGTGGAGGTGCCTGCGGTGGTGCGGCCCATCATCATCACCCCGGCAATACCCACGGTGGTGCCGGAGAGTACGTACAGCCAGACGATGTGCCGTTTGACCTTGATGCCGGCCAGCCGGGCTGCCTCCAGGTTGCCGCCGATGGCCACGGTGCGGCGGCCGAAGGTGGTGCGGTTGAGCAGGAACCAGCCGGCGGCAGCCACCAGCGCGAAGATCCAGATCAGCAGGGGCACGCCCAGGAAGTTTGAGCGCATTACGGACAGGAAGTCCGGTTCGATGACAATCTGCGTCCGCCGCCCGGAGATCAGTTCCGCGGCGCCGCGGGCGGCCACCAGCATGGCCAGGGTGGCCATAAACGCCACCACGTTGCCGTAGGCGATGATCACCCCGTTGATCAGCCCGGCAAACATTCCGACGGCGAGCGCCACCGCCACCATCAGCAGCCAGCTGGTCTCCCCGGCGGTGCGCTGCACCGCGGTCAGCGACGCCACCACGGTGGTCAGGCCCATCACCGAGCCCACGGAGAGGTCGATGCCGCCGGCGGTGATCACAAACGTCATGCCGATGCAGATCACCCCGGTGATCGAGGCGTAGCGAAGGATTGTCAGCATGTTTTCCAGGTTCAGGAACCGGTCCCCGCTGGTTGCCGCGCCCACTACGCACAGCAGCACCACGGCCAGCGCCAGGCCCAGGTTGCGCCCGGCGGAGCCGCCGAGCCAGGTACGCATCGGGTTCTGCCGGATGGCCGGGGCGGTGGCGCCGTCGGCCGGGGGCGGCTGGACCGCCGCCGTTTTGGACTCACTCACTGCGCGTTTCCTTTCAGCACGAGGTCAAGCACGGCGTGCTCGTCCAGATCAGTGGCATTGCCGGTGGCGAGCACCCGGCCGGCGTCAAGCACAAGCACCCGGTCCGCCAGCCCGAGCACCTCCTCCAGTTCGCTGGAGACCACCACCACGGCCACGCCGTCGGCGGCCAGGTTGCGGATCAGTGCGTAAATCTCTGTTTTGGCGCCGACGTCGACGCCGCGGGTGGGTTCATCGAGCAGCAGGACCTTAGTGCCGTGCAGCAGCCAGCGGGCCAGGAGGACCTTTTGCTGGTTGCCGCCGGAGAGGGTGCGGGCGGGCCGGTCCGGGTCCGCCGGATGCAGCTGCACTGCGGCCGCCTGGGTGCGGGTGGCTTCCTTCTCCCGCCGCTCGTTCAGCAGCCCGCGCCGGGCGAACCGGGCGAAGGTGGAGAGCGTGGCGTTGCGGTAGATGGGCTCCTCCAGCAGTAGGCCCTGGCTTTTGCGTTCCTCCGGGGACAGGCCGAGGCCCACGCCGATCGCCGCCGGCACGGAGCCGGGCTGCAGGGTGGTGCCGTTGACGCGCACCGTTCCCGCAGTGGCACGGCGGGCACCGTAGATGGTTTCCAGGATTTCCGAGCGGCCCGAGCCCACCAGTCCGGCCAGGCCGAACACCTCGCCGGCGCGGACGGTGAAGCTCACCCCGGTGAAGGAGCCGGCCAGGCCCAGGTCCTCGACCTCGAGCACCACGGGCGCCGCACCGGGCACGGGGATCCGCGGCGGAAAGGCGTGGGCAACGTCGCGCCCGGTCATCAGCCGAACCAGGTCCGCCCGGGATGTGCCCTCCACCGGCAGCGAGGAGGCGGTACTGGAGCCGTCCTTGATCACCGAGATCCGGTCGCCGATCTGCCGGATCTCCTCCAGCCGGTGCGAGATGTAGACAATGGCGATGCCCTGGCCGGTGAGTTCGCGGATCACCCGGAACAGGTTGGCCACCTCCCCCACATCCAGGATGGCGCTGGGCTCGTCCATGATGATCAGCCGGGCGTTGCGGGAGAGGGCCCGGGCCATGCTCACCATCTGTTTGCCGGCCGCGGACAGGCTGCCCACTTCGGCGGACGGTGAAATGTCGGTGTGCCCGAGCCGGGCGAGCAGTTCCCGGGCCCGGCGGCGGGCGTCCCGGACGCGCAGTACGCCGGCCCGGGAGTCCTCGTGGCCGAGGAAGATGTTCTCCGCGACGCTCAGCCCGTCCACCACGTCCAGTTCCTGGTACATGGTGGCAATGCCCAGCTCCAGCGCCGCCGTCGGGCCGGAGAGCGTCACCGGTTCCCCGTTCCAGCGGATCTCGCCGGAATCCGGCTGGTGCACACCGGAGAGGGCCTTGATCAGGGTGGACTTGCCGGCACCGTTCTGGCCGAGCACGCAGTGCACCTCACCGGGAAGTACCTGCAGATTCACTCCTTTGAGCGCGCGGACTCCGGCGAAACTCTTGCTGAGATTGTGAACCTCGAGCAGCGCAACTGCGGGCTCGGAGGAGACGTGGGATGCGGCCATGTGACGGAGCTTACACACTTATGTCGATTGCCAGTAGTATCTTGGCGCTTTATCGCCGGACTTCTGTTACTGTGACGCATGTCACCCCAGTAGTGCTCTATCGACAGAGGAGAACACCATGCATGGACGCATGACGGGCAGGAGGCAGTTCGCGGCCACCGCGGCGTGTATTGCCGCCGGCGCGCTGGTCCTCACCGGATGTACCAGCGGCGATGAAAGCAACAGCGAACCAACCAACAACTCGGCCGAGGGCAACCAGGCTGAGGGCGAAACCGCCGTCATCGGGTTCTCCGGCCCCGCGGCAGACCACGGCTGGCTGGGCGCCATCAACTCGGCGGCCCTGGCAGAAGCGGAGAAATACCCGGACATTGACCTGCGCGTGGCGGAGGGCACCAATGACGCCAACCTCCAGATCAGCCAGGTGGAACAGTTCATCAATGACCAGGTGGACGCGATTGTCCTCCTGCCAACGGACGGAGCCGCCCTGACCGACGTCGCCACGCGGGCCATGGAGGCAGGGATTCCGGTGATCAACGTGGACCGGGAGTTCTCCAGCCCGTTTGCCGCCCGCGCCACCGTGCTGGGTGATAACTACGGCATGGGCGTCAGCGCCGGCACCTATATCTGTGAACAGGTGGGCGATAACCCCGACGCCGTTGTGGCGGAGATTGCCGGCATCGACTCGCTGCCGCTCACCCAGGACCGCAGCCAGGGCTTCGAGGACGCCCTGGCCGGCTGCGGGCTGGAGGTCAGCAACCGGGTGGCCGCGGACTTCACCGTCCAGGGCGGCGAGGCCGCAGCATCCCAGCTGCTCTCCGCCGCACCCGAAATCGATGCCTTGTGGAACCACGACGACGATCAGGGCATCGGCGTCCTGGCCGCCATCGACGCCGCCGGACGCGACGAGTTCATCATGGTGGGCGGCGCAGGCTCGGCCAACGCGATGCGCGAGATCCAGTCCGGCGACGGCGTTATGCAGGCCACCATCATCTATCCGCACACCCAGGCAGCGGACGGCATCCGGCTGGCCCGGCTGCTGGTGCAGGACAAGGCGATGAGCGATCTGGTGGAAATCGAAGTACCCAACCGGGTGGTCCTCAACGCCCCGGTGGTGACCTCGGAGAACGTGGAGCAGTACCTGCCCACCGCGTTCGAATCCTGACCGTTCGAATCGTGAGACTGCCTGATCCCGGCCAGACCCGGAGAGCCCGACGGCGGGACGCCCCGACACACGCGTCCCGCCGTCGGCCGCAGTACCCAGCACTGCCCGCACTACCCAGCCGCACCCGTACGGCCCGGAAAGAGGAAATCCATGCAGGAGAACAAGCCCCTGAAAGTGGCCATGATCGGGCACGGTTTTATGGGTGCCGCCCATTCACAGGCCTGGCGGGTGGCACCGCGGTTCTTTGACCTGCCGCTGCAGCCGGAGCCTGCCCTGCTGGTGGGCCGGGATGCCGGCCGCACCGCCGCTGCCGCCGCGAAATGGGGCTGGGCGGAAACCGCCACCGACTGGCGCGAGGCAGTGGCGCGGGAGGACATCGACGTGATCGATATTGTCACCCCCGGCGCCTCGCACGCGGAGATCGCCATTGCGGCGCTGCAGGCAGGCAAGCACGTGCTGTGCGAAAAACCGCTGGCCAACACGGCCGATGAGGCACGCGCCATGGCCGAGGCAGCTGGGGTTGCCCGGACCTCCTCCGGTGCACGGGCGATGGTCGGATTCACCTACCGCCGGCTGCCCGCCACCACCCATGCCCGGAACCTCGTGGCCGCCGGGGCCGTTGGCGACGTACGCCAGGTGCGGGCGGCCTACCTGCAGGACTGGCTGGTGGACGAGGACGCGCCGCTGACCTGGCGGCTCCAGCAGGAGCAGGCGGGCTCCGGCGTGCTCGGAGACCTGGCCGCCCACGCCGTGGACCTGGCCCAGTACATCACCGGGCTCCGGCTGTCCGAGGTCAGCGGCACCCTGGACACCCTGGTGCCCACCCGCCCGCTCGCTGCGGACTCCCCCGCTGTGGACTCCTCTGCAACAGACGACGCCGGCGGGAAGGCACGCGGCGGCGGGCTGGGCGGGACGGCCGGTGGCAGTGGAGAACGCGGTCCGGTGACCGTCGATGACGTCGCCCTGTTCACCGGACGCTTCGACACGGGGGTGCTGGGCAGCTTTGAAGCCAGCCGGATGGCCACCGGGCGCAAGAACGCACTGCGCGTGGAAATCTCCGGCACGCGCGGGGCGCTCAGCTTCGACCTCGAGGACCTGAACTTCCTGGACTTCTACGACTACACCGCTCCGGCTGACCGGCAGGGCTTCACCCGGATCATGGTCACCGAACCCACCCATCCCTACATGGAGGCCTGGTGGCCCGCCGGACATTCGCTGGGCTACGAACACGGTTTTGTGCACCAGGCGAAGGACTTTGTTGAGGCCGTTGCCGCCGGAACCGACCCGTCGCCGTCGTTCGCTGACGGCCTGCAGATCCAGGAAGTGCTGGACGCCGTATCCCGCAGTGCGGGCAAGTCCAGTGTCTGGACCCCCGTCGCCTGACCCAGTTAGTCACCGTCGATAATCCCCGTCCCGAAGGAGCCAGCCATGCCTCGTCCTGTCACCCTGTTTACCGGCCAGTGGGCCGACCTGCCGCTGGAGGAAGTGGCCCGCCTTGCCTCGGAGTGGGGCTACGACGGCCTGGAGATCGCCTGTTGGGGCGATCATTTGGACCCGTGGCGGTGGGATGACGAAGAGTACGTACAGAGCCGCCGCGACATCCTGGAGAAGTACCACCTGAAGGTCTATGCCATCTCCAACCACCTCAAGGGCCAGGCAGTCTGCGATGACCCGATTGACCAGCGGCACCGGGACATCCTGCCGGACCAGGTCTGGGGCGACGGGGAGCCCGAAGGTGTCCGGCAGCGGGCCGCCGAGGAAATGAAGCACACCGCCCGGCTCGCCGCCGCCCTGGGGGTGAAGACCGTGGTGGGCTTCACCGGTTCCTCGATCTGGAAATACGTGGCCATGTTCCCGCCGGTCTCCGCCGAAGCGATCGACGCCGGCTACCGGGACTTCGCCGACCGCTGGAACCCCATCCTGGACGTGTTTGACGAGGTAGGCGTCCGGTTTGCGCACGAGGTGCATCCCAGCGAAATTGCCTATGACTACTGGACTACGCAGCGGGCCATGGAAGCCATCGGGCACCGGCCGGCCTTCGGCCTGAACTGGGACCCCAGCCACTTTGTCTGGCAGGACCTGGATCCGGTCAGCTTCCTCTGGGACTTTGCCGACCGGATTTACCACGTGGACTGCAAGGACACGAAGAAGCGCATGTCCAACGGGCGCAACGGCCGGCTGGGCTCGCACCTGGCCTGGGCGGACCCGCGGCGCGGCTGGGACTTCGTTTCCACCGGGCATGGAGACGTGCCGTGGGAGGATGCCTTCCGGATGCTCAACAGCATCGGCTACGAGGGGCCCATCTCCGTGGAATGGGAGGACGCCGGGATGGACCGGCTGGTGGGTGCCCCGGAGGCGCTGGCCTTTGTGAAGTCGCTGGCGATGGATCCGCCGGACGCTGCCTTTGATGCGGCCTTCAGCTCGCGGTAGTTACGGCCGGAAAACAGCGAAGCCAGCGGACGGTATCCGCTGGCTTCTGTTGTCATCACGCACTGTCCCCCCACAGGCAGCGGATGATCCGGACTCGGGGGCGCCGAGGCACCTGATCCGATCCGCAACAAACGCCGTACGGGGCACGCCCCGCTGATTCACTCCCGATCAAGGACCGAGCCACCAACCGGAAACCAGCGGAACTCCTGCGGCGGAGAGATTCGGCGGTGACCCCCCAGTCACGGTGCACGAACATCCCCGGACCAGGATTGCCCCGTCCAGCGTTTATCGAGTTATCAAACACGTCTCACACATGTGTGAAACATGTTTGTGAGCGTACCACTGCCCTTTACGGGGCGTCAAAGTTTTTCTCGCGGCTGTAACTATTCGCTGGGGCCGATTCCGCTGATCCGCGCCTGATCCCCGCCGGGAAAGGAAGGCCTAGTCGCTCTCGTCCAGAATCTTCGCAATGGCCTTCAATGCCTCCGGGTCCACCGGGCCCAGGGCACGGGCAGCGAAGTTGCGCACCTCGGCCCGGCGCATGCTGCGCAGCAGTTCCAGCTCGGCCTCCACCCGTTCGGGCAGGTTGCCGTCCTCCAGCAGCAGGTAGTCCGGGTCCACATCGAAAACGGCGGCAATGGCCCGCAGCGCTTCGTCCGGGACCACCTGCTCCTTGCCGGATTTCAGCAGCGACCAGCGGGTGCGGGAGAGGTAGTAGCCGGCCTTCTGCGCCCCGTCCCGGATAGCCGGGTAGTCAAAGGGCTTGCCGGACTCGGACATGATGACGTCCAGCAGAAGGTTGATCTTCCGGGCCAGCGTTTCGGCTCGCCGAAGGCCCGCAGTGCGCTCCGGGGGAAGATCAAAATCGTTCATGCGTCAGCTCCAAGTCATCACTGCAAGGAAGCAGCAGAAGGTTGCCAGCCCCAGGGCGGCGCCGGACAGCGCCTCCCGCAGGCTGTGTTCGCCGAGGGACACCCGGCTGAGGATCATCAACGGCGATAATATCAACAGCCACGCCCAGCCCGCCCCGTAGGTCGCCATCATCCAGAGCACGCCGAAGGTCAGCACGGACACATGCGCCGAGACATTGAGCCAGCGCCGGAAAAACACCAGCCCCAGGTTGCCGAGCAGCAGCCCGGTCACCGTTTGCGGCACCGGCGAAGCCACGGGCAGCAGGTAGCAGACCACGGCGCCGGCCAGCATCAGCGCAGCCACTATCGCGGCCCGCCACCGGTCCGAGATCCCGCGCCGCCGGAACCATCCCTTGGTGCCCTTGTAGATCGCCCCGGGCACCACCACTATGCCCACCAGCAGCAGGAGCACGCCCGGCAGCCGCAGCCCGGCCTCGATGCCGGCTGTGATGATGAGGACCGCCAGCACCAGGGCCGGCGGCAGGATTTTGGAGTACCAGCTAGCCGCCGGAGAGCGCTGCGCGGCGGGCCGGTGTTCCAGTGTCTTCAATTCTTCTGCCTATCTGATCAACAATGCGGGTCTCCTCCGGCGAGAGCAGCCCGGGTTCCAGGACCCGGATATCGCCGATGAGGATGAACCAGCGGTAGAGCTGGGTCTTGGAGGTGCGGGCGGCGAGGGACACGTTGGCTGCTTCCAGCGCCCGGGTGCCTTCGCAGGTCGTCATCAGGCGACGCACGATGGGCCGCAGGGCGTCCAGGTCCTCGGCACGACGACGGCGGGCGGCGGCGGCGTTTTTCATCCGGGCGTAGGACGGCACCGCGAACCCGACGGCGAAGCCGAGCATGGTCAGTGCCATGAGGACCCGGTAGCCGATGTAGAGGCCGAAGGGCGCCTGCACGCCGAAGAACTCCATCCCGATCAGCACCATCTTCACCGCCACGGCGCCCACGCCGGCGAGGCAGCCGGCACTGAGGATGCGCACGCCGATGCCGAATTCCCGGGATTCCCCGGCCTTGTCCCGGCGCAGGCACTCGATGCCGGTGTAGCCGAGCACCACGCCTATCCAGGCGAAGAAGCTGGCCTGGTAGGGGGCGATCGTGGGGATGGACGCGAAGGCGTCGGTGAAGTTGGTGGCGGAGCCCGGGGTCTCGGACACCAGCAGCAGGGTCGTCTGGATCACCGCGAGGACAATACCCAGGCCGACCAGTACCCTGACGTGCCGCCCGCCGTCGTCGTCCGTCCTGCCGGTGGCCTTGAGCAGCAGCCGGCACAGTTCGGTCATGCCGGCGCCCATGATCAGGTGCACGATCAGGTTGAGCAGGTTCCGCTCCCCCAGCAGGGAATCAACGTAGAGGTATACCTGGTCAATGTTCAGGGTTGCGCCGGTGGCGACGGCGGCGATGCCGGGCAGGATGCCGGGCTTCCAGCCGAAGCGCAGGCCGATCAGCCGGATGACCACGAGCGTCCAGAGCGCAGCGGCCGGCAGCATCTGCAGGGTGATCACAGGAACGTCCGTTCAAAGCTGCTGGGGCTCTCGGGTTCCTTGGGCAGCAGGGCCAGGGAGAGCAGGTAGGCCACCTGTTCGGCGGCGCGTTCGGTCTCGTTCCAGGTCAGGGACCGGGCGAGCATCCGGCGGATGCCCTTGCGGCTGCCGATGTGCTGGAACAGGGAGGGCATGGTGGTTTCCACGCCGCCGCAGCCCTGGTGGCGCAGCAGGATGTGGCCGAATTCGTGGCACGCCGCGTGCGTGCGGTGCAGTTTATTGTCGCCGGAGGGCAGCAGGATGATGGATTTTTTGTCCTTTTCGATCCAAAGCCCGGTCACGGAGGGAATGACGGCGGAGTCAATGTCCCGCAGTTCAATGGGTTTGCCGTGTGTCTTGGTGACGGCTGCGAGCAGGTCATCAAAGGTGACGTACTCGCCCAGGTTCAGGGCGTCGACTACTGCTTTTGAGGTGGCCCGTTCCCCGGCGGACTTCCCGAAACGCATTGTCATTCTTTCCCCATCGTTGTTTTCCACACTTTTCGTGCTGCGTTGGTGTGAAGAGACTGTCCTGACTTTATCGCAATCCGGGGATGCTTCGGCGAGGCTTAGGGCAGCAGCAGGGCGAGGGTGAAGGCCAGACAGCCGGCGAGGTGTCCGGCGAGGACCTGGCTGGGCGTGTGGTCGCCGAGCTTCACGCGGGACCATCCCGTGGCGGAGGCCAGCAGCAGGGCCAGTGCCGCGCCGACTGTGGGGATGGGCGCGATCAGGGCCAGCCCGACGTAGGCGGCGACGGCGGAATGCACCGACAGCTTCCACACCAGGTTCGCTGCCAGACACAGCATCATGCCGATGAACACGCCGCCGATTTCGCCGAACAGGGCCGCCGGGGCGTCCAGCAGCACCAGGAGCAGGGCGCCGATGCCCATGGAAACCGCGGAGGCGGCCAGGATCGGTGCCCGCTGGGTCCGCACGCCCACGTGATGGTCGGTCACTCGGCCGCGCCGCTTCAGCACCAGGATTGCGGCGAAGGGCAGCCCCACCGTGAACAGTGCCGCCGTGATGCCCTGCAGCCAGGTCACGTCCTGGCTGAGCAGTGGCTGCAGTAGCAGGAGGATTCCCACAAGAACGGTTGGTGCGGTGACCTCGGTAACGATGCGCGCCAGGCGGGTGGAGGCGGTGGTGGGGCGCGGTGCGCTGGATGTGGCGGGCTGCAGGGTTTCGGGCATCCGTCGATTGTACTGGGAGGCACAATTGTGCCGGGAGCAGGCCGGCGGCCGGGCCGCGGCCCCGGAGGAAGGTCCTGCCGCGGCAGGACCCGGTGACATGGGCATGCTAGATTGCTGGTCCCATCAGCGATTTGCAGGAGCGGCACATCGGCGCCCGGCTACGCGCTGCCCTGGCACTATTTGATTGACCTATTTGAGAGCCGCTGCCGGGGTTTCTTCGGGCAGCTGCTCAAACCCGACGGCGTAGACATCGATTCCCTGTTTACTGTTTCGCATGTTGCGGATGTGCCGAACCATGATGCTGGCCAGCAGGAGCAGCCCCATGTAGCCGGCAACCGGGTAGAGGAAGTTGACGAGTTCCGCGAACGGCACCTGTGCCAGCAGCACCGCAATCACAGTCGCAATGAGTGCCAAGACCTTTGCCCGCTTGCTCTTGTCATTGGTCTCGATCCGGTTCACCACGGCCCAGAGCAGCGGAACGGCGGTGGTGTAGATGCCCGCGAAGAGGATTACTGAGTAGATGTTGCCGGCGCCGGAGAAGACCTGGTCTGCCATCCACAGCATCGGGATCTGCTTGTCATAGACATCACCAATGTTTGCCAGCAGCCCGAACGCCACCACCGCAACGGCTACCACGAGCGTGATGGCTCCGGCCAGACCGGCAGTGACGGCTTCCCTGTCATTGCGGACCTTCCTGCCCAGACTGGCCAGGAACGGGACGAGCATAAGGATTCCCAGTGCCGGGAAGTTGAATCCCGAAATTGCCCAGTGCGGTGCCGCCTCCAGTACATCGATAGTGGGGAGGGTTTCCGCTGAATCCGCGATGCCCTGCGGGGTCCGGACGATGCCTATGACTCCAACAATGAGGCACAGGGCAACGATGAAAGGGCCGAGTTTGGACAGAATGGCCACCAGGCCGTCCAGCCCCAGCATCACTGTCACGAGTACTGCGACCGCCATGGCAATGATTCCCACCTGACCGTTCCAACCGAACTGCTCATTCAAGGTTGCCCCGGCCCCGGAGAGCATCACGGCAAACAGGCAAAAGAAGAACAATGGCGCGAAAACACCGAAGAATTTACCAAGGTACCTGCCGCAGTAATACTCAAAGATTTTGTTGCCCGACTGTAACCGAAGGTTGCGTCCATCGCGGAGGACTACGGCGGCCACGTAGCAATAGAGAATAAACGTAATGACCAGCGCACCGGTTGCTCCGGCTGCACCGAAGGACGCGAAGTACTGCAATCCCTCCTGGCCTGTGGCGAAGCCGGACCCGATCAGGTAGGCGACAATCGCACCCATGATGGTGATGACCGTACCTATACGAATTGTTTTCGATGTTGTCTGAGTCATCGGGCCACTTTATGTCAGTGCGGACGTGCCAACGAACGAATTCCAAAATTCTGCATCCCAAATGTGATCCTTTTGCTTCTCGCGCATTGTTCTGATATTCGGGATGGTCAATGTTGCGAATCTATATCAATTGAGATTCACCATTCATTACCTTGATTTGCGGTGCATCCGCAGCGCGCGGATGGGCTCTAGCTCCAAGGGGAGCTGATCCGGGGTGCCAATCAAGCTCTCCCTCCTCCGCCCTGAGAACGTGCCAGGAACCCTAGGCGGAAAGCCGGACAGTAGGGTGGATCGGCACATGACCTTTAGTCACCGGCACATGCCACTCCGTCTCCATCCCGGTCCAAGCCATCTTGCCAGCCGTAGTCCCCTCTCCGAATGGGCGCGGCTCCGGCCTCTTGGACTGCGGTGCAATTCTGGTAGGTGAAAGTATCCACCGGCGGCTGACCTTGTTGTTGCTGTTGACGGGCGCGCTCCTCTGCTTGGCGCTGAGCCTCCTCAGCAGCCGCAGCCTCCTCCGCCTGACGCTGAGCCTCCTCAGCAGCCGCAGCCTCCTCCGCCTGACGCTGAGCCTCCTCAGCAGCCGCAGCCTCCTCCGCCTGACGCTGAGCATCTGCCTGTTTCCGTGCCTCCACCAGCTTTGCCGAGGACTCTTTATCCATCCAGATGAGTTTTCCGCCGTCGTCCGGTGTGCAGACGTACTCAACGTCCCCCTGCAACCTCGTATCGGCTTCCTCCGTGCATTCTTTGTTGGCTAGCCGTTCCTCTGTCGGAGACGGTGAAACGGACGGAGACGTCTGGCTGGCGCTAGGTGATTGATCATTGCCTGCTTGTCTCGACGCGTCCGGAGGAACGGAAATTGCGGCAACCACGAAGCCGACGATAAGAAGGCCTCCGCCAACTGCAAGTAGCTGGCGGCGCCTCTTGCCATTCGAAACGCGGGCCCACGTTTGGCGCTTAAAGATCAACGCGTAGCCGGCGGTAAGGAGCACCGCTAGCCCGGTAAAAATGAGCCAAACTGCCACGCCAGCCGTGCCGGTGAGGGCGAATGCAACTAAAAAAACTGCTGCAATTGCCACAACAATCCAGGTCGACCGGGGTCGTTTGGAACGGGCAGATGAAGGATCGGGTTGCGGGAAGTCTGGTTCGTGGCTCATGATCTACCTCATTCCGGACTGGCCCGGCGGCCTGCCTCCACAGGACGGGCTCGGATGAAGCATCATCGCCGGAGTCTTATGGAAGTCGCCCTGACTGCCCCTCCTCGAAGGGTGTCCTTGCCGTCTAAGGAATGGGGGCTCAGCGTCCCCAGCAGATGCCCTTACCCAACAAGGTAGGCCGCCCCAAGCGATCAAGGGAAGGGCCGATCGCTTCCTGCAGGAACGCACCTCCGGCTCGCTTTGCGGCTGCTGGGTGCCAGATGCGTGCCACTCGGATTAGCCTGCCACCTAGGACGAGGGCGTCACAGCCAGTTCTGCCAACCGCCGGACGCCTTTCAGCACCTCGTCCGGGTGTTTGGACAGGTCCAGCGGAAACTCATGGACGGTGAAATCGGTGTTCACAATCGACACGGAACGGTGTTTCCCAGCACCGGCGAACACCAGCCAGGCAGTGGGGGCGTTCAGGGCCGTGCAGTACGCCAGCATCTGGTAGTGATCCGCGTTGGCGTAATTGCCGGTATGCGAAGCGACCTTGTACTTGGCGTCAAACACTACCGACGGGACGTCCGCTGATTGGTACACGGCGTCGATTTTCATACTGATGCGGTGCCTGCTGCCTGCGTCCAGAGCGTCCAGCCCTGCTGGAAGCTGCCCGGCAATACTGCCCGCAAGACCGAGCTCCGCGACAGCTTCGGCAAGAGCCACTTCAACGAAGTCCTCAAAAACTTTGGCCATGTTTACCTTGAAGGACGCGACGCGGATTTGGCCGTCCTTCGTTTCAGCAGCCGAGTTCTCGAGAATGATTTCGGCCAACCGCAATGCAGGAACGTACCGCTGGTTCAGACGACTCTCCTGCCACCGCGGCAGTGGGACACCCGCACGAAGGAGCACAACGCCGTCGAGCGTGCGGTCCAGATGGGCGAGCCGCTGCCGCGCCGACGGGCTCACACGCTTGAGTCCCAGAAGCCGTCGGAGCGCCGCACGCAGGATGCGATTCTCGGCGATGTCCGCGGTGTGGTCGTCGTAGGTCACTTCCAGGGGCAGGAGCATGCCCGGCCGGCGGGAAATTTGGTCCGCCATCCGGATACGTCCCCGAACGGTTCGAAGCGCGTCGTCTACTGAAACGTAGCCGTGCAAAACGCCCCGGGCCAGCGCCTGCTCGCACTGGCGCGCGAAGGACTCTGCCAACGCCGACCACAAATCGGAAGTGCTTTTCCCCGCTACGTTTTCCGGGCGGAATCCGGGATTCCGTGCATATCCGAGCAGGAACAACAGCTGGCTGACGCCCACTTTGTCCTTCGGCTGGATATCCAGCAGGATGTCCCCAACCTCGGCTGCTCCCACGAAATCGGTGGGGGTCAGCAGCCATTCACCGTTGCCTATCGGCTGGGTCTGGACCAGACCAGTGCTCCCAAGGCCGGCGGCCTCTACCTCGGAGAGATCACCGACACGGTGATTCTTCTCCAATTCCCCTATTTGGATGTGCCTCACGGTTCGACCGGGGAGATCCTGTCGATCCTGCGCTCGATTGCTTCAAGCCCGAACTTGGCATGTATGTCCTGCCGGCTCATCGAGCCGTAGTAGTGCTCTTCAAGCAGCGGCAGCAGCTCATATTTCCAGATCTGCTTCAGCCCGGCGGGAGAAACGGAGTCGGGCTTCATGAAGTAGGAGGGACCGATCATCAGGTCCCGCTTTTCTGCGTCTATTTCGTTGTTGAGCGCGTTCAGGAGTTGGGCCGCTTTCTGGTCCCTGCCGTTTGCCGCCAGGAAGCGTTCCAGTACCCCCTTTGTCATCCCCTCTTGCGGGTGCAGTTCCACGAAAGCGAAACGACGTCGGATAGCTGCGTCCACGGTGGCGATGGACCGATCGGCGGTGTTCATGGTGCCGATGATGAACAGGTTGGGTGGCAGCACGAACTTCTCTTCGGAGTTGTACTGCAGATCGATGCTCTGGTCCCGGTATTCAAGGAGGAAGTACAACTCACCGAAGACCTTGGCGAGGTTGCCGCGGTTCATTTCATCGATGATGAGGAAGAACGGTTTGTCCCGCTCTGCCGCAGCAGCTCCGGCAATCCGACGCAGCGGGCCCGAGACCAAGGAGAAGGCCACCTGCCCGTCAGTACCCTTGACGGGGCGGTACCCCTCGAAGAAATCCTCGTAGGCGTAGGACGGGTGGAACTGCACAGTGGTCACGTGATTGGCGTGCTCCTCCCCCACCAGGTGCCGCGCCAGCTTGCCGGCAAGGAACGTTTTGCCGGTTCCGGGCGGGCCGTAGAAGACAATCTGGTTTCGGGACTGGAGCAGATCGATGATTTCCTGCAGGTCGTTCCTGCCCACAAAGAGTTTCTCCGCCAACTCGTCGCTGGCTTCCGGGAGCGCGGGGACGCCGAGAGTGGTGGGGACAGTAAATGAGGGGTCGACGTCGTCCGGATCTTCGTTCTCCAGCCAGGATCGCATCAGCGGCAGTGCCTCTGTCATATCGATTACTGTTCCCTGTTCCTCGAACAATCGCGGAAACGGTGCCGGTAGGCCCTCGGTGGCGATCTCGTTGGTCTGCCATGCCACGTCGCAGACCAGAGTGGCCGAGGAAGCGCCGTTGCGAACGTATTCCGGCGCACCGGTCACAACTCCTAGCTTCAGGCGCTGACCCACCACCGTGACCACTACATCATCGGGTTTCATCTGGGCCAGGAACAGGTGGTACGAACGTGCCCTCAACCGTCGTTCTGAATAGTCCAGGTGGCTATACCCGGCGTCCACAGCTCCCTGTAGCTCCGCCAAGGTGGCCTCGGGCTCCACCCCGTCCAGGTGCTGTGCTTCGACGGTGACGTTGCCTTCCTCGGTCCACTGCCCGGCCAAGGAGATCCCGGACTGCGACTGACGGACCAGCCAGGCGCGGGGTGCGCGCTCGGTTTTGGGACGCCATTGGCTGACATAGGGTTCCTCATACCATTCCACGCGGCTGCCCGTCCGGGCCTCCTGGGCCTTGCGAATCAGGTGCAGGTCCTTGGCCGTTGAGTATTCGTCGTCGCCCGAGGCGCCTTCGATTTCATGTGCGAAGGCATTGCGGATTCTCTTTCGGTGCTCCCAGCTGACGATGGGTTCAAAAAAGCCGGGCCAGCTCAAATATTCCATGGAGTACCTGATGGCGGGCAGGTTGCCAGGGATTGCTTCGGCAACGTCGTGGAAGCCCTGCGGGCTCGCCGCAGCGCGGGCCGCGGTTTCCTCGCTGCCTCGCAGACTGGCCACCAGCTCGGACAGCCAGCACAGATGGCGCCACTGCTGCTGGTTGAAGCCGGTGCCGCCGTGGAATGCCCCGGTGGCAAGCAGCCCGGCCTTGAGGACTTCAGGGATGGCCGGAGCATCGTCCAGCCACGACAATGCGGTTGAAACGCGCGCTATTTTGGTGTCCGGTCTGAGATTGATCAACGGCAAGCATTGGAGTGCGAGTAGCTCTGCGGTGAGAAGCACGACACCTCGGTCCGCCCCGGCGAGCTGTTTCTCGAGCTTTTGCATAAAGCTGCCCGCGCCGGCGTCGTAATCCTCGTAGACCCGTCGGTAGAGTTCCCGTGCGTTGGCTTCCGTCCACGAGACGACGGCTGGGTCGAACAGAGAGGGTTCGCCAGCCACACCGGGGGTCAGGATGGAGGCGGCTGCCTGTTCCAAAAGCGGGTAGGGACCTGAGCGCAGGTCCTCAGCGTCCTCGCCCAGCGGTTGCTCATGGTTTCGCCAGGCCAGGAACTTCCGCTTGCGGGCAGGGCTCCAAGCGTCGGGAGGCGAATAGTTGGTGACGAGCCAGACAAGGCCCTGCGCATCGAGCCGGTCGGCCAGGTCCAGGCCGGCAGCGGGAGCCGCTTTCCGTAGCGCATCCAGGCCTGCAAGGAAGGCTTCATAGCGCTCAGTGGCCGGGGCACGGTTGGAGGGGATTTCTGTGGCCCCGAGAAGTTTCAGGAAATTGGTGGCAGGCACGGCCCGGTACGGCGGGAATACTTCAGGGCTAACGCCCATCAGCAGGACAACGCCCAACGCCAGCACATTTCCGGGAGCGAGGCCGTCATTCAATCCTCGAATGCGGTCCACGAAGGAGGAGAGAGCGGCAGAAGTCGGATCTGTAACCCAGAGCTGGGTGATCGCTGACTGCAGATCATCCTTATGGTTTGCGGCGGTATTCCGCAGGTTGTCGAGGAACCGCCAATCCAGGAGGTTGCCGTTAGCGAGTGCCTCCAGAAGCGAGTCGAGCCATCCCAATTCCCCCGCAATCAGATCCTGGCGGACGGCCGCGAGCCGTCCGGCCAGATCGATCTTGTACGGGCGTTCCTCCTCTTTCCAAGGAATCTCTTCGGAAAGTTCTGCTGCCCATTTCAGGAAAGTGTCTACGTCTGCGTATTCGGCCACCCATGCAGCCTACCGGTGACCAGCTGCGCGAACGTGGATGTATGGGTCGAGTCAGCTGCTTCTAGCAGATATCCTTGGTAATCGTTTTGGGGAGAGGTAACGAACCACCGTTGGCTCATCGTTGTCCAGTTATCGGCCTCTCACCCTTTCGACCCGCTATTGCTCAGCTCGACACCGCCGAGCGACATCTCGAAAGATCACCTTGAAAAAGAATATTGTCATCACCGCCGCTCTTCTCGCCTCCGCCTTGACTCTCAGCGGTTGCGGCGGCTCTGAACCCGAACTGACCGGCGTACAGGTAGAGCCTGCGACGGGCGACACCACAACGGCCTCGGCAGTTCCGACCGCGACCAAGGCTCCTCGCAGTCCCCGTGGCGCCCTGATGAAGAAAGTCGGCGAACCCTCACGGATCCTCGTTAAAGAAGGCAGTGACGACTGGGCCGTCAATTTCACCGTCACAGATATTCAGCTTGATCCGCAGTGCACTTCTCCTCAGGCCGAACCGTCGGAGAACGGGCATCTCATTGCGATAAGCGTCGAAGCGGCCACCGCTCCCGAACCAATATTCTCGGAGGTCGTTGGAAGCCTCACCTTTAACGCTCATTCCTGGAAAGTCATCGCAGCCAACGGAACGACGGTCAACACCGTCGTCTCCAATGCCTCCAGCTATTGCCTGACCCCGGCCGAACACATTCCAGCAATGATCGGCGCCGCTGAAAAGGTTGTGGGCAAGGTGGTCCTTGACGTTCCGGACGCAACAGGGACATTGGTTTACAGCAATGGCGGCGGCACCGGTTGGGAATGGGAGTACGGGGCTAAATAACCTCTGTCCATCCTGCGGCGCCCAAAGCCCACTTACCGGGCGCCGGCGTCCGTCGTCGTCACTCGATCCCGTCCCGGATGATCGGGCAGTTCATTTCGTGCCCGCCCCGTGTCCGCGGCCGAGCTCGGCGCCGACAATCGTTGCGGCCATAGGTGAACACGACGTCGACGCTGGCGCAGGAGCGCTGGGCGTTCTCCGCCCTCATGGTGTGGCCAGCCCGCGAGTCCGCTGACTCAGAGCTCTATCCAGCCCCGGGCCAGGGCGAGCACGCATGCGACGGCTCCTGCCAACGTAATAAGGAAAAGAACCAGCTCCCCTCCCCGGAAGACGCGTTTGCCTTGTTCACGGCGCGCGATCACAAACAGGACGGTGGCGGGGGCGTAGAAGATCATCGAAAGCAGCACCAGGGACAGTCCGGCGGCGTAGACCAGGAACACCGAGTAAATGGTGGCGATGAGGGCAATGGCCAGGTCGCCCCGTCGAATGCGGCTCGGGGCTCCTTCATACGTTTCGCCGGTCCAGCCGAGCTTGAGGGCGTAGAGGGCCGCGAAAAGGAGGGAAAACAGCGTCAGGACCGCGGTCATGTCCAGGGCAAAGTTGAAGGCGTCCTCGGAGAAGTAGGTGATGACCATGACCAGCTGGCTGAGCAGGGTGCTCAGCAGCAGGGCGTTAACCGGAACGTCGTCATCGCTGACCCGGGACAGGAACCGCGGCATGTCCTTCTCCCGGGCGGCCACATACAGAACCTCCGCTGCCATCAGGCTCCAGGCCAGGTAAGCGCCCATCACCGAAATGATCAGGCCTGCGCTGACGAACACCAGCCCCCAGGTCCCCACTCCCGCTTCCAGGACACCCGCCATGGACGGTTGGCGCAGCTCGGCGAGCTGTTCCATCGGCAGGACGCCGTAGGAAACGATCGTGACCGAGGCAAAGATGGCAAAAACGCTCAGAAAGCCGAGGATGGTGGCTCGGCCAACGTCCTCCCGCCGTCGGGCATGGCGCGAATACACACTGGCACCTTCAACACCGAGGAACACGAACACCGTCACCAGCATCGTGTTGCTGACCTGCTCGAACAGCGGCCCCGTAGAGTCCGCCCCGGTCAGGTTTCCCGCGAAGACGGCGGGGTCGAACAGAAAGACGGCAAACAGCACAAAGACCAGGATGGGAACAACCTTGGCGATCGTGACTATCCGGTTAATGGCCGTGGCTTCCCTGATGCCGCGCCTGATCAGGAAGAAGAATCCCCACAGCCCGGCCGAGGACAGCACGACGGCGAGGAGCGTGTCCCCTGCGCCCAGCTGCGGAAACAGGGCTCCCAGCGTGGACATGGTGAGCACCCAGTAGGTGACGTTTCCAACACAGGCACTGGCCCAGTACCCCGCGGCGGAGAAGAACCCCACGTAATTTCCGAAGCCGGCCTTGGCGTAGGCGAAAACCCCTGCATCAAGCGCCGGTTTGCGCATGGACAGCCGCTGGAACACAAAAGCCAGCATCAGCATGCCGGACCCCGCAATCAGCCAGGCGACCAGCGCACCCCATACCCCGGCTTCCTCGGCGAAGCGCTGGGGCAGGGAAAATACCCCGGCCCCGACCATGGACCCGATCACTACCGTCGTGAGGGTCAGCAGGGAGAGTTTGGCCGCTGGGGCTTTGTCCCCCGAAGCAGGCGCATTAGACACGGTTCTTTCCAATCGGATGTGGCGGTCACTTAGGCAACACCGCTCAGATGGAGAAACCGACCGCTTCCTGCGGGGAACTCCTCCGTCAGCGGCTCACCACAATCCTCTCAGAGGGAGACGGCGGGCTCCGAATCGGCGGCCAGCACACCGGGACAGTTGCCGAAGGGGCCCTGGAGTGGAAAAACGTGTACCCGTCAAGTGCCAGCCGCCGCGGCCGGCACGCCGCCGTCGTGCGCCCGCCGCCACCGTCGTCCGGTCAGTCCAGCGGATCCCGGATGATCGGGCAGGTCATGCAGTGCCCGCCGCCGCGGCCGCGGCCCAGTTCGGCACCGACGATCGGGATAACCTCGACACCGGCGTTGCGCAGCGCCGCATTGGTCTGGGTGTTGCGATCATAGGTGAACACCACGCCCGGTTCCAGGGCGACGGCGTTGTTCGCGCTGTCCCACTGCTGGCGTTCGGTGGCGTGGTAGTCCCCGGCGGTCTCCACCAGGCGCAGCTTCTTGTAGCCCATGGATTCGGCGACGACGTCCGTGAAGCGGTGGTCCCGGTGGTCGCGGATTTCCAGGCCGGGAGCCTTGTCCGAGGGGTGGATGGTGAAGGGGTGGATGCCGTCCACGATGGCCGGGTGGATGGTGGCCAGGTCCCGGTCCGCGAAGGTGAACACCGTGTCCAGGTGCATCGCGGCGCGCAGCTTGGGCATGCCGGCGACGACGATCCGTTCCGCGGCTTCGTCCTGGAACAGGGCCTGCGCGAGCTGGGTGATGGCCTGCCGCGAGGTCCGCTCCCCCATGCCCAGCAGCACGGTGCCGTTGCCCACCGGCATGACGTCGCCGCCCTCCAGGTAGGCCTGACTCCAGTCCTTCTCCGCGTCGCCCCACCAGATCTTCGAGCCTACGTAGTCGGGGTGGAAGCGGTAGATGGCCTGCATCAGCAGGGTTTCGTCGTGCCGGGCCGGCCAGTACAGCGGGTTCAGGGTCAGCCCGGAGCCGATCCAGCAGGTGGTGTCCCGGGTGTAGAGGGTGTTGGGCAGCGGCGGCAGCAGGTATTCGGGCCGGCCGGTGGATTCGCGGACCAGGCCCACGTAGCCGCTGAGGTAGTCGACGGGGAGGTCCGACGTCGTGAGCCCGCCGATGAGGTAGCGGGCCAGCTCCGCGCCGGTGAGGGAATCCAGGAACGCCCGGGTGCCGGGGACCAGCCCGAGGCCGACCCGGTTGGCGATGATCTTGCGGTCCAGCAGCCAGGCCCGCGCTTCGGGGATGTCCATGGTGGCGCCGAGCAGGTCGTGCAGTTCGACAACGTCGACGCCGTGGTCGGTCATTTTGCTGACGAAGTCGGCGTGGTCGCGCTGGGCGTTCTCCACCCACATCACGTCATCGAAGAGCAGGTCTTCCCTGTTGGTGGGGGTGAGCCGTTCGTGGGCCAGGCCCGGGGCGCAGACCAGGACTTTGCGGAGCTTGCCGACCTCGGAGTGGACGCCGTAGGTGGAGGCGATGCCTTGTGGGGCGGCAGGGGCGGGGGAAGGCATGGGTGACTCCTTTATCAGCAGGCTTACCAGTATCCTTCCAGACGGCGGGGCGGGGGCCGAATCGAAGGTCATCCACCCTCCTGTGGTCCCAGGTCCGCTTATTGGACGACCGGGTCGATGACGTCAAGGTTCTCTTGCCGAGGATCGGCACAATGGGTTCAAATCCCACCGTCACCGCCAATGAAGAAAGACCCCGGTTCCCTTGTAACTCAAGGGAACTGGGGTCTTTTGCTTTGCCCCCAAGCGCCCGCGCGGTAACGCAGCGGTAACAGATTCCTCCCCGCCGTGCCAGAATCCTAGCTTCTCCCGTGGCAGTTGACCTGGGCAGGTGCTGGGTTATGAGACTGGTCGCCTAGCCATCGGAAGCCGCTCAGAGCGGGCCATCGGCTCCAACAGCGGGACAATTGATCTACACGAGCCACTTGCTGGTAGAAATAGGATGGGGTGTCCATGCCCCTCCGTTTCCTAAGGGGTTCTCATGTCCAAAAGCATGTTCGAGGTCTACTTGAACGAGGTGGCGGACGAAGGGCTCCGAGCAAAACTGAAAGCTGAGTTCGAGCGCACCACAAAGAAGTTCGGTCTAGTCTTTGAGCGCCACTCTCCTGAAGGCATACGGATGCCCAAGTCTGAGGTTCGACGGGGCCACACTGTTATCCGCGAAGTAGACGGAAAATTCTATAAGGTCCGTGCCATCAGTGGTGATGCGGTGAGTCTCGCCGATGAGCACGGCGACCTTGTCGAAGAAGAGCTTTCGAACGTGACCTCGGCTCGACAGTTTGGTGAAGTGGTCTTCCCTGGCCTGAAGACCTTGGGGTCCGTGCGCACCGGCAATCCTGAAGATCCCGCTCATGTGGTGATCAACGGGGAGAACTTTCACGCCCTCGAAATGCTCCGGTACACCCACGCGGAATCAGTGGATCTGATCTACATCGATCCCCCCTACAACACTGGGAACAAGACATGGCTATACAACGATCACTACGTAGCTGAACAGGACAGCTTCAGACACTCGAAGTGGTTGAGCTTCATGGAACGCCGGCTGACGCTCGCGAAGAAGTTGCTCAAGCCAACCGGGGTCATCATCGTCGCCATCGGCGACGATGAACACCATCGCCTTCGGATGCTGATGGACCAAGTTTTTGGAGATCAAAACTTCATCTCAGACGTTGTGTGGCAAGGTGGGCGAAAAAACGATTCGCTCTACATATCCAACGGGGCTGACTACATGCTCGTGTACGCACGCAACATGTCATCGTTGGACGAGTCAGGGGTCCGTTGGCGTGAAGAAAAAGCCGGCCTGCACGAGGTCCTAGAAGCTGGCCGTAAGGCCTGGGCAGAATCTGGGCAGGAGGAAAAACTGGCGACATCTTTCATGCGCCGGTGGTTTAAGGAACAGCCCAAAGAATCACCCGTTAGGGCCCTAAGCCGTAACGTCTATTTTCTTCCCGATGGCACACTCTGCCGAGACGACAATATTTCTAAACCGGGAGACTGGGGGTATTACTACGACGTTCTCCATCCTTTGACTGGCAAGGCCGTACCCACACCAGAGCGTGGCTGGGTATTCCAGGAATCAACAATGAATCGGGCTATAGCTGAAGGCCGTATCATTTTTCGAGACGACCACACCAAACCAATCTCAGTGAAGCGTGCCCTTGCCTCAACTGCCGGAATAGTTCCGCAGTCTGTCTTTGAGCGGCAGCGCACCCATAGTGGACGGCATCTTCAAGACATCTTCGGAGACAAGAGGTTCCCCTTCCCTAAGGACCATGAGATCTTGATGCGTTGGATTCGGCTCGCCGCGCCGAAAAACGCCGTGATCCTCGACTTCTTCGGCGGCTCAGGAACCACAGCTGAGGCGGTTATTCGGCTCAACGCCGAAGACAACGGTAAGCGGCAATGCATGCTGGTCACCAATAATGAACTTTCAGCCAAAGACGACGCCGCCCTGCGCAAAGCAGGTTATCAGCCTGGAACGGCCGAGTATGAGGCAAAGGGAGTGTTTCACCATGTCACCAAACCTCGTCTTGAGACAGTGGTGACCGGCCTGCGCGCGGACGGCTCTACGTATTCGGACGGATTGACGGCAAATATGGAATTCCTGGAACTTACCTACCTTGAAGAAAGTCGTGTCCACGCAGCTCTGGAATACGAGAGTCTCGCACCTTTGTTCTGGCTGAAGTCTGGGGCGGTGGGACCAGTCATCCAGTCCTCTCAGGACACCCCAGACTACGGATGGAATGAAGAATCCTCGATGGCTGCGTTGTTCAACGCGGGCAAAGCCGCCGAGCTAGCTGAATTGTTAACAACCAGGCCCAATCATGTCAAACACGTGTTCATCATCACGGACTCCCCGGAGCAGGGCGACCTCGCTGGTGAAGCTTTCGGCGATGCGATCACCGTTGAGCCCATCTACGGTTCCTATCTTGACGCCTTCCAGATCAACCGGAGCGATTCGTGAAATTCACCCTTGCTGATTACCAGGCTGACGTTGTTGATGAGACGCTCAACGAAATCAACATTGCTGTCCAACGACTCCGTTCCAATTGCGACCGCAAAACCGCGATCGGCCTCAGTGCTCCGACCGGTGCCGGAAAGACCGTGATTGCCTCGGCTGTTCTAGAGGGTTTGTTCTTTGGAACACAAGACTCCGATCCGCGTCCGGACACCACCGTCCTATGGCTGACTGATGATGGCGAACTGAACGAGCAATCCCGCAAGAAGATTCGGGCGTCCTCGGACCGGATCAACATGAATATGCTTCGAACTGTCGAAGCTGACTTTGACCAGGCCGAATTTAGCCCTGGCCAAGTTTATTTCTTGAACGTTCAAAAGCTCGGGACTGGCGCGACACGGCATATCCAGACTGGTGACGGGCGCCGGTATTCGCTCTGGGAAACCATCGGAAACACCATCAGGCACCGCGGCAGTAGCTTCATCGTCTTGGTAGACGAAGCCCACCGTGGGGCTACGGACCGGAGTCGGCCGACAATTCTGCGCCGAATCCTGGACGGGGCAACTATCGAGGTACCGGGAATCAACGAAACCCTCCGTACCATTGTGAACCCTCCAGCCCCCCTCGTCATTGGGCTGTCGGCAACACCGAAGAAGTTTGAAGCTGCCATGCGCGGGGCCTCCGGTCGTTCCCTGGTGCAAGTTGTTGCAGACGTCCAGAAGGTGCGAGCCTCTGGACTCATCAAAGAGCGCATCAATGTCAGCTATGCGGCTGACGACCAACCGAGCGATGACACCCTCATTCGCCAGGCCGTGGCTGACCTTGACCGGTCAGAGCGGCAATGGCAGAAGTGGGCTCGTACTACCGGCGCATCGTCGAATCCTGTGCCGCTCTTGGCAATCCAAGTTCCGGATATGACGACGGACGCTAAGATCGGTGAAATCGTCCAGACTCTCACCGATGCCTCTGATGCTTTTGATAATGCCGATTCTATTGCCCACTCGTTTGGTGAGCATGCACCTGTCACGACCACCACGCGGTTGAGCGGCGTGGAGATGCCCCGTGTAATTCAGTACATTGCTCCGACCTCCATCGCGCAGTCAGGCAACTTGCGTGCAGTGATCTTCAAGCAGGCCTTAACGACCGGCTGGGACTGCCCCCGTGCCGAGGTCATGGTGTCTCTGCGCTCCGCGCAGGAGCACACTCAAATTGCCCAGCTCATCGGCCGCATGGTGCGCAATCCGCTGGCGAAGAAGATCGAAGAGCCTGAATTCGATGATCTGAATGCGGTAGACCTCTACCTACCGCACTTCAACAAGATTGAAGTGGCAACAGTCGTCAAATCCTTCATGGATTCAGCTGACATCGAAGTTCCGGTGCAACTAAACCCGAAGCGCATGATTCGTAACCCGGAAGTCCCATCCGCAGTCTGGGGTGTTATCGGCGGTCTGACTCGGGAGGAGAAGCCGGTGCGCCGGTTCAAGTCAAATGTGAACCGTCTAGTGCGGCTGGGTGCCCTACTGGATAACTCCGATTTCGAGCATCCGGGCGGATCTTCGTACACCCAGGAATCACGAGATGTGGTCGTGGAGGCCCTCACCTCGGTGTACAACCAAAACCGGGTGGCCATAGACAGAGTTGCAGATTCACTGCTCGAAGTGAGCTTTGAAATGGCGACGTTCGACCAGCACACCGGCGCCAATACTGGGACAGTGGCACGCACTGCTGCAACAAGTCAAAAAAACCTGCGTCAGCTATTAGAGGAAGCCAGACGGCGGCTGCCCGACGCGTCTGCGGCCTGGTACAGCACGTCTCTGGTCATTGCGGACACCTTGGATTGGGATGAAGTAGTCGTCAGGACCGTCGCCTTGGCCCGGTCGGCCGACGCGAGGGAAGCGTTGGAAGCCCAGTGCGGTTCACGCGTCGAATCCTGGCGGCGCAGTACCGCTGGGTCGGTGGCACGACTGAATCCCACACAGCGTCAGGAGTTCGAGACGGTTTTCGCACCTATCGGTTCAGCACTATCCAGTAACCTGGGTATGCCGGCGGCAATTTCTCAGAAGACAGAAATCCTGAACAAGCAGACGGGGCTGATCGAAGAGTTGCCACTCTATGCCGGCCATCTCTACGCCCTATCAGAGACCAAATTGTTCCCAGATTCCTTCACCGGCTGGGAGGCAAGTGTCCTCGAAGCCGAGCAATCCTCGGGCACACTATTGGGTTGGTACCGGAATCCTGTCGGCGGCAGCCACGCGCTGTCCGTGCATTATCTGGACTCCGAGGTGTCCAAGAATCTCTACCCAGACTTCCTGTTCTTTCATGATGACGGGGCCAACGGTGTGGCCATCGACTTGGTAGACCCGCACAATCACTCCCTAGCGGATACTGCACCCAAGTGGGCTGCGTTGGCGCGGTATGTTCGAAAGCACGACGGGGACTTCCGCCGGGCCGCAATCGTCATCAAAGATGCCGGAGGTGTGCTGCTTGCGATTCAGCTCTCCGGTCAAACTGATGACAGCCTCGAAAGGAAACTAGCCGAGGCGACATCCAAGGAATCCATCGAGCAACTGTTCCGTGAAGTGGGCGGCGCTTACTAACCCACGATACTTAGCATCGATTGGGGTCACGATCACTGAAGAAGGCCAGTCTCAGGATCCGGCTTTCAGACAGTAATCTACCAAGTCGACGGAACCGCCTTGGTTCACTACGTCCAAGGCAGGCTCCGAACCGTCTCCAATGCTTCTTCCTCGCGAAACTTCGCCTTCCTCGCTTCATTGTTCCGAGGTGCTGGAAATGGCGGTGCGACCAATAGCAGAGTTGCAGGCATTCTTTCCGTACGGTTGACCTGAGAGCATCACAAATGAGTTGAATAGCGTTTGAAATCGCATAGGCTGGGTCGGTGGCTGTGATACTGAAAAATCTTCCGACAGTGAAATACGGCACTTGGGACAACGGGATGCTCAGTTGGGGTGTGCCAGGGAAAGCGAGTGGACTGATATCGCCTAGTGATTACGACAGTTCTCATGCGATCCAACTCAAGCACGGCTTCCGGGACAAGTGGGACTTCTGGTTTTACCAAAAAAAGGTCTACGTCACGACCGATCTTGAGCTAACGCCGGACGATGTCATCGCATTGATCAACGAAGCCTCCAATCGTCGTCGGTTGCAGCTTGAAAAGGCCCACGCACTACAAGCCATGACTGAAGAACTCAGCAAGGGACCGAAACGGGCGCACATCCGCCAAGACGTCAAAATCCTTGTCTGGCAGAGGGACCAAGGCCGATGCGTCAACTGTAGCTCGCAGTCCGATCTGGAATTCGACCACATCATTCCCATCGCGATGGGCGGGGCTGATACAGCGCGCAACCTTCAACTCCTATGCGAACCATGCAACCGGCGTAAAGGTGCCACTTTGGGTTGAGGGTGGACGCCGTGATGTATGTACGAGAGGAGCTGATGCACCGCTTCACGGTCGGTTACAGCGTTGCATACCTCGACCGAAATCACGGGTCGCAAGATACCTTTGGCTCCCAGTTACGCATCGGTCAAGATCCCATAGGTCCGACCGCTGCTCAGCCACAGGCTCTTCCCCACAACATAACCGACACTATGATGTGTGTGGCCTCCCCAGTTGAGGCTTAGCATCTTCAGTTGCCACGACGGACAACAGCGCAACAACGACAGCTTTCGTGTTGTACTTCCCGTTCCGCGAGTTGATCAACTCCCTAGGGTGCAGCGAACGGCAGCGAGCGTATAAGCCGGAGGACTTATCAGTCTTCGTGGCAAAGGGTCCAATCAACATTTATCCCGTCTGCGGAAAGTGTGCAGGAACGGTCGGAACAACACCAAGGAGGAAGACTGTGCGGTGCGCATCGCCATCCGGAAAGTCCTCGCTGGCGATGGTTGCCCTGCCTCAGTGGAAGTACTCCGAACCGATGTAACCCGTCAGCACCTGAGCATTACGGGCGGCTGGCGGATTGTTGCTGCCGACCGCTTTCGTTTCCGGCCAGTGAGTAATTATGTGTTCATGAACGAAACCATGACTTCAGCTGAAAAGCACTGGCGGTCCCTACGCATCAAATGGACATGTGGCTTCCTCATGCTTTCGATGGCCGTCTCGTCTCTCATGAACTGGATCAGCAGCCTTGCCGGTCGCTGGTTCGTTGAAATATTTGCAGAGCCCGAAGACCTCGCAGTGTACCTGGACAGCGAGCAGCTCGGAGAAACGGGCGGCTTTCTCCTGAACATCAGCCTCGTAGTAACCAGCATCGTGGCGTTCATAGTCGCCAAAAGCATCTACATGTATTCTCCGGCGCCAAGACCCCGGTCCAGGCTGGGGCCACCCGCTGCCCCTCAGGTCGACTTGTTCCGTCAATTTTGGCTGCCCGTTCTCAATGGGGCGGGCATCTACTGGTTACTTTTCTGCTGGATCTTCTCTCTGGGGATGCAGGTGGCAAACAGAGGAGCATGAGCTCTCAGCACGGAAACCGGCAGCCATCGGGGAATCCCGGTCGGGGCTCCGAAAGAGTCGATGCAGCGCCGGTGCCACGCCGGGCGTCCATCATCCTCAGACGGCCGACCCGCTCGATGTCTCTCCGGAGCCCGGCTTTGCCGAACACTTTGGCTGCAGCTCTACGTCACGTAGAGCCCGTCGGGCTGTGCCTCCATTAAGCGTTTCCCCGGCTGCCATGTCGGTTCCGGTGGCGACACCTTCCGGATCGTGGTTGTTGAGCAGAGGCATTCAGCGACAGGTCTTGGGCCGAGGTTCAGTAAATGTCGAGTCGCCCGACTCATGCACATGCTGCGCGAGGTATCTGGCCATCTGCTCCTCCGCGAGACGGGGATGCTCCTCCATCATCGCGTCCACGACGGCTACTGGGTCATCGGCCAAGTGCTGGTACCAGATCTCCAAACGGAGTGCCGCCTGCAGCTGCCCGGCCGCCACGCAGATCTCTATAGCGCTAGGCAGCTTCCGGCGAAGGTCTGGGTCCATCACCATGATTGACCAGAGCTCTGACCGACGCCGCCGCACTGCCAGTCCGAGCCGCCCTCGCCCATCGTCTCCATGGCGTTCACGAGCGTCGCCAGCTCGCCAGCCGACCATCGCCGTACCTCCGGGCCTTATGGCTCGGAGTAGGTCACCCGTTCGACACCTCTCAAGATGGCGTGAGCCGGCTCATGCCTGATCCAGCCGAGGCCGTCCCAAAACTTCCTTGATTCGACTCCATCGTTCAAAGCAGTCAGGCGCGGCAGCGGGTTCTGGTTCCTGATGGCTTGAACGGCCGCGCGGCCAACGCCCTTGCGGCGCATGGGGACCGCGACTTCGAACGCAAGGATGTCGAGCTGCCCGTGCGGGAGATCGCCGAGGACGGGGTCCGCACGCGCGCCCATCATGACGTACTTGCACCGCGCGACTTCTCGATCGCCAAACACGAACGACACCCAATGGTCTTCGATTGGCGGTTCGCTCTCGTACTTGTCCCTCCACCACAGCATCTGGAAGTCGGAAGAGCCCTCGTAGGTGGGGGTCCAGTACCGGCGTTTGCGCACGGGCGTCCTGCGGACCATCTGGAGACTCTCGATATCACTCATTGAGCGACTGTACTCGATCCCGTGCCAGCTCCTCGGACTGGCTGCCGCCTCTTCCTCGCGACCCTACGATCCTGCGGCCGATGGCTGGGCCTCTTCCTTGTCATGGAGCTCTATGCTGGTCACGACTGGCTCAACGCCGCTATCGTCCAGCTCGACGACGGCTCGAACCCTAATCAAGGCATCGGCCTCTAAGTAGTGACGGTTGAGCTCAGGACCGACGTGAAATGGCTCGTCCTCGCTGCCGAGCCAGTCTCCCTTACAGATGGCCTCATCGAGATAGAGGTCAACGTCTGCCGCAGCGGTGGCCTTGGAGCCGTCCTCCTCCAGGTCGAAATCGGTGATGAGCTCGAGCTCGGAGATCTCAGGGTTCTCGAAACCGGGCACGGTGAACTTGACGAAGTCGGGGTAGTCGTAGTCTCCCCCGTGCACCAGCTGAATGCCGACTTCTTCGCCGGCCAGAGCGAAGACCGCCTCGGTCGCGACGTCACCCGTGAAACTTCATCATGGGTCTTGATTACGGCCAGAACATGATTGAGGGCCTTGGCGTCCGCGATGCGCCCGTGGTCGATGCCGTGCGCATCGAGGTCCTCAAGGAGCCGGGTGGATCTTTACCGTCTCTCCTCTCTCGACGAAGCCCTTGTCAGCGGTGACGAACAAGACGGTGTCGCCGGAGTCCGCGCCGTCGAGCACCGCGAGCACCGTTTCCCAGATCACCACGTCCCTGAAACCGAAGCTCTTCTTCTTCCGCTCCTGTTCGGTTTCGAGGAATGGACGTCGACGAGCCAGATCACGGACGTGGGTGCTGACGGGAGTATTGATAGGACTTTCACCACCTCTGAGGTGTGCCGGGCCGCGGAACGCACTCGCTTCATCAGCACATTCCCAGATACCCTTCGAAGATGAGCGAAGTGCCTGATGAAACAGCTGAGCCGGCCTTTGAGGTAGAGCTGATGCGAGACGGGGAGAACCTCCTCGTCGTCGGAAGCAGCAAAGGTGCTGTAGAGGGCTTCATGCGCTCCGTTGGCCTGCTGGAACGTGCCATGGTGATCGCCTCCCAGCAGCTCGTGCCGATGCTCCGCACTGCCTCAGAAGTGACCCAAGCAATCACGGACGACGTAGCGGAATCGGGATTGTGGGTCAAACTCACTGAGGAGTCGGCCCAGGCGATCAAGGAGTTCGGACTCACTGAGACCAACGTCCCCGGCGTGGCGTACGCAATGGCGGGCTGCCCCGGCGACATCAAGCAGTGGCTGAAGATCAGCACCTCGAAAGGTGCAAGGCTCGCTAGCCCCGGTACGCTCTCCGGCGTCGCCGGCGGGCTTGCGCAAGCCGCTAGCCAAGCCGAGGCCGAGCAGCTGCGGGCTCTGCTGGCGTCTTTGGACGCAAAGATCGATAAAGTGCTCCGCGGCCAGCGCGACGAGGTTCTTGGTCCTCTGAGGGGCGTTGAGCGGCATCTCCGCTCCGCTCAGACGTTCCTGCGGATTCAGGGCGAGGTCGACCCACAGGAATGGGACAAGATCGCTGGCGCTCCGCAGAGGATCCGAGAGATCCAATCCACGGCGGTCGAGAAGCTGCGCGGCGTCGCCGCAGACATGGATCAACACAAGCGCGTCGGAGACCTCGATGCCCACCTGCCGGAGCTGAAGAAGCAGGTCGAGCTGTGGGTTGGAGTGATCGCGCGCTGCTTCACCGCACTGGACGAGTTCTCTGTGCTCGAACTGGAGCACACGGCGATGATCGCCCCGAGCAAACTCGACGCCAAGCGCCGGGCGATCCAGGAGGACCGGCAAGAGGCAATCATCGAGCTGTCCGACGGTGTCGCAGATCTGATGGGCCAGATGACGGCAAGTGCAGAGAGCGCCAATAAGAACTTGGTGGGGCACCCCAAGAAGTCGCCTAGGGTGCTCGGCACGATCAAAGAATCTCGAAGCACGGTTAAGAATCTCTATGACGCGCTAGGTCTCGAGATCGACTGGAACGACATCACGGCAAAGCAGTGGCGGGCGGCGTTGCTGGAGGTCGAACAGGTGAAGAACGCCCTCGCCGAAGGCGGGTCGGTCACCTGGGAGAAGGGCAAGCCGGTGCTCAGGGGGCTCGCCATCGCAGGAGCAACAGCCATTGCAGGCGCTTTGATCACCGGCAAGGGATCGCTAGGCGGCGACAAGACGCCCGAGGCCTGACGCGACTGGGGGCGCTAATCGTGACCGATCGGCCCTGCGGAAACCCCTTCGGAACTGCCACGCAGGCGAGCTTCCGCAAAAGTCCCGAACATACGTTTGCCTAGGTCACGTATGGAAGTCGGCCCGAATTGGGGAAGGTGGACGAACTCCTCACCGCCTACCCGCTCGGGACATCGATTGTCGGGGAATCCGCGCAGAAGGAATTCATCGCTCTGTTTGGCACGGTCCTGCGCCTGCAGAACATCCTGACTTCCGTCGACGAGTTCGCCGGGAAGGAGATCCTGACCGACAGGCAGGGCCAGGACTACCGCAGCGTGTACCTGGACCTGTACGCGGAGTTCCGCAAGGAAAAAACTGCCGACAAGCAACAGATCAACGATGACATCGTCTTTGAAATCGAGCTGATCAAGCAGGTCGAGATCAAGGTCGACTACGTCCTCATGCTTGCCCAGAAGTACCGCGCGCAGCGCGGTGATGGCGAGGACAAAGAGATCCGGGCCGAGATCACCCGTGCCGTCGATGCCAGCCCGACCCTGCGTAACAAGAAGGACCTGGTTGAAGCCTTCATTGACCGCGTTTCGATTACCGGGGAAATCGATGAAGACTGGCGTGCTTTCATCGAGGAGCGCCGCGAAAGTGAGCTCGAGAAGATCATCGAGGCGGAGAACCTGCGCCCCGATGCCACTCGGACCTTTGTTGACATGGCGTTCGCTGATGGGAGCATTCAGATAGCTGGACCGGCGATCACCAGGGTGTTGCCTCCGGTGTCTCGGTTTGCTCCTTCCGGTGGGCTTGGCGAGAAGAAGCAGCGGGTTCTCGAGAAGTTGGGCGAGTACTTCGATCGGTTCTTTGGGCTTAGCTCGGCTAGAAACAGCTGACGATCGTTACCAATCACAGCCGCCGTCGCCAATATCCGTGCTGTCACCCCTCCTCATCCAAGCTCTATAGAACTCGTATACATTTTGAGCAGGGCTTGAGCCACTAGAGCTAACTGATAACTCAGTAACCCGGCGCAGATGGAGGTCGCCCAGGGGGAGATACTTTCACCCGATACTAGTGCAGCGAAGGCTGTCCAAGCGGTGCAGCATACACCCACCAGTACGGTCCATATCAGGTGTGTCCCCGATTCAGCAATCAGTTTTCGCCGTTCAGTATATCCAGCAATCTGCGGGGCCGAGTTGATTTCGATTCGTTTTTCCCAAAACCTCATGGCCATGGTAAATGTGAGACCAGTAATGATTGAGGTGGCAGTCAGGATCGCCCCAACCGCAACTGTCCGAACTTCAAGTATCGCAATCAATGCCGCGACAGCGATAGCTCCAAGAATTAGAATGACTTGGAACCACCTAATGCTTTTATGCCATACCCCCTGCTGGGGATGGGTAAACTGCCCCCTTATTATCTCGCCATGACTAAGGGTTGTCATAGTACGTCACGTCCCAGGGGGTCGCGTTTACCCCGCTCCATGGCTTCAAATCCACCTCAGGCGGTAGTTTGGTCCGCGTTGTAAGACTGTATTGACCTGCAATGTCCATCACGATGCTTTGACAAACAGCCAGATACTCGTCGGTAGAGGGGTATCTGGTGGATCCGATCTTCGTTCCGTTGATAGTTGCCCCGTTGATCGGATACACCAATGCAGGACCATCGCTATCGATTTTGAAGGTCTTAGGCAATCCGTCATCCATCTCAACGGTCAAAGAAGCTTCCCACCCCTTCGTGTCCGTTGGAGCAGATATGCCGGCATCGGGACCCTCGGTTCGAAGTACGCCAAATACTTTCTTTGCATCGATCCTGTCATTACCAAGACTATCTCTGGTCGTCAAGGACTTAACCCTGCGCCGAGCTTTAAACGCGAGATCTATCCCGACCTGAGGTGCGTAATCCAAGAACCGACCCGAGCTGTCCTTCTTTCGCGGCGCTTTGAAGATAAGGTTTTTGTAAGTAGCTGTATCAAGGGCTTCCAGCGTGGTCATGGGGTCGATATGAAAGGTCAATGCTTCATATTTTTCACGCAAAACTTGTACAAAACAGTTGCGCAGGAACGTCATTGCCCCATAACGCCCAAAACGTTCCGCAAATATTATTGCTGAATGACCGTGCTTCGGGAAATAGATAAGATGACGCAGAGGAGTATACTCTGTGTCCCCTACCTGGCGCAGATACTGGTTACCTGACGGCTTCCTGACGGTGCTCCGCATTCCCCTTCTGCCAGGCTCGACCGTTACCAGGTACGCTTCGCCCGACACGGCGTGTACTTCAGTTATCAGATAGTCTTTATTTGGATCAGCCTTTTCCTGATAGGGATCCGCGCGGTCAAGCATACTTTTCAGTATGTTGCCTAAGGCCAGTTCTAGGGTTTCACCGCTCCCATCTATATCGTCGATTGGCAATGCAATCGAGCGGTCGCCGCGGAAGTTAGCTTGTACCAGGTAGGGCGCTACTAAGTATCTCGTCATTTGTTCCTTAACCTTATTTGTTTTGTGACTGGACCGACTGGTGGCTTCCCACCAAGCGTGATCTGCTCTCCGATATCTCCCGGTGATAGTCTAAATAGTCCATCTCGAGTTGGTGCTCAGGACGTACGAATAGGTCTGCCTTGTACCGCCCAAACTCATATACTTTTCCAGCCTCATCCACGGTCAAGGCGTGACCGTCGAATTCTTTATGACAGTTCGGGCAGAGACACAACAAGTTTTCCAGGATGTCAGGGCCTTCGTGTGGAATCCCCAGTGGCCGTATATGCGCCGCTTCCGCGTAGGTACCGGCAGCAGTCTTTAACTGGGTTCTACAGATTTGGCACGTATTGCCGTACAGCCTCTTCACGGAGTCCGCAACGTCAGGGTTCCGTAGTCTGCGATTGACTAGTGATGTCCGCCTGAGCGGCGGAAGTTCCTCACCGCGAACCAGCGCCTGGGACACCTCACCCGGAATTAGGCTGTCGAAAGGCTCCGCTTGTAGTTGGAATCGAAGCACTTTGAAGCTGTCCCGTTCGCCCCAACTCCATTGGGTAACTAGAAACAGCCCCAAGTAGATGTAGGAGGCATCCGATTTGCGACCTGTAAGGACTGATTCTTTAGCAAGAACGCGGACTGGCCTCCCGAGCTCGTAGTCTCGGACTAGACCGGCGTTGCCTCGCATGATCTTCTGGTCGGCAGTGTGACGCCCCGTGTTGGGATTCCTCCCTCCGAAGCCGGTATAGGTTATCAGGTCCTCCTGGATATCGTCGTCCGTATACCCGTCGGAGAGACAAATTGATTCCGTTCCATCAGCCGTTCCTGCGATACCTGCTTGAATCGTTCTATGAATACCGGCGTCAAAAGCCGCACGCCTATTAGCAAACCGAGTACCCGGGGGATTACCCGGCACCTCTCCGTACATGCGCTGAACCACCGTGTTACCCCCGAGAGACTAAGACTCAAGCCAAAGGCTTCCCGTGACGCAACGCGCCACCTCTCTTAAACCATCGGGAGCTAGGAGGTTCTTGTAAGCAGATCCTCATGCTCGATAGTGGAACACTTGCTGTGTTCAAAACAATGCAGCTTTACTGCTTAGGGTCTCTTCTATTCCTGCTACCCCCACCCCGAACACCTTCCCAAACGGCCCCTTCCCATCAAACGCATAATTAGCGAACAGCTCACCGATCGGCTGATGGGGAGGCGCTATCCGGATGCAGCGCGTCGAACAGCGGCTGCTCCTTAGCGTCCACTGCTCCGAACAGTTCCGGCCCGTCCAGGTAGGTACAGGGTTCGGATCCTCCCCCGGGCGTTCCACCAGCGACGCCAGCGCCTCGCGGGTTACCCGCACCGTCAGCTGCCCTGCGGCCACACCCGCCGGATCGCCGGCAGCAAGGAACTTCACCTGTCCCGCCCGAACGACGACGGATCAAACGCCCCGGGACCGGGAGTGTCCTCATGGGTGGGAAGAAAACCGGCGAAATTAGTACCAGCGGAGACTCCGGATGCCCCTCGTGGATGGTGTCCAGGAACCCATGCGCCACAGGCACACGTCCCCGTCGAGCCCGTCAATGCACGGCTTCGAATGATTAGGTCCGCCGGGGTATCCCGCATCAGCTGCGCGGTGAACGGATCCACCATGGTACTGCCGCCCAAGCCGAGGTTGTGCAGCTCCACCTCGCCGATCCGCGCGGCCACCAAGGGTCATACGGACAACGGCGTCGCAGTGTTGAAGCCGTGGCGGTGCGGCAACCCCGGGGATAAAACCCCGGCCACGGGACAGGGGAACCCCGTGGCCGGAGGACTGGAAAACCGTTACCGGGAACTGACCTTCCCGAACAGGGAGGCCACCGGCGCCAGAATGAACGGCCGGCTGGCTGCCCACGCTCCAGCAATGACGGCCAGCGACAAGACGAACATCCAAAAGCCGAACCAGTTGGACGCATACGCCGAGGGATCCGTGGAGCCCTGCGCCGCGTACATATGGTTCAGGTTGCGCAGCGCGCCCGTGGCGAAGACCAGGATGACGTGGACCGCAATAAACGCCACGAAGTAGAGCATCACCGGGAAATGCACCCGGCGGGCCGCTTCGATCGGGAACAGCTTGCTCGCCTTCACGGCCTTCTTCGGCCACACGCCCGACATCCGGAAACCGGTCGCTGCGGCAAGCGGCGCAGCGATAAAGATGGTGGCAAAGTAGGCCAGCTGCTGCAGGGCGTTGTAGTTTACCCACCCGTTATCCGTCGGCCAGTCCAGGGACATGTACTGCAACCCGGCGGACACCGCGTTGGGGAAGACCTCCCACGAGGTGGGAATGACACGCATCCACTGGCCCGTGGCGAACAGCAGCACAATAAACACGGCCCCGTTCACCAGCCAGAGCAGGTCCAGTGACTGGTGGAACCAGACGGTCAGGCTGACCTTGGATCCGCCCGGGCGCTTCGGCGTCCAGTACGCGGAGGGCCGCGTCTCCCGACGAATCTGCAGACCGGAGCGGATAATCAGCACCATCAGGAACACGTTCATGAAGTGCTGCCAGCCCAGCCAGGCCGGCAGCCCGACCGGAGCGCCCTCGGGCAGGTGATACTCCCCCGGATACGCCGCCAAGAAGGAAACGCCGGCGTCGCTGCTGAGGAACCAGCGCGAACACAGCACGGCCACGGCGGCAAGGACCACCAGGGCTGCGGCGGCGGCACCGAGTTTCGCCCAGCGGTTCGACAGCCACGCCTTACCGGGATCGGAGGAGGAACCCACAGATGCCGATTTGGTCGGGGATGCCGCGGTTGCTGGCGTGCCCGGGGTGGCCGCGGTGGCCGGCTTGCCTGAGGCCGCAAGGGGAACCGAAGCGACAGGTGAAGCCGGTTTGGCCTGGGCAGCGGGTTCCGCCTCAGCTGCAGCCCCGGCAGGAGCTGCCAGCTTGGCGGGAGCCGCCGGCTCTGCCGGAACAGCCGCAGCACTTGCTGACGCTGCCTTCCCGGCAGGTGCTGCGGTTACTGTCGGCGCCGCAGCGGCCTCCGGGGCATCTGCTGCCACTGCGTCCGTAGTCACTGACGCGGCAACGGGTGCACCCGCCGCAGGTGACGACGACGACGCGGCGACGGGCTCGACGGCGGCCACTTCGGTCTCGACTTCGGCAACCGTCGGCCAGGAGCCTTCTCCGGCCTTCCGAGGCAGCCCTTGCCGCAGCCGAACCGTCTCGGTCCGGGTGCCGTCCGGATTCGGGGCACTGGCTGCAACTGCGGGCACCGGAGTGGAGACAGCCGCAGCGGAGGACGCCGACGCCGAGTCGGTGACGGGCGCTTCCGTCACCGACGCCGGGGAGGCACCCGCGGAACCGGTAGGTGCCGAAGCGCCCGCTGCCGAGCCGCCGTTAGCCGAATGATCCGATGCGGAACTGTTCGCAGCCGCGTCCGACGACGCCGGAACGGCGGCTGCGACCGGCACCGACACTCCACCGGGCGGCCACGGCTCGCCGCCCGGGCTGCGCGGCAGTCCGCGGCGCAGGGAAACGGTCGCCGATGATGCAGACTCGGTCGGCGGAGTGGGCTGGTCAGTCGGTTCAGGGGCTTCAGCCGCAGGAACAGCCTGGGCTGTGGACTCGGCCGGCTCCTGCGGAGTCGCCGCCTCGGTGGCAACCTGCGGGGCGCCCTCGGCCGGGGCGACCTCAGCCTGCATATCAGCGGCCCCGGCCTCAGCCGCCGCAGTCTGCGCGCCCCTGCCAACACCCACCACTCCCCCATCTACCTCCGGCCACGGCTCCCCGCCCGGCCGGCGGGGCAGCCCCCGGCGCAGGGTGGTGGTTGCGGCAGGCATCAGGACGCCGCCTTCTTCGCCTGAAGCACCTCGATGGCCTGCGGGATCACCCTGAAGAGATCACCCACCACACCGAAGTCCGCCACCTCAAAGATCGGCGCATCGGCATCCTTGTTCACGGCCACAATGGTCTTGGCGGTCTGCATGCCGGCCTTGTGCTGGATCGCACCGGAAATACCCAGGGCCAGGTACAGCTGCGGGGACACCGAGACGCCGGTCTGCCCCACCTGATGGGCGTAGGGAATGTACCCGGCGTCGACGGCGGCACGGGAGGCACCCACCGCGGCCCCGAGTTCGTCGGCCAGCTGCTCCACCAGGGCAAACTGCTCCACGGAACCCAGTCCGCGGCCGCCGGCCACCACCTTGGCGGCACCGCGCAGCTCCGGCCGGGAAGCATTGACTGCAGCGGCGTCAAAGGAGTTCACCGTGGCGGCGCGGGCACCGGAGAGCGTGAAGGACAGGTCCTGCCGCTGCAGCGGCCGTGCCTCGGCCCGTGCCTCAACGGCACCCTGGCGGAGCGTGATGACCGGAGTGCCGAAGGTCAGGGCGGATTCGGCCAGGAACTCGCCGCCATACACGGAATGCTGGGCGACAATGCCCTCGGCATCCCGGGCCACGCCCACCGCATCAACGGCCACGGCGGTGCCCGCCCGCACCGCGTACCGCCCGGCGACGTCGCGGCCCTCCACGGAGTGGGAGATCAGCACGGCGTCGGGCCGGACCAGGGCGGCTGCCGCTTCCAGGGCATCCACGGTGGGCACGGTCAGCTCCCCACCGGAGGCGGAAGTGTCCGCCACCAGGACCTGCGCGGCACCGAAGCCGGCGGCGGCCTCGGCCGCCTCCGCCAAGTCGTCCGGTGTTCCGGCCAGCAGCACCACGGGGGTGCCGATGCTGTCCGCGGCCCCCAGCAGCGCCGAAGCGCTCTTGGCCAGGGCTCCGCCGGGAAGGGTGTCCAGCAGCACGAGAATGGAATCAGTTGCGAATTCAGTCATGATGGTGCCCCTCAGGCCAGTTTGTTTTCGAGTAGGTACTCCGCCAGCTGCCGGCCGCCGTCGCCGTCGTCCACAATCTTCACGCCCGTCCCCCGGGCCGGACGCACGGATACCTGAGTGAGGATGGAACGCGGAACGTCCAGGCGTTCGGCGTCCAGGCCCAGGTCCGCGGCGCTCAGCACCTCGAACGGCTTCTTCTTGGCGGCCATGATGCCCTTGAAATTGGGGAAGCGGCAGGGCGGCAGCGCCTCGGTCACGGAAATCACCGCGGGCAGGTCCGCAGACACCTGTGCCGTGCCGGCGTCCGTCATCCGGGTTCCGGAAACCGCGGTCTCGGAGATCTCAACGGAGGAGAGGAAGGTCAGCTGGGGCAGGCCCAGCCGTTCGGCCAGCATGGCCGCCATCATGCCGCCGGAGCCGTCGGTGGACTGGTTGCCGGCGATCACCAGGTCGGCGTCGATCCGCTGCACTGCGGCCGCCAGCACTTCCGACGTCAGGTTCATGTCCGCGCCCAGCAGGGCCTCGTCCGCCACCTGCACGGCCGAGGACGCACCCGCGGCCAGGCCCTTCCGAATGGTTGCGGAGGCGGATTCCGGCGCCATGGACAGCAGGACCACTTCGGTGCCGGCATTGGCATCGGCATAGGTCAGAGCCGCCTCCAGGGCGCGCTCCCCGATTTCGTCCATCACCACGTCCCCGGCCGCACGGTCGGCAAGCCCGGTCTCCAGGGACAGCTTGCGGTCCCCATAGGTGTCCGGGACTTCCTTGACCAAGACAACGATTCTCATTACGGCTCCTTAAGTGTGCGGAAGCTACGGCGGCCCGGCCCGCGGGCACCGCCTCAGTTTCATCAGCGCCAGCCTAGTGGCGGAGTCGCAGGCTGCGTACCGGTCCTCTCACTGGCTGATAGTGCGGTGGCAACCCATTGACGCAGCTTCCATCCCTCCCTATTCTGTTGGAACGAATGAAGTTCCGCTATACAGAATCAGCAGGAACCGCGACGCCGCGGATTCGCACCGGAGGAGAGCAAGACATGACGCAGGAAATCACGAAGGTCCACACCCTGGTGGTAGGCGGAGGAATCGGCGGCCTGGCCGCCGCTGCCGGCCTCGCCCGTGCCGGCAAGGACGTCCTCGTCCTGGAACGCGCCCCCGAATTCGCCGAGGTGGGCGCCGGCATTCAGCTGGCCCCCAATGCGCTGTCCGCACTGGACCGGCTGGGCGTGCTGGACAAGGTTAAGAAGGACGCGGTGGTCCCGGAGCGGAAAATCTACATTGACGCCGTCACCGGCCAGACCATTGCCACCATTGACCTGGGCGAAGAGTTCCAGGCGCACTACGGCTACCCCTACATCGTCACGCACCGCGCGGACCTGCACTCGGCACTGCTGGAGGCCTGCCAGGAGAGTGGCCGGGTGCAGCTGCAGACCGATGCGGAGGTGCTCAGAGCCACCAACCAGGCCGACGGGACGGTGCTGGTCAAGACCCTCTCCGGCTCCCAGTATCTTGCCGAAGCGGTAATCGGGGCCGACGGCGTGCGCTCCAACCTGCGCGGGGCCATCATCGATGACGATCTGGTGCCGTCCAAGTACGTGGCCTACCGCGGCACGGTCCCCATTGAAGCCGTGGGCGAGGACGTCACCTCCTCCCCCGCCGTGCTGTGCTGGCTGGGCCCGAACATGCACCTGATCCAGTACCCCCTGCGCGGCGGAAAGCTGTACAACAACGTTGCCGTCTTCAAGTCGGACGCCTACTCCCCGGACCACGACAACTGGGGCACCCCGGAGGAACTGGACGCCCGCTTCTCCGCGTGCTGCGACGCCGTGCAGAACGCCGGCCAGTACCTCAGCCGCGACATCCGCTGGCCCATGTATGACCGCGAACCGGCGGATGTGTGGGTGGACGGCCGGGTGGCCCTGCTGGGCGACGCCGCCCATCCGATGCTGCAGTACCTCGCCCAGGGCGGCGCCCAGTCCATCGATGACGCCATCGCGATCTCCGAGGAACTGAACCGGACGGACGACGTCGAGGGCGCCTTCGCTGCGTACCAGGACCGCCGCCTCAAGCACGCCGGCAACATCCAGCGCCTGGCCCGCGCGGCCGGAGAGCTCTTCCACATTGAGGGAGTGGGCCGGAACATGCGCAACTTCATTTTCCGGGACCACGATCCCAAGGACTACTCGGACCTGGACTGGATGTTCATGCCGCTGGACCGGGCCCCGCAGGAGCGGAACTACCCGATCTAACCCGGCCGCCGGACCCGGCGCCTGTCAGCGGTGCAGCTCAGCGGTGCAGCTCATCGGTGCAGCTCAGCGGTGCAGCTCATCTCCGAGCTGCACCGCTGCTGTTTTGGCAGCCTCTACCAGCCCGGCCAGGGCCGTTTCCTCAATCCGCCCGGTGGGGTATGTGACGCCAATGGCGTAGTCCACCGATTCCCCGTCCCGCCCGTACACCGGAACGGCCAGGGCGGTGACGCCGTGCTCCACTTCCCCGTGTTGGAGCAGGAATCCGTTCGCCTCGATCTCCGCCAGGTGGTCTTCGAACCGTGCCCGGTCCACGCCCGCAGACTCGAGCACGGACGCGGGAACCTGGGTGTCGCTGCTGGACAGCAGCACCCGGCCCATGCCGCTGCGCACCGCGGGCTGGGCGTGGCCCTCGCGGTTGCCCACGCGCAGCAGATGCGGGCTTTCCACGGAGGCAATGGTCAGGGCGTTCCATCCGTCCAGCATGGCCAGGTGCACGGTCTCGCCGAACTCCTCCACCAGGCCGGTCAGGATGGGCCGGGCCAGCTGCCGCACCCGCTCGCGCTGGTCGGAGAGCCGGTCCAGGGTTTCACCGGGATGGTAGGCCTTGGTGTCCGGGTCCTGGCGGGCGAAGCCGCGGTGCACCAGCATCTGGAGCAGCCGGTGGGCCGTAGACGGAGCCACGCCCAGGACGGCAGCAACCTCGCCGATCCGGATGCCGGCCGGGTGTTCGGAGACCAGGACCACCAGGCGCAGGGCCTTGTCCACCGATCCGATGGGATAGGTGGGCTCGTCCTTCTCGCGCTGCTTAGCTGTCATACGTCAAGACCTTAGCGGGGTCTCGCCCTCCAGAATGCGATTCTGCGCCGGTGTCGCTGAAAACGTAGGTCGCTGTAAACGAGCTTCCCGGTAATTAGTGGGCAGGTTCCGGCGGCACAGCGGACGACGCCGGCAGCGAGTGCCGGGACAGGTCGCCGCTGATGGCCCGGGCGGTCCCCAGCACCTGCGGCAGGATGGTGCGCGGCTCAGGAATCCGGGTTTCCGGGAAGGAGACGGTGAGGCTGGCCACCACCGTGCCGAGTTCGCCAAACACGGGCGCTGCCACGGAGGTCCGGCCGGGCAGCCCATCGTTGAGCATCACACCGTAACCCTGCCTCCGGATCTCGGCCAGCTCGCGTTCCAGCGCGGCCAGCCCGTACGGAACCGCGGCACCCGCGGCGGAGGCGCCGTCGTCGTACGCTGCGCCGCTGCTGTCCTCCGCTTCAAGGGCCGCGTCCTTCCGGACCTGCGCCCAGGCGTCCTCGCTGTAGGCCAGCAGCACCCGGCCGCCGGCCGTGCTCTGCAGCGGCATCCGGCGGGTGACGAAGGAGGAGGCTGCGGTGGGTTTGACCCGGGTGATCCGGTCCCCGAAGACGGCGTCCTGGCCGTCACGGACGCCCAGGTAGACCGTTCCGCGGGTGGCCATGTGCAGGTTGACCAGGTACGGCTGGGCGAGCTCCCGCAGGCGCCGCACCTGCGGTGCGCTGACGCCCAGCCGCCAGATGCGCGCGCCGAGGCGGTAGCGGCCGCGGGCCAGGCGCTCCACGCCCTCCCACTCCACCAGGGCCGCGAGCATCCGGTGCACGGTGGCCGGCGGCAGGCCGGTCCGTTCGCAGATCCCGGCCACCGTCATTTCCTGGCCGCCCTCGAAGCAGTCCAGGATTTCGAAGGCCCTGCCAAGGACGGACCGCTTTGTGTCCTCGTGCGGATCCACCGTGCCGTTGCCTGCCATAAAATCTCCGTCTATCCCGTGGGGCGGGCCCGTTTCCGCCAGCCACCCGGCGATTCTATCCGTTGAGCGGCGCCCGCCCGGACGGCACGGCGTAGGTCTCAATAGTTGGACGTACTGTGACCCATTGTGTCTCCGTGAAGGCCTCAAAGTTCGCTTCCGGGCCGCCGAAGCGAGCACCGTTTCCGGAGGTTCCCATCCCGCCGAACGGTGCCGTGGCCTCATCCCCCACGGTCTGCTCATTGATGTGCACTACCCCGCTGTGGATCCGGTCCGCCACCGACATGGCCGTGCCGGCATCACCGAGCACCGCCACGGAGAGGCCGTACGGGCTCGCGTTGACCAGCTCCACCGCTTCATCAAGGGTTTCGTAGGCCAGGACAGGGGCCACCGGCCCGAAGATCTCGTCCCGCCACACGGGCATGCCCGGTTCGACGCCGGAGAGCACGGTGGGCAGGTAGGCCCGGCCGTCCGTCCGTCCGCCGGCGTGCACCCGGGCACCGGCTGCCACGGCGCCGTCCACGAGGGCTTCAACGGCGGCCAGCTGGCGTTCATCGATCACCGGGCCGATCTGCACGCCTTCCTGCCGCCACGGGTCCCCCACCATCAGGGATTTGGCGATCCGGGCCAGCTCCGCAAGGTAGTCCTCCACCTGGGACACGTGCACCAGATGCCGGCCGGCCGCCTGGCAGATCTGCCCCTGGTGCAGGAAAGAAGCGAAGGCCCCGGCAGCCGCAGCGGCAGCAGTGTCCGCCCCCGGCAGCACCAGGACCGCGTTGTTGCCGCCCAGCTCCAGGTGCGCCCGCTTCATCTGCCGTGCCGCGGCCTCGCCCACCTTGATGCCGGCCGCCGTCGAACCGGTAAAGGAAATGATGCGCACCTCGGGGGCGCTGACCACGGCCGCGCCGATCTCGGCCCCGCCGGGAAGGACCTGCAGCACGCCTGCGGGCAGGCCGGCCTCGTCGAAGATCCGCTGGATTACGGCGCCGCCGCACACCGTGGTGCGCGGATCCGGTTTCAGCAGCACGGCGTTGCCGACAGCGAGCGCCGGAGCCACCGAGCGGATGGCCAGGGTCAGCGGATAGTTGAACGGGGCAATGACGGACACCACGCCGGCGGGAACCCGGCGGGAGAAGGACCACCGCTGCTTGTTGGTGGCCAGGGTGTCCCCCTGCGGCAGGGTGGGCAGCGCGGACGCCTCGGCACACTCGGAGACGGCGGCGAGGATCTCGGTGCCGGCCTTGGCCCAGGTGCCGCCGCTCTCGCGGACAATCCACGGCGTGATCCGGTCCGAATGCTGCGCGAACAGCTCGCTGGCGCGCCGGAGCACGGCGGCGCGGGCCGACGGCGGGAGCGCGGCCCAGTCCCGCTGGGCGCGGGCCGCGGTGCGGGCGGCTTCTTCGGCCTGTGCCACGGAGGCGGTGGCCAGCGTGATGATCACCTCACCGGTGGCAGCCTCGCGCACCGGCAGCGGCTCGCCGTCGCCGTCCGTCCAGATCCCGCCGCGCGGGACGGCCCATTCCTCAACCTGAAGCATGTCCATGGCCGCTTCCTACCTGTTCTTCCACTGCGGGGCGCGCTTCTCCAGGAACGCGCGGACCCCCTCGGCACGGTCCTCGCTGGTATAGGGATTCGGACCCACGTTCAGGCGCAGCGCCGAGCTGACGGGCAGGCCCCAGCTCTTGGTGGCCATTTCCTTGTAACGGCGCAGGGATACCGGGGAGTTGGCCACAATGCCGGCCACGTAGTCCTTCACCGCGGTCTCGAACTCCTCGCGCGGCACCACCTTGTTGACCAGGCCCATCTGCAGGGCTTCCTCCACCGGTACCATCCGGGCGGTGTAGAGCATGTCCATGGCCAGGGCGCGCGGGATCAGCCGGGGCAGCACCACGGAACCGAAGTTGGCGCCCATGCCGCGCTTGGCCTCGGTGAGGCCCACGGTGGCTCCCTCCACGGCGATCCGGATATCGCAGGCCAGGGCTATTTCGCAGCCCCCGGCCAGGGCGTGCCCGTTGATGGCGGCAATCACGGGTTTGTAGGTCTCCAGCATCACTTCCAGCAGCGCACGGTACTCACCGGTCATGGGGGTGTGCACCTGCCGCCCGGCGCGGGCAACACTGTCCATTTCCTTCATGTCGCCGCCGGCGCAGAACGCTTTGTCGCCGGTGCCGGTGATGACCACGGCCCAGACATCCGGATCCTCCTCGGCCTCCACAAAGGCCTTCACCAGGAGCTGGACGGTGTGCCGGCTGATGGCGTTGCGCCGTTCGGGCCGGTTGATGGTGATCCACGCTACCGAGTCCCGTACTTCGTAGCGGACTTCCTCGGCACTGCCGCTGATCAGGCCGTCGCTCATGCGTCTGCTCCTTCTGTGGTGGTGCTGTCTGTTGCGGTGCCGGTCTCGATGACGCCGGCGGCCAGCAGTCCGTCAATCTGCTCGCCGGTGAGGCCGAGGGCGGTGAGGACGTCGGCGGTATCCGAACCGAGGGCGGGCGGGGTCCGGCGCTGGGCCAGGTACTCCCCGTTGAAGGTGACCGGGGTGTTCACCACGGTCACGTCTCCCAGGACCGGGTGGCTTACGTCTTCGAGCTGGCCGAGGGCCTCCACCTGGGGGTCGGCCAGGACCCGGTCCAGGGTGTTTACCGCGGAGTGCGGAACCTTGGCCTTCTCCAGGCGCTGCAGCAGGTCATCCATGGTGAACTTGGCCGTGGCTTCGCCGAGCCGTTCATTGACCGTGTGCCGGTTCTTCACCCGGGCCAGGTTGTCCTCGAAGCCCGGCTCGTCGCGCAGGTACGTGGCCTCAATGGCGTCCAGCAGGCGGTAGAAGCTCTCGTTGTTGCCCACGGAGAGGAACACGTAGCCGTCCGACGCCGGGAAGGCGCCGTTGGGGACGTTGCCGCGGAACCCGGAGCCGAGCCGTTCGGGGACGGCACCGCCGGCGGCGACGCTCATCAGCGGGGTGTTCACCCAGGCCAGGGCGGTCTGCAGCAGCGAGACCTCCACATGGGTTCCTTCACCGGTCTGCTCGCGGCGGCGGAGCGCGTCAAAGACGCCCAGCGCCAGCCACATGCCGGTGCCCATGTCCATCATGGACAGCGGCACCCGCGCCGGCGGCCCGTCGTCGGACCCGGTCATGGCCACCACGCCCGCGTAGGCCTGCAGCATGGCGTCATAGGCCGGCTGCTGGCTGCGCGGCCCGGTGCGTCCGTAGCCGGTCATTTCCACATAGACCAGCTTCGGGTTGATCTCGTGGATCCGTTCCCAGGAGAACCCGGCCGCGGCCAGCGCTCCCGGGCGCAGGTTCTGCACCAGGACGTCGGCGGAACCGAGCAGCTCCTCGAGCAGTTCCGCGCCGCGCTGGTCCTTGTAATTCAGCACCACGGACTTCTTGTTCCGGTTCAGGGACAGGAAGGTGATGGAGATGCCGCCGCTGAGCGGTGCCCAGGTGCGGGCGTCGTCGCCGCCGCCCAGGCGTTCCACCTTGATGACCTCGGCTCCGAAATCGGCCAGGATCTGGCAGCCGTAGGGAACGGCCACGCTGGTCCCGATTTCGATGATCCGGATTCCGGCCAGGGATCCCTGGGTACTCATAGCGCCGGTTCCTTTCCTGCGGCGAGCCGCGCGTCGTAGTTCTTCCGGGCCGGGGATTGCACCGGCTCGCGCCAGGGTGAGAGCGCCCCCTGGTAGACGGAGGGTCCCAGCCGGAAATGCTGGGCTTCCTCGAAGGTTTCAATGAAGGGCATGTCCATCGGGTACACGTCCTCGCCGGTGGGGCGGGGGCCGGCCGCGGTCACCTTTGACCACAGCGGATGGCCCACCACTTCCTCGGCGATCTTCCCGGCCTCGATCAGCTGCGGCAGGTCGATGCCCGTCTCGATTCCTTCGGATTCGAGCAGGTGCACAAAGTCCTCGGTGGGGATCATCCGGGTGGCGCGGCCGTTGCCGCAGTAGGGGCAGCCGCCCATGCCGCCGATGGCGGTGTCAATGAGCAGGGTGTGCCGCTCATCCAGTTCCTCCATCGCCACGTAGGCGGAGAGCATCGCCATCCCCCGCGCGTCGTGCAGGTGCAGGTGGTAGTTGCGGACCTCGGGCCAGGTTTGGACCACGCGGCGCATCATGGACCGCACGGCGGCCGGGGTGTTCCAGCTCATCGGGTCGCCGATCTGGATGCGAGTCACCGGGATGCCGGCGGCGGTCCAGGCGTCATACTGCAGCTGCAGCAGCCGCATCCGCTCGTCCTCGGTGAATTCGCCCAGCCAGTTCGAGCCCCAGGCGGCGTTGATGGAGATCTCCGCGTGGGTGATGCCGGACTCTCGGGCGGAGGCCACGGAGTTTTCCAGCGCGTCCAGTTCATCCTGCTGGCTGCGGTTGGTGTTGCGCCGGACAAACACGTCGCAGAGGTGGACCTTGATGCGGCCCAGCGTGGGGTCCGGCAGGGTGAGCTTGGAGGCATATGCCGCCCGGCGCTCGGCGCCCTTCCGGTTCAGCACGATCGCCGTGTATTCCACGCCGTCGGCCGGGGTGAAGCCGTCAATGACGGCCTCGACGTCGGCCATTTGGGGTGTCCATTTCGGGCTCACGAACGAGCCAACGATGATTTTTTTCAGTCCGGTCCGGGACAGTGCGTCCAGCAAGCGGATCTTGCCGTCGACGGGGATGTCGCGGCTTTCGATCTGCATGCCTTCGCGCATGCCTTCTTCCTGGATCACGACGGTGGGCCTGCCGTTGCTCATGGATTCCTCCCGGAAATAACTCGTGTGAAGGCGGGGCCCGGTGCATCCGAGACCGCCTCGATGATCTGGTCCGCCAGCTCGGCGGAATAGCCGCCGGCCCGGATGCACTCCACGCTTTTCTCGCGCAGCTCGGCATCCGTCAGCGGATCGGCATACTGTCCGTGCGTGATTTCCACGCGGGCCGCCCGGGTGGACCCGTCCGCGAAGGAGGCCTCCACCACGGTGAACCCGGTGGCATACTCCGCCGGCCCCACCGGCGGTTGATCGCTCTCCCCCACCTGGACCCGGCCCATCAAATCCCGGACCTGCCCGTCCGCGAAGGCTTCTTCGGTGAAGTCCTCCAGCGTGACCCGCCCGCGCAGGTAGGCCACAGCCAGCACGTATTCGAGACTGAATTTCGCTTCGGTGCCCGATGTAGGGGCGGTCCGGCGCAGCGGACGGGTTCCGCGGCGGTGCAGCGTCGCCTTGAGAGACACCGGCAGGTCCCGGGGATGCTGCCGGCGCAGTTCCAGGACGGCGTCGATGCCGCGGTGGGTTCCGTAGCAGCTGGCGTAGCGTTTGAGCCCCCAGTCCTGGACCCACGCGTCCGTCCAATATTCCAGGCGCTCGTCCAGGGTCTGGGCTGCCGATCCCACCGGTGCCAGCTGCGGATCGCCGTAGCGTTCCAGGAACCCGTTGGGCGCTTCCAGCTCCTCCGGGTTGGCGGTAAACCCGGCCCGGGCCAGTTCCACCGCCATCACCGCATCGCGGGCGGCTGCACCGGCGTGCAGCGGTTTGGTCATGGAGCCGAAGTTCGGCCGCGAGCCGGCGGCCAGCGAGGAGACCAGGCCCAGCGCGTGCCGGGTGGTCTCCACATCCAGGCCGCTCAGCCGGGCCAGGGCGGCGACGGCGGCGAGCCGGCCGACCGTGGAGGTGCTGTGCCAGCCGCGGGCGTAGTGGACGTGCTGCGGCAGCAGGTCCGCCAGCGCGCGGAACGCGGCGGCGCCGACGTCGTACGCGGCGGTAAAGTTCACCGGCGCGGCGGCTTCGCCGCCCCAGGCCTCGGCGGCGGCCACCAGTGCCGGCATCAGCACGGCGCTGGGGTGCAGCGGCATGGACGGGGAGATGTCATCGAAATCCAGCAGGTGTGCCGCTGTTCCGTTGACCAGCGCCGCGTTGGACGCCGAAGTCCGCTCCCCCGAGGTCCACACCGCGGCAGGTCCGGACGGAGACTGGGTCCGGGCCCAGTCGCGCAGGATCGTCTCCCCGGCGGACCCGGCGCTGCCCAGCGCCACGGCCACCGTGTCGATCAGTGCCCGGGCAACCTCGTCCCGGTGGTCCGCCGCCGCGCTGCTGCCTGTTACGGCATAGGTGGCGAGGACCTCCGTGGCACCCATTTCCGCTGTGTTCCCGGCCAAGGCGTCAGAACGACTTCGGCAGGCCGAGGGTGCCGTGGGCAATACCGGCCAGCACCAGGTTGTTGCTGATGGGCGCGGTACGCGGCAGCCGCGCTTCGCGCCACTTGCGCTCAATGCCGTATTCCTCCGCGGCGGCGTATCCGCCGAACGTGTCGAAGGCGGCGTCGGCGGCAGCCCACAGTGCCTCCGAGGCCAGCAGCTTGGCTCCGTTGACTTCGAAGCGCGGATTTTCCCCGGCAGCGTACATTTCGGCGGCACGCCAGCGCATCAGCGAGGCGGCCTGCAGCTGGGCGTAGGCCCGGGCCAGGGGCACCTGAATCGCCTGGTTCTGGCCGATCTTGCGGCCGAACACCTCGCGCTCGTTGGCGTACTGCACGGCACGGTCCAGCAGGTAGAACCCGGCGCCGATGTATTCGCTGGTGACGATCACCCGCTCGGAGTTCATGCCGGAGAGGATGACGCGGAAGCCCTTGCCCTCTTCGCCGATGCGGTTGGCCACCGGCACCCGGAGGTTGCGGATGGCCAACTCGTTGGTCTCATGGTTGACCATGGTCTTGATGGGCGTGGCTTCGATCTGCCCGTTGGCCAGGGCCGTCTTCAGGTCCACCAGCAGCACGGTGAAACCGTCCGTGGGCTTGGCCCCGTCCTCGCGCTTGGCCGTGCGGGTCAGCAGCAGCAGCAGGTCCGAGTGCTGGACGCGGGAAATGAAGATCTTGTTGCCGTTGACTACGTATTCATCGCCCTCACGCACGGCGAAGGTCTTGATGCGGGTGGTGTCGGATCCGGCGTCGGGCTCCGTCACGCCGAAGGACTGCAGCCGCAGCTCACCGGAGGCGATCTTGGGGAGCCACTCCGCCTTCTGCTCCTCGGAGCCGTGCCGCAGGATGGCGCCCATGGTGTACATGCCGGCGCGGGCTGCCCCGGCGTGGCCGCCGTTGCGCTCAATCTGTTCCAGCACCACGGCCGCGTCGCGGATATCGGCGCCGCCGCCGCCGTATTCCTCCGGGATCAGCATGCTCATCCAGCCGGCTTCGTAGAGTGCGTCAACGAACTCTTCCGGGTAGGTGTGCTCGGCGTCGTGCTTGCGCCAGTACTCGTTGTCGAAGGGGGCACACAGATCATCAATGGCCTTGCGGATGACGAGCTGGTCCTCAGTGAGGCCGAATGCCGATGACTCAATGAAATCTGCCATGGTTACTCCTTATGTCGTGTTGGACTCCAGTGAAACGAAGCCGGAGCCGGGGCGGTACCGGATGTATCACCGGGTGGAATTAGCGCCGGGAGTTTCCGGTTCGGTGTCTTTTGGGGAGGCGTTCGCGGCGCCGGTGCCGGCGCTGGCACTGGCTCCGGCGCGATCCAGCAGGGCTGCGGCCCGCGGGATGCAGACCAGGATCAGCGCGGCCAGCAGCAGCGCGCCGCCCAGGAGCAGGAAGGTGGCCTGGACGCCCAGGGCATCCGTGAGCAGGCCCGCCAGGAGCGCACCGGCGGCCACCGAGGTGGAGAACACCATGTGCCGGGCAGCCAGGATGCGTCCGCGCAGCAGATCCGGTGCCAGCAGCTGGATGACGGAGTTGAAGGTGGACATGGCGGCCAGGAACGCCGCGCCGATCAGGACCGCCGCAAAGATTCCCCCGCCCAGCCCGGAGACCACCCCGAGGGCGATTTGGCCGATTCCCAGGACGGTGATGCCGACTTGCGTGCGGCGGGCGAAGGAAACCGGCCGGCGGCGGGGCAGCAGCCCGGCCAGGGCGTAGAGCACCGACCCGGTGCCCAGGGCCGCCGTCAGCAGCCCGAGTCCGATGGTGTCCGTACGGTAGACCGTTTCGGCGAACACCACGGTCATGCTGAAGACGGGGTTGCTGAGCATGCCCACCACGCAGCACAGGGCCACGGCCAGCATCAGCGGACGGCTGGACGCCAGGTAGGCGCCGGCCTGGCGCCACTGCGCCACAAAGCCCTCCCGGTGTGCCGGCGGATCCATGGTCCGGTAGGCGCGCACAAAAAGCAGGCTCACCACCACTACGGCGAACGAGGCGGCATTGAAGAAGAACGCCCAGGTGGCGCCCAGTGAGGCCAGCAGGACACCAGCCAGGGCGGGTCCGACGGCGCGGGCCAGGTTGAACTGCAGGGAGTTCAGGGTGACGGCGGAGAGCACATCGCCCCGGGGCACCAGGTCATTGACCAGTGACTGCCAGGCGGGGTTGTTCAGCCCGTTGAACACTCCGGAGAGGGTGAGCAGGGCGATCAGCAGTGCGGGTGAGTGCAGGCCGGAGGACCACTGCAGCCACATTGCCACCGCCACCCCGCCCATGCACATCTGGGTCCACAGCAGGAGCCGGCGGCGGTCCAGCGAGTCAGCCAGCAGTCCGCCCAGCGGAGAGAGGATAAGGGCCGGGCCGAACTGGGCGGCCGCGGCGAGCCCCACCCAGAAGGCGCTGCCGGTGCTCTGGTACAGCACGTACGGAACAGTCAGGTTTCCCAGCCAGGTGCCGGTATTCGAGAGCAGGGCACCTGTCCAGAACAGGGCGAACCCGCGGTGGCGGAGGGCGGCGAAGGGATGTCCCTGGACATTCGGGCCGGTGGCAGCCATGTTTCCCCCATTAGGAAGTCGGTCGGCCCCGTTCAATAACGGGCCCGGACAAAAGCGAGCCCGGCACGGGGTCCGTGCCGGGCTCTGCGTGGCGTTCGGTGCTGATCCGAACGCCGGCCTGACGGGCTGCGCGGCAGATCAGCGGCCGAAAGCGCTCCGCCAGAGGGCGGCGTCTTCGGTGGCGTACTTCAGCTCATCCTGGGCCGGCATCAGCCAGACCTGCTCGGAATCCAGGGCGGGCAGTTCACGGCCGGCGGCCACGGGCGGATCCACATCGGCACGCGCCGAGTAGTCCCCCACCTGCCGGACCACGGACTGGCCCCGCTCGGAGAGGGCGTAGTTCAGGTACAGCTCCGCCGCCTCCGGGTTCTTGGTATCCGCAGCCTTGCCCGCGAAGAAGCTGAAGAGCACAATCCCCTCTTCCGGCACCACGTACTGGATGGGGGCGCCGTCCTCCGTGATGGCCACGTTCACGGCAGCGGTTCCGGCGGTGGCAACGTTGAGTTCACCACGGGCCAGGGCCTCCTGACGCTGTCCGCCGCTGTCATAGACGGTGGGCTTGAGCGCAGCCATCTTGGTCCAGTAGTCCGGGTCGACTTTTTCCTGGATGAAACGGTTCAGGGCAATGGAGGACCCGCCCGCGGTGCCCTGGACAATGCCGATCTTGCCCTCGTTGGCCGGATCCAGTAGATCCTTCCATGAGGTGGGGGCATCCTCTTCGGCAACGTTGTTGGTGTTGTAGGCGAAGGTGACGGGAACATTGGCGAAGGTGACGAACTTGCCGTCATTGTGCTGGAGCTCTGGCAGGTCCGCCACGGCGTCCGGGACGTAGGAGTCCCAGATTCCGGCCTCGTCAAAGGCGTTGGCGACCTTGTAGTCGGAGGTGATCAGCACGTCGGCGCCGAGCTGGCCGGCACCGGCCTCAGACAGGACCCGTTCGGAGAGCTTGTTGGTTACGTCGCGAACGTACTCCACCTTGATGCCGGTGTCTTCGGTGAACGCCTCGTTGAGGACATGCTGGTTGGCTTCCTGGTAGCCGGTGTAGACCGTGAGGGTCTGCTCCTTGGCCGTCTCGTAGGTCTCCTTGTCAGCAATCTGTTCCCCGTCGATGACCAGGCTGCCGTTGCTGGTGTCCACCTCGGCTTCGTCGGTGACCACGGAGTTGGCCGATGCACCGGAGCAGGCGGAGAGGGCCAGCATGAGGGCGGCAAGCGAGGCGACGCTGCCAATTCGCTTCTTCATGGGTGTGCCTTTCATTGTTGTGGGGGGGTGGCGGGCAGCGCCTGCGCACTGCCCGGTAGAAAACTCAGTGCCCGGGTTCCTTGAACTTCTTTTCCCGGATGCCGATCACCTGGGTGGCAATGGCAACAATGGCGATCAGGAGCACGAACACCAGGCTGATGGCGGCCGAGTAGCTGATGCTGCCGTTCTCGAAGCTGTGGAACACCAGTATGGAGAGCACCCGGGTGTCCGAGGTGTAGACGAACAGGATGGCGCTCATCTCCCGCAGGCCCAGCATGAGCAGCAGCAGCAGGGTGGAGACCATGCCGGTGCGCATCAGCGGGATGGTGATGTCCCGGACGGCCCGGAGGCGCCCGGCCCCCAGCATGACCGCACTGTGTTCCAGGTCCCCGTCCATCTGCAGCATCGAGGAGGAAATGCTGCGGTATCCCTGCGGCATGTTGACCGCCACGGTGGCGATGACCAGCAGCAGCAGCGTGCCGAAGACGGGCAGCGGCAGGGTCAGCCAGCCCCAGAGGATGCCCATGCCCAGGACCACCTGCGGGATGGCCAGTGGAAGCATGGACACCTGTTCCAGCAGCTGGCCGGCCTTGGACGTGGTCCGGAACCGGACATAGGAGGCCATAAAGGCAATCAGGGTGCCCGCCACCGCGGCGGCAAGAGCCATGAGGATGGAGTTCCAGGTGGACTGCTGGAAGTCCGCCTGGCCGACGGCCTGGATCAGCCGGTGGGCGGAGAATCCGCCGAACAGATCCCCGAAGCGGCTGATGTAGGTCTTCTCCCCCATCGCTGTGAACACCAGTGCGCCAACGGGCAGGACCACGGCCAGGGCGAAGTAGACCGCGGCGAAGCCGGTGGCGACCCACCGCAGCCAGCGCAGCGGAATGGTGCGCGGCCGGTTGCCCTTGCCGGTGAGCGTAGTGAACCGCTTCCGGTTCACCACCCGCTGCTGCAGCCAGGTGACGGCCACCACGGCCACCGTGAGGGCGATCGCGATGCCGGCTGCCGCATTGGGACGGGCGTCCCCGGCCATCAGCCGGTAGATGTAGGTGGGCAGGGTTTCAATGCCGGCGGGGTTGCCCAGGATGGCGTTGACCGGGAAGTTCTCCATGGCCAGGGTGAAGCAGAGGATGGCTGCTCCCGCCAGGGCGGGAATGGACAGCGGCAGGGTGACCGTGCGGAACAGCCGGCCCAGGCTGGCGCCGTGCACCGATGCCGCCTCTTCCAGGTCCGCGTTCATCATGGAGAAGGAGCTGTAGGTGAGCATAAAGGCGTACGGGGCGTAGTACAGGCCCAGGACGAAGATGATGCCGCCGTAGGAGTAGATGTTCAGCGTCCCGCCGATGCCGATGGCTTCCAGGAAGAGGTTCAGGTGCCCGGCATTGGGGCTGGCGAGGATGGACCAGGCCAGGGCGCCGACCAGTGCCGGCAGGAACATCGGGGCGATTCCGGTGATGTAGATGAACCGCTTCCAGGGCGCATCGGTCCGGGCCGCGATGAAGGCCAGCAGCGCCCCGATCAGCAGTGAGAGCACACCCGCTCCCGCACCGATGATCAGCGAGTTGATGATGCTTTGGATGCCCTCGGGCGTGCCCAGGATTCCGAAGTTGGCCCAGGTGAAGGAGCCCACTTCGGCGTTTCCGGGCCGCGGCACCGCGGTGGAGAACGCCGCAATGACAATGAAGATGATGGGCAGGATGATCAGGAAGAACAACAGCACGCCCAGGATCCCGCTGGGGATCTCGCGGCGGAGGTTCTTCAGCCGAACCAGGCCCCGCCCGCCGCGGGACCGTTTGTGATGCGGTCGGTTTAGCGGGTTTTGGGTGCCGGTGAGGGTCGGGATGGCTTCGGGTTCGACCGGGCGCAGTGTGGACGTCATGCGGCCACCGCCGGCTGCAGCGTCTGCGGTGCGGGATTCTCCGGGAGGATCTGCACTGCAGCGGGATCAATGGTGACCCAGACATCCTGCCCGGGCTGGAAACGCTCCGCGGCGCTGAGCGGCGCCAGGACATCGAGTTCCATGTGCCCGTCGCCGAGCGCAACGGCATAGCGGATGCTGCTTCCCTGGAAACTGGACACCTTGACGACGCCGCGCCAGCTGTTGGCTCCGGCCGCGCCGGCGCGGGAAAGCCTCAGGTCCTCGCTGCGGAAACAGGCCCGCAGATCCTCGCCGGTCTCCCGGACCGGGGAGGCCGGGGCCAGGAGAAGGTCCGAACCGGGGAAGCTCCACGCGCCGCCCGGGGCCGGAACCACGGGATGGACGTTGGAGACGCCGAGGAAGTGCGCAATGGATGCGCTGGCCGGCTCCAGGTACATGGAGGTGGGATCCTCCATCTGGACAATGATGCCGTCCTTCATCAGCGCAATCCGGTCCGCCAGGGCAAAGGCTTCCTGCTGGTCATGGGTGACGTAGACGGTGGTCAGGCCCAGCTGCAGCTGGATCTCGCGCAGTTCAATCCGCAGCCGGTCCCGCAGCCGTGCATCCAGGTTGGACAGCGGTTCATCCAGGAGCAGCACGTCCGGGCGCATAACCAGGCTGCGGGCCAGGGCAACGCGCTGCATCTGGCCGCCGGAAAGCAGGCTGGCGCCCCGGGAAGCGAAGTCCTCCAGCCCCACCAGTTCCAGGACTTCGTGTACGCGCTGCTTGATCTCGCTCTTGCCGACCCCCTGGATCTTGAGGGAATAGGCCACGTTCTCGAAGACGGTCATGTGCGGCCAGACGGCGTAGGACTGGAACACCATGCCGACGTTGCGCTTGTTGGGCGGAAGGTTGATCCCGGCCTCGGCATCGAAGACCACCGTGTCTCCGATGGTGATGCGGCCGGCGGTGGGCTGTTCGAGCCCGGCGATGCAGCGCATGGTGCTGGTTTTTCCACAGCCGGATTTGCCCAGCAGCACCACTGATTCGCGGTCGCCGATTTCCACATTCATGTTGTCGATTGCGGTGAACTTGCCGTACCGCAGCTGGAGGTTCTCGATAGTAATCTTCATTGTTCCGCCTATTCGAAGTAGGTGAATGCTTCAATCAGGACCGGCTCGTGGGCGCTGAACGCCCGGGCCAGTGCGTCGCGAAGCTCGGCCTCGGTGGTTGCGGACTCCGCCCGCACCCCATAGCCCTTTGCAATAGCCACGAAGTCGATTCCGGGAAGCTCAAAGGAAGGGGTTCCCAGGGTGTCCAGGCGCCGGCCGAAGTTGACCAGGGCGCCGTAGGTTTCATTCCGGAAGATCACAAAGACCACCGGCAGTTGGTGACGGGCCGCGGACCACAGGCCCGTAATGCCGAAGTTCGCCGATCCGTCACCGATTTCAGCGACCACCCGCCGTTCAGGCTGGGCCAGCTGGATGCCGACGGCGGCGGGCAGGCCGAAGCCAAGGCCGCCGGCGGCTGCGGAGTAGAAGGAGCCCTGCGAGCGCAGCTTCACATGGGACCAGAAGGACTCGGCGGTGGAGGTGGATTCGACCACGTGGATCAGGTCCTCCGGGCCCAGGTCCTGGATGGCCCGGAACACCGTATCCGGGTGCATGCGATCCGGCCGGTCGGTGCGCGGTGCGGGGATGGTCCGGGCCGGAACCGCGGTGTCCGTGCGCTTCTGTACCCGTGCGGCCAGGGCGGAGAGTGTGTCTGCGACCGGAGCCAGGTAGGCGTCACCGAACGGTGCCCGGGCCAGCTCGTCCGGATCCTGGGACAGGTGGATGAGCCGGGTGCCTTCCCCCAGGTAGGCTCCCGGCTTGTCATGGTGGTACCGGAACACGGGTGCCCCGACCACCAGCACCAGGTCGTGCTTCGACAGCAGTCCGGAGATGTCGCGGACGTTGGCGGGCAGCAGCCCGGCAAAGTGCGGATGGTCGGTGGGGAACGGGCAGCGGGCCGGCGAGGGGGCTATCCAGACCGGAGCGCCCAGCTGCTCGGACAGGACCACCGCGGAGTCGTTGGCGTGGGTGGCATCCACTTCCGGTCCCAGCACCAGCACCGGGGAGGCGGCCGAGTCCAGCAGCGCCGCCAGCTCTTCCAGCTGGGCCGGAGCCAGGGACATGGCATCCTGCACCGTGCGGCCAATGGTGAGTTGGGTGTTCTCATCCACCGGCCGGTCCCAGTCATCATGCGGGACCGAGATGTGGGCCGGTCCCTTGGGGTGCATGCCGGCAAGGTGGATGGCGTGCGCCATGGTGCGGACGACGTCGTTCGCGGAGAGGGGTTCGGCGCTGAACTTCGTCAGAGGCTGGGGAAGCTGGGCGGCGTTGGTGCTGCTCACCATGATTTCCTGGCCCACCATGTCCCGCAGCTGCTGCCCGGAGAGCACCACCACCGGGGACTTGGACTGGACGGTATTGGCCAGCACGCCCATGGACGTGCCCGTGCCGGCGGCGGAGTGGAGGCTCACCAGCGGGATTTCGCCGGAGGCCTGGGCATATCCGTCGGCCATGGCCATCACGGCACCCTCGTGGAGGCCCAGGATGTAATGGAAGTCTTCGGGAAAGTCCTTGAGGAACTGCAACTCGTTTGATCCCGGGTTGCCGAAGACCTTGGTCATTCCCTGCCGCCGCAACAATTCATATGTCGCTTCGCGGTTTGTAGTCATGTGGTTGCCTTTGGAATCAGTAAATGTGTTGCATATCACCCTAGGAGAGCCCTGCATAAATTCAAACAATGAATACTTGATGCAGACATAGAGGGTCTTTATAGTCGGGGAATGTCTTCCTACGATCTCGGGATGCTCCGCGTTTTTGTCCTCGTGTACGAAACCGGCAGCGTCACTCATGCCTCCGAACGGCTTTTCATTAGCCAGCCCTCCGTCAGTTACACGCTGCGGAAGCTGCGCGCACACTTCGGGGACACCCTTTTCCAGCGCAAGGGCCACCGGCTTGAACCCACCCGCCTGGCGCATGAGCTTTACCCCAAGCTGCGCCACCTGCTGGAGTCACTGGACGACATCATGGAGACCCCGGGGGAATTCTCCCCGGCCGTCTCGAGCCGCCGCTTCCGGCTGCGGATGACCGACGTCGGCGTGAGCGGACTGCTGCCCTCCATCCTCCGTTCCGTCCGCAGCCAGGCGCCAGGGGTGACGCTTGAGGTGGAATCACTGAACCTGTCCACGGTCCTGCATGACCTGCGGACCGGGGCTGCAGATGCCGCCATCTGCACCACCCGGCTGGACGAATCGGATATCCGCAGGGACCTGCTCTTCAACCAGGAATATGTCGGGCTGTGCGCCGCGGACCATCCGCGCATTTCCGAGGAGCCCGCCCTGGGCGCCTATGAGGATGAAGAACATGTGGCAGTGGCAACCTCCACCGGCCACACCGCTCTGGATGTGCGGGTGCGTGAACTTGGCATCAACCGGCGGGTCTCGGTGGTCATCCCGACCTTCAGCTCGCTGCCGGACCTGCTCGAGGGCAGTGAGCTGGTCTCCTACGCACCCACCGGCGTCGCCAGCCGCCTCATCCGGCGCCATGAGGTCCGCTCCTTCCGGCTGCCGTTCGACGTTCCCCTCACCCAGGTGGCGATGTACACCCTGCGGCGGGACCTGCCGGCAGCAGATCTGGAGTGGCTCCGTTCCACGCTGATGTCCTCCGTGCAGACCCGGCACACGCAGGCACCCAATTCCGTACGCGTAGCCGGAGGCTTCACCTGATTCCGCACGCGGCGAGGGAGCTCCGTACTCTCACCCAGCGAGAGGGGTCTTGACGCGGCGTGACCGGTGACACATTCTTGTAAGCGGAATATGAATCTGTCATGCAGAATGGAGCCATGATGACAACCGAGACAGTCACCGCTGACCAGGCCTTCTACGCCGAGCTGGCCGAGAACCACTACTCCCCGCTGTGGAAGCTCATGGGCGGCATTGGACCCGAGGCCAAAACCAACCTGGTGCCGCACATCTGGCGCTATGAGCAGGCCCGCGAACTCATGGTGAAGGCTGGCCAGGTGGTTCCCCTCGAGGATGCACTCCGCCGCGTCCTGGGCTTCCGCAACCCGGGGTCACGCCCGGATCAGCGCACCGGTGCCACCGACTCCCTCTGGGCCGCCCTGCAGCTGGTCATGCCCGGCGAGGTGGCACCCCCTCACCGCCACACCCCCTCTGCCCTGCGGTTCATCGTTGAGGGCGAGGGCGCCTACACCGTGGTGAACGGGCAGCGCGTCCCCATGGAGGTGGGAGATTTCCTGCTGACCCCGTCCCTGCACTGGCACGAACACGGCCACGAGGGCGACGGTCCCATGATCTGGCTGGACGGCCTGGATTCCCCGCTGATCAGCCGGCTGAACCAGTACATCATCGACGAGTCTTCGGATGAGCAGCCGGTGGAGAAGGCCATGCCGGCCGCCTATGTGGAGGGCATGCTGGCGAAGACCTACGGCGAGCCGCACCAGCTGCAGCAGCCGCTGGTCTACAAGCTGGCGGATGCCCTGGCGGCACTGGAATACCTGCGCGACGGCGAAGGCGACCCCTATGACGACATCATCGTGGAGTACAAGAACCCGGTCACCGGCGGTCCGGTCATGACCACCATTTCCGCCTACCTGCAGCTGATCCGCCCGGGTGTGGACACCCGTTCGCACCGGCACACGCACAGCACGGTCTACCACGTGGTCAGCGGCAGCGGCTACTCCATTGTGGACGGGCAGAAGATCGAATGGACCAAGGGCGATACCCTGGCCGTTCCGCTCTGGTACGAGCACTCCCACCACAACTCCACGTCCGAAGACGCGGTGCTGTTCTCCTACACCGACCGCCCGGCCATTACGGCACTGGGCCTGTGGCGCGAGCAGGTGGGCAAGTAATGCGGCTTTGTGTTTTCAACGACCAGCGTCTCGGCGGTCTGGCCGACGACGGCACGGTGGTGGACCTGACGGATCTGGTGCCGGAGCACACGCACGCTGAGGACCGGATGAACGCCCTGATTTCGGGGTGGGATTCACTGCAGGCCGCCGCGGCCGAGCGCGCCGCGGCCGGCGGCGGCATCCCGGAGGCCGAGGTGACGCTCCGTGCGCCGCAGCCGCGCCCGCGCAACCTGTTTGCCGCTCCCGTGAACTACCACAAGCACCAGCAGGAAATGGGCGGCGAGAACGGTGTCTACGCCGACCGCAAGATCCTCACCGCCGAGGTGCGGAAGGGATTCCTCAAGGCCGTGACCTCCGTGGTCGGGCCCGACGGCGCCATCGAGCTGCCGTGGGAGGACCGGCGGTTCGATCATGAAGCGGAGATCGGCGTGATCATCGGCAAGACCGCCAGCCGGGTGTCCGCCGAGGACGCGCTGGACTACGTGTTCGGCTACACCCCGCTGCTGGATATCACCCTGCGCGGGGAAGAGGACCGTTCCTTCCGGAAATCCTTTGACACGTTCACGCCGATCGGCCCCTACATCGTCACCGCAGACGAGGTGCCGGACCCCGAGAACCTGGATTTCTGGCTGACGGTGGACGGCGAGGAACGCCAGCGCTCGAACACCTCCTACCTCATCTACGGGATTGCCAAGCTGATCGAGGTGTACTCCGAGGTGATGACGCTCCAGCCCGGCGACATCATCGCCACGGGCACGCCCGAGGGCGTGGGCCAGATCCTGCCCGGTGAAACCGTGGTGCTGACCATCCCGGAGGTCGGGGAGCTGACCATGCCGGTGGTTGCCCGCGCGTAACCCTCAGGCCGTTCGGGTCCTGGCAGCCAGTGGCTGCCAGGACCCGAACGCTTTTTTATGCCCGCCGGACGCCACCAGGTCCATGTGCATGGCGGTCTGGCGCAGGGCAGAGACAAGGTAATGCCGGGTCAGTGCGTCCCAGCCCCTCCCCCAGCTCAGCCGTTCAGCGGTCTGCCACACCGTGGCATCCGGATCCGCGGCCAGCACCTGCTCCACCTCCGCCGTGCGCGTCAGATGGCGTGTGGCGATGGCGTGCGCCCGGTCCGCGATACCCCGGTACCGGTACTCGTGGCCGGGCAGGTTCTGGCAGTCGTCATAGGCACGCAGCCGGTGCAGGCTCTGCAGATACAGCTCCAGGGGATTCTCCGGGAAACCGCCGGACGCGCCGATGCCCGGCGTGACGCGCGGCAGGAGGTGGTCCCCGGAGAACAGCAGCCGCTGGTCCTCCTCCACCAGGCACATATGCCCGGGGGTATGGCCGGGGCTGTGCAGCACCCGCAGCCGGCGTCCAGGCACCGGCAGCAGGTCCCCGTCCGCCACCAGCCGGTCCGCGGGAACCACCACGCGCGGGCTGCCCTTCGCATAACCCAAAACCTCCGTGTAGCGGCCGTGCGGTACGGCCCAGGCGTCCAGATCGGCGCGGATGCGGGAGTCATCGGCCGTCCAGCGGGCATAGTCCTGCTGCGCCTCCTGCTCCCGGCGGTGCATCACGGTCCGGGTTCCGTGCTGCTCCCGCAGGCTCCCGGCCAGGCCGGTGTGGTCCGGGTGCAGGTGGGTGAGGATGGCGGAAGCCGGTGCCCTCAGCCCTGGACGGATCCGGTCCAGGGCCGCGGCCAGGATCCCTGTGTTCGGTGGCAGGTCCCACCCCGGGTCCAGCACGTGGATGTCCCCGGCCGAATCCTGGATCAGGTAGGACAGGGTGAACGGCATGTGCCCGGGCTTGTTGGGCTGCGGAAGGGTCCAGACGCCGTCGGCCACCTCTTCGGGGGCCGGCAGTTTCCCGGCAGTATGCGCGGAGAACTCCTGGTTACTGGCGGGGTGAATCCCGCTCATGCGGCCAATCCTGCACGGAAGGCGAACGGCAGGATCCCGCCGTGGCGGATGTAGCCCGCTTCAGTGGCCGTGTCCACGCGGATATCGACGTCGAACATCACGCGGGTGCCGTCCTGGCGCCGGGCTTCCACACCTGCGGTGCGCGGCCATCCGCCGTCGCTAAACCCGGACAGACCGGACACGCTGTACTCCTCGGTCCCGTCCAGTCCACGGACCTCGGCACTGTCGCCCGAGCGGAACTGCAGGGGGATGACCCCCATGCCTACGAGGTTGGAGCGGTGGATGCGCTCAAAGGACTCGGCGAGCACGGCCCGGACGCCCAGCAGATAGGTACCTTTGGCGGCGTAGTCGCGGGCTGAACCGCTGCCGTATTCCCTGCCGCCCAGCACCAGCAGCGGGACGCCCTGGCGGCGGTAGCCTTCTGCGGCGTCGAAGACCGTCATTTCCTCCCCCGAGGGCAGGAACTGCGTGAATCCCCCGCTCCGCCCGTTGGCCAGCTCGTTTCGCAGGCGCACATTGGCGAAGGTACCGCGCACCATGACGTCGTGGTTGCCGCGGCGGGAACCATAGGTGTTGAAGTCCCGGCGCGGCACGCCCTGCGCGAGCAGGTACTGCCCCGCCGGGCTGTCGGCCCGGATGTGCCCTACCGGGCTGATGTGGTCCGTGGTCACGGAGTCGCCCAGTTTCAGCAGCACCCGGGCTCCGGCCAAATCAGCCACCGGCTCCGGCTGCAGGCCGGCACCGTCCAGGAACGGGGAGGGGCGCATGTAGGTGGACTCGCCGAATTCATAGGATGGGCCGGCAGGGATAGCCATGCCCTCCCACTGTGCAGTGCCGGCGAAGGCCTCAGCATAGGTGTCGCGGTACAGGGCGCCGGTGACGGCCCGGGCGAGTTCCTCCTCCACTTCCTGCGGGCTTGGCCAGAGGTCGGCGAGATGGATTGCCCTGCCGTCCTTGTCCTGTCCCAGCGGGTCCCGGTGCAGGTCAATGTCCATGGTTCCGGCCAGGGCGTAGCTGATGACCAGGGGCGGGGAGGCAAGGTAGTTCATGCGGACATCGGGACTGATGCGGCCCTCGAAGTTCCGGTTTCCGGACAGCACCGAGGTAAGGACCACGTCCTGCGCGGCGTCGGAGACCGGATCCGCCAGGGGGCCGGAATTTCCCATGCAGGTGGTGCAGCCGTAGCCCACCACATGGAAGCCCAGCGTTTCCAGGTCCGGCATCAGTCCAGCCTGCTCCAGGTAGCGGGTCACCACCTGCGAGCCCGGTGCCAGCGACGTCTTAACCCAGGGCGGGACGCGCAATCCGTGCCGGACGGCGTTGCGGGCCAGCAGCGCCGCCGTCATCATCACGTGCGGATTGGAGGTGTTGGTGCAGCTGGTGATGGCGGCAATGGCCAGCGCCCCGTGCCGCAGGCGGACATTGGCCCCGTTGACGGTCACGTCCACGCCGTCGGTGGTGCTGCGGCGGCTGCCCGTGCTGCCGTCGCTGTCCCCCTCGCTGTCCCGGTCGAGCAGCGCAGCTAGGTCTCCCCGGAAGCGGTCATGGGCCGCGTCCAGGGATATCCGGTCCTGCGGCCGGTAGGGGCCGGCTATCGAGGGAACCACTTCGGACAGGTCCAGCCGCAGTGACTCGCTGTAGTGCGCCGGTGAGCTCCCGCCGTCGCTCCACATTCCCTGTGCCCGGGCGTAGGCCTCGATCAGTTCCACCTGTTCCCGGGGGCGGCCGGTGAGCGTGTAGTACTCCACGGTCTTGGCGTCCACGGGGAACATTGCTGCGGTGGAGCCGAACTCGGGCGACATGTTGGCGATGGTGGCCCGGTCCGCCACCGGGATGCCGGCCAGGCCGGCGCCGTGGAACTCCACGATTTTGCCCACCACCCCGTGTCCGCGCAGCAGTTCGGTGATGCGCAGGACCAGATCCGTTGCGGTGGTTCCCGGCCGGAGGCTGCCGGTGAATTCCACTCCCACCACCGGGGGAACCAGCATGGACAGCGGGTGGCCCAGCAGTGCGGAGACAGCCTCGATGCCGCCCACGCCCCAGCCCAGGACGCCCAGGCCGTTGACCATGGTGGTGTGGCTGTCCGTGCCGATGCAGGAGTCCGGGTAGGCGATCCGTTCGCCGTCCGCATCGGTGGTCATCACCCCGCGGGTCAGGTGTTCAATGTTGACCTGGTGAATGATGCCGCGTCCCGGCGGAACCACTTTGAGTCCGTCGAAGGCGTCCTGGGCCCAGCGCAGGAACCGGAAGCGTTCCTCATTACGCTCAAACTCTCGTTCAGCGTTGCGCCGGAACGAGGAGCGGTTGCCGGAGCTGTCCACGATCACCGAGTGGTCCACCACCAGCTCCGCGGGGATCAGCGGCTTGACCCCTGCCGGGTCCCCGCCGTGCCGGGCGACGGCCTCCCGCAGCGTGACCAGATCATGGATGACGGGGGCGCCGGCCATGTCCTGCATGACCACCCGGGCCGGATGGAACGGGACCTGCCGGCCTTCTCCCGCTGACGGGGAGTGCATAAGCGCCGCCACCGCCTCCGGCCCGGCCCCGTGCCGGAGCACGTTTTCCAGCAGGATTTTCAGGCTGAGCGGCAGGCCCTCCACGCCCGGCACCGTAGTGATATCCACGTAGCGCACGGGGCCGGTGGAGAGGTCCAGGGTCCCGGTTGAGGCGGTGAAGGACGTGGTCAGCATGGGGGCAATCCTTTGTGTGTAACCGGCAGGGCGGGATCAGGGGACGTCGCGCGGGGCGGGTCCCACGTAGTCCGGCAGGATCGTTCGGTGTTCGGGCCCTTTATTGCGTTGTCCGGAGTTGGATTCCTCCCAGGCGTGAGCCAGCGCTCCAATGGAACGGGAGAGGATGAACAGCCCCCGGCCCAGCACCGGCGCAAACCCCAGTTCCGCGTAGATGATGGCCGTGGCGCCGTCGATGTTCATGGGAATGGGACGCTGGCGGCCCTCGTTGATCTGCCGTTCAATCTCCAGCGCAACCTCCAGTACGCGGCCTTCCACCACGCCCTGGTCCCGCGCTTCCTCCACCGCTGCCACCAGCGGTGCCCTGCGCGGGTCCACCGGATGGAAGCGGTGGCCGAAGCCGGGAACGTATTTGTTCTCCGCCCGCAACCGGGCAATTTCGGCGGCCACCGCGTCCGGTACCGGACGCGGATCCTGCAGGATCCGCTCGAAGATCTCCATCAGTTCCTGGCCGGCTCCGCCGTGCACGTCCCCCAGCACGTTGGTGGCCGAGGCCATGGCGTTGTTGATGCCGACGCCGCAGGTCATGGCCATGCGGGCAATGCCGATGGAGGGCGCCTGCGGTCCGTGGTCCACCCCGGCCACCAGGGCACGTTCCAGCAGCCGGGCCTGCGGCACGCCGGGCAGCTCACCCCGGGTCATCAGCCACGCCATGGTGGCCATGCCGACGTCGGCGGAGGCGATCAGCTGTTCCACCGGGTAGCCGTGGAAGCGGATCACGCCGGGCGAGATGTCCGAGATGGAGGTCTTCCACCAGGTTGAGCTTTCCATTAGATGACTCCCTCGTTTCGCATTGCAGCTATGTCGTCCGGGCTGTACCCGAGGCCGGCCAGCACCTGCTCGGTGTGTTCACCGAGCAGCGGCGGCGGCGCGTCAGGACCCACCGGTGAGCCGTCCACGTGCGTGGGGGCGCCGAGCAGCCGGATGTCCCCCTCGGGTCCCACGCCGGTGCCGGTAATGCCGGCTGCGGCGTCGATCCTCAAGGTCGAGACCAGACTCCGTTCCACAATCTGTTCGGAGTCCAAGACGGTTGCCACGTCCATGACGGGGGCACCGGGGATACCGGAAGCAGCGAATTCCTTGTCCCAGTGGGCGCTGGGGCGGGTGGTGAGGACGGCCTCGATTTCCGCCTTCAGTGCCAGGCGGTTGGTTTTGCGGGATTCCCGTTCAGCGAAGCGCGGGTCCCCGATGAGCTCGGGGCGGCCGATCACCCGGCACAGTTCTTCGAACTGTTCCTGCTTGTTGGCCGCGATGTTGAAGTCGCCGTCGGCTGTGGCAAAGGTGCCCGACGGCGCGGCCGTCCGGTTTTCGTTGCCCATCGGCACCGGTTCGCTGCCGCCCACCAGGTAGTCCGAGGCCACCCAGCCCATGGCGGTGAGCGTTGCTTCCAGCATGGACACGTCCAGGAAAGCGCCCTGCCCGGTTCGCCCGCGACGCACCAGGGCCGACGCGATGGCGAAGGCGGCGGCAAATCCGCCCACGGTGTCGGCGATGGGAGCTCCCACCCGCAGGGGCGCGGTCTCCCGGTCACCGGTCACGGACATCAGGCCGGACATCCCCTGAATGATCTGGTCATAGGCCGGCCGGTCCCGCAGCGGTCCGCTCTGCCCGAATCCCGAAATGGCGCAGTAGACAATGCCCGGATTGATCTCCTGCAGGGCCTCCCAGCCAAAGCCCAGGCGGTCCATCACCCCGGGACGGAAGTTTTCCAACACCACGTCGTGGGTTTCCACCAACTGCCGGAAGACCTGCCGGCCCTGCTCGGATTTGAGGTTCAGGGTCAGCGACTGCTTGGAGCTGTTCTGCGCGAGGAAGGAGATTCCCAGATGGCGGGCACTGAGGTCTGCGGACGCCCCCAGCTTCCGGGCAAGGTCTCCCCCGCGGGTTGCCTCGACCTTGAGGACTTCGGCGCCCATGAGCGCCAGCTGGTAGCCGGCAAACGGCCCGGACAGCACATTGGTCAGGTCCAAAACCCTGACACCGTCTAGCAAATTAGTTCTCATCCCAGTCCTCTTTCCGGAGCCCAGCCCCGCTTATTCGCCGGCCTTCCGGACTCTATTGCGGTAGTGCGTTCCCCTGAACCGCTTCGATCATTCAGCGGAACGGCGGTCGAGTGTCGGCAGACTACCTGTTTCTGTGACTTGACTCACATGCTTTGCCGGTGCCACCATTCTGCATGACAAAACCTTTTTTTACCAAGCAGAATCATGGTCGTGCCCTTTAGGCACGGAGAATACGAGGACCCTGTGTTTTCTTCGCATAAAAATCTTCCCGGAACCTCCGCGTGGAAGTCCTTAGCACTGGCCTCGGCCGCCCTCCTCGCCTTCTCCCTGGCCGGGTGCGGAAGCAGCACCAGTGAGGCAGCGGATAAACCGGAGACGAGCCAGCAGGTCCAGGAACTCCATGACCGGCTGCCGGAGGCCATCAAGGACCGCGGCGTCCTGCGTATCGGCACCGTCACCTCCACTACCCCGCTCACGCAGAAGCCGGGCAAGGAAGTGGAAGGACTCATTCCCGAGCTTGCCGACGAAATGGCCGGGATCCTCGGCGTGGAGGTCGAATTCATCGAATCCCCCATGGCCGCGCAGATCACTGCCCTGCAGTCGGACAAAGTGGACCTGACCTGGAGCGCCATGACGGATACCGCAGAGCGGGAAGCCAGCGTGAACATGGTTCCGTACCTGAAGACCACCAGCTCCCCGATAGTTCTCGAGGGCAACCCTTCGAACATCCAGAAGAGCGAGGATCTTTGCGGCCGGTCCGTGGGAATTGTCCGGGGCGGCAACAGCCACGTAGCCCTGGAAGCATTCCAGGAAACCGTGTGCAAGGGCGGTGGGATGGAGCCCATGGAGGTGAAACTCTACGACAAGAGCACTGACGGCCTGCTGCAGCTCCAGTCCGCCAACATTGAGGCCTTCGTAGGGATCGGCATCCAGCTGAAGCACAACGCTGAAACCGCGAACAACGGCAGCACGTTCGATTTTGTCGATGTGCCGATTGATGAATCCGTGATGACCATCTGCACCCACAAGGATGAGGCGGAGCTGGCGGACATCGTCCGGGCAACGCTGGTGGAAATGGCCGATTCGGGTAAGTACGGCGAAGTGCTGGAACGCTACTCGGCGCAGGATTACGCCATGGATTCAGCGGACATCGTTGTCAATCCGCTGCAGGGTGAAGGCAAGTAGGGGTCCCGTGAACGCTTCAACCATCACCGGGCGGCCCGGTACGGCTGTTCCGCCCCGCTCCGACTACGTCCCGGTCCGCAACCCCGCGCAGTGGGTTGCTGCCGCCGTCGGACTCATCATCCTGGCCTGGATCGTGTCCCTCATCCTGGTGAATCCGAACCTGGATTTCGGCACGGTACTTTCCAACATCACCAACGAAATGATCCTCGAGGGCCTCCTGCGGACCTTCCAGCTCACCATTGTGTCCATGCTCATCGGCACAGTGCTGGGGGTTATCATCGCCTGTGCCCGGATCTCCAACAACCGGCTGATGAACGGACTGGCGAATCTGTACATCTGGTTCTTCCGGGGTGTGCCCCTGCTGGTGCAGATACTCATCTGGGGCAACTTCGCCCTGCTCTTTCCGAACCTTGGGGTGGGCATACCGTTCACCGACGTCATGTTCTTCGATGTGCCCACCAACTCGGTCATCACCGTCTTCGTCGCGTCCATCCTGGCGTTGTCACTGCACGAAGCCGCCTACATGGCCGAGGTGGTCCGCGGCGGCCTGCAGGGTGTGGACCAGGGACAGGAGGAAGCCGCCAAGGCTCTTGGCATGTCCGGACCGCGCATCATGATGCGCATTGTGCTGCCGCAGGCTTTGCGGATGATCATCCCGCCCACCGGAAACCAGCTGATTTCCCTGCTGAAGGCCAGCGCCCTCGTCTCGGTCATCGCCGGTGGCGAACTCATGACAGTGGCCAACGATATTGGCGCCATCAGCTACAAGACCCTGGAGCTTCTCGCAGTCGCCACCTTCTGGTACCTGGTGATCGTGACAGTCCTGTCAGTAGCGCAGAAATTTCTTGAAAAGCGGATGTCCAGAGGAGCACGGCGATGAATCAGACCCAGACAACGGAGGCTGCTGCCCGAGAGCCGCTGCTGACGATGCATCAGGTCCGGAAGGCGTTCGGCAGCAACCAGGTATTGCAGGGAATCGATCTGGAGATCTACCCCGGGGAAGTGGTGTGCCTCCTGGGCCCCTCCGGATCCGGCAAGTCCACGGTCCTGCGCTGTATCAACCAGCTGGAAACCATCGATTCCGGATCTATCAACTTCAAGGATGAATACATTGGTGTCCGGCCGAAGAACGGACGCTGGTTTGACCTGACGGAACGGCAGAAGGCACGGCAGCGCCGCGAGATCGGCATGGTGTTCCAGAAATTCAACCTCTTTCCGCACATGACCGTGCTGGAGAACATCATGGAAGCCCCGGTAAAGGTCAAGGGGATCACCCCGGACGCTGCCAGGCAGACGGCACGGGACCTCTTGGAACGGGTGGGAATGGCAGCCTTCGGCGACCGTTATCCCGTCCAGCTTTCGGGTGGACAGCAACAGCGTGTAGCCATTGCCCGTGCCCTGGCAATGGATCCGGAGCTGATGCTATTCGATGAGCCCACCTCGGCACTGGACCCTGAGTTGGTGGGCGAAGTGCTGGACGTAATGAGGGAGCTTGCCAAGTCCGGCCGCACCATGATGGTGGTTACCCACGAAATTGGTTTTGCCCGGGAAGTGGCCGACCGGATCATCTTTATGGCGGACGGCACCATCGTGGAGGAAGGCCCCGCCGCCTCTGTGGTCGGGTCACCGCAGATGGAACGGACCCAACAGTTCCTCTCCGCCGTCATCCACTAGCCGGGCATCGCGGGCTGCCGGATCACCCTTGGTCGAGGTGCCGGCCGCCCGCGAAGGGCCCCGCCCCCGCAAACGCATACTTCGCAAACCGCTCCCCGATGATCTGGTGCGTGGCGGTATCCGGATGCAGCGCGTCGGGCAGCGGATGCTCCTGGGCGTCCGCTTCCCCGTACAGCTCCAGTCCGTCCAGGTAGTAGAGGTTCGGATCCTCGGCACGGCGGTCCACCAGCGATGCCAGCGCCTCACGGATTACACGCAGCGTCAGCTGCCCCGCCGCCACTCCGGCCGGATCCCCGGTGGCAAGGAACTTCACCTGCCCCGTGCCGAAGGATGCCGGATCAAAGGCACCGGGCCCCGGGGTGTCCTCGTGGATGCCACAGAAGATCGGCGAAATCAGCACCAGCGGGGTCTCCGGATGTCCTTCGCGGATGGAGTCCAGGAAGCCGTGCACGGCGGGCACAAAGGTGCGCAGCCGCATCCCGTCGAGGTTCACCATGTTGATGCCCAGCTTCACGCTGATCAGGTCCGCCGGCGTATCCCGCATTACTTGCGCGGTGAACGGATCCACCAGCGCGCTGCCGCCCAGACCGAGGTTCGTCAGTTCCACGCCGCCGATCCGCGCCGCGACCGCGGGCCAGATGCCCGACGGCGTCGCCGCGTTGGAGCCGTGGCTCACCGAACTGCCGTGGTGCAGCCACACCGGCCGGTCCGAGGCAGCCGGCTCCAGCGGCGCATCCGAGCGCAGCTCGACCAGTTCCACCGATTCGTTGTGCGGCAGCCAGATCTCCACCCGCTTGCCGCCCACGGGCAGCCCGGGGAACACACTCACATGCGACTCCCCGTCCACCTGCCGGCTGGCTCCGGTGGACATGTTCACCTCGGTGTAGGAGCCGCCGGTGAGTTCGTCGCTGTGCAGCAGCTCACCGCCGACCATCAGGTCCACATGGCCGCGCGGTCGGTCCGCCCCGAGGTAGACCACCCGCGTGGAATGCAGGACCAGTTCCAGCTGCTGCGCCGTCGTCGTAAAGACCAGCCGGACGCCGGAGGGCTGGGCTTCAACCATCAGCAGCTGCGGATCCGGGAACCGGGTGCGGACGCTGACGGGCAGCCGGTGCGGCCGCAGTCCGCGGGCGGTGGTTTCGCATTCCGCGGCACCACAGACCAGGGATTCGGTGATGGGCGTGCTGATCATGCGGGGAGTTCTCCCAGGTTCGGGGCAAAAGTTAGGAGCCCTCAGTTTATGCGCAGCACCACGCCAACCGGATCTCGGAGAGGAGCGGCAGCGCCGCGGCCGGGAAAAAGATGCTTCCTACCCGCGTCCTAGGTGGCGGAAGCCGCCCGGCTTAGAGCTCCCCGTGGCTGGCCACGTGCCCGGCGAAATCACCCTCGCAGTCCGCCAGGTGCAGCTGGCAGAGCCGGGCCAGGGTCAGGACGTAGTGCCGGACGCAGAACACCTCGGCGTCGGTGCCGTCCGCCCATTCCTGTGCCACAAAGTGGGTGGGCGGGTCCACGCAGACCGAGTCATCCCATAGGCAGCGCACAGACCCGAAGTCTTCGAGGGTTCCGGTGCCGGAGGTGGTGTCGTCCTTGGTGCCGATCATTTGCTGTTCTCCTTGATCATCCGGTCCAGTGTCTGAAGTCCCAGCCGGACCTCCTCCCGGGTGAGCTGGTGTTCCTCGTCCAGCCAGTCGGCCCATTGGGCGGCGAAGTCCCGTTCCAGTTCCAGCTCCCGGCGCCGGCTGAAGTACTCCCGCGCAACAATCCGGCCGGATGCGCCGTCATGGTCGGTACTGATGTTGAGCATGGTGCCGGCGGCAGGAAAGAGGATGCAGGTCCGGGACTCCCCCACGCTGAGCAGGAACCAGGAATGCAGGTGGACCCGGGTGCCGGCGGGCAGCAGATAGGGGTCCAGCTTGTTCAAATCCAGGCAGTTCACAGCGAGGAAGGATTCCAGTTCCCCGCCGTCCATCACCGTCTCCAGTGACGGCTGATAGGGATGGCCGCTGCGGTCCGGGCTCGTCCAGTCCGCGGCGCCGGCCCAGGGGTAAAAGAACTTTTCGGAAGTCCGGATTTTCAGCACCTTGCCGGCGGAACGCTCATAGGTGTGCTCCTGATAGAGCGGCGTCATCTCCGCCTTCAGCATCAGAGCGACGTCGTCCAGGACGTGGACGGCCAGCGGTGCGGCATGGTTGCCCAGGGCATGCTTCAGCCAGGTTTCCAGTTCCAGGGCGGTACTGAACTGGGCGGTGGACGTCTCATGCTCGGCAAAGTCCACAATGTTGTGTTCCAGCCGGTAAAGCCGGGCTTCGGTGCTGTTGCCCTCCCAGGGCTGCCTTGCGGTCCGCAGTCCCTCAGGAACCGAATCCGCCATAATCCACTCCGCCCAGTCGGGCCCGAGCGCACCCCGTCCCCGCTCCGCGCCGGTATCCGGATCAGCGTAGTGCTGCAGCACGCCGTCCCTGGCGCAGAGCAGCTCCAGCGGCCCCAGCTCCTCCGTCACCGGATGCAGCAGTTCATATCGGTGCGTGGAACTGCGCGCATAGGCCACCACCGGGCGGTCCGGATCAATGTCGTCCCGGTACGGGAACTGCAGGTCCCGCGGGGATAGCTCTGCGCCCTTGGGGAGGGCCAGCCGCCCGAGGTCATGGGCAGTAACCCAGTCCCGCAGCAGAGTCTGCCGGCTGGCGGCCACCCCTTCAACCGTTGGCAGGGCCGGCTCTCCGGCCTTGCGCAGGACGACGCCGGGCAACTCCAGTGCCGCGTCCAGGCCCTGGGCAAAAAAGGTTTTCCGCACCGTGGCCAAAGGCTCAGCGCCGCCCGTGCACTCGGCAATGGTGACATTTCCGTCCAGGGTAATAAAGGACACCAGCTGGATATCACCGCACCGGTTTTCCACCAGCATGGGAGTGCGCCAATACCCCGCCAATACAGCCAGGGTGGGTGATTTCCTGCCTGCGATCTCACAATTCAGATGGTCGCGGGAGAGGACCAATAAAACAAACTTCTGCACTGTCCACCCGGACTCACCGAACACGTCATACCCGGTGGATTCGCCAACGACGACGTCCGCGTCCACGCTGCCGCCGTCGGAGTACGAGACGTCCCCGTTCTCAGCGACGTCAACCGCGGCAGGCCAGGGATCGGCCGGAAGCCGCAGGCCTGGACCATCCGGATCCTCAGTGTTCATGGACTCGAATCCGGCCCGCACCCGCGGCCACTCCGCGCCGGGGATCCAGACGGTGTAACCGGGTGCCAATGGGGTGGCCGCAGCTGTCATAACAGGGAATCTCCAAGGGTTGCAGGATAAAGCCTCTAATGGTGAAAGGTGCGGGGATTCGGATACTAAAAGTCCACCCGTGGCCGTGCACAACAAAATACAGCGGCGCAGTGACATTCCGGGACCGCTAAAAGGTGTCGTGGATTCCTATGCCAAATCGTAATTATCGCTCCGCCGGCTTTTTCCGGGCAGCCTCCGCATTGATTGGAAACCCTCCGCCGCCCGGTGGATACACGCCGCTCCCGCCGGCCGCCGTCGTCGTCCCCCAACCGGCAGGCACCGCCCGTCCCGCCAAAAAAGATCTCACCGAATTCCTTGACCAAGTGACCTGGCACACATTAGCGTTGCCGGAAATGGAACCGAGTTCCATTTTCGATCAATCCACCCAGGAGCCGTTCGAGGGCCGGTGCGCCCGTGATCTGCGGAGCGGACATTCCTGGTTCCAGGCGCAATGAGGCGCCCACAAGCGTGGGCTCGACGAAGAGGATTCACATGCATCGCAACAAGCTTTTCGCCACACTGGCCATCACATCGGCGGCCATGCTGGGACTCACCGCCTGCGGCGGCGGTAACGGCGACGCCGGAGCCGGGTCAACGAAGGTGTTGAAGGTGGCCTTCAACCAGAACGCCTCCCACCCGCAGGCCGTGGCCATCACCGAGCTCAGCGACAAACTCAAGGAAGCCACGGATGGCGCCTACGAGCTGGAGCTCTTCCCCGACGAGCAGCTGGGTTCCCAGGCAGAAACGCTGGAACTGGTGCAGTCCGGAGCGGTGGACATGGCGATTGTGGCCGGCCCCCTGATGGAGGCCTTCAACCCGGACTTCTCGGTGCTGAACCTGCCCTACGTCTATGACTCCCCCGAGCACCAGATGTCGGTGCTGAACGAACCCGACATCACCGGAGAGCTCTTTGACTCGCTCGAGGATTCCGAGAGCATCTCGGTGATTGGCGCCTATCACGGCGGCGTCCGCAACGTGTACACCACCGGCGGACCGGCGGAAAAGCCGGCAGATCTGGCCGGCCAGAAAATCCGCATCATCTCCTCGGATACCAACGTGGCCATGATCCAGATGATGGGCGGCGTGGGCACCCCGATGCCGCAGGGCGATGTCTACACCGCCATCCAGTCCGGTGTCCTGAACGGTGCCGAGAACAACGAGCTGATCTTTGCCGACCTGGCCCACGCCGAAATCGCCCCGCACTACTCCTACACGCAGCACCTGATGATCCCCGACTATCTGGTGGCCAACCCCATGGTCCTGGAGGCCTTCAGCGAGGAGGAGCGCGAGACGCTGAACTCCCTCTTCGCCGAATCCGTGGACAGCGAGCTGGCCTCCTTTGACGAGAAGGTCGCCGAGGCCAAAACGAAGGCGGAAGAGGCCGGTGCCACCTTCCATGAAGCCGACGTCGAGGCCTTCCGCAAGGCGGTGGAACCCCTGCACAAGGACAAGGTCAACAACGACGTCACCAAGGCCATCTTCGAAAAGATCGACGCAGCCCGCTAAGCGCGGCTCTCCCTCGGAAGTTATTCCTATGACCAAACTTAAACAGGCGGTGGATACCGTCCTGAGGACCCTGTGCATTGTGCTCTTCGCACTGCTCATCCTCCTTGTCTGCTGGCAGATCTTCACCAGGCTCGTCTTCAACGATCCGAGTGTCTGGTCCGAGGAAGCCTCGCGCTACACCTTCATCTGGCTGAGCCTGATCGGCATTTCCGTGGCCACCGGGGAACGGGCCGACGTGGCCATCGACATCCTGGTGAAGAAGCTTCCGGCTGCCCTGCAGCGCTGGGTGACGGCCCTGGCCTACCTCTCCGCCCTGAGCTTCTCGATCCTGTTTATGGTCTACGGCGGCTACCTGAATGCCACGCTGTCCTGGAACCAGGCCAACCCGGTGCTGCCGGTAAACCAGGGTGTGCTGTATCTGGCGGTCCCCGTGGCCGGCGTGCTGCTCACCTATTACCTCTGCTACCACTTTGTCCGGATCATCGCAGCCAGGGAAGAAGCGACCGCCCCTGAAGAAGTGCAGGTGGAGCTATGACCGATGCAGGAACCGTAGGAACCATCCTCATCATCGGCATGGTGCTGCTGCTGGCCATCGGTGCGCCGATCAGCATCAGCGTGGCCCTGCCCTCGGCCTTGTCCATGGTTTACGTCCTCGGGTTCGAGGACGGCGCCCTCGCCTCAGCCCAGCGGATGTTCAACGGCGTCAACTCGTTCGCCCTGCTGGCCATCCCGTTCTTCATTTTGGCCGGCGTCATTATGAACAACGGCGGCATAGCCATCCGGCTGATCAACCTGGCCAAGGTGATGGTGGGCAAAACCCCGGCACCCCTGGCCCAGACCGGCGTCCTGGCCAGCATGCTCTTCGGCGCCGTCAGCGGCTCCGCCGTCGCCACTGCCGGTGCGGTGGGTTCAACCACCGCACCCATTGCAGCGAAACAGGGCTATGACCCGGCCTTCAGCGCGGCGGCGAACGTTGCTGCCGCACCGAGCGGCCTGCTGATTCCGCCCAGCAACACGCTGATCATTTACGCCCTGGCCAGTGGCGGCACCTCGGTGGGCGCGCTGTTTATGGCCGGGTACATTCCGGGCATCCTCTGGGGGCTGGCCTGCATGGCGGTGGTCTACTTCTACGCCAAGCGCCACCCGGAGCTGAAGGCAGAACGCTGGGCACGTCCGCAGGAGGCCCTGCTGGTCTTCCTGCAGGCACTGCCTTCGCTGAGCCTGATCGTCGTCGTTATCGGCGGGATTGTCTCCGGCTTCTTCACGCCCACCGAAGGCTCCGCCGTGGCCGTGGTCTACGCCCTGCTGCTCTCCTTTATCTACCGCAGCATCGGGCTCAAGGACCTGCCCGGCATCCTGATGAACGCGGCCCGGACCAGCTCCGTGGTGATCTTCCTGATCGGTGTCTCCACGATCATGTCCTTCGTTATGAGCTTCACCCGGATTCCGGCGCTGCTCGCGGAAAGCCTCTTCGGCTGGACCGACAGCAAGGTGGTGGTGCTGCTGATCATGATGGCGGTACTGCTGGTCATCGGCATCCCCCTGGACGCCACCCCGGCCATTTTGATCTTCACCCCGATCTTCCTGCCCATCGCCGTCAGCTACGGCGTGGACCCGGTGCACTTCGGCATCATGATGGTCTTCAACCTCTCCATCGCGGTCATTTCACCGCCATCAGCGCCGGTGCTTTTTGTCGGAGCGCAGGTGGCCAAGGTGGACATTGGTCCCGTGATCGTGAAGCTGATGCCGTTTATGGCCGTGCTCATCATGCTGCTGCTCATCATCACCTTCGTACCCGAACTCTCGCTGTGGCTGCCACGGCTCCTCGGGTTCCTCTAACCACTCCGCACCAACACCAACCCAAAGGACTTCCCATGGATGTACTGCACTCCACCAGCCCCGACCAGATACCCTCACTCACCGCCACGGACCTGCGCAGCAGGTTCCTCATCGAGGACCTGTTCCTCCAGGACCAGGTCCGTGCCGTCTACTCCCACCAGGACCGGGTGGTGCTGGCCGGTGCCGTCCCGGCCAGCGGCCCGGTGACACTGCCGACATTCCCCGAGCTGCGCGCCGAGCACTTCTTCGAACGCCGCGAGGGCGGCATCATCAACGTCGGCGGCGTCGGCACTGTCACCGTGGACGGGGAAACCTACGCCCTGAAGCACGCCTCCTGCCTCTACATTGGCCGCGGCGCGCGGGACGTCACCTTCGCGTCCGACGACGACGGCGAGCCGGCACGCTTCTACCTCTTCTCCGCCCCCGCCCACACCACCTACCCGACCACCCTGGTGGAAGCAGGCAACGGCACGGTGCGTGAGCTTGGTGACCAGGCCACCTCCAACCGGCGCACCCTGAACCAGTACATCCATGAAAACGGTGTGCGCAGCTGCCAGATAGTCATGGGCGTGACCACCCTGCACCCGGGCAGCATGTGGAACACCATGCCTGCCCATACGCACGACCGGCGGATGGAGGCCTACCTGTACTTCGACCTTCCCGAGGATGCCCGGGTGGTGCATCTGATGGGCGAGCCCAAGGAAACCCGTCACCTGCTGGCGGCTAACCAGCAGGCAGTTATTTCGCCCAGCTGGTCCATCCATTCCGGCGTGGGAACCGCCAGTTATTCATTTGTCTGGGCCATGGCGGGCGAAAACCAGTCCTTTGACGATATGGATGCCGTTGCTATCACCGAGCTGCTCTGACCGACCATGATGGAGGTAACTTCCCCATCACGAGAGACGGTCATGGCAGAAAAAACACTTTCGCAGGCTTCGGCTTCCACTCCCAGCACCAGTGAAAAAACACTGATTGTGCTGGAGGCAGCCCTGGAACATTCCCGGTTTTCCGAGGTTGTTTCCGCTACGGGGTTTCCCAAGGCAACGGTGCACCGGCTTATTTCCACGCTGGCGGACCGGCAGTTCGTGACCATTGATCCGGAGGGGAATTACCTCCCGGGACCGTCAATCCTGGCCATGGCCGGCAAAGCGCTGGAGCGCATTGATATTTCCTCCATTGCCCGGCCTTTTGTCGACGCCCTGGTGGACAGCATCCACTGCACCGTCCATATGGGCGCCATCAGCGGAGATGCCGTCATTTACATCCTGCGCAAAGACTCGGACAAACCCTACAAAATGCCCTCCCGGGTGGGGCTGTCCGTGCCGCTGCACACCACCGGAATCGGCAAGGCCATCCTGGCCACCTATGACGACGAAACCGTGGAGCGCATGCTCACGCGGGCGGGAATGGCACAGATCACCGAAGCATCCATCACCACGGTGGAGGACTTCAAGCGCGAACTCGCCGACGTGCGCCGGCGGGGCACCGCACGGGACCGCGGCGAAAACGTGCCGGGCATTGCCTGCATTGCCGCCCCCGTCCACGACCACACCGGAGTGGTGCGGTACGGCCTGAGCATTTCCACCCTGTCCATTGAACATACAGACGAGCAGATTGAAGCGATGTCCGGCAGCCTGCTCAGCACTGCCGCAGCCATCTCAAAGGCGCTCGGCTACCGGGGTACCGAACCCGACCCCGGTAATCCTTCCCCTCATCCCTAGGAGCTACCCATGACCGCTGCCGCCTACACCGGCTCACGGACTTTCAAAATCCAGGAACCCGACGCCGGGCCTCCCCCGCCCGGCCAGGTGCAAATAGCCGTTGCCTACACCGGGCTGTGCGGAACAGACCTGCACATCTTCCACGGGGACATGGATGCCCGGGTGACAATGCCCGCCGTGATCGGCCATGAAATGTCCGGTGTGGTGGAGGCCGTCGGCGACGGCGTCACGGAGTTCGCCCCCGGCCAGCCGGTGACGGTAATGCCCACCATCTCCTGCGGAGACTGCCCGGCCTGCCGCCGCGGCAACAGCCACATCTGCCACCACCTGAACTTTGTCGGCATTGATTCCGAAGGCTCAATGCAGAACCGGTGGAACGTCCCCGCAGACATTGTCATCCCCCTGCCCGAGGGGCTCGCGCTGGACGAGGCGGCACTGATCGAACCCACCGCCGTCGCCGTCCATGATGTCCGCCGGGCACGGGTGGCCGCCGGGGATTTTGTGGTGGTGATCGGCGGCGGCCCCGTGGGCCAGCTCATTGCCTGCGTGGCGCAGCAGCAGGGCGCCCGGGTGGTGCTGGCGGAGCTCGACGCCGGCAGGCGGGAAACCGCCGCGGGTTTCGGCCTCCATGCCATCGATCCCACCGAGCTGAACCTGCTGGAGTACGTGCAGCAGGAAACCGACGGGGCGGGAGCCGACGTCGCCTTTGAGGTTTCCGGCGCCGCTGCCGGACTCACCTCAGCCGTGGAAGTGCTGACCACCCGCGGCCGGCTGGTGATGGTGGCGATCCACCCCATGCCCAAGGAAATTGATCTGCACCGGTTCTTCTGGCGCGAGTTGGAAATGTTCGGTGCCCGGCTCTATCAGCGCACCGACTTCGACGAAGCCGTCCGGCTGGTGGCCGCAGGAGCCATTCCGGCGCGCGGAATGATTTCCCGGGTAGTGCCGCTCGATGAGGTGGAACAGGGCTTCCTGGCCCTGGAATCCGGCGGCGTCATGAAGGTCCTCGTCAACTGCAGCGAGGCCGGCCGATGAGTGCACGGAACCTCTTTGACCTGACCGGCAAAACCGCCGTGGTAACCGGTGCCCGCCGCGGCATCGGCCTGGCCATGGCCGTGGCCCTGGCCGAGGCCGGAGCGGACATCATCGGTGTCTCGGCCAAGCTCGAATCCTCGGGCAGCACAGTGGAAGAACGCGTCACCGCGCTGGGCCGGAGGTTTACGGGCATGCGCGCCGACTTCGCGGACCGCTCCGCCGTGCACGGCCTCGCGGCCGACCTGAGGGCGGCCGGACCGATCGACATCCTGGTCAACAACGGCGGGACGATCGCCCGCACACCCGCTGCCCGGCATCCGGATGAGATGTGGGACCAGGTGATTGAGGTGAACCTGTCCAGCCAGTTTGTGCTCAGCCGGGAGCTCGGCGCACAGATGCTGGAACGCGGCAGCGGCAAGATCATTTTCACCGCGTCCCTGCTGAGTTTTCAGGGCGGGATCAATGTGCCCGGCTACACCGCCTCGAAGTCCGGCGTGGCGGGCCTGACCAAGGCACTTGCCAACGAGTGGGCACCGAAGGGCGTGAACGTGAACGCGATTGCGCCCGGATACATCGCCACCGACAACACGCAGGCCCTGCAGGATGATCCGGACCGTGAACGGGGTATTCTCGAGCGCATTCCGGCAGCCCGCTGGGGCCGGCCGGAGGACCTTGCCGGGGCCACCGTCTTTCTGGCGTCCCGCGCCTCGGACTATGTCCACGGCGTCGTTCTGCCCGTCGACGGCGGCTGGCTTGGCCGCTGACGTACCACGCTCCTCACCGGCGGGTGACCGCCACCGTGCACCACGAGACGAAGGACCTGCCGTGTACTCCACCGAAGACGCTCCGGCCGCCACGCGGCGCATCCCCGCTTCACCTCTGCTGCAGCGCACCCGGACCATCGCGGTGATGCGGGCCGCGCATGCCACCGACTATGCCCCGGTGGTCGAGGCCCTGATTAAGGGCGGGGTGCTGAGCATTGAACTGACGCTGAGCACCCCGGGGGTCTTCGCGGAACTGCCGCGCCTGCAGGACCGGTTCGGCGACAGTGCGGAATTCGGGGTGGGCACCGTGACGGATGTTGATGACGCCGTGCAGGCCATCGACGCCGGTGCGGCCTACCTGGTCACCCCCTGCACTGACACCGCCGTGATTGAGGCTGCGGTGCAGCGCGGCGTCGCGGTCTATCCCGGCGGGCTCACCCCCACCGAGCTGTATACCGGCTGGTCCGCCGGGGCGTCCGCGGTGAAGGTTTTCCCCGCCTCGGTGGTGGGTTCCGGCTATGTCTCGGCGCTGCGCGGGCCCTTCCCCGACATCCAGGTGGTTCCCTCCGGCGGGGTCGGAATCCAGGACGCGGCGGACTGGATACGGGCCGGAGCCGCGGCCGTCAGCCTGGGCGGACCGCTGCTCGGCGACGCGTTCGACGGCGGGGACCTGCGCCGCCTGGCCGAACGTGCCGCCCATTTGCGGGACGTCGTCGATGAAGCGGCGGCTGCACTGTGACCGGGCTGCCGCAGCCGTACCTGCTGACCGTCGGGGAAACCATGGCCCTGCTGACGTCCGGGCATCCGGGACCGCTGGCCCATGTGTCCTCCATGGACCTGGGCATCGGCGGATCCGAGTCCAACGTGGCCATCGGGGTGCAGCGCCTTGGCGGCCACGCGGTCTGGTGCGGCCGCACCGGCGCCGATTCCCTGGGCCGGCTGGTCCGGCGCGAGATCCGGGCCGAAGGGATCACGGTCTGCAGTGTGCAGGACCCGGAAGCGCCCACCGGACTGATGCTGAAGGAACGCCGTACCGCCTCCACACAGAAGGTGAACTATTACCGTGCCGGCAGTGCCGGCTCCCGGCTCTCCCCCGGGGACGTGGATGCCGCACTGATTGCCGGCGCTGCCGTGCTGCACGTCAGCGGCATCACCCCTGCCCTCTCGGACTCCGCGGCGCGGACCATCCGGTACTGCATCGACACGGCCCGGGCTGCGGGGGTCGCCGTGTCCTTTGACCTGAACTACCGGACCAAGCTGTGGAGCGCCGAAGACGCCTCGCGCAGCTACCGGGAGCTGATTCCGCTCACCGACATTGTGTTTGGCGGCGACGAGGAAGCGGCGCTGGCACTGGGGGAACACGAAGCCCCGGCCGAACTCGCCCGCCGGCTGGCCAAGCTCGGGCCCGCGCAGGCCGTGATCAAGCTCGGCAGCGAGGGCGCGGTGGCGTACATCGACGGGCAGATCCTGGTGCAGCCCCCGGTGCCCATTACCCCGGTGGACACGGTGGGCGCCGGGGATGCCTTTGTTGCCGGGTATCTGGCCGAGCTGATGAACGGGCGGCCCCCGGCCGAACGGCTGGCGACGGCGGCCAAAACCGGGGCGTTTGCCTGCCTTGCCTCCGGCGACTGGGAGGGCCTGCCCACCCGCGATGAACTGGCGCTGCTGGACCAGGACGAAGCAGTCACCCGGTAGCCGGCCGCGTAACACTTCGGCCCCTGTGAAAGGATTTCTTCCGGCCGCAACCGCTGCGGGCCAGGTGGAAACGGGGGCCGGGGAACGTGCTGGGGATAGGTTTTTGGACCGTGCTGCAGGCAGCAGCTCTGGTGACCGCCGGTTTCGGGATCTGGATCCTGGCCCGGGCCTGCTGGGACTACGCCGGGCTGCCGGAGTTCCAGGACCGCTACCTGCAACTGGTGGAAGACCGGCTGCAGGACCCGGAGATGGAACACGCCGCCAACCGGCAGGAGTCAGGCTACCTCCGCCGCCTGCGCCGCTCACTGCAGGCGCGCCCCTCCCCGGCCGCACGTGCAGCCTCCCAGGAAGCACTGCTGCAGCTGCTGAACCGGCCCTCGCTGGCCCCGGGCCTGCAGCCGTCCGCCGGGAATGAGCTCACCGGGCTGGCCGTTGCCGTCGCCGCCGCGCGCACTCCCGGGGAGCTGGCCGCCACTGAGAAGCTGCGCCGGGCCGCGGGGCTGCGGCTGCTGCGGGGCGGGGTTCCGCGCCGTTTCCGGGATGCCTTCCTGCCCGGCATGGCGCGCTATCTGGATTTCGTGGGCCGCGGCAGCTCGCTGGGCCTGGCTGTGGGTGTGCTGCTGGCCGGCGGGCTGAGCGCCAACGCGGACCTGGTGGGCGCCCTGACCACTCTGTGTGGTGTGGGCGGGGCCGTCATTTTCACGCTGACCGTGATCCGGTGTGAATCCCGGTCCTGGCCGGCCGGCCAGCCGGGGGTGTGGCTGCGCCTGGCACGCAGCTATCCGCAGGCCTACTTCCTGCTCCGGCTCACCCTGACAACGGCGGCTGCCCTCCTCGCGGTGTACCTGCTGCGGACGTAGCCCGGGAGCATTTCCCCTGCAACAAAAACAGCGGCACCCCGGTTTCCCAGGGTGCCGCTGCCGATCTGCCTCAACCGAAATTACGGCGTCTTCTCCGAGAAGGAGGCGTCGATGTAGGAATCCTGGTCAATGGCGTCCTTGTACTCAATGGCACCGGATTCCATCCAGACCGCTTCCATGCCCTCGAGCTGCTCCGGCAGCGGTTCGATATTCGGCAACCAGGTGTAGAGCGGAACCGACTTCAGTTCCTCCACGCTCTGGCCGGTGGCCTCGCCGATGATCTTCAGGTTCTCATCCGAGTAGCGGTCCTCGCCCTGCAGGTCCTTGGCGGCACGGGCCACGGCGTCGAAGAACTTCTGGGCGTTCTCACCGTCTGCGAACTGCCCGCCGTAGAGCATGCCGGTGCCCGAGGTGCCGGCCGGCGGCACGGCCATGGACACGCCGGTGCCGTCTTCGATGGCCATGGTGGAGAACGGTGCGGAGATCAGGCCTGCGTCCAGGCTGCCGTTGGCCAGCGCCGTCGGCATGTCCGGGTTGCCCAGGTTCACAATTTCCACGTCGTTGATGCTCAGCCCGGCTTCTTCCAGCGCCAGGCTCAGCAGGAAGGCACCGGTACCGCCGGCACCGCCTGCAGCGCCGATCTTTTTGCCCTTCAGTCCGGCAATGTCAGTGATCTCGCCGGAGTCCACCTTGGCCTTGGAGACCACCAGGTCCGTGGGGCTCTTCTCAGTGTCGCCGTCGCTGACGCCCATGGACGCCACCACCTTGATGTCCAGGCCGGTTTCGATGGCGCTGAACATGCCGGCGGAGAACCCGGCGGCAACGACGTCGAGCTTTCCGCTGGAGGCCAGCGGCACCGCGTCCTGGCCGGACTTCACGGTTTCCAGCTGTACGTCCAGGCCGGCTTCGTCAAAGTAGCCCTTGGCGTCAGCCACGTAGATGGGCGCGAAGATGGGCAGCTGCACAATGCCGACCTTCACCGTCGCGTTTTCCTGCGAGTCACCCTCGGAGGAGGCGCTGGTGTCTCCCCCGCAGGCGGAGAGGGCAAGTCCGGCCAGCACCGTTGCTGCCAGGACCTTCAGGTGTTTTTTCATTTTCGATCTTTCTTCTTGGATCCGGATTTGTATTTCCAGGGCAGGGCCGCCCGTTCGAGGAGGATGATCAGTGCGGTGACGCCGGCGCCCACCAGGGACACCACAATCAGGCCGACGTACATTTTGCTGGGCTGGAACAGCTGCCAGGAGTTCCAGATCAGGTAGCCGAGGCCGTTGTTGGACGCGACGAATTCGACGGCGGTAATCACAATTACCGACATACCGGCGGCGACGCGCAGGCCGGTCATGATGGCCGGTGTGGCGCCGGGCAGCAGCACGTAGCGGAAGAGTTTCAGTCCGCTGGCCTTGTAGGCGCGGGCCGCTTCCAGCACGCGGCTGTCAATCTGGACAATGCCGGCCAGGGTGTTGATCTGCATTACGAAGAACACGGAGATGGCCACGGAGAGGACCTTGGGGGTTTCGGTCAGCCCGAAGATCAGCAGCAGCAGCGGGACAATGGCGATTTTCGGCAGCGCATACAGTGCCGTGAAGGTGGGCCCGAGCGCTGCGCGCAGCGGCCGCCAGACCCCCATCAGCAGCCCGGCCAGGATCCCGGCGACGGCGCCGAGCAGGAAACCGGCCATCAGCCGGGCAATGGTGGCCGAGGTGTGGGTCCACAGTTCCCCGCTGAGCAGCATGTTCCACGCCTGCTGGGCGATCAGGCTTGGCGGGGTGAACAGCCGGGCGTCAAGGGCGCCGGTCCGGGCGGCAACTTCCCAGAGGGCCAGAAGCAGGACCGGGGTGAGGGTGGAAAGCAGGACGTCGCGGTAGCGCAGCCGGACACCCTGGCGGTATTCGCGGCGGATGGCGGCGTCCAGCTCGGGCTGGTTGGCCTTCGCGGCAGTGCGGTCGGCGGTGGTGTTAGTCATTAGGAGAACCTCAAAGATGCTTGTACCTCGTCGCGGAGCGAATCCCAGATCCCCTGCTTCATCGAGCCGAACTCGCTGGTGCCTTCGATTTCCATGCTGCGGGGACGGCCGAAGTGCACGTCGATGATTTCCTTGATGCGGCCCGGGCGGGCGGACATCATCACAATCTGGTCCCCGAGCAGCAGTGCCTCCTCAATGGAGTGGGTTACCAGGACCACCGTCTTGCGCTCGAGTTCCCAGAGCCGGACCAGCTGTTCCTGCATCAGCATGCGGGTCTGTGCGTCCAGGGCGCCCAGCGGCTCGTCCATCAGCAGGGCCGGGGAACCGGTGGCGAAGGCGCGGGCAATGGCAATGCGCTGCCGCATGCCGCCGGAAAGCTGGTGCGGGTAGCTGTCCTCGAAGCCGGACAGGCCTGCTTCGGCAATCCAGTGCCGGGCGTGTTCGAGCCGCTCGCGTTTGCCCACACCGGCCATGTGCTCGCCGAAGGCCACGTTCTGCAGCACGGTGAACCAGGGGAACACTCCGTGTTCCTGGAAGACGAAAGCGGAGGCGGGCACCTTGTCTGCGGTGACGTTGCGGGTAACCGTGCCGGCGGTGGCGGTTTCGAGTTCGCCCAGGATCCGCAGCAGGGTGGACTTGCCGCAGCCGGAGGGTCCGACGATGCAGGTGAAGGAGCCCTCCTTCAGCTTGAGGTTGATGTCTTCGAGGGCATACACGTTCTGCGATCCGGAGAAGACTTTGTGGACCGCGTCGACCTCGAACGCGTAATTCACCGCGGGTGGGGCTGGTGTCATGTTCTGATTCCTGGTCATTTGGAGGGGTGCATATCGGTATGGCGCGGAGGCCGGGGTGAGCAGAAAACGCCGCCGATGAATTGTCTGTCCCAGTCGGTTTCCGCGGCGGCGCTGGGCGCGGCCGGGCCGATCAGGTCCTTGGCGTAGCTCTCGGCGTCGTCCTGTGGGACGTAGCCGATTGCCCTGCCGGCATCCGGGGAGAGGTAGCTTCTGGTGTTCGCGGACACCCCCCAGACAATACGGAAGCCGTGCCCGGAGTCGGTGAGGGCCGCGCGGAACAACCGTGCGGCGTCGTCGGGCGAGAGCCAGGTGCTCAGCATTCGGACATCGCGGGGGCGGTCGAACCGGGAGGCGATGCGAAGGCAGATAACATCCATGCCGTATCGATCCGAATAGTAGCTTCCAAGGGCTTCAACCGCCGCCTTTGAGACGCCGTATAAAGTGTTGGGCCGCACCGCGGTGTCATCCGGAACCAGTTCCCCGGGGCGGGGCACGGCGGTAAATCCGGTGGCGTGAATGGAACTGGCCAGCACGGCGCGCGGCACCCCGGCCCGGTGGGCGGCGTCCAGGACGGAGTGCGTGCCGTCGATATTGGCGGTGAGGATCCGGTCCCAGTCAGCTTCCAGCGGGATGCCGGCCAGGTGCACGACGGCGGCGCAGCCCGCGAACGCGTTGACGAGGGTTTCGGTCTCGGTCACCTCGGTGATGACCCATTCCTGGCCGTAGGACTCCGCGGGTGCCACCCGGTCCACGCAGACCAGGGAGTATCCGGCGTCGAGCAGGTGCGGGATGATGTCACCGGCGAGGCTGCCCGCAGCTCCGGTGAGCGCGATCTTCGCGCCGCGTTCCGGGTTCACAGCAGCGCCCCCTGGTCCTGGAGCAGGCCGCGCAGCTTGGGCAGGTCCACGCTGCCCGTGGAGCTGTGCAGGGACGCGGCCAGGCCGGCGGCGTGCCCGGTGGCGAAGGACGTGCCCATCACGCGCAGCGAGGCGAAGGAACGGCTGTCGCTGCTGGTGAGCCGGCCGGCGCCCCACAGGTTGGTGATGTTGGCGCTGGTCACCGCGCCGTAGGGGATGTCGTACCACTTGCGGTCCCTGATGCCGCTGTACTCGGTGGCGCCGGGGGTGGAATGGTCCTCCATCGGCCAGCCGCAGCGGGCAATCCCGTCCTCCGGACGACGGCGGGCGGAGAGGACGTCGTCGGCGCTGACGCTTTCCCTGCCCAGCATCCGGCGTGCTTCCCGGATGCCGATCTGCGGACCCGTGGAAGCAAGGTAGGCCCCGGACCAGCCGGGCATTCCTGCCTTGAGCGCGTTGAGGTAGTGGCGGGCCCGGGCCCGTCCGTCCAGTTCGGCCCGGGAGAGCTGGTGTACGTCCAGCACATCCACGTAGGCATCCGCCAGCAGCAGCATCAGTTCGCGGGAGCGGGGCATCCGCACGCAGGTTCCGTTGCTGCGGGTCAGCACTTCGCCGGTGGCGTTTCCGTAGGCGGCGAAGGCCGTGTCCATGGCGTCGGTGGAGAGGTCCGCGTCCTCGCCGACACCACCCACCCGCATCACCAGGGTGCTGGCCTGGCGGCGTTCCACCGGGGAGAGCTGGAACTCCGCGCCGGCGGCTTCCAGCAGTGCACCGTCGCCGCTGCAGTCCACAAAGGCGCTGGCGGAAAGGCGCAGGGTGCCGCCGCGGTGGGCAATGTGCACGGCACTGATGCGCTCGTTATCGGTGTCCGCGGCCACCAGCGTGCTGTGGAACAGGACGTCGACGCCGGCGTCCCGGACCAGCTGGTCCAGCACGGTTTTGGTGGTTTCCATATCCAGGACCACAATCGTGTTGCCGGTGGCCGGCGAGGTTTCCAGGGTCAGCAGTTCCTGGCGCTCGAGTTCATCCAGGAAGTCCTGGCCGATGCCGCGGACCACCTGCTCCCGGGTCTGGTCAAAAAAGCCGCAGTAGGCCAGGACCGAGCTGTTGGTCGCGGCGCCGCCCAGGAATCCGTAGCGCTCCACGAGGCACACGCTGGCCCCTGTCCGGGCGGCGCTGACGGCGGCCGCCACACCGGCGGCCCCTCCACCTGCAACCACAACGTCGTAGGTGGTTCTTGCGGATATCGAAGTCATAAAAACGGGAATCCTTAGTTCGGTCCACGTGAGCCGCGTCACATGGCTCACATAAGAACCATCAGCCACGCCGGCATATAAATCAAATGCCTAAATGTGACCCCCGACATACTTTTTAGGCATAGGCTGGCCGGCATGGACATCCGCCAGCTGAAGTACTTTGTACGCACCGCGGAAACGGGCAGTATCAGCGGCGCCGCCGTCGAGCTTCACATGACCCAGCCCGCGCTGAGCCGGCAGCTGGCCGACCTGGAAAAGGAACTGGGCGGGACACTGCTGCAGCGCAACCCCCGCGGTGTGTCACTGACTCCCCTCGGCCGGGCGGTCAAGTCCCATGCCGACACCATCCTGGCGCAGGTGGACCGGACGCCCGAGATTGTCCGCCTGGCTGCCAGCGGCCATTCCCTGATCCGGCTGGGTGCACCGCCCGGGCTGCCGCATGACTGGTTCCGGGCCGCCGTCGGCCGGGTGCAGGCCGCCGGCCTGCCGGTGAGCTTCTCCCTCTACGAGGCCAGCAGCGATGAACAGAACCGGCTGCTGCGCGCCGGCCAGATCGATATGGCCCTGCTGCACACGGAACCCGCCGAGGGCATGCACCGGCAGCACCTGCTCACCCAGCCGCTGGGCGCTGCCGTCCGTCCCTCCTCGCCGATGAATGAGAGGGATGTGCTGAGCTTGTTTGATCTGGACGGGCTCACCGTGATGGCGCACGCCGCGGGGGAAATCCGCATCCAGGAAGTGAAGCTGCGCAGCGCCGCCGAGGCGGAAGGCGTCCGCGCCCATTGGGTGTTCCGGAAGTTCAGCCACCACAGCCTGCTGATTGCGGATCTGGCGGACGCGGATGCGGCGCTGACCACCGAGGCATCGGCCGGTATCAACTTTCCCGGCTGGAAATGGGTGCCGCTTTCCGCTCAGGATGCCGGCGGACACTCGCTGCAGGTCCAGACCTGGGCCGCGTGGAACGCCGCCGCTCCCCCGGAGCTGGCGCAGGTGGCCGGGCTGTTCGGTTCACCATCCGGTCCTACTACGGTTCCGCGGCCGAACGCCGGTAACCGCTGGGGGTGAAGCCCAGGACGGTGCGGAAATCCGCCGTCAGGTGGGCATGGTCGGCATAGCCCAGCTCGGCGGCAATGTCCGCGACGGGCAGGCCGGGTTCCAGGCGCAGGCGTTCGGCGGCTTCCTGCAGCCGGTAGCGCCGGATCATGGCCAGCGGCGGCAGGCCCACATGGCGCCGGGCCAGCCGCTGCAGCGTCCGCACCGATACCCCCAACAGATCCGCCGCCTGCCCCACCCGCGTCAGTGACGCATCGGCGGCGATGAGCTCCTCCAACCGGTTCACCAGCACCCCGTCGGCATCCGGAACCGGAACCCTGCGCTCCAGCCACCTCCCCGCCGAGCACGCCGTTGCCTCCCGCCGGCCGTCGCCGTCGCTCTTCCCCTTCTCCCCGGCCATGGCGGCGACGACGGCGGCATGGAGATCGGGCATGTCCACGGGGATTTCGCGGTTGCGCAGGCTGCCGGGTTCGCCGGTGAACGCCGGCACCGCGGCCGGACGCAACAGCATCCCCACCGCCCAGCCACGCCCGGACAAGTCGCGGAAGGAACGCCGGGTGGCAGGCCCGGACAGCGTCACCCCGTCAGGCTGCACCACCAGGTTCAGGGCAGGAAAGGGCAGTACTTCCTGCCGGCTGACCCGTCCGGGAGCGAGCTGCCATTCCGGGATCCAGAACCAGCGCACCCGGTCCGCGAGCGCTGCCGGGGCCGGGAGCCGGTGGAAGGAGGGCAGCCGGGCGGGATACAGCGTCCCACGCCACTGCTCCTCCACGTCCCTCCCCCTCTGTGCCTCATTTCGGACTGTCGCAAGATTCCGGACTGTCGCAAATCTTCAAGCCCGATGCAGGTCCGGACCCCTAGCGTCTAAGCATGACTACTTCAGCCAACACCAATCCCGCAAACACGCCGCAGAGCACCTCAGGTGTCACCGGCCGGCACACCACCGGCGGCGTCCCGCACGGCGTCACCACCCTGACTCCGTTCCTCGCCGTTCCGGACGCCCGCGAGGCCATCAGTTTCTATCGCGATGTCTTTGGCGCCCGGTTGATCGATGCCACCGAGATGGGCGGCATTGTGGTCCACGCCGATCTGGACTTCGGCACCGGAAGGCTGCAACTGGGCGAGCCCAACCCCGACTACGGTCTGGTCCCCGCGCCGGATGGTGATGCCGACTGCTATTCGATGGGCCTGTACTGCGAAAACGCGGATGACACCGTGGCCAGGGCAGAAGCAGCCGGGGCCACCATTCGGGAACCGCTGCGCACCTTTGTCTCAGGAGACCGGTTCGCCAGCATCCGCGACCCGTTCGGGGTGCGCTGGTCCGTGATGAGCCGGGTGGAGGATCTATCCGAGGAGGAAAGCGCCGCCAGGGTCGCCGAGTGGGCCGCGGCGCAATCCGGCTAGGAGTCCTCGCCCTCAATGCTGATCATCCAACTGGTACCGAACCGATCGGTGAGCATGCCGAACAGGTCTCCCCACGGCGCCTTTTCCAGCGGCAGGTCCATCTGGCCGCCGTCAAGCAACCGATCCCAGTAGCCGCGCAGTTCCTCTCCGTTATCGCCGCTCAGGGAGATGGAATAGCTGCTGCCCTCGTCCAGGTTCATGCTGGAGGGCGTGTCCGAGGCCATCAGGACAAAGCCGCTGTCCGTGGTCAGCGAGGAATGCATGATCTTGTTGGCTTCGGCCGGATCATCGGACATGTTCATGTCACCGAATGTGGAGCTTTCCAGCGTGCCGCCAAAGACGCTCTGGTAGAAGTCCATGGCCTCACGGGCGTTGTCCCGGAAGCTGAGGTAGGGGTTCATCTGGCTGGGCATAATGGTCTCCTTACGCGTGGCAGATCGGATGCCTCCGAGTATGCTCCGGCGGCAGGCCCGGTGGAAGCGCTCCGGCTAAATCTTCCCGCCTACCGCGCACCCTTCCGCCGACTGAACCCGAAGGCGACCGCAGCCAGCAGCACCAGGCCCTTGATGACCTGCTGCCAGGCGGCATCCACGGACAGGATGGACAGGCCCTGGTTCAGCACGCCCATCACGAGCGCCCCGATCACCGCCCCCACCACCGTGCCCACCCCGCCCTGTACCGAAGCGCCGCCGATGAACACCGCGGCAATCGCGTCCAGCTCGAACCCGCCGCCAGCCGAGGCCACGGCGCCGCCGGCCCGCGCGGTGCTCACCACCGCAGCCAGCCCGGCGAGGAAGCCCATGTTCACGAACACCAGGAAGTTCACCCACCGGGTTTTCACCCCTGACATCATCGCGGCATTCAGGTTCCCGCCCATGGCGTAGATGTGCCGGCCGAACACCGTGCGGTTCAGCAAAAAGGAGTACGCGAGCACCAGCACCGCCAGGATGACCACGATGATCGGCATGCCGCGGCTGTAGGCCAGCAGGTAGCAGAGGTACATGATGGCGATCACGGCCAGGGCGATCTTGAAGACGAAGGAGCCGTTCCTCTCCCGGGGCAGGTCCAGCCGGCGCAGGTCCGCCCGTCCCTTGAGCTGCTGCACCACCAGGGCCACGCACGCCAGCGCGCCGATGCCCAGGGTCATCAGGTCCGGTGTGCCCGTGGAGGGCAGGGTGCCGGAACTGATGGCCGTGTACGGACGCGGCAGTCCGCTGATGGTTCCGCCGGTCAGCAGAATCAGTGCGGTACCGCGGAACACCAGCATCCCGGCCAGCGTGACAATAAAGGCGGGTATCCCCACAAACGCCACCCAGAACCCCTGCCAGGCACCGATCAGGGCTCCGACCACCAGGGAGAGGGTCACGGCCGCCCACCAGGGCAGGCCCCAGCTGTTCATGGACAGGGCGGCGATGGCGCCGACCGTGGCCACCACGGATCCCACGGAAAGATCGATGTGCCCGGCAATGATCACCATGACCATGCCGATGGCCAGGATCACCACGTAGGCGTTCTGCTGGAAGAGGTTGCTGACGTTACCCGGATACAGCAGCCGCCCGCCGGTCAGGATCTGGAACAGCAGGATGATGACGGCCAGGGCCCCCAGGATGCCGTACTGCCGCAGGTCCACCCGGCGGCGTTTTTTGCCGTTCCTGCCGGGCTGCGGCGGCAGCGGCGCCCGGGCCTGTTCGGGAGTTGTGGTGGTCACGGTGTTTCTGCTCCTTGGCTCCGGTCCGCGGTCATATGGCGCATGAGTTCCTCCTGGGTCGCGTCCGCCCGGGGGATTTCAGCTGTCAGCCTGCCCTCGGCGATGGTGTAGATCCGGTCCGCCAGTCCGATCAGTTCCGGCAGTTCGCTGGAAATGAGGATGACCGCCTTGCCCTGCGCTGCCAGCTCGTTGATGATTCCGTAGATTTCGAATTTCGCCCCGACGTCGATGCCCCGGGTCGGTTCATCCAGGATCAGTACTTCCGGGCCGGAGTAAATCCATTTGCTCAGCACCACCTTCTGCTGGTTTCCGCCGGAGAGGTTTTCCACCAGGGAGGAAACGCTGGGCGTGCGGATGTTCATGCGTTTGCGGTACTCGTCCGCCACCCGGTATTCCCGGTTCCGGTCGATGATGCCCAGTCTGGCCAGCTTGCCCAGCGCCGCGGCGGAGACGTTGACGGTGACGCTGCCAATCAGGTTCAGCCCGTACCGCTTGCGGTCCTCGCTGAGGTAGGCAATGCCGTGCCGGATGGCTTCCTCCACGGTGCGGGTGCGGATTTCCACGCCGTCCTTGTAGACCCGGCCGGAGATCCCGGAGCCGTAGGACCGGCCGAAGATGCTCATGGCCAGCTCCGTCCGGCCTGCCCCCATCAGTCCGGCGAAGCCGATGATCTCCCCCGCCCGCACCGAGAAGAAGGCACGGTCCACCACCAGCCGGTCCACATCAATGGGGTGGTGCACGGTCCAGTCCTCCACCCGGAACTTCTCCTCGCCGATCTGCGGTTCGCGCGGCGGGAACTGATGGTCCAGCGGGCGTCCGACCATCGCGCGGATGATGCGCGTTTCGATCTCTTCGGTGTCCTGGACCTCGAAGGTGTCGATGGTCCGTCCGTCCCGGATGACAGTGACCGTATCCGCAATGGAGCGGATCTCCTTGAGCTTGTGCGAAATAATGATGGAGGTAATGCCGGTTTCGTTCAGCTGGCGGATCAGTCCCAGAAGGTGCGCGGAATCGTCGTCGTTCAGTGCTGCGGTGGGCTCATCCAGGATCAGGATCTTCACCTCCTTGGACAAGGCCTTGGCAATCTCCACCAGCTGCTGTTTGCCCACCCCCAGCTCCACTATCTTGGTGGCCGGGTTCTCCGCCAGCCCCACCCGCTGCAGCAGCCGGGCGGCCTCCAGGTTGGTTTTGTTCCAGTCGATCACCCCGCCGCGGGACACCTCGTTGCCCAGGAAAATGTTCTCGGCAATCGACAGGAACGGGCTCAGTGCCAGTTCCTGGTGGATGATCACCACGCCGTCGCGCTCGGAATCGTTGATCGATCCGTAGCTGACCGGGCTGCCCTCCAGGGTGATGGTCCCGTCGAAGCTGCCGTGCGGGTACACGCCGCTGAGCACCTTCATCAGGGTGGATTTTCCGGCGCCGTTTTCACCGCAGATGGCGTGCACGCGGCCGCGTTCCACGTCGATCGAAACGCCGTCCAGCGCCCGGACCCCGCTGAATTCCTTCACAATGCCGTCCATTTTCAGGATGACGTTACTCATGCCGAACCCGCTTCAGTAGTGGAGAACGGGGTCAAAGCCCGGCGTCGGAGGCGGACATAAAGCCCGAGTCCACCAGCTCTTTCTGGACCGTGTCCTTGGTGACCACCATCGGCTCCAGGATGTAGGTGGGAACCACCTTCACCCCGTTGTCGTAGGTCTCGGTGTCATTGACCTCCACCTCGTCACCGGCCACGATCGCATCCACCATGGTTTCCACCTGGCTGCCGAGCTGGCGGGTGTCTTTCCACACCGTCATCGACTGCCGGTCCCCCTGCATGGCCTGGACATTGGCGACGTCGGCGTCCTGGCCGGTGATCACCGGCCAGTCGGTGCCGGGCTCATAGCCGGCGGCATCCAGAGAGGATTCAATGCCCAAAGCGAGGCTGTCATTCGGGGACAGGACCACATCCACTTTTTTGTCCCCCGTGTAGAAGGACTGCAGCCGGTTATCCATTTCCGCCTGGGCGTCCGCGGACTTCCAGCCGAGGATGCCGATGGAGGTCCACCCGTCATTGCTGGTGGGCGATTTGCCGGAGGGAACCACCAGCTGCCCGCTTTCCACGTACGGAAGCAGCACGTCCCATGCGCCGGCGAAGAAGAACCTGGCGTTGTTGTCATCCGGGCTGCCGGCAAACGGCTCCAGGTTGTAGGGTCCCTCGCCGTTGGCCAGGCCCAGCTCCTCTTCGATGAACTCGCCCTGCAGCTGTCCCACCTGATAGTTATCAAAGGTGGCGTAGTAGTCCACGGCGTCGGTGCCGTTGATCAGGCGGTCGTAAGCGATCACCTGGATGTCCTGGTTCTTGGCATCCTCCAGGGTGGGGCCCAGGACCTCGCCGTCGATGGCCGCGACCACAAGGATCTTCGCACCGCCGGCCACCTGGTTCTGGATCTGGCTGATCTGCTGGTCGGTCTTGTCGTCCGCGTACTGCAGGTCCACCTGGCAGCCCTTGGCCTCGAGTTTTTCCTTCAGGCCCTCGCCGTCATTGATCCAGCGTTCCAGGCTGCGGGTGGGCATGGCGATGCCCACGTTGCAGGAGGCTGCTTCCCCCTCCCCCTCCTCGCTGGATCCTGCCGGTGCGCAGGCTGCCAGTCCGGCGGCGAGTCCCGCGGCCAGGAAGATGGCCGAAACATTCTTCATTGTGCTCATGCTGAAGCCTTCGAAAAGGATCCCGCAGTCGGAAGACGGGGGCCGTGCGGCCGGGAACCGGCGTCACGGCCGCGGCTGGCGGCGGCTGGATCAAGCGGATACAACGCTGTAGCACCTGTTGCCGGGTCCAGCCCGTCAACTATTTGTAGGCGCGGACAACTTATCCACGTGATCTCCGCTTACACAAGAGAAATTTGCCGGTTTCGGCGGTCAGATTCCGGTCGGCTGCCCGCGCACCGCGGACCAGCGGGCGTTGAGGGTGCCGTCGCCCACGGGCTCCCAATCATTGGTTTCGAACAGGGAGGCCACGGTGTCCCGGTTCAGGTCCGGAGTAACGCCGTCTATTTCGGCGGTGGGATAGCAGACCCACAGCACCCCGCCGGATTCCACGGATGCGGCGGCGGTGGCCAGCTCGTGGGCCAGGTCAGCGGCAGTGGAGACGAAAAGGATCACGACGTCGGCGGGGAACCGTCCGTCATCCTCCGCAAGGAACGCACCGGCCGGAACGAACTCCGCCGCCTCCGGACGCCCGTGGGCACCGTAAACGGTGACGCGGGAGTCCGCAGGAATGTTGAAGGGGGAGGCGGATGGTTCGGGGGTCATATGCATGCTCCTGCGTGAGACTGTCGGTGGCGCGTCGGCAGGGGGTTCCACAACGGTTCCGCAGCGTGACTCCCCCGAGCCGGCGTTTCCCATTCTTTCAGGTTTGCCACCGTTCATGCCCATCGACAGCCCACTTAGTGTTCGGGATCTCTGCTGACGGGGTGTTCAGCGTGCAGGTAATGCTGTCTGCCGCCCGCCCCGGCTGCGTTGACTATGAACGGGTGCCCCTAGACCGCCTGGCCGTCCGGGGACACCCGGGGGTCCGCTGTATCCGCGACGGGCCGCCCGGGGCGCGGGATGACCGCCACGGCCACCACTCCCAGGGCGGCGGCGAGCGCAAAGACGTAGAACCCGAACGGATAGGCAATCCCCGCCGTGACCAGGGCTCCGGTCAGCCACGGGCCCACAATAGCGCCCAGCCGCCCGACGCCGGCAACAAACCCCATGGCTGAACCCACCACCGCGCGGGGATACAGGTATCCGACGAATCCGTAGACCAGGACCTGTGCGCAGAAAACAAAAACGCCGGTAACCAGAACCACGGCATTCAACAGCAGCGAACTCTCAATCCGGATACTGAGGATGGCCAGCAGCACCGCAGCCGCACCGAACCACGCCATGGTGGTTCCTTTGGGCCCGCGTTTGTCCGCCACCCGGCCGCCAATCAGCAGCCCGATCACCGCGCCGACGTTCAGTACCAGCAGCAGCACCAGCGAGGCGGACACCCTATAGCCGGCCTCCCGCATAATCTGCGGCAGCCAGGTGTTCAGGCCGTACACGAGCATGAGCCCCATAAACGCAGCCACCCACAGGCCCAGGGTTATCCGCAGATACGGCGGACGAAGCAGGTCTCCCAGCTTCACCTGCGCCGCTCCCTTCTCCTTGGCGGCCAGATGCACGGATCCCGTCTCCGGCAGGCGGAACCACATCACGACGGCGGCTGCCAGCCCCAGGGCACCGCCGGCATAGAACAGCCACCCCCAGTGCTCACGGAAGATGATCGCCAGCACCGAGGCCAGCACGGCGCCGCAGTGGTAGCCGGTCATGGTGATGGTGCTGGCATTGGCCTTCGCGTTCTCGGAAGCCGCTTCCTGCATGGCGGTGATGGCCACGGGCATGCACCCGCCCAGACCCAGACCGGCGATAAACCGGACCACCCCCATCAGTGCAACGCTGGGCATCAGCGGCAGCACGAGGGTGAACAGGGAGAAAACCACCACGCACAGGATCAGCGGGACCCGCCGGCCCCAGCGGTCCGACAGCGGGCCGATCAGCGCGGCGCCGATACCCACGCCCACCAGGGAAATGGTGGAGACATAGGTTGCACCGGCCGCGGTGATGCCCACGTGCCGGGTATCCAGCAGGGTGGGAATGGCGGCGCCCAGCGCCACAATGTCATAGCCCTCAAACACCACGGTGAGCCAGCACAAGGCTACGATCCAGCGCCGCCGGGGCGTCATGACCTGTTTCTGCATGATGCGCTTCCTTCGTATGCTTGCCGGTCCGCAACCGTGCCGGAGGGCGAGCCAGCTCCGGTTCATCTGCACAGCGACGGCGGTACTAACGTGGCGCTCAGTGTACGACTGTGCTGGGGTCAGGTGAAGAAGCGGACGCCGTTGCCGGCCAGCCCTGTCCGTCCCGGCACCGGTGCCAGCCCCGGCCGGGTGGACCGGCCGGCGCGGCTGCCGGTCACCGAGGTCCGGCGCACCGCTTCCACCGCATCACGGACAGGCATCCGGAGCGCGGGACCGTGCCCGGGCAACAGCAGGCCGGCGTCCAGTTTCGCCAGGACCGCCAGCGACCCCTGTACTCCGGCACGGTGGTGATGGAACATCGGGTGCAGCAACTGCGGGCCGTTCCGCGTGCTGATGCCGTGGCCGGTCACCAGTGCGTCCCCGGTGGCCACCGCCCTGGCCGCCGGCAGATAAAACGCCGTATGCCCTGGCGTGTGACCCGGCGTGGGTACGGCGACCGGCCCGCCCGGCAGCGAAGCCAGCAACGCGTCATCCCAGACCTCAGCCGATGGAACAGGCACCGCTTTGGAACCGCCGGACTGCAGCGCGCGCACCGTCCAGCGCAACACCCTGGGCCGCCAGGCACGGGCCAGTATCTGCAGCGGTGACACCTGGAATTTAACAACACCCGTCATCTGCAGGTGCTCGGCCGCGCTGCTGAACACCGGCGTGCCGTAACGCCGGGCAAAATGTGCGGCAGCGCCGGTGTGGTCCACGTGCGCGTGAGTGATCAGGAGCGCGACGGCGCCGCCCGGGTCCAGCCCGACGTCGCGGATCGACGCCAGGACCCGGGGCAGGTCGCCCCGGTAGCCGCCGTCGATCAGGGTGAACTCCTGGCCGCGACGCGCAATGATCCAGTTCGACGCCGGACCCTCCACGAAGAAGATTCCAACCGCCGGTTCGGTAAGGGTATAGCCCGCCCGTTTCACGCTCCACGCCTCCCGCGGTCCAGAGGGACACCACCATACTGCCCGGACTTTTTTCACCGCTACCCCTTGAACCCTGCTCGGCCGCGGCGTAGCTTCGTAATCAACCGCAAGGTTGAACAACCAGTACCTTGACTACCAGCATCGTGCTTTACAGAAACTGACCAGGCGCATGGACTCCCACAGCGACGAACCCCTTCTGGACCAGGCCTTCCTGGCCCTGGCCGATCCGGTCCGCCGCCACATCATTGCCCGGCTCTCCCGGGGTCCGGCCACGGTCAACGAACTGGCGGAACCCTTCGAGATCTCCAAACAGGCGGTCTCGAAGCACATCCAGGTCCTCGAGCATGCCCGGCTTGTCACGCGCAGCCGTGACGCCCAGCGCAGGCCCGTCCACCTGAATCCCGCACGGTTGGAGGCGCTCACCGCCTGGATCGGCCAATACCGGCTGGTCCGCGAAGAGCAGTTCCGCAGCCTTGACGCCGTGCTTCACGCACAGGCCGCAGCGAAAGGCGGCCCGCAGGCAAAGGATCCATCATGACCAACGCACTGCAGCTTTCCGTTCCGGACGGTGTTCCGTTCATCGATTTCAGCCGTGAAGTGGACTACCCCGTCGCCCAGGTGTTCCGCGCCTACGCCGAACCTGACCTGATCCTCCAGTGGCTGGGGCCGCGCGGAATGAAAATGGAGATCAACCACTACGACTTCCGCACCGGCGGCTCCTACAGCTACATCCACACCGGACCGGACGGGGTGCCCTACGAGTTCCGCGGGATTTTCCACACCGTCCGGGAAAACGAAGCCGCCATCCAGACCTTCGAGTTCTCCGGCTACCCCGATGTGACCAGCCTTGAGTTCATGACACTGACAGCGCTCGACGGCGGCCGCACCCGGATCACTGCCCACGCCGTCTACCCGTCCATGGAGGCACGGGACGGGATGGCCGCCTCCGGCATGGAGGCGGGTGTCGCCGAGGGCTTTGACCGGATGGATGAACTTCTCGCCCAGCTCCAGCCGGAACCGCTGCAGGGACGGGGTGCGTGATGGGCAACCCTCTGAGCCTCAACGCTCCGGCGGGCGAACCGTTACTCGAATACCACCGGGACTTCGACTTCCCGGTGAGCGATGTCTTCCGCGCGCACACGGACCCGGACCTGTATGCCCGGTGGGTCGGGCCGCGGGACCTGGATACCCGAATAGATGCTTTTGAGGCCCGCACCGGAGGGACCTACCGCTTTGTGCAGTCGCGGGGCGACGACGAATTCGCCTTCCGGGGTATGTTCCACACGGTACGGCAGGACGAATTTGTGCTGCAGACCTTCGAGTTCGAGGGGTATCCGGACGTGGTGACCCTTGAATACTCCGCCTTCACCGCCCTGCCCGGCGGACGGAGCAGCGTGCAGGGCCGCTCCCTCTATCCCTCCGTGGAATCCCGCGATCAGTTCCTGACCAACGGCATAGAGGACGGTATGTCGGCCGGCTATGACCAGCTGGACGAACTGCTGGCATCCGCCCGGACAGGAGGATGATCCGAATGGATTGGGCCCTCGAAGTGGTGCAGGTTCCGGTCAGTGACCTGGACCGCGCGGTGAGCTTCTACCGTGATCAGCTCGGCTTTGTCCTGGATCACCGCACCACCACTGACCAGATGGATTTCGCCCAGCTGACTCCGCCGGGTTCGGGCTGCTCAATAGTCCTGGGCATGGCGCAGATGGCACCGGGGTCCCTGCACGGGCTGCAGCTGGTGGTCCCTGACGCCCGGGCTGCCCGGCAGCAGCTGGTGGAGCGCGGTGTTGACGCCGGCGATGTCACGGTCATCGACCCGCGCGACGGCGGGACACTGTTCGGGTTCTCGGACCCGGACGGCAATTCGTGGACGGTTCAGGAAATGAAGGTCCGCGCCGGCCGCCCCCTGATTCCTCTCGAGGCGCGCATCGGCTACGGCGCAGACCAGGACTGATGCTGAATGAATTAGGCGAAACACTATTGACAGACCGGAATGCCGGCCCGATGATGCCTTCCTTATGCTTGACACTCCTGTACCGAGGAGTAACGTGGGGGCTCCCCAAGGCAACGGGACGATTCCGTTGCACGAAGGAGCGACATGTTGAGCACGAGCAAGAGAACCGCCGTCCTACTGTCAACCGCCGGACTCATTGCCGGCTCCGTGGCCCTGGCACCGTCAGCAGCCGCTGCCGGGACCGAGTGCGGCCCCGGTGATGTGAAAACAGGCTTCGACCACCATGACGTCACCACCAGTAAGGAAGCCGTCTCCTCGGTCACGCTGTCCAATGCTTCCGGATTCGACGTCCCCGTCTCACTGACTGCGCAGACCCCCGCCACCGCCACCGCTTCGGTGTCCGGTTCTGTTCCTTTGGGGCAAATCCTTGAGCCCCTGCAGGCACAGGTCAACGCCGACGCCTCCCTGAGTAAAAGCTGGAGTCTCCAGGATCCACTGCAGCTTTCGGGGCCGGTAACGCTCGGCCAGTCGAAGATCGCGACGTACGGCTTCGACATCGTGTCTTTCTCCGGATCGCAGCAGATCTGCCAGCTGGACGGACAGTTCGGCCCGCCGAACCGCTTTTCCGGCACCGTGCCCACGGGCACCTACATCGAGGAATACACGGTGCCCTACGTTCCGCAGACGGTGCAGCCGACTGTTCCGTAGCAGCGGCAGGTCCGTATAGCCCACAGGGCGGAGCTTCCACGCCGGAAGCCCGCCCTGTGCTGTACCTGCAGGCGCCTACTTCACCGCCCAGTCCACCTCGTCCTCCTCCTCATTGACCCATATATAGGAGCCAATCCGAATGGTGGCCCCGGCCAGGTCCTCCGACGGCACGTCCATGCAGGTCTGGAACTTCGCAGTGTCACCGTTGGCCATGGCCGGAACGTTGTGCATGGGTTTGGCCATCAGCGCCTTGCACTGGCCGTATTCGCTCCCGTCCGCAGCGACGAACTGGATCTGGAGATCCTCCGACGGTGTCCCGCTGCCAGTGCCCAGATATTCCGCGCTGATGTCCACCAGCACATAGTTTCCCTGCGGGTCTTCGTTAAACGCCGCGACAGATTTGAGCTCCTCGGTGGCATCAGTGTCCACGCCGGTCACCGTCAGGTTGTAATCGGCCACCTGTTGGGCCGTTCCCACCTCCGGTGCACCGGACTCCGCAACCGGTTCCTCGCCGTCGTTGTCCCGGGACAGGACCAGTCCGGCGATGACCGCGAGCACGGCGAGAAGGAGTACGCCCGCCAGCTGGAGATTCCGCCGCCGGCTGCCGTTTGCCGGTTCCGGCTTTTCCTTGTGCGGTGGCGGCGGGGCCGGCGGTCCTGCCGGCGGATAGGCAGTGCTGTGGCCCGAGCTGTTGTCCATGGTTGTCCCCCCATTGGTGCGTGCAGTTGGGACGAGTCTACAAAACGGTGCGCAGCGTCGAACGGCACCAGGCTCAGGAACGCCGGTGAAAAGGGAGCCGCCGGCAGCAGGCGTACCATGGATAGGCCGACTATTCGGCTGATCCCCCAATTTCCAAGGTGCGTTGTCTTTGAAGTCCTCCTTTACCCAGGCCTTGGCCCGCGGGCTGAATGTCCGGCACATCCGCTTCATGGCGCTCGGCTCGGCCATCGGCACCGGCCTGTTCTACGGTTCAGCGTCCGCCATCCAGTCCGCCGGTCCGGCCGTACTGCTGGCCTACATGATCGGCGGCGCGGCTGTGTTCCTGGTCATGCGCGCCCTGGGCGAGATGGCCGTCCGGCATCCGGTCTCCGGGTCCTTCGGCCAGTACGCCAGCCGTTACCTCGGCCCCTTCGCCGGCTTCATCACCGGCTGGACCTTCGCCTTTGAAATGGCGGTGGTGGCCATTGCAGACGTCACCGCGTTCGGTATCTACATGGGCTTCTGGTTCCCGGATGTGCCGCGCTGGATCTGGATTTTGACGGTGGTCCTGCTCATCGCGGCACTGAACCTGATGCGGGTGAAGGTGTTCGGCGAGACCGAGTTCTGGCTGTCCATCCTCAAGGTTTCGGCCATTATTGCCATGATCGTAGGCGGCATAGCGATCATCGTTTTCGGTTTCGGGCTCGACGACGGCGCCACCCCGGGTATGGACACTCTCCTGAGCTCCGGCGGGTTCTTCGCCAACGGCTTCTGGGGCCTGTTGGCGTCCTTCTCGATTGTTATGTTTGCCTTCGGCGGCATTGAAACCATCGGCATCACTGCGGGAGAGGCAGAGAATCCGAAGAAGGCCATCCCGGCGGCCGTGAACACCGTCCCGTTCCGGATCCTGCTCTTCTACGTATGCACCCTGGCCGTGCTGATGATGATCTTCCCGTGGCAGGACATTGACGGCTCCACCAGCCCCTTTGTGCAGATCTTCGATTCGCTCGGCATTCACGCCGCGGCGCACATCCTCAATGCAGTAGTCATCACCGCTGCCCTCTCCGCGATCAACGCCGACATTTTCGGTGCCGGACGGATGATGTACGGGCTGGCCCGGCAGGGCCAGGCACCGGCGTCGTTCGCCAAGGTCTCCCGAAACGGCGTGCCGTGGATGACCGTGGCGGCCATGGCCGTGGTGCTGCTGGCCGGGGTGGTGCTCAACGCGCTGCTGCCCGAGTCCCTGTTCACCATCATCGCCTCGATTGCCACCTTCGCCACCGTGTGGGTGTGGCTGATGATCCTGCTTTCGCACATCGCAATGAAGCGGGAGATAGCCCGGCGGAACCTGCCGGCGTCGGAGTTCGGCGTGCCGTTCTGGCCGGTGGCCTCCTACGCCGCGCTGGCGTTCATGGTGTTCATTGTGGTGCTGCTCGGCATTATGCCGGGCACCCGGGTGGCGCTGATTGTCGGCGCCGTCTGGATTGCGCTGCTCTTTGTCGCCTACCGCCTGTGGGTGCGCGGCGACGGCCGGGTGCGCGCCGAACTGGCCGACGAAACCGGGGTGGACCGGGAAGCACCCCTTCCCGGACGGGTCTAGTCAGCCCCAGTGGATGGCGGTGGCAATGATCGAGGCAATCAGCCCCGCCAGCGCCAGAATTCCGCCGAGCAGCCGGTTGGGCAGGTCCAGCCAGGACGGCCGGTTGGTCAGGAAGGTGTAAAGCCCTGTGCACAGGGCTATCAGTCCGGCCGAGCCGAGCAGTCCGGTGAAGCCTGTCGCCACCCCCTGGGCAATGATGAGCAGCAGCATCACCAGGCCCACCACCACAATGGTCCACCGTGATCCGCCCGTCGTGGTGCTTCGCCGTCCGGATGATGAGCTGCGTCCCGCGTAACCACTTGTCATGATCATCCCAACCGGGGCCGCCGTCCCGCCCAGCACGGAAAGCGGCGGTTGCCTCTTCGCGGAATACGGTACTCCGCTCACCCCGGGAAAAAGCTGGACGTCCCGTGTGAATCGGTGGCCGGACCCCGCTGCGGCAGGTGCACGGTGCGGAAGAGGGCAAGTTGGAACGGACCGAGCCGCAGCGTGATGACTGGCCAGTCCAGTTTCACGGCGGACCGCAATGCGGCCGGTCGCTCCCGTTGCCGGTCCCGCGCCGGCAGCCGTTCACGCCTCAGCTGCTGAAAGCCGTTGCGCCGCTCGGCGTCCTCGGTTCGTTGTCGGTGCTCCAGCCGGGCAAGTTCCAGCTCCATGAGTCCCATGCCTGCCACGCTAGGCACTCCCCCGGAAACTTCCCACGCCTTTGCGGACACCTCCGGTCCGCTGGTGTGAGCGGCCTTCCAGGACCCGCGTTGCGCCGGCACCAGGGTGCGGGTGGCCCGGCCGGAGCCGCAGGTTTATAGACTGAGGGGGTGCCTACCTCCGACGCCGCCGGCCGCTTCGCCCCCAGCCCCACCGGAGAGCTGCATGTGGGCAACCTGCGCACCGCCCTGCTGGCCTGGCTGTTCGCGCGCAGCACCGGGCGGCGGTTCCTGCTCCGGATGGAGGACCTGGACCGGGTCCGTTCCGGCGCCGAAGCAGCGCAGCTGCGTGACCTGGCCGCCGTCGGGCTGGACTGGGACGGCGGGATAGTCCGGCAGTCCGAACGCGGCAACCTCTACCTCGAAGCGATCAACCGGCTGCGCCGGGACGGACTGGTGTACGAGTGCTTCTGCACCCGCCGGGAAGTGGCGGAGGCTTCCTCCGCCCCGCATGCCCCGCCCGGTGCCTACCCCGGTACGTGCCGGAACCTCACCGAGGAACAGCGCGCGGTACGACGGCGTGAGCGGCCCGCGGCGCTGCGCCTGCGGGCGCAGGTGCCCGAGTTCACGGTGACCGATGAGCTGCACGGCGAATACACCTCCGCCGTGGATGACCTGGTGCTGCTGCGCAATGACGGGGTGCCCTCCTACAACCTGGCCGTGGTGCTCGATGACGCCCTGCAGGGCATCGACCAGGTGGTGCGCGGAGATGACCTGCTCAGCTCCGCACCGCGGCAGGCCTACCTGGGCTCCCTGCTCGGCGCTCCCCCGGTGCGTTACGCGCATGTGCCGCTGGCCCTGAACACCGCCGGACAGCGGCTGGCCAAGCGGGACGGGGCGGTCACCCTTCCGGACCTTGCCGCCGCCGATATTGACGCTGATGCCGCCCGGGAACTCATTCTGGGCTCACTGGGGCTTCCCGGGACCCTGGACGCTGCGCTGGCGCAGTTCGACCCGGCACGGATTCCGCGGGAGCCCTGGATTTTCGAGGCACGCAAAACCGCCTGACCGCCTGACGCATTACGAGGAGCTGCACATGACACTGCCCCAACCGGACCGCGTGGACGGGTACGTCGATCTGCGCTCCTACGCTGCCATCGGTGACGGACGCACCGTGGCACTGGTTGCCCTGGACGGATCGATCGACTGGTATCCCACACCGGACCTGGATTCCACCCCGGCATTCGCCCGCCTGCTGGATGCGGAGAACGGCGGGCAGATAGAGCTGCGGCCCGCTGCGGATTTCACCGTGGAACGCGCCTACGTGGAGGGCACCAATGTCCTGGCCACCACCTTCTTCACGGACACCGGAACCGTGCGGGTCACCGACTCACTGAACACGGGGGTGGCCGGCCGGCTGCCGTGGGGTGAACTGGCACGGCGGATCGAGGGGCTCGACGGCGAGGTGGACATGCGCTGGTCCGTTGCCCCGGGCAGCAGTTTCAATACCGCCTCCCCGTGGGTGCAGCATTCCGTGCACGGGCCCGTGCTGCAGGTGCAGGGCACCACCATGGCCGTCCGCGGCCGGGATATCGGCGAGGAGCAGGCCTCCGACCGGGACATCAGCGGTACCTTCACCACCGGCGCCGGAACACGTCACCTGCTGGCTGTCATTTCCACCCATGAGGAACCGCTGCCGCTGCCGGACCTGGACACCATTGACGACGGCGTTGACCGCACCATCGCGAACTGGCAGGACTGGTCCAGCGAGTTCCAGTACGACGGTCCGTGGGCGGACGCCGTCGAACGCAGTGCGCTGGCGCTGAAGCTGCTGCTGCACAGCCCCACCGGGGCCATTGCCGCCGCGGCCACCACGTCACTGCCCGAAAACGTCAACGGTGGAAAGAACTGGGACTACCGGTTCGCCTGGGTCCGCGACACGGCCTACACCCTGAACGCCATGATCCGCTTCGGGCTGCGCGAGGAAGTCCATGCGGCCGTCTCCGGGATGCTCAAAAGCGTGCGCGAACAGGGCACGGATTTGAAGGTCTTCACCCGGCTCAACGGCAGCCGCGCCGAGGGCGCCGAGGTACTGGATTTGCCCGGCTGGCGGGGCATCGGGCCGGTGGTCAACGGCAACGACGCCGCCGCGCAGCTGCAGATGGGCGTCTTTGGGGACCTGTTCAACATTGTGCAGCTGTACGTGGATGCCGGCCATGTCCTTGATACCGGCACCGGCCGCTACCTGGCGGACCTGGCGGACCTGGCCTGCGATGTCTGGCAGCGCAAGGACTCCGGCATGTGGGAACTGGACGAGGAACGGCACTACACCACCTCCAAACTGGGGGCCTGGCATGCGCTCAGCTGCGCTTCCCACCTGGCGGACCTGGGCCAGATTCCCGGCACCCCCGAACGGTGGCGGGCCGAGATGGAACGGATCCGGGACTGGGTGGAGGCCAACTGCTGGTCCGAGGAGCGCGGCAGCTATGTCTGGTATCCCGGCACCGACCAGCTGGATGCCTCCATCCTGCTGCATGCCATCAGCGGGTTCGACCGCGGGGAACGGATGAACTCCACGCTGGACGCACTGCGCCGCGAACTCGGCCGCGGACCGCTGCTCTACCGGTTCAGCGGCGCCGAGAAGGAGGAAGGAACGTTCGTCGCCTGTGCCTTCTGGATGGCCGCCGCCCTGGACTGCGTGGGCCGCCGGGACGAGGCCGCAGCGCTGATGGATGAGCTGGTGCCGCTGGCCAATGACGTGGGCCTGTACACCGAAATGATCGCCGAAGAGGACTCCTCATTCCTGGGCAATTTCCCGCAGGGACTGTCCCACCTGGCACTGATCACGGCTGCCCTGACACTGGGCGAGGACCGCGACTAACAGGTCTGGCAGGTTCGGCTAGGACTCGCAGCCGACGCCGTCGCCGTCCCGGTCAAACTTGGGATCCCAGCCGGGATCGCCGGTGCGGATGGGGGCGGCTCCGGCGGCCTTCACCGCTGAGCAGTTGGCATAAACGGGCGCTGCGTCACCGGCGAAGGGAGCAGTCCCGGGCCCGGGCTCGACGGCTGCCTCGGCCACGCCTGCCCCGGTCCCGGCAGCGACCGACGCGGACGCGGTTCCGGCACGCTCGGGCACCGGCTGGTCCGGGCAGCCGGCGAGCACGGTCGCGATGGCGTCATGCTCGGCCTGGGTCATCCACAGCCGGTATTCCGCCTTGACCGCAGTCTGCCGGGCCACGTATTCGCACCGGAAGGCCTTGTTCGCCGGCAGCCAGGTGGCGGCGTCGCCGTCGGACTTCGCCCCGTTGGCCGGACCGTCCGCGGCCATCAGGTTCAGCGGATCATTGGCGAACAGCCGCCGCTCCTCGGCGCTGAGCTGCTGCGCCCCCTTCTGCCAGGCGTCGGACAGTGCCACCACATGGTCAATCTGCACGGCGGTGCTGGTGGTGTTGCCGCGGACAAAACCGATGGTTGCCCCGGTGTACGGGTCCAGGAAGGTGCCGGACGCAACGACGCATTCCTTGGTGCCGTCCTTGTAGACCACGTCCACGAGGTCGCGGGCGAGGATGTCATTGCGGGTGTCGCAGCCGTTGCGGTCCGTGTCCGCCCAGGCCGGCCCGAACTGCTCACGGTCATAGCCCGTTTTCGGTGCCCGCCCCTTGATCGGGATGCCGGCGAGCTGCTCGAGTGCCGTGCCGGCCGCGGCCGACGGTGCCGGCGTTTCGGCGGGCGCCGCGGCGGAATCCGCGGGCGTCTCCGTGACGGCGGGGGCTGCTGCTGCGGACGACGGCGCGGCGCCGGGAACACTCTCGGCAACAGGGGTGCAGGCGGCAGCGCCGAACAGGACCGCGGGCAGGGCAAGAAGGGACAGAACTTTGGTGCGTAGTGAAGTCATCGCCCTCAATTATCGGCCGCGCGTCCTGCGCTTCCGTTCAGGCGCGCCGCACACGGCCCGCCCGTGATGGAGACCGGACAGCCCCTTCCAATCAGGTGGCCGTCCCGCGTAAGTTCGGATAACGAACCGTCGCAGGAGGGGCCATGCCAACAAATAAGAGCACCAAGGAAACACCGAAGGACGCCTCCCCTGATGAGCTGGGTGAAAACGGCCGGAAAGACGTACGGCGGGTTTCCGTTTCAGAGGACTATGTCGAGGAACTCGAAGAGATCCAGGAACTGAACCGCAAAGGCAAAAAGGTCAAGGTCAAGGCTGACGATGATGCCTGGCGGCAGAACTACCCCTATGACACCAAACTCAGCCGGCGCAGCTATGAACGGCAGAAACGGCTGCTGCAGATTGAACTGCTGAAGATGCAGCTCTGGGTGAAGGAAACCGGCCAGAAAATGCTGTTGATTTTCGAGGGCCGGGACGCCGCAGGCAAGGGCGGTGCCATCAAGCGCTTCAATGAGCATTTGAATCCCCGCGGCGCCCGCGTCGTGGCCCTGGAGAAACCCACTGCTGAGGAACAGACGCAGTGGTACTTCCAGCGGTATATCCGCACCCTCCCCAGCGGCGGGGAGATCGTGATGATGGACCGGTCCTGGTACAACCGGTCCGGCGTGGAACGGGTGATGGGGTACTGCACGCCGGCGCAGTATCTGGAGTTCATGCGTGAGGTGCCCGAGTTGGAACGCATGCTGGTCAACTCCGGCACGCTGCTGCACAAGCTGTGGTTCTCCGTGGGACGCGAGGAGCAGCTGGCCCGGTTCGCCGCCCGCGAGACGGACCCCGTGAAACAGTGGAAGCTCTCCCCTACCGATCTGGCCAGCCTGGACAAGTGGGATGCCTACACCGAGGCCAAGGAAGCCATGTTCTTCTACACCGACACCGGGGACGCCCCCTGGACGGTGGTGAAGTCGAATGATAAAAAACGTGCCCGGCTCGAAGCCATGCGCTATGTACTCAGCACCGTGGATTATCCGAACAAGGACACCTCCATTGCCCACGAACCGGACCCGCTGATAGTGGGACGGGCCGCCAACCACTTCGAAGAGGACGAGCGGTCACACGGCAGTTTCCCCGTGGTCCGGCCACAGGGCAACGCCGGCGCCTCGAGCTCCTAAGTTCCCTTCGCACGCTCTGCCCGTAGGAAGGCGTGCCGGCGGCTGCCCTCAGCGGGTAGCCAACCAGCCGTCCAGCTCCAGCGCACCGCCGGCCAGCGTGTTGGTTGCCTCGAAGTCCCCCTGATAGGCAGGCAGCTCACCGAACCAGCGGAACATCGCCTGCGAGTCGGTCTGTCCCTCCAGCGAATCCAGGGGAAGCGGCTCATACCGTCCGGGCCGGCCGGCGGCGGCACCGAGCACATTCGCTATCTCGGTTCCGGTCAGTTCGTCTCCGGCGATGCCTAGCGCGCCGCCGGGTACCGCTGACGGGTCCAGCAGCGCCGCAGCGGCCACCCGGCCGACGTCGCGCACGGCCACCATCTGCAGCGGAATCCCGTCCGGCAGGGGCATCCGCAGCACCGTTTCCCCGTCCTCTACTGCGGAAAGATACGGCAGGTTCTCCATAAAAAAGACCGGACGAACCACGGTGAGCCCCACGGGCAGCTCCCGCAGGTATTGCTCGGCGTCGTACTTGCTGTCGAAGTGCGGCACGCTGCTGTTCCGTTCGGCGCCGTCCACGGAACTGAAGACCAGGCGCCGGACGCCGGCCTCCACGGCGGCATCACCGAGCGCCTTGGCCATGGGCGGTTCCCCGGCCGGACCGGCGGGAGTGTTCATGGTGGTCATAAACCACAGTGCGTCCAAGCCCTCCATGGCCGGACGGAGCGTCTCCGGGCGGTCCAGGTCCGCCAGGACCACCTCGGCGCCGCGTGCTTCCAGGTCCCTGGCCTGCTGAGAATCCGTCCGCCGCACAAGGGCGCGGACCCGGGCGCCCTGCTCCAGCAGGGCCTCGGCGGTCGCTGAACCCTGTTTTCCTGTGGCGGCGAAAACGCCGTAAAGCTCAGTGCTGTTAGCGGACATGGGAATTGCTCCTTCTCGAGCCGAAATTGTCCGGTCACGCTATGACCGCGCGGGGGAATGCACAACCGTTTTACGCGTCCGGCGGAGCGGGAATAAACCATCAAAATAACTACGTGCCGAATTTGATATTCCGCAGCCGCCCGGAACGTCCGGAGCGCAGGAAAGAACCCAATGCATAGAATGATCTGGTGATTCGAATCCCGGCCGCCGCATGACGTCAAGGCTGCATAACCTCGTCATTGAATCCGTGGGCACCCGGATTATTTCCGGCGACCTCGCGGCCGGTGACACCATGCACTCCGAGCACCTCGAGACCGAGCTGCAGGTGTCCCGTTCCGTAGCCCGTGAGGCGGTGCGCGTGCTGCAGTCCCTGGGCCTGGTGGAAAGCGTCAAGCGCGTCGGCATCCGGGTCCTGCCCGAAACCAGCTGGAATGTCTTTGACCCCTCCGTGATCCGCTGGCGGCTGGCCGCGGCCGGCAAGGGGGCCCAGCTGCGCTCACTTACCGAGCTGCGCTCCGCCGTCGAACCCGCCGCCGCGGAACTCGCCGCCCGGCATGCCCCCTCCGATCTCGGCGCCGAGCTGATGGCCGTCGCCGCCAAGATGCGTTCCGTGGGACGGGCCGGAGACCTGCAGCAGTTCCTGGACCTGGACATCCACTATCACGGGCTGGTGCTCGCAGCTTCGGGCAATGAGATGTTTGCCCGGATGCAGTCGATGATCGCCGAAGTGCTGCGTGGCCGGACCGACTACGGGCTGATGCCCGAGCGCCCGCATGAGGAGGCCCTGCAGCTGCACATGGACGTTGCCGACGCGATATCCGGCGGCGATCCCGAGGCCGCCCGCACTGCCATGGACAAGATCATGCGCCGCACCATGGAGGAAGTCGGCAGTGTCTGGGCCGACGAACCGCGGATTTTCACGCAGCTGCCCTAGGATGATCCGGTGATAGCGCATGAGGTTGGGCAGGGCAGGCCGCTGGTTCTGGTGCACGGGTTCGAGCTGGACCACCGCAGCATGCTGCCCCTGGACGCCTCGCTGGCCGGGGGTCCGTGGCGGCGCATCTACCTCGACCTGCCGTGGACCGCGCAGGCGGTGCCAGGATCCGTTGCGAGCGCCCAGGAGGTGGCCGACGGCGTCGTCAACGAACTTCGGCAGCTGCTGGGTGAGGAGCCGTTCGCGATCATCGGACATTCCTTCGGCGGCATGATCGCCCGCCATGTGGCCCACACGATGCGCAGCCAGGTGCTCGGGCTGGCCACGCTCGGGGCCGTCTTCATTGCCGACCACAAAGAGCGGTTACTCCCCGCACCCGCCGTCATCCGCGCGGACCTTCCCGAGCAGGTGGTCGACGGCGATTTCCTGGGTATTGCCGTGATCCAGACTCCGGACACGCTTGCCGCGTTCAACGAGTTTGTCCTTCCCGGCCTGCGCGGAACGGATCCGCAGGTGACCGAGCGGATTGCCGCGGACTACGCGCTGCAGCGGGAACCGGAGGAAGCTTATCCGGAACCGTTCGAGGCGCCGTCGCTGCATATCTTCGGACGGCAGGACCACGTCACCGGGTATGAGGACGGCCTGGCGCTGCGGGATCACTATGTGCGCGGGACCTTTGCCGTGCTCGACGCCGCAGGCCACCACCTTTACATGGAGCGCCCCGCAGTGGTTTCGGCGCTCGTAAATGACTGGCTGGCCAGCATCGCGGCACCCTCGCCCGCTCTGCCCCGCTAGCCCCCTACCCGGTGGTGGAGGCCCGGTACTCGTCCGCCAGCATGCCCAGCAGCACCTGGTCGTGGAAGGCTCCGCGGTGGAACACGGCGGCTCGGCGGCGGCCCTCTTCAGCGAATCCCAGTGACGTGTAGAGGTGCAGCGCCCGATGGTTGTAGGACCAGGTCTGCAGTTCCGCTTTGTGCGCACCCATTTCCTCGAACACAATCCGCAGGCCCAGCCGCAGCGCTTCCCGGCCTATGCCCTGGTCCTGGAATTCCGGGCCGATGATGATCGCCACGGTGGCAATCCGCTCGGGCACCGCGATGCCCCAGACGCTGATATGCCCCACCAGCCGCTCGGCAGGGTTCACGATGCTGTAGCCGAATCCTGAGGGTGACTCGTTCTTGCTCCAGGTCCGGAACATGGCTGCTGCGGACTCCTCCGGCCGTGCAACCACCCGGTTTTGCTGCAGGATGGCCTGAGCCGGGTCATTCCACCACTCGGCGAGGTGCCGCAGGTCCTGCTCCCGCAGTTCACGGAAGCGGACCCGCTCGCCCGTGAGCAGAGAGGCGGACCAGTCCTGCAGATCGCTGATGTTATTCACGCGGCGATCCTAACCCGGCCCGCCGGGGTTTGCAGCGGTCCATCGTTGGAAAGCCGCTACGAGCGGTTTGGCCGAGAACCCATGGGCGAAAACGCTCAGTCCCACGGTCACGGCCACAGTGGTGATAAGCGTGGTCGCTTCCGGGGTTCCGCGCTCAAAGGCCAACAGCCCGAACACCACGGAGGCCAGTCCTCTCGGGCCAAACCAGCCGATAAAGGCCCTGGTCTGCCAGCGGGCCCCACTGCCCAGCAGCGCGACGGCGACCGGCAGCATCCGGATGACGGTGAGACTCAGCACGGCGTAGGCAATCACCTGCCAGGTAATGTGCGGCAGTGCGGCCAGAATTGCAACGGCACCGAAGATCATCCAGGTTGCCGCCGCCAGCACCTGCCCCGTTTCCGCGGTGAAGCGGGTGGGCGCCACGATCCCGGGGCCGGAGGCCAGACGGAACGCCATACCGCCCACAAACGCCGCGATGAAGGCACTGCCACCGAGGGATACCGCTGCCGCATACGCGCCCAGGGCAACGGCCAGGCTAAACGGCTGGCGCCATTCGGGCTGAATCCTCTCCCCCGCAGCCCGCAGCAGGTACCCGCCAGCGGCTCCCACCCCAACCCCGGCCAGCAGGCCCCACCCGAGTTGCCCGGCAACGGCGGCCGCAACTGCCGAGGGGAGGCTCCCCTCCAGCGGTGCCATGGTGATGTCCAGGGCCACCAGGAAGAAGGGCACGGCAATACCGTCGTTCAGGCCGCTCTCCACGGTCAGTGCCTGGCGTACCGGGCCCGGCACGGCCGGGTCTTCGACCACGCGCTGGCCCAGCGCCGCATCGGTGGCGCAGAGCATGGCGGACAGGAGGAAGACGCTGGCGAGCGGAAGCTCCGGGAAGAGGAGGAGCCCTGTCCCGAACCCAAGAACGAGGGTCAGCGGGAGGCCGATGAGCAGTAACCGGCCCGGCCAGCCAAGACTGTGCCGCAGAACGCCAAGATCCAGCCGTGCGGCGTCGGTAAAGAGAAGGAAGACCAGGGCCAGTTCTGCCAGCCGCTCAACCGTGTGGCCTTCCACGTGGGCCGATCCGCCGAGCATCGCGCCCAGGATGGTCCCGGCGAGCACAAACACCATCGCGCTGGTCACGCCGTGCCGGCTCAATGGCGACGAAAAGGCGCTGTAGGCCAGCATTACCGCGGCTGCGAGCAATAGCGGGACCATCCTGTCCTCCGTAGCTGTTGGATCAGGCGTTCACGGGGCGGGGGCGGTCGGGCCTGCCCCGTACTCACCTTCCGGGATGCGTGCACCGTGAGGGTCGAGGGCGGAGGTTTGGGCTCACCGCTGGCCTAAGGAAGATCGCCGGCGGTAACCTGACCCCGCAGGGCCTGACCGAGGGAAGCAGCGAACTGCTGCAGAGAGGCCGCGGACCATGGGAAGCACCCAAACCACCCGTCCCACTGTCGCGGAGCGGGCGGCAGCAGGCAAGGACCTCCGACAATCGACTTCCGTTTCCGCCCATCAGGGGTGGGGGCCTGCATCGGGCCGCCCGGACCCGGTGACGCTCATCGAGGCACAAAACCGCACCCGCGATCCGGATCTGGTGCCGGTGCGGCACGGCCGGATGCTCGCTTCGCCGTTCACCTTCTACCGCGGCACGGCCAAGGTCATGGCCGCCGATCTCAGGGATATGCCGCGCGCGGGCCTGACGGTCCAGCTGTGCGGGGACGCGCACCTGTCCAATTTCGGGGTCTTCGCCTCACCGGAACGGGCGCTGATGTTCGACCTGAACGATTTCGACGAGACACTTCCGGGTCCGTTTGAATATGACGTTCTGCGGCTGGCCGCGAGTTTCACCATCGCAGCCCGGAACAACGGCTTCTCCACGGAAGAGACCCGGACGGTCACCGGGGCCGCGGTTCGGTCCTATCGGGAAGCAATGCAGGACTTCGCACACATGGACACCATGGACATTTGGTACGCCCATCTGGCGGAGCAGGACGTTGCGGAAACCATCCGGCGCGCAGCGGAGTCCGGCAAGGGCAAGGCAGACAAGAAGGCCGCCAAACACGTCAAAAGGACGGCAAAGGAGACAGCCCGGAAAGCCCGTTCCCGGGACAGCCTGCATGCACTGTCAAAGCTGGCCGAAGAGGTAGACGGGTCATACCGGATTCTTAGCCGGGCGCCCATCATCGTTCCCCTGAGGGAGCTTGACGTTTCATGGGGGTTGACGGCCGAGGAAATGGAAACAGCCATCCGGGACCAGCTCCGGTCCTACCGGGCGAGCCTGCAGGAGGATCGGCGCCAGCTCCTTGAGCGCTTCGAGGTGGTCGACGTCGCCCGCAAGGCGGTGGGAGTCGGCAGCGTGGGTACCCGGAGCTTCATCGTGTTGTTGCAGGGCCGCGATGCCGGTGATCCGCTGTTCCTGCAGGTCAAGGAAGCCACCCGCTCCGTACTGGAGGACCACCTCCCCAAAAGCAAGTACCGGCAGCCGGGTGCCCGGGTGGTGCAGGGCCAACGCATGATCCAGGCGGCAAGCGATATTTTCCTGGGCTGGACCAGGGGCGTACAGGACAACCGCTACCTCTACTGGCGCCAGCTGAGGGATATGAAGGGTTCCATAGCCGTTGAGGCGATGAAGCCCTACGGTATGGAGCTTTATGCCCGGATCTGCGGTTGGACCCTGGCCCGGGCGCATGCCAGGTCCGGGGACCCCGTTGCGATTTCCGCTTATTTGGGCAAAAGCGACAAGTTCGACAACTCGGTGGCCGGCTTCTGCGAACGGTACGCCGACCAAAACGAGCAGGATTACTCCGCTTTCGCTGCGGCAGTGCGCTCGGGCCAGCTGCGTGCGGTTGAAGGGGTGTAGCGCTGACCCGGGTTCCGCTGAACGCAAAGGGCGGACAGGCCTTCCGGCCTGCCCGCCCTTTGCATGTCCTGCGGTTAGAACCCGGAGGCCACCAGGTAGATGACCAGCGCGAAGGCGAAGCCGACGACGCCGATCAGCGCCTGGCCCACGGTCCACGTCTTCAGCGTGGTCTTGGTATCCATCTGGAAGAAGCGGCTGATAAGCCAGAAGCCGGAGTCGTTGACGTGTCCTGCGAAGACCGATCCGCCCGCAAGTGCCAGCACAATCGCCACCACCTGCACGGCATTGAAGTCAGGGCTGTCCATCACCACGGGCTGGACCAGCGCCGCGGCGGTGGTCAGCGCCACCGTGGCCGAGCCCTGCGCCAGCCGCACAATGGCGGCGATCAGGAAGCCGGCCACAATGACCGGAAGTCCGATGGCGTCCAGCGATTCGGCAATGGCGTTGCCGATTCCGGAGGCGCGCAGCACCCCGCCGAACATTCCGCCGGCACCGGTGATCAGGATGATGGAGCAGACCGGGCCCAGGGCACTGTCCACCACCGTTTCAATGAGGGTTCCCTTTTTGCCCTGGCGGCGGCCCAGCAGCCACATGGCAAGGAACACCGTGATCAGCAGGGCCACGGGGGTTTCGCCCAGGGTCCGCAGGATCTGCACCCAGCCGTCCTCCAGGGAGACCACTTCGGCAGTGGCCAGCATGTTCAGGCCGGTGTTCAGGAAGATCAGGAAGAAGGGAAGCATCAGCAGGGTCACGATGGTGCCCAGCTTCGGAGCGGACCGGAACTCGGATTCCGCCGAGCCGGTGGGTGCGTCCAGGATGGACGGGACCGGGAGGACAAACTTCTTGCCCAGGAAGGTGCCGAACAGGTAACCGGCCAGGTACCAGGTGGGAATGGCAACCAGCAGGCCGAAGATCAGGACGAGCCCGACGTCGGCGCCCAGCAGGCCCGTGGCAGCCACGGGGCCGGGGTGCGGCGGCACAAAAACGTGCATCACGGAGAACGCGGCGGCAGCCGGGAAACCGTAGGTCAGCAGTGAGCCGCCCATCCGGCGGGCAACGGTGAAGATGATCGGCAGCATGACCACCAGGCCGGCGTCAAAGAAGATCGGGAAGCCGAACATCAGCGACGCGATGGACAGGGCCAGCGAGGCCCGCTTCTGGCCGAACTTGTTGATCAGCGCGTTGGTGAGGACCTCGGCACCGCCGGAGACCTCGAGCATCCGCCCGAGCATGGCACCCAGGCCCACCAGCAGGGCAACGCTGCCCAGCGTGGAGCCGAACCCGGACGTCAGTGTGGGCACAATTCCCGAGGCCGGGATTCCGGTGGCGACGGCGGTCAGCAGGCTGACCGTGATCAGCGACAGGAAGGCATGAATGCGGAACTTCATGATCATCACCAGCAGCAGCGCAATGGCGGCCACGGCGATGAGGAGCAGGCCGGGAGTACTCAACGTCCAGTTGAGCTCTAGATCGGTCATCGTTGTCCTATCTGGATAAAACGGTTGGTTAGGGGGAGGGAAGTCAGCGGCTGGTGAGCGCGGTTGCCACGACGGCGGCAATTTCCTCGGGCGTGAGGTTGATGTCCACCGGGATGCCTGCTTCATCAGCTTCCAGCGGTTCCAGTGTTTCGAACTGGGAATCGAGCAGCGCAGGAGGCATGTATTCGTGGTTCCGGTGCGAGAGGCGTTCGGCGATCAGGCCGCGGTTCCCGGCAAGGTGCACAAACCGCGTCCGGGGCGCGAAGGAGCGGATCAGGTCCCGGTACCGGCGTTTCAGGGCCGAGCAGGCGATGACGGTGGATTGTCCGCGGCTGAGTCCCTCGGCCAGGGCGGTACCGATGGCTGCCAGCCAGGGTTCGCGGTCAGCGTCCGTCAGCGGGTGGCCGGAGGCCATCTTTGCCTTGTTACTGAGCGGATGCAGATCATCCCCGTCGATGAAGGGCAGGGACAGCGCTTCTGCAATGGCGCGTCCGGAGGTGGATTTCCCACACCCCTGCACCCCCATCACGATCAGCGGGGGAACACCCGGGTTTGCCGACGACATGACAATAGACTCCTCAGACGCGTCATTACATCTGACTTGTGTGACCGAAGCGACAATAAATCAGATTTATCTTCCCAAAAGATAGCACGACTGAACGGCCGGCGACGGCGCCGCCTAGTCTGCGGGCTCCCCCGGTGCGAGCGTGGAGTCCATGAGTGTGGTCGGAGTGGCAGTTGCCCTCGTCGTCGGCGCCGTGGTGGGCCTGACCGGGGCGGGCGGTGCCATCATTGCCGTACCGGCGCTCGTATACCTGGTGGGCCTGGACCCGGAGGATGCCGTTCCCACCTCGCTGATTGTGGTGGGACTGTCGTCGCTGGCGGGCCTGCTCCCCCGCCGGCATGTTGGCATCAACTGGCGCCTGGTGGCCGTTCTTGGTGCGGCGGGGATTCCTGCATCATGGGCCGGCGCCGCCGTTGCTGAACGCCTGGATCCGGACGTCCTGATGCTGTTCTTCGCCGGGATGATGGTGTTTGCCGCCGTCCGAATGCTGCTGGCCAGCCGCGTCGGGGCGGCGGCGCGGACCGCCCGCCCTCCGGGGGAAAGCCCGGAAGCGGCCATCCGCGGGATGCTCGTCCGCGGGCTCACCGTCGGCCTGGTGGTCGGTTTCCTCACCGGGATGCTGGGGGTCGGCGGCGGTTTCCTGCTCATTCCAGCCCTCACGCTGATTCTGCGGGTGGGTATGCAGCAGGCGGTGGGAATCTCGCTGGCGGTAATCGCCATCAACTCGGCTTCGGGGTTTGCCGCCCATCTGCCGGGCCTGACCATGGACTGGGCATTGACGTTGTCCTTTGCCGCCGTAGCGGTCATCGCTTCCCTGGCAGCGGGGCGCTTGTCCCGGCGGCTGAATGAGCGAGTAGTCAGCCGCGCGTTCGCAGTGCTGATTCTGCTGGTGGCTGCCTGGGTGGCCGCCTCCAGCCTGCCGTCCGTCATCTCCGGGCGGGCCCTCTGAACAATGCAGAAGAATTAGCACGCAGATCACGCCATTGTGATCCGCGTTACCCACCATCCTAGGCATGGCCCCCCGGTGGTCACCAAATCCGCCCGCCGGAGCCGGCCGCATAAACGGTCGGTGCTGCGTGAGACGATAAAACCATGCCTGAAACCCCTCCGCTCGTCGACGTCACCGACGTCATCCGCGTGGTGGGCGGCTCCGCGTTCCAGCGCGGACAGACCTACTCGCGGGGCGGGGCCGTGGAGTCCCTGGAATGGGATCCGGCCGGCGAAGTACTGCGCGCGCAGGTCCGCGGCAGCGCGGCGGCGCCCTACCGGACCCTGCTGCAGCTGGGGGCCAAACGGCAGGGCGACTACCGGCTGCTGGACAACCACTGCAGCTGTCCCCTGGGCTTTGACTGCAAGCACGTGGCAGCGGCGGCCCTGCAGAGCAATGCCGAGCATCTGCGCGCCCGGCAGGAGCTCTCCGCCCCGGTATCAAGGCCCACGGTGCCGGCCTGGCAGCAGTCCCTGCAGACCCTGATTGATGCGGACCTGGCGGATGGCACCAAAGCGGTGGAAACCACCCCGCTTGCCCTCCAGTTTGAACTGCGCAATATCGTGGCTGCGGCCACCCGGTGGGGCGCGCCCGCCCCGCACAGCCAGCACCGGGCCACTCCCTTCCGCCTGGGGGTCCGCCCTGTGGTGCGCAATACCAAGGGCAACTGGGTGAAGAACAACCTGGCCTGGAGCAACATCAGCTACCAGACATACGGGCTGCGGCTGGATCCGGACCAGCACCGCTGGTTCTCCCAGTTCCCGGCACTGCACCGCTCCAACGGGGTGAGCTATTTCGGGCAGAACGACTCCTGGCTGTACCTGGACGATTTCGCCAATCCGCTGCTCTGGCAGCTGCTGGAGGAAGCCACCCGTCTGGGTATCCCGTTTGTCGGCAGCAAAAAAGACGCCCAGGTCCGCGTAGGGAAACTCGCCACCCTCTCACTGGACGTCCGCGCCGCCGGTGTGGAAACCCCGGCGCCCCTGCAGCTGCTGCCGACGCTGGAAATCGACGGCACCGTGGTCCCCGTGGAGGATGCCGGCATTATTGGCAGTCACGGCATTTACCTGCGTTCCCCGCAGAACACCATCACCCTGGCACCCACTGCCAAAACCCTTACGGAACAGGACAAAGGCCTGCTGCTGCAGGGCGCTCCGGTGATGGTGCCCCGGGCGGACGCCGGAGTGTTCCTCGAAAAGTTCTATCCGCGGCTGCGCCAGGTGCTGCCGGTGACCAGCAGCGACGAATCGGTCGAGTTCCCGGAAATCTCCCCGCCCGTCCTGGTCCTCACCGCCGCCTTCGGCGCCGAGGATCAGCTGGCCCTGCGCTGGGAGTGGGAATACCGCCACGGCAGCACCGTGACCCGGCTGCCGCTGACGGGCAGGTCCCCCGGCACGTCCGACGACGCCGACACCTCCTACCGGGACGTTCCCGCCGAAGGTGCGCTGCTGGCCGCAGCTGGAAAGGCGCTGTCCGCCGTGCCGCGGAACCGGACACTGCACGGCATTGAGGCCGCCGAGTTCACTGAGCACCTGCTGCCGGTGCTGGAGGGGACCGAAGGCCTGCGAGTGGAAATACAGGGCGAGCGGCCCGACTACCGCGAACTGCTTGAAGCACCCAAGCTGAAGATCACCACGGTGGAAACCGAACGCCGCGACTGGTTCGATCTGGCGGTGATGGTCACGGTAGAGGGCCGTCTGGTCCCGTTTGCTGACATCTTCAAGGCCATCGCCCAGGGCAAGACCAAGCTGCTGCTGGTGGACCGCACCTACCTGTCACTGGACCGTCCGGAGTTTGAGCACCTCCATGCCCTGATCAATGAGGCGCAGGGGCTGCAGGAGTGGGACACCGGGGAACTGAGCATCAGCCGGTACCAGGCCGGGCTGTGGTCCGAGCTGGAGGAGCTGGCGGAGGAAACCGAGGAAGCCGTTGCCTGGCGGGAATCGGTCTCCGCCCTGCTGGACCTGGAATCCGTAGAGCCGGTGCCGCTGCCGGCCGGGCTGCAGGCCAACCTCCGGCCGTACCAGCACGAGGGGTACAACTGGCTGGCTTTCCTTTGGGACCACGGGCTTGGCGGCATCCTCGCCGATGACATGGGCCTGGGTAAAACCCTGCAGACGCTGGCCCTGCTGGCCCACGCCCGCGAAAAGCAGGCCGGCCAGGACCGAAACCCCGGGCAGTCCCCCGGCGCCCCGGAGCCCCGGCCTTTCCTGGTGGTGGCCCCCACGTCCGTGGTGCCGAACTGGGGATCCGAAGCGGCCCGCTTCACTCCCGGCCTCAAGGTAGTGACCATCGGAGACACCACAGCCAAGTCCAAGGTGCCGCTGGCCGAGGTGGTGGCCGGCGGCGACGTCGTCATTACCTCCTACGCCGTGTTCCGGCTGGACTTCGCCTCCTATCGGAAACTGGACTGGGACGGGCTGATCCTGGACGAGGCCCAGTTTGTGAAAAACCGGGTAACCCGCGTGCATCAGTGCGCCCGCGACCTGCCGGCTCCCTTCAAACTGGCCATCACCGGCACCCCGATGGAAAACAACCTGATGGAGCTCTGGGGGCTCTTTGCCATTGTGGCGCCGGGGCTGTTCCCCTCCGCCCGGAAGTTTGCCGATGAGTACCAGCGGCCGATCGAGCGCGGCGACAGCCCGGACCTGCTCGCCCGGCTGCGCCGGCGTATCCGGCCCCTGCTGATGCGCCGGACCAAGGAAGCCGTGGCCAAGGACCTGCCGGAGAAACAGGAACAGGTCCTGGAAGTGGAGCTGCACCCCAAACACCGCAAAATCTATGAAACGCATCTGCAGCGCGAACGCCAGAAGCTGATGGGCCTGATCCAGGATATGGACCGCAACCGGATGATCGTGTTCCGGTCCCTGACGTTGCTGCGCATGCTCAGCCTCGACGCCTCCCTGGTCGAGGAAGAACACGAGGGTGTGCCCTCAGCCAAACTCGACGTCCTCTTTGAACAGCTGGAGGACATCACCGCCGAGGGCCACCGGGCACTGATCTTCAGCCAGTTCACCTCCTTCCTGAAAAAGGCAGCGGACCGGCTGGACGAGCAGGGCATCAAGTATGCCTACCTGGACGGCTCCACCCGCAACCGTGCGGAGGTGATTGCCTCCTTCAAGGACGGCGTAGTGCCTGTGTTCCTGATCAGCCTGAAGGCCGGCGGCTTCGGCCTGAACCTGACAGAGGCGGACTACGTCTTCCTGCTGGACCCGTGGTGGAACCCCGCAGCGGAATCCCAGGCCGTGGACCGCACGCACCGGATCGGGCAGAAGAACAACGTGATGGTCTACCGCATGGTCGCCCGGGACACCATCGAAGAGAAGGTCATGGCGCTGAAGGAACAGAAGGCCAAACTCTTCAGTTCCGTCATGGACGACGACGCCGTCTTCAGTTCCGCCCTGACCGCTGAGGACATCCGGGCACTGCTGCAATAACTGCCGCGTGAAATAGGGCACGCCACCGGTCCGTGAAGCCCGTGGAACAGCGGCTTCCGCGCACCCCCACTTTTTCTACGGAGTGTAGAAAAAGCTACCGTGGAACTAGGCCTGTTGGCTGCCCTGCGGCTCCGGGCCCCGGTACCACGTGGCAAGGAAAGGTAATGAGCGTCCGGGAATCTACCCTGACCCGACCGGTGGAAGCACCGCCGAGGGATGAAGATGATCTGGTGCACGTGTTCTGCACCCCGTGTAAACAGCAGGCTTTGCGCCGCGCCCGCCGGCCCGTGCCGTACTGCGGCAAGCACATGCCAAACCGTCCGCTGCGCGATGACACCGGACAGCTCCCCGTCTGTATTGTCTGCATGGAACTGGCCAGGTCCGCACCCTGTCCGCGCTGCGGTACGCGGGCACGGCTGGACTAGGGGCAATGCCGAAGGCCCAAGGGTTCCCGGCAGGGTGTTTGATTTGTACAGTGGAGTGATGGCGACTCAGGAGCGGCCCATTGGATTCTGGCTCAAACTCGTAGACCAGCTGGTTGATGACCAGTTCGGTGCCAGCTTTGAGGAGCACGGCGTTACCCGCCGGCAATGGCAGATGATGAACCTCCTGGTGGAGGGCCCTGCCTCACAGAAACAGCTGGCGGACGGGCTGCGGCCGTTTTTCCCCGCGGTGGAAACCGGTACCTCCGAGGAGCTCATCGAGGAACTGCGCGAATCGGGGTGGGTGGCCCTGGACGCGGAGCAGTATGAGCTCACCGATCTGGGCCGGCGCAGCCTGGAAAACCTCCGCGGGGCAGTGGACCGCATCCGCGGCCTGATGACCGAAGAGATTACCGAAGAAGAATATGCCGCCCTGCTGACGGTGCTGCAGCGGATGGCGCGCAATCTCGGATGGGACGGCGACGTCGCCTCCGGACCGGCCGTGGATACCTAAACCCGGGCCGGGGAGGGGCCCGCCGGCATGGGCTCAGTAGCCTGCCTGCGCGTCCACCAAACCTTCCAGCGGCGCTCCGACCGCCAGATTGTGCACATTGTTCCGCACCCGCCGGGCAAAGTGCGGCCGGATCATGTCCTGTGTTTCACCGCTGTGCGGGGTTATCAGCGCCCTGGGCTCGGACCACAGCGGGTGGCCGTCCGGCAGGGGCTGCGGATCGGTGACATCCAGGGCCGCTCCGGCCAGGCGGTCCTGGGCCAGGGCAGCGACCAGCGCATCCGTATCCACCAACGGGCCGCGGGCAATGTTGATCAGGAATGCCTCGGGAGGAAGCAGTGCCAGGCGCCGTGCATCGATCAGATGCTTCGTGGCAGCTGTCATGGGTGCTGCCAGAATCAGGACCTCCGTGCCGGGCAGCACGCCGTCCAACCCGGCGTCGGTGACGGTTCTTTCCGCCCCCGGCACGGGCCGGTCATGGGCACGCACCATGGTGACGTGGTCGGTGAAGGCTGAGACCAGGCGCAGGATCTCCCGACCCACTCCCCCGGCTCCGACAACGGTTACGTTCTTCCCGTGCAGTGAAACGCCCTGCGGACTCCCCCAGGACCGTGCCCGTGCAAAGGTGTCCACCGAGCGAAGTACTGCCAGGGTCAATGCCAGGGCGAATTCACCCACCGGCTGCGCAAAGGCGCCTTTGCCACTGGTCCATTGGCGGTCCGGGGTGCGCAGGATCAGGTCCCCATACGCGTCCACACCTGCCAGCGGCAGTTGGATCCAGCTCAGGTGCGGATGCTGCAGCAGTACGGTTTCCAGCGCATCCTGGGAGAGGCCGCCTGTAAGGACCAGTCCGAGAGTGCTCGGGGAAAGCGGTTCAACCACGCCCCCGCCGGCGTGCACCGCCTGAAGCAGGTAGTCACTGGCCTGAGGCAGGATTGCAACGCTCGGTTCCATGAACGGTCCCCGTTCGAAGTGAGCTGGCAGTCCCAAAAGTATAGGGTCCGCGGGTCCGGCCGGGCAGGGTCCCGGCCGGATTGCCCCCGCGGACGCTACTTGCGCTGCGTCTGGGCCAGCAGCTCTTCGAACGGCAGTGACGTTTCAGCAAGCTTCTGCGGCGCCGCGGCCGCCCGCGGCTGTGGAGCGGGAGCATCCCCCATCAGGGCAACCAGCTCGCCGGCAGCACGGCGGACCCGCTGATCCAGGGAACCGGTGCCGGTTTCGCCTTCTCCCCAGTCGCCGGGAGCAGCGTAAACAGCGGTGGGGGCCGTCCGTGCGCGCAGGTAGCTGAACATGGGGCGCATGGAATAGTCCAGCACCATGGAATGGCGGGCACTTCCGCCGGTGGCGCCGATCAGTACGGGCTTGCCGTCAAGGGAGGAATTATCGATGACGTCAAAGAAGGATTTGAACAGGCCGCTCATGGAGGCGGTGAAGACCGGAGAGACGGCAATCAGGGCATCGGCGGCAACCAGCTCGTTGATGGCCGCTTCCAATCGCGGAGGCGCATAGCCGGTGACCATGGAGTTGGCAATGTCCACGGCGTATTCCCGCAGCTCGAAGGTGCTGACAGATGCGCTCAGTCCGCCGGCTTCGATTTCCATCCGCGCTGCCGCTGCCAGAGCATCGGCCAGCATCCGCGAGGACGAGGGAACGCCCAGCCCGCCCGAAACCACCACTAGCCTGCGATCAGTCATCCGATTCTCCTTTTCATGCGTTTGCATACAGTGGGGAACGGCCGCGGACACACCCTTTATTCCCGCTCTTTCCGCACCCGGCAGCCAGCACCACCGCGTGACCTGCCCGCACATCCTCCATTCGGTGGAGCCCGGTTTCGGAAGCCGGGCAAAAACCCCGGGAATATCCACCGTTATGGGGACCCATTGGGGCTTTGACTTGGCTAGGCTGGGCAGGACATCGTTTGGGTCTTCACTGATAGTCATTCATTATTCGTGTGAAACAAAAGGGGAAAATTACTATGAGCACGCCTAACTACAACTACGGCGCGTACAGCGGCGGAGAATCCGCCCCTGTAGCCAACGAGCCGCAGCGGCCCACGGCCGTGGAGCGCGGCTTCTGGCTGCTGATCGCCTCGGCTGTTGCGAGCCTCATCGGTCTGGTTCTGTCCGTGGCTACCCTGACCTCCGATGCAGGCCGCGCTGAACTGGCACGCGCCAGCGGCCTGACCGGCTCCGATGTGGATACGGCCGTCACCATTGGCCTGGTCACAGCAGTCGTTATCGGCGTGATCAGCCTTGCCGTCAACGTCCTGTTCGCTGTGTTCGCCCGTAAGGGACACAACTGGGCCCGGATCGTCATGGCCGTTTTCGCCGGTCTGTCCCTCACCAGCCTGATCGGGGTCAATGGTTCACCGGCCGGCATCCTCAGCCTGGTCTCCATCCTGCTGCTTATTGCCGGCGTGGTCATGCTGTTCATGGGCCCGGCCAGCGCCTACTACAACCAGATGAAGGAATACCGGCAGGCCCGGAAGATGGGATACGCGGGCTAGTCCCTTCAACTCCCGCACCGGCCGGGACGGCATCCATGAGGCTGCTGTCCCGGCCGGGCGTCTTTAAGCGGCGCCTCTATGTTTGTGCGGTGCCTATGTTTGTACGGTGCCTATGTTTGTGCGGTGCCCTGCCCGGCCGCGGCTCGGCCGGCTGCACGGCCGCTGAAGAGGCATCCGCCCAGGAACGTGCCTTCCAGGGACCGGTAGCCGTGCATACCGCCGCCGCCGAATCCCGCTGCCTCGCCTGCGGCGAAGAGCCCCGGCACCGGAGCGCCGTCGTCGCCCAGGACCCGTGACTGCAGGTCAGTTTCCAATCCGCCGAGGGTTTTGCGGGTCAGCACCGAAAGGCGGACGGCAATCAGTGGTCCTGCCTTGGGGTCCAGGATCCGGTGCGGGGCGGCCGTGCGGATAAGCCGGTCACCGAGGTACGTGCGGGCGCCCCGGATTGCGGTGACTTGGGAATCCTTGCTGAACGGATTGAGGATTTCGCGGTCCCGGGCCTCCAGCTCACTGCGGACCGCGTCAACGGACAGCTCGGGGACCTGCCCCTGCGCCGAAGATCCTTTGGCCAGCACATTCATTCCGGCCACGAGTTCCTCCACGGAATCGGCCGTCAGGAAATCCTCACCGTGGTCCAGGAAGGCCTGCACGGGTGCCGGTACGCCCGCGGTGGCCCGCCGAAGCACGTCCCGTACCGATTTGCCGGTGAGGTCGGGGTTCTGCTCGGACCCGGAGAGGGCAAACTCCTTGCGGATGATCGACTTGTTGAGGATGAACCAGCTGTAGTCGTGCCCGCTGCGGCGCAGATGTTCCAGCGTGCCGAGGGTATCGAAACCGGGGAAGAGCGGAACCGGCAGCCGGTTGCCGGCCGCGTCCAGCCAAAGGGAAGACGGCCCGGGCAGGATCCGGATCCCGTGGTTCTTCCATACCGGGTCCCAGTTCCGGATGCCTTCCACGTAATGCCACATCCGGTCCGGGTTGATTACCCGCCCGCCGGCCGTCTGTGCAATCCCGATTCCGCGGCCGTCCACGTGTTCAGGCACGCCGCTGAGCATGTTCTTTGGTGCCGGTCCCATCCGTTGCGGCCAGGCCGCCCGCACCGCGTCATGGTCTCCGCCGATGCCGCCGGTAGTCAGGATCACCGCAGAAGCAGTGAATTCGAAGTCGCCGGTAACCGTCCGCGACGAGGCCGTGCCGCGCGGCGTCGTCGTGGGTTCCAGCACGCTGCCGCGCACTCCGGTCACGGCCCCGTTGGTCAGGACCAGCTCATCCAGCCGGTGGCGGAAGGCCAGGCGGACCAGGCCGCGTTCGACGCCGTCGCGCACCTTCGCTTCAAAGGGTGCGGTGATACCGGGGCCGGTACCCCAGGTGATGTGGAAACGCGGCACGGAGTTGCCCGGACCGTTGGCGCCGTACCCGCCGCGCTCCGCCCATCCCACCACCGGGAAAAGGCGGTGTCCCATCTGCTGCAGCCAGGCCCGTTTCTCCCCGGCGGCGAAATGCACGTACGCCTCGGCCCAGCGGCGCGGCCAGTAATCCTCTTCCCGGTCAAAGCCGGCCGTGCCAAGCCAGTCCTGCCAGGCCAGTTCCACGGAATCCCTGACCCGGAACCGGCGCTGTTCCGGTGAATCCACCAGGAACAACCCGCCGAAGGACCACCAGGCCTGGCCGCCGAGGCTCTGCTGTCCCTCCTGTTCCACCAGGATCACGGTTTGTCCGGCCGCCACCAGCTCGGCGGTGGCCACCAGGCCGGCGAGGCCTGCTCCTACAACAATGACGTCTGCGTCTTTGGGCTGCATCCGGCTCACGCTACCGGCAGTGTGCGGTACAGGCCAGCAGTTTGTGAGGGAGTGTCTGATCGCCCCACACCGCACTTAGCGCAGCCGCCCGGCGGGACGGGGACGGCTTGAACCGTCCGGGGTTCCCAGACCGGGCCAAGTCCCTAGACTGGAACGAAGGCCGCTCCACAGGAGAACCGGCGTCCGCCGGTGCCGGCCGTGAGCGAAGTGGAGAATCCCATGAGCGAGCAGGGCAGCGAGGAAAAGGACTCCGGCCGGACGCATCCGCAGCAGCCTGCGGAGGGCAACGGCAAGGATGAGGAAAACGAGGCGCAGGTCCACCCTCAGGAACCCGCTGAGGGCGGCGAGGACCAGACCTAGGCACCGGGAACCCGGCGTCAGGTGACGCGGCAGCTCCCGGAGACGTAGAACAGGCCCCGTCCCCACCTAAAACAGTGGGGACGGGGCCTGTTCCGTAGTGCGGAGGTGCTGTGTTGCTGAAAATGCCGTGTTACTGGTGCTCTACATACTTCCGGCTTAGTTGGCAGCCGCCCGTGGCGCAGAGCTGTTGGCTGCACCCAACACGTCTGCGTCCTTGCTCTGGTCAACCACGGGTCCGGTGCCGGCAATCTCGCGCAGCTGCTCGATTCCCGCCGCCGCATCCTGCTTGGTGTCGAAGGTGGTGGACACTGCCATCAGCGTCCCGTCACCGGAAATGAGCTTGATCCGGTAACTTCCCTCGTGGGCGTCCACCAGCTTGAAGTAGCCCGACATCACTTACCTCCTTGTAAGGGTTTATCAGTGACTTCAATAGTAAGCGACCTTATGGCTTTGGAAATCCCCTCCAGCCAATCCGGGTAGCGCGAAACCCAATCGTGACCTTTTCCTAGACTGGGACCATGGCCGACATCCTCACTCCCGAGCAGCGCAGCCGGAACATGTCCCGCATCCGGGGCAAGGACACAAAACCGGAGCTTTTGGTCCGCCGCCTCCTGCATGCCGCCGGATATCGGTTCCGGTTGCACGGAAGCTACGGTCCCGCCCGTCTGCCAGGGAAGCCGGACCTGGTGTTCGCCGGCCGCCGAAAAGTCCTGTTCATCAACGGCTGTTTCTGGCATGTCCACTCCTGCCGGGCCGGGCAGCATGCCCCGCAAACCAACAGCGCGTTCTGGTCCGCGAAGCGAAACCGCACGGTGGAACGGGATGCCGCTGCCCGGGCCGTCCTTGAGGCGGCGGGCTGGGAGGTTTTGGTGGTGTGGGAATGTGAGCTCAAGGAACTGAGCGTGGTGGAACGGCAGCTTCGCGCCTTCCTGGGCCCGCCGGGACGGGCAGAGTTCCCGGCCCCGGCACTAGACTCGAGAGCAGGCACAGGCACTACGGATAACGAAGGCGGCAAGCTATGAGCAGTTCCGGCAACGGCAAGCGCGGGGTCCTTTTCGATGTGGATGGCACCCTCGTGGATTCCAATTATCTGCACGCGGTCTGCTGGTGGCAGGCATTCCGCCGGATGGAACATGACGTTCCCATGTCTGCCATCCACCGCGGCATTGGCATGGGCGGGGACAAACTCGTGGAACACCTCCTTGGCGAGGACCGCAACAAGGAGGAGGACGAAAAGCTCGACAGCACCCACGGCGCCATCTTCTCCACCTGGTGGCCTTCGCTGCGCGCGTTCGACGGCGCGGGGGACCTGCTTAAGGCCTGCGCCGGCAAGGACCTGACCGTGGTGCTGGCCTCCTCCGCTTCGGAGGCTGAGCTCGGGTTCCTGCGCACCGTGATCGACGCCGATTCGGCCATCAGCGGCGCCACCAGCTCCGGCGATGCCGAGGCCAGCAAGCCCTCCCCTGACATTTTGGAGGCGGCACTGGAATCGGGCGGACTGGACGCAGCAGACACCGTTTTTGTGGGCGACTCCGTCTGGGACGTGAAAGCGGCAAGCAAGCTCTCCATCCCTACCATCGGACTGACCTGCGGCGGTACCAGCGAAGCCGAACTGCGCGAGGCCGGTGCCGAAGAGGTCTACGAGGATCCGCGCGCATTGCTGGCGGCCTTGGACAGCAGCCTGCTGGGCACGCTGATCGGCCGCAACTGATTTTCCAGAAGAAGCAAGCATCACCGAGAGGACACCGTGACTACTGAACCCACCGGACCAGCCAACGACGCCGAGGACCCGCTGGGTCCGAGCGCACCGCAGCCCGGCCCCACCGGAGAACCCCGTAGGCCGGGAAGCTCTTCGCACTCGGCCGGGAACATCCGCGAGGACCAGGGCACCCATGCCGCGGGCACCGTACCTGCCTCACCGGATCAGGCGGACGAAGCCGAAGCGGCCGATCGGCCCGGCAACCCCGACTAGCTCTTCCGCACGCAGGCCGGGCGCAGTCCTGTGCCGGGCACCGCTCCTTGAGCCCGGCACCGCCCTATTTCAGGAGCCCGGCAGCCCGCATGGCGTCGGCCATGGCACCGGTGGGAACCGTGGTCTGTGGTCCGCCCCTGCCAGCCTTCGCGGCGGGGGTGGACGCGGACGACGACGGCGCCCCGGTTTTGGCCGGCTTGCTGTCGCCTCCCCGGGCAGACTTCCCCACACCCGCCTTGGCCGGCGGCTTCCCAGCGTCGGACCGGGCCTGACGAACGGATCGCTTGGTTCCGGCGCTGCCTGCCGGTGCTGCCGGTGACGGCAGACGCCGCGGCCGGCCGCCCGCGGGTCCCTCGGCGTCGTCGTCGAGCCGGAGCGTCAGCGAAATGCGTTTGCGCTCCGGATCCGCCTCCAGCACTTTGACCTTGACCACCTGCCCGGATTTCACCACTTCGCGGGGATCGGAGATAAAGCTGGTGGACATGGCGGAGATGTGTACCAGGCCGTCCTGGTGCACTCCCACGTCCACGAAGGCACCGAAGGCCGCAACATTGGTGACCACACCGTCCAGGATCATCCCCGGACGCAGGTCCGAGATCTTTTCAATGCCCTCCGAGAACGTTGCCGTTTCAAAGGCCGGGCGTGGGTCGCGGCCGGGTTTGCGCAGCTCAGCCAGAATATCCAGGACCGTGGGCAGGCCAACGGTACCGTCCACAAAAGCTGCCGGATCAACCCCGTCCAGGGTGGCACCTGCCGCACTCATGGTGGCCCCGGCCGCGGCCAGGATCTTCCGGGCCGTGGGGTAGGACTCCGGGTGGACGCTGGTCCCGTCCAACGGTTCGCTCCCGCCGGTGACGCGCAGGAAGCCGGCGCACTGTTCAAAGGCCTTGGCACCCAGCCGGGGCACCTTCACCAGGTCCCGGCGCCGGGTGAACGGGCCGTTGGCGTTGCGGTACGCCACAATGTTTTCGCTGAGCAGCGGGCCGACGCCGGCCACCCGGGTCAGGAGCGCGGGCGAGGCGGTGTTCAGGTCCACGCCCACGGCATTAACGCAGTCTTCAATCACCGCGTCCAGGGACCGCTCGAGTTTGGCCGGTGTGACGTCGTGCTGGTACTGCCCCACACCAATGGATTTCGGATCAATCTTGACCAGTTCTGCCAGCGGGTCCTGGAGCCTGCGGGCAATGGACACCGCCCCGCGCAGCGACACGTCCATGCCCGGCAGCTCAGCGGAAGCCAGTGCCGAGGCTGAGTACACGGATGCCCCCGCCTCGGACACCACCAATTTCCGCACCTGCGTGCCTGCCGGCAGCATCCGGATCAGTTCGGCGGCCAGCTTGTCCGTCTCGCGGGACGCGGTGCCGTTGCCAATGGCAATAAGTTCGACGCCGTGCTGCCGGACCAGTCCGGCAAGTGTCGCCAGTGCCTCGTCCCAGCGCCGCGCCGGAGCGTGCGGATACACGGTGTCCGTGGCCACCACCTGGCCGGTGCCGTCCACCACCGCCACTTTGACGCCGGTCCGCAGCCCGGGGTCGAGCCCGAGGGTGGCCCGGTTGCCCGCCGGGGCAGCCAGCAGGACATCGCGCAGGTTGGCCGCGAACACCCGTACGGCCTCAGCCTCCGCGTCAGTGAACAGGCGGACCCGCAGGTCCACGGAAAGTTTGGCCAGGATCCGGCGCCAGGCCAACTGCACGGTTTGCGCCAGCCACGCGTCCGCCGGACGTCCCCGGTCCGCCACGCCCAGCCGCGCGGCTACGGACCGTTCATAGCGGGCCCGGGCCTTTGCGAGGGCCTCGGCGTCGGCCGGGTCTCCTTCACTCAGGCTCAGTTCCAGGATTCCTTCCTTCTCGCCCCGAAACAGTGCCAGTACCCGGTGTGAGGGCATCCCCGACGGTGACTGGGAAAAGTCGTAGTAGTCGGTGAACTTGCGCCCTTCGGTTTCCTTGCCCGGGCGGACCTGCGAGCGCATCCGACCCTGCCGCCAGAGCTTCTCCCGCTGCTCGGTCAGCAGGTCCGCGTCCTGGGAGACGCGCTCAACGAGGATGGCCCGGGCACCGGCGAGCGCCTCGGCGGCATCAGGGACCCCGTCGCCCAAATAGGCCGCGGCTTCCTTCTCCGGGGAGCGCCGCGGGTCGGCCAGCAGGGCATCGGCCAGCGGCTCCAACCCGGCTTCCCGTGCGGTCTGGGCCTTGGTCCGCCGCTTGCTGCGGTACGGAAGGTAAATGTCTTCGAGGCGGGACTTGGTGTCGGCGGCGACGACGGCGGCACGCAGTTCGGGGGTCAGTTTCCCCTGCGCTTCCACGGCCGCCAGGATGACCCGGCGGCGGTCCTGCAGCTCGCGCAGATACCGCAGCCGCTCATCGAGCTCGCGCAGCTGGGCGTCATCCAAGGTGCCGGTGACTTCCTTGCGGTACCTGGCAATAAAGGGAACGGTGGCCCCGCCGTCGAGCAGTTCAACTGCTGCACGGACCTGCCAGGGCGCCACCCCCAATTCGGCAGCCAGCTGGGCAATGACCTCGGCATCGGGAGCGGAAGGGGCGGGGGCGGGTGCTGCGCTAAGACTCACCCGCCCAATTGTTCCCCATTGCCTCCACCGTGGCGAGGTCGGGCCGCGGTCGGCTAGTCCTCTGCCGTGAATAGCCGGCGCCGGGTGCTCAGCAGCTGGACTTCCGGCCGGGCAGCGACCAGCCGTTCGGCGGCGTCGAGCACATCCACCACATGCGTACGGTCCGCGGCCACCACGCCCACGCCGATGGCAGCCCTGCGATGCAGGTCCAGTGACCCGACCTCTGCTGCGGAAACATCGAACTTCCGCCGCAGCTCGGCGAGGATGGGCCGGACGAGTGAGCGTTTGCCCTTCAGCGAGTGCACGTCCCCCAGCAGCAGGTCTACTTCCAGCGCGCCGATCCACATCCCTCCATCCTTGCTGCCGGGATGGACCTTGTCACTGGCGGACCTGCGGGTGTGCGGGGCCCGGTGTTATGTTCGAAACATGGCTTCTCCGCTTCCTCCATCACGGTCCCCCCGGCGGCGCAACCTCCTTTCCGGAGCCCTTTTCGGCATCGGGGTGGCTGCTTTCGTAGACGAGGTGGTTTTTCACCAGTTACTGCAGTGGCACCACTTTTATGACCGGTCCACTACTGCAGCGGGGCTGTTTTCGGACGGCCTGTTCCACGCCTTCGGCTGGTTCGCCGTGGTGGCCGGGCTGTTCCTGTTCGCGGATCTGCGCCGCTGGCACGAGGTCATCCTGCAGCGCTGGGCCGGCGGGGTTCTGCTGGGCGCCGGAGCCTTCCAGCTGTATGACGGGACGGTGCAGCACAAGCTCATGGGGCTGCACCAGATCCGCTACGAGGTGGACCTGCTGGTGTATGACACGGTGTGGAACGCGGTGGCCGTGCTGCTGATGCTCTCCGGAGCCGTGCTGCTGTGGCGTACCCGTGCTGCGGTTCCCCCGGCCGCGGACGCCAGGACCGATGCATAGCCACGGTGAGGGCGGATTCCCGGCGGAGTCGCTTTTCTTCATTCCCGCCGTAGTGGCGCTGGTGGCGTACTGGGCCGGAGCGCTCTCGCCCCGGTCCGGAAGCTGGCCCTGGCACCGCACGGTGTTCTTCACCCTGGGGGTAGCCGCAGTGCTGGCGACCGTGCTGAATCCCCTGGCCGAACTCTCACATACCGATTTCGCCGTGCTGAGCTTCTCCCACCTGTTGGCCGGTATGGTTTCGCCGCTGCTCCTGGTCCTCTCGCGCCCCTTCACCCTGGCCCTGCGGACTCTCGATGTTTATCCCGCACGCCGGCTCTCCCGATTGCTGAGAAGCGGGTTTGTACGCTTCCTCGGCAATCCCGTCACCGCCGCCGTCCTGAATACCGGGGGCATGATCCTGATGTTCCGCACCGGGCTGCTGGATGCCATGCAGGACTCCATGCCGGTGCACTGGCTGGTCACCTTCCATCTGCTGGCCGCCGGATACCTCTTCACCGCCTCGATCATTGGCCGGGACCCGTCACCGCACCGGGCCGGATACCGGTTGCGTGCCGTGGTCCTGATCCTCTCCATTGCCGCCCACAACATCCTGGCCAAAGGCATCTACGCTGACCCGCCGCCGGGCATTGAGCCGGCAGCCGCGGAACAGGGCGCCCTGGTGATGTACTACGGCGGGGCCGCCGTCGAAATCGTGCTGATTGTGCTGCTCTGCCGGCAGTGGTACCAATGGTCCCGGCCGCGCAGCCGAATCGCATCCGGAACCCGTCATCAGTAAGCTGATTACTTCACGCCGGCAGGAGCCGGCCCGGTACGCCTGAAGGATCATGAATGAATATCACGCGGGAAGACCTGATCAGGACGGCGTCGGAGATCTTCGGCTGGGACACCCCGCGCGAAGGACAATTGGAGGCCATGGCCGCCGTGGCACAGGGCAGGGACGTCCTCTGTGTGATGCCAACCGGACACGGTAAATCCGCCGTGTACCAGGTGCCCGCCTTCACCCTGCCGGGCATCGCCGTCGTCATTTCGCCGCTGATTGCACTCCAGCGCGACCAGGCAGACGGGATCAACGCGGCCGCCGGCGCCACCCGCGCCTACGTCCTGAATTCCAGCCAGCCCCAAAGCAGCATTGATGCCGCCTGGGCTGCCGCCGAAGACCGGAATGAGGACACCAGGGCCAAGTTCCTCTTCCTTGCACCCGAACAGCTGGCCCGCCAGGAGGTCTCGGACCGGCTCAAAGGCCTGGATGTTTCCATCCTCGTGATTGACGAGGCGCACTGCGTCTCAACCTGGGGCCATGACTTCCGGCCGGACTACCTTCAGCTCGGCGGGCTGGCGCAGGCGCTGGGCCGGCCCGTCGTGGCGCTGACGGCCACCGCCGCTCCCCCGGTCCGGGCCGAGATCGCCGAGGTACTCCAGCTCAAGGACCCGTTCCTGATTGCCCAGGGGTTCGACCGGCCCAATCTGCACCTGGCCGTCCATATGCACGTTGAAGCCGAGGACAAGCGCCGCGCAGTGATGCAGAGCGTCACGGAACTCACCCATCCCGGGCTGGTCTACGTGGCAACCCGCAAGGAAACGGAGCAATACGCGGCGGACCTGGCCATGGCGGGCCTGCGCACGGCGCCCTATCACTCCGGCCGGCCCGCCGGAGAACGCAAAGAGGTCCACCAGCAGTTCCTCGATGACCAGCTGGACGTGGTGGTAGCCACTACCGCCTTCGGCATGGGGATCGATAAACCCAATGTCCGCTACGTGGTGCACGCCGGTATCCCGGATTCCATTGACAGCTACTACCAGGAGATCGGCCGTGGCGGGCGGGACGGTCTGCCGTCGGCCGCCGTACTGCACTACCGCCCGGAGGACCTGGGGCTGCGCCGCTTCTTCGCCAGCAAACGCCCCGATGAGGGTTCCCTGCGCCAGCTGCTGGCGGCACTGCGCGCCGAACGAGGCCCGATCAAGCAGGCGCAGCTCGCGCAGCTCGCGCAGAAGCTGGGCGTCAGCGGCAGAAGGCTCTCCGGCCTGCTGAACCTGCTGCAGGAAGCCGGCGCCGTAAGCATGTCCAAACGCGGCTACAAGGCACGCAAAATGGCACCCAATGATGCGGTGGCGGCCGCCATGGACTACGCCGAACGCCGCGAGAACATTGACCAGTCCCGGGTGGACATGGCCCGCCAGTATGCCGAGACCTCCGGCTGCCGCCGCCAGTTCCTGCTTGGCTATTTCGGCGAGGAACTGCCCGAACCGTGTGGCAACTGCGACAACTGCGACAGGGCTGCCGCCGAAGGTGAGGCCGTGGAGGACGCAGCGCCGAGCACCGGGGAAATGGAGGATCCTTTCCCGCTCCAGTCCGCCGTGACGCACGCCGAGTGGGGACCCGGCGTCGTGATGAGCTACGAGAATGACACGGTAACGGTTCTCTTCGAGTCCACGGGATACAAAACATTGTCCGTGGAACTGGTGGTGGAAAAAGGCCTGCTGGAGCCGCTAAACCGGTAGCCTCGGGCAACCGTCAGGGGACACCGGGCATTGTGCGGAAGATCACCATCCCCTAAGAATGGACTATGACGGTTACCCTCAGGTCCTTGGAAACTGCAATTCCCCCCACTGTTCTGGTGCAGGATGAAGTCCGCGATACGTTCGCCGCGCAGCCGGGGCTGACCCGGCTGGGCGAACGGCTGGTCCGCACCTGTTTCAATTCCGCTGCCATCGATACCCGGCGCACCGCGCTGGCCGAGCTTTCCCTCAATGACACCTCGGAACACCCTAAGTTTTATGATGCCCGCAGCGGCCTGCTGCTGAGTCCCAGCACCAAGGTCCGCAACGATATTTTCGCGGTCGAGGCCACCAAGCTGTTTATTGAAGCCGCCGCGAAGGCCCTGGACGCGTGCGCCGGAATTGCCGCGGCGGACGTCACCCATGTCATCACCGTCTCCTGCACCGGGTTTTTCAACCCGGGACCGGACTACAAGGTGGTCCGGGCGCTGGGCCTGAACGCCTCGGTGCAGCGCTACCACCTCGGTTTTATGGGCTGCTATGCGGCCTTCCCGGCGATGCGGGCCGCCAAATCCTTCTGCGACGCCGATCCCCACGCCGTGGTGCTGGTGGTCAGCGCCGAACTGTGCTCCTTGCATGTGCGCACCTCCAATGACCCGGATGCCATCATGGGGTCCTCGCTCTTCGCAGACGGCGCGGCGGCGGCCATCATCACTGCCCGCGAAGACCTCCCCGCTTCCGGTCCGGCCATCCGGCTGGACCACTTCGAAACCGTGCTCACGCCCGTCGGCGAGGAAGCCATGGCCTGGAACATCGGCGACGAGGGGTTTGAGATGGTGCTGGGCACCTACGTTCCGCACATCATCGACGATCACATTGTCGGGGCACTTGAGCCGCTGCTGGCACACGACCCGACCGTCAACGGCCGCCCGTACAGCGACATTGAGCATTGGGCCATCCACCCGGGCGGACGCAGCATCCTGGACAAGGTGGAGACCAAACTCGAACTCACCGAGGAGCAGCTGCTCCCGGCGCGGGAAACCCTGCGCACGGTAGGAAACATGAGCAGCGCCACCGTGCTGTTTGTGCTCAAACGCATTCTGGAGCTGCCCTTCAATGGCGGTAATGAGCGGATCTGCTCCATGGCCTTCGGGCCCGGACTCACGGTGGAGACGGGGCTGTTCACCCGCGTTGGCGGACCGGTGCAGCCCGGTTCAGCAGAGCAGGCGGACCGGGCGGCGCCGCTGGGCGTTCCTGCGGCCGTATGACGCCTGGCTTTCCGTCCCTGGCAGAGCGGGCGGTGGACGCGGTGGAGGAAATGGACCGCCCGGACGCCGACCCGCGCCGCCTCGAGCGAACCTATGCCCAGTTCTGGCTCATCAATGCGGTGGTCTCCGGGTGGCGGCGCAACTATGTCCGCTACCTTCGCCCCCTCTTCCGTGAAGCGGGTGGCGGGAGCCTGCTGGACATCGGCTCCGGAGGCGGGGACGTAGCCCGCAGCCTGGCCCGCTGGGCCCGGCGGGACGGCCTCGACGTGGAAATCACCGGGATTGACCCCGATCCCCGGGCCCACGCCTTCGCTTCCGCGCGGCCGGCGGTCAAAGGACTGACCTTCCGTCAGGCCTTCAGCTCCGATCTGGTGGCTGAGGGGCAGGTTTTCGATGTGGTGATCTCCAACCACATGCTGCACCACCTCACCCCGGAACAAATGCAGGCCCTGCTGGCGGATTCACGGCAGCTGGCCCGGCACCTGAGCCTGCACAGCGACATTGAACGCAACCCCTGGGCGTATGCCCTCTTCTCCATCGGGACCCTGCCCTTTTTCCCCGGCTCGTTCATCCGCGCAGACGGACTGACCTCGATCCGGCGCAGCTTTACCCGGGAGGAACTGCTCATGGTAACTCCGCCGGGCTGGCAGGGACGGCAGCACCGCCCCTGGCAGAACCTGCTGTTCTGTCCGCCGCCCGGACGGGTCCCCGGCCTGTCGAAGGAGGCGTGATCCGCGTGGCGACAGCCCCGGCTTCCACGGCCATCCCATCCCCACTGCCGGACGCGCCGCCGCCCCTCGTGCCGCGGCCTGCTGCCGACGTCGTGATCGCGGGCGGCGGACCGGTGGGAATGTACCTGGCCATCCTGCTGCTTCAGGCAGGGGTGTCGGTCCAGGTGCTGGAACAGCGTCAGGTACGCAGCGCGCATTCGCGGGCCATCGGGGTGCATCCCCCGGCGCTGGAATCCCTGGCCCTGGCCGGGATCGCCGGGGCCATGGCCCGGGAAGGGGTGCAGATCAGCCACGGCGAGGCACGCAGCGCGGGACGGACAGTTGCCCGGTTGGGATTCGCCGCTGCTTCGGCCCGTTATCCGTATGTCCTCACCCTGCCGCAGGTGCGCACCGAGGAACTATTGAAGGAGCGGTTGCAGGCACTGGACCCGCAGGCCCTGGTCCGCGGGGCCCGCGTCGAATCCTTCGAGGAGGACGGCCCCTCGGTGCGCGTGCACGGTACCGCAGACGAGGGATCCGCCTTCACTTCCACGGCCTCACTGCTGGTGGCCGCCGACGGTGCACGCTCCTCCATTCGCACCGCCCTGGGGACACCGTGGTCCTCGCGGCTGCTTCCGGATACCTATCTGATGGGCGACTTTCCCGATGACACGTCCGACGGCTCGCTGGGCGTGCTGTATCTGGAACCGGAGGGCATAGTTGAGTCCTTCCCCCTGCCCGGAGGCCTGCGCCGCTGGGTGGTGCATACCGATGCGCTGGCCACAGATGCCTCCGCCGCTGATCTGGCGGCCATGGTGCGCCACCGCACCGGGCACCGGCTGGACGCAACGCGGAACTCGATGCTCAGCGCCTTCGGGGTGCGGATTGGCCGCGCCGAACGCCTGGTCCGGGGCCGGACGCTGCTGATCGGTGATGCGGCCCATGTGATCAGTCCCATCGGCGGGCAGGGCATGAACCTGGGCTGGCTGGACGCGGCGGCCGTGGCACCGCTGATCGCCGCTGCCCTGCAGGGCGAACCGGTCGGCACGCGGCTGCGGGGCTTTGAACGGGACCGCCGCCGCGATGCGGTGGTGGCGTCAGCCCAGGCCCGGGTAAACATGATGCTGGGCCGCCCCCTGCCTGTGGGGGTGATGGCCCTGCGCAACGCCGGCCTGGAACGGATGTTCCGCAGCCCGGCGCTGGCCGGAGCAGTGGCGCGCCGGTTCACCATGCAGTAGGTGCCGGCGCGCTTCCCGCCTTACTGTTTCGGGCTCGCGCCCGGGGTCTGTCCGTCGCCCGCGTTTCCGGCGTGGGCCGCCTGCCGGGAAGCCTCCGTTTCCGCTGTGCGGGCGGCCGGAACCGCGGCCATGGCGCCGGTCTGCAGCATTTCGCTGCCTCCGGTCAGGCCCGGTTCCACCGGGCTGGCCGAGGTCGGTTTGATGTCCAGCGTCCGGCGCAGCGCCTGTTCCTTGATGAACAGCACAGCCACCAAAGCGATCACGGCAACGGCCGCTGCGATGCGGAAGATGTCAGCGGTTCCTTCGGCATACGCGATCCGGAAGAACGTCTGCACCTGCTCCGGCAGCTCCGCGATGTCCAGGGTGGCCGTGGTGCCGCCGCCCTCGGTCGGGATGCCCGCATCCGTTAGTTCCCGGGTGACCCGGTTGCTCACCGAACTGGACAGCACGGCACCCAGGACGGAGACGCCGATGGCGCCGCCAACCGTGCGGAAGAAGGCCACCGAGGCGCTGGCGGAGCCGACTTCGGTGACTTTCACCGTGTTCTGCACGGCGAGGACCAGGTTCTGCATCAGCAGGCCCATGCCGACACCGAGGATAAAGATGAACAGGCTGACCAGGACCATCTCGGTTTCGTGGTCAATGATGCCCGCGAGCCCGGTACCGAGGATGACCAGAAGGGTACCGATGATCAGGTAGCGCTTCCATTTGCCGAACCGGGTGATCAGCAGGCCCGATCCCACGGACCCGAGCAGGTTGCCGGCAATCATGGGCAGCATCAGCAGGCCGGCTTCGGTGGGGGTGAAGCCGCGGGCCAGCTGGAAGTACTGGCCGAGAAAGGTGGTGGAACCGAACATGGCGATGCCCACGGCCACGGAGGCGATGATGGCCAGGGCGGTGGTGCGCTGGGAGATGATCTTCAGCGGAATGATGGGTTCGGGAACCTTGGACTCAACGAACACCAGCAGGGCCAGCAGGACCACCGAGCCGCCCACCATGGCGGCCGTTTCCCAGGACCACCACTCGTAGTAGCCGGCCTTGCCGGCGAAGGAGACCCAGATCAGCAGCAGAGAGATTCCTGCGGTGAGCAGGATGGAGCCCAGCCAGTCGATCCGTGCCGGGCGCCGCACGTGCTCCAGGCGCAGGGTGATCTGCAGCAGGACCAGGGCGACGACGGCGAGGGGAACGCAGAGGAAGAAGGTCCAGCGCCAGCCCAGCGGGCTGTCCACAATGAAGCCGCCCAGCAGCGGGCCGCCCGCAGTGGCCACGGCCATCACGGCACCCATGTAGCCGGAGTACCGGCCGCGTTCGCGCGGCGGAATGATGGATCCGATGATCGCCTGTGCCAGTGCCGTGAGTCCGCCCATGCCGAGGCCCTGGATCACGCGGGCCGTCAGCAGCAGCTCCATGTTGTGCGAGAACCCGGCCAGCACCGAACCGGCCACGAAGACCACGATGCTCAGCTGCACCAGCAGCTTTTTGCTGAACAAGTCAGCGAGCTTGCCCCAGATCGGCGTGCTCACCGCGTTGGCCAGCAGCGCCGCGGTGACCACCCAAGCGAAGTCCGTCTGGGTTCCATGCAGTTCACCCATGATGGTGGGCAGTGCGTTGGCCACGATGGTGGTGCTCAGCATTGCCGTAAAGAGGGCTGCGAGCAGGCCGGTGAGGGCCTGCAGGATCTGGCGGTGGCTCATCTCGCCGGGTACGTGTTTTGTCCTGGCTGTCTTTGCTGTCTTGGTTTCGGTCACTTAGCTGTTTGCTCCTGCGGAGTAGGCATGGAATCGGACGCGCCAGGTGTTGAACGGGACGTACCGGCGGTGCGGAAGGAAGAAAAGAGAGTGTCGGAGAGTGCCCCGATAGAGTTCGATGCCGTCTGGGCCTGCTCCTCGGTCCAGTCGGAGAGGGTTTGCTGCAGAATGGCTGCCCGGTGTGCCAGGGCCTGCGCCAGGACTGTTTCCCCCAGTTCGGAGAGGCTGATGAGGTAGGCACGGCGGTCCTGGGGATGCGGGCGGCGCCGGACATAGCCAAGCTCTTCCAGCTCGGCGACGTGGCGGCTCAGTCCGGCCGGCCCGATGCCCAGTTTGGCTGCGAGCTCGGTGGCCCGCAGTTCACCGTCTTCGGCAATCATGCGCATGACGCCCTGTGATGCCACCCCGGGTCCGCCGCTGTCGGCGCTGAGCTGGGTGACGCACCGCAGGGCCCGTTGAAGGGCGAAGACTTTGCGGGTCAGGTCTTCCGCCGTTGCCTGCTGCACGGGCATGGGATTCCTCCGGACGGATCGATAGTTGACCTAGGCAACTATACGCCGGAATTTGACTAGGTCAACTAACTAAACGCCGTGGAACGCTATGCCAGATGGGTAGGGGCGAAAAGTCCTATCCGTGCCTCCACCACCACAACGTTGGGGCCCTCCGCCGTGAAGGACTCCTCGAGGGCTTCACGGATGCCTGCGGGTGAACAGCGGCGGGCCGGAACCCCGAAGGATTCGGCGAGCTTCACAAAGTCCGGCCGCGCCAGCTCCGTTGCCGTGGCCTTGCCAAAGGCGTCCTCCATGTATTCGCGCAGGATCCCGTACCCGCCATCGTCGACAATCAGCCAGGTCACGGCGGCGTCGTGCTGCCGGGCGGTGGCCAGCTCGGCTATGGAGTACATCGCGGAGCCGTCTCCTGACACCGCCAGCACCCGCTCCCCCAGGCCGAGGGCCCCGCCGATGGCCCCGGGGAAGCCGTACCCGAGTCCGCCGGCGCCCTGGGCGGAGTGGAACTGCCCGGACCGGGCGTCCCAGCAGCTCCAGGCCCAGTACGCGGAAATGGTCATGTCCCAGTAGGTCTGCATTTCATCCGGAACGGCGGCCCGGATATCAGCCATAAACCGGCGCTCCAGGGCGAGGTCCTGTGCGTCCAGCCGTGCCTGCACCCGGCCCAGGGCCGCGGCGACCGCCTCCCGGGCGGTCTGTCCGTGCCAGTCCGGGAGTTCGGCTGCGGCCGCAGGCAGTGCAGCGTCAAGTGCTTCCAGTGCCTGCCGTGCATCGGCGCGGATGCCAAGGGCCGGTGCGTTGGACTCCAGCACCCGCGGTTCGGCGTCGATCTGGATGATCCGGCCGCGCGGTGCCATGGTGAAGTAATTGGAGGTCACTTCACCCAGCGAGGACCCGATGACCAGCAGCACGTCAGCGTCCTCCAGCAGGTCGGTCATATGCCGGTCCTCCATCCACGACTGCAGGGACAGGGGATGTTCCCAGGGAAAGGCACCATTACCGCCCGGGGTACAGATCACCGGCGTGTGGAGTTTCTCGGCGATCGAGAGCAGGGACTGCCCGGCCCCGCTGCGGCGCACTCCCCCGCCGGCAATAATGGCCGGACGCCGGGCACCGGACAGCCACTGAACGGCTTCCTTCACCAGTTCACTGCGCGGAGGATTGTCGAATGGCTCGGCCAGGGCGTCCTCCACCGCCGGCACCAGCACGGGATTCAGCAGGACGTTTTGCGGCACCTCGATCCACACCGGACCCATCGGGGAGGAGATGGCCTCGGTCCAGGCATCCTGGATGGCGGACGGAATGCCGGAAGCGTGCTGGATCAGCCGCTGGCTCTTGGTGACGTTGGCAGCGGAGGCCTTCTGGTCATCGAGCTGGTGCAGCATGCCCCTCCGTCGGGCACCCAGCCCCTCGATCGGCAGCTGGCTGGCCACCACAATCAGGGGTACACCGGTGGCATAGGCTTCCTGCAGCCCCGCCAGCGCGGTCAGTGCCCCGGGGCCGGTGGACAGGAAGACCACCCCCACCTGTCCGGTGGCCCGGGAAAAGCCGTCGGCTGCGAAGGCTGAGTTGTTTTCCACCCGGGAGGAAATGAACTCCAGCCGCGAGCGGGACAGGGCGTCAAAGAGTCCCAGCGCGTGCTGGCCGGGAATCCCGAACACCTTCGTGGCGCCCAGGGCTTCGAGTGTTTCCACCACCAGGTCGCCGCCGTTACGGGCAGGTGCGGTGCCGGCTCCGGCGCTCATGCGGAAAGCCCCATCAGGGTGATCAGGTCATAGGCAACATGCGAGGCCGCCACGGCGGTGATATCGGCATGGTCGTAGGCGGGGGCGACTTCGACGACGTCGGCCCCCACCAGGTTCAGTCCGCGCAGTCCGCGCAGGATCTCCAGCAGTTCCCGGCTGGTCAGGCCTCCGGCTTCGGGAGTGCCGGTTCCCGGGGCGTGGGCCGGGTCCAGGACGTCAATGTCCACGGAGATATAGAGCGGCCGGTCGCCGATCCGCTCCCGCAGTTTCGCCACCACCTCATCCACCCCCTGGCGGAGGACGTCGGAGGACGTCACGATGCCAAAGCCGAATCGTCGGTCCTCTTCGAGATCCTTTTTGCCATACAAGGGTCCCCGGGTACCCACATGGGAAAGGGCGTCGGTGTCCAGGATGCCTTCCTCCACGGCCCGGCGGAACGGGGTTCCGTGTGTGTATTCGGCGCCGAAATAGGTATCCCAGGTGTCCAGGTGTGCATCAAAGTGCAGCAGGGCCACCGGGGTCCCGGCGCGTTCTGCAGCGGCACGGAGCAGCGGGAGGGCAATGGTGTGGTCCCCGCCCAGGGTCAGCAGTCTCGTCCCGCCGCCGGTCAGGTCCAGGGCGTTCTGCTGCACGGTCTCAATGGCCTCATGAATGCTGAACGGGTTCACCGCCATGTCACCGGCGTCCGCCACCTGCAGGTTTCCAAACGGTGATGCGTCGAGCGCCGGATTGTAGGGGCGCAGCAGGCGGCTTGCTTCCCGGACATGGTTGCCGCCGAACCGTGCGCCCGGCCGGTAGGAAACGCCGCTGTCAAAAGGCACACCCACCACGGCCACATCGGTGCGCCCCACCTGGTCCAGCCGGGGCAGCCGGGCAAATGTGGCAGCGCCGGCGTAGCGCGGAACCAGCGCAGCATCCACCGGACCGGTGTTGCCGTTGGCGCTGACGCGGGGAAGGTTGTCCATGGGGTTCTCCGGATCCGGCGCGGGCGTCGTTGCCCGCACCCCTGTTATCTGTAGGTAATCAAAAGTTTACCGAAAGGCTAAAGTGGAACTGCGCTCAGGGTCAAGACTAGGCTGAGAGCATGGCGGCCCACGATAACAGCGCAGACCCTTCCTTCGACGTCGACGTCCTGATTGTCGGCGCCGGCCCTACCGGCCTGGCTCTGGCCGCCCAGCTCAGCGCTTTCGGCGCCAGTTTCCGCATTATTGACCGGCGGCAGACACCGGGTACCGAGTCGCGAGCCATTGCCATCCAGCCGCGCACTCTCGAAGCACTGCGCCCCTTCGGTATTGGTGATGAACTGGCCGCGGCGGGCCACCCGGCACGGCAGCTGCAGCTGCACCTGCCCGAGGAAACCCTGAATGTGGACCTCTTCGATTCCGGGCTCGAGGACTCCGCCTACCGGCAGCTGCTGTTCCTCTCCCAGACGGAAACCGAACGCATCCTCACGCAGTACCTGCTCTCACGCCGGGTGCGGATTGAGCGCGGCGCCGAGCTCCAGGACCTCGAACGCCTGGACCCGGAAGACCCGTTTGCCGGCATGGAAGCCAAGATCCAGCGCATGGACCGCGGCATCGAACGCATCCGCGCCCGTTATGTGGTGGGAGCGGACGGTGCCAACAGCACGGTGCGCGCGAAGGCCGGCATGGACTGGCGCGGTACGGCCTACCCGGACACCTTCATCCTGGCGGACGTCGAGGTTGACGGCGCGGAGCCCGACACCGTGCACTCCTACCCCACCGAGGACGGCTTCCTTTTCCTCTTCCCGCTCGGCGGCCCGGCCACCTGGCGGATGATTGGCATCAAACCGCGCGGGGACAACTCGCCAACCACCCTGGAGACGCTCCAGAAGCTGGCCGACACCTTCACCCGCGGAGAACTGCAGGTACGCGATCCGCAGTGGATCAGCACCTTCCGGCTTTCCCACCAGGTGGCGGAGTACTTCCAGCGGGGTTCCGTGTTCCTGGCTGGCGATGCCGCGCACGTGCACTCCCCCGTGGCGGCGCAGGGCATGAACACCGGCATCCAGGACGCACTGAACCTTGGCTGGAAACTTGCCCTCGGCTCCCGGGGCCTGGCCAGCGATGACCTGATCGACAGCTACGACGCCGAGCGGCGGCCCGTGGGCCGGGATGTGGTCTCCGCGACGGACCGGATCTTCAAGCTCGCCACCAGCCGCAGCGGCCTGGCGAAACTGCCGCGTACCAAGCTTCTGCCCGCGCTCGCCCCGAAGGTCATGGACTGGGACGGGCTGCGTTCCCGCCTCTTCCGGACCATGTCGCAGCTGAACGTTAATTACCGCGGCTCGGACATGGTGCAGTCCGGCACCTCCCGCCTGCCGGGTTTGCTGGCCTCCGGTCCGCGCCCCGGTGACCGGATGCCGGATGCCGATGTGATCCACCAGGGCCGCGAACGCCGGCTTCAGGACCTCGCGGTTGCGCCGGGCTTCACGGTGCTGCTCTGCGGCCCGGGATGGCCGCAGGACGCCGCCGAGCAGATCCAGGCATCACTGCCCCGCCTGGCCGGGCTGCTGCACGTGAAGCAGCTGATGACAGGCAGCAGGCTGATCGCCGGCGGGCCCGGCATCATCCAGGATGTCAGCGGCCTCGCGTTCCACCGCCTGGGCCTGAGCTCACGCCGTCCGGAACTGCTGGTCATCCGCCCGGACGGCTACGTTGGCTACCGGACTGCGGGCCGGGACCTGTCCGGTGCGCTCAGCTACCTGGCAGACCTTACGGCCGCGGCTGAGCCGGCACGGGTCTAGCAGGCCGGGACAGCCTCCGGCCCGGGTCCAGGCGGAAGGTACCCAGCGCCGACCCGGCAGTGGAACGCGCTTTTACGCGCTGCCGGGTCCAACCAGGGTCCACAGCACTACGGCCTCCCCGCTGCCGGGGTTATGCCAGGAGTGCGGTTCCCTGCCGGGAAAGGTGACAGTATCCCCGGCAGCCAGGTCCAGTCTCTCGCTGCCCAGAATCAGCTGGAAACGGCCCTGAACCACGTGCAGCACTTCGACTTCGCAGTCCACGGAATACAGGTCTGCCTCTCCGGTACCGCCGGGTTCAATGACGGAGCGGACCACTTGGACCCGGCGCTCGGTGCGCGCCGTGACCAGGCGTTCCACAATCCCGTCGCCGCCCAGGCTGATCCGCGGGGCGTCCTCCCAGCGGGTCAGATTAATCTGGGGGGGCGAAAAGAGGTCTCCGATGGAGATCGAGAGCACCTGGCACAACGTCACCAGGGACGCCACGGACGGTGAGGTCAGATCCCGTTCCACCCGGCTGAGGAAGCCCTTGGTCAGGCCGGTTGCCTCGGCCACCTGTTCAATGGTCATCCTGCGGGCCTGCCGGGCGGCACGGATGCGCACGCCGATGGCAACCGGCGCGTTGGTAGGTTCTACGGGCAGGGCCTTCACGCGTCAGCTCTCCGCGGATTCCATTTCGGGCTGTTCCTCGGGATCAGGGATCTCAGCCAGCTCCTCGATGTCCTCACCGTTGTCTTCCCCGGTCCACACCTTGATGACCGCCCAGCCGACGGCCGTGATGGGTACCGCCAGGATGGCGCCGATAATCCCGGCCAGGATGGTTCCGGCGGTCAGGGCCAGGAGGATGACCAGGGCATGGATGCTCAGGGATTTACCCATCACCACGGGCTGCAGGAAGTTTCCTTCGATCTGGTTCACGGCAATGATCACCACCACCACCACCAGCGCCACCACGGGGCCGTTGGCTACGAGCGCAATCAGGGCGGCGAACACTCCGGCCGCCGTTGCGCCCACCAGCGGAATGAAGGAACCGACGAAGACGATCACTGTCAGTGGCAGGGCAAGCGGGACCTGCAGGATGAACAGGGCCGCACCGATGCAGACCGAGTCCACCAGCGCCACGATGGCGGTGCCCCGGATGTAGCCGCCAAGGACTTCCATGACCCGGAAGCCGGAGATGCGGGCCTTTTCGCGCCGGTCTTCGGGGAACCACCGCAGGAAGAACGCCCAGATCCGGTCCCCGTCCTTCAGGAAGTAGAACAGCACCACGGCCATCAGGAGGAATCCGGTGATAAAGGACGTCGCTGCTGACAGGCCCGCAATTGCCCCGTTACTGACGGTACTGCTGGTGGCGAAATCGATCGCCGCGTCCCGGGCGTCCCTGAGCATGTTGTCATCGATCGGCAGGGGGCCGTTCAGGATGAAGTCATAGAGCTTGTCGAAGCCCTGGACTGCCTGGTCCACCAGGGAAGACCACTCGCTGCGAATGGCAAAAACAATGCCCGTCACCAGGCCGCCGAAGATCGCCAGCAGCAGCAGGAAGGATAACCCCGTCGCCAGTGCACTGGGCCATCCCTTACGACGCAGCCAGTTCACGAAGGGAGCGATCGCCGCCCCAAGGATGAGGGCAAGAAGGACAGGGATCACCACCAGCGTGATCTGCCGGAGCCCGTACACGGACACGGACACGAGCACCAGGATCAGCAGGATCTGTGCCGCACGCTGTGCGGCATGCCCCAGGGGGCCGCTCCAATACCGGCCGGGCCTGGTGTGGTCGGCTTCGGCAGGCCGTTCCTTCCGCTGCGTGCTTGATGCGCTCATGTCCGCTCTCTCTGCTCAGGGCTGTTTCGGGGCACCGGCAGGACCGGCGTCAGGATTGACGGGCGCAGTGCCCTGGTCGGGTGCAGCGGACGATCCGTCGATGCCGTTCTGCAGGTTATCGCGCACATGCCGGCGCAGGACCTTGCCGATCAGCGAACGCGGCAGTTCCTGGATTTCCACGATGCGCCGCGGGACCTTGTAGGCGGCCAGTTCATTGCGCACATAGGCCCGCAGCCCTTCGGCATTGAATCCCGAGCCGGGCTTGAGCACCACGGCGGCCACCACGTCCTCGCCGCCTCCGGTCCGGGCCATGCCCACCACCGCGGCATCATCCACGGACTCGTGCCGCTTCAGGGCGTCCTCCACTTCGGACGGGGAGACGTTGAAACCGCCGGTAATGATCAGTTCCTTGATCCGGTCCCGGATGGTGACAAATCCGTCGTCGTCCATGGACACAATATCGCCGGTGCGGAACCAGCCGCCCTCAAGCAGCGCCGCTTCGGATTCCCGGGGCTTGTTCCAGTAACCGCCAAAGACCTGCGGGCCCTTGATCAGCAGTTCGCCGGGCGTGCCGTACTGCACCTCCACGGCGGGATTCTCCGGATCCACAATGCGGATATCGGTCTCGGGGAAGGGCACACCCACGGTGCCGGGCTTGCGGCTGGGACCGAAGGGGTTACCCAGCGCCACAGGGGAGGTTTCGGTCAGCCCGTAACCTTCGATCAGGTGCCCGCCGGTTGCCGCTTCCCAGGTTTCCACCGTTTTCGGCGGCAGGTTCATAGCTCCGGAAATGGCGAACCGGACACCCTTAAGCGAGACGCCCTGTTCCGCTGCGGCAGCCGCGAGCCGGTCGTAGATGGGCGGTACTGCCGGCAGGAAGGTTGCGGGCGTTTTCTTCATGGCCTGCAGGGTGAGGTCCACATCAAACTTCGGGAACAGTACCAGGCGGGCGCCCATGCTCATGGCAAAGGTCAGGCTCAGCGTCAGGCCATACGCATGGAACATCGGCAGCACGGCATAGACGGTTTCCTTGCCGGGGCGCAGGCCCTGCACCCAGGCCCGGCCCTGCGCGGCGTTCGCCATCAGGTTGGCGTGCGAGAGCATTGCCCCCTTCGGATCGGCCGTGGTGCCGCTGGTGTACTGGATGGCCGCCAGGTCCGAGGACTCCGGACGCGGGTGCCGGCGGCGCAGCGGGCGGGTGTCCAGCAGCGTCTTCCAGGTCAGCACCTTCCGTGCCCCGCTGCGCGGCCGCTTGTCTGCCGTCAGCGCGGCGCGGGCCGTGCGGGCCTTGGCAACGGGCAGCTTCAATGCCAGCCGGTTGCTCAGCGGCATGGCTTCGATCAGGCCAACGGAAATGATGGTGTGCACCGGGATGTCCGCGGGCAGGTCCTGGATCTGCTGGACGGTCTTGTCCCAGACAATGGCCACAGTGGCGCCGTGGTCTTCGAACTGATGCCGCAGCTCACGGTCGGTGTAGAGGGGGTTGTGCTCCACCACTACAGCGCCCAGCCGCAGGATGGCGTAGAACGCCACGACATGCTGCGGGCAATTGGGCAGCACCAGCGCCACCCGGTCCCCCTTGCGTACACCCAGCTTCTGCAGTCCCGCCGCTGCCCGGCGGATCTGTTCACCCAGCTCGGCGTAGCTGGTGGTGGCACCAAAGAACTGCAGCGCGGTTTTGGAACCGTATTTACGTACCGACGTCTCCACCATGTCCACCAGGGAACCCTCGGGAAGGCTGAAACTTGTCAGGACCCCGTCGCTGTAGTGGCGGGTCCATGGACGGTCCGGATCCGGGACAGGAAAGTTATTGCTCACGTAATTGACTTTAGCGCCTGCCCGGCTTTGCCTTAAGCTGCTGTGTCTTGGCCCAAACCGTGCCTTACCGCGAGCCGGCGGGTTTTGCACACCGGGATCGACTACACTTGGGCGTCGAAGGGGAGTAGCTCCGGCCGGGTCTGTGTTCTGAACGATGTCTGAAGTGATGTCTGGGATGGCGCAGCCTGTCAGCCCGAGGCCTGTCGACACACTGGACGCTGCGGCGTCCCGGCAGTCCACCCGCCGACATCAGCGGCGGGCGAGCGAGACCTTCGGTCAGAAGAGTCGTAGCTAAGCTGGCCGGATCCCCATGCGTTCCGGTCCCTGTCAGGAGCACCGTGAACCCCTCCCCCTCGCCGGACCGTTCAGGCGAAAGCCCGCACCAGCCGACGGCGGCCGATAAGAAACGCTGGCGCCAGTACCTGGCCGATGAGCAGGCCGAAGCAGCCACCTACCGTTACCTTGCCGAACGCCGCGAGGGCGAAGAGCGGGACATTTTGCTGGCCCTCGCCGAAGCGGAGGGACGCCATGAAGAGCACTGGCGCAGCCTGCTGGGCGACGACGCCGGCCGGCCGCTGCGCCCCTCCCTCCGCAACCGGATGCTGGGCCTGCTGGCCCGCCGGTTCGGTTCGGTGTTTGTGCTGGCCCTTGCCCAGCGGGCGGAGGGCCGGTCTCCGTATTCCCAGGACCCGAATGCCACCAGCGCCATGGCCGCTGATGAACAGATCCATGAGGAAGTGGTCCGCGGCCTGGCCACGCGGGGCCGGACCAGGCTGTCCGGTAACTTCCGCGCGGCGGTGTTCGGCGCCAATGACGGTCTGGTGAGCAACCTTGCCCTCATTATGGGCATCGGCGCCACCGGGGTCTCCAGCACCTTCATCCTGATCAGCGGTCTGGCCGGCCTGCTGTCCGGCGCCTTGTCCATGGGTGCCGGCGAATACGTGTCCGTTCGCTCCCAGCGCGAACTTCTGGACGCTTCCCGGCCCACGCAGATCACGCTTTCCGCCGCGAAGTCACTGGACATTGATGCCAATGAGCTGGTGCTGGTCTACCGTGCCAGGGGCATGTCCAAGGAAGCGGCCGAGCACCGGGCGGCCGAGCGGATGGGACTCTTCAGCTGCGACTGTGATCCGAGCTTCTCACTGAATCCCGAGGCTGACGACGCCGGGGAGGCCCGGGACCAGCACGAGTCCGTGGGCACGGGCCTCGGCGCTGCCGCGTCGAGCTTCTGCTTCTTCGCCTCCGGCGCCGTCATCCCGGTACTCCCGTACCTGTTCGGTCTGACCGGCCTGACCGCCGTTGTCCTCTCCTGCGTACTGGTGGGTCTGGCACTGCTGATGACAGGCGCCGTCGTGGGTCTGCTTTCCGGTGCTTCCCCGCTCAAGCGGGCCCTGCGGCAGCTTGCCATTGGCTTCGGCGCCGCTGCCGCAACCTACCTGCTGGGTATGTTCTTCGGCACCACCGCCCTCTAGGTCCGGGACCCGTCCGGCGGCCCGGCCACCACTACCGGCATGCCGCCACAGCCTGTTCCGTGCGCATTGCCGGGCACGGAAATGGAACCAGCCGATTTGACTTGCAACGAAGCCGACCGCAACGTTGAAAGGAACACACTCGCGAATTATGTAAAGGGACGCAGAGGTCTGGCCGCGTTGCTTTTGAGAAATCCGGCGGACTGTGGGCGGTACTCTGAGCCCCGCCGCCGGGAGTGGTTGCCTTTCTGCCTGCCCCGGGTCCGTCACAAGGACCCGCCCTTTGCGCTGACATAAGGAAAGGCCTATGGCTACCACAGAAGGTCCGCCGCGCGACTCCGCGATGCACGACGGTGATCCCGCGTCCTCACGGCTCGCCATCACCATCGATGAAACCACCACGTCCTCCCTCCCGGTGGTGGAGCAGGAACACGAACTCGTCCAGCTAATGATTGAGGGGCAACGCGCGCAGGAGAAGGCACTCAGCCGCGGTGTACCCGCGAAACTGGACAAGCTGCTCTTTGCCGTCACCGGTGTCCTCGCCCTGGCATTTATTGCGTGGGGCTTCTTCGGAACGGACAACCTTTCCGCAGTCTCCCAGACGGCGCTTGACTGGGTGATCACCAATGCCGGCTGGTTCTTCGTCCTGCTGGCTTCGTTCCTCGTGGTGTATGTCATCTGGCTGGCCGTGGGCCGGTTCGGCCGCATTCCGCTGGGCCAGGACGGCGAGGAACCCCAGTACAAGACCGTGTCCTGGATAGCCATGATGTTCTCCGCCGGCATGGGCATCGGCCTGATGTTCTACGGCGTCGCAGAACCGCTGTTCTACTACATCTCCCCACCGCCGGGCACGGTGGATGCCCAGACCCCGGAAGCGCTGCAGACCGCTATGGGAACCTCGCTGTTCCACTGGGGCCTGCACCCCTGGGCCATGTACGCCGTGGTGGGTATTGCCATGGCCTACGGCACCTACCGGCTGGGCCGCAAGCAGCTGATCTCCTCCGCCTTCACCTCGCTCTTCGGCGCCAAGCGCGTGGACGGCCCACTGGGCAAGGTCCTGAACATCTTCGCGATCTTCGCGACGCTCTTTGGCACCGCCGCTTCCCTGGGCCTCGGCGCCCTCCAAATCGGCAGCGGCCTCCAGGCCACCGGCTTCCTGGGTACGGTGGGCACACCCATTCTGGTGGCCATTGTCGCCGTCCTCACCGGCTGTTTTGTGGCCTCCGCCGTGTCCGGCATTTCCCGCGGCATCCAGTGGCTGTCCAACATCAACATGGTCCTGGCTTTCGTCCTCGCCGCGATCATCTTCGTGGTGGGCCCAACCCTGTTCATACTCAACGTGGTTCCCGCCGCCATCGGTGACTACGCCGCGAACATGGCCCAGATGGCCTCCCGGACCGAAGTGACCGGCGATGAAGCCATGCGCGCCTGGCTCTCCAGCTGGACCATCTTCTACTGGGCCTGGTGGCTCTCCTGGACGCCTTTCGTGGGTATGTTCATCGCCCGGATCAGCCGCGGGCGCACCATCCGGCAGTTTGTTACCGGCGTCCTGCTGGTGCCCTTCGCCGTCAGCGTTGTCTGGTTCTCCGTCTTTGGCGGCGCGGCCATCGGCACCCAGCAGGAAGCAGCGGCCAACGGATCCGAGGGGCTGGTCACCATGGTGGACGGGGAACCCACCATTTCCTTCGACGGATCGCTCTTCGATCTCTTCGCTGCCCTGCCGATGCCGAATCTGCTGGCCGGCGCCGTCGGCGTTCTGGCCATGATCCTCATCGCAATCTTCTTCGTCACCGGAGCAGACTCCGCATCCATCGTGATGGCCTCAATGAGCTCCAACGGCGCGGAAACCCCGCCCCGTGCCGTCGTCGTCTTCTGGGGAATCCTTACCGGTGGCGTGGCGGCAGTGATGCTGCTGGCCGGCGGCGACGAACCTGCCGAGGCATTGGACGGCCTGCAGCGCATCACCATTGTGGCGGCTTTGCCCTTTGCCGTGGTGATGTTGCTGCTAACCGTGGCACTGGTTAAGGACCTGGCTAGAGATCCGCTCTCGCTGCGGCGCAAGCTCGCGGTATCCGTTGTCGGCCGTGCCATTCAGGCCGGCGTGGAGGAGCACGGTTCCTCCTTCGACCTGCACACCACCGAGCATGACGAACGCCAGGAGCCGGCAGCATCCAACAACGGTGCGGTGCCGGCCGATAGCGCGGCCTCCAAGAGCGCGGCGCCAGAGGGCACAGACCGCGACGGCGGTGCCCGCGGCGGCAAGTAGCCGCAGGCAAGCACCGAGAATCATCCCGGAATGCCCCCGCACCATAGGTGCGGGGGCATTCCGTCTGCCTGAAACCGTCCATGCCGTACCGGCGTCCCCTAAACCACTGACCATCGCAGCACAATAGACAACGCCAAAAAGGACGCCACTATCGGTTCAATATGTTGCACAAAGCTTGTGCCCCCGCCGGCCTCTCCATAGTCTGCGGGAAGTTACCAGTCGGTAACCAATCTTCTTCCCCACGGACAATGAGGTCATTATGAGGAAACACCTGGGCGTTTTGGCGGTTGCCGCAGCTTTGCTGGGCCCCACACTGGCTGCCGTACCCGCTGTGGCAGCACCGGCTGCCCCCACTGCTGCGGCACCGGCAGCGCGCACCGACGTCGTCGTCACCAGCTTTGACGGCACGCCTATCCATACCAATTTCTTCCCTGCCACAGGGCTCGCCGCCGGGCAGCAGGCCCCTACCGTGATGGTGGGGCCCGGATTCGGGCTTCCCGGCGGACGCCTGCCGGTCACCTCCACCAGCACCCTGATCGGCTCCATCGGCATCGCGCCGCTGCGGGAAGCCGGGTACAACGTGGTCACATGGGACCCGCGCGGGTTCGGCCTCAGCGGCGGTGAGGCCTATGTCAACAACCCCGCTTATGAGGGCCGGGACGGCTCGGCCATCATTGACTACATCGCAGCGCAGCCGGAAGCGAGCCTGGACGCCCCGGGGGATCCTGTGCTGGGCATGGCCGGGGCCTCCTACGGCGGCGGCATCCAGTTTGTCCTCGCCTCCCAGGACCAGCGGGTGGACGCGATCACGCCCACCATCGCCTGGAATGACCTCACCACCAGCCTCTACAAGGCGGGCTCCTTCAAGAGCGGTTGGGGTGCCCTGCTCTGCGCCGAAGGTACGGCACTGGGCCAGCTGGGTTCGCTGGTGGGAAACCAGGGCGCCCTGGCCGCCCCGGTCCGGAAGGCCTGCAGGGAAGGGCTGACCTATCCAAACCAACTCAGCGCCGAATCCATTGCCTACTTCGAGTCACTGACTCCGGAAAGTATGTTCACCTCCATTACTGCTCCCACGCTGATCATCCAGGGCACTGCGGATACGCTGTTCACCCTTGATGAGGCCACCCGCAACTATCGCCTGATCAGCAGCACCGGCACCCCCACCAAAATGCTGCAGTTCTGCGGCGGACACGGCTTGTGCAACTCCGCGGCCGGTCCGGACCGGATTACCCCGGCGGTGCTGAACTGGTTCAGTAAATACCTCCGGGACCAGCCGGTGGACACCGGAGCCGCTTTCGAGTTCATTGATCAGCACGGCGTCACCCGGGCTGCTCCGGGCTACCCGGAAGCCACCGGCTCCCTTACGGGTGCGGGGCGGGGATCCATGCTCCTCTCCCCCGCCGCCGTCAGCGGCGCAGTGGTAGCGGCTGCGGTTGCACCGGTAGCAGTCAACGTACCGATTACCTCACCGGCGGTCACCACTTCGGTCTTCGGGGCGCCGCAGCTGACGCTCACCTACAAAGGGTCAGCCCGGCAGGGCAGCACCCACGTTTACGCGCAGATCATAGATAAGGCCCGAGCTTCCCTGGTGCTGGGCAACCAGGTGACGCCGGTGCCGCTGGTCCTGGACGGCAAAGAACACACCGTGACCCTGCCATTGGAAGAGGTGTCCTACACCGTAACGTCCGCCAGCAGGCTGGTGCTGCAGGTTACGCCGGCCACGTCCGTCTACGCGCCGCCGAAGGCCACCGCGCTCACCAGCTTCACTGCGTCGGTGACGGTGCCCACGGTCGCGGCATACCCTGCCGTTCCCTAGGGGATCTTGGAAAGGCGGAAGGGACCCTGCAGCGTGCTGGGTCCCTTCCGTTGTGCGTCTGCGCCGGCTACTTGGTGCCGGCGGCGCGGAGCTGTTCCTCCACCTGTTCCAGGCTCTGGCCGCGGGTTTCCGGGACGTACCGGCGGACAAACAGCAGGGCCAGGATCCCGAGCACCACAAAGATAAAGAAGGTGTTGGAGATGCCGATGGCAGCCATCAGGATCGGGAAGGAGAATCCAACGGCAAAGTTGGTCATCCACTGCACAAAGACCGACATGCCGATGCCGAGCCCGCGGACCTTCAGCGGGAAGATCTCGGAGAGCATCAGCCAGGTGACCGGCGATACGGCGCCCTGCTGGAAGGCCAGGAACGTCACGGTCAGGGCCAGGATGAGGTACCCGCGGAGGCTGCCCTCGGCCACAGTCAGGGACACGATCCCGATCAGCAGCAGGGAGGATGCGGTGCCGACGAGGCCGGTCATCAGCATTCGGCGGCGCCGGACCCGCCCCAGGAGCCAGATGCCGACACAGGCTGCGGCCACGGAGACCACGCCGTTGGCGATGTTCGCCGTGAGGGCCGCTTCCGTACCGAACCCTGCATTGGCGAGGATCTGTGTGCCGTAGTACATGATCGCGTTGACGCCGGTGATCTGCTGGACGATGGACAGGCCCATGCCGATCAGCAGCACCCGCATCAGCCACGGCTCGGCGAAGTCACGCAGGCTCCCGGCGGAGGCAGACTCCTTCTCCGCGAGTCCGCGCACCTCGTTGTATTCGGACTCGGCCGCTTCCGCGCTGCGGATACGGCGCAGGGCGGTAAGGGTTTCCGCGAAACGGCCCTTGGAGGCCAGCCAGCGCGGGCTTTCGGGCACAAACGCGATACCGATCCACAGCGCGATGGCAGGGAGGGTGGCCACCACGAGCATCCAGCGCCAGACGCCCTGATCCTCACCCCAGATGTTGCCGATCACCGCGTTGGCGATGAAGGCAACCAGCTGGCCGGTAACAATCATCAGCTGGTCGCGGGTCACCATCTGGCCGCGCCGTTCAGCGGGAGCCAGTTCGGCCAGGAACAGGGGCACCAGCGCCGAAGCGCCGCCCACTGCCAGCCCCAGCACGATCCGGGAGATCACCATCACGGCAATGGTGGGCGCCAGCGAGGTACCCAGCGTACCCAGCAGGAACACGACGGCGAGTCCCATCAGCACGCGGCGGCGGCCAAACCGGTCGGTCAGCTTGCCGGAGATGGCACCGCCAAACGCCGCGCCGAAGAGCAGGCTGGAGGTGATGAGGCCCTCGGTGAACGGGGTCAGACCCAAATCGTCCTGCATGTATGGCAGTGCGCCGTTGATGACGCCGGTGTCATAACCGAACAGGAAACCGCCGAGGGTGACAATCCAGGAGGCGCGGCGCAGGGCCCGTTTATGCCGGGATGCGCCGGCCTTGCCGGGACCGTTTGTTACTGAGGTGGACATGTCTAACTTTCTAACCGGATCAGTACGCACAAAACCCCCGTCCCGCGGAATGTATCCGCGGGACGGGGGCATGCGTGGTGGAACTAGAGGGCTGCGTAAACTTCGCGCAGCAGGGTGGCGGTCTCGGACGGCGTCTTGCCGACCTTGACGCCGGCAGCCTCGAGGGCTTCCTTCTTGGCCTGGGCGGTTCCGGCGGAACCGGAGACGATGGCGCCTGCGTGGCCCATGGTCTTGCCTTCGGGAGCCGTGAAGCCTGCCACGTAGCCGACAACCGGCTTGGTGACGTTGGCCTTGATGAACTCGGCTGCGCGCTCTTCGGCGTCGCCGCCGATTTCGCCGATCATCACGATCGCCTTGGTTTCGGGATCCGCTTCGAACGCAGCCAGGGCGTCGATGTGGGTGGTGCCGATAACCGGGTCGCCGCCGATGCCGATGGCGGTGGAGAAGCCAAGATCGCGCAGTTCGTACATCATCTGGTAGGTCAGGGTTCCGGACTTGGAAACCAGGCCGATGGGGCCCTTGCCGGTGATGTTGGCGGGCGTGATGCCGACCAGTGCTTCACCGGGGGTGATGATGCCGGGGCAGTTCGGGCCGATGATGCGGGTGACCTGGTTGCCGTCGGCGTCCACCTTGGACTGGGCGTGGGCCCAGAACTCGGCGGAATCCTGTACGGGGACGCCTTCGGTGATGACCACAACGAGGCCGATGCCGGCGTCGATGGCTTCCATGACGGCGTCCTTGGTGAAGGCCGGCGGCACGAAGACGATGGAGACATCGGCGTCGGTCTTGTCGATGGCCTCGGCAACGGTGCCGAAGACGGGCAGTTCAACGTCGCCGTGGGTGACGGTGGTGCCTGCCTTGCGGGCGTTGACGCCGCCGACAACCTGGGTGCCGGCCTTGAGCATCAGGGCGGTGTGCTTGGTGCCTTCGCCGCCGGTGATGCCCTGAACGATGACCTTGGAGTCCTTGTTCAAGTAGATAGACATAGGTGGATTCTCTCTTCTAGGTTTCGACAGGCTCGGTTAGCGAGCGGCGTGAGCGAGCTCGGCGGCCTTGTCGGCGCCTTCGTCCATGGTGGTGGCCAGGGTGACCAGCGGGTGGTTGGCCTCGGCGAGGATGCGGCGGCCTTCCTCGACGTTGTTGCCGTCGAGACGGACAACCAGCGGCTTGTTGGCTTCGTCGCCGAGGATTTCCAGGGCCTTGACGATGCCGTTGGCGACGGCGTCACAGGCGGTGATGCCGCCGAAGACGTTGACGAATACGGACTTGACCTGGGAGTCATTCAGGATGACGTCCAGGCCGGCGGCCATGACGGATGCCGAGGCTCCGCCGCCGATGTCCAGGAAGTTGGCAGGCTTGACGTTGCCGTGCTTTTCGCCGGCGTAGGCCACCACGTCGAGGGTGGACATCACCAGACCGGCGCCGTTGCCGATGATGCCGACTTCGCCGTCCAGCTTGACGTAGTTGAGGTCGTTTTCCTTGGCCTTGGCCTCGAGCGGATCAGCGGCGTCCTTGTCCTCCAGCTCGGCGTGGCCGGGCTGGCGGAAGTCTGCGTTCTCGTCGAGGGAAACCTTGCCGTCGAGGGCAACGATGTCGCCGGCGCCGGTGCGGACCAGCGGGTTGACCTCAACCAGGGTGGCGTCTTCCTTGGTGAAGACGTCCCACAGCTTGATGATGGCGTTGATGACGCCGTCGCGCAGCTCGGGTGCGAACCCTGCGGCGTCGACAATCTCTGCAGCCTTGGCGGAGTCGATGCCGACGGCCGGATCAACGGCCACGCGGGCCAGGGCGTCGGGACGCTCCACGGCCAGCTGCTCAATCTCCATGCCGCCTTCAACCGAGCACATGGCCAGGTAGTTGCGGTTTGCGCGGTCCAGCAGGACCGAGAAGTAGAATTCCTCGGCGATATCGGCACCCTGGGCAATCATCACCTTGTTAACGGTGTGGCCCTTGATGTCCATGCCGAGGATGTTGGATGCGTGCTCGAAAGCCTCATCGGCGGTCTTTGCGACCTTTACGCCGCCGGCCTTGCCGCGGCCACCAACCTTGACCTGTGCCTTGACGACAACGACGCCGCCGATCTTCTCAGCAGCAGCTTTGGCTTCTTCAGGAGTGTGCGCCACGATTCCGGCAAGCACGGGTACACCGTGCGCCTCAAACAGATCGCGCGCCTGATATTCAAACAGGTCCACGGGCTAGTGTCCTTCTACGTCGAAGTAGGTTTACATTCGATCTGACGATCGCAGAGCAGATGCATCCAGCCGGTCTGCTCCATTGGGAACTTTAGTACCTCGGCGCTTGGCGCCGATCACAGACTACCCCTTTAGTGATGAAGCACACACTTCTATCGTTTGTAGAAATGAGGGGGCCTGCGCTATGACAGGCGTCTCTTTCAGGACTCCTTCGTCAGGGGCGCATAGCGCAGCAGCAGGCGTTTTTCGCCAATGTCGAATTTCACCTTGGCTACCGTTTTATCCCCGGCACCTTCCACCGCGAGCACCGTACCGTGCCCGAAGGAGGTGTGGTTGACCTTGTCGCCCGCGGCTACGGAAATGACTTCCTTCTGCGGCTGTACGCGCCCCATGGCCTTGGCCACCGGGGCGTTGGCTGTACTGCCGCCGGTTCCCATCGGTGCACCGGCGCCCCAGGATGATCCGCCGTAGCGGCTGGAGGTGATGCTGCCTCCGCCGCCCCACGTGGGCCGGTCCATCCCCTCGCGCTTCCACTCGATCAGTTCGGCGGGGACCTCGCCGACAAACTGGCTGGCGGGGTTGTACTGGCTCTGCCCCCACATGCTGCGCACCTCGGAGCGGGTGAGGTAAAGGCGCTGCCGGGCGCGGGTCAGGCCCACGTAGGCCAGGCGGCGTTCCTCGGCGAGCTCGGCCGGGTCGGTGGCGGAGCGCTGGTGCGGGAAGAGTCCCTGTTCCATGCCGGTCAGGAACACCACCGGGAACTCCAGGCCCTTGGCCGTGTGCAGCGTCATCAGGGTGACCACGCCCTGGCGGCGGGACTCCTCGACGGCGGCGGCAACCTCCTCGGCGGAGCCCTCCGGGGCGTCCGGAATGGAATCGGCGTCGGCAACGAGGGAAACCTGTTCCAGGAACTCCCCCAGGGAACCCTCGGGGTTGTCCCTCTCGTATTCGCGGACCACGGCAACCAGTTCGGCGAGGTTCTCCACCCGCGATTCGTCCTGCGGGTCGTTGCTGGAGCGCAGCTGGGCCAGGTAGCCGGTCTGCTCCAGCACGGCCTCCAACGCGGCGGCAGCTCCTGATCCGGATGCTACCTCGGAGAGGTCATCGATCAGCTTCACAAAGCCGTTGATCGCGTTCAGGGACCGGGTGGCCAGCCCCGGCGCCTCATCGGCACGGCGCAGGGCAGCCATAAAGGAGATCCGCTCCCGTTCGGCCAGGGCCGCCACGGAGTATTCCGCACGGTCACCGATCCCGCGCTTGGGTTCGTTGAGGATGCGGCGCAGGTTCACGACGTCGTCGGAATTCACCAGCACGCGCAGATAGGCCAGCGCGTCCTTGATTTCCTTGCGTTCGTAGAACCGGGTGCCGCCAACCACCTTGTAGGGCAGGCCAACGCGGACCAGGACGTCCTCCAGGGACCGGGACTGGGCATTGGTCCGGTAGAAGACGGCGACGTCGCCGGGGCGCAGGTTTTCCTCGTCCTGCAGGCGGTCGATCTCCTCGGCGATAAAGCGGGCTTCCTCGTGTTCGTTCTCGCCCACGTAGCCGATGATTTTCTCGCCGTCGCCCTCGGCAGTCCAAAGGCGTTTCTCCGGCCGGTTCGGGTTCCGCTGGATCACGGCGTTGGCCGCGTTGAGGATGGTCTGGGTGGAACGGTAGTTCTGCTCCAGCAGGATGGTCCGCGCGCTCGGATAATCCTTCTCGAAGTCATTGATGTTGCGCACATCGGCACCACGGAAGGCATAGATGGACTGATCTGAATCGCCCACCACGGTCAGCTCTGCCGGCGGAATCTCCAGTGCGTCGCCGTCGGTGCCCACCAGTTCGCGGACCAGGGCGTACTGGGCGTGGTTGGTGTCCTGGTACTCGTCCACCAGGATGTGCCGGAAGCGGCGCCGGTAGTATTCGGCGACACCAGGGAACGCGCGGAACATAAAAACCGTCTGGGCAATCAGGTCATCAAAGTCCATGGCATTGGCCTGGCGCATCCGCTGAGCGTAGCCCTTATAAACCTCCGCCACGGCGGATTCGAACGGATCGGCGTGGTTGGCCGATTCGGCGTAGGACTCCTCGTCGATCAGTTCGTTTTTCAGCGCCGAGATCTTGTGCATGATCGACTTCGGCGTGAACCGCTTGGGGTCAAGGTCCAGGCCCTTGGCCACCAGGGTGATCAGCCGCAGCGAGTCAGCAGAGTCGTAGATGGAGAAGTTGGAGTTCATCCCCACCGTTTTGGCTTCCCGGCGCAGGATCCGTACGCAGGAGGAGTGGAAGGTGGAGATCCACATGGTCTTGGCGACGCCGCCCACCAGCGATTCGATCCGCTCACGCATTTCCGCGGCGGCCTTATTGGTGAAGGTGATGGCGAGGATCTGGCCGGGGTTGGACCGTCCGGTGGCCAGCAGGTACGCGATCCGGTGGCTGAGCACCCGGGTTTTGCCGGAGCCTGCGCCGGCCACAATCAGCAGCGGCGAACCGCTGTGCTTCACCGCTTCCTCCTGTTGCGGGTTCAGGCCCTGCAGCAGGTCTGCGGCACGGCTTTCATCTGCGTAGGAGGAGCCCCGCCGGGCATTTTGGGCGTCCGGCGCTTTGGCGGCGGGTACCGGTTCGTTGGTGCGGGGTGCGGGAAAGAGTGGATCAAAGAGGTAGTCCATGATGGCTTTAAGTCTAGGCGCTGCGGCTGACATTCCGGTGAGGGGCGGTTTGCGCCCCTCAACTGCGGGGAAGGGTATGGGCCGGACGCGGGTCAGGCGGAGGTCAGCGCGCCGTGGATCTCGCGCACAGCGGCGGCGGTGCCGGCAATATGCCAGCGGAAGCCGTTCACCTCGGCGACGGCGGTGCTGCCGCCGGCAGCGAGGACAATCGCCTTGCCCGGCAGCCAGTCCCATTCCGGACAGCTGTGCTGGAACCAGGCACCGAACTGGCCGGCAGCCACACGAACCAGGTCACAGGACCCGGAGCCCATCATCCGGATCGTGGCGGCCCGGGACGCGGCTGCCGTCCAGGGGCCGGCAACTTCCGGGCGCAGCAGCCAGGTCGGGTGGATGTAGGTCCCGGCCGAGATGCGGTTCAGCGGCTCATCCTCGGGCCAGGTAACCGGTTCCCCGTTCCGGGTGGCCGGATATCCCCTGCCGCCCAGCCAAAGCTGTTCTTCCTGCGGCTGGTAGACGGCGCCCAGCAGCACCTCAGGATCGCCGTGGACGTCGTGCGGACCCGGATCGGCGCGCAGCGCGAGGGCAGAGCACCAATACGTTGAGCCGGCAAAGAAGTTGTAGGTGCCGTCCACCGGGTCAATAACCCAGGAGCGGCCGGAGGTGCCGTTTCGGCTGGCGCCTTCCTCCCCCACAATCCCGTCCTCGGGCCGCAGCTCGCGCAGCCGCTTCACCACCAGCGCTTCGGCCTCACGGTCTGCTGCGGTCACTACGTCGGACACGGAGGTCTTCTCACTGGCGGTCAGCCCCTCCATGCGCATGCGAAGGGCGAGCTGTCCGGCGTCCCGCACCAGATCGGCGGCCAGGGCGAAATCTTCAGGGCTTGCTACGGGGTCCATAGCCCCAGCGTAGCTTCCGGTCCGGCGCCCGCGACAGGGACGGTGCCGGCGCCGCAGCAGGCACGGCGCCGCACCGCGCGGCACGGCGGAAACAGGATGGCCGCACCGGATGTACCGGTACGGCCATACTGTACTTATGGGAAAAACCGCCGCGCAGCGCGCCGCCAAACACGGACCAAACGCGGCCCCGGCCCGCCCGGGCGCACCGGGAGCGGGGCAGCCGCCACAGCCCAAAAGCAGTCCGGGGCTGATTGTTATTGCCGGGGTGGTGACCACCCTGTTCCTGTTCTGGTACCTGCACCTGCTGGTGCTGGGCCAGCTGACCGACCTCTCGGACGGGCTGGCCATGCCCGATTCCATGGTCTTCGGCTACGGGGAAGATCACCTGGCGGCGCTACGCGCTGCCATGGACGCGGACGCCCTGGGCCAGCTCAGCTACGTGCACAAAACTGCCGGGGTGCTCTTTCCCCTGGTCTTTGGCATGACCTGGCTGCTGATCATCGGGCTGAACACCCAGCGCCGTTCGCTGCGCTGGGTGCTCTTCAGTGCGCCGATCCTCTTTGTGGTCGCCGATCTGTGGGAGAACATCGCCATTGACAATGCCCTCGGTGCCGCAGAACTATCCAGCGGCGACGCCGCTCTTGCTGGCACCCTGACCGTCGCCCGATGGGTCCTGCTCGGCCTCAGCCTTGCGGCGGCCGTGGTGTCCGTCTTTACCCGCCGGGTTGGACGGCCACCAGAACTTGTCGCCAAGGATAAAGGTTAGGGCCGGGACCACCACGGTCCGCACCAGCAGGGTGTCGAACAGGACACCGATGGCCACGATGATGCCCACCTGCGTCAGGGTGACCAGCGGAAGCACGCCCAGCACGGCGAAGACCGCCGCCAGCAGAATGCCTGCACTGGTGATAACACCGCCGGTGGAACGCAGTGCGGCCAGCATGCCCTTCCTGGTGCCCATGGTCACCGCGTTTTCCCGGGCTCGGGTGGTGAGGAAGATGTTGTAGTCCACGCCCAGTGCCACCAGGAACAGGAACGAGTAGAGCAGGGTCTGCACGTCCATGGCGGGGAAGTCCAGCACGTTCTCGAACACCAGCCAGCTCAGTCCGGTACTGGCCAGGAAGGTCAGCAGTACCGAGGCGACCAGCAGGAACGGTGCCACGAGTGAGCGGAGCAGGATGGCCAGCACCAGCAGCACCAGGATGATCACCGAGGTGCCCACCAGCAGCGTGTCGTGCTGGTTCGCCGCCAGCTGGTCTACTCGCTGTGCAGCTTCGCCGCCTACCAGTGCTTCGTAGTCTTCATCCGCAAGGTCTTCCCGCAGATCGGTAATGAAGGTGTTCGCTTCATCCGTTCCGGCTTCATAGCCGGTGATCAGTTCAACGCGGGTCAGTCCGTCGTGCTCGCTGCCCGGGGTGGCGGAGGTGACGCCCTCGAGACCCTGGAGGTCGGCGACGGCCGCATCAGTGGCCCCGGTTTCCACCAGCACGGTGACGGGTGAGGAGGATCCTGCCGGGAAGCCCTCGGCAAGGGTTTCCGCAGCGGTCACTGCCTGCGGCTTTTCACGGAACTGCTCGTTCTCGCTCAGGCCGATCTGCAGGGTGAACACGGCGCTGCCCAGTGCCAGCAGGACAACGACGGCGGTACCGGCAATGGTCTTCGGCCGGCGGGCAGTTGCCTCGCCCAGCTTGCCCCAGAACTTCCCTTCCTTGGCGGGGTCCCCGACCTTGGGCACGAAGGGCCAGAACAGTTTGCGACCCAGCAGCACCAGCGCCACCGGCAGCAGGAACAGTGCACTGAAAATGGCCAGCACAATGCCGATGGCCGCGGAGAAGCCCAGCCCGCGGTAGCTGTCCGTATCGGTGAAGAGCAGCGTCAACAGCGCCAGGATCACCGTGCCGCCGCTGGCAATGATCGCCTCACGGGTGCGGGTCAGGGCCTTGCCCATCGCTTCGTAGACCGAATCGTGGGCGCGCAGCTCCTCCCGGTAGCGGGCAATCAGCAGCAGCGCATAGTTGGTGGCCGCGCCGAAGACCAGGACGCTGGTGATGCCGACAGCAGATGGATCCACGTTGATTCCCGTGGCAGGGGCCAGCAGGTCCACCACCTTCGCGGCCAGCTGCTCAATGGCCGCAACAATGAGCAGCGGCACAATCCAGAGCCACGGGGAACGGTAAGTGACAATCAGCAGGACGGCGACGACGCCGGCCGTCACAGTGAGCAGGACAAAGTTGGCACCGGAGAACACGCCGGCCAGATCGGCGCTGAACGCCGCACCGCCGGTCAGTTCGGCCTTCACACCCTCCGGGGCTGCATCGGAAACCGCCGTCCGCAGGGCCTCGACTTCCTCCGATACTGCATCGCCGTCGTCGGCGGCAGCCTGCAGGGTCAGCGGAACGATGGCCACGAGCTTGTTCTCCGAGACCACCGGCGGAACCTGCGGGGGCGGGCCCGAGGCGCCGGCGTCGGCCGCCGCCGCATTAATCTCCGCGATGGCGGCCGTGTCCGCATCGGTCAGCGGTTCGCCGTCTTCGCGGGAGACCACCACAATGGCAGAGGATTCCTGCGCGTCGGGGAACTCCTGGAGCAGTTCCTCCACCTGGGTCGACTGGTACTTGTCGTCCAGGCCACCCACTCCGGTGGTGTCGTTTTCCTCTGCCGGCAGGGCGAACAGGCCAATAATGACGGCCACCCCGATCAGTAGAGTGACCCACGCCGTTTTGGCGTTCTTCACTATCCCTGCGTACATGTGCTTCTCCCGTGACGTAAGTATCTCTATCCGAAAGTATCTCAGATATGGAGATACTTCAATTCCAAGTTACTATTGGGCTGTGGAAGATCAGGAGCTACGACGGGATCTCGTCGACGCGCTGCGCGGCATCACCCTGGACGGGCAGCGGGTCGCTGATGCCTTCGCGCACGCCCACGGGCTGAACACCACCGATATGCGCGCGCTGGTACTGATCATGGAGGCGGAGATGCGGCATGAGGCACTGACCGCCGGCCAGCTCAGCGCCCGGCTCGGCACCTCGTCCGGCGCCACCACCGCCGTCATCGACAGGCTGGAGCGGATCGGGCACATCCACCGCAACCGCACCCACGCTGACAGGCGGAAGGTGACCCTGCATTTTGAACCGCTCGCCATGCAGCTTGCCGGAGCCTACTTCGGGCCGCTCGGCGCGCTGAATGACGAGGTGATGTCCCGGTATTCGGACGCGGAACTTCGCACTGTCCTGGGGTTTATGCAGGGCATTCGGGATAGCTATCAGCGGTACGTGAACGAGCTGCGCCCCGACACCGGACAGCCGCCCTCAGGTGACGCGACCGGCGGCGCAGCCAATGGCACACCGGATCAGCTGCAAACACGTACGGAAAGAAACGGGTAAGCTGGTACCGCTCCGCCGGAACCCGGCGGTTTGCCTCCGTAGCTCAGTAGGATAGAGCGGCCCTCTCCTAAAGGGCAGGTCGTCGGTTCGATTCCGGCCGGGGGCACTTTTTCTTTTAAGGACCCCATGCCCTGAACGATCTTCCGTCTACTTGACGGCCCCGGCGGTCAGCCCGCCGATGAGGCGCTTCTCGATCACGGCAAAGAGAATAATCACCGGCACAATGGCCACGATGGAGACGCCGAAGACATACTGCCAGCTGGTGGCGTACTGGCCGATGAATTTGGTCAGCGCAACGGAGAGCGGCTGGTTCTCCGCGGTCGACATAATCACCAGGCTGGCGGCGAATTCATTCCAGGACGAAACAAAGGTGAAAATCACGGCAGTAACAATGCCCGGCCAGACCAACGGCAGGTTGATCCGGAAGAGTACCTTCAGGCGTCCCGCGCCGTCGATCTGCGCTGCCTCGTCAATTTCCTTTGGGATGGCCGCGAAGAAGCTGTGCATGATCCAGAGCGCGAAGGAGAGATTGAAGGCGGCGTTGATCAGGATCATCGCAACCCAGGTGTCATTAAGGTCCAGCCAGAGAATCTGCCGGAACAGCCCGGCGGTCAGAACGGCCGGCTGAAGCATCTGGGTCACGATCACCAGGAAGAGGAAGACCATCCTTCCGGGAAAGCGGAAACGCGCGGTGTAGTACGCGGCGGGGGTGGCCACCAGCAGCACCAGCAAGGTAGCAAAAACCGCGATGATGATCGTGGAGAGCAGGTTGTAGGTCAGCGGGGTTTCCGGGGTATCCCACATGGACTGGTAGTTCCCCAGCTGAAGGCCGTCCTGCGGAAGGTACTCGGGCGGAACCGAGAGGATTTCCGAGCGTGTCTTCAGGGAGCCCACCAGCATGATCAGGTACGGGGTCAGGAAAACAAGTGCGATAACAGCGCCGATGGCGGTCCTTCCCCACATGCGGCGGCCGCTGACGTTGTCAGTCCCGTACCGCTTCCGGCGGGGTTGTACGGGTGCGGCAACCGGGGGAACTGCGGGGGCTGTCACGGCCATTTCAGACCTCCTTCATAGGTTTGACGATCTTCACGTAGACCGCCACGATCACCAGGACGACGGCGAAGTTAACCACGCTGAGCGCGCTCGCCACATCCAGGCGCCGGTCAAACTGCAGCACCTTGAAGATGTAGGTCATTAGGGTGTCGGCACTGTAGCCCGGAATGGATCCGGTCATGATCCTCAGGATGGGCAGGTTATTGAAGACGTTGATGATGTTGATCAGTACGGCGACGGCGAGCGCGCCGCGCAGCTGGGGCAGCACCACACTGAAGTAGGTGCGGACCGGACCGGCACCGTCCATCTTGGCGGCCTCGAGAGCATCTCCGGGTACCGCCTGCATTCCGGCCAGCAGGGTATAGGTGGTGAACGGGAGGGAGACAAACACACCGACAATAATGGCCGCGGCCAGGGCGGTGGTCGTGTTTTTAGTGAACCCGTAGGCGGCATCCATCAGCCCAATGTCGACCATGAACTTGTTGATGATGCCGTAGTCCCGGTCCAATCCGTAATAGAACACCGTGGTGGTCATGACCACGCTGGCAGCCCAGGGAACCACCACCGCCATCCGGACCAGGGTCCTGCCGGGGAAGGGCTTGTTCAGGAAGTTTGCCAGCGCCAGGGAGATGATGACCGTCAGGGTCACCACCACGGCAACCCAGACCACGGTGTTGAGCAGGATCCGCGGCAGGTTGGGATCCGTGAACACTGTCTGGAAGTTCGCCAGGCCCACACCCTCCACGTTCGTTCCCGCCTGGCTGATGCGCCTGGTGGAGCTGTAGATCATGTAGCCGGCGGGAAAGATGACGATGCCGAAGATTAGGACCAGGACCGGGCCGATCCAGGGCAGGGCGGCCCAGATGCTTTCGCTGCCCCGCGGCCTGCCGGCCCGCACTCCCGGATGCCGAAGTGTGCTGCTCATAATGTGAAACCGTTCTGGAACAGGAAGGGGCCGCCGCTTCGAACCGGAGCGGCGGCCCCTTCGGGCCGGGGTCAGGCTGCGTCTGCCTTGGACTGGATCTGATCCAGGACGGTCTTTGCATCCTGGTCTTCAAGCTGGCCCATCAGGGACTTGAAGGCGCCGTCCGTGCTGTTCCAGGCAGGGTTGGTGGTGGGGTAGAACTTTGCGCTGGGCAGCATGTCCAGGAACGGTGCGAGGTCCTCGTTACTGGCCATGGCTTCGGAACCGCTCTTCGTGGTGGGCAGGAAACCCTCGGTCTGCACCCAGTCCACGTAGTTGTCCTCAGAGTAGAAGAAGTCCATGAAGGCCGTGATGGCTTCCTGCTTGTCCTCATCGTTCTTGAAGGCCATCAGCCGGTCGGCAACGCCAAGCGTTGCAGGCTCACCGCTCTTGGTGGGGACCGTGGTCACTCCGTAGTTGAGCTCGGGATTCTCTTCCTCAATCTGGCCCACCGTCTGCGGCAGGGCGTAGACCATGCCGATCTGGCCCTGGGCGAAAACATTGATCATGGGCGTGCGCTGGGTTGCTCCCGGATCCGGCTGCGTCACGCCGTCGGAAATCATCTTCTTCATGAACTCGGCGGCTTCGAGGTTCTCCGGCGAGTTGACAGTGATCTCGGATTCGCTGCCGAAGCCGCCTCCGTTACCGGCGAACCAGATCAGACTTTCGCCCTGAGCCTCTTCAGAGCCCAGGGGCATGCCGTAGCCGGGGGTGCCTGTATCCGAGATTTTCTTCGCGGCCGCATGCAGCTCATCCCAGGTGGTGGGAGGCGCCGTGACACCCGCGGCGTCAAAAAGGTCCTGGTTGTAGAACAGCGCACGGACCGAGGCGATCAGCGGCAGGCCGTACTGCGTGCCGTCGAGGGCTTCATTCTCGGCGAAGGATTCCTGGAAATCGCTGATGGTTTCCTCGGACGCAATATCTTCTGCCGGATACAGCAATCCCTCGTCCGCGAAGGCCGAGAAGGCACCGCCGTTGTAGATATCCGGAGCCTCGCCGGCCTGGATCTTGGTCTGCAGGACGGACTCGAGGTTCTCCCACGATTCCACCTGCAGGTTTACCTTGATTCCCTCGTTCTCGGCCTGGAAGTCCTCGATGACGCCTTCCCAGAGGGCCTTGGTTCCGTCCGAATAGCTGGGAACAAGCAGGTCCAGGGAGCTGGCATCCCCTTCACCGGAACCGCCGCCACCGAACCCACAGGAGGAAACCGCGAGGGCGCCGGTGGCGGCCAGGGCCACCAGGCCGATGCGAACTTTGCTCTTCATTGAATCCTCTTTCAATAGTCACGGCCGTGGGACCGCGAAACGGTGCCAGCTACTGCCGGCGGTAAAACGACCGGATGCCCGTTAGCTATGACGGAATCTGATAACTAGGAGTTGTCTGTAATCAGTGTTCATCAGTCAGTTGAGAGAATACTTACCCGAGGATGCGTCGCCGTCAAGACCTTTTTCTGCAGATTTCTCGCTGTTTCTCGGGAAAATGCCGCCATTCCGGCAAAACCGGGGTCAAAAATGATCGGAGCCTCCATGGTTTTTCATGATCACTAGACAAGCTAAGCAATCAATGTCCATCATTGAGCAACATTGATTGCCGGAAAGCCGGCCCGCTGCACACAGGAGCACCTACATGCCAATTTCCTTCACCGACGCAGCACCCGCCGCCTCGGCGCCCGGCCAGTGGATGCGCGAGGAGCTGTTCTCGCAGCCGGATGTCTGGGAGCGTGCAATTGGACAGGCGCGTGCGGAGAGGCTCCTGCCTGCCGCGGGCAAGCGCGTAGCCGTTGTCGGCTGCGGCACGTCCTGGTTCATGGCCCAGTCCTACGCCGCGGCCCGGGAGGAAGCCGGCCTCGGCGAAACCGACGCCTTCGCTGCTTCCGAGGCATCGGTTGTTACCAGCCGCGGATATGACGCCGTCGTAGCGATTACACGTTCCGGCACCACCACCGAGGTACTAAGCCTCCTCGCCGAACTGGACAACGCAGTCCCCACCACAGTGCTGCTCGGGGACCTGGATTCGCCGGCAGCCCAACTGGCCGGATCCGTGGTTGCCCTGCCCTACGCAGATGAGTCCTCGGTGGTCCAGACCCGGTTCGCCACCGCGGCGCTGGCCTATCTTCTGACCTCCCTCGGTACGGACCTGGAGCCCGCGGTCGAAGACGCACGCGCAGTGCTGGCTGAACCTGTCCCGGAGGAACTGCTGGACGCGGAGCAGTTCAGCTTCCTTGGCCGCGGGTGGACCGTTGGCCTGGCCCACGAAGCTGCGTTGAAAATGCGTGAAGCGGTACAGGGCTGGACCGAGTCCTACCCCGCAATGGAATACCGGCACGGCCCGATCGCGATTGCCGCGCCCGGCCGGGTGACCTGGCTGCTGGGAGAGGAACCCGAGGGCCTGCGCTCCGACGTCGGACAGGCGGGCGCACGGTTCGAGCATTCCACCCGCCATCCCCTTGCCGAGCTGGTCCGCATCCACAAGCTCACCCTGGAACGTGCCGTGGGCCGCGGGCTCGATCCCGACCGCCCGCGCAGCCTGACCCGTTCCGTCATCCTGGAAGGCCAGCCGGGCACATGAGCGCACCGGCAGCCTCCTCCCCCGCCGGCGGGTCTGTCCTCGCCTTTGACGTGGGTGGAACCGATATGAAGGCAGCCCTGCAGGACGGGAGCGGAAAGTTCCACTCCCTCCTGCGGATGCCGACGCCTCGCGATCCGGCCCGCCCCGGCGACGCGGTGGTGAAGGAGGTTGCCGTCCTGGCCCAGCGGTACACCCGGGACTATCCGCAGGTGTCCGTGCAGGCTTTGGGACTGGTGGTACCCGGACTGGTGGATGAGGGCACCGGAACCGGCCTTTTTTCGGCGAACCTGGGGTGGCGGGATTACCCTTTCGCCCAGCGGCTCCGGGAGGAGACCGGGCTGCCCGTAGCTTTCGGGCACGACGTCGGACTGGCCGGCGAGGCCGAAATGCGCCTCGGCGCCGGCCAGGGACTGCGCGACGCGGTGGTGCTAATCATCGGCACCGGCATTGCCGGGGCCGTGTTCTGTGACGGACGGCGGGTGCGGGGCGGCGGCTATGCGGGGGAAATCGGCCATGCCGCCGTTCCCACGGGCACTCTGTGCGCCTGCGGTGCCCACGGCTGCCTCGAAACGGTGGGCTCCGCCGGGGCCATAGTCCGCCGGTATACGGAACGCACCGGCAGGGCCGCCGCCGGGGCAAAAGAGGTGCTGCACGCCGCACACAACGGCGACGCCGACGCAGCAGGAGTCTGGGCAGACGCGGTGGAGGGCCTGGCCGATGGCATCTGCCACCTGGCCGCGGTATTGGGCACCGAAGCCGTCATACTCGGCGGCGGCCTCTCCCAGGCCGGCAGCGACCTGACCGGGCCGCTGCGCCGCGCCGTCGACAGCCGGCTCTCCTTCCACCGCCGGCCAGGGATCCGGGTTTCCGTCCTCGGCCAGGATGCCGGGCTCATGGGCGCTGCCCTGCACGCGCGCGGCCTGACCGGACAACCGCTGTGAACCCGGCCGTCCGTACGGTGCTGACCGTCACGGCCAATCCCGCGCTGGATGAGACCTATGCCGTGCCGGCGCTTGTTCCCGGTTCCAGCCATCGGGTGCCGCCGCCGGCCGTCCGCGCCGGAGGCAAGGGAATGAACGTGGCCCGGGTGGCCCACCAATTGGGCGCGCGGACGCTCGCCGTTGCCACCAGTGGAGGCTCTTCCGGCGCCCGCTACCGCGAGGACCTTGAGCATGCCGGTATTCCGCACCATCTCGTTCCCGTGGCGGCGCCGACCAGGCGGAGCATGGCGTTTGTCGACGAAAGTGCCGGGGTCACCAGCATCTTCAATGAAACCGGGTCCCCGCTCGACGGCGGTGAATGGCAGGACCTGAGCGTTCACATCGGGCAGCTGCTCCCCCGCGCCGGCGTGCTGGTGGGCTCGGGCAGCCTGCCGCCCCAGGCTCCCCCCGGGTTTTATCCCGGTCTCGTACGGGCAGCCGCCGGATACGGCATCCCCTGCATCATTGACACCTCGGGGCCGGACTTGATCCGCGCGGCTGAGGCCGGGGTCTTCGCCCTGAAGCCCAACCATCACGAGCTGCGCGAGGCCACCGGCGAGGATGATCCGCACCAGGGCGTGCTCCGGCTTCTCAGGGCCGGCGCGGAGACCGTTTTCCTCAGCTGCGGTGAGGCCGGATTGCTGGCCTTTTCCGCGGCAGATCCCGAGTCCTACCTGCACGCGCGGCTGGGCCGCAGCCTGCCCGGCAATCCAACCGGCGCCGGCGACGCCGCCGTGGCCGCCCTCGCCGTCCATTTGGCGTCCGGGAACCGGGACCTGGAGCAGATGCTGCGCACGGCAGCCGCTTGGTCCGCAGCAGCTGTGCTGATGCCGGCAGCCGGTGAAATCTCCGCCGAGCACCGCAGTCTGCTGCAGCAGATCACCGTTACCAGGCACCGCACCGGCACCGCGGACGCCCACCTAAACACTGCATTGGAGAAAAACTAATGGGTCTCACCCCTACCCGGATCCTGATGGAAAACGCTGTGGCGGCCGGCACCGGAATCGGCAGTTTCAACGTCCTGCATCTCGAAACCGCCGAGGCCATTGTCGCCGGCGCCGAAGCCGCCGGGCTGCCGGTGATCCTGCAGATTTCACAGAACTGCGCCACGTACCACGGTGCCCTGAAGCCGCTGGCGGCTGCCTGCCTGGCGGTCGCTGATGGTGCCACCGTCCCGGTGGCCCTGCATCTGGACCACGCGGAGGACGAAGCCCTGGTCCACCAGGCATTGGAGCTTGGTTTCGGGTCGGTGATGTTTGACGGCGCGGCCCTGCCCTACAGCGAGAATGTTGCCGCTACCGCCCGTGTGGTCAAACATGCCGAGCCGTTGGATGTCTTCGTGGAGGCGGAGTTGGGGGAAGTGGGCGGCAAGGACGGAGCGCATGCCCCGGGGGTGCGGACTGATCCCTTCGAGGCGGCGGACTTTGTCCTGTCCACCGGCGTCGATGCCCTGGCCGTTGCGGTGGGGTCCTCGCATGCCATGACCAGCCGGAGCGCACAGCTGGACCTCGAGCTGATCCGGGAGCTGAAAAACGCCCTGGATGTCCCGCTGGTGCTGCACGGCTCCTCCGGGGTGCCGGACAGCACGCTGGTCGCCGCCATCTCCGCCGGCATGACTAAGATTAATGTTTCCACCCATCTGAACGGTTTCTTCACCCGTGCCGTGCGCCAGATGCTTGGAGACCATCCGGATCTTGTCGACTCGCGCAAGTACCTCTCCGCGGGCCGCCGGGCCCTGGCCCCCGAGGCCGGGCGCCTGTTGTCCCTGTTCGCCCTGACCGGGACAACCGTTGTGGAAAAAGGCTGAAAAACCATGGAAAAGACCGAGCGCCTCAACGCCATCCTCGATCTCCTGGCGGCGCGCGGGCGCGTGCAGGTGGACGAGATCATGGCTGAGCTGAACGTCTCGCCCGCCACCGCCCGCCGGGACCTGGATGCTTTGGCCGCACAGCGGCTCCTGACCCGCACCCGCGGCGGGGCCACAATGGAGGCTGTTGCCTACGACTTGCCCACCAGGTACACCCGGGATGACCATACGGCCGAGAAGCAGGCCATTGCCCAGGCCGCCAGTGCCCTGGTCCCGCTGGGCGCCGTCATCGGCCTGTGCGGCGGCACCACCAGTACCGCCATCGCCCACGCGCTGGGCATGCGCCGGGACCTGATGGAACCCTCGAGCAAACCCACACTGACCGTGGTCACCAACGCCATCAACATCGCGGTACAGCTGGTGGTCCGGCCCAATATCCGCGTGATGGTGACCGGCGGCACCGTGAACCCCCGCTCGTACGAACTGGTGGGCCCGTACACCGACGTCATCCTGCAGCGGGTGGCACTGGACTTCGCTTTTGTGGGGGTCAACGGGCTCGACGCCGAAGTGGGGCCCACCGTCAGCGATGAAGGCGAAGCAGCGGTCAACTCGCTGATCTCGCGGCGCGCGTCGGAGACGTACATCGTGGCGGACTCCTCCAAGATCGGCACCCGCAGCTTCGCCACGCTCAACGGGTATGTGTTCAGCAATCTGATTACGGACAGCGGGATCACCGACAGCGAGAAAGCCGAGTTTGAAAGCCGCGGCACCAGGGTGATCGTAGCGCCGGTCAAAACGGCTGGCGGAGCCCGGGAACGCGCCGGAAGGTAAAGCCATGCAGGTTGTTGTTCTGGACAGTGCCGCGGAAGTCGGAGAACATGCCGCCGGGGTGATCCTTCGCGGCGTCATCCACGGCACCGTCAAAACGCTGGGCGTGGCCACCGGTTCCTCTCCCCTGGCCATTTACAAGGCACTCGAACGCCACCGCAGCCCGGAGCTCTCGGCTCTGAGCGCCTTCGCCCTGGACGAGTACGTAGGCCTGGCGCCGGACCATCCGGAGAGCTATGCCGCAGTGATCCGCCGGGAAGTCACCGACAGACTGGGCCTGGATCCGGACAGGGTACATGTCCCTGACGGCGGCGCTGCGGATCTTGCTGCTGCCTGCTTGGACTATGAGGCTGCCATTAAGGCCGCGGGCGGGATCGACCTGCAGATTCTGGGCATTGGACGGAACGGGCACATCGGATTCAACGAACCGACGTCATCCCTTGCGTCGCGGACCCGGGTGAAGACCCTGATGTCCGCCACCCGCAGGGACAACGCACGGTTTTTTGCCGATGTGACCCAGGTGCCTTCCCTCTGCCTCACCCAGGGGCTGGGCACCATCATGGAGGCGCGGACGGTGCTGCTGGTGGCCAACGGTAAAGCCAAGGCGCAGGCTGTGGCCCGGGCGGTGGAGGGGCCGCTGGCCAGCATGTGTCCGGCCTCGGTGCTGCAGATGCATCCGCACGCAACGTTCGTCCTGGACCGTGAGGCGGCCGCGGACCTGGCGCTGAAGGATTATTACCGGGACGTCCAGGACCAGATGCCCCGGTAGGCGGCAGCGGACCGGCGGCGGAGCGCCGCCGGCCGGCGCTTATGGCCTGCCGGCGGGATTCTCCTCAAGGTGTCCGTCCGTGGCCGGTTCCGTTGCGAACTGTGTGTTGTACAGCTCCGCATAGCGTCCGCCGCGTGCCAGCAGCTCGGTATGAGTGCCCTGCTCGGCAATCCGGCCGTCTTCAATCACCAGGATCCGGTCCGCGTTGCGGATGGTGGAAAGCCGGTGGGCAATAACGACGGCGGTGCGTCCCTGCAGCGCCTCCCCCAGGGCCGCCTGTACGGCTGCTTCGGAGGTTGAATCCAGGGCGGCAGTTGCCTCGTCCAGGATGACGATCCGCGGCTGGGCCAGCAGCAGGCGCGCAATGGTCATGCGCTGTCGCTCACCACCGGACAGACGGTAACCGCGCTCCCCCACCATGGTTTCCAGGCCGTCCGGCAGGGACCGGACCATGTCCTGAAGCCGGGCACGGCGCAGCGCGTCCCAGATCTGCTCCTCCCCCGCTTCCGGATTGGCGAGCAGCAGGTTGGCGCGGATGGTCTCGTGGAACAGGTGCCCGTCCTGGGTGACCATGCCCAGCGCCCCGCGGATGCCTGCGAAACTCAGGTCCCGCACATCGGTGCCGGAGAAGCGCACGGCGCCGGAATCGACGTCGTACAGCCGGGACAGCAGCTGGGCGATGGTGGATTTGCCGGCGCCCGAGGTGCCAACCAGTGCAACGGTCTGCCCCGGCTCCACGCGGAAGGAGATTCCGTGCAGCACTTCCTCACCGCCGCGCGTATCCAGCACGGCCACGTCCTCCAGCGATGCCAGCGAGACCTTCTCCGCGGTGGGATAGGCAAAGCGGACGTCGTCGAACTCCACGGCCAGCGGGCCGTCCGGCACCGGCGCCGGCTTCTCCTTCTCGGCGATGAGCGGGCGCAGATCGAGGATCTCGAACACACGCTCGAAGCTGACCACGGCACTCATGATTTCCACCCGGGCGTTGGCCAGCGACGTCAGCGGTGCGTAGAGCCGGGTGAGCAGCAGGGCCAGGGTGACCACGTCGCCCGTGTTCAGGCTTCCGGTCAGCGCCAGGTAGCCGCCAAGACCGTACACCAGGGCCAGGGCCAGGGCAGAGACAAGTGTCAAGGCGGTGACGAAAACGGCCTGCATCATGGCCATTTTCACGCCGATGTCCCGCACCCGGGCGGCCCGGACGGCGAACTCGCGGGACTCCGCGTCAGGGCGGCCAAAGAGCTTGATCAGGGTTGCCCCGGGTGCGGAAAACCGCTCGGTCATCTGGGTGCCCATGGAGGCATTGTGGTTGGCTGCCTCCCGGCGCAGGGCCGCCAGCCGTCCGCCCATCCGCCGGGCCGGCAGCAGGAACACCGGCAGGAGCAACATGGCCAGGACGGTGACCTGCCATGAGGTCCCGAGCATCACAATCAGGGTAAGGATGAGGGCGACGACGTTGCTCACCACGCCGGACAGGGTGCCGCTGAACGCCTGCTGGGCGCCAATGACGTCATTGTTCAGCCGGCTGACCAGCGCGCCGGTGCGGGTCCGGGTGAAGAACGCCACCGGCATCCGCTGGACGTGGTCGAATACCGCTGTCCTCAGGTCAAGGATGACGCTTTCCCCGATTCGCGAGGAGAACCAGCGGGTGGCCAGCGACACGGCGGCGTCGGCCACCGCAACGGCGGCTATCAGCAGGGCGAGGCGGATCACCACCCCGGGGGCGGTCCCGGCCACAATGGAGTTGACCACCTCACCGGCCAGGACCGGGGTGGCCACGGCCAGGAACGCGCCGGCTACGGAAAGCAGCACAAAGCCCAGGAGCCGGAACCGGTAAGGGGCAGCGAACCGGACAATCCGGCCCAGCGTGTCCTTGGAAATCTTGTTATCCGTGCCGCTGCCGCGGGAAATCTTGTGGAGCGAACTCCACGCTGCGCCTTCCATGCTCATGTGTTTTCCTCCGTTATCTGCACGTTCCAGCTTAAGCCTCCGTGCGCCCGCGTCCGGGCCTATCGCCAGGGGCTGAAACCGGCCCGCGACATCCTCGCCCCCGCCGTGAAACAAGTCACTGTTTTAGCTGTCTGCGCTGATACACTTCCAATCGCTGCCCGGTTTTCTGCCCCGGGCACCGACGAAAGGCCGCTATGTCTCCGGCGCTAAAACCCGTGGCCGTCCCCGAGGACGATTCCTCTCTGGACGGCACCGCCCGGCGCCCTACGGCCCTTGTGGCCGTTGAGGAGCCCGGCGTTTTTTCCGTCGTGGCGGGAATCCTTGCGGCTGCCGGGCTGGACGCCGTTGCGGTGCGAAACCTTGACGAGGCCATCGACGCCGCCCGGAAGGCCCCGCCGGCCCTGGCCGTAGTGGATTCCACGGTCCGCCAGATTGCCGGAATGGACATGCTCAAGCGCGTCCGGCATGAGCGGTCCATGACCAAACTTCCCGTGATCCTGGTAACCGGTGAAGCCGGACTGGACGTGGAACTGATGGTGGAGCTGGGCATTGCCGACTTTGTGCCCAGTCCCGTAGACCCGCAGGATCTTGCCCGCCGGGTCAACCTCATCCTCACCACTGCCCAGGCCCGCCGCGGACGCCGAATGGCCACCGCCCGGATGCGTGCGGATACCCGCCGCATCTCTGCTTCCATCCGCTCCACCAATGACCCGCAGCAGATGGCCGAGGTTATGGTTCACGGGCTGGGCACCGCCTTCGAAGCAGACCACGTCCTGCTGGTGACCTTTCCCGATGAACGGGTGCCTGAGCTCAACCTGTCCTGGAGCAGGGACGGCACCGTTGGGGCCATTCCTGCGCTGGCGGGCCACACTGCCGGAGAACTGGCGGACCGGCTGTGGGAACGCGGACACGCGCTGGCGGTGGAAGACCACCGCGCACCGGCCGGTGACGAACCGGTGCAGCTGAGTCCGGCGTCCGCTGCGGCGGGCCTGCGGACCTCCCTGGTGACCCCGCTGGGCCACGGGGATAAGTCCTTCGGGTTGCTGTGGCTTGCAGGTGAAGGCAGCGCCCGGGAGTGGACCAGTACCGAGATTTCACTCATCCAGCACGCCAGCGGGAACCTGGCCCACGGTCTGGTGCAGGGGAACCTGATCACGGCCCAGCGGATGGTGCTCAAGCGACAGCGGGAACTGGACCGGGCCAAAACGGACTTCGTGGCCACCGTAAACCATGAACTGCGCACTCCGCTGACCTCCATCACGGGCTATCTGGACCTCATTCTGGAAGACTCCGGCGCCGATCTTCCCGATGACGTCGCCCAGATGCTGAAGATTGTCGGCCGCAACGCCGTACGGCTCAACCAGCTGATCACGGATCTGCTCACCATCTCCCGGCATGACGCGGATGAGAACACCTTGGAAGTGGAGGAAGTTGACCTGGATGAGCTGCTGCGCTCCGTCGCGGCCTCCCTGGCGCCCGCCGCCCGGGCCAACAGCCTGGACCTGCGCTTCGAGCCCTCCCCGGAGCCGCTGCTGGTGGATGGTGACCGCGCCCAGCTGGAACAGGTTTTCACCAACCTGTGTTCCAACGCCGTGAAATTCACGCCCACCGGCGGGTCCGTGCACATCCGCGCCCAGCAGGTGAGGCCCGACGCCGCCGGCAACAGTATTCGGGTCCAGGTCAGCGACACGGGCATTGGGATTCCTGATGCGGACCTGCCGAACCTTTTCCGCCGGTTCTTCCGGGCGTCCAATGCCACCACCGCTGCCATTCCGGGCACCGGCCTGGGACTGGCCATTGTGCAGGACATCGTCCTGCAGCACGGCGGCGAACTGGGCATCGTCTCCACGGAGGGCAAGGGCACCACCGCCACTGTCCTGCTGCCGGCTTCCCGCTAATCCGGCCGGCGAGCCTCCCCTGCCGGTCCGGGCCGCCGGCTGGCCGCCCGCCCGGGCTGCCGCTCCGGCGTCAGAGCGCGGCAGGCACCGGAGCGACAATCCGCTCCGGTGCGGAATAGCAGTTCAGGGAACTGCCCCTGCTGAAGCCGATCAGGGTCATCCCTGCATCCTTGGCCAGGTCTACGGAGAGAGCGGACGGTGCGCTGACGGCGGCCAATACGGGAATGCCGGCGAGCTGGGCCTTCTGCACCAGTTCAAAGGATGCCCGTCCGGAGACCTGGAGTACGGCGCCGCGCAGCGGAAGCATTCCTGCCCGCAGCGCCCATCCAACCACCTTGTCTACAGCGTTGTGCCTGCCCACGTCCTCGCGCAGGCACAACAGCTCACCCTCCGCGCTGAACAGTCCGGCTGCATGTACGCCACCGGTGCGGTCGAAGACTTTCTGTCCCTCCCGCAGCCGGTCCGGCAGCTCCGCCAGCATCTGCAGGGGCAGCCTGACGTTGTCACCCGCGGCGTCAAAGTGCGAGGACTTACGCACGGCCTCAATGGAGGCTGTGCCGCAGATCCCGCATGAGCTGGAGGTATAGACGTGCCGCTCCATGCCGGTGTCCGGCAGCGCAGTACCGGGACGCAGCTGGACATCAACAACGTTGAAGGTCTGTTTCCCTTCCTCGTCCACCCCTGCGCAGTAGCGCAGGCTGATGAGCTGGCCGGGCTCCCAGATCACTCCTTCGGAGACCAGGAAACCGGCCACCAGATCGAAGTCGTCGCCAGGGGTGCGCATCGTGACGGTAAAGGATCTGCCGTTCAGGCGTATTTCCAGCGGCTCCTCCCCCGCCAGCACGTCCTCGCGGGTGCCGGTATGTCCGTCCAGCCGGAACCGCGTAACCCGTCCTCGTTGGGTAACCCGTCCCATAATGCCTCCCTGTGCCGTAGTACCTGTTGCGTTTGCGTGCCGGCCCTAGCCCGCGGGGGCCTGATTGACCTGCCACGGCAGTGGCAGAGCCATAACCGCCTGGTCACGGATGCAGCCCTCCGCGGGGACCACCATCACTGCATCGGCTTCAGCCAGCCCACGGAGCATGCCGGAGCGGAAATACGGCGAGGGCATGGCCCGGTCCTCCTGGATGGTGCACGGAACCAGCCGCGTCCTGCCCGGCAGCGGCTCCAGGTCCACTCCGGCCAGCACATGCCGCTCACGGGAAATCGGTGCGCCGCGCAGCCCGTCCAGCAGCGGCTGAACCAGTGTGAAGACCGCCATCATCGCAGCCAGCGGGTTGCCGGGCAGCGCCACCAGCAGCCTGCCGTCCCGCAGTCTGGCCAGCATGGTGGGATGTCCCGGCCGCATGGCAATGCCGTCAATCAGCAGCTCGGCGTCCACTTCCTCCAGGGCCCGGCGCAGATGGTCCGCCTCGGAGCGCCCCGTGGCGCCGGTGGTGATCAGCACGTCCCCGGAGGACATGGCAATGGAGAGTTCGTCATTGGCCTCTTCGCTGCTGAGCGCGGCCACTACCTCCTCGAGCCGGTCCGGCAGGCGCCGCACCACGTCCACCCGTCCGCCAAGCATGGTGATCAGCTGCGGCAGCTGCGGTCCGAACGTGTCCCGGACCTGGCCCGGTTCAGGCAGCCCCGCTTCGATCACCTCGTCGCCGGTCAGCAGCAGGGAAACCCGCGGGGAGCGCAGTACGGGGAGGGTATCGTGCCCGCAGACGGCGGCCAGGGCGATGTGCGCAGGATTCAGCAGCTTCCCTGCCGGGATGGTGGTTTCGCCGGCCGATGCTTCCTCGCCGGCCGGACGGATGTGTTCACCCTGCCGGGGCTGGACGCCTTCCGCACGGTCATTCAGCGTCAGCACCGGCACTTCATCGCCGGACACCGTACCGCTTTCCGAACGCAGCACCGAATCCGCGCCCTCTGGGATGAGTCCGCCAGTGAGGATGGCCACGGCCTCACCGGGCTGCAGTGCCCGGCGCCCGGATTCGCGGTGAATCTGCCAGCGCTCTACTTCCGGTTCCTTGGTGGTGATGACCGTCCAGGGCGGCGGGCCGGCCACAGCCCACCCGTCCATGGCCGCCGAGGCGTAATGCGGCACGGGCTGCAGCGCAGCGGTTTCCAGCGCGAGAATCCGCCCCAGGGCTTCGTCCAGGGGTACCGTCTCATAGGGCAACGGACGGGCTGCGGCGTACGCGGCATGCCGGGCCTGGGCCCAGGACGCGTTGGGCTGCACGGGGAGGATGACGGGAACCGAGGGTTCACTCATTCCATTCCCCCTTTCTCTGCAGCTGCACCGGCGCATTCGCTGGCCGCCACCGCCATCGCCGAACGCATGGCCACCGCGTCATCCGCCTGGCCGCTGCCTGCTGCCATGCCCGCAGCGTAACCCGCGATGAAGGTGGTCAACGGCGCCGCCGGACGCACCACGCTATGTGCCGCGGCTGCCGCGAGGTCGAGGACGGCGGAAACCTCCACCGGAGTGCCTTCGAGCTCAAGGGCCCTCAGCAACCTGCCGCTCCATGCTTCGAGTTGTTCCTGCTGGCTTGCCATTCGTGCTCCTTCGCTTCGCTGGGTCCATGCCGCAGGCTGTGCTGCTGCATGTCCGTGGCGCTCACACCCAGGGACGTCGCGTCCGCCCAGGTGTCAACATCGGCCGTACTCATGGGGGAAACCTGCACACCCCTCCATTGCACCCTAGCAAGCAGCCCCTTCATCGACATGTTTGTCAGCTGTCCGGGCGCAGGAACATTCACTGCGGAGAGCAGGTCCGCCGTACGGTAGATCCCTGCAAGTGGCTGCATATATCCCTCGGCGTCCACCGCCAGCAGGCTCTCGGATCCCGTCGCTGAGCACAGCAGTGTCTCTACGGCGGCCGCGATACCGGGCATGTCGCAGGCCAGCACCAGCGTCCATTCGGGCGGATCGGTCATGGCCAGGATGCCGGCCGCCACTGCTGCTGCCGGTCCGCCGAAGGCGGGTTCTTCACGGACCAGCACCGCCTCCGGTGCAGACCGGGCCAGGAGCGGGGCCAGCTCAGGCGGACCGGCGACGTATACCGGCCGCGCGTCGGGCACCGCGGCAAGGGTGGTTTCCAGCAGCGTTTTACCGTCCGCCAGCAATAGTGCCTTGGGCACACCGCCCAGGCGGCTGGAGCGGCCGCCGGCCAGGATAATTGCCGCGTGATCCGGGGGTCCGGGCATCAGGCAGCCGTGTCATTCTGCAGGAAGGGGTCCCATTGCGGGGACGGCCGTTCCAGTTCACGGATCTGCCAGCGGGCGCCGCGGGGCGCCTTGGGCGAAATGCGCAGCTGCCACCCGAGTTGCGCCAGGGTCTTATCCCCTTTGGTGTTGTTGCAGCGCAGGCAGCAGGCTACGAGATTCTCCCAGCTGTCATCTCCGCCGCGGGAGCGGGGCACTACGTGGTCCACCGTCGCCGCAGCCTTGCCGCAATAAGCGCATTCATGGTTATCCCGGCGCAGTACTCCCCGGCGGGTGGCAACAGTGCCCTCGCGGTAGGGAATTTTCACATAACGGTGCAGCAGGATCACGGAGGGCCGGGGAAAAATCTCATTTGGCCCGGCCACGGGTTCACCGCTCTCGGCTACCACGCTTGCCTTTCCGTTGAGGACCAGTACCAGGGCCCGGCGGAAGGTAATCACGGCCAGCGGTTCGTATCCAGCATTCAGAACGAGAGTGCGCATGCACATACCTCTTCATCTGCCGCCCACGAACCGGTGAGTACAAGACACCGTTCCGCAAACGGCACTTCGGATTGTCTATGCAAGAGTATGCCGGGATTCGCAACTTGGCCATTTTCACGCGCAAAACCCCGGCGGACACACCACTCCCCCGCTCCGCTTCCCCGCCCCAGCGACGACGGCGGGGTGCGGGTGTATCAAAGGGCCGGAGGGGTTAGACGGGCCGGGCGGGTTAAAAGGAATGGATTAAAGCCGGAAGGCTCCCCCCGAAGGAGGAGCCTTGCCGTGGTCTTACAGACTGTCTTACAAACTCACGCCCCGCACTCAGGCAGTGCGTTGATGTGCAGGGGTATTAGCCGCCTACGCGGATGTAAACGCCGCCGGAGCCAAGCTCCGCCGGAGCAACCACTGTGCTGTTTCCGTTGAACCCGCCGTGTACTGCCTGTCCGCCGCCTACGTAGACGGCAATGTGGGCCATGCCCATGCCGCCGTCGGCGTAGTAGATCAGGTCTCCGGGCATGGCCTCGGCTGCACTGACCGTCCGTCCAAGGGACAGGTAGCCGGCCGGCCATCCGTGGAAGTTGATGCCTGCGGCAGCCAGCGAATTGGTGGCCAGCATGGTGCAGTCCTGGCTGACGCCAAGCTGGGCGTAAGCTGCGGCCGCGATGGTTGCGCCAACTCCGGAAGGAACTTCCGGTGCCGGTGACGGGGTTGCCGCGGCCGGTGCTGCAGTTGCGGCACCGGTGGTGGCGCCGCCCTGGGCATTGGTGTTGGCCGTGGCGGGAACTACTTCCTGGGCCTGTACGGTCAGCGTGGGCGTCTCGGCAGGCACAGGCTCGGGAGCGGTGATCACACCGTTGATCCCGTCCCGCTCGAAGGAGACCTGAATGGTCTCCGGTACCTGGACGGGCTGGGCCGCGGAAAGGTTCAGGTTGCTGGTGCGGACATCGCGCAGGGTCTCCGCACCGGAGGCATTGGCGGCAACGCCGGTTGTCAGTACCAGCCCCGAGGCCGCGGCAATAACAGCGGCCTGGCGGCCCACTGTTCCTGCGTTGGCGCTCACGGCACCGGCGAGTGCGTTCAGCGTAGTGGTGCGTTCCACCGGCGCCCGGTGGCGGGCGCGCTCAGTTGTCGAGGTCATGATTCTCCGGCTCTCGAAAAACTGGGCTTAGCTGACCCGGACGAAGCTGGCGCCCGGCAGGTCGGAGAGGCTGTGCAGGCCGGTGTTCATACCGTTCAGCCCGCCGCTGATGACCTGGCCGTTGCCGACGTAGATCGCGACGTGGCCACCGGTGATGACCAGATCGCCGGGCTGCGGGCTGCCGACAACTGCGCCGAACTGGAAGAACTGGCCCGGGGCCAGATCGCCGACGGACTTGCCGACGGAGCGCAGTGCGTTTTCAACCATGGCGGTGCAATCCTGGGCAACGCCGATCTGGCCGTAGGCCGAGGCGACCAGGGCCGCGCCGACGTTGCTGGGAGCAGCGGTTTCCGGTGCGGGTGCGGCAGGAGTGGAGGAAGCCGTCATAACGGCGGCACCGGCAGCGGCCGGGGCAGCTGCGGGTGCGGTTGCTGCAGCGGCGGTCTGTGCTGCCTGGGCAGCCTGTGCAGCTGCCTGCTCGGCTGCTGCGGTTGCTGCTGCTTCTTCTGCTGCAACCTGTGCGCGGTACTCGGATCCATCGATGGAACCGGCGGTAGCGGCCAGCTGCAGAGCGAAGGGGGCGTTGGCGGGAGCGGTGACGCTGCCGTCCACGAAGTTCAGGGTGGTGGCCTCAAGAGCCTGGCGGTCCGTATTCACGGAGGAAGCCTGTGCAGGGAGTCCTGCAGCCAGCACGAGGCCGGATGCTGCTACTACGACGGCGGCCTGGCGGCCTACGGTACCGGCGTTGGAGCTGACTGCCTTGGAAAGCGCGGTGATCGGGTTGGTCTGTACGGTGGCAGCGCGACGGCGGCCATGAGCGTGTGATGACACAAGTTTGCCTCTCCCAATGCCTACGAGGTGAGCTGTCGGATTCGGATGGGAGTCACCCGGTTGCCCGGCCTAATGGCCTTTGCAACTTAACCCCAAGGGTTTCTTTCGAAACCCGAAATTGGTTCCCCCGCCTCTGCCATGCGATTCTGCGAACGGACTTCAAACAGTGGCAGAGCTCGGCGATCTGTTCGAAGGTGCCCGATCGTTGGCGAATCAGGCACGAGGACGAGCGTACAGCAACATTTGCTCTATGTCACGTTCCGATCACGAAACGATATTCGTCCGGTTACAACCAGTCCCGCGGGTCGACCACTTCGCCGTTAACTACGACCTCAAAATGCAGGTGGCAGCCGGTGGAAGCGCCAGTGGTTCCGCTTGCGCCCACCAGGTGTCCGCGCTTGATTTCGGTACCCACGGTGACTGCTGCGCTGGACAGGTGGTTGTACGTGGTCTCTACGCCGTTGCCGTGGTCAATCACCACACGGTTGCCCCCGCCATAGGGGTGCCAGCCGGCAAAAACGACCGTGCCGGAGGCAGCGGCGTTTACGGCGGTGCCGCAGGTGGCAGCGAAGTCCTGGCCATTATGCATTTCGCCGGCTTCACCGGTGATGGGGCTGACGCGGTGTCCGAACCCGGAGGTTTCGATGAGGGCGGCGTCCAGCGGAGTGGAGAGTGTGCCCTTGGCCGCGGCGGGAACCACCGTGCTGCCGGCAGCAACCGTAACCGAGGCGAGCTTGGCGTCCGGATCGAAGGCGCTGCTTAAACCTGCCCTGGCGAAGCCGACATTGGCATTCGGGTCAGCCTGTACTGGCGTACTTGTCGCTGCAACCGGTTCCGACTGCACTGCGGGGTCCCCGGCAGCCGCCGTCGTCGGCAGGGCCGCGGTGAGGATCAGGCCCGACGTGGCAGCGGTAATGGCAACCTTCTGGGCGGCTCCCCCAACGGAGATGGTCTTGGTTTCAGCCCGCCGGCGGCCGGAGGACGTTGAGTTGCGCTGACGCGCAGGCGTAACAGGAGCAGACGCACGGCGCCGGCCCGAAGCAGCATGCTTCGACAAGTAATTCCCTCTCTTGGATCGCCTACGAAGTTAGCTGTCGGATTCGAGTAGAGAAACTCGGCCTCCGGTCCGGCGGCGTGCAGGCGGCTGGGCGTGCACGGCTGTCGGCGTCCGGAAGGCTTCACCCCAAGGCAGCTGTGCTGCCGGAAAGTGGGTCCTCCGCCCCTGCCTGAACGGTTGGTACTCCGGTCCGCTGGCAGGGCTCGGCGGACGGACCGGATAACGATGGTGTTTCAACGTCAGGAACTCACTATAGGGTAAACGCCACAAAAGTGACCATTCCGTTACCCGGCGTGGGACACGAAGACGTGCGCCGCAACCTCCGCAGGCAGTTCCAGGGCCCCTTCAATGCCGGGCACACGGACTGAGATATACCCGCCCACTTCTTCCGCGGTGATCCGGGCGCCGGGCCGCAGGCCTGCCTCGTCCAGCTGGGACAGCAGTTCGGGCTCCACCTGGATGGGCTCGGCCAGGCGGACCAGCTTCAGCGGGGCGCCCGGCACAGCTTCAGCGACCATGGAGACCAGGTCATTGACTCCTGAACTGAAGACCTCCGAGGCTACGCCGCCGATCGCTTCCAGGCCCGGGATGGGGTTGCCGTAGGGGGATTCGGTGGGGCGTCCCAGCAGCTCGTAGAGCCGCCGTTCCACCCGTTCACTCATGACATGCTCCCACCGGCAGGCCTCGTCGTGGACGTAGGCCCAGTCAAGGCCGATCACATCGGCCAGCAGGCGTTCGGCCAGCCGGTGCTTCCGCATGACCTCCGTGGCGCGGCGCCGGCCGAGTTCGGTCAGCTCCAGCCTGCGGGTTCCCGCGACCACCACCAGGCCGTCGCGCTCCATCCGCCCAACTGTCTGGGACACGGTGGGGCCTGAGTGGCGCAGCCGTTCGGCAATCCGCGCCCGCAGGGCAACAATGTTTTCCTCTTCCAGTTCCAGGATGGTCCTGAGGTACATCTCAGTGGTGTCAATGAGATCCGTCATGACGGGCCGCTCCTACTAAGGAAGAAAGGAGGACAACATACCGCTGCCCCGGGTGTACGCCAACACGTTAGCCTATTCGCCCGACGCCCCGTAAATTGCCCGGCCTGCAGCACATCCTCCCGTGGCCGGGGTCATAAATCGTCCGGTGGAGGAGGGTGCGGCAGAATGGAATTGCATACGCGCTTTCCCCTGACACGCTTGGAGCGATAACCAATGGGCGATACCGCCGCACTGAAGATTCCCGCCGGACTCCTGCCCCGCGACGGCCGGTTCGGCGCCGGACCGTCCAAGGTCCGCCCGGAACAGATCGAGGCGCTTGCGCAGGCCGGAGGCAGCCTGCTGGGCACCTCCCACCGCCAGGCACCCGTGCGCAACCTTGTAGGCAGCATCCGTAACGGTCTCTCCGACCTGTTCTCGGCGCCCGAGGGTTATGAAGTGGTCCTCGGCGTCGGCGGGTCCACCGCCTTCTGGGACATTGCCTCCTTCGGCCTGGTGGAGAACAAGGCCCAGCACCTCTCCTTCGGTGAGTTCGGTTCCAAGTTCGCCGCCGCCACCAACAAGGCGCCGTTCCTCTCCGCCTCCAGCATCATCAAGGCCGAACCGGGTACCCGGCCGCAGCCCGTGGCCGAGCCCGGCGTAGATGTTTACGCCTGGCCGCAGAACGAGACCTCCACCGGCGTAGCAGCTCCGGTCCAGCGGGTGCAGGGCGCCGACGACGGCTCCCTGGTCCTCATTGACGCCACTTCCGCTGCCGGCGGGCTGGACGTGGACCTGGCCCAGTCCGATGTGTATTACTTCGCGCCGCAGAAGAACTTCGCGTCCGACGGCGGGCTGTGGCTTGGCATGTTCTCCCCCGCCGCGCTGGAGCGTGCGGCGCGGATCAACGCCGGCGACCGTTGGATCCCCGACTTCCTGAACCTGCAGACGGCCATTGATAACTCGCGGCTGAACCAGACCTACAACACGCCGTCGTTGTCCACTCTGGTGACCCTGAACTCGCAGGTCCAGTGGCTCAACACCAACGGCGGGCTGGCCTTCGCCGCCGGCCGCACTGCCGAATCCGCCGGCCGCATATACTCCTGGGCGGAGAAATCCGCGGTGGCCACACCGTTCGTCGCCCGGCCCGAGGACCGCTCAAACGTGATTGCCACCATCGATTTCGATGACAGCATTGACGCGTCCGCCATCGCTGCGACCCTGCGTGCCAACGGCGTGGTGGATGTGGAGCCCTACCGCAAGCTGGGCCGCAACCAGCTGCGGATTGCCACCTTTGTTGCCATCGAACCCGATGATGTCAGCGCCCTGCTGAACTGCATCGACTACGTGATCGAGCATTCCTGACCCTTCAGGCCAGCAGCATCAGGCGCAGGACCCGGACACTAGGCGTTGTCCGGGTCCTGCGCCTTTTCCGGGATGTCTGTGGTCATGCTCAGGCGGCGCGGCAGGCTGCGGTCATAGTGGAACCGCATTCCGTAGGTCCGCCACGCCCAGACAAAGCCCAGTGTGGCCGCCACAATGCCGGCAGCGGCCGCTACCCCCAGGCTCCAGCGCGGACCGAAGGCGTTGGAGACCCAGCCGACCACCGGGGCGCCCAGCGGCGTTCCGCCCATGAAGATCGCGAAATACAGCGCCATCACCCGCCCGCGCATTCCCGGTGCGGTGGTGGTCTGCACATAGGCGTTGGCGCTGGTCATCAGCGTGAGGGCGAACAGCCCCACCGGGATCAGCGAGAGTGCGAACAGGATCAGGTTGGGTGCGGCGGCGGAAAGGATGCAGGCGAACCCGAAGGCACCCGCGGCGCCGAAAACAAACCGCAGCCGTGGCCGGTCCCGGCGGGCGGAGAGTAAGGCACCGGATACCGAGCCGATCGCCATCACTGAGTTGAGCACCCCGAAGACCCCTGCATCGCGGCCAAATTCCGTGCGCGCCATTGCCGCTATATATATGGCAAAGTTCATGCCGAACGTGCCGACAATGAAAATGGCGAGCATCACCATCATCAGGTCCGGCCGGTGGCGCACATAGGCCAGCCCCGCCCGGATGCGCCCCTTGCCGGCGGACGCCTTCGGCATGGCCCGCAGTTCCCCGGCACGCATCTTCAGCAGGGCCACCACCATGGCGCCGAAGGTCAGGGCATTGAGGATAAAGACCAGCCCCGGGCCGACGGCCACGGTCAGCAGGCCTGCGACGGCGGGGCCGATCATCCGTGCCCCGTTAAAGGAGGCGCTGTTCAGGGCCACGGCGTTCGGGAGATCCCGTTCCGAAACCACTTCGGACACAAAAGCCTGCCGTGCCGGACCGTCAATGGCGGAAACAATCCCCAATGCCATGGCAAACGCGTAGACATGCCACAGCTCGGCATGGCCGGAGAGAACCAGCAGGCCCAGGGCGAGGCCGAGACCGCCCATACTGATCTGGGTCAGCAGCAGGACCTTGCGGCGGTTGTAGGTATCCGCAATCAGTCCGGACCAGGGGGCGAGCAGCAGCTGGGGCCCCAACTGCAGGGCCATGACAATGCCCATCGCTGCCGCATTCTGGTCAGTGAGGATGTCATAGACCAGCCAGTCCTGTGCGGTCCGCTGCATCCAGGTGCCGATGTTTGAGACCAGGGCACCGAAAAACCAGATCCGGTAGTTAAAGATGCGTAGGGAACGGAACATCAGTTCAGCGCCCCCTGCGGGATTGATGAACCTGTTGCCGCAACCGTCACGGGTTAGTCGTCCTCCCCGGCACCCGTCGCGTCAGTGGAGGACTGCTGCCCGTCCTGCCGGGGCTCAGCCTGTTCCAGCGCGTCGCGGGCCTCCTGTTCGGCCTGCTCCTTCGCCTGCTGTTCCTGCTCGGCGGCGATATCCTCGGGCCGCAGCCGGTCGGACCACGGCACCCATTCAGGCGCCAACAGGGAATCCTCGGACGGCAGCAGCCCCACCTCGCTGACCGTCACCTTTTTACTTCTGGGCATCCGCGCAACCGTGGAGTACCACTGCCATCCGCGGTAACCGGGACGCAGGGCCGCGAACCGGTGGGTTACCAGGCGCTCGGCATCCGCAACGGCGCCCACGTACTCGCCCACTTCTTCTTCAGCTGCGACCTCCAGCAGGCCGGCACGTGCTTCAGCCACTGCTGCGGCCAGGACGGCGTCGGGTTTACCGGGACGGCGCGGAGCCCGCCGCCGGGCCGCGGGAGCTGCCTGGTCGGATCCGGGTTCCGGAGACGTATCGGGAGAGGGGGTTACCGGTGTCATAGTCACTTCAGTACGCGAACCTTATACATCCAGGTCGTCAGCGACGGCGCGCAGGACTGCGGCCACCTTGGCGGCATGTTTCTTTTCCGGGTAGCGCCCGCGGCGCAGGCCGTTGGAGATTCCGTCAAGGAGTTTGATCAGGTCTTCGGTAATCACAGCCATGTCTTCGGCGTCCTTGCGGGTGGCCTTGGCAACCGACGGCGGTGCTTCCAAGATGCGTGCGGAAAGGGCCTGCGGGCCGCGCCGGCCGTCGGCTACGCCGAACTCCATGCGGGTGCCGGGCTTAACCTCGCTGACTCCTGCTGGCAGGGCCGAGGCATGAAGGAATACTTCCTGCCCCTCATCCGTGGCCAGAAAACCAAAACCCTTACCAGTGTCGAACCACTTGACCTTGCCGATAGGCACTTCGGTTACCTCGTTCTTAGTTTTCAGCAAGGCAGGGTTGCCTGCCTTTTCGTGTGACCCGCAGTCCGGCACGGAAGCGGCGCTCCGTACCCCAGAGATACTACGGGGAAGTCTGTTCCCTTTAGAATATCCCGACAAGGGAATCCGCCTCCAAGCCTTCCCCTTTGTCGGCTGGTTTTCCGCTGTTAGCGTTAATCACCATGAGCACCACGCCACCGGACGCGGTCCGGGCCACTGCGGCAGCGCAATCTCCGCAGTCCGAAGATGTGAAGTTCCATGATCCGCAGCCACAGAAAGGGTCCGGCATCTCCAACGGCACGTCTCCCCTACGCCGCATCGCTGCCGCCCTTGCGGGTGTGCTGGCACTGTTTGGCCTCGGCACTCTGGCAGCGGTTCTCTTCCTTTCCCTGCAGGGACGGACCGTTGAGCCCTGGCTGGTCGCAGCAACCTTTTATGCATTGCCCCTTGCCTTCGTGCTGATGGCGGGCCTGGTCATCGATTCAATCAGGCGCAGGCGCCGGGGCTGATCGGTCCGTTTCCCTCCCTCCTCAGGTAACGTGGTGCTGATGTCCGCGATTCGAGCTTTGGCCGATGATTTAGCCGCACGCAGCGACGACCAGCTGCGTGAATTGCTCACGGCCCGGCCCGATCTCGTACTTCCGCCGGTACCTGATTTCCAGGCCCTGGCGGCACGTGCGTCCACCCGGGTCAGCGTGCAGCGGATCCTGGAGAAACTCACCGCTCCGGAGCTGCAGGTCCTCGAAGCCGTGGACCTGACCACCAACGAGGATTCACACCTCAGCACCACTGCGTCCTGGCTCAAGGGCGCGATCGCCGGATCCACGATCAAATCCCTGGACGTCATTCTGGGACACCTGCATTCCCTTGCGTTGCTGCGCCGGGCGAAACCGCATCCGGGAGCCCCCAAAGCAGATGCCACGCGCCGCTTCTACCTGCCGGTCTCCGTTCTTGGCGAGGCGCTGGGCGCCTATCCGGCGGGCCTGGGCCGGCCGTACTCCACGCTTGCCGCCCAGCATCCCGAGTTCGGGCAGCGTCTCGTTGGCATAGTCGAGGGGCTGCGCGGTGCCGGGCTGCCTGTGGAGAAAGCCGACACCCCGGCTACCGCTGCCCACGCGCTGCATCACCTGGTGTCCGACCCGGTTGCCTGGACATCGCTGATGAGCGGGGCACCGCCCCAGACTGCCGAACTGCTCCGCAGGTTTAAATATTCGCCGGTGGGCACCATTCCCAAAAAAGCCGCCCTGGGACGTGCCGTGCTGGAAAACCCTTCACCCACACCGGTGGAATGGCTGGTGGCCCGCGGCCTTCTCGTTCCCCTTGATGCCCTGCATGTGGAACTGCCGCGCCCGGTGGGACAGGCGTCCCGCGGCCACGTCATCGTGGCCGACTTCCAACTGGAAGCACCCCGCCCCAACCCGCGCCCCGTGGCGCGCAACCTGCGCGACAATGCTGCGTTCGGAGCCGTGGCCGAGACCCTCCGCCTGGTGACGGAGTTGGTGGGCCTGGCTGCGGAAAACCCGGTGGGGACACTGCGCTCGGGCGGTGTGGGCGTGCGAGAAGTGCGGCGGCTCTCCGAATCCCTGCGCCTCGACGGCGCGGCCACGTCCTGGCTGCTGGAACTGGCCGCCCTGGCCGGGCTGCTGACCCTGGATGCCGCAACGTCCCGCTGGGGCGCCTCGGAAGGAGACTGGCTGCAGGCCAGCCGTGAGGAGCAGTGGCGGCGGCTGGTGGAAGCCTGGCTGGACGCCGACAGGGCTCCCTCACTGGTCGGTGCACCGCTGCCGGCCGGCGGAGCAGTCAACGCGCTGGCCGCCGAAGTCTCCCGCCCCGACGCTCCGGTGGTCCGGCGCCGGGCCCTGGAAATGCTGGCACTGCTCTCGGAAGTCGAAAGCTCCGGGGACTCCGTGAACGCCTTTGACACAGAGGACCTCATCAGCGCCCTCACCTGGCACCAGCCCCGGCTGCAGCGGCGTTTTGCCCGCCTGGTGCCGGGCATCCTGCGGGAAGCGGCACAACTGGGACTTCTCGGTTCCGGCGCACTGACCGTCCTGGGCGCCGCCGTGTCCGAGGGCGACTACGTGCGGGCCGCCTCCGTGCTGCGCGATGCTTTGCCGGCGCCGCTGAACTCCTTTTTGCTGCAGGCGGACCTGACCGCCATCGCGCCCGGCTACCTGGAGCCCGACGTCGCGCGTGAACTGGCACTGATTTCCACCGCCGAGGGCCAGGGCCCGGCCACCATTTACCGTTTCTCGGCCGAATCCATCCGCCGTGCCCTGGATGAAGGACACGACGCCGAAGGCATCCTCAGGTTCCTGCGCCAGCATTCCGCCACCGAAGTCCCCCAGCCGCTGAGCTACCTGGTGGAGGACACCGCCGCCCGGTACGGCCGGCTCCGGGTCGGCACCGCCGGGTCCTATCTGCGCAGCGACGACGAGGAAGGCCTGAGCGCACTGCTCGCGGACCCGCGCACCGCGTCGCTGGGCCTGGTCCGGCTCGCGCCCACCGTCGTGGCAGCTGGCGTGTCCGCCAAGGAACTCACGTTCTCCCTGCGGGAACTGGGGTATCCGCCTGCACTGGAGGGACCGGCCCGCAAACCGGTCGGCTCCCACCGGATGGTTCCCGTAGCTGCGCCGTCGTCTTCCAGGACCCGCCTGAACCAGTGGGAGCTGACAGATGAGGATCTGGACCGGCAGCTCGCTGCCCTCCGCGGCGTAGGGCTAGTGCTGCATACCAGCGGTGAAACCGAGTCCCTGGTCAGCCTGGAAACCCTGCGCAAGGCCATTCGGACCAAAAGCTCTGTACGGATGGGCGTGGTGGACAGCCAGGGGAATCAGCGCCAGGAGATCTTTGTTCCCCTTTCAGTGAATGAGGGCAGGGTGCGGGTCTACGACCCGCGCCATGACGTGGAACGTACAGTGTCAGTACATCGGATTATGGACGTGGAAATAGTGGAGGGTAGCCCGGCACATGGTTGACGGACCGTTGATTGTCCAAAGCGATAAGACGATTCTTCTGGAAGTCGATCACCCGCAGGCTACCGAGGCCCGGCATGCCATTGCGGCTTTCGCCGAGCTGGAGCGTGCCCCCGAGCACATCCACAGCTACCGGCTCACCCCGCTGGGTCTGTGGAACGCCCGCGCCGCCGGCCTCGACGCCGAGCAGGTGCTGAACACGCTGCTGACCTACTCCCGCTTCCCGGTGCCGCATGCGCTGCTGATCGACATTGAAGACACCATGTCCCGGTACGGTCGGCTGCGGCTGGAAAAAGACCCCCAGCACGGGCTGGTGCTGCGGACCAATGACTACCCGGTGCTGGAAGAAGTTATGCACGCCAAGAAGATCCAGCCGCTGCTGGGTCCGCGGATCGACGGCGAAACCGTGGTGGTGCAGTCCGCCATGCGCGGACAGCTGAAGCAGCTGCTCCTGAAGCTTGGCTGGCCGGCTGAGGACCTGGCCGGTTATGTCGACGGGACTCCGCACCCCATTGTGCTCAACGAGGACGGCTGGGCTCTGCGGCCCTACCAGAAGCTGGCCACGGAGAACTTCTGGGCCGGAGGCTCCGGCGTGGTGGTCCTGCCGTGCGGGGCCGGCAAGACTCTGGTGGGCGCCGCAGCCATGGCCACCAGCTCCACCACCACCCTGATCCTCGTCACCAACACCGTCTCCGCCAGGCAGTGGAAGGATGAGCTGCTCAAGCGCACCTCGCTGACCGAAGACGAGATCGGTGAATACTCCGGCGCGGTGAAGGAAGTCCGGCCGGTCACCATCGCCACCTACCAGGTCCTCACGCTCAAGCGCGGCGGCCTGTATCCGCACCTGGAACTTCTGGATGCCAATGACTGGGGACTGATCATTTATGACGAGGTCCACCTGCTGCCGGCACCGATCTTCCGGATGACGGCGGATCTCCAGGCCCGGCGCCGGCTCGGCCTGACCGCCACCCTGGTCCGGGAAGACGGACGCGAAGGCGAGGTCTTCTCCCTGATCGGGCCCAAGCGCTATGACGCGCCGTGGAAGGACATCGAGGCGCAGGGCTACATTGCTCCGGCCGAATGCATCGAGGTTCGGGTGGACCTGCCCCGGGATGAGCGGGTGGCCTACGCCATGGCCGAGGACGGCGACAAGTACCGGTTGTGCTCCACCTCGGAAACCAAGACCCGCGTCGTCGAACAGCTGGTCCGCCGGCACACGGGTGAGCAGACCCTGGTGATCGGACAGTATCTGGACCAGCTGGACGAGTTGGCGGAGCGCCTGGACGCCCCCGTCATCAAGGGCGACACCCCGGTGAAGGAACGCCAGCGGCTCTTCAACGAATTCCGCGAGGGAACGCTGAACACCCTGGTGGTGTCCAAGGTCGCCAACTTCAGCATCGACCTGCCCGAAGCCTCCGTGGCCATCCAGGTCTCCGGCTCCTTCGGGTCCCGGCAGGAGGAGGCCCAGCGGCTGGGCCGGCTGCTGCGGCCCAAAGCCGATGGCAAGGCGGCACACTTCTACACCGTGGTGGCCCGGGACACCCTGGACCAGGACTTCGCCGCCAAGCGGCAGCGGTTCCTGGCCGAGCAGGGCTACGCCTATTCCATCCTGGACGCCTCCGATATCGAAAAACCGGTGTAGCGGGGACCTTTAGGATTCCCCGGCGCCATTCAGGAACTATCCGGTCCACCTACAGACAACGTCCAGCTAAATGTAAGAAACTGGCGGGGTGAACAAATCGTCTACCCCTGAAGCACGCCTACTTGTTGTTGATGACGAGCCGAACATCCGCGAGCTGCTCTCCACCTCGCTGCGGTTCGCCGGTTTCGACGTCGTCGCTGCCGCCAACGGCCGTGAGGCCCTGGCCGCCGTTGACTCCCACAACCCGGATCTGGCCGTCCTGGACGTGATGCTTCCGGACATGGACGGCTTTACGCTGACCCGGCGCCTGCGCGCGGCCGGACAGCACTTCCCCGTGGTCTTTTTGACTGCCCGCGACGACACCGAGGACAAGGTCACCGGGCTGACCGTGGGCGGTGACGACTACGTCACCAAGCCCTTCAGCCTCGACGAGGTAGTCGCCCGCATCCGGGCGGTGCTGCGTCGCACCCAGCCGCTGGAAGACGACGACGCAGTCATCCGGGTGGATGATCTGGAGCTCGACGACGACGCCCACGAGGTCCGGCGCGGGGGCGTCACCATCGACCTCTCCCCCACCGAATTCAAGCTGCTGCGCTACCTGATGCTCAACCCCAACCGGGTGCTGTCCAAGGCGCAGATCCTGGACCACGTGTGGGAATACGACTTCAACGGCGACGCCTCCATTGTGGAGTCCTACATTTCCTACCTGCGCCGGAAAATCGACAAGAGCCCGGACGCGCCCGCGCTGATCCAGACCAAGCGCGGCGTCGGCTACCTGCTTCGCTCTTCGGAGAAGCGCTAGGCCCTTGATACGCCGCTGGAAATCCGCGTCGCTGCGGTCGCAGCTTGTCGCCATCATGGCCGTGCTGATGGTGGTGACGGTAACCATCACCGGCCTCGCCACGATCTACGTACTGCGCCAGATCCTGGTTGGCCGGCTGGACGCGGACATTGAGGAAAACGCCCCGAACGTCTCGCGCTATCTGGTGGTCAACGAGGCCAGCACGGATGCCTCGCTTTTCCGCTATTACGGCCTGTACCTGAACGAGGACGGAACGCACGGTCCGGCCACCCACTCGGAATCCGCCACGGATGTGCCGCTGCTGGGCAATTACACCGCCGAGCAGGTGGCAGAGATGGATACGCGCGGCTTTGATGTCCGCGGCACGGCTCCGCTGTCCAAAGGTTGGCGCGTGCGGATCTACGATTTTGCGAATCTGCCCGGCTCCGTGGCCGTGGCGGTTCCGCTGGACTCCGTGGCCGCCACGGTTGATGAGGCGGCCTCCCTGGTCTTTTCCGTAGGGCTGCTGGGTACCCTCGGCGCCACCGGAATTGCCTATTGGGCGGTGACCCGGCAGTTCCGGCCGTTGAGCCAGGTGGAGAAAACGGCCGCTGCCATTGCCGCCGGAGACCTGAGCCGCCGTGTGGAGGTCGGCAACCCCGCCACCGAAATCGGCCGGTTGTCCCGCTCGCTGAACGCCATGCTGGCGCACATCGAAACGGCCTTCGCCGCACGCACGCAGTCCGAACGCAAAATGCGCCGTTTTATCCAGGACGCCTCGCATGAGCTGCGCACCCCGCTGGTGACGATTCGGGGCTTCTCGGAGCTGTACCGGCACGGTGCCCTGCAGAAACCCGAAGAGGTAGCGGCCGCCATGGGCCGGATTGAAAGCGAAGCCAAGCGGATGGGCCAGCTGGTGGAGGACCTGCTTACCCTGGCCCGCGTGGATGAACAGCGTCCGCTGGAGTATGCACCGGTGGACCTGATGATCCTGGGCAACGACGCCGCCATGGACGCACGTGCCAGCGCCCCGGACCGCGACATCAGGGTGGTGGGCCTGGACGGCAACGGACCGCAGAGCGCGCCCACCATTGGCGATGAAGCCCGCCTGCGGCAAGTGGTGGCAAACCTGATGACCAACGCGCTGCGGTACACCCCCGAGGGCTCCCCCATCGAGGTGGCCGTGGGCGTGGCCCCGGTGATCCATGACCGCATGGACGCGGTGCTGGAGGTACGCGACCACGGTCCCGGCATTTCCGAGGACGACGCCGCCAGGGTCTTTGAGCGCTTCTACCGGGCGGATTCCTCCCGCTACCGGGAAACCGGGGGCACGGGCCTGGGACTGGCCATTGTGGCCGCACTGGTGGCCCAGCATGACGGAACCGTCCGGCTCGTGGAAACCGAGGGCGGCGGAGCCACCCTCTCCATCCGGCTCCCGTACCGGGCACCGGAGCAGCTGCCCGAGCACGAGCATCACACGGATACCGGGGACAACCCGGAATCCTGACTCCGGACCCGGATCACCCTGTGGTCCACCCGGCCTCCCCAGCCCTGCAGGCGGCCTGCGGGCAGGGCAGTGCGCCCACAACGCCGCCCCTGCCGTCCAGCGGCTCAGCAGCGAGTATTAGCCTTCCCGGTACCGATAGTGAGTTCCTACCAGGAGGAAAAGACATGCCTTTATTTGCTGTGGACAGTGAGGCGCTCTCCGCCAAAAGCGCCGAAGTGCAGGGAACCATCGAACGCCTGCGGGCGGACGTGAACGGAATGCAGACCGGGCTCGCGTCGCTGAGCGAGATCTGGCGGGGGTCGGCGTCGGCCAATTTCCAGTCGCTGGTCACCGACTGGCGCGCCACGCAGGCACGGGTGGAGGAGTCGCTGGACAGCATCAACCAGGCCCTGGCTTTCGCGTCCGCCCAGTACGCCGAAACCGAAGCGGCAAACACCTCGCTGTTCATGCATTAGCCTGCGGAATACCGCCCCGGAGGGCCCTCCGGTCCGGGGTAACGCAACAGGCGCGGCACCCTGTCCGGGTACCGCGCCTGTTTACGCGCCAGCTGGGAGCAACCGGGGGCTTAGAAGCCGCCCATGCCGCCCATGCCGGCCATTTCGTCGCCGCCGCCCATGGCGGGAGCGGCCTTCTCCGGCTTGTCCGCAACCACAGCTTCGGTGGTCAGGAACAGGCCGGCGATGGAGGCCGCGTTCTGCAGGGCAGAGCGGGTCACCTTTACCGGATCGTTGACGCCGGCTGCCAGCAGGTCTTCGTACTCGCCGGTGGCTGCGTTCAGGCCGAAGCCTTCGGGCAGGCCGCGGACCTTGTCCACCACAACGCCCGGCTCCATGCCGGCGTTGAAGGCGATCTGCTTCAGCGGAGCGTCGATGGCAACGCGGACAATGTTGGCGCCCGTTGCTTCGTCACCCTCAAGGTTCAGGTTGGCGAAGGCCTTCAGGCCGGCCTGGATGAGTGCAACGCCGCCACCGGCGACGATGCCTTCTTCAACGGCAGCCTTGGCGTTGCGGACGGCGTCCTCAATGCGGTGCTTGCGTTCCTTCAGCTCAACCTCGGTTGCGGCACCGGCCTTGATGACTGCAACGCCGCCGGCCAGCTTGGCCAGGCGTTCCTGCAGCTTCTCGCGGTCGTAGTCGGAATCGGAGTTCTCGATCTCGGCGCGGATCTGGTTCACGCGGCCGGCGATCTCTTCGGCGTCGCCTGCACCTTCAACGATGGTGGTCTCGTCCTTGGTGACAACAACCTTGCGGGCCTTGCCGAGCAGGTCGAGCGTGGCGTTTTCAAGCTTCAGGCCAACTTCTTCGGCAATGACCTGGCCACCGGTGAGGATGGCGATGTCAGCCAGCTGGGCCTTGCGGCGGTCGCCGAAGCCCGGTGCCTTGACGGCTACGGACTTGAAGGTGCCGCGGATCTTGTTGACCACGAGGGTGGCAAGGGCTTCGCCCTCAACGTCTTCGGCGATGATCAGCAGCGGCTTGCCGGACTGCATGACCTTCTCGAGGACGGCAACCAGATCCTTGACGTTGGAGATCTTGGAGTTGACGATCAGGATGTACGGATCCTCGAGGACCGCTTCCTGGCGCTCTGCGTCGGTGACGAAGTAACCGGAGATGTAGCCCTTGTCGAAGCGCATGCCTTCGGTGAGTTCCAGCTCCAGGCCGAAGGTGTTGGACTCCTCGACCGTGATGACGCCTTCCTTGCCCACCTTGTCCAGTGCCTCGGCGATCAGGTCGCCGATCTGCTGGTCACCGGCGGAGATGGAAGCGGTAGCAGCAATCTGCTCCTTGGTCTCGATTTCCTTGGCGGAAGCGAGCAGCTCTTCGGTGACGGCCGCAACGGCCTTCTCGATGCCGCGCTTCAGGCTCAGCGGGTCGGCGCCGGCGGCAACGTTGCGCAGGCCTTCCCGAACCAGTGCCTGGGCCAGGACGGTTGCCGTGGTGGTGCCGTCACCGGCAACATCGTCAGTCTTTTTGGCAACTTCCTTGACCAGCTCTGCGCCGATCTTCTCGTAGGGATCGTCCAGCTCGATCTCCTTGGCGATGGAAACACCATCGTTGGTGATCGTGGGGGCACCCCACTTCTTTTCCAGAACCACGTTGCGGCCACGCGGGCCGAGGGTCACCTTGACGGCATCGGCGAGGGTGTTCAGCCCGCGCTCGAGGCCGCGGCGTGCCTCTTCTTCAAATGCAATGATCTTGGCCATAACGGCTATCGTCCTTCCGGAACAGTCATGCTTGGAGCAAAATGTTGCATTCCTGCCGAGGTGCCCGCGACGGACGGCCAGGCTCGCGCGATCTCTTTACGCGCTCCCCTGACCTCACCCCAGTGGGTTGCTGGTTCACTCAACGCCGTCGGACTTTTAGCAGTCATCCGGCAAGAGTGCTAAGTCAATAATTAGCACTCCCGCACACTGAGTGCAAGCCATCACGCCGCCCTGCCGGGCGCCTCACAGTGATCCCCTGTACAGGCTGCCGGAGAAGCAAAAGCAGCGGCGGAGCTGATACTCCACCGCTGCTTTTATTCCCCTGTACGGGACGGGGCAAGGCCCGCGCCGGGCCGCTATACGGCCCGGACCTCTTCAGCCTGGGGACCCTTCTGCCCCTGGCCTATTTCAAACTCGACCCGCTGACCCTCTTCCAAGGTCCGGTAACCCGAGGCCTGGATCGAGGACCAGTGAACAAATACATCCGTTTCCGCTTCGTCGAGGGTAATGAAGCCGTACCCCTTCTCCCCGTTGAACCACTTGACGATCCCCTGCGCCATGCTCTTTCTCCAACCGTGATTTTTCAGTGCCGCCCTCCGGCGGCTGGCATTACTCTAACCATGGTGTTCTGCATCACATGCGGGCAGGAGGATAACGTTTTGGTGTTTTTCGCCGTGCGGCTACTGGAATCCGGGTCCAAGGACCACCGTAACTACGGCAAATCCGGGTGTTTCCATAACCGTGGGGATGCCGAGCTGCGCAGCAACCTCGCGGGCGTTGGCTGCCTGGTCCGGTGAGCTGTAATAGACACCCGAGGCCTGCTGGGGCACTCCGGTCCAGTTACCCACCGTCCCCACCGGCCACCCGGCGCCGGAGATCCGGCCGGAAACGGAGGCACCAAGACCGCTGATTCCACTGGCGTTAAGCACTGTCACGGGCTGCGTCCGGTCCACCGCCGGTTCGGGCTCGGCTGAGGGCGTGGGCTCGGGCGTGGCCGCGGGACTCGGCGCCGCGGTTTCCTCGGCTTCCTCTGTCTCGCCGGCGGTGTCCTCAGGTGTGGGCGTGGGGGAAGCCGCGGGCTCGGCGGGTGCCGACGCCGTCGAAGAGGCTTCAGGATCTGCGCCACCCAGGTCAATGCCCAGGCGCGGCACCACAAAGTAGGCGGCCAGGCCGATGACCAGTGCGAGTACGCCCACGGTGATCAGCAGGCCCAGGCCGCGTGAACGCGACGGAATGAGGCGTTCACGGTGCACGCCCTGCCGCGCCGAGGTTTCGGGGACCTTGTCGAACTCGTCCCTGGGGTATTGGCTCATAGTGGAGAATCAATCCTTGTTCTGGTGGCGCCGCATCCTGGGCCGCCAAATGGTGGTTGGTGGACCGGAGCTAGATGCCGGAGCCCATACGGCGGGCGGTACGGGCGTTCTGGCGGGTCGTACGTAGTCTACGCAGTCGCTTGACCAGCATCGGGTCATGGGCCAGCGCCTCTTCGGTATCGATGAGGGCGTTCAGCACCTGGTAGTACGCGGTGGCCGACATCCCGAACAGGTCGCGGATGGCCTGTTCCTTGGCGCCGGCGTATTTCCACCATGCCCGCTCCAGTGCGAGCATCTGCTGTTCCCTGACGCCGAGCGGACTGTCCGGATCCACCGATTCATCGAGGGAAAACCGCCCGGTTTCCGATGATGCTTCCGCTGCCTCAGCCACACGTGCTCCCATGAAAGATCCTTGTCCTGCCTACTCAGACATGCTAATTGGGAATAACAGGCTTGTCATTTAGTGCACTGCCGCGGACAAGGACGCTGTGCAGGCAACAGCGCTATGGTCAGACTATGACTCGACGCTTTCCCGGTTTTGTCTGGCTGCTGTTCCTCGCCTGCACGGTGGTGCCGTTCACGGTTTCCTGCAGTGCCCTGCCCGCGGATCCGGAGGGAACACTGGAGCGTGTTTCCGGCGGCACCCTGCGCGTGGGTGTGTCCAACGCCCCACCCTTCACGGAGGTGGACGGGGACGGGGAACCCGCCGGAAGCGAAACGGACCTGGTTCGTGACTTCGCCGCATCCGTAGACGCGGACGTGGAATTCTTCGAGTCCGGCGAGGAACACCTGATGCAGCGGCTCGCGGAAGGCGATCTTGACCTGGTCATTGGCGGCCTGAGCGATTCCAGCCCGTGGACCGACAAGGCGGCCCTCACCCGGCCCTATGCCGATGTGACGGATGGTTACGGCAAGCAGCGCAAGCTCGTGATGGCGGCACCGCTGGGGGAAAACGCCTTCCTGGTCCGGCTGGAGGAATTCCTGGCAGAACACGGGGAGTAGCAGTGAGCACCTGGATTGGACGTACCGAACTCAACGCGGAACAGGAGAAGATCCTTCGCCGCGCCGTCCACCTCGAATGGCTCACCATTGCCATCCTTGCCGTGACGGTGACCCTGGTTTTTGCCGTTATGGGCAATTCGCAGGCGATGAAGGCCGCAGGTATCGAGGACGCACTCTCCTTCATCCCGCCGCTCGCCTTCCTGATGGGAGTGCGGATCGCCGGAAAACGCCCCAACGCGCGCTACCCGTACGGCTACCACCGCTCCATCGGCGTGGCCCATCTGGTGGCCGCCGTCGCCCTGGTCTCGATGGGCGCGTTCCTTATCTTCGACTCCGGCAGCGGCCTGCTGAAGGGGGAACACCCTCCCATCGGGACCATTGAGCTGCTCGGACAATCCGTGTGGCTTGGCTGGCTGATGATTGCAGTCATGGCGATCACCGGGGCGCCTCCCGTTTTCCTGGGCCGGGCCAAGATGAAGCTGGCCCGCGAGCTGCACAACAAGGTGCTGTATGCGGACGCCGACATGAACAAGGCGGATTGGATGACCTCGGTGGGCACCATTGTGGGCGTCGCAGGGATCGGGCTGGGATTCTGGTGGGCCGACGCCGCGGCCGCCCTGTTCATTGCGGCCAGCATCCTTCGCGACGGGCTGCGGAACATGCGCGGCGCGGTCACCGACCTGATGGACACCACCGCAACCACCTTTGACGACGACGGCCCGCATCCCCTGGGCGGAAAGGTCCGGGAGTACCTGCGCAGCCTGGACTGGGTGGGCGACGCCGGTGTCCGTGTGCGCGACGAGGGCCAGGTATTCCACGTGGAGGCATTCGTTGTGCCCCGCCGGGAGAAGGATCTGACGCTCGGACGCATCAACGCCGCCCGGGCCGGCTGCATGGACCTGGATTGGAAACTGCGGGACACAGTCATCATCCCGGTGGATTCGCTGCCTGATGAAACAGGCGGCAGCGGCAGCTTCCATCAGGCGGAGAAGGACGGGTAGGTCCAGGCCGGAGTCGTGGCGGGCTGCAGGCGCCGCAGGCAATGACAGGATGGACCAGTGACCACTAACGAGCCCGCAATCAACGAGCCCCCGCTGTTCTCCTACGCGGCTCCGGCTGCGCCCGGCGCTCCGATTCCCTTCGCCGCTCCGGCAGGTGTCTCCGGCCTGATGGCAGCTGACTGGGCGGAGTCGCTAAGCCCGCTCACGGAAAGATTCCATGAACTTGCCGCCGGCCTGGAATCCGACCGCGCCCTGGGCCATGAGATACTTCCGGCGCCGGAGAACGTCCTGCGGGCGTTCCAGCGCCCGATGTCCTCGGTCAAGGTCCTGATCCTGGGCCAGGACCCGTACCCCACGCCCGGACACGCCGTCGGACTCTCCTTCTCCGTGGGTGCAGACGTTCGACCATTGCCCCGGAGCCTGAAGAACATTTTCACCGAATTGCAGACGGACCTCGGCATCTCCCCTTCCCCGTCCGGTGACCTCAGCGCCTGGGCGGACCAGGGCGTCCTGCTACTGAACCGGGTGCTGACCGTCAGGTCCGGCGCTGCCGGGTCCCACCGCCGCCGCGGGTGGGAGGAAATCACTGAACTGGCCGTGCGTTCGCTGGCTGCCCGCCGCGGACCTGACGGCACACGGCTGCCGCTGGTTGCCGTGCTGTGGGGGCGCGATGCCCAAAGCATCAAACCCTTCCTCGACGGGGCACCTACGGTTGAATCCGCCCATCCCAGTCCCTTGTCAGCGAGCCGCGGATTCTTCGGTTCCCGGCCGTTCAGCCGGGTCAATGAGCTGCTTGCCCGGCAGGGGGCGGGGCCGGTGGACTGGCAGCTGGGCACGGTACGGTAGTTTGCAGGCCCTTCCCTAGGAGAAACACTCATGCCCGATGCAATGTCCGCCCCGCAGGAGCCGGGACGCCCCCGGGAGGCAACGTCCCGGCCGCAGCGTCCCCTGCTGACCCTTGAGGTTCTTCGGCGCGAACAGATCAGCGAACACATGGTCAGGATCACCGCAGGCGGGCCGGGCTTCGACCGGTTCCGGCCCAACAGCTGCGCCGACGCCTACTGCAAGATCTGGTTTGGTCCTGACGGACGTCCGCTGGACGGCACGGAGGATCTGGAGACCATCCGGGCCCGGAGCGAACGTGAGCACTGGCCCGTTTCGCGCACCTACACCATCCGGCGGGTGGACCTGGACGCCCGGGAAATCAGCATTGACTTTGTGGTGCACGGTGACGAAGGGCTCGCCGGCCCCTGGGCCGCTGCGGCACAGCCCGGAGAGCCCCTGACGTTCTCCGGTCCCGGCGGAGCTTTCAACCCGGACCCCGAGGCGGACTGGTACCTGCTCGCCGCCGACGAATCCGCGCTTCCGGCCGCGGCCACCGTTTTGGAGGCACTGCCCGCACACGCCGTCGGCCAGGCGCTCCTTGAGGTGGCTGGTCCCGCTGACCGCCAGCCGATCAGCGCGCCGGCCGGTGTTGAGCTGACTTGGCTGTACCGCAACGGTGCTCCCGCGGGCCGGAGCACCGTCCTCACGGATGCCGTGGCTGCGGTCCAGTGGCGCGAAGGTACCGTGCAGGTCTTTGCCCACGGTGAGCGGGAGGCCATGAAGTCCCTCCGGGATGTGCTCTTCGGCCACCGGGGCCTGGAACGGTCCCAGGTATCCCTTTCCGGTTATTGGGCTGCCGGGCGGACCGAAGACGTCTTCCAGGCCGAAAAGCGCACGCCAGTGGGCAAGATCCTCTAGTCACGCATAGCCAAAGGGCCGGGTCCGCCGTGCAGTGCACAGCGGACCCGGCCCTTTGCGGTTCACCGAACCGTTCCGCGGCGGCCATTACCGGCGCCGGTTGCGCCTGTCGTTGCCGTTCAGGTTGCGGGTGAAGGGGCGCCCCAGGTTATCGCCCAGGACAACGCCGCCGGAGATCGCCAGGATGACGGTCAGGGCGTCGAACAGCCCCACCGCCCCCGCGTACATGTCCTCGGCGTCAATGCTCAGCCCGTACATGGACCGGAAGATCGCCAGTCCGGGGAACAGGAAAAGCACCGCCGGGACGGCCACGATCAGCTGCGGCGCACCCATCCGCAGGGCAACGATCCGTGCCACCATGCCGATGAAGATAGCGGACACGGCGGGTGTAAGCCGGGGCCCCACTCCCCCGGCTTCGGCTATCTGGTACACCAGGAATCCGGCCAGACCGATCAGGACCGTGGGCAGCACCAGCGCACGCGGGGACTGTTCCACAATGCAGATGGTGGCCAGGGCAACGGCCAGCAGCAGCAGCGTCACCGGGAAGGAATACTGGGACGAGGCCACATCCGTGACATCCAGCCGGGCCATCCCGAACAGGGCCCCCATGACCAGGGCCACGGCGATCCCGGCCACCAGCGCGCCGAAGGTAAGGAACGCGGACAGGAACCGGCCGGAGGCCGTCACCGGGAACCCGTTGATGGCATCCTGGACCGCGGATACCAGCCGCCCGGTGGGCAGCATCAGCAGGATCCCGCCGGCCACCACAATGCCCGGGGAGATTGGCACTTCCATGGACCAGAAGATCATCGCCATCGCCGTGACGACAAAACCGCTGGCCGCCGTCGTAAAGAAATCCGGCACCCGCCAGCGGCCCAGCACCCGCTGGAGCAGGCTGACCATGACCGTTCCGGCGAAGCCCACCAGCGAGGCCAGCGGACCGCCGCCGATGAAGCCGACAATCGCGGCAGCGAAGATGCCTGCAGAGAAGGTCACCGCCCAGCGCGGGAAGGGCTTGGGCCGGTGCGTGATCTCGTTGAGCCGGTTCGCCGCTTCGGCACGGCTGAGCCCGCCGTCGATAATCTCGGTCACGAGCTGGTGCACCAGGCCCAGACCGGCATAGTTGTTGGTCCAGGAGCGCACTACCCGCATGACGGTGATGGGTGTCTGGTCCTTGGGTGAATAGTTGAGCAGCACCGACTGGTTGGTGATGTCCACTTCGATGCTCTCAAGCCCGAATGCGGCGGTCACGGCGATGATGGCGGTTTCAACTTCCAGGGCACCGGCACCGTAACGGAACATGGTTTCAGCCAGGCTGAGGGCAAGGTCCAACGTCTTGCGGGCGTTGGCATCCGTGCCCGAGCGCACCAGCGGATTGGCGTACGGACTGCCCGCCAGCCGCTCCACAATGGACATGGCCTGGGTCGGCGGGCTCTCGCCCTGGACGAGCCGGCGCAGCATCCGCCGCGCTGCCGCCGAGGACCGGTCGGTGCGGACCGCCGTGGAGCCGGCCGGAGCTATCCCCGAAGGAACCGTCTTCCGTGTGCGGGCGGGCCGTTTTTCACGGGGATCCGCCGTCTTCCGTCCACGCTCCGGCTTGAGCGCTTTGGCGCCGGCAGGCCGGATGACCGAGGTGGTGGGGGGCGGCGGCTTGGGGCGGGTGCTGCGCAGCGCGGCGGTGGGCATCTCTCCGGTGGGCTGGCGGCCCGGCGGTGTCGACGGCGGGGCGGGCGCCTTCGCTGCAGCGCCCAGCGATTTTGCCGCTGCGCCCTGTCCCCGGGATTCCGCTCCCGGGCCCGGCCCTTTCCCGGCCCGGGCTCCCCGCCCGGCCGGGACGCTGACTACGGGTATCAGCCCCGCAACCGGGTCCGGGTTGGGTGCCGAATCCGGCTTCGGCCCGGGCCTGCCTCGGCCCGGACCGGATGTGTTCTCCAAAGACTCACCCTTTCGCATGGTGGCCCGGGGCTCCGCCCGGTTCCTGTGTTTTGTGCCCTGCTGGTTTTAGTAGAACGGCTGCTGGTGGCGGCGCCAGTAAATCTGCCGGGCCACCTTTTCGCCGATGGTGTTCCAGATCCGGTACCGGACCGGGTCCACCACAAAGTCATAGCAACCCACAAAGTCGGTGACCGTCTTTGAGAAGCTGGTCTTGAACAGGCCCAGTCCGTGGTGCGGATGGCTCTTGTCCTTAAGCCGGTCGCTCGGCGGGGTGCCGCAGAAGTCATAGGAGGTGATGCCGCACTCGTCCTTGAGTTCGTTGATGGCCGTCCACTGGACCAGGTGCGAATCTCCGTACTGGCTGCGCTTCGGCTTGGACCCGCCGTCCTTATAGGTGCCCTTGTTTCCGTAGGCGATCACAAACGCGCCCACCGTGGGCTCTCCGTCCTCGAACGCGAAGTAGAAGCGTCCCTGTCCGGCGGCCACGAAGTTGGACCAGAAGCGGTGGTAGTACTCATAGGAGCGCAGGCGTGCGGCGGAACGGTCCTCAATATGGGCCATCAGCCGGTACATGGTCCGCATGTTCTCTTCCGTGGGTTCCACCCGGCGCACATCGGCGCCTTCGCGGATAGCCCGGCGGACGGCGTTGCGGCCCCGGGAGGAAAGGTTCTTGAGCAGCTGCTCGGAGTCCGGAGAGGTGTCCAGCAGTGCCGTTGAATCGTTGGGCTGCAGGTTGAAGGTCTTGATGAACCCGGCGCCGGTGAACAGTGCCCGCACCTCCTCGCTGTCCACAATGTCCGGCTCCACCTTGATCGCAAAGACCCGCAGCCGGTTCTCCCGGATAAAGCGGACGAGCGCGTTCACCACCAGCGGCACGTCTTCGGGTGCCGCGACGTCGGGACCCTTGATCAGGTACCACAGGCTGCCCAGGCCGCGGACTCTCTTCTCGATCGCGAGCGTGTAGGTCACGTAATCGGGTCCGGTGACGGCGAGGTAGACGGGATTCCAGCCGTGGTGGGACTTCACCTCGGCGAAGGAGGCCGACTGCAGGACGTTGCCGCCCCCGGGGTTCGCCAGCACGTGTTTATCCCAGTTGTCGATCTCTTCGGCAGTGGCCAGGCGTGCACTAAAATCTCGCAAAATACCTCAACTAATGGTTTGTTCACTGCATCGTTTTCGGCGCACCCACCCCGCATGCACCGGCCGCCTGTGAAGCGGCCTTCGGACCGGCTCCCAGTCTATCCGTTGCATTGCCGGCGAACCGAAACCCCGGGACCGGACCTCAGGTCGGTGCAGGCAGGAACCAGCGCACTCGGGGCTCGGCATCGGTCAGGTCCCAGGCCTCCCGGATGAGCCGGCGGTCCTCCCCCGTAGTCCTGGTCTGCTCCTGGCGCAGGTATTCCCGCCAGGTCGGCACGTCATAGATCTCCCGGAACTGCTCCTCCTCGGTGATGGAGTGCACCAGCTCCCAGTCCGTGGCTCCGGTGCGAATCCGGGTGAGGCGTACCTCATGCATCGCCAAGAGGAAGGCGTCGCTGCGATCCGCCGGCACATCGTAGGAAATCAGGACCGTCACCGGACCGGCGTCGGGCTTCGGCTCCTCGGGAACATCCAGATGAGGGTTTGGCGCCGAGGCAACACTGCGGTCCAGTCTCCCGGTTCCCGGCAGCAGCGGCAGCACCAGCACGCTGGCCCCGGACAGGGTGAGTACGACGGCGGCAAAGGCGAGGGTGGGTGCGTAGCCGGCGCCGGTTGCCCCGGATCCCCAAAACATGGCGCCGATGGCCTGCGAGCCGGCCGAGATCATGAGGTAGACGGACAGCCCGCGGGCACGCACCCACTCGGGCAGGGTCAGCTGCATGGCGGCGTTGAGCGTGGAGAAGGTAAAGATCCAGGCGATTCCGCCCGGTACCAGCAGCAGGGCAACCGCCCAGGCCGGCCAGTAACCGGCGGCGAAGGCACCCGCGGCGAAAACCACGGAACTGATCCCCAGAAGTGCGTTGGCGCTGAAAAGCCTCCGGGCCGACGGCAGCAGCAGCACCCCCAGGATGGCTCCGGCCCCCAGTGCGCCGAGCAGCAGTCCGTAACCGGTGGAGCCGAGCCCCAGGTGTCCGTTGACGGCGATGGGCAGGAGCGCAAACAGGGAGCTGGCCGGGAACATAAAGAGCCCGTTACGCAGCAGGATCCGCCGGATCCGCGGTGCCGCCCGGATATAGCGCATGCCTGCGGCGAGCGCCTCGCGCATGTGCTCCCGCTCCGCTGAATCCTGTGCCGGAGCGCGCCAGAAATAAATGGCTGTTGCCGTACCGATGAAGGAGAGGGCGTTAAGCCCGAAAACGAACGCCGGGCCGATCAGGGCCACCAGCAGCCCCGCGATGGCCGGGCCAACCGCACGGGCGGTGTTCACGGCCACGCTGCCCAGCGCCGCGGCGGCCTGGACCTCTTTGCGCGGCACCAGCGCCGGGGTGATGGCCTGCCAGGCCGGTGCGCTCAGTGCCATTCCGCAGCCGATCAGGAAGGTGTAGAGCAGCAGTGAATCAGGGTTCAGCAATCCCAGGGCTGCCACCACGGTGAGGGTAGCCGCAGCACCTGCGGCAAAAATATTTGCCCCGAGGATCAGCCGGCGCCGGTTGAACGCATCCGCCAGCACCCCGGCAACCAGGCCCAGCAACAGGGACGGGGCCAGGTTGGCTGTCTGGACCAGGGACACCAGCGCCGGGTTGTCGCTGTTCTCCACCAGGAACCACTGCGCTCCCACGGTCTGCATCCAGGTGCCGATATTGGAGCCCAACTGCGCTACCCAGAGGATAAGGAACATCCGCCGCCGCAGCGGCGCCCATGGCGAGTCCATCCTGATCCCTTCGTGTACCGCCCGGTCAGGGGCTGGACGGGAAGCCTTTCCAGGCATGGGCAAACCGCTCCCGCGCCGCCGCGGCGTTCGCCTGTTCCAGTGCATGCAGCCGGCCGTAGGTGAAGCCGTTTTCCCCTGCGGCGGACGCCGACGCGCCCATCCGGCGCAGGTATTGCCGGGTCACGACGCTGTCCTGGTGCTCCCCAAGGATCTTCTGGATGTGTTCCGCGGCCTCTACCATGGCTTTGGCTTCCACCGGCTGCACAGCCTCCCAGACCTCGGCCGCGTAGCGCAGTTTTTTGGCGTCCTTGCGTGCTTCGTGCAGTGCCTCTGCGTGTTCCTCGCCGGCGAGTCCGCGTGCCATCCGCACCCTTCGGTGAAGCCGTTTGCGGTCGCGGCGGATCATGGCGGCAGCCGCCGTCCCGGCCGGCTCCTCTGCGGTTCCGTTCCAGGGTGGCCCGTCCACCAGCGCCTCCACGCCGTCCAGGAGGCGGAAATACCGTTCCGAGTCCAGCGCCTCAATGACAAGCCCGTAGGCCTGGCGGTAGTCATGCAGCAGTTCTTCATCCACCCGGGCGCTCACCGGACCCATCACCAGGTCCTCCGGCTCACCGGCAATCAGCTCCTTCAGCCGGTGCCGCATCACCTGGGCGTCCCGGGCCTCGCCGAGGACTCCCGCCAGCCAGCGGAGTTCACCGCGCAGCGAGCGCGCGGGTTCGGGCTGCATCGTGGAGCGGTAACTCGAGAGTGCCGAACGGAGCCGGCGGGTGGCAACCCGCATCTTGTGCACCCCGTCCGCGTCATTCCGGCGCACCCGCGGTTCGTGGTGCAGAAGTTCCCGGTACTGTCCGCGCAGGTACTGCACCAGCAGTGCGCCCACCGGCCCGTCGGCGGTGGGAGGTTCTGGTTCCCTGCCGGCAGGGGCTCCCCTTGCGGGTTCCGTGTCCGGTCCGGGTTCCCCGGGTGTGGTACCTGCTTGGGTGACCATGTGGGCAAGTATAGGACTGCAGCGGCCGCATCAGGGAGCCCCCGGGCGTCCCCGGGCCCTACCTTTGTCCAGGCGGCCCCGGGCCTATCCTGCCCGGGGTGTCACGGGTAGCATCACCGGTTAGTGGACCGCGGAGACAATCTGGGCGGAGGCTTGGCCGATGACTGCGATGACGTACGCCAGACTGGGCAGATCGGGAGCGATGGTCTCTGCCATTGGGCTGGGCTGCCTGGGCTTCGGGGACCCTGGCCGGGGCGCCCATAATTGGACTCTGCGCGAGGATGAGGCCACGTCCCTGCTGCGGCACGCCGTGGAGCTGGGCATCAATTTCTTCGATACGGCCAACGTTTACTCGGCCGGGCACAGCGAGGAGATCCTGGGTGCTGCCGTCGCCGAATACTGCCGCCGGGACGAGGTGGTGATTGCCACCAAGGTCCACGGCGAAATGGGCCCGGGGCCCAATGAGTGGGGCCTGTCCCGGAAACACATCATCTGGCAGGTGGAACAGAGTCTGCGGCGGCTGGGTACGGACTACATCGACCTGTACCAGGTACACCGCTGGGACGGGAACACCCCGCTGGAAGAGACGCTTCAGACCCTGGACCAGCTGGTCCGGGACGGCAAGGTGCGGTATCTGGGCGCCTCGTCGATGTATGCCTGGCAGTTCGCGAAGGCACTGTTCCTCCAGGAGGAGCACGGCTGGGCTCCCTTTGTCACCATGCAGGATCACTACAACCTCCTGTACCGGGAGGAGGAACGGGAGATGCTGCCGCTGTGTGCGGACCGCGGGATCGGCGCCCTGCCCTATTCCCCGCTTGCCCGCGGCCGGCTGGCCCGCCCGTGGGGCGCCCGGACGGCCCGGCAGGATTTCGATGAGCAGGGTTATGAGCTCTATCGCGGCAACGAGGAGACCGACCGCCGCATCGTGGACGCCGTCGGCAACGTGGCCGAGGGACTCGGCGCCACCCGTGCCCAGGTGGCCCTGGCCTGGGTCCTGGCCAACCCGGTGGTCACCGCCCCGCTGATCGGCGCCACCGCCGCCGCCCACCTGGACGAGAACATCAAGGCCCTCGAGATCCGGTTCACCGAGGAGGAATACGCGGTCCTTGAAGAGGCCTACCGGCCCCGGCCCGTGGTTGGCTTCTGACCATTCAGCCCTTGACCGACCCGGCAATCAGCCCGGAGGTGATGTAGCGCTGCAGGAACAGGAACAGCGCCATCACCGGCAGTGCCGCCAGTACCGCACCGGCAGAGAACACTCCCCAGGTCCGGGACTGGTTGTCACCCACAAAGGAATACAGTCCGACGGCGAGGGTCTGGGTATCCGGGTCATTGAGCACGATGGAGGCGATCAGGAACTCGCCGGTGGCCGTGATGAAGGACAGCAGTCCGACGATGGCCAGGATGGGAGTGACCAGGCGCAGGATGATGGTGAAGAAGATCTGGATGTGGCTTGCGCCATCAATCCGTGCTGCTTCGTCCAGGGACACCGGCACCGTGTTAAAGAACCCGTACATCAGGTACGTGTTTACCCCCAGCGCGCCGCCCAGATAGACCATGATCAGCCCGATCTGGCTGCCCAGGCCGAGCCAGGGAACGACGTCGGAAATGCCGCTGAGCAACAGGAAGATCGCGACGACGCCCAGCATCTGCGGGAACATCTGCAGGAGCATCAGGCTCAGCAGGCCCATCCGCCGGCCCCGGAAGCGCATTCGGGAGAAGGAGTACGCAGCCAGGGCGCCGAGGAAGACGGTGCCAATGCTGGTGACCAGTCCAATAACGAGGGTGTTCAGGAACCATTTGGCGAACGGCTTCTGCGGGTCGGAGAACAGGGCGGAGAAGTTATCGAGGGAGACCGTCGAGAAAAGCCCGTTGGTGGAAACCAGCGTTCCGGTGGGGCTGAGGGCGGCGGACAGCACGTAGACCAGCGGCAGCAGCGCAAAGGCGCCAATGACCAGGCCCACCAGGTGCCGCCACCCCTTCTCCTTCAGCCATGCCCCGGCTGATGCGCGCTTCGCCGGCGCGGGCTCGGCGGGGCGTGCCGGTGACTTGCGGAGCGTCTGCAGGTTTGTCATGAGTTCACTTCTTCCAGTGCCTTGGTCTGCCGGAAACTGATCGCGGAAATGATGGCCACAATGATGAAGATCAGCACGGCCAGCGCACTGGCCAGGCCGTAGTCGCGTCCGGTGCCCTGCCCGAAGGCGACCTTGTAGACAAGCGTGATCAGCAGGTCGGTGGCGCCGATGTCCATGGACGTATCCTCAAAGCGCGGCCCGCCGCCGGTGAGCATAAAGATCACATTGAAGTTGTTGAAGTTGAACGCGAAGGTTGAAATCAGCAGCGGCGCCGTCGAAACCAGCAGCAGCGGCAGTTTGATGGAGCGGAAAATGCGCCAGGCCGAGGCGCCGTCCATACGGGCGGCCTCGTTGACTTCCTCCGGCAGCGACTGCAGGGCGCCGGTGCACACCAGGAACATGTAGGGGAACCCCAGCCAGGTGTTGACCAGCAGCACGCTTGCCTTGGCCAGCCAGGGGTCGCTGAGCCAGGGAATGTCGGCCCCGCCGAAGAACGTGTTGTTGATGAACCCGAAGTCCTGGTTCATCATTCCGGACCAGACGAGCCCGGCAAGGAACGCCGGAAAGGCGTAGGGCAGGATCATGATGGTTCGGTAGATCCGCTTTCCGCGCAGGGTGGCGTGGTTGAAGGTAACTGCCAGGAACAGCCCCAGCCCGAAGCACAGCAGCACGGACATCACGGCGAAGGTAAAGGTCCAGATGATGACGGCAACCAGCGGGCCGCGGAGGTCCGGGTCGCTGAAGGCATGCGCAAAGTTGTCGAAACCGACGTTGATCTTCCAACCGGTGGGCAGCCGCTCGCCGTCCTCCGCTACAAAGGCTCCTTCGCCGATGTCGGAGTAGACCTTTCCGTTCTCGGAGTCGGTAAAGGTTCCGGCTGCCTCGTCGTAAACCAGGGACGGTTTGAAGACATAGGCCGTCGCGCCGTCGGACGTTTTGAGCGTGCCGTCGTCCAGGTCCTCGGAGAACGGAACGGTGAGCGCCAGGATTTCGTCCTGCCGCTGCAGCAGGTCGGAGAACTGCAGGGTTTCATACCCGTCGACGGCCACGGCCTTGCCGGAGGCATCCTTCTCCGCAGTGACTTCCTCAAGGGGCTCATCCACACTGCCGAGTTCGGCAGTTCCGTCCGGATCCGTTGCCAGCAATGACAGTGTCCCGCCCTTTTCCACCACGGTAATCCGGTAGGAGGGGGAATCGGGCACGCGTTTCTGCGCGGTCATCTGGATTGCCGACACGGCATCGGCCTTGGTGCTGTTGTGTCCGTCGCCGTAGTTGGTGAAGGCGACATACCCGCTGTAGGCCACCACGAAAACCTGGAATACGGCCAGGAAAAGGACACCTGGGGCCAGGTATTTGGCGGGCAGGCCCCCACGCCGCAGGTAGATCCAGTTGATCAGCAGAGTGACCAGGGCTGCCACGGTCAGGACCGCCCATTTTTCATTCAGGAACAGCGCTATCAGCACATAAACGGCAAAGGCATCGGTGATGCCGAGCAGAATAATCTTGGCCAGTGTGCCGCCCAGCGAATCGCTCCGTGCCGCGCGTCCGGGCCGCAGTGCACGTCCGGCGCCGGGGCCGGTTGTGTTCACCGGCGTATCCAGCTGATCAACCATCTTGTTCTCCTTGAACGGGCGGCGAACCGGGGCGCGGCATGTCACCGCGCCCCGGTCCGCGCCGGACGGCGGCTCTGCGCCGCCGGTTAGTGCAGGTTGGCCCGCGCCTACCTACTTGCTGATCTTGGACTGAACGTTGGAGACCATGGTGGCCCAGGAGTCAGCAGGGTCGCCCTGGCCCTTGATCAGGGCCAGCTCCGTGCCGCCCCAATCCGCCCAGACCTGTTCCATTTCCGGAATCGCGGGCATCGGCACGCCGTTGATGCCGATCTCGCCAAAGGCTGCCACGACGGGATCAGAGGCGGCCTTGTCGAAGGACGCGGTGAGGGCCGGTGGCCGTCCGCCGGCCTTGAACATTTCGTCCTGCACTGCCTCGGTGCTCAGGTAGTTGAGGGCAAACTCGTTGGCTGCCAGGGCGTTCTGGCTCTTGGCGCTGATGAAGAAGCCGTTGACGCCCACGAAGGGCTGGGCCGGGTTCGGGCCGGCGGTGGGGATCGGATCCACTACCAGGTTGATGCCTGCTTCTTCGGCATCCGGAACGTTCCAGGGGCCGGTCAGGAAGTACGGGGACGCTCCGGCGCTGAACTTTTCCTTGGCAATGTCCGGCGTGATGCTGGAGTTGAGGATGCCGTCGCCTGCCTCGCCCCACTGCTTCAGCTTTGCCGCGAACTCGGCGCCGCCCGGGTTGCCCAGCTCGAGCTTGGTGGCGTCGTAGCTGCCGCTCTCATCGGTGCCGAAAACGGGTGCTCCGAGCGAAGTCTGGAACGGGTAGAGGTGGTACGGATCGCCCTGCTTGGGGTCCAGGCCCACCAGGAACGGGAACTCGGCCTTGCCCTCGGCGACGGCCTGCTTGCCGTTGGCGATCACTTCGTCCATGGTCTCGGCAGGTTCCGGCACGAGGTCCGCGTTGCGCAGCAGACCGATGTTTTCAATCGAGTATGGAACGCCGTAGGTGCTGCCTTCATACGTCATGGCCTGGACGGCGGTCTTCTGGAACTTGTCGGCATTGTCACCGAGTTCGATCGGAGCAATCACGCCGTTCTGCACAAACTTTCCAACCCAGTCATGCGGACCCACAATCAGGTCCGGTCCCTTGCCGGTGGGCACCTGGGTGATGAAGTCATCCGAAACCTGCTGGAAGTCCTTGGTGACCAGCTTGACTTCGATTCCGGTATCTTCCTTGAACTTGGCGGTGACGTCGGTCAGCGCCGGGGAGCGTTCCGCGTCCACCCACATCGTCAGCGTGGTGGCTCCGCCCGAGGCGAGATCCTTGGCATCGGACTCGGAGTCGGCAGCGTCGCCGCCTCCGCAGGCCGAGAGGACAAGAGCAGCGGTGACCGACACGGCACCGAGAGCAAAAGTACGGCGGCGGATGGCCGGCGTACCCGTTGTGTGCACCTTCATTGGTGAACCTCTTCTGTTTGGACCCCGGTAAAGGGGAAATGATCGCTGCCGCGAAGAAGCACGGGACCCTGCCCGGGCACTGCGGATGCGAGCTACGACACAGGTCAGTGTAAGCGCGTGCACACAATCCGTCCAACACCTGCTTTTTTGCCGCTGAGAATGCATCAGCATGCTGAGGATTTTCTGCCGTGAAAGGCGCTTACGGAGGGGTTTACGCGGCCAAAAGGGGCACATGGGAAAACGCAATGGAAGCGTTTGCAGTTTTTGCCGAAAAGCACCCTAGGATGTGGGCATGCTCAGTTCTGTACTCGACGATTCTTCGGCGCTCACCCTCGTTCATCCGTCCTCCGGAGACCGTGAATGGTGGCGCTCATCAGTGATCTACCAGATCTACCCGCGCTCCTTCCGGGACCTCAACGGGGACGGCATCGGTGACCTGCAGGGCATCACCGCCGAACTGGCCACCCTGGCCGAACTGGACATCGACGCCGTCTGGCTCTCACCCTTCTACCGCTCCCCGCAAAAGGACGCCGGCTACGACGTCGCCGACTACTGCTCCGTAGACCCCATCTTCGGCACCCTGGAGGACTTCGACGCCCTCATCACCGAAGCCTCCCGCCACCACATCCGCGTCATCGTGGACCTGGTCCCCAACCACTGCTCCGACGCCCACCCCCTCTTCCAGGCAGCCCTGGCCGCAGGACCCGGCTCCCCCGAACGCGACATGTTCATCTTCCGCGACGGCACCGGCGAAAACGGGGACACCCCGCCGAACAACTGGCAGTCCCACTTCGGCGGACCGGCCTGGACCCGCATCACCGAACCTGACGGCACCCCCGGACAGTGGTACCTGCACCTCTTTGACTCCTCCCAGCCCGACTTCAACTGGGACTCCCCCGCCGTGCACGCCGAATTCGAACGCATCCTGCGCTTCTGGCTGGACCGCGGCGTCGGCGGGTTCCGTGTGGACGTCGCCCACGCCCTGATCAAAAAGACCGGCCTGCCGGACTGGGGCGGACGCGCCGACGGATCCTCCTCCGAGGGCTACCCCGGCTCCGAAGCACCCATGTTCGGCCAGCCCGGCATCCACGACATCTACCGGTCCTGGCGGAACATCCTGGACTCCTACGACGGGGACCGGGTGCTCTGCGCCGAAGCGACCATCGACCCGATCGAACGCCTCACCGACTGGGTACGCGCCGATGAGATGCACCAGACGTTCAACTTCGCCTACCTGCACCACCCCTGGCACGCCCCGGCGCTGCGCCACGTCATCGAATCCTCCCTGCGCGCCTTCGACCAGGTCGGTGCCCCCACCACCTGGGTGCTCTCCAACCACGACGTCGTCCGCCATGTCAGCCGCTTTGGTATCACCACGCATCAGGATCGGCCCGGTGACGGGATAGGAGCCGCCGACCCGCAGCCGGACCACGGGCTGGGTATCTCCCGGGCCCGCGCCGCCACGCTGCTGATGCTGGGCCTGCCCGGCGGCGTCTACCTCTACCAGGGCGAGGAACTGGGACTGCCGGACCACACCCTGCTTCCGGACGAGTTCCGCCAGGACCCCACCTTCCACCGCACCGCCGGGGAACGCCTGGGCCGGGACGGCTGCCGGGTTCCGCTCCCCTGGACGTCGGAGGCGCCCGCCCTCGGCTTCAGTGCTGCCGGCGGTTCCTGGCTCCCGCAGCCGGAGGAGTGGCAGCACCTGGCGCGGGACGTCCAGCGGCAGGACCGCGATTCGACACTGAACCTCTACCGGACGGCCCTGGATCTGCGCCGGAAGCTGGACCTGGGCAACGGATCCCTCGCCTGGCTCACCGGATACCCGGACAGCGTGCTTGCCTACGTCAATGGCAACATCGCGGCCCTGATGAACATGGGCAGCGACGCCGTTCCCCTGCCCCAGGGAGAGCTGATTGCCTGCAGCCGCAACGGCGCTGTCTACGACGGCTTCCTGCTTCCCGACAACAGTGCCTGGGTTCGACTCGACTAAGCTGACCCCTGCCCGCCAAAGAGTAGAAGAGGGAAACCTTGCCAGGAATCAAAGAGGTAGCCGCCCGCGCCGGCGTCTCCTCGGCGACCGTTTCCCGCGCGCTCAGCGGCAACGGCGCCGTTTCGGAAGCGACGCGCCAACGGGTGCTCGGTGCTGCCGAGGAACTGGGTTTTGTCATTTCCTACAACGCCTCCTCCCTCGCCTCGGGGCGTACCCGCAATGTGGGAGTGGTGATGCCCAGCGTCGGCCGCTGGTACTTTGCCCAGGTGCTGGAAGGAGCTGCCTCGGCGCTGATCGAGGCAGGCTATGACCTAACGCTGTACAACACCAGCGACGGGCCCGGCCACCGGGAAAGCGTGCTCACTGAGATGCTCCGGCGCAAGCGGGTGGATGCAGTGATCACGGTCGCCCTGCGGCTGACCGAGGAGGAATTGGCCCAGCTTCGGGCCGTGGATAAGCCCATCGTGGCCATCGGCGGCCCGCTGCCCGGCACCACCACCATCCGGGTGGATGACGCCGGGATCTCCTCCCTGGCCACCCGGCATCTGATCTCCCTGGGGCACACCCGCATTGCGCACATCGGCGGCGGGGAGGAGCTGGAACGGGATTTCCAGCTCGGCGGCACCCGGCGCAACGGCTACGAATCCGCTATGGGGGACGCCGGGCTGACTCCGGAGGCAAGCTGGATCTCCAGTGCCGAGTTCTCGGTTGCCGGCGGGTTCCGGGCCGCCAAGGCCCTCCTCGCCCGGCCGGATGTGCGGCCCACCGCGGTTTTCTGCGCCGCGGATGAAATTGCCGTGGGTGCCATCCTCGCAGCCCGCGAACTGGGGCTCCGGGTCCCGGAGGATCTTTCAGTGATCGGGATCGACGGGCACGATATGGGTGAGGTCTTCGGCCTCACCACCATTGGCCAGGACCCCGTTGGGCAGGGCGCCGCCGCGGTGGCAGCGGTCCTGGCGCTGATGCAGAACGAACCGACGGACCCGCTGTGGGAATCGGGGTTCTATCCCACGGAGTTTGTGGTGCGCTCCAGCACGGCCGTGCCCGGCAGTCTGAGGGCCTGACGACAGCCGCAGACACCCCTTACGGGCCCGCGGCACGGCGGCCGCGCCACGCCCGTTATTGCGCAGTTCCCCGGCTGCAGACCATGCTTGGGTTGTTATGGTTTCACGGCGGTTCCTGCGCCGTCCCTGACCCTTTTACCGAGAAAGTCGCCCATCCATGCTGTCTCTGGTCCTATGGCTCGTCCAGCTGGTCCTGGCGTTACTTTTTGCCGGCGTCGGTTTTATGAAGATTACCCAGCGCCATAAACGGCTGGCCGAGAACCTGCGCTGGCCGGAGGATTTCCCGCCGGCCACCGTAAAACTCATCGGCATATTGGAAGTACTGGCTGCCGTGGGGCTGGTTGTCCCCGAGGCAACCGGGACCCTTCCCCTGCTGACGCCGGTGGCCGCTTCAGGGCTGACCGTGCTGATGGCGCTGGCCATCTTTGTCCATATGCGCCGCGGGGAACGGAACCGCATAGCGCTGGCGGCAATCCTCATGGTCCTGTCCCTGCTGGTGGCGCTGGGACGGTTCGGAGTCTTCGGGTGACGTCGCCTGCGAAGCATCCGCAGGAAACTCCGGGGCTGGGCGAAGTTATCGCAGAGCTTTACGCACTGCTGCCCTCGGATTTCACGGCGGCCCGGAATGCCAGATCCGCTGCGGCAGGACGTGATGGCAACAAAGACCTCGCCCAACGGATCAAGCGGCTGCCGAAACCGTCCATGGCTGCGTGGCTGGTAAACCTGCTGGCCCACCGGCGTAGGGAGGAACTGGACGGCGTCCTGGAACTCGGGGCGGCGCTGCGCGAGGCACAGGAGGATCTGGACCAGAAGCAGCTGCGCAGGCTCAGCGTTGAACGCCAGCGGCTGCTGCGGGCGATTATCCGGGATGCCCGCGAGCTGGCCGCCGAGCTGGACCACCCGGTCAGCGAAGGCATCGCGGCCGAAGCGGAACAGACGCTGTGGGCTGCGATGGCCGATGCGGCTGCGTCCGACGTCGTGGCCAGCGGTCAGCTCGTCCGGTCGCTCCAGGCCAGCGGCTGGGAGGAGGTGGAGCTCCAGGACGCGGTCGCGGATGCAGGCTCGGTGAAGCACGGAGAGGGGCTCCGTCCCGGCCGGGGACGCGGACCGGACGCCGGCACATCGGGCCAGGGCACACCCGGAAAGAGCGCCGTAACCGACAGCGCCGCGGCGCGGCGGCGCCGGGCCGCGGCCGAGCGTGCCGTGGAAAAAGCCCGGCAGCATCTCGAGGAAGCGGAGGCCGGGGAGCAGGAAGCGCAGGACGCCCTGGACGCGGCCCAGCGGGACGTCGAGGAAACCGCCGCCCGGCGGGATGACCTTACCGATGAGATTGATGAGCTCCGAGAACGTATCCGGACCCTGGAGCGGGAGGTCGCTTCCGTGGACCGGCAATCCGGCAGGCTCGAACGCGTTCGGGACAACGCCCGGCGTACGGCCCGGGCGGCACGCCGGGCTGCGGAAAAGGCCCGGCAGAAGCTCACTGAGGCCAGCCAAACAGCAGAGACCGAGGCCTAGTCCGCGTCGGTGGGCTTCCGCTGCAGCATCCCGAACCTGCTTCTGATCCTGGCCAGGTCAGTGGGGTGCGCCGTTCCGGGAAAGACGCCGGAATAATCCGGCAGCCCGATAACGTCCAACCGGCAGCCGCCGTCGTAAAGCACGTCCACTACGTTCCCGAACCGCTGCCAGCCGTACGGGTTCGAGCCCGCGGTGGATGGCACGGAGGAAATCACCCAGTGCGGGTAGGTCCGCGAGAGCTGCAGATAGTCAGAGGTGGCCGACTGTGCGTGGCAGAGATCCTCGAAGTCGAACCACAGCTGCCCGGACGCAGCGCGCAGGGCCCGCAGCGCCCGGCTGCCGGGGGTGAGCGTCACCGACTCTCCGTGGGCGGGCGGCACCAGTCCTGCCCAGGCGAGGGACTCCGGGTTAGCTTGGCGCAGGTGGTGCCCGGCGGCGAACCCGGCCTTGGCCCCGTCCCGCGGCCTGTCGCGGTAATCCACGTTCCCGTCCAATGCCAGGACCTGCAGCTGATCGGTGATCATGGCGATGCCCGGTTCAAACAGATGGTGGAACATCGGATCCGGCAATAACTCCTGGGGAGCGTAGTTTGAGGTAGCTGCCAGGACTATCCCGCGGTCCAGGACGGTACGCAGCATCCGGGTGATGAATGCGGCATCCGCCGGGTCGTTGACGTGGAATTCATCAAAACACAGCAGCCGCACCGACCCCAGCATCTGCTCCAGGGCTGCGGCAAAGGCCGAGTCCTTCCGGTAGCCGGGAGCACCGTAACCCTGGAAAACCCGCTCATGGAGTTCACGAAAGAAATCATGGAAATGCAGGCGCCGCTTCTCCGGAACATCAACACCGTCATACAGGGCGTCCAGCAGCCAGGTTTTACCCCGTCCGGGAGGACCCCACAGGTACAGCGATGCAGAACCCGGTGCCGGGTCCGGGGAGAGAGCTGCGGCAGCGGCTGCGGATAGCGCCGGCAATACCGCCAGCTGGGCATCATCCAGGACCAGACCCTCCGCTTCGGCTCTGCTGCGGATGCTGTGGGCCACCTGTGCGGCCTGCGTTGCGGTCATACTCCCGTTCTACCCAACCCCGGCGCCGCACAACAAAACGACGCCGGTATGCACTCCCCGGCCGGCCAGGGCTCCGACGGGAAATAGGTGCAGCAAATTCGCCCTAATTATTCAGCTGCCACGGTGGTACGTTCGAAAGCCAGGCACGGAAAGATACCCCGCCACACCGGATACCCGCTGGAGGAATCATGACCGATCATGTTGCCCATGTGCAGGACTGCGCCGTTTCGAACTGCGACTTCAACCACGACGGGTGCACCGCCTACGCGATCACCGTGGGCGGGACACGTGACCATGCCAGTTGCTCCACCTTTATCGACACCTCGGCAACCGGCGGGCTGCCAAAGGTCCTGGCCCAGGTGGGCGCCTGCCAGCGCAATGAGTGCGCGTTCAACAATCACCTGATGTGTGATGCACATGACGTACGGGTGGGGCCGGGCGCGGAAATGGCCGACTGCCTGACCTACCAGCCGCGCTAACGGTGCGTTCGGTCCTGCTGGTCTGGGATACCGGCAGGCCGGATGCCTGGGCGGGCGGCTACGGGCCGGCTGTCGCCGCCGTGGCTGCCACCGGAGAATTCTCCTGGCGTTGCCCTCCGGCGCAGAACCTGCAGGCACCGGCAGCTCCGGGTGACGAGGTGTGGCTGTTTGCCGCCGGAAGCACTGCCGGCGGCGGGCTGCTGGGGCATGGATTCGTCCCGGGCGAGGCAGACGCGACGGAAGGCCCGGCAGCAGGCAGTGCCGGGGCAGGGCAGATCCGCTTTGACCTCCTGCTGCCGCTGGGGGAACACCTGCCGGTCGCTGATCTCCGGACCGCCGTACCCGAAGTCGGCTGGGGCGCGCTGAGGACCGGTGGAACCGTTCCGCCTGCGGGCCTTCCGCCGCTGCGGCGGGCATGGTCGGTACATCTGGCATCACTGGACCTCGCCCACACGGATCCGCTCGCTCCCCTGCCCGGCACCACGGACCCGCGGGTCCGCTCTGCCCGGCCGGTGAACCGCTATGAGCATGACGCCGCCGCGCGCCGGGTGTGCCTGGCCTTTCACGGCGGCTCCTGCGCCGCCTGCGGAATCGTGCCGCGGGAGCGTTACGGCCCGGGCGCGGAACACGTGCTGCAGATCCACCATCTTCTCCCCGGAGCAGATCTGTCCGACGGGTATGAGCTGGACCCGGTGTCTGATCTGGTGCCGCTCTGCCCCACCTGCCATGCCGTGGCGCATACCCGGGTTCCCGTCCCCTACACACCCGCCGAAGTGCGCCGCATGCTGGCCGGCGGGCAGGACACGGGCGGTTTTGCCCCGCCCGCAGCGGGTCCGGTCCCGGGAAGCGTGGTGAGCGCGCATCAGCAGCAGTCCCTGGAGGACGCTGCCAAGCTGCGCGGACTTCGTTAGACTCGGAGGCTCCATGAGCATTCCAGCAAGCACTTCCAAGACCGTACGGCTCGACGCCTGGCTGTGGGCGATACGCGCCTACAAAACCCGTTCCGCTGCCACCGCAGCCTGCCGCGCCGGCCACGTCCGGCTGAACGGCAGCCCGGCCAAGGCGGCGCATTCCGTGCAGCCCGGGGACACCATCAGGGTGCGCCAGCCCGGCTTTGAACGGATCCTGGAAGTCCGCCAGCTGATCAGCAAGCGTGTGGGGGCCGAGGCGGCGGCGCACTGTTTTGTCGACCATACCCCGCCGCGCCCCGCCGTTCCTGCGCTCGGAATTCCGGTCCGGGACCGCGGTGCCGGCCGTCCCACCAAGCGGGACCGCCGCGAACTGGACCGGCTGCGCGGCGGGAGCTGACCCGCCGCGGCACCTGGCCTAGAGGCCTGCCGTTGCCGGCAGGCTCGTGCCGGTTTCCACAAAACGGTGATGGAAGGACAGGGATTCATCGAGCAGGTGCGGAGTGTGCTTGCCGAAGCTCTCCCGGCTGGCGCGGTCGAAGTAGTCCTGCAGCAGGGGCTGGAAGTCCGGGTGGGCGCACTTTTCAATGATCGTGCGGGCACGCTGCTTGGGTGAAAGTCCGCGCAGATCCGCGAGCCCGCGCTCGGTGATGATAAGCATCGTGTCGTGCTCGGTGTGGTCCACGTGTGCCGCCATGGGCACAATGCCGGAAATCTTTCCGCCCTTCGCGGTGCTAGGGGACATAAAGGCGGAGAGGAAGCCGTTGCGGGCAAAGTCCCCGGACCCGCCGATGCCGTTCATCATGGCAGTGCCGGCCACGTGGGTGGAGTTCACGTTGCCGTAGATGTCCGCTTCGATCATGCCGTTCATGGCAATGCAGCCCAGCCGGCGGATCAGCTCGGGATGGTTGGAAATCTCCTGGGTGCGCAGGATGATCCGTTCGCGGTAGAAGTCGATGTTGGAGTTGAACTCCTCGATTCCGGCCGGGCTCAGCGAGAAGGACGTTGCTGACGCCACGCGGATGACGCCGTCGCGGATCAGGTGCAGCATGCCGTCCTGGATCACCTCGGTGTACGCCGTCAGTCCGGTGTAACCCGCAGTGGAAAGCCCGGCGAGCACGGCGTTGGCAATGTTGCCTACCCCGGACTGCAGGGGCAGCAGCTTATCCGTCAGCCGTCCGGCCTTGATCTCGCTGTCGAAGAAGTCCAGCAGGTGCCCGGCAATCTGCTGGGAGGTTTCATCCGGGGCGGCAAAGGGCGTCATCCGGTCCGGGGCGTCGGTTTCCACCACGGCAATGACCTTCTCCGGGTCCAGGCGCAGGTACGGCTCGCCGATCCGGTCATCCGGGTTCACCAGCATGATGGGCTTGCGGTGCGGCGGCAGTGCCGTGCCGTAGTAGACGTCATGCATGCCGTCCATGGCCTCGGGCTGCTGGAGATTGACCTCGAGGATGATCTTGTCCGCCTGCTCAATCCAGGTTTTGTTGTTTCCCACCGAGGAGGAGGGGATGAGGCTGCCGTCCTCATTGATGCCCACCACCTCGATGACGGCCAGGTCCACGTGCCCGTAGAACCCGAACCAGGTGTACTGGGCCACGTGGCCGAGGTGGATGTCGATGTACTCGAGTTCGCCGTCGTTAATCCGCTTCCGCAGCGTGGGATCGGATTGGTAGGGCAGGCGCAGCTCCATGCCGCCGGCCTTGGCCAGGACACCGTCCAGTTCCGGCGCAGTGGAGGCCCCGGTCAGCACCTTGATCTGAAAGTCTTCGCCCCTGGCATGCGCCGCTTCCATCTGGGCTGCGAGCGCCCCCGGCACAGCCTTGGGATACCCCGCCCCGGTGAAACCGCTCATGGCCACCGTCATTCCCGGCCTGATCATGGCCGCGGCCTGCTCTGCTGACATAACGAGGTTTTGGAGTCCGGGATGGGCAATGCGACGGTGCATGGAGAGGGCCTTTCAGAGAACTTGATCAATTCACCCTATCTCCCTGTGAGCCGTGCCTCATACTCGGGTGTCCGCGCACACTTTTCCAAGCCGTCCTAAGATGGTCCCAAACGTTCCACGGCCCCGGCACGGCCGGGCGCGCCACCGTTGCCGGAAGGAAAACCCGCCCATGTCCGAAGCAACCCGTCCAGCCTCTGCGTCCGCCCCCGCTCCAGCCCCGCTGGCGAATCTGCGTGATCTGGGCGGTATCCCGGTCCGGGGCGGACGCATCCGCCCCGGCCTGGTCCTGCGCTCGGACGACGTCGCCACCACCACGCCCGCCCAGGTCGCCGAGCTGGTGGAGGCGGGTCTGTCCACCATCATCGACCTGCGTTCCGCGCAGGAGGCGCAGCGCACCGGACGCGGCCCGTCGGCGGATCATCCGCTCCGGTATCTGGCGCTGCCCCTGACCGATGCGGAGGCCGCGCCCCCGGAGCTGGCCGGACAGTTCCTTGCGTCCGTCCGCACCCCCGAGCATGTGGGCCAGTGGTACGCCAAAATCTTTACCGGCCGGAAGGAAGCCCTGGTCCGGGGACTGGAGGCGGTGGCCGATGCCCCCGGCACGGTGCTGTTCCACTGCGCTGCCGGCAAGGACCGGACCGGGATGTTTGCAGCCGCCCTGCTCGCCGTGCTGGGTGCCGATCCCGAGGACATTGCCGATGACTACTCCCGGACCCAGGACCGCCTGCCGGAGGTTTACCGGAGGATGGGCCTTTCCGAGCTCAGCGCCGGCGCAGACATTCCCCTGGACCACCCCGTGCTGGCCGCCCATCCGGCGGCAATGCGGACCATGCTCGCCGTTCTGGACTCACATTCCGGCGGGATCACCGGGGTGCTGCGTGCGGGCGGGCTGACCACGGACCTGGCCGGCCGGCTGCACGGCAAACTGGTGCAGCCGGTCCCCTCAGGGCTCTAGGATCCCGGTGCCCCGCCGTTCAGGCCGGTCCACCAGCCTCGCGGCGCCGTCGGGCGGCGGGTCCGCGGACAAACGGCCCGCAGCCCTGCTGCTGCTGGCCACCGTGCTGGCAGTGGCCTGGGCGAATGCACCGTTCGCGGCCTCCTATGAGGAGTTCTGGCACTCCACCGCCGAACTGCGTGCCGGCGGCATGGTCCTGGAGCTGTCCTTCCGGGAACTGGTCAATGATGCGCTGATGGCCGTGTTCTTTTTTGTGGTGGGCCTGGAGGTGCGGCGGGAGTTCGCCCTCGGGGAGCTGACCAACCGTGCCCGGGCAGCGGTTCCGGTGGCGGCCGCTGCCGCGGGTCTGCTGGTGCCGGCACTGATTTTCCTGCTGTTCACCGCCGGCACCGGCAACGCCGCCGCCTGGGGCGTTGTCATCTCCACCGACACGGCCTTCCTGCTCGGGGCACTGGCCATTGCCGGCCCCCGGTTCCCCGGCCGGCTGCGGATTTTCCTGCTGACCCTGGCGGTGGTGGATGATGTCGCCGCGCTGAGCATCATTGCCCTGGTCTATACGGCGCGGCTGGAGTGGGTGCCGCTGCCGCTGGCCCTGCTCGGGCTGGCCGCGGTGTACTGCGCCCGGTACCTGCCCGCCGGGCGGGGTCCCGCCTATGCAGGGTTGGCGGTGCTCACCTGGCTGGCGTTCTACGCGTCCGGGGTGCATCCAACCCTGGCCGGTGTGGGCATTGCCCTGCTGGTTCCCGTTTTCCAGCCGGGCCGGCGGGAGGTTGAAGATGCGGTGCAGCTGGCACAGGTCTTCCGCCAGTCCCCCAATTCGGGGTACGCCCGGGCGGCGGCGTCCGGGCTTCGCGAGTCCATTTCCATCAACGAGCGGCTGCACGGCGCGTACACGCCCTACGTCAATTACGCCATCCTGCCGCTGTTCGCCCTCGCCAACGCCGGTGTGCGGCTTGACCGCTCCACGGTGGCATCCGCCGTGACCTCGCCCCTGGTCTGGGGCATCATCTGCGGTCTGGTTCTGGGAAAATTCCTTGGCATTTTCGGTGCTTCCGCGGTGCTGCGCAGATTGGGCGCCGGGGAATTCGGTCCCGGCCTGACACTGGGACGGATTGCCGGAGGGGCTGCCCTTTCCGGTATCGGCTTCACCATTTCCCTGTTCATCATCGGTCTCGCCATCCCGGACCCCGCCGTGCAGAACGAAGCACGCGTGGGTGTCCTGGCCGCATCGGTGCTGGCATTCGCCGCGGGTACCCTCATCTTCAGGATTGTGGAACGGAGCCCTGCTGTTCCTCCCGGACAGGTCCTGGCCAGACCCGTTGATGCCTCCCGGGACCATGTTGCCGGCAACCCTGACGCACCGCTGACCCTGGTGGAATACGGTGATTACGAGTGCCCGTTCTGCAGCCGGGCCACAGGCGCCATCTCCGAGGTGCGCCGCCACTTTGGCTCCGAGCTGCGCTACGTCTGGCGCCATTTGCCACTGACGCGGGTGCACCCGCACGCGGTTGCCGCGGCAGAGGCGGCCGAAGCGGCACATCGGCAGGGACAGTTCTTTCCCTACAGCGCCTACCTTTTCGAACATCAGGAGCAGCTGGACCCTGAAGATCTGCTCACGGCGGCAGAGACCCTGGGGCTGGATCCGGACCGGTTCGAAGCGGACCTGCGCTCAGCAGACATCCGTAACCGGGTGTTGGATGATGCCCTGGACGCCGAGTCCATGGACCTGCACGGCACGCCCACCTTTTTCATCGGCAACCGGCGGCACCACGGCCCCTATGACTCCGCCACCCTCATCCGGCTGCTGGAGGCTGACCGGCCACAGGAAGCCTGATCTGCCCGCCGGCAGTATCCGCCCCCGCCGGCAGTATCCGCCACCGGTTACCCGGGCCACCGGGCCGGCGCGGCGCTACTCTGGGCCCGGCAACAGGAATAAGCAACCGGAATAAGGGTAGGGAAGGGCGGCACCAGGTGAGCCAGTATCAGGAGAACGACGGCGGGCAGGATCCCGAGGGGCGGGGCACACCTGCGCAGCAGCCCCCACCCCTTCCGCCCGGGGAATATCCCGGGCAGACCGCCGGCCGGGAACCGGGTTACCCCGGCCAGCAGCCCGGCCAGCCGGGCTATCCCGTCCAGCCCTACGGACAGCCCCCGCAAAATCCGGGAATGGTGCTGGGCGTTGTGGGCCTGGTGCTGGCATTTTTCCCCGTGGCCAACATTGCGGGCCTGATCGTGAGCATCCTGGGCCTGCGTAAATCCCGCCGGGCCAGCATGGGAAACATCCCCGCGGTCATCGGTATTGTGCTCTCGATCCTGTCCATCCTCGGAACGATCATTTTCGGGATCTTCTTCTTTACCGTGATCGCGCACCTGGTTGAGGTCTGCAATGACCTGGGCCCGGGTGAGCATTTCGTGGACGGCGTCACATATACCTGTGGTTAGACCCGGCCCGGTACGCTCGCGTGCATGAGTACACACAGCCTGGTCACCGGCGCCGGCCGGGGCATCGGTTCAGCCATTGCAGCCGCACTTGCGGGAGCCGGTCACCGCGTGGCGGTCCACGCTGGTCATGACGCCGAGGCGGGGCGCAAGGTGGCAGCTTCCCTGCCCGGCAGCGGCCACACCGTTGTCATCGGGGATCTCTCCACTGCGGCCGAATGCGAACGGGTCTTCCGGGAGGCTGCTGACCGGTTGGGCGGGCTGGATGTGCTCGTGAACAACGCCGGAACCTACCGGCCCCATCCCGTGCCGGGCACCTCCTACGCCAATTGGCAGGATGTGTGGCGGCAGACCATGAACCTCAACCTGTTTGCTCCCGCGAACCTGAGCTGGCTGATGGCGGACCACCTGATCAACCGCGCGCAGGACGGCGGGGGCGGCCGCGGCCGGATTGTGAATGTTGGCTCCCGGGGCGCGTTCCGCGGCGAAGCCGAGACGCCGGCCTACGCAGCCAGCAAAGCCGGCCTGCATGCCCTCACCCAGTCACTGGCCGTGGCGCTGGCGCCGCACGGAATAGTCTCCACCGCCGTTGCCCCCGGCTTCGTGGACACCCGGATGGGCCGTCCGGCACTGGAAGGAGAGAGCGGCGTCGCCATCCGTGCACAGAGTCCGTTCAACCGCGTGGCCGAACCCGAAGAGGTCGCTGCCGCGGTCCTGTGGCTGGCCGTTGACGCCCCGGAGTGGGTGAGCGGCACCATCATTGATGTGAACGGGGCTTCGTACCTCCGCTAGCCAGTTCATCGTCAACGTACCCGGGAGCGGCCGCGATGATGCCGGCGCCAACCATCACCGCCGCCGAGGCGATCAGCAGCGCCAGCGGCAGCGTCCAGCTGCCGGAAATGTCGTGGAGGGCACCGATGGCGAAGGGACCCATGGCCGCCAGCAGATAGCCCACCGGCTGGATGAAACCGGAAAGCCGTGCGGTAACCTGCGGCTCCCGGGACCGGGCGGTGATCAGCGCCAGCGCCGTCGGGAAGGCGAAACCGCCAACTCCCAGGCACACGGCCCAGAGCCAGGGCAGGGTGTTCGGCGCCAGCAGCAGCCCGGAGTAGCCGGCAACCATGCAGATACCGAGTCCGACAATGTAGGACCGCAGCCGCGGTGAGCGTGCCACCAGGACAGGCATAAGCAGCCCGCCGGGAATGCCCAGCCCGGCGATGATCGCTGCCATCAGCGCGGCCTGGCCCTGCCCGAGCCCGGCGTCCCGGTAGATCTGGGCTGCCCAGCCGAACTGGACGTAGGCATGCATTGACTGCACGCCGAAGAAAATGCTGAGGGCGACGGCGATGCGTGAGGAGCGCATTTTGGCCCCCGTCCGCGTCCTGCGGGCAGTGGCCACCGGATCCCGTCCGGCCCGCCACATCAGGAAAACCCACGGGATAAAGGCCAACAGGGCCACGGCACCCCAGATCCCGAGGCTCAGCCGCCAGCCCTGAGGGCCCGTACCCGCCAGCACGCCGCCGAACAGCAGTGGAAGGGTGGCACCCAGCGCCAGGCTGGTGCCATAGACGGAGTTCAGGAGGGGAAGCCGCCTGCCGCCGTGGCGTTTGATGAAGGCGGGAACCAGGATGTTGCCGATGGCCATGCCGGCAAAGGCCAGCACCGTCAGCAGCATAAACAGCACCGCTGTTCCGACGACGGCGCGCACCAGCAGGCCCGCCGCCACCACGCCCAGGGCGAGGACCACGGCACCGTTGATTCCGGTCCTGCGCGAGAGGGCAACGGCGAAGGCGCCCACGGCCGCGAACGTCAGCCCGGGCAGTGCGGTCAAAACACCGGCAGCCGTGGCGTCCAATCCCAGCGCGGCCTGCAGTTCGGCCAGCACCGGACCCACTGAGGACGCTCCGGGCCGCAGGTTCACTGCCACCAGGATCACCGCGAGGAGCACCATCCAGAACGGGAGCGGACGCCCACGTCCGGTGTTTTTTGCCGGTGTCCGCTGGGTCTCGCTCACCGGCTCTTTCTATCACGGACCCCGGCGGCAGTCCGTCAGGCGGTCGAGGCTGCGGCCGAACCTGCGTCCGCCCGGGCGACAAAGGCCGTGGCGGTGTCCGGTGCTATTTCGGTCATCCCCGCATCAACAATCAACGGCCCTGCCCCAGGCCCTGCCGCCAGCTCCGTGAACCGGGCGCCGGGGATGAATTGGACCGCAGCAGGCCAGCCGGCGTGTTCCCACGCGAGCTGCTCGGGGAGGGGCAGCGCCAGATACCAGGACAGCAGTGCATGGGCTGCCTGTGCCGCCGCCTTGCCGGTGGACATCTCCAGATCCAGGTTCAGGATGACGCAGGGCGCAGTATCCGGCTGAGGTGCCGGCGGCTCATCGGGCAGCTGGGTGCCGGAGACCTGCAGTTTGGCCAGCTTTTTCGGCATCTCCCCGTAGGTAACCGGCTCGAAGGCAATGGCCTGTGCCCGTCCCACGGACACTGGGCCCGAGGGCGCCTCGGCTGCCAGGCGCTCGAAGGTACTGGGATTAGCCCGGCGGACGGTCTTGGTGAACCGTCCGTACAGCCAGTTCTCCCACGCCTGGCTGTCATGGGTTGCCGCATAGGACCGCACACTGGCCACGGCGGCTGCCGCTACGGCATCGCGGTGGGCGGCAGGCTCGGACTTATCCACGAGCAGGACAATGGGCTGAACTTTGTCGAACGGCTGCATCCTTCCAGTTTTCCATGCATGGGCAGCTCCTGATCCCCGCCGGCCGGAGCCACCGGGTTTTGCCCGCCGGGGACGGCCCGCCGGAAACCCCCGCCCCAAAGATGACCGGCGCCAGGGTGATCGGTCATGCTGGGACAGGACGGCACCGGCAGGGCGGAGGAGGATTCGTGGACCAGACAGAAGCAGCAACGGCACGGCGGGAATGGGAGGTGTTCCGGCAGCGGCGCGAAGCAGACCTGAAGCAGGACCACGGCTGGCTGAGCCTCACCGGCTTCCATTGGCTGCCGGACTCCCCTGCCGCCCTGGGCACGCTGCCGGGATTGTGGTCCGCAACCGGTGGCCAAGCGGCCCTGGCCGCCCGTCCCGGGGACGGGGTGGCGTTTGTGGAGACCGGGCGTCCGGTGGACGGACTGTTCACCGCATCCCTGGACGATGAGGAGTCGCTGCTGTGGGTCCGGTACGGCGGGCCGGACGGCCACCGCGTGGTTGTGGAACTGGCGAGGCGCGGCGGACGTTACGCTGTGCGCCCGCGGGATGCGGAATCACCGGTGGCAGTTTCCTTCAGCTCAGTGCCTGTCTATGACTATGCCCCCGGGTGGGTTCTCCCCGGTCGCTTCGAGCACTACCCCCGGCCCGTGGACGTGGCCATTCACACCGCCCATCCGCAGGTCCCGGGAACCCAGCGATCAGTGGGTGAAGTGGTGTTTTCCCTGCCGGGAGCCGCTGCGGAGCTTCGCCTGCAGGTCAGCGCGGCCGGACCGGGCAGGCTCAACCTGACCTTCCATGACGAGACCAACGGCGCTGCCACGGCCGGGTGGCGCAGCCTGACGTTCCCGGCACCCAACGGCGGGGCGGCAGCCGGTCCGCTGGTCCTCGATTTCAACCGGGCCGTGAACTATCCCAGCGCGTTTACCGAGTTCGGCACCTGTCCCATGCCGGTCGAGGGCAACCGGATACCCGCCGCCGTAGAGGCGGGGGAAAAGCGCCCGGACGCTGCCTGAAAGCGGCCGGGCGCCGCCTGGGATCTGCCCGGCCGCTGCTGCCCGGGGCCTGCCTGTAGCCGGCCCGGGACATGCCTCTGGACGGTTACCGGACCAATGTTGTCCCTTCCCCTGCCGCTGGCCGGACAGCGGCGGTAGCGTTGCCGCCATGAACGATCGTCAACCCCAGCGGCACAGCTCCGAGAAGGCGGTGCCGGGCACTGCACCGGCGGCGAAACGCGGTGCCGGCAAAAACCCGGCCGCCGATCGTGAAGCTGAGAAGCAGTGGCAGGTTATGGAGCGTGAAGGCGGCCTTTTCACCGTGGCCGAGATAGCGCAGCGGCTGGGGTTCGGAGGCGGGCCCAATGCCATGGCAAGGCAGCTGACCGGGAAGGGACGTGTTCTTGCCGTAAAGCGTGGCGAACACTTCCTGTATCCAGGGTTCCAGTTCGATTCGGCGAGCGCCCGGGTCATCCCCGCCGTCAAGGACGTGATCCGGATGGGTCGCTACGCGGGTTGGCCGGATGAACAGATTGCGCTGTGGTTCTTCACGCCCAACCGGCAGCTCTCCGGCAAACGCCCGGTGGACGTGCGCACCAACGAGGAACAGCTGCTGAGCGTGGCGGAAGAGAACATCGCAAAGTAGCCGGCACCGGGCCCGCTGTGGTCTCAGCTCCCCGACGGGCCGGCGCGGCAGTCCGTCAGTCCCGGCGGAATCGCAGGGTGACCAGTTCAAAGGGCCGCAGCCGCAGCACCGCGTCGGAGTCCCGCGACGCTGCACCGGAGAGCACCTCCGACTCCACCGGACGCTCCAGCAGATCGGCAGCCCAGGCGGCCACGTACTCGAATCCCGTCCGCAACCGCGCCTCCGTCCGGCTGCCGTGTGCCTCGTAGAGACGGACCACCACATCTCCGCTGCGGTCCTCCGCCAGCTTCACTGTCTCCACCACCACTGCAGGATTATCCGTAGTAAGCAGCGACGGCAGATCCGCCGCAGCTATGCCGGTGACGGTGCGCAACGGAAGATTGAGCCGGTAGCCCTCCGCCACGGCGTCGGGAATCTCCGCTGCCGGCCGCAGCGAATACCGGAACCGGTGTACTCCCTGATCGGAGTCCGGATCCGGGAACAGCGGCGCGCGCAGCAGCGAAAGCCGCAGGACGGTGCAGCTCCTCCCGTCCGAAACCTCCCGGAAGGTGTCATGCCCGTACGTCGAATCATTGGCCACCGCAACACCGAAGCCGGGCTCCCCCACGTGAATCCACCGGTGCGCCACGGTTTCAAACCGTGCCGCGTCCCAGGACGTGTTTGCATGCGTTGGCCGGAAGATGTGCCCAAACTGGATTTCCGACGCCACCCGGTCAGCATGGACGTCCAGCGGGAAGGCGAGCTTGAGCAGTTTCTGCCGCTCATGCCAGTCCACCTCAAGGTCCAGGTCCACCGCCGATCCGTCAGGGCTCAGTGCCACCCGCTCCGTGATCCGTGAATGACCGAAGCTCCGCTCGATCCTCAGCACCCGTCCGCCGTCCTCGGATCCCATGGCATCCGGTTGCATCAGGTCGGTGCTGCTGAACCGGTAATGGGCATCCAGGTCCCAGGCATCCCACTGGTTGGGGGTGTCCCGGAAAAGCTGGAAAAGGTTGCCCGGGCGTCCCGGCGGGAAAACCTCCCGCTCGGAGCCGGACTCCACAAGGGAGGTAAACAGGCCCTCTGCACTGACCTGCAGCCTCAGCCTGCCGCTGCTGATGCTCCAGCCGTCCCCGGACGGTTCCCACCGCCACAGTCCCGGGTCCGGGACAGGTCCGGCACCGGATGCCGGCACACCCTGCACCGGATAGGGCCCGGCGTTCAGAACCGCAGTACGGCTGCCGGATCCCAGCAGGGCCCGGGCCGCGGTGCCGATCAGTTCCGTCAGCTGCCGGCCTACCCGGGCATAGTTCCGCTCCGCTTCCCGGTGCACCCAGGCAATCGAAGTGCCCGGCAGGATGTCGTGGAACTGCTGCAGCAGCACTGTCCGCCAGGCCTCTTCAAGTTCCCGGTAGGGGTACTCGGCACCGGCACCGACGGCGGCTGCGGTGCACCACACTTCGGCCTCGCGCAGCAGTGACTCGCTTTGCCGGTTGCCCTTCTTCGTGTTGGCCTGGCTGGTGTAAGTGCCGCGGTGGAATTCCAGGTAGAGCTCCCCGGACCAGACCGGCGGATCAGCCAGTTCCTCCTCGGCCGCGGTAAAGAACCTTTCCGGGCTGGACAGCCGGACCGACGGTGATCCTTCCAAGGACTGCGTGCGGTACGCGGCGGCAAGCATTTCCCGGGTGGGGCCGCCCCCGCCGTCGCCCCAGCCGAAGGGAATCAGGGAGGTGTTGGCGAAACCTCTTTCGGCAAACTGACGCTGCGCCAGGGCGAGTTCGCGCCCGGACAATTCGGAGTTGTAGGTGTCCACAGGCGGGAAATGGGTGAACAACCGCGTGCCGTCGATGCCTTCCCAGAGGAAGGTGGAATGCGGCATCGTGTTTGTTTCATTCCAGGAGATCTTCTGTGTCAGGAACCAGCGCGATCCCGCTGCCCGGGCAATCTGCGGCAGGGCCGCCGAGTAGCCGAAGGAGTCCGGCAGCCATACCACCTCCGGGTCCACCCCGAACTCCTCGATGAAGAACCGCTTGCCCGCCACGAACTGGCGGGCCAGGGACTCCCCGCCTGGCATATTGGTGTCCGACTCAACCCACATACCGCCGGTGGGCACAAACCGTCCCTCCCGTACCCGCGCCGCCACGCGGGCGAACAGGTCCGGGTAGTACTCCTGCAGCCAGGCATACTGCTGCGCCGAGGATGCCGTGAAAACGAACTCCGGATCTGCGTCCATCAGCTCCAGGACGTTGGCGAACGTGCGCGCCACTTTCCGGACCGTTTCACGCACCGGCCACAGCCAGGCCGAGTCTATGTGCGCGTGCCCGACGGCGTGTACCCGATGTGCGCTGGCGTAGGCAGGAAGAGACATGACCCGTGCCAGCTGCTGCCGCCCGGCAGCAGCTGTTCCGGAAACATCGGCGGGGTCCACGGCGGTCACGGCCCGTTCCATCGCCCGCAGGATTTCGTGCCGTCGGGGCAGGTCCATCGGCAGTTCATGCATCAGCCCGTTCAGCGTCCAAAAGTCCCGGGCCAGGTTCCACACACCGGCGTCCAGCACGGCCACGTCAGCGGAACGAAAGATGTAGAGCGGCGCGGTCCCCGCCGTCGTCCGGTCCCCCAGCGGTGTCGGCGCGAAGCTGAATCCCGCTGCCACGTTGGGATTTGATGCCGCTTCGACATAAAACCCGAAGGGCATCCCGGGTTCCCGCGGCAGGGGAATGTGCAGGTTCCGCGGTTCCACGGCTTTTACGATGCTGCCATCCGGCCGGTAGACCAGTGCCTCGGCCCCGAATCCCGGGCCGCCGTCGCTGAAGCCCAGATCCAGGAGCAGCTCCGGGCGGTCCCCGTCCTGCAGCTCCCAGTCCGCCGGCACCGTGCCGGAAACGTGGAACCAGGTGGTGCCCCACGGGGCGCCCCAGGGGGTGCCGGTGCTGAACGGCGTGAATTGCCCGACCACGGCCACCTCGAAGGGCTCGGGTTCACCGGGCAGGTCCAGGGCGGTGAGGTCCGCCGGACGCCGGTCCCGCCAGACGCTCCCGGTGAGGCGGTCACGGAGGAACCTGCTGATCCGGGCTTCCACCAGTTCGCGGTTGTTATGCATCGCGGTACGCCCTTTCATTCCCGCTCGGCGCGAGAGGACCCCGAGGCTACGGCAGGACGCAGCCCGAGCCGTGTGCCTGCCGGTCTGCCCGAGGCTAGTACACGGCCGCGGATAGCTCTACGGGTGTGCGACGACGGCCCGTCACTGCAGGCGGATTGCCGCCTCCATTTCGCGGACAAACTGTTCGGTTTCTGCCGCATTGCGGAATCCGTAGGACACCTCGCGGACAGCTTCCTGGCGGGAACGGGGAATGGCATGGTACTTATCGGCCGGGAATCCTCCGGGCTCGGACACCGGTTCCACCAGCGGACGGCTGTTCAGATGGGCGAACTGCCGGAGCGTCGGATCGATCCGCCATTGGTCCGTTTCCACCCAGAAGTGATCCCCCATACCGGAACTTCCACTGGCAACGCGGATCTCCTCCACTCCGGCTTCCTGCAGCAGCCAGGCCAGAGTGAAGGAGGCAGGGGCTCCCAGCCCGGAGCCGTAGGGGATGTGGCCTTCGGCTACCCCGGCGGTCTGTTCGGCAAGGCGGGTGGCTTCCTGAAGGCTGAGTTTTCGCATACCTCCATGATCCCAGCCCCGGAGCCCGTCCGTTGCCGGGCGTGCATCACATCAGTGTCCGCAGAGCACCCGGGTCACGCAGCGGCTGTGCCCGTGTCCGGACGGCGCATCCGGGTGGTGGCGCGGCGCACCTGCGGGTCCCGCTCCGCGTTCTGCAGCAGACGGTCGAAATCCGTCAGGCCTACGTCGCCACATTTGTAGGACAGCCGGGCCTCGGGACGGCTGCCGGATGCGGTGGCGTGCCGCCGCCCGGTGAGGCCGATGCGCAGCTGCCCGCCGCCGTCGTCGTTCACCTGCAGCTGCCGTTTCCGCACCAGATCACGGACACTCCTGGCGTCCACTTCCGGGGCGTTGTAAAAGTATTCCCGGACCACCCCGGTGAGGGCCTGGGCATCCGTCCGGTCCTGGCGCGGCCAGCGGACCAGCCGGTCCACCGCGGCCTGCACCGGATGGACGGCGAATCCCATCCCGATGAGGACGGTCACGAGGTCGCCGCCGCCCAGGAAAAGGAAGAGCACCGCTGCCATGCTCAGCCCAACCAGCGTTCGAACCGAGTGGGTCCGCCGGGGACTCAGGGGAAGGGCAATAAGTACCGGGTTGATCTGTGCCGACATCAGGACCAGCCGCCTTTCAGCCCGGCGAGCGCTTCGGCTTCGCGGGCGAGCCGGGACGCCGCCCTGAGCTCATGGTCGTAGACATCCCTGCTATGGATTATCTGGTCCTGCCCAACGGCGGTTTCCAGGGTGCGCAGACGGTTTCGATGGCTCTGGGCTGTCTGGGCCAGTTTTAGCTGGGATTTGGAACTTGTCAGTTTGTGCATCAAATCCTCCACACGGGATTCCTTGGAACGGACAACGTCAAAGTGCTGGCGTGCCGTGGCTTCGATGCGGGCCGCAAGATCGTGCATCCGGCGCGCGGTTTGGGCAAGGCTGACGGTTTCCCCGGCGTCGAGCCGTTCTTCGGCGATGACCTCTTCCAGGCACCGCAGCCGTGTTTCATAGGAGCGGGTAACGGCACTGTAATGCCGCAGCACTTCCCAGGCTGCCCGGGTCTGGTTCCTGAGCATGCTCTGGCTGGCGGCGGTGGCGGAAATGGCTGCATCAAGCCGGGCACAGGTCTGGGTGAAATTGTCTCCCGTGCCGGGATGACCGAACTGCGCCTGCGCAATTCGGCGGATTCGCTTGAGGTTCCTGCCCACAGCTACCTCCATGATGGTCCCGGTTTATGTCCGGCAGGGAAGGCCGAGCCGTCCGGAACGGCACAAAAACGCTTTCCCGCCATTCTTCCCCTCATTCCCCTGCCAGCCAAGGTCCCGGCCCCTGCGGAAGCAGCCGGGCCAGCCGGTCCAGGTCCGCAGCGGTGTCCCGGACCATTCGTTCTGCCGTGGCGATCAGCCGCTGCAGGTTCTCTTCATCTGCGTTATCCGAATCGTGGCTCGCGTCCGGCAACAGCTCCGTCTGGATCCGCACGTACCTGTCTCCCAGGATGAGCTCAAGGCAATCGCGTGCCACCTGCCCGGGGCCGCTGAGCACCATGGAGAGGTCCTTCTCCAGTACCTGCAGTTCCGGTGTCTGCTGGGTTTGTTCAGCTCCCAGCCGCAGCCCCGCGTTCCGGTTTCCGGCACTGGTTCCGGTCCCCAGCGAGACCATCAGTACCCCGTCCACCGCCTCAGGCAGTACCGTGCCGAGGGAGTATCCCAGCAACGCCGGATCATCGGCGGCCAGCCCGCCGTCCACCAGCTGCCTGGCGGTGCCCTCGGTGTCCGTAAACGGTACGGCCGGGAAATACCGGGGAAGCGACGCCGTCGCCTGTGCTGCCAGCGCCATCGGTGCATCCCCCAGGACGGAGGGTTCCAGGCCACCACCGGCGAAGTGCAGCGCCTCCGTATGCGCCAGGTCGCAGGTGGTCACCGCCACCGGGCGGACCGCAGCGGAAAGCGGAAGATCGCCCAGTGCCTCGTCCAGGTAATGCTTCAGCGGCTCCGCGGAATACCTTGGTGCCCCGGCAGGGGCAGCGGCATGCGCGGGGTGCCCGGGAAACCGGGGAAAAACCTGCGAGGCACTGTCCAGGTTCAACCGGCGCACCTCCTCGGCACTGTAGCCGTGCCCGTTGTGCTGCGGGGAAACCAGCGCCAGGGCCGCCATGCCGCCGGCTGAGGTTCCCACCACCAGATCGAACAGTTCCGCTGTGCGCTGGCCGGTCTGCTCTTCCAGCGCCATCAGCCAGGTCAGGGGGATGATGCCGCGAATGCCGCCGCCATCAATGGAGAGGATGCGAAGCATAAACGGCTCCTGACGGCGTACGGCGCGGGTCCGGTGGTCCATTAACCCTGCCCGGCTCCGGCTGGCCGGGTCAATGGAACGGGCCCGTTTGGCGGATGCCGGTGTGCAAGACTGCGGGCATGGACATCAGGGAGACCTCATTGCTCAACGGGGCATTCACGGTGCGCCCGGCGGTACGGGCTGACGTGCCGCAGATAGTGGAACTGCTGGAGGCAGACGGCCTTGGACCGGCCGGGACCGGCGAGCACCGTTTGGAACCCTATCTGCAGGCCTACGACGCTATAGCCGCTGATCCTGCCCATTTTTTGGCCGCGGTTGAGGATGCAGACGGCCGGTTCGCCGGCACCCTGCAGCTGACGCTGATCCCCTGCCTGGCCGCCGGCGGAACCACCCGGCTGCAGATCGAAGCTGTCCACATCCGTGCGGATCTTCGCTCGCGCGGCCTGGGCACGGCGCTGATGGACTGGGCCGTCGGCGAAGGCCGGCGCAACGGTGCCGGCCTGGCCCAACTCACCTCCAACAAGCGCCGGGACTCCGCCCACCGTTTCTACACACGCCTGGGCTTCGAGGCATCGCACATCGGGTTCAAGCGTTTCCTGGCACAGGCGCCTACTCGTTAAGCCGGGTTTCCCGCGGGCCACCGCCCCGTCCTGAACAGTTCCTCCAGGACGGCGGTGGCCGGAGCGGGATCCAGGCCGCGGGCAGCCAGCCAGGCGCCGTCGCCGTATGAGGCGGCATACCGGTCACCGGAGTCGCACATCAGCGAGACGATGCTGCCGGCCCGGCCCTCGGCCTCCATGGCCGCGGCAAGCTGCCAGACACCCCAAAGATTGGTTCCTGTGGACGGGCCGGCATGCAGCCCGGCGGTCCGCCGCAGGTGTTGGGCCGCGGCCACGGACGCGGAATCCGGAACCTGGATCATATGGTCGATCACGGCGGGGATGAAGCTCGGCTCCGGCCGGGGCCGGCCGATGCCCTCGATCCGGGACGGCCCGCCGGCGGCGGGGGCCGCCGGGTTCCGCCAGGCGGGAAAGAACGCGGAGTTCTCCGGGTCCACAACTGCCAGCCGGGTGGGATGGCGGTGATAGCGGATATAGCGTCCCAGGGTCGCACTGGTTCCGCCGGTGCCGGCGCCCACGACTATCCATTCCGGCAGCGGGTGCTCTTCCAGGGACATCTGGTTGAAGATCGATTCGGCAATGTTGTTGTTCCCGCGCCAGTCCGTGGCCCGCTCCGCGTAGGTGAACTGGTCCATGTAGTGGCCGCCGGTCCGCCGGGCGATGTCCTCCGCTGCGGCGTACACCTCGGACGGGTCATCCACGAAGTGGCAGGTGCCGCCGTGCTGCTGGATCAGGGCTACTTTTTCGGCGCTGGTGGTCCGGGTCATCACGGCGATAAACGGCAGGCCCAGCAGCTGCGCGAAGTATGCCTCCGAGACTGCAGTGGATCCGCTGGAGGCCTCCACCACGGTGGTGCCCTCGGTGATCCAGCCGTTGACCAGTCCGAACAGGAACAGGGACCGGGCCAACCGGTGCTTGAGGCTGCCGGTGCGGTGGGTGGACTCGTCCTTGAGATAGACCTTTACCGCCCAGCCTGCCGGCACCGGGATCTGGAACAGGTGGGTGTCCGCGGACCGGGCGGCTTCTGCTTCGATCCGGCGGATGGCGGCCTCGGACCAGCTGCGGTCCCGGGCAATAGGGGTAATCACCCGTCCAGCCTACGTGCCCGGATCTGAGGACAGGATGCGCACCCCCTCCCGCTTTCAGAAAAGGGCTATCCGCAGGAGCGCCCCGGTGCTAGGGTTCCCGGCATGGAGATCCTGATTTTCGAGTAGCGAGCGCACGCGCCCTCTCGAACCTTCGCAGACAACCATCCACCGCTTGTTGAGGCACGGCCTCCGAGTCCTTCCGTCTGCAAGTCCCCGTTTATGGCCCGTGATAGCGGCCTGCCCGGAAGGGCCCGTGCCGGCGTCGGCAGCGCCAGTTACAGGAGTGAAGCCATGCGTGCACCCAAGAAGAAACTGTTAGGCAGCGAACCAACCGTCCAACCCGTCCGGCAGCCTGCACCGGGACTGGAAATCCATCTGGCCCCGTCGGCGGAGGCGCGCCTCCACGACGCGGGTCAGGCCCTGCCGACAGCCGGAGGCGCCGCCGAGTCGGCGCTTCCGGGGTGGCAGAGCCTGGGCAAGGGGCATAAACCCACCCAGTCAACCGGTAGGCAGGGCCCCCGCGAGCGCAAGGTGCGCTGGTAGGGCTTGCTTCCTCAGGACTGGCTGGCGGGCCGGAGCGCGTCCGCCAGCCAGTCGGCCAGCCGCGGTGTCCGGGTGCCCAGTGCCTCCGGATGAGTGCAGGCCAGCAGCCGCCGCCAGGATTCGCAGCGGTGCAGGCTTGCCAGCCGGTCAGCTCCCTCCAGCACACGCCGGATGTCGCCTTCCACCGCAGGCCATTGGCTGAGGTAGGACCTGCGCATACGCTGGACGACGGCGTCGTCGGGCGGCGCAGGATCCGGCCAGCTCCCGGCGGCCATCCGAAGCGGCAGCTGCAGTGCTGCAAAGGGGTGGGACCAGAAGGCGTCCCCGAAATCGAACAGCCGCAGGCCGGCACCGTTGCGGGCACGGAAGGCGTTTCGCAAAGTGACGTCGTTGGGCTGCAGTGAGTGGGGAATCCCGGATTCATCCAATGCCCTGAAGGCACCCGCGGCGGAGCTCAGGCCGGCCTCCAGCAGGCAGGCCTGCGCCGCAGAGAGATGCTGGGGGTGGGATGCCGGCAGCATGGCAAGGTCCTCGATCATCCCGGCGGCGTAGTGCTCCGCCTGGTCCGCGCGCAGCACCGGCAACCCGGCCAGTTGGAGTTCCTCCCCGTGTGGTGCCAGGTCTGCCTGCATCCGGGCGGCCTGCTCCAGCAGGCCCCGCCACTGAGCTGCGGTGCTTTCCCCCTCCCCTGCAAGGACGGTTCCGCCGTCGGGTAGCAGCAGCCAGCCGCGGACGGTGTCCACCGCCAACGGGGAGATGACGTGCCCGGGCACCAGTCTGGCCAGTTCCTGCAGCAGTGCCGCTTCGAATGCCTGTCCGGGGTTGGCCGCCTTGAACCACAGGCGCCCGCGTCCGGTCTCCACTGTGAAGACCGCGGACCAGAAGCGGACCCGGTGCAGGCTCAGCGGGCCGTGGACAGGGACGGGAGTGTGCCCGCCGGCGAGCTGGACCGCGATCCAGTGGAGTGCCTGCTCCCGGAAGTCCTCCGACCGCCAAATCCGCAGGTGATCCGTCTCCCCGTCGAAGCGCCTCCCGGAGGCACCGTCTTCAGGGCTGCCGGAAGGCCCGCCGGTACGGGCCTGTGCCAACGGGGTGTTCCCAGGGGCGGCGACCGCGCGTTCGGAAGGAGGCTGCATGGCTACAAGCTAGAACGCACGGTCTCCTCCGGCAAGGCCGGGGTATCAGTTGATCCGGGCTTCCAGGCCCTCCCATTCCTGCGAGCGCAGCTCGTTCTTGCGGATCTTGCCGGTCGAGGTTTTGGGCAGCTCCAGAATGAACTCCACTGACCGCGGTGCCTTATAACTGGCAATCTGGGATTTCACGTGGGCCAGCAGGTCCTCGCCGGTGACCTCGGTGCCGGGGGTGAGCACCACAAACGCCTTGGGCCGCTCACCCCAGCGCTCGTCCGGCACGCCGATCACGGCGACGTCGGCGACGGCGGGGTGGCTGGCCAGTGCCTGCTCCACCTCGATGGTGGAAATGTTCTCGCCGCCGGAGACCACCACGTCCTTGGAACGGTCCAGCAGCTGCACGTAGCCGTCCGGATGCATCACGCCCAGGTCGCCGGTGTGGAACCAGCCGCCGCGGAAAGCGTCGGCCGTTCCGGCCTCGTCCCGGTAGTAGCCGGCCATCACGCAGTTGCCGCGCATAACTATCTCGCCCATTTCGACGCCGTCGCCCGCCACGTCCGCCAGCTCGCCGTCAGCACCGGTTGCGTCCTTGACCACGCGCAGCCGCTCGGAGGTCAGCATTCCCACGCCCTGCCGTGCCATCTTCTTCGCCAGTGCGTCGGCGTCCAGGTCCACCCACGCCGCCTGCGGCTCGCAGACAGCATATGGTCCGTAGGATTCGGTGAGCCCGTACACATGCACCACGGTTGCCTGCAGCTGGTGGATCTTGTTGATGACGGTGGGGCTGGGCGGGGCACCGGCCGTGACGATGGTCAGGGGATGCTCCAGCACGTGTGCTTCCTCCGCGGTGGCGATGGCGGACAGCACGGTGGGGGCTCCGGCCAGGTGGTCGATGCCGTGGGTGTCGATCAGCCGCCAGATTTCCGGGCCCCGGACGGCGCGCAGGCAGACGTGCGTGCCGGAGGCGGCGGTCAGCGCCCACGTGGTGCACCAGCCGTTGCAGTGGAACATCGGCAGCGTCCACAGGTAGGTGGTGTCCGCGTCGAAGCCCTGGTGGTGCACCTCGCCGAGTGAGTTCAGGTAGGCGCCGCGGTGCGTGTACATCACGCCCTTGGGCCGGCCGGTGGTGCCGGAGGTGTAGTTCAGGCTGATCACCGTGTTTTCGTCCTCGACCTCCCACGGCAGCGGCGTGTCGGTGCCGCGTGCCGCAAATGTGGCGTACGACGTCGTGCCCTCCACTGTCTCCTCGCTGCCGTCCTGCAGGGGCACCGCGATGACTTCGGTGACGGTTTCCAGTTCCGGAGCGGCCAGGGACCCCAGTCCGCGGAGCAGATCGGGATCGCCGAAGAGCAGGGTGGCCCCGGAGTGGTTGCAGATATACGCCACTTCCGGCGGGGACAGCCGGGTGTTCAGGGGCACCAGGACGCCGCCGGCCAGCGGCACCGCGTAGTGGGCAATAAGCAGCTCCGCCGAGTTGGTTCCGAGGAACGCGGCGCGGGCCCCCTCGGTCAGGCCGGAGGCACGCAGTGCATGGGCAGCCCGGGTGACCGCCGCAGCGAATTCCCGGTACGTCAGCCGCCGCTCGCCGTCGATCACGGCCGGCTTGTCCGGATGTACCGAGGCAGCACGTTCCAGAAAGCGAAGCGGGGTCAAAGCGGTATCCAGACCGGTCATGTCTCTCCTTTGAGGTGTAACGGGCCTTCCACGCTACAGGGGAAATGAGGTGCGGATCACATCCGGTCCGTAGTGCCGGGAAACATAGACGGCGGGATTTGCGCTGCCTGCCGCGCAAAGGATAAGGACCGGTTTCCAGCCAGGCAAATCCTCCGGCGGAGGCACACGGGGTTGGTGCAGGCGGCGGATGCCGAACCCCTCCAACGCCGATATCGTTAAAACGCAGTGCCCGCCCCCACCGGGGCTTACCGGCACCCGCCGCCCGGCATTCCGGTCGGCCGGCCAGCCCTAGACACTCCGCAAAAACCATCGGTCCGCAATGCTGCGCGCCCGGCGGTCCTGCCGGAGCGGGGCGCTGCACCGCCGGAATTTCGGTTCCGGCGCGGGAACCCTCAACGAAGCGGAGATGCAATGCCCCACAAAATCATCCTGGACTGCGATCCCGGCCATGATGATGCGGTCGCCCTGCTGCTGGCCCACGGCAGCCCGGAGATCGACCTCCTCGCGGTGACAACCGTCGTCGGAAACCAGACTCTGGAGAAGGTGACACGCAACGCGCTGGCGATTGCCCGTGTCGCAAATATCACAGGCGTCCCCTTCGCGGCAGGCTGCGACCGCCCCCTGGTCCGGACCATTGAAAACGCACCGGATATCCACGGCGAGTCCGGCATGGACGGCCCCGTCCTGCCCGAGCCCACGCTGGAACTGGACCCCCGCCACGCGGTGGACCTGATCATCGACACCGTGATGTCCCATGAGCCCGGAACCGTGACCCTCGTGCCCACGGCAGGACTCACCAACATTGCCCTCGCGGTGCGCAAGGAACCGCGCATCGCCGAGCGCGTGAAGGAAGTTGTCCTGATGGGCGGCGGCTACCACGTGGGCAACTGGTCCGCTGTCGCTGAATTCAACATCAAGATTGACCCGGAAGCAGCCCACATCGTCTTCAACGAGAAGTGGCCGCTGGTGATGGTCGGCCTGGACCTCACCCATCAGGCACTTGCCACCGACGAGGTAGCGGCCCGCATCGCCGCCGTGGGCACCAAGCCGGCAAAGTTCGTCGGTGAACTCCTGGAATTCTTCGGCCAGACCTACAAGGATGCCCAGGGCTTTGACTTCCCGCCCGTGCATGATCCCTGTGCAGTGGCCTACGTGATTGACCCCTCCGTGATGACCACCCGCCGCGTGCCGCTCGACGTCGAGCTCACCGGCACCCTGACCCTCGGTATGACCGTGGCGGATTTCCGCGCCCCGGCACCTGCCGACTGCACCACCTCGGTGGCTGTGGACCTGGATCATGAAAAGTTCTGGGGCCTTGTTGTTGACGCACTCGAACGAATCGGTGAGGTAGACCTGTGAGTGAAACCACCCGGCGCCGGGTCAACGTCGGCGCACTGATGACGGCACTGCTGGCAGCCTGCGTGGCCTTCCAGCTCAATGCCTCCATGCTCTCCCCCGCCCTCGTCACCATCGAAGAGGAACTGAACACCACTTCGGCGGCCGTAGGCCTGAGCCAGACGGCGTTCTTCACCGCCGCAGCGCTCTTCTCCCTGTTCCTGCCGCGGCTGGGCGACATCATCGGCCGCAAGAAGGTCCTTGCCGGCATGCTGGTGGTCCTGACCATCGGCTCGGTGGTTGCCGCCCTGGCTCCGAGCATCGAAGTCCTCTTTATTGCCCGCCTGATCCAGGGCGTTTCCGGCCCGGTGGTCCCGCTGACCCTGATCATGCTCCGTGTGGAAATCCCCGACGCGAAGCTGTACGGCACGCTGATGGGTGTTATTACGGCCGTGAACGGCGGCATTGCCGGGGTGGACGCCATTGCCGGCGGCTACCTGGCACAGAACCACGGCTTTGCCTCGGTCTTCTGGGTCATGGCCGCCGTAGGTGCCGTCGCTGCTGCCCTGCTGTTCTTCCTGGCCCCTGAATCCACGGCCGAGAAGAAGGAGAAGATGGACTGGCTGGGTGTGGTGCCCCTGGTTATTTCCGTGGGCACCCTGCTGACCGCCTTCAATGAGGCCGGCAAGCTGGGGGCCGCAAACTGGCCGCTGGTGATCGGCCTGATCGTGGTTGCCGTCATTGCCTTCGTGATCTTCTGGAAGGTGGAGAACCGGACCGAACAGCCCCTGGTGGCAACGCACCTGCTCAAGGAACGTTCCACCTGGGCGCTGCTGCTCACCACCCTGCTGACCATGACCGGTGTCTTTGCCGTGATGAACGGCATCATTCCCGCGTTGGCGCAGGACGGCGCCGTCGGCTTTGGCATGGGCGCCGAGGAGTCCGCGTGGTGGACGCTGACTCCGTACGCCATCGCGGGTCTGGTGCTGGGTCCGATCGCCGGACGCCTGGCAGCCACCTGGGGCTACGGCAAGGTGCTGCGGATCGGCATGATCGGCTCCGTGATTGCCCTGACGCTGATGCTGCTGGTAGTTGGCAGCGACTCCAGGCTCGGAGTCCTGGGCGTCTCAGTGCTGATCGGCGTCACCTACGCCGGCATCGGCAACATCATGCTCAACGGCCTGGGCATTGTGCTCTCCCCGAAGGAAAACCCCGGCTTCCTGCCCGGGCTCAACGCCGGCGCGTTCAACCTGGGTGCGGGCCTGAGCTTTGCGGTCATCTACGCTGTGAAGACTGCAGCCACGCCGGCCGACGGCGGGGGCACCTCGGGTTACTACGCCGGTATTATTGCCGGTTTGGTGATCCTGGTGCTGGCCCTGGCCACGTCCTTCCTCATCCCCAAGCCCGTCAACGCCGAGGTCACCGCCAAGGCCGTGCCGGCCGACCGCTGACATCACGTCAAGGAGAATCCCCGTATGCCTGCCGGAAAAGTTGTAGTTGTAGGGTCGCTGAACGCTGACCTCACCGTCCGTACCGAACGTTTCCCCTCCCCCGGGGAGACGCTCAACGGTTCGGAACTGGTGATTGTGCCCGGTGGCAAAAGCGCCAACCAGGCGGCGGCCGCCGCGATCCTCGGCGCCGATGTCCGGCTCTTCGGTGCCGTGGGCGCCGACGGGCACGGGGATCTCCTGCTGAAGGCGGCCGCCGGTGCCGGGGTGGACGCCTCCCGCGTCCTGCGCCGCAGCGGCACCGCCACGGGCACGGCCATGATCGTGGTGGACGCGTCCGGGGAGAACACGATCATTGTTTCCCCCGGCGCCAACGGCACGGTCACCGGGGCTGAGCTGCCGGCGGACCTGTTCGACGGCGCTGCCGTGCTGACACTGAGCCTGGAGGTCCCGCTCGAGGCGGTCACCGCCGCGGCACGGGCGGGGCACGACGCCGGTGCACAGGTGCTGCTGAATCTCTCCCCGTACCGGGCGGTTCCGCCGGAGCTGCTGGCCCTGACCGATGTGCTGCTGTTGAACACCCATGAGGCAGCGCTTGTGACCGGCCTGGCGGACCCCGCATCGGACTGGGAAGCGGTCATCGCCGCCCTGGACGCGCTGGGCGTGCGGCGCACCATCATCACCCTCGGCGGGGACGGCGCCGTTGTCCTCGACGGCACCGCCTCCGGCGCCGGCCGGGTCGTGGCCATTGCCCCCACCCGGGTCACCGCGGTGGACACCACCGGCTGCGGGGATGCCTTCACGGCGGCAACCGCCGCCCGGCTGGCCGCCGGGGATTCCCTGGCCGACGCCGCCGCGTTTGCTGCGCGGGCCGGTGCACTGGCTGCCACCCGGGAGGGCGCGCAGTCCTCATACTCTGCGCTGCTGGAGCTGGCCACACCGGCCTAGTTCCACGGCACCAAGAAGGGCCCGGTATCCGCGCATAGCGTGCGGATGCCGGGCCCTTTGCCTTACCGGCGCGTACTAACCGCACCGGCTCAGAGTTATGTCCTGGGCAGCAATCTGCTGAGCCAGGTCCACATGCCGCCGCCCAGCAGCAGGATGGCCCCCGCCAAGCCAGCCATGTTGCCCGGAGTGACCGCTAATTCCAGTAGCTGGAATCCGTCGATGGCAATCGTGACCGGAACGGCGATTGTTCCTATCAGGGCAACCACAGTGGCCAGCCTGTTCTGGGCCGCCAAGTAGGTCTTCTGGGCATCGGCATCCGACAACCGCGCCAGGCCGTCAATGTGAGCGTCAAGTGCGCCCAGCCGGGTGGGGAAGGACATGGCGTCCTGGATTCGATGGACTATTTTGATGGAGTTCCCCGCGTTGGACTCTGAACGCCTCATCCAGTAACGCGCTGAATTGATCGCCAGGCTTCGGTCCAAGTGGTCGAAATCCTCAGAAACAGCTCCCAGATGGGGGTTGCCGGCCGCGCGTTCCAGCAAAGATTCAGCGGCCAGTTCCATCTGCCGCACGATGAGCATCTGAAGACGGACGAGCATAACGGCGTCTGTGTACAGCGTGCCGAAGTAGATCGGCATAAATCGCCGGAAGGCATCGTCGGGATCGGTGTGGACCATAAAGGCGGCACCGTGCCGCAGGAACAGCGCACTCCAGCTCCGACTGAGCCGCTCGACTGAACTCGCGGCCCGTTCCAGTGCATTCTGGGATGCATGCAGTTTTCCGGGGTCCTGGCACGATGCCGCACTGTAGGCCTGCTCGATGTCCAATTCCACCGGGCCTGTGCCAGGCTCCTGGTCGATCATGATCATGGAGTAGATCGAGGACTCGGTTTCAGCACCCGCGTCATCATCCGTGGGGAACATAACCCCGCCGCACATTGAAGCATGCAGCGACCGCAGCCTTTTGTACGTAAGGGCACCGTGCAGTGCCGACTCGCCCTGACCTCCACGTTGGCGGGCCAGGCGATTGGCCACGCCCACCGCGTCCGCAAAGGTTGCCCCCTCGACGTCAAGATGCAGGGCCAGGATTCCCGGCCGCTGGCCCTCCCGGTTTTCCGCCTCGGGTGCCGCGACCAGGAGTTCAGCATGCCGTAGGGTCGTCGATGCCGGCAAGATCGGTTCATCAGTCCACGGCAGCTCCCGGTCCCAGGGCACGTCGAGAATTCCGGTTGAAAACCGTACCTGCTGTGAGGCCGGCGTGCCGAAGAGTCTTCCGGCCAGGCTTGCGGGAAAGTTCGTGGCCCTGGTGGCGGCGTCGGTTCTGACGTCCCGGCCCATGTGATCGGTGTAGGTCTCCACGAACGGGCCCGGCTGCCATTCATCGGACAGGTTTTCAGCCCCGCCGATGAGCCGTACATCGCATATCAGGACCAGCCTGCAGCTGACGCTCATCCGTCGGCGGCCTGTCGGATGGTGTTCAACTGTTCCGTGGCTTCGGTAAGGATCCGGACGTAATCAGGCTCGCGGGCGATGGCCTCGCCCAAGGCCGTCAGCGGATCGCCTTGCAGTTTGTATGCCCAATCGTTCAGGTCTTCGTCGAACTCGCGGCTGAGCATCGGAAGGGTTATGTCGTCGCCACCAACCCCAACAATGTTGGCTGTCGTGAGAATCGTCTTGTACGGGCGGGAGAAACCCGCCATGCTTTCACGGTCCGAGACAAGGCGGGCCTCGTCAACGCTGAGGGGAGGAAGTTCTTCCATCGCTGCGCCGTAGGAAGCCAGGAGAACAGCGAGCTGCCCACTGTAGTTGTCGTTGCTCCAGAGAGCGCCGAGGTACTTTCGGGCGCTATCCACCGTCCACCCGGCCGTACCGCCTGCGTCATCGACTTCCTTCACCTGCGCTCTGGCTTCCTCGGATACTGTGGCACCGAAGTGCGCAGAGGCCGTGTCCAACAGGTTCAGTGTGGTCGCGATGCGGAATACTCCGCCGACGTTCTCTGCATACTCGCGGAGGAGAGCACGCTGGGCGAGCGGCCGCGAGGTGTGCTTGCCGCGAACCCAGTCATCCTTGAGGTCATGGGTAATGAGCGTGAGGTCGAATGTTTGACCGGCGACTGCTTTTCTGCGGCTGGCTTCGTCTAGGCACTGCTGCCAGATCAAGAAATCGCCGGCGGCCTTCTCTGTCTGTCCTTTTTTTATCTCGACGTCTCTGGTTCCCGGCGGAATGCCTGCATCCACGCGCTTCCGGAAGACTTCCAGTAGGTTTTGCCGCGTCTGAGGCGAAGGCGCCGGCCCGACCCGCCCGCTAAGAATTTTCTCCAATGCCTCGATGATTCCGGAACCGTCCCGCTGGGATTCGCGTTTGGTTTCATCGATCGTGTCCCGCAGCCTCGATGCCGCGTTTCCCAATTCGTCGACCACTTTTTCAATAGCGGTCGCTGCTTCACTGTCGGTCGCGTCACTCAGCCCGGTGCGCGCCAGCCACGTGTCAACGGTCCGCTTGATGTCAGCCGCGGCTGTCTCGATCTTATGAGACGCTTCGCCGTGGTGTCCGCCCTTCTGGACGTCCTCGTGGCGGGACCAGAATTCATGCAGCGTCTGGTGAGGAACAAACAGGACGTTGGACATCTTCGTCAGGGCGCCAATGACGTCGTCCCTGGTCTTGCGATTGTATTTGTAAAGGTTGAGCAGGACGTTGGTGTCGATGGCATAAATCGTTCCGTCAACAGGGTCCGCCGCGTCGCTGATATCCAGGTTTTGGTATTCCACAAAATCCGAGTAAATCGATCTTTCGGTGGTTTCCTGGCGCTGCGCAATACTCATGATGTCCCCCACATCCTTGACCAGTCTGAAAACTCGTTCGAGCCGACTGATATGAAACTACACGGCCTTGGCTGGAACCCCAGACAATGACATGCCGCGGTTCAGGCAAGTCTGGCTGCAGCCTGAAAAACCGTTCTAGCTCCCGAAGGAGCCGAGGAGGAAATGCCGGTTTGCCTCCGCCCGCTCCAGCAGCTCCCCGCCGGTGTAGTACTTCCGGTCGAATTCCTCCCACTCGCCGACGAACATGGTCCACTCGCCGTCCACACACACCGGCCAGCAGCGGCGGACCCAGTTGAGCTTTTCGCGGGTGTTGTTGCGGTCCTGCGGATCCGTGCTGGTGTACTGCAGGACGGTGCAGTTGTGGATCACCTGCTCCTTGTCGGCGTCCCGCAACAGGAACTCTTCGTCGCTCCAGCGCTCCAGCACCAGGCGGGTGGCCCACATGAACTCACCGTGGGTTACCAGGAGCACATTGTCCCGGGCGTTCTCGCGGTGCAGGGTGCTGAGGATATTCCGTACACGGTTCTCGGCAACGTTGGCAATGGACTCCCCCGCAGGCGGCGCCCAATACAGCGGGTCGCTGTCACGGTACGCGGCGTTCTGCGAATACTTCCGGGCGAAATCCTGCTTCGACATGGACCCGATCTCACCCCAGGAACGCTCGCGGATCACCCGGTTCTCTTCCCAGCGCACATCCAGCCCCAGATGGGCGGCGGTCTCGCGGGTCCGGGTATAAACCGAGACCATGGCACGGTCGAACTGGATATTCTGTGCCGCGATCCAGGCTCCGGCCACCTTGGCCTGCTGCACGCCGAGGTCCGTTAGCCGCCACGAACGGTCCGGAACGGTCATCGTCTCTTCGGTATACAGGCTCGGGTCCCCGGCCTTGGCTGCCCGCTGCATCACGTTCGCTTCGCTTTGTCCGTGGCGGACAAGAAACAGGTTGCGGGGCATAACCATCGGGGCCTCCTGGAATACACGAAATAGGTTCTGTTTTTATCCTATGCGCAGCATGGATTGGCCATTCCCGCCGTCGAATTCGGTCAGCCTCATCTGTTGGGTAAACTCGCACGAATGAAACTCACATCACAGCACCCTGTCCGCCGCCGAAGCGCGGGAGCTGCAATTGCCCTGTCAGCACTGCTTGCGGTCACCGCCTGCGGCGGCGATGAGGCCGAAGCACCCGCTGAGCCGGCCCCCGTCGCCGCGGAAACCGCCACTACGCCCGCGGCCGAATGGCCGGCCGGTGATGAGAAGGGAACGCTCGCGAACCCTTATGCCCTGGGTGAGGAAATGGTCGACGGTGACTTTACGCTCACGGTCAACAGCGTCAACCTTGACGGCAATGAGCAGTTCAAAGCCATGGACAGCTTCCTTGGAAAGGTGGAGCCGGATCCCGGCAACACCTGGGTGTTCATCAATGCGACCTGGGGATACACCGGTGATGAGCCGGCTGATAACGTCGGGACCGATTTCTCTATTGTTAACGAGAACTGGGACGGCGGTTTTATGACCGACGACGAGTATGGCACCACGTTTAATTCGGTGTCAGCCTTGAAGGAGGGCGAGACCAAGGCCCAACCGGTGGAAAAGGGATTCACGGTGACGGCCGATGCGGTGCTGCAGATGCCGATCGAACACGCGAACACCTCGAGCATGGTCAAGGTGAATTTCAACCACGGCGGAGCCAACGATTTCCTGGTGGCCCTGAAGTAGTCACCACACACATTATCGGGTGCCCCGGCTGCTTTCGGCCGGGGCACTCTGCTGTCCGCCCAGTAGCGGGAACGCTCACCGCGGACGGCGTCCACGCGGCGGAGCCGCCCGTGCGTCCAGCCGGCGGACTGACTCCCGGACGGCGCCGTGCAGCATAATCTCCAAATCGCCGACCACACGGTAGGGGTGCTCGACCATGCCGTCCGCTACCCACCGGAGTACGATGGCGAGCACGGCCGAGGTGTAGAAATCGACCACCAGCACGCGGTCTTCCGGGCGCACCGGCCCGCCGCCGTCCTGCTCCATGACTGCCTCGGTGATGGGGCGCATCTGGCGGAACAGGAAGCGCTCGAGCCCGGGCCGCCCCACGCCGTCGAGCACCCCGAGCGTCGACGCGCGGTTGTTGCGCAGGTACAGCATCAGCCGGACTAACCCGTCCGCCCATCCCGTCTCAATGGCGAAAGCCCTGACCTGGCGGGCAACCTCGGTCTCGAACACCCAGACCGCCAGCTGGCGCACGTCCGAGAAATGGTAGTAGAAGGCCTGTCGCGTCAGTCCGCAGTCCCGCGTGAGTTCCGTGACCGTCACTTTGTCGAGCGGCTCGGTGCGCAGCCGGGCCTTGAGCGCGGCCGCCAGAGCCGCTCGCGCCCTCGCTCCCCTCTGCGCGTCGATGCCCTCGTCGGTCATGCCTGACGGTAGCACCGGGCGTTTTTGGACACATCGCGTCAGCTGTCTAATGACTGCTCGGGGCGGTTTTTTTACCTTCGAAGAAGAAGGCACGCATGCCGCGGGCCCGAAACGGAGAGGTCCAAGATGTTCTTGTTCGAATCAATTCCCTGGTATTCCTGGGCGATGTTCGGCGTCGTCCTGGTTGCCCTCATCGCGCTCAACGAGGTGACACGACGTTGGAAGTGGGCCGGCCTGGCCTTCTTCGTGGCGCTGCCCATTCTGCTGACCGTGTTCGTGTGGCCGGTGACTGCCGGTGACGGTTCGTCCACGGGCACCTGGTTCCACTGGGTGAAGGTGTACTCGGCACTCCTCGGGTGCCTGGGCTTTATGCTCATCCGGTATGTTCCCCGTTTGGCACAGAACCGCTGGATGTTGATGTTCCCGCCACTGATCCTGGCGATCAACATCGGCGAGGCTGTCATCCGGGACTTCGAGGTGGCCGGGCTGCAGGGCATGCACGACGGCGTCTTTATGGTCGGCGGTCCGTGGAACTACATGAACGCCATCGCCGGCATCCTGAACCTGCTCACCATCTGTGGCTGGACCGGCATCATCATCTCCCGCGACAAGTCGAAGGACATGATCTGGCCCGACATGATGTGGTTCTGGATCATCGCATATGACCTGTGGAACTTCGCCTACGTCTACAACTGCGTCGGTGACCACGCGTTCTACGCCGGTGCGGCGCTGCTCATCTCCTGCACCATCCCCGCGTTCTTCCTCAAGAAGGGTGCGTGGCTGCAGCACCGCGCCCACACCCTCGCACTGTGGATGATGTTCACGATGGCGGTCCCCACGTTCGTGAGCACGTCGCCGTTCGCCGTGGAGTCCTCGCACAACCCGACCGCACTGTTCGTCGTGTCGGCCATCTCGCTGGCGGCCAACATCGCCGTCGCGGTCTACCAGGTGTTCACCATCGTCAAGCGGCACCGCAACCCGCTGCGCGACGAGCTGTACACCCATCTGCGCCCGTACCGGGAGGTGCGTGACGCGAACCTGCCCGCAGAGGCCCCGGTTGTCCTGCCGGAGCCCACAGACCGGCCGGTCACCGTCTGACCTTCAGGGCATGGAAAAACCCCTCGTGATCGGACTTTTGGTCTGATCAGGAGGGGTTTTCCCGTTTGGAGCCCCCTGCCGGATTCGAACCGGCGACCCCCTGTTTACAAGACAGGTGCTCTGGCCAACTGAGCTAAGGGGGCGTGTTGTCGTGTCCGCCGGCAAAGAAGAAAAGCGGAACCGAACAAACAACGCTAGACAAGGTTAGCCCAGAGCGCCCGCCCCCGTGAAACCGGGAATGGTTTCACGGGGAACCGGGCTCCGGGCCGAAGAGCTTACTTGTTGGCGTCGATCGCTGCCTGGACGGTCTCGGTGAAGGTGTTCAGGTCCGCTTCTGCACCGTTGACGTAGGCGGTGGGGGTGCCGGCGATGCCGTCCACGCGTGCGAGCTGATCCGCGTACTTCACGAACGGACGGTACGTACCGTCGTCGATGCAGGATTCCAGGTTCTCCGTGTTCGCACCGGCAGCCTCGGCCATGTCCACCAGACCGGCGTTGTTCACTTCACCCGCAGCGTGCTGGGCGAAGATCGCCTTCATGAAGTCCCAATAGGATTCGGGGCTCTCGGCAGCAACGCAGGCGGCGGCGTTGGCGCCGCGCGAGGAGTAGTTGGTGGCGGAACTGCGGTCCAGGAACGCGACGGTGCGGTATTCGTAGGTGATTTCCCCGGCGTCCAGCCACTGGGCAATCTGCTCATCGTAGGTAGCGGCAAAGTCAGCGCAGTGCACGCAGTTAATGTCCACGTATTCCACGATCTGGATCGGCTCACCCGGTTCGGAGGCTTCGATGCCCGGCGGCACGGGAGCATCTTCCGCGGCTTCCTCCGGTGCTGCTCCGAGTGTTTCCGTATCAAAGTCGAACGGCTCCTGCGGCTGCAGGGCGCTGGTGGATGTGAGCGTGAAACCGCCGTACTGGTTGGCGTTGGCCGGAGAGGTGCCATTGTTCGCCACACTGCGGCTCATGCTGTTGAACACAATGACGCCGACAATTGCGATTACCGCCACAATCGCCACCACTACGCCCCAGATCACGAGGAGGCGGTTGCGCCGGTCCTTCTTCTGCTGCGCTTCACGCATGGCACGGGCCTGGTCACGGGCGGCAGCAGTCCGCTCGGCCTTGGTCAGCTTGGGATTCCGGTCAGTCATTATTCCTCATGTCTCTCAACGCCGGCACCCGTTTCCGGGGCCTGTGGGCACATCACCAGTGTAGGGGGAACGTATTGCCCCGCCCTTCAGCCAACGCCCGCACGCGGTACAAAGTTTCCGGGCTTAGATAGAGTGGCTAAATACGTCTATTCAAACTAAGGGGTGCCATTCGTGAACGCTGAGGCCGATCCGAGCCAGAAGGACGCAACGGACGGGTATGGCGACTTCGATTTCATCGTAGTTTCCAACCGGCTTCCCGTGGACCGGGTGAGCACGCCCGACGGCGAGACCTGGCGCCGCTCCCCCGGCGGCCTGGTGACGGCGCTGGCGCCGGTCATGGCGAAGGCCGACGGCGCATGGGTGGGCTGGCCGGGATCCCCGGACGAAGAGGTGGAGCCCTTCGACCACGATGACATGCACCTGAAGCCGGTGCCCCTGAGCACCGATGAGGTGGAGCTCTACTATGAGGGCTTCTCCAACGCGACGCTGTGGCCGCTCTACCATGACGTTATTGCCACCCCGGAGTTCCACCGCACCTGGTGGGACGCCTACCGGACAGTTAACCGCCGCTTCGCCGACGCCGCGGCCTCCGTGGCGGCCGAGGGCGCCACGGTCTGGGTACAGGACTACCAGCTGCAGCTGGTCCCGCAGCTGCTCCGCAAGGCCCGTCCGGACCTGAAAATCGGATTCTTCAACCACATCCCCTTCCCGCCGCTGGAAATCTTCGCCCAGCTGCCCTGGCGCCGGAACATCATTGAGGGCCTGCTGGGCGCGGACCTGATCGGTTTCCAGCGGCCCTCGGATGCGAGCAACTTCCTGCGCTGCGTGCGCCGCTTCGCCGGTTACACCATCCGCCAGCAGCAGGTGAACGTGACCACCGAGGACGGCCTGTCCTACGTCTCCCGTGCCGAGGCATTCCCCATCTCCATTGACGCGGCGAAGATCGCCGAACTCGCCCAGCGCGAGGACATCATCGAACGCTCCAAGCAGATCCGCCGCGAGCTGGGCAACCCGGATACCGTGATGCTCGGCGTGGACCGGCTGGATTACACCAAGGGCATCAGCCACCGGCTCAAGGCCTACGGCGAACTCCTGGAGGACGGTGAAATCACCGTCGACAATGCCTCCATGATTCAGGTCGCCAGCCCATCCCGTGAGCGCGTGGAACAGTACCGGCTGCTGCGCGAAGAGGTGGAAGGAACCGTGGGCCGGATCAGCGGCACCTACGACACCATTTCCAACACCGCGCTGCGCTACCTGCACCACAGCTATCCGGTAGAGGAAATGGTGGCGCTCTACCTCGCCGCCGACGTCATGCTGGTCACCGCCCTGCGCGACGGCATGAACCTTGTCGCCAAGGAGTACGTGGCGGCCCGCACCGGGAACACCGGCGCCCTGGTGCTGTCCGAATTCACCGGCGCCGCAGACCAGCTCCGTCAGGCAGTGCTGGTGAACCCGCACGATATCGACGGCCTGAAGGCCTCCATCCTCACCGCCATGAACATGCCTGCCCGCGAGGCCAGCCGCCGAATGCGGCTGATGCGGCGGCAGGTACTGCAGAACGACGTCGAGCGCTGGTCACGGAACTTCCTTGACGCCCTTGAGCAGGACCAGGACCGGGACCAGTAGTGGAGACGCCGGAGACCGGACTGCAGCAGGCACTGGAAGGGCTCGCGGACGCGGACACCCTGCTGGTTGCCCTGGATTTTGACGGGACGCTGTCCCCGCTGGTGGAGCGGGCCGAGGACGCCCGCCCACTGAACGGCTCCGCTGCCGCCGTGCGCGCACTGGCAGCCCTGCCGGGCACCGTCACCGCCTTTATATCCGGACGCGCCCTGGACAGCCTGCGCAGCGTCGCCACCCCTGACCCGGAGACGCTGCTGATCGGCAGCCACGGAGCCGAAACCTGGACGGGACCCAATGCCGAGCCCCTGCAGCTGACGGCGGAGCAGGCCGAGCTGCTGGCCCGCGCCCGGTCAGCAGTGGAATCCGTGGCCACGCGGCACCCGGGGTGCCGGCTGGAGGACAAGCCGGCCGGCGTCGTCCTCCACACCCGCAGCGCCGAGGGTCCGGTGGCTGCCGCTGCCACCGACGAGGCGCGCCGCCACCTGCAAATGCTGGACGGCGTGCAGGTCACCGATGGCAAGTCCGTCCTGGAAGCCTCCGTTGTACACACGAATAAGGGTGAGGGTATCCGTGCCCTGCGCGCGCTGACCGGTGCGACGGCGGTGCTTTTCGCCGGTGACGACGTCACCGATGAGCACGGCTTCGCTGCCCTGGAGGCCGGCGACGTGGGCATCAAGGTCGGTCCCGGAGACACGGCCGCGGCGTTCCGGGTTGCCTCTCCCGAAGCCTTCACCGAGGTGCTTGCCGAGCTGGCACGGCTGCGCTCAACAGCCGTCGGCCGGTAACACAGCCGAGGCGGACGCGGCGCCGGAGCCAACGTATGCCATACTGACTCCGTGAACCGTGTCACAGCTCACTGTTGAGCCGCGGCGGGTTCCCACAACTACATAGCACCTCCATTCACAACGGATCGTCGGGCACGTACCTGCCCGTGAAGGGAAATACCATGGCAACGGTAACGTTTGACCAGGCAACACGCCTCTACCCGGGGACTGAACGCCCTGCTGTAGATAACCTCAGCCTCGAAATCGCCGACGGCGAGTTCCTGGTTCTCGTTGGCCCCTCCGGCTGCGGAAAATCCACCTCCCTGCGCATGCTCGCCGGGCTCGAAGACGTCAACTCCGGCCGGATCCTGATCGGTGACCGCGACGTCACCGACGTTCCGCCCAAGGACCGCGACATCGCCATGGTTTTCCAGAACTATGCGCTGTACCCGCACATGTCGGTGGCGGACAACATGGGCTTCGCCCTGAAGATCGCCGGCGTGGGCAAGGAAGAGCGGATGGAACGCGTCCGCGAGGCCGCCAAGCTGCTCGACCTCGAAGACTTCCTCGATCGCAAGCCCAAGGCCCTCTCCGGTGGCCAGCGCCAGCGCGTTGCCATGGGCCGCGCCATCGTTCGGAACCCGCAGGTGTTCCTGATGGATGAGCCGCTGTCCAACCTGGATGCCAAGCTCCGTGTGCAGACCCGCACGCAGATCGCCTCCCTCACCCGCCGTCTCGGCGTCACCACCGTTTACGTCACGCACGACCAGGTCGAAGCCATGACCATGGGCGACCGCGTGGCAGTGCTGAAGGACGGCATCCTGCAGCAGGTGGACACCCCGCGGAACCTCTACGACCACCCGAAGAACGTATTCGTGGCCGGCTTCATCGGTTCCCCCGCCATGAACCTGCTGGAACTGCCGGTAGTGGACGGCGGTGTCGCATTTGGCGGCTCGGTTTACCCCGTGGCAAGCGCAGTGCTTGGTGCCGCAGCCGGCAACACGGTCACCCTGGGTGTCCGTCCCGAAGACATGGAGCTCGTCTCCGAGGGCGACGGCCTGCAGGTGGACGTTGACGTGGTGGAGGAGCTCGGCGCCGACGCGTACGTGTATGGCCACACCACCCTCGACGGCAAGCACCATGACATGGTGGTCCGCGTGGACGGCCGCCGCCCGCCGATGAAGGGCGATGTCCTGTACGTCCGCCCGCAGAAGGGGCATGTGCACCTCTTCGACACCGCCACCGGCGACCGGCTGGCCGAACAGGCCTAACGCCCGTGACATGCGGTGGCTCCCCTGCTCAACTAGACTTTTGAGATGGGGAGCCACCGCTTTTTTAATGCACGTATGTTCTACACGTAAGGGCTTTCGCCTATGACACACGCCGCATCAGCCAACTGGCAGAACGAACCGACGGACTGGGACCAGGCCGGGAAACTGCCCCGCGCCCGTGAATCAGCCGGCAGGATCAACACCCTTGGCTCGCTGAACATTACGGCTGCGTCCATGGACCCCGCCCTGCTGGACCTGCCATGGCACATCCCGCTGGAGGACTGGCCCAAGGAAAACCTGGCCGCCCTTCCCCGCGGCATCTCCCGCCACGTGGTCCGCTTTGCCCGGCTGGGCGATTCGCTGATTGCCATCAAGGAAACCGGCGAGCATGTTGCCCGGCAGGAGTACCACATGCTGCGCAAACTGCGTCGGCTGAATGTGCCGGCGGTGTCTCCGGTGGCGGTTATTACCGGACGCATGAACCCTGAAGGTGAAGAGCTGCAGCCGGTCCTGGTGACTCGGCACCTGCGTTTCTCCCTCCCCTACCGTGCCGTGTTTTCCCAGACCCTGCGCCAGGTCACGCTGACCAGGCTGATCGATGCCCAGGCACTGTTGCTGGTACGCCTGCACCTGGCCGGTTTCTACTGGGGTGACGTGTCCCTGTCCAATACGCTGTTCCGCCGCGACGCGGGAGCCTTCGCGGCATACCTCGTGGATGCCGAAACCGGAGAGCTCTATCCGGAACTTTCCAACGGGCAGCGCGAATACGATCTGGAAATTGCCCGGGTCAACATTGCCGGGGAGCTGATGGACCTGGCCGAAGGCGGCCTGATCGAAGAGTCCGTGGATCCGCTGGCCACCAGCGAACGGATCATGGACAGCTACCGCCGGCTCTGGGCAGAACTCACCGAGCAGGAATCCTTCGGGCTCGCCGACCGGTGGCGGGTGGACGCACGAATCCGCCGGCTGAATGACCTGGGGTTCGACGTCGATGAACTGACCATCTCCACTACCCCGGACGGATCCCAGGTCCAGCTGCAACCCAAGGTTGTGGACGCCGGCCACCACCAGCGCCGGCTGCTGCGCCTCACCGGCATCGATGCCCAGGAAAACCAGGCCCGTCGGCTGCTCAATGACCTGGATTCCTACCGCGCAACCAACCACCCGGAGCTTGATGAGGAGCTCAGCGCCCACCTGTGGGTGACCCAGGTCTTCGAACCCATTGTGAAGGCCGTGCCCCGGGACCTGGGCAGCAAGCTCGAGGCGGCCGAAGTTGTCCATGAGGTGCTCGAACACCGGTGGTACTTGTCCGAGAACTCCAACCGGAACGTGCCCATGGCCGAAGCCGTCCAGTCCTATATGGACAACATCCTGCGCCACCGGCGTGATGAAGCAGCGATCCTCCTGAGTGCCGATACCAGGACCATGCAGATCCTGGACGCGGGAGGAGCCCCGTCCTAAGACGGGGCTCCCCGGAAAACGGCAGGACGAGGCCGAAGCTAGTAGCTTGAGGTCTCCGCAGCGATGCCAATGAAGATCAGAAGGAAGAACAGGGCGCCCAGCAGGGTCCCCAGCGCACCCACAATGATGCCCACCACGGCGGGAACATTGCCCATGCCGACCTTGCGGGACTGGTTCAGGCCAATGATGCTTAGTACCAGGCCGACCACGGAAATGAAGAACGAGGTGATCAGGCCGGCAATACCCATGGCCTGGCCCGGATTCTCCCGGGGCACGGGATACGCGCTCTCCCCGTAGGAGGGGTAACCCGTCTGCGCGGGGTATCCGGCGGGCTGCTGGCCGTACTGGGACTGCCCGTACTGATCGGACTGTCCGTAGGAGGAGCCCTGCTGGGCGTAGGGGGATGATCCTTCCTGCCCGTAGGAGGGATACCCGGAGGAGGCGTTGCTGCCCTGTCCGTCCTGTCCGGGGTAGGACGGCGGCGCCGGCTGGGAGGACGTGCCGTACTGGCTCTCTTCCGAGCCCTGGCTGCCGTCCGCAGCAGGATTCTCGCCATGCTGCCATTCTGGTCGGTTGTCTGACACGCGGATTTTCCCCCTGAATGAGAAGTGGCTAGCGTGGGTGAATCGCCGTGGCGTCAACTTCGCTAGGTCGATATGACGTTTCTCCAATCCTATACACCCATGGGGAAGGGGAACCAGCGCATGCGTGAGCGAAATCTCCTGTGACGTGTGCCCCTCTCTGCCAACGGCTGCAGCCGTGAGTCGTTAAATGGAAATGTAAGCGTACGAACCGGAAGGAGCCCCTCAAAGATGGTTGACCAACTGGCTGAGGTCTTCAGCCGCCCGGACCTGCGTCTGGTCCCCGTCCATGAGTCCCCCGCCGGCCGTGAATGGTGGCGCTCATCAGTGATCTACCAGATCTACCCGCGATCCTTCCGGGACCGTCGCGGGGACGGCATCGGTGACCTGCAGGGCATCACCGCCGAACTGGCCACCTTGGCCGAACTGGACATCGACGCCGTCTGGCTCTCCCCGTTCTACCGCTCCCCGCAAAAGGACGCCGGCTACGACGTCGCCGACTACTGCTCCGTGGACCCCATCTTCGGCACCCTGGAGGACTTCGACGCCCTCATCACCGAAGCCTCCCGCCACCACATCCGCGTCATCGTGGACCTGGTCCCCAACCACTGCTCCGACGCCCACCCCCTCTTCCAGGCAGCCCTGGCCGCAGGACCCGGCTCCCCCGAACGCGACATGTTCATCTTCCGCGACGGCACCGGCGAAAACGGGGACACCCCGCCGAACAACTGGCAGTCCCACTTCGGCGGACCGGCCTGGACCCGCATCACCGAACCCGACGGCACCCCCGGGCAGTGGTACCTGCACCTCTTTGACTCCTCCCAGCCAGACTTCAACTGGGACTCCCCCGCAGTGCACGCCGAATTCGAACGGATCCTGCGCTTCTGGCTGGACCGCGGCGTCGGCGGATTCCGCGTGGACGTCGCCCACGCCCTGATCAAAAAGTCCGGCCTGCCGGACTGGGGCGGACGCGCCGACGGATCCTCCTCCGAGGGCTACCCCGGCTCCGAAGCACCCATGTTCGGCCAGCCCGGCATCCACGACATCTACCGGTCCTGGCGGAACATCCTGGACTCCTACGACGGGGACCGGGTGCTCTGCGCCGAAGCGACCATCGACCCGATCGAACGCCTCACCGACTGGGTACGCGCCGATGAGATGCACCAGACGTTCAACTTCGCCTACCTGCACCACCCCTGGCACGCCCCGGCGCTGCGCCACGTCATCGAGTCCTCCCTGCGCGCCTTCGACCAGGTCGGTGCCCCCACCACCTGGGTGCTCTCCAACCACGACGTCGTCCGCCATACAAGCCGCTTCGGGCTGACCGGCGCGGGCCCGCGAACGGGCGATGGCCTCGGCCCCCGGGATGAGCAGCCCAACCTGGAACTCGGCCTGGCCAGGGCCAGGGCAGCCACGCTGCTGATGCTGGGCCTGCCCGGCGGCGTTTACCTCTACCAGGGTGAGGAACTGGGACTGCCGGACCACACCCTGCTTCCGGACGAGTTCCGCCAGGACCCCACCTTCCACCGCACCGCCGGCGAACGGGTGGGACGTGACGGGAACCGCGTCCCGCTGCCGTGGAAAGCCAACCAACCCAGCTATGGCTTTAGTGACGCCGGGAAGTCCTGGTTGCCGCAGCCTCCCATCTGGGGGAAGCACTCCCGTGATATCGAGCAGCGCAACCCGGACTCCACCTTGAACCTGTACCGCAACGCCCTGTCGCTGCGCCGTGCGCTGCGGCTGGGTGACGGCTCGCTCGCCTGGTGGCCGGAGCACGACGACGAAGGGCTGGTGTGCTTTGTCAACGGGTCCACCCTGGTCGCGATGAACATGGGTGAGGACCCGGTGAAGCTGCCGGCTCTCCCGCTGCTGCTGGGCAGCGCCGCTGATGCCCTCGAAGGCGACCGGTTGCGTCCGAACCGCACCGTATGGATGCGCGTGGGTTCATAACCGGACTGATGCTAAACCCCGGGAATGGCCTTCCCGGGGTTTAGTATGCCCGCGGGATCGAACAGGCTCTTGAGGCGCCGCTGCAGGACCAGCACTTCTTCCTGCTGTTCGGCCGGGAGCCAGCGGAGCTTGTACTGTCCCACTCCGTGTTCCCCGGTGATGGTCCCGCCAAGAGACAGTGCCACTGCAATGGATTCATCGAGGGCGGCGTCCAGCCGCTGCTGCCCGCCCTCTTCAGCGGTGCCGACCCAGAAGGTGGGATGCAGGTTACCGTCGCCGGCGTGGGCCACCACTCGCAAACCCACCCGATGAGCTGCAGCCATGCGTTCAAGTTCAGCGACGTATCCGACTAGTGCCGACCGCGGCACCGCCACGTCTTCCCCCACCCGCAACTGTTCCGCGAGGCCGCTTCCTCGGCTGTGCCTCCGCAGATCCACCAGCCGTTCTGCTTCCGCGGATCCCTCCGTGCTGACCGTTCCGCCCAGCCCGGATAAGACCTCCCGCACAACACCAGCCTCGGCTACGGCTCCAAACCCGTCAGTCTGGATCAGCAGCAGCGCGTTGCCCCGGGCCGCCAGGGCGCTTCCGTGGGCTGCGTCCAACGCCGCCAGCGTCGCCCCGTCCAACAGCTCCATAATTGCCGGCTGGACGCGTGCCGTGCCGACGGCGAGGACGCCCGAGGCCGCCGTCGGGACATCCGGGAAGAAGGCGGCAATGGTGCAGGTCCGTACCGGCAAATAGCGCAGGCGCACGGTAATACCTACCACAATCCCCAGTGTCCCTTCGGAGCCGGTGAAGAGTCCGGTCAGGTCATATCCCGCTACGCCCTTGAAGGTACGCTGTCCGGTCTTAATGAGGGTGCCGTCCGCCAGCACAACGTCCAGCGCGAGCACCGAATCACGGGTCACCCCGTACTTCGCACACCGCAGTCCCCCTGCGTTGGTGGCAACATTGCCGCCGATAGTCGAGATACGGTAACTGGCGGGGTCCGGTGCATACATCAGCCCATGTTCAGCTGCAGCCGCGTTCAAATCGGCGTTAACCACCCCGGGTTCGACGACGGCCACTTCGTCCAGCGGATTCAACTCGAGGATCCGGTTCATTCTCTCCAGGCTGAGGACAATGCAGCCGGCCGTGGCATGCGCCCCGCCGGACACCCCGGTGCCCGCACCCCTGGCAACAACGGCAGTGCCGGTCTCGGAAGCCCAGCGAAGCACAGCCTGCACACCCTCAGTACCTTTGGCCCAGACCACGGCCAGCGGCTCGGCATAGTCCAGCACCGGACCCTGATCAGCGGCGTAGGCAGCCCGCACCGGGACGGAAGTATCAATCTCCAGATCAGGATGGCTCAGCGCCAGGGCATGCAGGGCATCAAGTGACACAGACTACCGGGCCCCCATAAAGCGGGCGTAGCGGTCCAGGATTTCTTCCCATTCGGCACGGATCCGCTCGTATTCCTTTGCGGCCTCCGGCAGTCGTTCCAGTCCCCCGTGCCGGAGCGTCACCAAGGTACCGTCCTCCGCTACCGCGGAGAATTCCACCCGCACGTCGGTGGGAATCCGAGGACTGTGCCCCGCCACCCAGTCCAGCTCAAGCAGGGAATCGGGTTCCTTGGTCCGGACGGTGGCCCAGATAGCCGTCTCACCGTCCGGAGCAGTTTCGGTCAGGACGCCGGATTCAAACTCCGGGTGTGTTCCCTCACCGAAGTCGGTGAGGTCCTGGGGCCACCATAAGTGAAGGTAGTCGGTAAACCCGTTGAAGGCTTCGTGCAGATCCCGGGGCACCCTGCGTTCCAGCACTACTTCGGACGGAGCGGCTGCCCCGGCTGTGATCACCGAATCAGCGTCCGGATCCTCGGCATGGGAAAACAGGGAGAAACTCATGCTTTCCAGCCTACCGGTGCCGGCATCTCTGGTGGGGATTAAACAGGTGAGGCCCGTACCAACACTGGTACGGGCCTCACCCTTCACAATTTGTCCGGCGGTGACCTACTCTCCCACATCCTCCCGGATGCAGTACCATCGGCGCTGTGGGTCTTAGCTTC
>NZ_JAUHHB010000004.1:0-306196 GCF_030410475.1 Arthrobacter sp. YD2
CGAACCCGGAAGCTAAGACCCACAGCGCCGATGGTACTGCATCCGGGAGGATGTGGGAGAGTAGGTCACCGCCGGACAAATTGTGAAGGGTGAGGCCCGTACCAGTGTTGGTACGGGCCTCACTTGTTTAACCCCCACCAGGGATGCCGGTGCTGCCGGCGCCCTGGGTCGGCTGCGCCGGCGGTTGGACGGCCTGGTTCCCCGCCGGGGCCGGCCGGCAGAGGAGCAGGTGGGCAAAATCATGGTGCGTCGTCATCCGGCCCCGACCCCGGACCCGCCTTGGCTCTGCCTCGGTCCGCTCTGACCCCTGCCGCCAGGAGCCCGCCGGGGACACCAAAAAGTAATGGTCAAAGGTGACTCAAAGACGCGGTAGACTTGTAGAGCAGAAACCCGAAAGGGCAGCCTGTAACCGAAGATTTCCCGCCGCGAAAGCGGTCCGGGGCAAGGGTTACGGCGGTCATAGCGTGGGGGAAACGCCCGGTCCCATTCCGAACCCGGAAGCTAAGACCCACAGCGCCGATGGTACTGCATCCGGGAGGATGTGGGAGAGTAGGTCACCGCCGGACATCTGTTGAAGATAAGGATCCGCACAAGGACGTGCGGGTCCTTATCTGTTTAAGCGTCTTGTGAGGCCGTACCCGGTATTCCGTGGCCCAGCAGGACAATCCGCGGAACAGTAAAAGCCCAGTAAAAGCACAGTAAAAGCCGTAGGCCCGTGCCTGTTTGCCGCCCGACCCCGTGACCTGGACCCGGCCGCCGGGTCACGATGGTCCGGTGGCCGAAGCGAACATGAACAGGCATTTTGCCCGGCGGGTCAATTCCGGGCCCGATCTGGAGCGCACCATGTTCTTCAGCGATGCCGTGTTCGCCATCGCCATGACGCTGCTGGCCGTGGACATCAAGGTTCCCCAGGTTCCGCCGGATCAACTTGGTGCCGCCGTCGCCGAGCAGTTGCCGGAGTTCGGTGCGTATGCCCTGTCCTTTGTGGTCACTGCCGCCTACTGGCTCAGCCACCACCGCCTCTTCCGCCTGCTCAAGGGCTTCACCGGCCGGCTGCAGCAGCTGAACCTGCTGCTCCTGCTGTTTGTTGCCCTGCTGGGGTACGCCACGGACATGCTGGCCTTCTACGGAGACCAGGTGCTCGGCGTCGTAATTTATGCGGCGGCCCTCGGGCTGATCGGCACCGTCAATAGCGCGCTCTGGTGGTATTGCAGCCGCGAGCACATGTTCCTGGATGACGTTGACCCCCGACTTCCGGCCTACGCGCAGGTCCGCGCCCCGGTGACGCCCGCCGTCTTCCTGGCCTCCATCCCGGTGGCTTTCCTCTGGGGTCCACAGGCGGCGACCCTGTCCTGGCTGGCAATTCTTCTGATCAATGCCGTGCTCCGTTACCTGGGCAGCAAACAGGCCGCGCCGGGCTGACCGGCCGGCCGGGACGCCGATTCGTTGGATTGGCACTGCGTCGGGTAGTCTTATATCTGCTTCTTACGGAGCAAGCCTGGAGGATTCGCCTAGCGGCCTATGGCGCACGCCTGGAACGCGTGTTGGGTTAACGCCCTCGGGGGTTCAAATCCCCCATCCTCCGCCAAAAAGAAACACCCCGGTCCTTTGGGCCGGGGTGTTTCTTTGTCTGCAGGCTGTTCCCTCAGCGCTGTTTCTCCTCCCGCAGGGCAGCCCGGGTAGCCACGGAGACCGAGCCGAACCCGATCACCGCCGCGGCACCGGCCAAGCCCAGATACACCCACGGCTGGATGGTGGGCAGCGGCATCCCCGAGACGTTCACCGCGATGCCCATCAGCGGCGGAACGGCCAGGACGGTGCCGAGAACGACGGCGGCCACCACCAGCAGCAGCGATTCCGCACCGGTCATTCGGCGCAGCTGCCGGTCCGATGCTCCGAGGGAGCGCAGCAGCATCAGCTCCGGCCGGCGCCGGGCGGTGGCCATCACCAGCGAATTCACCACCGACAGGCCCACATAACCCAGCAGCACCAGCATCGCGATGATGTTCACCCAGGATTCCGCCTGCCGTTCCGCGGCCCCGGCAGCACCGGCGGCATCCCGGTCCGCGGCGGTCAGGCCGACCCCTGCCAGCTGATCGGCCAGGTCACTGCCTGCTGCTCCGTCAGCGGCGTTCACCAGCAGGTGGTCATTCAGCCCGGCGGTGGTGTGCTGCAGCAGGGTGTCATTGGCAACGGTGACGTCGCCGAACCCCAGTCCCCGCTGATAGGTGGCCACAACGACGGCCGATGTTTCCGTCCCGTCGCCGTAATGGAAGGCGAACTCTTCACCCAGGCCCACGCCGGATTCCCGCGCCAGGTCCACGCTCAGTGCCACAGTTTCGGGCTCGGCCAGCCGGTCCAGGGATCCTTCGCTGACATCCAGGTCCAGGGTGGCGCCCAGATCCTGCGGGTCCACGCCCTGGATGCCGTACGCCTCCATCCCGTCCTCGGTGCCCAGGAACCGCAGATCGGCCAGCACCGCTGAGTGGGCCACCGGGGTGGCGGCGTCCACTGCCGGCAGGCCGGCAACGTCTGCTGCCAGTTCGGCGGAGATGCCGGACGCCGGTGCGCTGACCATGTAGTCCGCCACCATGCCGTCCCGGGACTGCCGGTCCGCTTCCGACTCCACCGTGGTGGGCATAAACAGCTGCACCGAGCCCAGCGCGATGGCCAGGGCCAGCGGAATGATTCCGGAGGCCAGCCGGCGGGGGAACGCCGAGGCATTGGCTTCCGCCAGAGCCAGCGACGCCGAGGGGCTCCGGCCCAGCAGCGGCTTCACCAGCCGCAGTATGCCGGCGACAATCCACGGCCCCAGCATGCCCGCGCCGATGATCAGCAACAGCACGCTGGACGCGGCCACCGCCAGTCCGGCGGTGCCGGGCAGCGCCGCGGGAAGCAGAGCGGCCACCAGCCCCGCCGCCACCAGAGACACACCGCCCAGCCGGCGGCCCCGGCCCAGCTGTGACTTTTCCGTCACTGCTTCACGCAGGGCCGTGGTGGGAGCCATGCGCACCGTGCCGCGGGCCGAAACCAGCGACGCGCCCACGGCGGCAGCAATACTGAGCACCACGGCGGCCAGCGCCGGGAGGGGACTGTAGGCCAAGGCGAAATCTTCCGGAATGATGCCGCCGGCAGTGAACTGCGCACCCAGCAGATACGCCAGCCCGAAGCCCGGTGCTGCCCCCAGCACCGCCGCCGCACCGGACACCAGCAGGACTTCGCGGATGATCATGCCCAGCGTCTGCCCGCTGCCGGCGCCCACGGCGCGCAGCATCGCGAACTCGCGGCGGCGGCCCAGGATGGACAGGGACAGGGTGCCGGCGGTGACAAACACGGCTGTCATCACGGCCACCCCGGCCAGAGACCCGCTGAGCAACAGCAGCATGGAACGGGCGGCGGATCCGCCCAGGTTCTCCACGTCCCCGCGGCGGTCACCGGTATAGGTGACGACGCCGTCCACCCGGTTTTCGATGTCGGCCGCCAGCTGCTCCGGATCCACGGAGGAATCGGCAATCACCCCCACGGTGGCAACCGACCCGGGATGCGGCCACAGGGCGTCCGCCCCGGCCGCGCTGAGGAATACTGCGGGGGTTGAGCCGGCGTCCTGCGCCGACGCAATACCGGACACGGTGTACTCGGACGGCACGCCGCCGTGCGAGAGCATCAGCCGCTCCCCGGGAGCCGCACCGAAGGAGCCGTCCACCACCACATCGGTGGCGGCACGGGGTGCCTCGCCGGCGGTCAGTTCATAGGGCGCCAGGGCCGCGGAGTCCCAGGCCGCGGCGGAGAGGCTGCGGCCGCCGTCGGCGGCCAGGGGAATACTGACGGTACCCACCGCCTGCCCGACCCCGGGGACGTCGGCGATCGCGGCGGCCACGTCTTCCGGCAGGAGCACCCGCTCGGAGAACGGGGCGTCCATGTCCTCGACCACGGGCAGGGACTGCGGGGCGCCCACCACCACGTCGGCGGCCTGCAGGCGCTGCGCGTCGGTACCGCCGCGCAGCCCGGATTCAATGAGAACACCCATGGCGGTGATCAGCGCCGCGCACAGGAACACGGCCACAAACACGCCGGCGAATCCGCCGCGGTGGTGCCGGATTGATTCTTTGGCAAAAGACCACATGGTTAGCGCTCCCCAAGGTAGGCGACGTGCTCGGTGACTTCATGAACGGTGGCGCCGCTGAGGCTGCCGTCCAGCTGCCCGTCGGCCAGGAACACCACGGTGTCCGCCGCGACGGCGGCCACCGGATCGTGGGTCACCATCACCACGGTCTGTCCCAGTTCCGAGACCGTGTGCCGCAGCAGGTCCAGGACCTGGCGGGCGGTCCCGGAGTCCAGGGCGCCGGTGGGCTCATCCGCGAAGACGGCGGCGGGCCGGGTGATCAGCGCCCGGGCGATGGCTGCCCGCTGCTGCTGCCCGCCGGAGAGCTCCTGCGGCTTCCGCTCGCCGAAGCCGCCCAGACCCACTGACTCCAGTACGTACTCCAGCCAGACGGCGTCGGTGGCGTGCCCGGCCAGCAGCAGGGGGAGGGTCACGTTGCGGGAGACCGTGAGCTGGGGCAGCAGGTTGTAGGCCTGGAAGACAAACCCCACGTGGTCCCGGCGGAACCGGGTCAGGGCCTTGCCGCGCAACCGGGAAATTTCGGTTTCGCCCAGCAGCACCCGGCCCTGATCCGGCGCGTCCAATCCGGCCGCGCACTGCAGCAGGGTGGATTTACCGGAACCGGAGGGGCCCATGATCGCGGTGAAGCTGCCCTGCGGAACGGCCAGGGACACATTGCGCAGGGCGGGTACGGCGGCGGGGCCGGAACCGTAGCTTTTGGAAACGCCCGCAAGCTGCAGGGCTGCGGGGGCGGAGAACTCGTCGGTATCGGTAAACATGCGGATCATCCTTTGAATCGGGCGGGCAGGTTGGCTGTCTTCGACGCTACGGATCGGGAAGAGCGGATCCGATACAGCCAAACGGCCGGTTGAGGGTATAGCTGGCTATACCGACATGGGCGGGCCGCTCCGGCATAATCGGGCAGGTGACTATCCGTGCCGGCCTCGAATCCCGTTTCCGGGATGCCGCCTTCCTGCTGCGTGAGGGCGGCTACTGGCTCGCCTCCCTGGGAATGCTGGTGGCCGGCATTGTGCTGCTCCCGTTCCTTCCGCTGGGGGTGGGCTTGTACGCAGTGCCGGGGCTGCTGGGTACCCTGAACCTCCTGGCGGCGCGGGCCCAGGGGCGGGCAGCGGGTTTCACGTCCGCCGTGATCCCCTTTGACCGGCGGCATCTGGCCGGAAAGCATTCCTTCGGTGAACTCGCCGCCATGGTCAGCGCCCCGGAAACCCGGCGGGATGTGTCCTGGCTGCTGTTCCACGCTGCCTCCGCCCTGCTCGCTGCCGTGCTGACCCTGGCGCTGCCGCTGGGCGGTGTGCTGTATGTCCTGGCTGCCCCGTTCTGGCCGCTGTTTCCGCCGGATGCACCGCTGGAGCTGACCATCTCCGTCCGCAGCTGGACCGACGCCGGGCTGATGATCCTGCTGGGGCTGGCGTACGTGGCGGGGGCCTGGATGCTGGTGCCCTGGCTGGCCCGGCGGCTGAGCGGTGCCACTCTGGCGATCCTCTCGCCGCGGCGTTACGCGGACCTGGCCCGGCGGATCTCTGATCTCTCTGCGGCCCGGGCCAGCGCGCTCGCCGCCCACGCTGCCGAACTGCGCCGGATTGAACGCGAACTGCACGACGGCGCGCAGAACCGGCTGGTCGGCGTCGTGATGATGCTCGGGCTGGCGCAGCGGGCGGCGGAAACCGACCCGGCGGCGGCCGTGCCGTTTATCGGCCGTGCCCAGGATGCCGCGTCCGAGGCGCTGGCCGGGCTGCGCGCCGCTGTGCACGATATTTACCCGCCGGTGCTGGATGAGCTGGGCCTGGGCGGAGCGGCGTCGGCCCTGACCAGCCGGTCACCCATTCCCTGCTCCCTGAACATCACCGGCCTGCAGCGCGCCCCGGCAGCGGTGGAAGCGGCCGCGTACTTTGTGCTGGCCGAAGCCCTGACCAATGCGGCGAAACATTCCGGCGCGGACTGGATTGATGTGGTGCTGCGGACCGAAACTGCGGGCCGGGAGGAGATCCTGGTGGTGCAGGTGGACGACGACGGCGACGGCGGTGCCCGGGTCAGCGCTGCCGGGGATTTGCCGCCAGGGGGCGGGGCTTCCAGGGACGGGGTATCCAGGGACGCGGCGTCCGGCGGCGATGAGCCCGCCAGCGACGGCTCGGGCACCGGGCTGGCCGGCATTGCCCGGCGTGCGGCGGCGTTCGGCGGCCAACTGATCCTGACGAGTCCGCCGGGCGGACCGACACACCTGCGAGTGGAGCTGCCATGCGCCTTCTGATTGCCGAAGATGATGCCCTGCTGCGGGCCGGAATGCAGCTGCTGCTGCAGAGCGAAGGCTTCGAGGTGGTGGGTGCGTGGGATAACGCCGATGACCTGCTTGCCGCATTTGAGCCGGGCAGTGCCGACGGCGCCGTGCTGGACGTGCGGATGCCGCCCACCTTCACCAATGAGGGGTTGAAGGCCGCACTGGAGCTGCGGGCCCAGGTCCCGGACTTCCCCGTCCTGGTGCTCTCCGCGTATGTGGAGGACCGGTACGCCAGCCGGCTGCTCGGCTCCGGTGCCCAGGGCGTGGGCTACCTGCTCAAGGAACGGGTGGGCAACGTGGGCGAGTTCGTGGACGGCCTGCGCCGTGTATTGGGCGGGGGGACGGTGATGGATCCCGAAGTCATTGCCCAGCTGTTCAGCCGGCGCTCCACCGAAGACCCCATCCGTTCCCTGACGCCGCGGGAGTTTGAAGTGCTGGGCCTGGTGGCCGAGGGGCTGGGCAACACCGCCATTGCCGAGGCCATCACCGTGTCAGAAACCGCGGTGAGCAAACACATCGGCAACATTTTCGCGAAGCTGGGGCTCGCGCCGTCGGACAGCGGCCACCGGCGGGTGCTCGCCACGCTGGCCTACCTGCGTTCCTAGCCCGGCTACCCGCCCTCCCGCACCAGGTGCCGCTGGTCCGGGCCCGGGTTGCCCGCCGGGTCTTGTTTCCCGGCGGCGTCCGGTGACAAGGTGTGAGGCACGGACCGGCCCGGGAGGTTGCACGTGGAACAAAGCGAGGCAAAGATCGCCCTGATCACCGGTGCGTCCCGCGGTATTGGGCGGCGGGTGGCGGAGCGCCTCGCGGAGCAGGGCACCCAGGTGGTGGTCAGTTACCGGCAGAACGCGGAAATGGCCAAGGAGACGGTGGCGAAACTGCAGGAACTGGGCGGCGGCGGGATAGCCGTGCAGGCGGACGTGGAGAATCCTGAGGACATTGTCCGGCTTTTTGATACCGCCGCGGATGAATACGGCCGGCTGGACTACTTCATTAACAATGCCGCCGCTGCCGCCTTCAAGAACGTGGTGGACCTGAAGACGCATCACCTGGACCGGGCTTATGCCGTGAACGTGCGCCCGTTTGTGCTCGGCGCCCAGGAAGCGGTGAAGCTGATGGACCGCGGCGGGCGCATTGTGGCACTGACGAGTTACGGCAGCAGCCGGGCCTTCCCCACTTACGCCGTTCTGGGTTCCTACAAGGCCGCCGTGGAGTCCTTTGTGCGGTTTATGGCTGTGGAATTCGCCGGCTACGGCATCAACGTGAACGCCGTGAACGGCGGACTGATCGATTCGGATTCGCTGGACTACTTCTACTCCATGGAGGGCATGGCCGCCATGGAGAGCGTGCTGTCCCGGATTCCCAAACGCCGGGCCGGCACTGTGGATGAGATGGCTGCCGCCGTGGAATTCCTGCTTTCACCCGGCGCCGAGTACATCACCGGCCAGGTGCTGGCCGTGGACGGCGGCCTGTCAGTGATTGCCCCGCCCTTCCATTCCGAGGCCTCGGGCCCGCCGATTCAACTTCCGGACCGGCCCACCCGGGACCGCCGCCAGTAGCCGGAACCCACCAGGAGGCAGCTGTGAGCTACGATTCCACCCGCTACCGGGACTATTTCGAGCACTCGCTCACCTATGCCGCCGGGTTTGGCCGCAACGTGGCCCGGTACGGGGACAGCATTGCGCTGGTGGATCCGCCGACCGGCCGGGAATGGAGTTACGCGCAGCTCGGTGCCGCCGTGGACTCGGTGGCGCGCGCCCTGGCCGAACGCGGCGTCGGACGTGGTGACCGGGTGCTTTACCAGCTCTACAACGGCGTGGAGTTTGCCCTGCTGTATCTGGCCACGCAGCGGCTGGGCGCCGTCAGCGTCCCGGTGAACTACCGGCTGGCGCCGGCGGAAACCGCGCACATCCTGCGGGACAGCGATCCGGCGGTGTTCGTGATCGACGCCGAACACGCGGACGGCGCGCAGCGGGCGCTCGAGCTGGCCGGCGTGTCCCCGACAGTGCTGGTGGCCGGCGGCAACGACGCCGGGCACTGGGGGATGGGCTCCGGTCACCTGGGACAGGACTTCGACGCCGCCGTGGCCGAGGCGTCCGGCACCCTGCCGGACCTGCCTGCGGACTTCTCGACTTTCGAGGAAAGCACCCGGTTCTACACCTCGGGTACCACCGGCATGCCCAAGGGGGTGCCGCTGCCCTCCATCGCGGAACTGATGAGCGCCCACGACGTGATCATGCATTTCCCGCTGACCCCGCAGGACCGCACCCTGAACATGACCCCCTGGTTCCACCGCGGCGGGCTGCACTCCGGCGGGCCCAACCCGGTGTTCTACATTGGCGGATCGGTGGTGCCGCTGCGCAGTTTTAATCCGGCCACGGTGCTGGACTGGGTGGGGGAGCAGGGGCTGACCTACCTGATCGGCGCGCCCACCACCCTGGAGATGATCGCCGCCGAGCAGGAGAAAAACCCGCGGGACCTGACCACCCTGCACGGCATTGTCACCATGGGCGCGCCGCTGGACCGCGCCGCCGCGATCCGGTACCAGGAACTGCTCACCCCGCGCCTCTTCAACGGCTACGGCACCACCGAGGGATTCTGGAACACCTTCCTGCGCCCGGAGGACCTGCCGGCCCACGCGGGCAGCGCCGGACGTTCCTGCACGGACGACGACGTCGCCGTCGTCCGCGTGTTCGAGGGCCGCCGCGGCCAGCCGCATGAGCTGGCCGCCCGGGACGGCAGCGAAATCGGCGAGGTGATCATGCGCTCGCCGAAGTCCGGGTTCAGCTATGCCAACCTGCCACAGGTGGAGGAGGAGAAGTTCCACGACGGCTGGCTGTATCCCGGGGACATGGCCACGTGGGATGCGGACGGGTACGTGACCATCATGGGCCGGACCGATGACATGATCATTTCCGGCGGCGAGAACGTCCATCCGGTGCAGGTGGAGGCCGCGCTTGCGGACCATCCCGGCGTGCTGGATTCCGTGGTGGTGGGGGTGCCGGACGATCAGTGGGGCCAGCGGGTGGTGGCCTACGTGGTCCGGCGGGATGAGGCGGTGGATGTGGACGGCCTGGACGCGTTCTGCCGGGAACACCCGGGCCTGGCGGACTTCAAGCGGCCGCGCGGCTACCGCTTCGTGGACGAGGTGCCGCTGACCGCAACCGGGAAGAAGATGCACTATAAGGTGGCCGATTCCGCCGCCCAGGACTGGCTGGACGGCCGGATGCACGTGCCGGGGGCGGGTCCGACGGCGGCGGCGGATGGGTGAGGGGCCGATGGCTGGGGGACGAGCAGCTGAGCGGGTCGTCATCACCGGAATGGGGGCGGTGACTCCGCTGGGAAACACCTGGCCGGACACCTGGTCCGGCCTGCTGGCGGGGCGCAGCGGGATCGAGAAGATCACCGCGTTTGACGCCTCGGATTTCCCCACCCGGATTGCCGGCGAAGTAAGGAACTTCGACGCCGCCCGGCTGCTGCCGGTCAAACGGCTGCGCCGTTCCTCCCGCGCCTCCCATCTGGCCGTGGCGGCCGCACGGGAAGCGGTGGCCGACGCCGGACTGGGCGAATCGCTGGAAGGTACCGAAGCGGCGGTCCTGATTAACAGCGCGGTGTCCGGGTATCCGGAAATCCAGGACGCCACCGAGACGCTGGGCCGTGACGGGCTGCGGCCCATCAGTCCCAGCTTCGTCGCATCGTCGCTGACCAATATGCCTGCCTGCGAAGTGGCCATTGACCTGGCGGTGCACGGGCCTGTGAACGCCAGTGCGCTGGCCTGCGCCAGCGGCACTGCGGCCCTGCTGGAGGCCCGCCGGACCCTGCTGGCCGGCGACGCGGACGTGGTGGTGGCCGGCGGCACGGATGCGGCGATTACCTCGGTGATGTTTGCCGGGCTCTCCGCCATGCGCGGGCTCTCCCGGCACAACGAGTCCCCGCAGGAAGCCAGCCGGCCGTTCGATGCGGACCGGGACGGTTTTGTCTTCGGGGAAGGGGCGGTGGTGTGCACGCTGGAGCTGCTCAGCCATGCCCGGGCCCGCGGCGCCGATGTGTATGCCGAAGTGCTGGGCGGGGCGATGACCAGCGACGCCTTCCATATTGTGGCTCCGGAACCCACCGGCAGGTATGCGGCCGAAGCCATCTGCCGCACCCTGGACCGGTCCCGGCTGAACCCGGAGGACGTGGACCTGGTGGCAGCGCACGGTACCTCCACACTGGCCAATGACCGGACCGAAACCCTCGCCCTGCATGCTGCGTTCGGCGAGCATGCGCCGTCGTTAGCGGTCACCGCACCCAAATCCATGACCGGACACCTCATCGGGGCGGCCGGCACCCTGGGCTCGCTGCTCTGCGCCATGGCCGTCCGGGACGGCGTTATCCCGCCCACCATCAACTACACCACCCCCGATCCGGAGTGCGATCTGGACTATGTGCCCGGGACGGCCCGGGAATCCCGGGTGCGCTATGCCGTGACGAACGCCTTCGGGTTCGGCGGGCAGAATGCCGTGGCGGCGTTCGGGCCGGTCTGAGCCTGGTTGTTGCCGTCAGCCTGTCGGGGGCGGTGCCTGCGGGCGCTTGCGGGTGACAGCCGGGCGCCTGCGGGGGGCCCGGAACGGCGGCAACGAAATTTCCGCGCTCGCAGAGCTCGCGGGAAATATTAAAGCCGCCTTCCTCCGAACCCTCCGGTGCCCCCGCCATCGGTCGCCTGGCCCCGACCCGTGGCCCCCGGTTGTTAGCCGCCCGGGACCCGCGCCCGTCGTCCGTCCGCCCCGTTACCCGGGACCCGGTGCCCTTGTGTCAGTCCCGGGCCAGGTTCCATTTCCCCGTGTGGACTCCGTTAGGCTCGCTGCATGTCTGTCCGCCGAAGTCCACAAGTGCTTGTCCTCAATGGTGGATCCAGTTCGGGTAAAACGTCCCTGGCCCGGGCGTTGCAGGAGGTTCTGCCCGGGATCTGGCTGACGTTCGGCGTGGACAGCTTCATCGATGCCCTTCCCGGCGGAGGGGACAGCCCGCGTGCAGGAATCACCTTCGCTCCGGACGGCACCGTCACCGTCAGCGACGCCTACCGTGCGCTGGAGGCCTCCTGGTACGCCGGGCTCCATGCCATGGTCCGTGCCGGTGCCTGCCTGATCCTTGACGAGGTGTTCCTTTCCGGCGCTGACGGGCAGGACCGGGTGAAGGCAGCCTTCAGCGACGTGGAGGTGATGTGGGTAGGCGTTCACTGCCCTCCCGACGTCGCCGCGTCCCGGGAGGCGGACCGTCCGGACCGGGTGGTCGGCATGGCCAGGGCGCAGGCCGCCAGCGTGCACCGCGGAGTCGTTTACGACGTGGAAGTGGACACCAGCCTCGCTGCCCCCGACGAGTGCGCACACCGGATTGAGCACGCCGTCGAAAGCAGGGTCCCGCAGGGCTAGGTGTTGTCTCAGTACAGCTAGGCTGCGTCTACAGCCCGGCAAGCAGCGCGTTCATGCGCTCGATTCGCGGGAACCGGTCCTCGTACACGCCGTGAGCCAGCGTCAGGACCTCTTCATTCTGTCCGCCGCCCACCTGTCGCTGGTACTTGTCGATGGCGGCGTCGTGATGCACCGTCATCGACTCCAGATAAATGCGGGAGGCGTCCGTGCCCTGGGCCGCTTCCAGGGCGGCCACCTCGGCGGTGCTGAGCAGGCCCTCTCCCTCGGCGGTTTCAGCATCAGGAGTGGCCTGCGCCGGCTGGTCCCTGGCTTCGAGCCAGGTGGTCAGGGTGTCCATTTCCGATCCCTGGGTCTCTTTGATCTCCCCGGCCAGCTCCGCGACATCCGGGCCCACGCCCTCCTTGGCGAGGATCATGTCGCTCATCTCCACTGCCCGCTGCTGGTGCGGAATCATCGATTGGGCAAACTGCACATCGGCATCGTTGTGGCCGAGCGGCCCGGTGGGCGGAGCGGTTTCCGGGGCAGCAGTATCCGCGCAGCCGCTAAGGGAAAGGACCACCGCCAAGGCGAGGGCGGGAAGCAGCCTGAGCAGTGAGCGCGGGGAGCGTCCCCGGGAAGTTGCCTTGGACGGTGTGGTCATGATTCCCCCTGTACTGCGTTGAGACCTGTGTGGGCCCAGCGTAGCCATCCCATCAGGGCAGGGCAACGTGGGGCCGCACCGGCCTCTGCCCGCTTAGTTGTCCTCTGCCCGCTTAGTTGTTCAGGGCGTTATCCAGCGGTTCGGAGATTTCGCTGTAGTCGCCGGTTTCCAGCTGTACGGCCTTGCCGTCCAGATAGAGCGTGGGCGTGCCCCGAACCTGGAGATCCTGGGCATCCTGCAGGTCCCGCGCCACACGGTCCTTGATGGCGTCCGAGGAGTAGTCGGCGGTGAACCGGTCCATGTCCAGGCCCAGCTCTTCGGCGTACTGTTCGAAGATGCCGTCCACATCGGACTCGGCCTTCCAGCCCTGCTGGTGCTCGAAAACCTTGGCCGCCATTTCCTCCAGCTTGCCCTGTTCCGCTGCGGCTTCGACGGCGCGGGCCGAGGGTTCAGCGTTCTGGTGCTTGGGCAGTGGATAGTTGCGCACCACGATGCGTACCTGGTTGCCGTAGTCGGCCTTGGCCTGCTGGATGAGCGGGTCCATCATGCCGCAGTACGGGCACTGGTAGTCGGTAAAGAGGACCAGGGTGGCCTGCGGATCGGCCGGATCGGTGATGGTCCGGGCATCAGCGGGAACCAGCTTGTCCATCTGGTCCGCCGGGATGGTGACTTCCGCGGAGGCCGAAGCGGAAGCGGTGGCGCTGGTGTCGGGGGTTGCGGAGTCCGTCCCGCAGGACACCACCCCTCCACTCACAAGCAGTCCGGCAATGATCAGTGAAGGTACAACCCTGCGCATAGTTCCTTTCCGGATCGGGGAAGCGCGCGCAGCACGCGCCAAGTACGGGTTGGACAATGCTTTCCTTCAATTTTCCTACCGGCACGGCAGGCTTCGAAAGGGGTTTTGCGGCCTGCCCGTGTGATCTTGAACGGGTCAGCGGGTGAGCCGGATTACCGGGCCGGGTTATCCGGGCAGGGCTATCCGGCCCGGAAATACTCCATCACTCCGGCGCCGTCCCAGATTTCCGCGTACTTGGCCTGCAGGTCATACAGAGAGGCGTTGTGCACCGTTTCATCCCGGTCTCCGACGGCGTCTCCCACCACAATCGGAATGAAGCCGTGCTGCACCGCATCCACGGCCGTGGCGCGGATGCAGCCGCTGGTGCTGGTGCCCACAATCACCAGGGTGTCCACTCCCCGGGCACGCAGCCGCTCCGCCAGATCGGTGCCGAAGAATGCGCTCGCATACTGTTTGACCAGCACCGTCTCACCCTCCGCCGGCGCCACTTCCGGCATGATCGTGCCCAGCGGTGCGTCGCCGATCAGCAGCCGCAAGGCCGGGACCTTCAGGATGAACACACCGCCGTCCGCGCCGTCGGGCGCGTAACTGACCCGGGTGTGCAGCACCGGGATGCCGACCGCCCGGGCCGCCCCGATCACCGCGGCGGCCGTGTCCAGGAAATCCTTGTCCGGCAGGCAGAGCGGGCTCTGCGGCTCGAAGTAGGCACGCATCAGGTCCACGGACACCACCGCCGGTGTGGCGCCCGGCGTCAGGCTCCCGTCAAAGCCGGAGGCGAAGCCGGTCACAGCATCGCCACCGGGGGAGTCGGTGCGGCCAGGCCGGTTTCGGCGAGGCTGTTGGCCAGCAGGTCGGAGAGTTCACCGCCCCGGTTGAACAGGGGCAGCGGCTCCTCCCGGGTGGCACGCAGTTGGGTGCGCAGCTCAGCGGTGGCGCCGTCGTCGAGCATCCCCCTTTCCGAGCAAGCGACGCCGTAGCGGCGGGCGCCGTCGGCGGTGACCAGCCCGCGGCGCACTTCCTTGGCCACCAGTTCCGGATCCCGCTCCAGCGGATCCCCCCAGCCGCCGCCGCCCCACGTGACGAAGTGCAGCACATCGCCGGGGTGCACCGCGACGTCGTGCACCTTGGAGGGCAGGATGTCCGTGCTGCCGTCCGCCCGGTCAATCCATTTGCGGCCCCGGGTACCCGGTTCGCCGCCGCGGACTCCCCAGGGGTAGGTGAGCCACCGGTCATCGTGGATGGCGATGGTGCCCGGTTCCAGGAACCGGTAGGCAACATCCACCCCGTTGCCGCCGCGGTGCAGCCCGGCGCCGCCGGTGTCCGCGATGGTTTCCCAGCGTTCAATGACCATCGGGTAGTAGGACTCCAGGTACTCGCAGGGGATGTTGGTGAAGGAGGGCCAGAGGGAGTGGCCGTCCGGTCCGTCGCCCACGGGCCGTCCCGGGATACCCCCGAAACCGATGGAGTAGAGCTGGAACCACTCGCCCTTGCGGTCCCCGGAACTGTAGTTCCCGGAGTACATAAAGTGCGGCGAGGAGGAGAACCCGGCGCCGTTGAGCAGATCGGGATTGGCCTGGCCGAGCAGCCCGCCGAAAAGGTCAAAAAGCCGGCCGATGCCGTGGTTGCGCCCGTTCAGCGCTGCGGGGTAGCGGGGTTTCCAGAAGGTGTCCTCGGGGATTTCCACGTCCACCAGCGGATAAAAACCGTCATTCCACAGGATCTGCGGATCCGCGACGGTGATCATGTAGATGCCGAAGAACATCCGGATCAGGTTTTCGTTGATGTAGTAGTTGATCGGGCCCTGCGCCTGCGGGCTGCTGCCGGTCAGGTCGATCAGCACCTTTTCCCCGGTGCGGGTGATGGTCATCTTCAGTTCGTAGGGACCGAAGCCGCGGCCGTCGTCGTCAATGAAGTCGGTGAAGGAGAGCGGTTTGCCCTCTTCGAACACCATGGAGAGCAGGGTTTTCATGGCCCGGTAGTTGCGGTCCAGCAGGGCGTTCAGTGCCGAGGTGTAGGTGTCGACGCCGAAGCGGGCGCACATTTCCTGCACCCGCCGGGCGGCGGTGCTGCAGGCTGCCACCAGTCCGTTCAGGTCCGCCCGGTTCCAGTCCGGCTTCCGGACCTGGTTCAGGATGATGCCCAGCGACGTCTCGTCCCGTTCCCCGCGCCGGTAGAGCTTGAACGGCGGGATGACCACGCCTTCCTCGAAGATGGTGCGCGCGTCGGTGGGCATGGACGCCGGGGTCTTGCCGCCGACGTCGGTCATGTGGCCGAACTGGGAGGACCAGCCGACAATCCTGCCCTCGTAGAAAATCGGCATCACCACCAGCCAGTCATTGGCATGGCTGATGGCGGCGCCGCAGGAGTACGGGTCCGAGGTCATCAGGACGTCGCCCTCCTCGATGGTCCCGTTGAAGTTCTCCAGGAAATCCGGGATGGAGAGGCCGAACTGGCCCACGATCATTTTTCCGGCCGGGTCCGCGATCAGCGGGAACTCGTCATGCTGTTCCCGGATGCCCGGGCTCAGGGCGGTGCGAAAGAGGGTTTCGTCCATTTCGTAGCGGGCGCTGCGCAGGGCATTTTCGATCAGGTCGAGGGTGACGACGTCGACGTCGACCGCCTGCAACGGCTCGGTGGCGGTCTCCACAAGCTGGGCCATGGGGCTACTCCTTGGAATCTTCGACGGGGCGGATGAGCAGGCTGCCGTGCGGGTGCACCGTGGCGGCGTGTCCGGGCAGGACGAGGGTGGTGGAATCCATTTCGGCAATCACTGCCGGTCCGGTGACCACGTTGCCGGCGAGCAGCCGGTCCCGGTCATAAATGGTGGCCTCCACCGTGGCACCGTCCACGTAGATGCTGCTTTTGGTGCGCTCGGCGGCCGACGGATCGGTGCCGCCGGATTCGAGGGTGATCGCGGCGACCTCCGGATGCGGCCCGTTGACCGTGGCACGGACGGTGACCAGCTCGTGGTCATTGTCCAGCAGGAAGGAGAACAGCCGCTGGTGCTCGGCATCGAAGCCTGCGCGGAGGGCGGCGAAACCGCTGCCGTCCCCGGCCTGGAAAGCCGGGAAATCAATGGGCACCGGGATTTCGAAACCCTGTCCGTGGTAGCGGACATCCGCCGAGTAGGTGGTGTTCAGGTCCTCCTCGCCGAGCCCGGCGGAGAGCAGCGTTTCCCGGGCGGTGCGGGCCAGTTCCTCCAGCAGCCCGGCCAGGTCGGCGTCGGAAAAATCGCCGAACGGGCGCACGAGGGTGCGCGCCGCTTCATCGCGCAGGCTGGTGGTCGCGTCCCCGTAGGCGGAGAGCACGCCGGGGGAGGGCGGAATGATGACCGGCCAGGCGCCGGTGAGTTTCCCCAGCGCGTTGGCGTGCAGCGGTCCGGCACCGCCGAAGGCCACCAGGGCGAAGTCCCGGGGATCAAAACCCTGCTGGGTGGAGACGAGTTTGAGCGCACCGAACATGTTTTCGTTGACAATGTGCACAATGCCTTCGGCTGCGCGCTCCACCTCGTTCAGCCCGGTGGCGTCGGCAATGGTTTTGACCGCCGCGGCCGCTGCTTCTGTATCCAGGCCGATTTCGCCGCCGGCCAGCTGTGAGGGCAGGTAGCCGAGGACCACGTTCGCGTCCGTGACGGTGGGTTCGGTGCCGCCGCGGCCGTAGGAGGCAGGGCCGGGGGCGGCACCGGCGGACTGCGGGCCTACGCGCAGTGCCTGGGTCAGCTGCGGAACGTGGGCAATGGACCCGCCGCCGGCGCCGACGGTGCGGACGTCCACGGAGGTGGCGCGGACGGTCAGGTCACCGACGGTGGTTTCGCGTCCGATCCGCGGCTGCAGGTTCTGCACCAGGGCGACGTCGGTGGAGGTGCCGCCCATGTCGAAGGTCAGGAAGTCTTTGTAGCCGGCCTGTTCTGCCGCCCAGGCTGCACCGGTCACCCCGCCGGCCGGTCCGGAGAGCAGCAGCGAAACCGGGTTGTCGGCAGCGACCGCACCCGAGACCAGGCCGCCGTCGCTGCGCAGGATGGAGAGCTGGGCGTTCATGCCGGCGTCGGTCATCTGGGCGTCGAGGTTGCGGACGTAGCCGGACACCTGTCCCTGGACGTAGGCGTTGGCCACGGTGGTGATGGCCCGCTCGTATTCGCGCAGTTCCGGCAGCACCACCGAGGAACGGGAGACGGGGATTCCCGGAAGTTCCTCGGCTGCAATGTCCGCGATCCGCGCCTCGTGGTCGCCGTTGGCGTAGGCATTGATGAGGCAGATGCTCAGTGCTTCGATGCCGTTCTCCCGCAGCTTGCGCAGCTGCGCCCGGACGTTCTCCTCGTCCAGGGGGATAAGCACCGACCCGGTGGTGGAAACCCGTTCGGTGACCTCCACGGTGTCTTCCAGGTCTGCCAGCGGTTCAGGTTTGGGCCAGATGATCCAGCCGGCCAGTCCGCCGGGGACAAAGGAGCGGGCAATCTGCAGGACCTGCCGGAATCCGCGGGTGGTCACCAGCCCGACGCGGGCGCCCTTCTTCTCCAGGATCGCGTTGGTGGCAACGGTGGTTCCGTGCAGGACATCGCGGACCTCGGCCGGATCAATGCCTGCCGCTGCGCAGACCTGGCGGATGCCGTGCAGCACCCCGGCGGACTGATCTTCGGGCGTGGAGGAGGTCTTGTACCGGTGGGTCTGCCCGGTGTCCTCATTGACCAGCAGAATGTCGGTGAATGTGCCGCCCACATCTACGCCTAACCGAAATGCCATCAGTTCTCCTTGGGGGTGGCCCGGCATCCTTCCGGCCGTGGCGGCGCTGAGACGCCGGAGCCGGGCAGATATGCGGGGACGGGATGTGCGGGGTGGAAGCATGTCGGAACGCTGCGGGTGATGCTGTGCCGTGTCCGGTGGCATCAGGCTAGGTGTGACGTACACCACTGTCAAGACATTGCATACAACCCGTTGCTGCAGCCCGAGTATTTCCTTGACATCTACCTAGGGCGACTGCCAAGTTGTATGCATCACGGCTTCCGTCACTGCGGAAACCGTTCCCGGCACCATCCTCAGGAGGACCACCATGACAGCTTCCGGACAGTCCGCCGGGCCGTTGGCCGGGGTGCGGGTGGTGGAAATGGGCCAGCTGCTGGCGGGGCCCTTCTGCGGCCAGCTGCTTGGTGATCTGGGGGCCGACGTCGTCAAGATCGAAGACCCCGCGAAAGGGGATCCGCTGCGCCAGTGGGGACGGCAGCTGCCGCAGGGACAATCGCTCTGGTGGTCCGTCGTCGGGCGGAACAAACGCTCCGTCACGCTGAACCTGCGCGATCCCGAAGGTCAGGAGCTCGCCCGGCAGCTGATTGCCGGGGCTGATGTCCTGGTGGAGAACTTCCGCCCGGGGACCATGGAGCGCTGGGGACTGGGTTTCGCTGAGCTGCAGGAGCTGAATCCTGGTCTGGTGATGGTGCGGGTGTCCGGCTTCGGGCAGGACGGACCCTATTCGCAGCGCGCCGGCTACGGTGCAATTGGCGAGGCCATGGGCGGGCTGCGGTATGTGGTGGGGGATCCGTCCACGCCGCCGTCCCGGGTGGGGATTTCCATCGGGGATACCCTCGCTGCGCTGTTCGCCACCATCGGAGCCCTTGCCGCGCTGCAGGAGCGGCAGACCAGCGGACGCGGCCAGATTGTGGATTCGGCGATTTACGAGGCGGTGCTCGGCGTGATGGAGTCCCTGGTGCCGGAATGGCAGGTCACCGGATACCAGCGGGAGCGTACCGGTGCTGTGCTGCCCAATGTGGCGCCGAGCAATGTGTATCCCACGCAGGATGGGCAATGGCTGCTGATTGCCGCGAACCAGGACACCGTGTTCGCACGGCTGGCCAAGGCGATGGACGCTCCCGAACTGGCAGACGATCCCCGTTACGCCAGCCACGGGGCCCGGGGCGACCGGCAGGAGGAACTGGATAACCGGATTGCCGCATTTACCTCCGCACTGGATGCGGAGAAGCTGGAGGCACTGCTGGAAGAACACGGGGTGCCCTCCGGGAGGATCTTCCGGCCGGTGGACATGTTCGCGGACCCGCAGTTCCAGGCCCGGGAATCCATCACCGAGGTGGACCACCCGGTGCTGGGGCCGGTAGCGATGCAGAATGTTTTTCCGCGGCTGAGCCGGACCCGGGGGACCGTGCGCTGGCCGGGCCCGGAGCTGGGTGCCCATACCGCGGAGGTGCTGGCCGGCATCGGCGTCGATCCTGATGCGTTGGCGCAGCTGCGGGCGAGTGGTGTGGCATGAGTCTGCCCGGGTTGCCGCAGTCAATCCGGCTGGTGGAGGTGGGGTTGCGGGACGGCCTGCAGTCCGTGCCCGAACCGCTTGCGACGGCGGAGAAAGTGGAACTGGCCCGGCTGCTGATCGACGCCGGGGTGCGCGAGATTGAGGCGGTGTCCTTTGCGCATCCGAAGGTGCTGCCGCAGCTTGCCGATGCTGCGGACGTGATGGCTGCCGTGCCGCGGGTGCCCGGCGTCCGGTACCGGGGTCTGGCGCCGAATTACCGCGGTGCCGAACGGGCCGTTGACTGCGGCCTGGACGAGCTGGTGGTGGTGGTGTCAGCGGACGAGGAGGTCAGCCTGCGCAACCAGCGGCTGACCGTCACGGAGGCGCTGTCCGGTCTGGAGCGCATCGGGAAACTCGCCGAAGGTGCGGGCCTGCGACTGGTCACTGCGGTGGCGTGCTCGTTCTTTGCGCCGGCCCGGGGTCCGGTGCCCCGGGCCGAACGGCTGCGTGTGGTGCAGGCTGCCGTGGATGCCGGGTCTGCCGGGGTGTATCTGGCCGGGACCTCCGGGGAGGAGGAGCCCGGGGAGATGTACGACGGCGTGGCGGAGGTGCGCTCGCTGTATCCGGGCCTGGAGGTGGGAGTGCATCTGCATAACCGCAACGGGTTTGCTCCTGCCAATGCTTTGGCGGCGATGCTGGCCGGTGCGGACTGGTTGGAAGGCTCCTTTGCCGGGCTTGGCGGGGACCTGTGGTTTCCCGGCGATCCCTCGGTCCTGGGTAATGCGCCGCTGGAGGATCTGGTGCACCTGTGTGACGGGTTGGGGATTTCCACCGGGATAGACCTGCCGGCGTACATGCGCGCGGTGGACCGGAGTGTTGAACTCACCGGGAGGCCTTCGGCGTCGTTTGTCTCCCGTGGCGGCACCCGTGCCGATCTTGCGGCCGCGTCCTGGCCGGAGCTGCCCGAACCTGCTGCCGGTCGGGGATAACGTGGTGGGCATGGAAGAACCCCTCGCGACGGCCGGGACTGCGGGATCTGGCACGTCTGCTGCGGCGCCAGAGCAGCCCGCAGCGCCCGCTGATGTGCAGGCGCAGCCTGCTGCTACACCGGCACACCCTGCAGCGCCCGCTGATGTGCAGGCGCAACACGGCGTTCCCGCTGATGACAGTGCCTATGCCCGGATCCGGGAACTGATCGCATCTGGCGAGCTGGGACCGGGGGACTGGCTGCGCGAAGCAGCGCTTGCCTCGCGGTTCGGTGTCAGCCGCACTCCCATCCGGGAGGCCCTCAACCGGCTGGCTGCCGAGGGGATAGTGGAACTCAGCCGCAACAAGGGTGCCCAGGTGGTCAGCTTCAGCGGCAAGGATGTGGCGGACCTGTATGACGTTCGTGCCGGGTTCGAGCCGCATGCCGCATTGCTGGCGGTGCCCCGGCTCTCGGATGCCGATGTGGACCGGCTGGCCGAGCTGGCAGCGGCCATGGAAGAGGCTGCTGGTTCTGGATCGCTGGAGGGACTGAGCGCCTTGAACAAGGAATTCCACGAGATTTTTGTCCAGCGGTGCGGCAACCGGCACTTTGCTGCAGCGCTGCAGACGCTCATGCGTCCTGCCGTGGTGGCTCACACCTTCCATAAGTACAGCCCGGAAGCGTTGCAGCGCAGCATGTCCCATCACGCCGAGCTTGTGGCTGCAGCCCGGGCCCGGGACGGGGAGTGGGCCGAAGCGGTGATGCGGACGCATATCCTGGCTGCCCGGAATGCCGCGGGGGCTGTGCAGGCTGCTTCCTAGAGGGGGCTGGCGTTCCCTTGTTGGTCCGCCTTGTAGGTCCGGGACGAACCTTGTCAGAACGGGGGTACCTCTTCCGGTCCTGGGACGGAGCGTGCGTTTGGATCCGCGTCCGCCAGCTCCAGGAAGGGCTCGGTCCGGTAGACCCGGCCGGTGGGCGAGGTCCATTCCAACACCCCCGGCTTCGGTTGGCAGGCCTTCCAATAACCCAGGGTCTTGAACCGGTGATGCCTCCGGCACAGGTGGGCAAGGTTCGAATGCTCGGTGTTCCCGCCCTTGGCCCAGTCTTTGGTGTGGTCAATCTCGGTCACCCCGGTACTGACCCGGCATCCCGGGAACCGGCAGGTCCCGTCCCGTGCCCGTAACCAGCGGGCGAGCCCGGCGGGGACTTTCCGGCGCCTGCCCACACCCAGGATCTCTCCGGTGTGCGGATCCCGGACGAGTCCGGTCCAGCGGGTGGCGTTGCGGGCCAGCCGCCGGGCGGCTTCCGCGCTGATGGGTCCGTAGCCGTGGAGCTCGGCGGGTTCCTCGTTAGCGCCGAAGAGGGTTTCAGCGCTGATCAGCACCATGATCTCGGCGCGCGGGATGCTGCCAATATCGTCCGGATCGGTGAGCCCGGCGGCGGTTTTATCCGCGTACCCGCCACCGTCGGCCGCCCCTGCGTGCCCTCCACCTTCGGCTTTGTCCGCGCGCTGGCTGCGGGCTGATCCGAGGCCGCCCATGAGCAGTTGGGCGAGGATGTCGGCACGCAACTGGTCCCTGCTCCGCGGGTCACCGGCCGTCTGTTCTCCCTGGGCGGAGGTGCTCAGGGCGGTGTAGATCTGCTGGGCGTCCGGTGCCGGCAAAAGGGCCGAGAGCCAGGACATACCGTCCTCAACCGGATCCAGAGTGACCTTCCGTTTCTCGAACGCGCTGAGGTGCCGAGCAGCAATGGTTTGCGGATATTTCTTCTCCCGCAGTCTGCGGGCTTTGGCAGAGAACTGAGCCCGGGTCTGTCCTGCGGCAGCGGCCAGCAGGTCCGCTTCAAGTTCCGGCAGGTCAGCGGCGGGAACGTTCTCGCACTGGTCCAGAACCACTTGCGTATGCGGGTAGCTGAGCGTGCCTTCCTCCAGTGCGGTGAGGGTCGCGGCGTGCGGGCCGCAGAGCCTGCCGGCCTCGTCCATCAGCCGCTGTGCCGTCATTTGCGGGACTCTTAGGATGGCCGCACACTCGGTGGAAGCGAGGCTGAAGGCCATGCCCGGTTCCAGCCGGCCGGTGGCGTCATGGTAGCTGTCCCGGAAGACCTCCTGCATGCGGTTCATCAGCCGGGCCTGCTGCGCCTGCGCCCAGGCAATCAAATGTGACACCCTGCCCAGAGCTTCGCCCGTGGTCACTTCGTCGCAGGACTCAAGATTCGCCAGAGCCAGGGTTCCGGTAAATCCGTCCGGATAAATGTTGCCTGAGCATTCCGCATTGCCGGGGGCGCCCGCGGGACTGGTGGAAGCAGTGCCGCTGGCTGTACGCGTGGAACTTGCAGCGGGCATGGCATCCGCAGACCCCGCGACAGATTCACCAGCCCGATCGGCACGATAAACCGCGAGACTGGTCGGGGCCATGGCAGACGGTGTCGAGGGCGCATCCGGGTTGCCGGCTGCCCCTTCCCGTGGAAGGTCTTCGCTGGCCGGCATTCCGGTTCCGCACCCGGTATTCCCGTCCTGATCCATGCTTCAGCATTTCATCCGGCACTGACATTTCCGGGCCAAAAAAGCTCCAAAAAGGACCCGCCAGAGCACCAGCAAATACCTGTCTTTTTGGGTCCACTACTCGTGTTCAAAAGGGGTCGCCTTGGAAAGGAAAACGGTAGTGAATCGACGAGCAGCGCCCTGCCAAGTGCACCGCCCATCACACCCGCCAGTCACACCCCGCCACTCACCCGGGCAATCCGCTCCCGCGCCGACCGCTCGCTGGGACCCATAGGACCCAGCCCCAGACGGATGACACCCAAAACCAGTTTCACGGGAAACCTCATGGGCACCGGCACCGGTCCGATATGCGGCGCCTTCAGCCCGAGCAGCTCCCGATGCTTCGGTTCCAGACTGGCAACGGCACCGGCAAAGAGCACCCGGTAGCCGAAACGCTGGTTCCGGGGCAGCGGAGGCCGACGCAAAAACCGCAACGCCTCCTGGACGTAGTCGCTGCTGCGCAGCTGGGCATCATAGGAAGCCATCTGCTTGCGCAGCTCGTCCTCGGACCGGGGCGGATTCGGAATGCCCATCAATTCCCCGGCCACCGCCCACTCTGCGACGTAGGCATCCGGTCCGCCGGGAATCGGCGCGCCGTAGCGCTGGTGCGAGGAAAGGAACGCGTCGGTGAACGCCAGATGCACCCAGCGGGCAATCTCCGGATCGTTGGCGGAATAGGGCTGCTCGACGTCGTCGGCGTCCACATAGGTGCCGTGCACCCGCTCATGCAGGCGCAGCACCCAGTCCGAGCCGGCCTTGGCCGCTTGCGTGTCCCCGTACGTGACGGTGAAGATCCAGCGGATGGTCCCGGCCAGCCGGCCCAAGGGATCCGAGCGATAGTCGGAGAAATCATGCACCCCGGCCATCGCACCAGGGTGCAGCGCCTGCAACAGCAGGGCGCGGATGCCCGCGATGATCGGCGTCATGGACCCGTGCACAGCCCACACCGCTGACTCCGGACCGAAGTGGCCGACGTCGTCGCCCTTGGCCAGCTCGAGCTCCCACTGCGGAATCTCGGTGGCGTTGTTGCTGAACGTGCCGATCAGCTGGCGGCGCCAGGTGGCGATGGATTTGGGAAGGGAAATGCTCACGTCTCCCAGTCTCGCCCCCGCAGAGCCGTGAATCCAGAGCCTTGCCGGCCGGCCCCTGCGGAGCCGCCCCAGCGGAGAGAAAATCACGACGACGACGGCGCGTCACCGCCCCCGCGCGCCGCCGTCGTGCCCCACGGCGGATCAACGCAGCAGGATGTCCACCGACCGCGAGTTGCCCAGACCGCGCTCCAGCACACCGGACCGGTTGGTGACGTCGTCGCGCAGGATTTCGGTGACCGAGCCCAGGAAGCGGGACAGGTCCACCTTGTCCTCCGGAGCCGCCAGCAGCAGCTGGAAGCCGAACTCGTGCAGCGCGTTGATGGAAGCCTCGGCAAAGGACAGCGACGACTTCACAAACGCCTCATCCATCATCACCGTGCCGTATGTGCTGAAGCCCTGCGACACAATGCCCAACTGGTACGCCAGTGCGGAGGCCATGATGAACGCGGTGAAGCGCTGGCCCTCGCCGCCGGACATCAGCGACGCCTGCAGGTTGGTGTACGTGTGCCCGTTGGCCAACTGATGGTTGCAGGTGATGGTCACGTGCGAACGGACATCGAGCACCTCGGCCCGCCAGCGCTTCTCCTCCGGATCCTTCAACCGGTCCACCAGCGCCTCCAGCGCGGCATACCGGGCATCCATGTCGGCCTTGTCCTGCCTGGAGCCCATCATCGGCAGCGCGTTCTTCAGCTCGGTACGGAACTTGTACGCGGCGTCGGGAATGGTGGTGGCCACCTCGATCTCCAGGTGGCTGCCCGCGTGGTATTCCACCCGGCGGAGCACCGAGTTCAGCGGCAGCAGGCGGGAGGAAATGCTGCGGCGTTCCTCATCCAGCAGCTGCAGCAGGTCGCTGAACCGCTCGTAGGTGCGGTTGTTGAAGTACTCGCTGAACTCGGCCTCGCGCTGTGGCAGGCCCTCGGTGATGATGCCCTCGAACCGGTCCTCGTACGCGCCGGCAGCCTCCACGGAGGTGCCGAAGTCCGAGCCCCACTTGTCCGAGAACGTCTCGAAGGTCCGCTCCAGCTTCGCGCGGGTTTCCATCAGGGTCTTCTCCAGCCGCCCCTGTTCGGTGATCAGGGCACGCTCCACCTCGCCGGCGGCTTCCTTCAGTCGGGCGGCGTCGGTCAGGTCCCCGAACGGGTCAAACAGCTCGGCCAGCGCAGTCCGCAGTCCCTCGGACAGTGCTTCGGGTGCCTTTGCGGAGAGCGCGGTGCGGCGTTCGACGGCGGCGGCAAGGTCGGCGTCGAGCCGCGCCGCTTCGCCCTTGAGCCCGCCCACCTTCTCCGTGGCAGCGGTCAGGTCCAGCTCGGCGGTGTCCAGTTCGAAGCGGATCTGCTCCAGGTCCGCGTTAGCGTCCCGGGCCGTTTCCAGCCGCTCGTTGGCCTGTTCGACGGCGGCGCGGGCCTCGTCCGCGGAGAGTTCCTCCCAGCTGCGCTCGTCTTCGGCGACGCGGCGGACCGCGGCGAGCCGGCGCACAATCTCGTCCTGCTCCGCGGCGTGCTGCTTCGAGACGGTGTCCGCCTCTTCGAAGACGGTGCGCAGGGCCAGCAGTTCGTTGCCGAGCGCCGCGACGGTGTCCTTGTTATCGAAGCCCAGCACATTGTCGGAGGCCTTGGTGTGCCGGTCATCCTTCTCGGTGGTGCTGCGGTTGCGCTTGACCGCGCCGCCCAGGCTCACGCCCTTGGCGACATCGGCCAGCCCGGCCGGGTCCTCCACGCACACGAAGTCGTAGTGCGCGGTGATTTTCCGGCGCACCCAGTCGCCCATGGCCGAATCGTGCGTGAGCAGCTTGGTGATCAGGTCGTCGGGGCCGGGCTCGGTGGGGCCGTCCAGCGGCACGGACACGTCGATGCAGCGCACGTAGCCCTGCATGTCGTTCTCGCTGAGGAAGCGGGTGACCGCGGCCATGTGTTCGCCGGGGACCAGCAGGGCGGTGGCCAGGGAGCGCAGCGTGCGTTCGGCGGCAGGACGCCACTGGGCGTGCTCGGCGGGAAGGTCGATCAGTTCCGCGGCGAACGGCATGTCCGCTTCCCTGATGCCGGTGGCGGCGCAGATCCGGGTGCGCTGGTCCAGGGATTCCTGCCGGATGTTGGACTTGCGGCGGCGGAAGGAGCCGATCTCGTTTTCAAGCTTCGCGATCTGCCCCTTCAGGGACCAGGCCTCGCCGTGCGCGTTGCTGCTGCGCTCCTTGGCGGCCTCGAGATCAGCGGTCAGGGACTTTATCAGGTCCGTGGCACGGCTTCGGGCGGTGACCAGCCCGGCGGGGGAGAAGTCGACGTCGATCCCCGCCGCGGCGAGCTCGTCCCGGAACGCGTTTTCCACGGTTTCGCGGGAGCGCAGCTGCGCGGCGGCGGCGGCGAGTTCGCGTTCCAGGGTGGCGATGGCGCCGCCGCCCTCTGCGGCGTAGCGGGCACTGAGTGCATCGCGCTGGTCCTTGAGCGTGGCACGGCGGGTTTCCGCGGCGGAGAGTCCGGCACGGGCAGCCGAGGCGGCGGCTTCGAGCTTCTCCGCGGTGCGGGTGGCGCCTTCCAGGGCCAGGCGCTGCCGGTACGCGGGCAGACCCTCGGTGGTCAGGGCGCGGTTGTGCGCCAGGGCGTCCGCGGCCTGCCGGTAGCGGGCGTGCAGTTCGGGGACGGAGGCCAGGTGGTCGCGCTGCTGGCGGGCACGTTCGAGCTGGCGGCGGATGCTGCGCAGGTGGCTGAAGTCCTCCACCGCTTCCTCGGCGGCGGTGAGGGTGCGCGGGGTGTCCAGCACGTTGGTGCGGAAGAAGTCATTGACGGTGCCGCCCAGGCCCTTGCCGGTCTGCAGGATGCGCAGCAGGTTGAACGCCTTCTCATCCTCGACGCCGAGTGCCGCGCGGTAGCGTTCGGCGAACATCTTGTGCGAATCGAACACGGCGGCGCCGGGCAGCAGCGCCTCGAGGCTGCCCTTGGTGAAGCGGCCGCGGATGCCGGTCTGCAGGGCGGCGAGGTCCAGGGGCTTGTTGTGCACCAGGTAGAAGCGGCCCAGGTTGTGTTCGGTGCCGGTGGCCGGCAGGTCCATGACCACGGAGAGGGAGGTGATCTGGCCCAGCCCGTTGTCGAAGGTCAGGCAGACCGCGGACCAGGTGGCGCCGGGACGCTGGTAGGCGGTGCCCGCGCCGTCGTCCGCTCCCTGCGTGCCGAGCCGTCCGCGCATGTAGGAGAAGGCGGTGCGTTTTTCCTCGGCGTTGGTGCCGTTGTTGTTCTGTGCGGCCTCGTTCATGCGGGGGCGGGCGTCCATGACCAGCAGCATGGCGTCGAAGACGGTGGATTTGCCCACGCCGGAATCGCCGGTGAGCAGGGTGCCGGCGCGGTCCACCTTGATGGTGTGCGCGCCGTCGAAGGTTCCCCAGTTCACGATCTGCACGGAGGAGAGCCGGTTCTGGCCGGGGTTGATCAGGTCTCCCATGGGGAGGGTGGTTTCGATGCTCATGCCGGCTCCTCGCCGTCGTTCGTGGCGGGTTCAGTGTCGGTATCAGCGTCAGTGTTCTCGGGCGCAGTGTCGGCGAGTTCGACGTCGAGCGTCGGAGCGCCGTCGTCGTCCATGTTTTCCGCGTCCCCGGAGAGGGTCTGCATAAAGGTGACGATGTCGCCGATCTGGTGATAGGGCAGGGCCAGCGGCAGGGCGGGGGAGATGACCCAGACGTTGTCCAGCTCGGTGGGGATCAGCAGGCGGCGGTCCTGGACGAGCTTGCGGATGGCGGCGTCCGCGGTGTCCTCCACGGACTTCGCGTCGCGCTGGCCCGGATCCACGTAGGCCTCGAGCACCTCGAGGATGTCCTGCCGGGCGATGGTGGCCTCGTTTCCGGTGCCGGTGTGCCGGTCCAGGATCAGCCGCAGGCGCAGCAGCAGCAGGGTTTCCTCGCGGGTCATTTCGCGCTGGCGCTGCAGGGCGGAGGTGTGCGGTTCGGGCATTTCCACCGGGCGGAGCAGGGCGACCTTGCGGTCCTCGTCAATGACCAGGGACAGGAACAGTTCACTCAGCCGCACGCGCAGCTGCTCCTGGTTGTCCACCACGGTCTCGTACACGGTGTCCGACGACGTGGCGTCCAGGTACGGTCCGCGCAGCAGCCGGATCAGGGCCTGGCGCAGCTTCAGCGGCAGGGTGCCGGTGTCGCCGGGGAACAGTTCCGGGCCGTCGACCAGCAGGTCGCGCTGGGTTTCCGTTTCCTCAGCGTCTTCGGCTTCCAGCTCCGGGTTTTCCGGGGTGTTCTCGTCCAGGGCGTGTTCTTCCAGGACGTTCTCGTCCGGGGCGGCGTGGATGGTCTCGCTCATTTTTGTGGGGCTTTCGCGACGGCGACGGCGGGCAGCAGCGCGGTGCGCTCGCTGCCGTCGATCTGGGTAAAGGTAACGGATTCAAGCGTGTCGCCCGCGGCACTGCCGCCGGCGAGGAGGGCGCGGATGCTGTTCAGGTGCCGGTGTTCGGGCGGCAGCTGCTCGAACACCTGGGCCACCGTGGCAGCCGGACGGGACGCCGTCGCCCGGGAGACGGCGTCGGCCAGCACCCGCCGGTCCGCGCGCGGGGTGCGGGCCGAGCGGTGGATGTCCGCCTCGGTGAACTGCGGCGGTTCGGGCAGGGTGCGCGGGGCGGCGTGGTCTTCGGGGTTGTAGACCCGGACCATGCTCAGCGACTCGAAGCCCGACCCGTACAGCTGCGGGGCGGGCACGACGGCGGCGCGGCGGCGTCCGCGCGGCGCCTTGTGGATGGCGGCCTCGGCGGCGCGGATGAGCTGGCGCAGCTGCACGGATTCGCGGTACTCGTCGCTCTGCACGTAGGTGTGCATGGATTCGGAGAGCCGGCCGTAGATGCGGTGGATTTCGGTGGCCTGGTCCCGCATGTCGGAAATCAGCCGGTACAGGCTCTGCCGGTCCTCGGGGGTGAGGTTATCGGCGAAGTCCCGTTCCAGGACCTCGGCGATGGCGGCACGGAAACGGGCCTGCTGGTCGGCGTCGTTCAGGAAGGCGGTGAAGCCCTCATAGGTGCGGCCTTCGGCGGTGCTGCGCAGCTTTTTGTCCGCTTCGAGGATTTCGCCCATGGTCAGGCCCTTGGCGGCGTTGGATTCCACCATTTCCTGGCGCAGGTTGTGCAGCATCTTTTCCAGGCCGTCGCGCATGCGTTTGAAGTCGGCCGGCAGGGCGGCGGCCAGGTCCAGGATGTCGCGGGCGGCTTCGACGGCGGTGTCCTCCGGCAGCGGAGGGGGAGCCTCGCCGGTTTCCAGGGCGCGGACCATGTCCTCGCGGCGGGCGACCTCTTCCTTAAGCACGGCGATGCGGGCGGCCGGGTCCGGGTTGGATTCCTGGGCGAGGTTTTCCACCCGGTCCAGCAGGGTGGCCAGCCGGGAGGAGTTCAGCGAGGTTTTGTCGCTGCTGAAGCCGTCCAGATAGGAGAGGAAGCGGGCGGAGGATTCGGTGAGTTCGTAGACGAACTTCCCGTCCGCTCGGGGGCGGGCCAGGAAGCGGCGGGCCACCCAGTCATCGGCGTAGTTCCGGCCGGTCCAGTCTTCACGCAGCTGCACGCCGTCCATGCGGAGGCGGTTCAGGAAGCTGTCCGTCATGGCGTGGAAATCGTCCAGCGGCACGCGCGGCCGGGTGCGGGTGAAGGCTTCGCGGAAGAGCGCTAGCACCCAGGCGTTGGCGTTGGTCAGTTTCCAGCCGGGGGCCGCCTGGAGCCGCTGCAGTTCGGCCCAGCGGGCAACGGCGTTCTCGATGAAGGACATTCTGCGCTTTCCGCCCGTGCGGTGGGGTAAAACGGGCCTCCTCGATTTTAGCCGGGTGGGAGGGTTGGGTGGGTCAGGAGGTGTGGTTGAGGTCGGTAGATGCTCATAGGCAAAAACAAGGCAGGTTATGGAGCCGACGCAGTTGGCGTCGTTGGCTGCTCCCTCAACCGTGGAATCCTCAACGATCGTCCTGTTCAAACCCTCGCGCACGTTTCTCGACTGCGTAAGGATTGCTCTTCTAGGGGAGAGCGAGTAGGTCGCCGTCTATCCAAGGCTGTATCGATGCAATTAAGCTGCCCCTCGGTTCGCTCTTTATCCGGATGGCACGGATTACTCTGTTTATTGCCTCGCTTGCTTCGAGATCGTTAGAGCCGTCGGCTTTGGTCCGGAGGCGACGAAGCAGGGGAATCGCGTATACATCATCCCTCTGAAGAGCCAACACGCCAATTGATCCGATGGCGCAGCGCAGCCGCGGCCCAACAAGAAACGAACCATCATTTTCTCGCCAGTCAAGCATCAGGGCTACGAGATCTTTGATAAGTTCCTCGCCGTCCTTTGCTCGGAAGCAGCTGATCGCCTTGACAGGCATGCAGAGACGGCGGTCTATCCCCGCTTTTGTGTCCCCAATATCAAGAGACTCTATGTGGCCGGGAGCTATTTTCGACATAGTTTTCGCGAGGCCAGTCAGGGAACGGATCTCCCCCTCGGCCTTCAAGACCCACGTTGCTTGACGAAACTCAGACTCTTTTATGTCAATGCCCATGCCTCGGATGATCACAGCAGCTATATCGAGATCGTCTGGCTGGAAGGGGCCTGCATGTTTCAGCTGATGGCCTTCGACACCCAGTTTGCTGATCTCCGTGTCAAGAGCCAGTTGGATGCCGTAGACGCTCTCCATGAGGCTGAAGCAGGCGTCAATGACGACTTCTACCGGAATCTTCTCGGTGAAAGTCCTTAGTTCGAAGACTGCTAAATCTCTTTCCAAGCGGAAGGTGTGGCCGTGGCTAGCGGCGTTTCGAAAGTTCTTGTTCAGCCCATAGAAGAGAGGGTTTAGTGATTTATTGGAAGCTATACGACGTGCCAGTTCGCCTGCATCATCGGTCATGAGGCTGTCGTAGGAACGGTCGACGCCGGATATCTTGAGCATTGTGGCCATTATCGGTATACCCACTTCCTCAAACATCACCCAGTAGAGCTTGAGCATTTGCCTGAAGACTGCCTCGTCATCAAGGTCCATCGACAGCATCAGGTTAGCTTGTGCGTGACCTTCCAAGGCGCGTTGCTTGGCTGCATGTAGATCGCGAACCACGTTGTCCTTAGCAAGGTGGTCGGCAAGCACCTGATGTCGGGCTGCCAGAAGCGTAGTAGTGCCCCGGATGACGCGGCTGAACCGTTCAGGAGAGAGGTGGGCGTCCGCCAGAAGCTGAAAGATGAGGTACGAGAGGCCGGTACCCGCGGTCGCGCTTCCGCCGGATACCTGAAGGTACCGGCTTTGTCCTTTACTTTCCAGTTCAGTGAGTGTTTGGCCAGGGTGGAGGACTTCCAGGGCTGAGAGTACGGAAGGAAAAGTCTGATTCAGCTCCGTCGCTGATGCCATGAGCTCTACAGCACGATTGTGGAGGGTTGCGTCGGCCATTACAGCCGCAGCCGCGTCGATGTGTGTCTGGGCCGTGCTTCCTAGAGCCTTTGCTTCCCAAGGCGTTGGTGCTGCAAATGCTTGAAGGTATGCGCGTGTCATCTGTTCTGTATGGTGCATAGTCCGCCGGAGCATGGAGAGTTGTGCGATGTGTGGGCGGCGTTCTTCGTAGCTGTCGAGCCGGTCACGGGTTTCTGCAAGCTTCTTAAGCTGGGACTTTAGGGAATGGATTGATTGCTGGGCGGGCGGGCTTTGAGCGGCCGCTTCTAGGGCCTTTAGCGTGCCTGAAAAGACTGACTCCACCTCTGAGAATTCTCGGCGGTACGCCTTGTAGAAGCCGTCCATCGGAACACGAGCCGCCCGGGTCTCTAGTATTTTCAGGCACGCAGAGGCCAGCTTTTTACGGCTTACAACTAGGGAGTTGACCTCTGAGGGGCCCGGAGGCGCTCCGCACGTAGGACAGGGGACGCCGTAAATCCGGGAGGGATCTCCGCACCTGGCGCACTGAATCTTGGAGTATCCCAGCCGAAATTCAACCTTCACGCGCCGCTTCTATCACTAGTTTTGCTTCCCGCTGGATGCGGGCGATGCTCTCCAAAACGGTCAGTTCCCGCGAGCTCACCCTATCCGCCCGGCAACTCCTTCGGATCATGTCTTCTGGGGCGCCGAGTCGTTCGGTAATCCTAAGTCACCCCCCACCGATATTTCGAGGGCCCTCGACAGGTGCTGGGGGTGGTCCGGTCCCGCAGGGTCATCTTAGAGCCATTAGAACCGGGACCAGCGGACATGGAGATTGTGAAGGGACGTCCGTGCTTCGTGCCGACGGGAAGACGGGTGGGCCTCCATGATCTCGGCCGGGCGGAAATTAGCGGACGTTCTTCGCGCGCTCATGTTCGCGCATGACGGCTCTCATTTTTTTCTGAACGTGCTTCGCATTTAGGGGTACCGACCTGTGCCAGACACGAAGGATCATCGCAGTCTTTGCTTGATAACTCAATCCCGCTAAGGAGAGTAGATCCTCATCGGGTTCGAGGGAACCGTCAACCACTTCTACCTGATATACCGATCCGCCGCCCCGTTGTGCTCCAGTGACCGGGTCGGTCCACATTGCAGCATAAGCGCGCGCAAGTTTAATATCGGAGGTCATATAGACCCTATCTGACCGTTGGGCAATCTCTGTCAATCCGCTCTCCAACGTGGCCTGAAGGGTAGCTGATGCAATACCCGTGATATCCGGTGGAAGTATCGCTCCTCCATCCTCTAGGCCGGGGGCGCCGCCATGAAACAGATATAGCTCAGACATATCTCAGGGCTTCGACAAATTGTCGGATTGTGCTGTATTCGCAAGTGTCCCAATTCTGTGTGATTCGAGCCTTACGTCACCACCAAGAATCCAACTTCGCTTTTCATTCCGCAATGTTCCCGAGAGAATTACCGGAACACGCCGGTGGTGAGCCAAAATAGCAGATTCATAGTCGCTGCCACTGAGTTCAACATGAACGTTACGCAGCCGGCCATCGAGCTCTGCTCTGACGACGACACTGCCAACCTCAGCATCTACCTCCTGGTCGGGGCTGCGTTTAAGTTCGGAAACGTGGCCAGCTATTGTTTCGGAGCGAGGTTCGTACTCCTTACGGAGACGGTCGCTGACAACGGAAACAGATTCGAAAGTCGCGGCTCGAAATTCGACGGTTGAGGAAATATCTGGGGGCTCGGGTTGGAAAGCGGACCAGTCAAAGCGCATGTCGACACTCTTGAGGCCTTCAGCCTGGCCAATGTCTACGAGGGCTTCCAGTAAAGGCAATCGGACTCCCGCGTCCACAGCTGATTCCAAATCGATGAAGTCGTGGTCCGTTGAGATGTGGTGCCTTGTGGCAACTAGGGATCTGTTCAGGGTGCTCATGACCCGCCGTGCGAACGTGGGAACTGTTGGACGCTCAACAATGGATTCAACTTTACGGTTGTCAGGACCATCCTCTAGTAGAGGTTCGACCTTACGTTTAATCTCTTGGTGTAACTCCTCTTCATTGTCGTGCCTGGCGGCGACAGTGATAATGAAACTTCCGCGCTTCGTGTGGCCCATCCGCAAGTCTTGTTCCAAGAAATCGGTGACCGTGCTTGGTGCCCTTCCTTGCCCAGAATGATGTGGATTATATGCAACCAAGGCTGCCGATTTCATCATTTGATCAATGCTTTCAAGCAATTTGGCGGCTTGGCGAAAGGGAATAGTGCCGTCGCGCATCGTCTGATCAAGACGAAGGAAGAATAGATCGGCGTGAACGGATGAAATATTCTCTGCCAGTTCCGCTAGGTCCCACGAGAAAACTTCTTGAAGTTGCAATACTGCATCCGCCAGGCGTCGATCGTAATCGGCATAGGACTGATCCGTAGGCAACATGATTCCGAGGGCTTCCCTCGGGTTTGAGATAGGTGTCCAAATCTGGCCGGAGGGTCCTTGGGCGGCGCAACCCCAGTCGTTAGCGGCTAGCCATCCTGCGACCGATGCAGGCGTCAATATTTCTGCATAATCTGAGAGTTCATGCATCACTGAAATGCCACCGCCCGCATCTTGCTCGACTCTTGCATTAGGTCCAGCACGTCTTGGGGTCGCAGAATGTTGCTTTTTGGGAGATGAACAGTCACGGACTGATTGGTTCCCGGTGAAGGGATATCTCGTCCCCGTATCCAGTACATGTGGCTCCGGGCGAGTAGTCCTTCAACGGAATGATGGAGCCAATGCCCAGGATCCGGCGGAACGACCATGACGCAAAATACCCCCATGGTGTAGCGCCTCGGATCGGCCAGTAATTCTGCCGTTCGTTTGTCCAGACTCCACGCGATGGTATTTGGACGTACGGTAGTTTTCTGTCCTGTGCACTTGAGCTGTATATCGAGCTCGGAGCCCAGGGACCCTACCAACCCGCCGAAATCGACTTTGCTGCGTAATGTCACATCTATGCCGTCGTAGTCCGTACCCCAAGTGCCGACGGTCAGACCGGCAGCAGAGGCAACCATGTGTATGTAAGCTCTACTAACCTGTTCCTGCATTGCGCTTTTCGGTATTGAGCCCTGAGGAACGGTGTGGCTCATGGTAAGGCTCAAAGGACCCCCACGGTCTTTGCAGTTTCTATGACGTGACCACAGTAAATCACAGTGTTCGGTTTAGAGCTCTCTGGTAAGTCAGGTCCCGCCGCGAGGTGGTGTGCATTCCACCGAGGATCAATATGCTTCCTCGTGTTTAGCGGCCTGGGCCATTCTTCGCCTCTGGAAAACCGAGGGCCCGCTGGTCCCGGATGGACGGAAGCTGTGAAGCCAACCCCGTCTGCGAGGACATTGGCAGCCCTGAGAAAGGTGGCCATGGTTGTCGCTATCTCAGCGCTCTGAGACGGAAACGTCCCGCCGGTGCAGCGCGCTGCGATTGAAGCAACTTCGGTAAGCAGTTCCGCCAAGGTCCCCCAGCTCAGCCTGAAAGGCTTCGAGTACGCGTTCTGGACCCGTAAGTTCATCGATGTTCCATGCATGGCCAATTCGGCTCCATATACCGTGCGCAGCGTGGCTCGAGTTGGAATACGACCATCTGCTGGGGCGCTGGGGCGCTGGGGCGCTGGGGTGCTTCGTGGATGAGGGAGACGACCGTCCGCTTTCATCCTGCCTGAGGACTTGTTTCCAGTCGCTAGCCGGAGCCTCGTCGCCCGGTACCAAGTCAACAGCGGTCTGCTCAGGGTCGGTCTCCTGCCCGAGGTGCAACGTACCCTCACTCAGCGGAACATCCTGCAGCCGGGCACGCGGCACGATATTCCACCCGAGCACCTCCGACACCAGATAGGCAGTCACCTCACGGTGGGCCAGGCACCCGTCAGAGAAATCCGAGAGCGGTTTATAGTCGGCGATGGTTTGTACACGATGGCCGCGTCGCCGATGCTGCCTAAGAAGGTGGCGTTGGACGCCGTCGTTGTCCACATCTAACTCGTCAAAGGCGTTAGGCCTCGATGATGAGCTGCGCCGGGGTCGGATCCCAGCCCAGTGCCCGCGACCGGGCATTCTCACCCACGGCCGCCCCTCTGGCACCGCCCGATCCCAGGTGCATAGACTGACAGGGCCGTCTGAATGCACCGAACAGAGGAGCAGCATGCCCACGATCGCCGAGACCGTCGTCCACAACCTCGCCGCCAATGGGATCCAACGGATCTGGGGTGTTCCCGGCGATTCCCTGAACGCGGTGACCGAGGCGATCCGCCGGGAGAAGGGCATCGAGTGGATGCTCACCCGGCACGAGGAGGAAGCCGCGTTCGCCGCCGCCGGGGACGCGGCGCTGACCGGCGAGCTCGCGGTGTGCGCAGGCAGCTGCGGCCCCGGCAACATGCACCTGATCAACGGGCTCTACGACGCGCACCGCAGCCGGGTCCCCGTGCTCGCCATCGCCTCGCACATCCCCAGCGACGAGATCGGCAGCCAGTACTTCCAGGAAACCCGGCCCACCGAACTGTTCCGCGACTGCAGCATCTTCTGCGAAATGGTCCTCAGCGCCGACCAGATGCCGCGGCTGCTGGAAATCGCCATGCGCACGGCCATCGAAAAGCGGGGCGTCGCCGTGCTCGTGATGGCCGGCGACACCGCCCTGGAAGACGCCGTCGACGAGCGCGTCTTCACAGTCCGCCGCACCGACCCGGTCACAGTGCCCTCCCCGGCGGAGCTGCAGGAGGCCGCGGCCACGCTGAACTCCTGTGAGAAGGTCACCATCCTGGCGGGCGCCGGCGTCGAGGGGGCGCGCGAGGAGGTCCTCGCCCTCGCCGATGCGCTGGGCGCGCCGATTGTGCATGCCCTCCGCGGCAAGGAATTCATCGAACACGACAACCCGTTCGACGTCGGCATGACCGGGCTCCTGGGCTTCGCGTCCGGCTACCGGGCGATGGAGGACTGCGACGCGCTGCTGATGCTCGGCACCGACTTCCCGTACCAGCAGTTCTACCCGAAGCACGCGAAGATCCTGCAGGTCGACATCCGCGGCGAACAGCTCGGCCGCCGCGTACCGCTCACCCAGGGCCTGGTCGGCGGAGTGCGGGAGACGGCGGAGGCGCTGCTGCCGCTGCTCGAGCGCAAGTCCAACCGCGCCCACCTGGACAAGTCGCTGGACCACTACCGCCGCACCCGCAAGCAGCTCGATGACCTGGAGAAGCAGGGCCCGGGCGCCATCCACCCGCAGCACCTCACCCACCTGATCGACGAACTCGCCGACGACGACGCGGTCTTCCTGCCCGACGTCGGCACCCCGGTCATCTGGGCGTCCCGCCACCTGCACATCGGTGCGCGACGGCGGCTGATCGGCTCCTTCTGGCACGGCACCATGGCCGCGGCCACGCCGCTCGGTCTCGGAGTCCAGGCGGTGGACCGGAACCGGCAGGTGGTAATCCTGGCCGGCGACGGCGGCCTGGCGATGATGCTCGGCGAGCTGCTGACCGCGGTGCAGCACAATCTGCCGATCAAGATCGTGGTGTTCGACAACGCCGCACTCAGCTTCGTCGAGGTGGAGATGAAAGCGGCGGGCATCGTCAACTTCGGCACAGGGCTGCAGAACCCGGACTTCGGCAAGGTCGCGCAGGCAGTGGGGATGCACGGCGAAAGTGTCACGCGTCCTGAGGACCTCGAGGGCGCCCTGCGCCGCGCGTTCGAGTACGACGGACCGGCGCTTGTCTCCGTCGCGGTGGAGCGGCAGGAACTGTCCATCCCGCCGAAGATCGACGCCAAGCAGGCCACCGGCTTTGCGGTCTACGCGCTGCGCACGGTGATTGCCGGCAACGGCCGCGAACTCATCGACCTGGCAAAGGCCAACGCGCGGCAGTTGCTGTGAGGTTTGGACGCCCTGGCTGCTTTGTGCGGCGAAACGCATAAGTCAGGAATCATCCGAAACCGTTCGGAGCCCCTGTTCCAGAATCTCCAATGTCAGTGCGTAGTGCTCCCGGGCAGCCCTGAAGGATCGTTCCATGTCACGATCCACGATGGCCTCCACTAATTCGCGATGCTCGCGGGCAGCCCTTTCCAGATATTCCAAGGGATAGGGTTCTGAACCGAAACCCAATGTCGCGTCTGCGGACAATTTCACGCTGAGCTGGGAAAGATGGTCGTTCCGGGCGACGGCAGCGATTTCGGTATGCAGCCGTCGATCCGCGCCCCGGGCAGCAGACAGGCTGGAGGCGGTATCGAAGTCTGCCATCCGGGCCCATAGCCGGGTGGCATCCACCGGCGTGCAACGCTCAGCAGCTGTTCTGGCGATTGTTCCCTCGATGAGACAGCGGTAATCGGAGAATTCCCTTAGTGCGGGCAGTGCCCGCTCCAAGGTGCGGCGGATAACCTCCGGTGCAGCAGAGACACCGCCGGACTCGGTGACAAATGTTCCACCGTCCCGGCCGCGGCGCGAAACCAGCAGTCCCTCTGCTGCGACCAGACGAATAGCCTCCCGAACGGTAACCCGCGATACGGAAAACTGATCAGCAATTTCCCGCTCCGAGGGTATTCGATCGCCTGGCGAAAACTGGCCCACCGCGATCGCCGTCGTCAGTCTCTCCGCAAGTGCCTGGGCCTTCGTCACGGCGAGGCCGGTATGCGTTGGTCCTTCGTACAGCATCGGGGAATTCCTTCACGTAAAGGTATTGTTACCAGACCTTTGGGGTGGTTTACTTGCCTCACCAAATCCCCGCGCCTGAAGAAAGTGACCCATGACGACCACCTCTGTCGAAGAATACTTCAACCATGGAGAAGGCGGATCAACGTGGTATCGCCGCACCCGGTCCCTGCATTCCCGCGCTGGAGCCTTGCCCGTTGTTGTGCTTCATGGTGGACCGGGAATGGCCCACAACTATCTCCGCCGGTTGGAGGATCTGGCGAAGGGCGGCCGTGAAGTCATCCTCTATGACCAGATTGGATGCGGTCGGAGCAGCCACCACCCGGATGCGCCCTCAGTGGCATGGACTGTGGACGTTTTTGTCGATGAGCTTGATGCGTTGATAAGGCACTGGGATCTGGCGGATGGATTTCACCTTCTGGGGCAATCCTGGGGCGGCATGTTCGGACCGGAGTACATACTTGCCCACCCCGAAGCCCCCATCGCAAGCCTGACCTTGCTGAATAGTCCCGCGTCAATGCCGGCATGGGCTGCGGGCACCCGGCGCCTCCTCGAAAAGCTGCCGGCCCATGTCCAGGAGACCATTGCCCGCCACGAAGCCGATGGAACCTTCCAGGATCCGCGGTACCAAGAAGCGGTGGGCCTGTTTTACGCCCAGTACCTGTGTCGCGTTGACCCCATGCCGCTCGATGTCGAGGAATCCTTCGCCCAGCTTGACGCGGATCCAAGCGTTTACTCCGCGATGATTGGCCCCAGCGAATTTACGATCACAGGGACGCTGGCGGACTGGACCATCGCGGACCGGCTCGAGGCCATCACGCTTCCCACGCTGGTCGGCTACGGCGAACATGACGAGGCCACGGACTCCTGGCTGCCGTTCGCGGAAAACATCGCCGGCGCGCGTGTTCACCGTTTTGACGGAGCCAGCCATACGCCTCATCTTGAGCGGCCAGAAGAGTTCGACTCAGTAGTAGGAAATTTCCTGAGCGAGCACGACGCCAACTAACCCGCAGCCCCTCCCATTCGCACACTAATCACTGAGGCCGACCATGAGCACAGTTCCCCACCCCCACAGCACCGAGAATCCACAACATGAGCTGGAAGAATTTGGCTACCGACAAGAGCTCCGTCGCACCATGTCACTGGCCGACGTTGTCATATACGGGCTGATATATATGGTCCCGATGGCCCCCGTTGCGGTCTTTGGAACCATCCATGCCTTCGCCCATGGAATGTCCGCCCTGGTGTACGTCGTAGCGGCAATTGCCATGGTCTTTAGTGCCATCAGCTACCGGGAAATGGCCCTGCGCTATCCGATCGCGGGCTCCGTCTACTCGTACGTGCGCCGCGGGGTCCATCCTTTCGCCGGATTCCTGTCCGGATGGGCCATCCTCCTGGACTACCTTCTGCTCCCGGCGCTGCTCTCAGTGTTCGCGGCTGTTGCCATGACCAGTCTGGTGCCCGCGATCCCGGCCTGGATCTGGATTGCTGTTTTCGTGATCGCAGCCGCAGCGATCAACCTGGTCGGTATCAAGTTCACGGCCCGGATGAATCTGATTTTCCTGCTCATTCAGCTGATTGTTCTTGCAGTCTTCGTAGGTGCCGCCATAGTCGCCGTGTCGCAGGGCAACGGCAGTCTCACCTGGGGGCCGCTGTACCGTCCGGAGGATTTCTCGTGGGCCATTGTTTTCGGAGCAATCCCGCTCGCCGCGCTGAGCTTCATTGGTTTCGATGCCATCTCAACCCTGAATGAAGAAGCTAAAGGCGGCGGGCCGGCTGTCGCGCGCGCAACGATGATCGTCCTCGTGGCCGTTGCGGTCCTGTTCATTACGCAGGTATATTTTGCGGCTGCGTTCGCGCCGGCGGACGGAGTATTCGGAAGTGCCACCGACGAGCTGAATGCCTTCTACAACATCTCGGGCACCGTGCTCGGGGATTGGTTCCGGGTTGTTGTGACCCTGACGTCCGCGCTGATTGCCATCTTTGCAAACTCAATTGCGTCCCAAGCCACATCTTCACGCCTCATCTTCAGCATGGCGCGGGACCGCCAGCTTCCCAAGTTCCTGGCGTACGTCACCCCAAAACGCCAAGTACCCCAGAATGCGCTCCTCTTCATCGCCGCAATCTCTCTGGCGATTGGCGTGCTGGGAGCCGAGAACTCCACACTGCTGACCACGCTGGTGACGTTCGGCGCGCTGACTGCGTACATCATGCTCCATATCGCCGTTTTCTGGCACCTGGGCATTCGAGGCGGCCGGAACCGTCGTCTCTTTGCCCACCTTATTTCACCTGTACTTGGCGCGGCCGTTCTGGTTTACGCATTGTGGAGCGCTGACGCCAACGCCAAAATTCTGGGATTGTCGTGGCTGGCTATCGGCGTCGTCATTGCCGTTATTCAAGCACGGCGCGGCACGCTCGAAATCCGGGAACACGATCCAGTCGGGTGACCTAACAAGCGGGCGTGCAGAACAGCAGGGGACAGCGCCTCTGGCCCGCCGTATCCATGGAAATGACGCACCCTGATTTGCTGTCTGATCTAACGACCGCATCGCAGGGGTGTTATCCCCGGCCTAGAATGCTTCGATGACCCAAGTATCCTGGCGGAGCCGCACTGAATGGCCTTTGGCTGCGGCCGCCATTCTCTTCTTGTTGATCTATTCCATTCAGGTCATAAGCCAGCCCGAGCAGGATCTACGCCAGATACTGGAAATCCTCACATGGGTCATCTGGACGGTGTTCCTCATTGACTACTTGGTGAACTTCTGGCTGGCACCCAACCGCAGGCAATGGTTCGTGCATAATCTCCACGAACTCCTGATTGTTGTACTTCCAATGCTCCGCCCATTGCGCCTGCTTCGGCTCATCACGTTGCTAAGGGCCCTCAACCGTGCGGGTGGACGTGCTCTACGGGGTCGGATCCTCATGTATGTCCTCGCGTCAGCTGGGATTCTTTCCTATGCGGCAGCGCTGGCAGTTCTTGATATTGAACGCACTGATTCGGACGCGAATATAACGTCGCTGGGAGATGCGTTGTGGTGGGCCATGACGACGATCACGACGGTCGGATACGGGGACCATTACCCCGTCACGGATACCGGCCGCCTCATCGCGGCAGCATTGATGATCGGAGGCATTGCTGTGCTCGGCGTCGTGACCGCGTCCCTGGCATCATGGCTGGTCGAAAGTGTCGCAGCGGAAACAGCAGCCGATGTCGAAGTAGCTGACGAATCCGTCCGCCGGGAGCTTGCCGAAGTGCGCGCACAGCTCCAAGTCCTCACCAAGGCACTCCAGCATCAAAATGGCTAGTGCCGGCATCTCAGCGGTGGCAATTAGTCGAGAAAGTAGGCGCTGGTCTTGTTCTTACTGTCCAGTATCTCCTCGGTGGGAACACCAAGCCCTCGCGCAAGTTCAACGGATCCCAGGAGCGCAATCTGAAAGTCAGGCGAGAAAGCCCGTTCCAGTACTGCCAGGTAGTTGGACAGGCCCTCGTTCAGCTCTGCGACGAGGCGGCCGTACTGTGCCGCCAGCTCTTCATCCAGAGCGCGCTGGTCCGCGAGGTAGCCCTTGATCAGGTTCGCCTCGGCCCTGGAGAGTGAAGCGGAAACGCACTGGTACATGATGGTGCCAACGGTGTTGCCGACCACGGCGCCGATGACAGGAACCGGGATCAGTGCTTGCCCCACGAAGGACGACAGGGCAGCTATTGCAGCTTCCAGACAGACGACTTCCGCGTTCTCAAGAAATGCGAGCTCGCTAAGCTCGCCGTTACGTAGCCTGTGCGCCTGCTCTGCAATGCCGAAAGTAGCGGTAACGAGGGAACTGGCAACCGCCGCCGATGTGGCGGTGAAGTTTGTCAACGAGTAAACGCTCGCACCTCGCACGCCACCCCTGGCGACTCCAAGTCCTGATCCGGTGAGGATCTCGGCCCAGTCCTCGGCATTGAATTCTTTGAACTGTTTGTCCGCCCTGCGTTTGGCTGTGACTGCCAGTAAAAAACTCGTTCCTCCTTCTAAAGCGGCAGCAACTAGAGAAGCCTTCATGCCCTCCTGTAGTTTTGGACGGCTTCGCTGGTAGGCGCCGTCACGCAACGCTTGGTCAGTGGATTTTAGTGAGTCCTGCTCGGACTCTAAAGTCGACGTGTAGGTCCCTCTTTGCACGTCGCCGTAGTCCAGCTTCGAGGGTTCCAAAGATTCGACGTGGATCGATCCCTCGTTGAAGAATTTGTTGACTCGCTGCCAATCCTTGAACGATTCCCCCTTGCCGTTGCGGGACACTAACCTTCCCGCCTCCTCCGGGGACATGGAGCGCAGCCGTTGAACGGTCGTGAAATGATCTCGTGGGATCTGGTATCGGCCACCGTTTTTGACATAGTCCGGATACTTTTTGAGATGTTCTTCCACCGCCGCTAGCGAGAAACTTCCTCCGGCCATGGAGAACTTCTGCTGGATATCCACTCCGGCGCGCATCAGGTCCACTGGCCCGTTGTCATTCACCCAGGTATTGGTCGCCTTCTGGCCTCTTATCAGCTCTCTCGCGTTCCCTATTCCCACTTCGGCGATCTCAGCGATGAATCCATGCATTCCCTTTTGCCCGCCTCGATTGGTTGAGACGACTTCGAGATTGATCTTCAAGAGAGCATTATTGACGCTGGAAATTGCCTCGCTGAGATTCTCTTTTTGCGCAGTGAGTGACTCTAGTAGAGCGTCCACGCGAAGCTGGTTTAGATAGTTTATCCAAGCAGCGGTTGCTTGTTCCTGCGTAGTCTGGACGAACTTGTTCATGTCACTCTTCCGGGTCAATTCGCCGACTTAGCAGGGCAGCACAGGCCTTCGTGTTGTTCACCAGCGTCGCAAGCCGCACCTGATCGGCCTCATTTAGGGTGGCAAAATCAGCACGATAAAAGGTCAGGCACTCTGCATATAGTGAGACCAAGCGGTTGCGCAACGAAGAAGTCTCCTCTAACACGGCCGCGATCTGAATATCGCTTCGTTTAGTCAGGGCAATGTTCTGCTTTATCGCGGATAGCGCTACGTCTTTCGCAGCTCTGTTCTCGGATTTTTTCCTAGAGAAGAGTACGACGGTCGTTAACAAAGTGGCACCAGCGATCGTCCAACCAATCGGGCCGGCCAGGGCGAGTAACGCACCCCCAGCGGCGGAACCAGCGCCACCCGCGGCGATAGCGCCCCCGCCGAGCCAGGCCAGCGCGGCATTGGTGGCGGCCGCGCCGGAAAGGGTGGAAATGGCAGTGCCGGTCGACGCGGTCCCAAACGTGGTCGCTGCCCACATCGCGGCTGTGGGCGCCACGCTGGCAACGGCGGCACCCGCGGTGAAGCCAGCCCCTGCTCCGACTGCCGATCGCCGTGCCGCCTCCAAATCCTTTCGAGCAAATTCCTCGGCTTGCAGAAAATCCCTCTTGCGGAGCAGGATCTCGTCGACATCGGTGCGGAATGACTTCGGTGTGTTGGCGATACTGTTCACCAGCATCTCGACAAGGGTGATTAGATCGGTTGATCGTTCACGTTGCCGCATGAGAGACATGCCTTTGTCGCTCATTACGGTGAACACGCCGTTGTATTCCGCCACAGCTTCGTCATACGAATCGGGGGCCCTGGTGTTGAGCTCCTCGATTCTCTTCTTTGTCTGGCTGGTCTGGGCAACTAGGTGTGTCGACACTACTCGACGGGCTTGGCGGACGCTCTCGGTGATTCTGTCGAGTCCGTCAAAGGCCTTCCCCTTGTCGTGCTTGCTATCACGAGCATTGAAGGGACCATCCATCGTGATCTCCAACCCCTCGGGTTCCTCACCCAGTCACATCAAAACGGCATTGTCCTAGAACTGTAGCTGAGCCCACTGACGTTCTATTGCTGCTCGGCAGTCCGGGACTCCGGGGACCGCCGAAGGATTACTTCCCCGAAATAGCCTAGCCGTGGCACTAGCTACGGCGTTAGGGGGGAGCTGGTGTCGGCGTCTCGGCCACGGTCATCATCAGACGCGTGGTGGGTTTCGGATATCGAGATTCATGAGGACCACCGGGGCAAGGGCTACGGCCGAGCCGCGATGCAACTGGCGGAGGTTGCCGCGGCCGAACAGGGTGCTGCGACGCTGGGCCTCAACGTGTTCGGCTACAACACCGTGGCGCGTGACCTGTATGAGTCCCTGGGGTATGAGACCGTCTCCATGCAGATGCGAAAGCCGGTAGGGAAATGACGAACCAAAAACCGCGACGGCCGGACGTGGCGGCGGTGGAACTGATCGGTGGACCCGAATGGCTCGAGGTGGCCCCGCACAGCTACGACGACCGGTGGCCGGGCGTGTAAGAGATGCACCGCCGAAGATCGACGCGAAGCAGGCCACCGGCTTTGCTACGCGCCGACAGTGCTCACCCCTCCTCCGGGCCAAGGATGGCTTCAGCAAGGACGGGTGCGAGCTTCGCCGAGTATTCCGGTGTTATGTGCTGCGGGTCTACGAATATCGGGGTTGTTCCGGCGAAGGCAGGGCAGGAGACCGCACCGCAAAACCACGGGACGGTCGAGACGAAACGGGTTCCTTCCACACTCTCCGCTGCAGCTCTCTCCGCGGCGACCGTGCTGACGTATCGATCCCTATCCGTCACGGCACAGTCGCCGGGGCTGCTCACCCTGGTGGCGCATTCGAGCAGGTTTTTACCGGTCGCAGCGACCGACATCAGAACGATCTGCCCTTCCGTCGCCTCACGAACGTCCGTCAGCTTTTGGACCGTTGCTTCGGACCAGAGTGAAAGGGCTTCCTCCTTTGTGGGCGCTCCCACGAGGCGATCACGCGTATTAAGGGCACTGGATACGAGCACCATGTCCGGCGTCATCTCGGCGATTTTCGCCATGGTCCACTGCTGGTGCGCAATACATTCATCCGCAAAGCCGGCCTTGTCATCAGACCGCTCAACCTGCAGCTCGATGGCAGGGCATTGCTCCTTGGTCAGCAGCTGGATCCTCCACCCCTGCTTTCCAAGCGATTCGCGCAGCCCCGGCATCCAGCTGATAGCCACGGAATCACCGATGACCACTGCCGTCTTTGCAGCCGCGGGATCCCCGTAAATGCACTGGCTGAAGTTTGCGTCAGTGACATTCATGCACTTGTCGACGGTCCACTCGGGAACAAACGCCAGGTTATCCAGCGACGGCGAGAGTTCCGGCCAGGCCGTTGACGTACTGGCTGCCTCGATTTCAGCGGATAGTCTGCCGGCAGCGGTGTCCGGCGGTGCATCAGGAGTTGCACCCTCCTGGCCGGAGGTCGACGCCGGTGCCGGCTGGACGGACAGCGACGGTTCCGTTTCGGTGGTCGTCGTTATGGCGAGAATGACTGCAAAAGCTGTCACTGACACAAGGACACCCATCGCGGCCTGCTTTGACGGCTGGTCAAGGCCGGAAGGCTTCCTCTTCCTGCGGGGGCGGGGAGAGGGATCCAGCCATGACGATTTACGGATGGGATCTTCAATAAAGTGGTAGGAAGCGATTGATAACGCAACCATTCCCAGCACCATAAGAAGCCATGCGGTCAGATTTTCTTGCGGAACAACCGATTCCATCAGGATGATGACCGGAAAGTGCCACAAATACAGTGAGTAGGAGATGTTGCCAAGGTAATTGCTGACGCGGTTGGTCAGGGGATACAGATAAGGCTGTGGACCATTTATGCCGGCGGCTATAACCAGTGCCGTAGACAAAACGGGTACGCATCCCCATGGCCCGGGAAACGCCATGTCAGGACTCACGTAGATGATGCTCCAGATGATGCCGGCCAGCCCCGCGTAGCCCAAAACAGTCCTCATCATCAGGGATAGCGTTGGCAGACTGCCCGCTATCACTGCGAGCAGCGCCCCGACTGCCAGTTCCCAGGTCCGCGACGCCGTTGAAAAGTACGCGACGGTTGGGCGCGCTGCGGTCTCCCAGAGGGAAAAGACAAAGGATGCCGCAATGACAAGGCCCATGACGCCGGCCAGGAGACGGCGGGCGGCGGCCAGGGAGAGACTAAGCCGGTGGGCGAGCACACCCATCACCAGAACTATCAGCCAGGGCCAGAAGACATAAAACTGCTCCTCGACGGCGAGGGACCAGAAATGCTGCAGCGGCGACACCGGTCCGCCGGCCTGCATGTAATCGGTACCCGTTGCGGCATAATGCCAGTTGGCGCCAAAGATCAGAGCGTAGAAGCCGTCCCAGGTGATGCTTTCGGCCCGCGTCCGCCGGAAAAGCGCCCAGGAAAGAATGATCGTGACCGCTATGACGATAACTGCCGCCGGAATGATCCTTTTGACGCGGCGCCGGTAAAACCCGCTGAAGGAGATGCGGCCGGTTCGCTCCTGTTCCCGCAATAGCAGGCCGGTAATCAGGAATCCGGAAATCACGAAAAAGACGTCCACTCCAACGAATCCGCCGAACGGATAGCCCAGCAAATGATCCGAGATCACCGCTAGGACGGCGACGGTACGGAGTCCCTGAATATCCAAGCGTGCTGAGCTGGGGGGCGTACGGCGGGCCCTTCGCGTCGGGGCCGGCAAAGCGGCCTTAAGTACGGTCATGTACTTGTCCCCCATCGTTGCAACCGCAAAATTTTCCACAGCATAGTGTTCGCGGATGCGAGCGGGTAGCGTACCGGCGCCGCTGGCGAATCAGCAGGTTTCCGGGTGGAAAGGCCTCGCGAGGCCGAACGGGCCGTCGCGCCGCAAGGTGCACGGCACGATGTTGAGCCCAGGGCCGCCGATGCGCACAGGAAGGTGGCCTGCGCTGGTGCGGGCTGGCGTCAGGCAGGAGGGACCTGTCAGTGGACATCCGGACGCCGGGTGAGGCGCTCGGTGAGGAGTCGGTTGGCCCAGTTCGGAGATATCTGGGCCGTCGCAGCCAGGAACCGGGCCTGAACGCCGACGGCGCGGTGGACGTTCCGGGGCCACCTCCGGTTGCGGGCCTTGACGCTGCGTTCCACGGCAGCGACAGCGGCGGCAGCAACATCGGTCTCGTTCAACCGCACGCCGAACGACTGGATGGCGCCGATACTGACACCCTTGACCATCCCGGTGTTGACGAACAGCGGCCACAGGTCGAGCACGGCAATGCCATGTTCCGTCCATTCCAGTTCCAGCGCCTCGGTCAGCCCGCGGACAGCGAACTTCGTGGCCGAGTAGGTGGCAAGATCAGGCTGCCCGTAGATGGCCGAAGCGGATCCCAGATTGAGCAGCACCGGCCTGTCAGCGTTTTTCAGGTACGGGAACGCGGTATGGGCACCGTTGATGGTGCCGATAACGTTGACGTCCACGAGTGCCCGGTGCCTTTCAAGATCAGTATCGACGAACGGCCCGGCAGACAGCAGCCCGGCGTTGTTGACCAGCAGGTCCAAATGGTCCTCGCACACGGAGGTCAGGGCGTCACGCCACTGTTGGGCGTCGCCGACATCGAGCGGTCCGGTGACGACAGTCGTGCCGTGCGCGGCAGCGATGTCCTTGAGCTCAGCGAGGCCGTTAGTTTCGATATCGAAGGCACCGACCCGCCATCCGTTGCGCAGCAGAAGGGCCGCGGTGGCGTGTCCGATGCCGCGGGCGGCGCCGCTGACGACGGCGACGCGGCGTGAGTGCTGCTCAATGGTCCGGGCCATGTCAGGCCGCCACGCGGTGGGACGCGGCGTCGGCAGTGGCGACGCGCCGCGCCCCGGCCTCACGCTCGGTGCGCAGGACGCGCATGTAATCGTCAAAATCCACCTGGATGGTGTGCCGTTTGCTGGCGACGTACCTCCTGGCGACCGCCTTCCGGTGGCGGTCGATCTCTGCGTTCATCTCCTCCGGTTCCGGCAGGGCGTAACGGCCCTGGAGGTGGTCGGCGGCCAGCTCGGACTGCCGCTCGGAGATCGGCATGATCGCACCGAGCGGCTGCACCAGTCCGATGAAATACAGTCCGGGCACCGTGGGGTGGAACATCCGTTTGTAGAGTCTGACCTCGTTGTCTCCGCCGGGGTCTAGGAAGTCACGGCTGAAGAAGGGGAAGGAGATCTTGTATCCGGTGCAGTAGACCACCAGGTCGGCCGCGACGCGGCTTCCGTCGGCGAAGACGACGTCGTCGCCGTCGAACCGCTGAATGGTGGGCTTCGGGACGACGGCGCCGTGGGCCAGCCGGTCGAGCACCCGGCTGGACATGGTCGGGTGGGCCTGGGCGAACTTGTGGTCGGGCTCCTGGAGACCGTAGCGGGACATCGGGCCGGTGGCTGCGCGCATAAGCAGCCGGGCGACGGGCCAGCGGACCCAGGACGGGATCTTCTCGTTCCCGGCGATCTCGTCGTAGGGCTTGCCGAAGACGTACTTGGGAATGATGTGCACCCCGCGCCGGTGGGAGAGGTAGGTTTCGGCCGCGTGGTAACTGGCGTCCGTGCAGATGTCCATGGCCGAGTTGCCCATGCCGAGCACCACGACCCGCTTGCCGACGAGCTGCTGCTCGTCCTTGTAGTCGTGGGAGTGCATCTGCTCGCCGGTGAAGGTTTCCGCGCCGGGGAAGGCGGGCTCAGGCATCCGGGGGTCCCAGTGGTGGCCGTTGGCGACCATGACCGAGCGGTAGAACCGGGTCTCCCCGCTGTTCAGGCGCACCTCGAAGCCGCCGCCGGACAACGGGCGCACCTGCTCCACGCCGGTGGTGAAGGTGATCTTGTCCCGGAACCCGAAGTGGTCCACGTAGGCGTCAAAGTATGCGGCGATCTGGTCGTGGCGGGCGAAGTTGGGCAGGGTCTCGGGCATTGGGAAGTCGCTGAACTCCATCCGGCTGCGGGAGGTGTTGATGTGCAGGGACTTGTACGACGCCGACACACCGTTGCTGTTGCCCCACACCCAGTTGCCGCCCACCCGGTCGGAAAGCTCGAAGCAGTCGAAGTCGAGTCCGCGTTCGTGGAGCACCTTGGCTGCCGTGATGCCGGAGGAGCCGGCGCCGATGACACACACGCGCTCGCGGTCGCTGCGGCTGAGATTGTCGGCGGAGGACGTGCTGTGGAATGTCGTCATTGGCGCTCCAGGGCTCTGAATATGACCGGTGGTCATGTGATGTGTGTCACTGTAGACTCCCCGACTGTGACGATCAACATCAACACCCCGACACGCAGTATCGGTCCCCGCGGCCTGGAGCTGCTCCACGCGTCTCCGGCGCCCGGCGTACCGGAGAAGGCGCCGCTGCTGTTCGTGCATGGGCTCGGGCACGGTGCATGGTGCTGGTCCCACTGGCTCGAGGGTGCAGCCGCGGCCGGCCATCCGGCATACGCGGTCTCGCTGCGCGGCCACGGCAGCAGCCAGGGGTCGTTGCGGACGGCCCGCCTGAGCCACTATGTCGACGACGTCGTCCACACGGCAGCCAGCCTGCCCCGGCGTCCGGTGCTGGTGGGACATTCCCTGGGTGGGCTCGTGGTGCAGCTGGTGCTGGCCCGGTACGCCGCCCGGGCCGGCGTCCTGGTGGCTCCCGTGCCGGCTCACCCTGCCGTGGGCTCCCTTCTGGCGATTGCCCGCCGCCACCCCGGAGACGCGGCCCGCCTGTTCCTCGGCAGGTCCTTGCCGCTGCGCCGGGAGTACCTGTTCAACCAGCTCTCCGGCCCCGAAGCCCAGCGGCTGGCCGACCGGTGCGGGCCGGAGTCGCCGCTGGTCCAGTATCAGCTGCTGATGCACCGCCCAGCAGGGCAGCCGCGTGGCGACGCGCCGGTGCTGGTGCTCGCCACTCCGGACGACGCCCTCGTGCCGCTGGCCGACGTGCGCCGCACCGCATCGCGCTACGCAGCCCCCGTCCTCACCTTCCCTGGCATGGGCCACGACCTGATGCTCGACCACGGGTGGCGCGCGCCCTTGGACGCGATGACCAGCTGGCTCGCCCAGCTGCCGCCGCGCTGAATAGCGACGTATCGCGCGCGGTCACACGGCGTCGGGGTTATTCCGGACCGAACGCGGCCTCGAGCACCGCGACCAAACGCTCGACGGCGGTATGCCGTTCCCGCCGGGCCGTGCTGCTCAACCCCAGCACCGGATCCAGGCCCGGGCTGTGCGGGGCCAGCGCGATGTGGGGCAGCAGCACCAGCAACAGGGCGAGGAAAGCCTCGAGGTCTGCCTGCGGACGCAGGTCACCCCGTTCGGAAGCGCCGGCCAGCAGCGGGCGCAGAACGGCGGCATAGTGCTCATTGGCGACCTGGCGGACCGCCATCCGCGCGGACCGCTCCGGTTCCACGTTGACCGCCACGGTCATGGCCAGCTCCAGGGGGTGGGAATGAAAGTACTCCTCCCACAGCACCACCAGCCCGCGCAGCGGGACGAAGAACCCGTGGCTCCAGTCGAGGGACCGGATGGCCACCTCCATGTCCGCCCGGATGCGGACGCTGGCGCGCTCGGACAGATACGCGTACAGGTCCGATTTATCGCGGAAGTACTGGAACAGGCTGCCCTTGGCGACACCTGCCTCGCGGGCGATGACGTTCAGGCTGCCCCCGGAGAAGCCGTGCCGGGAGAACTCATCCTCTGCCGCGCTGATCACCGCGTTGCGCCGGGCCTCCGGCAGCCGCTCCCACGTCGTCGTCGGCATCCAATGTCCTCCCGCTTGCGCTCACCGTCAGCCCCAGTCTCCCAGAGTCCCTGCCCGGCCCGGACGCGGACGCGGGAGGTAGGGTCTTGGCCCCGCGCCGTCGCACACCGCCCTAGAGTGATCGAATGACCATTGAACTGCGTGCGATGCCGGCCGACAGACTCCCCGCGTGGCTGGAGGAAACCCGCCGGAGCTACGAGCAATCGCGCATTGAGTCAGGCGAATCCGCGGAAGTGGCGGCACGAAAAGCGCGGGCTGGGATGGCGGCCTCGTTCCCGGGCGGAAAGGTCGCGCCCGGGCACCTCGTGTACGACGTCGTCGCTCGCGGGAGCAACGGCCCGTCCACGATCGTCGGGTACCTCTGGATCTCGCAAACAGAGGACAGGGCAGACGCGTGGTGGGTTTCGGATATTGAGATTCGTGAGGAGCACCGGGGCAAGGGCTACGGGCGTGCCGCGATGCAACTGGCGGAGGCCGCCGCAGCCGAACAGGGAGCTGCGACGCTGGGGCTCAACGTGTTCGGCTACAACTCCGTGGCGCGTGAGCTGTACGAATCCCTGGGCTATGAAACCGTCTCCACGCAGATGCGAAAGCCGGTAGGGAAATGAAAAATCGAAAGCTGCCACGCCCGGACGTGACGACGGTGGAGCTGATCGGCGGTCCCGAGCGGGTCGAGGTGGCCCTCCACAGCTACGACGACCGGTGGCCGGACGTTTATCAGACGCACCGCCGCCGGATCGAGGCCGCACTCGCGCCCACACGCGTAGAGATCGAGCACATCGGTTCGACGTCGGTTCCCGGCCTGGCAGCAAAACCGATCATCGACATTGTGGTTGCCGTGGAGGACACCACCGCCGAAGAGGACTACCTCGCTCCGCTCATCGCCGCCGGCTATGAGCTGCGGGTGCGGGAACCGGGGCGCCGTCTGGTGCGGACACCGGCCCGTGACGTGCATGTGCACCTGTACGAGCGCGGCGATCACGCCGTGGAGGAGTACCTCCTCCTTCGCGACCATCTGCGCGCCAACGCGGCGGACCGCGCGCTCTACGAGAGCACCAAGAGAACTCTGCTCAGCGGTCAGTGGGAGGACATGAACGACTACGCCGACGCGAAAACTGACGTCATCCTGGCGATCAAGGCTCGCGCACGGGCCGCTCGCGGAGCTTCCTAGAACAGCGGCCAGGGGACTGCAGGCATGTCGCCGCTCGGAGCCGGAAACACCGCGGCTGAACGCAGCCGGGCGCAGCGGGCGGCAAATGCCGCAATTTCCTCGGCGGTGAGCAGCTTCGCCAGCTGCGATCCGAGTTCACCCTCCAGTCCCTCAAGCACCCGGTCGATGCCGGCAAGTTCCTCGGCGCTCAGCTCCTCGCCGATCCAGCCCCACAGCACGGTGCGCAGCTTGTGCTCCTGATGGAAGGTCAGGCCGTGGTCAACGCCGTACCGGTGCCCGCCGGGCATGGCCAGGACGTGGTCGCCCTTGCGGTCGGCGTTGTTGACCAGGACGTCGAACACGGCCATCCGCCGCAGCGCCGCAGTGTCCTCGTGAATGAGCGAAACAATCCGCCCGGCCTCGTCGGAGCCCTGCAGCACCTCTTTCCACCCAGTCTCCGGCACCTCGTCCTCCGGCACCAGATCCACCGGAGCCTGCTCCGGGTCGGTCTCCTGCCAGAGCTGAACCATGCCTTCACCGAACCGGCCGTCCCGCAGCCAGGTGCGCGGCACAATGTTCCAGCCCAGCGTTTCGGACACCAGGTAGGCGGCGACTTCGCGGTGGGCCAGGCAGCCGTCGGGAAAGTCCCAGAGCGGCTGCTCGCCGGCAATCGGCTTGTAGACCACCGCGGCGTCGCCGATGCTGCCCAGGAAGGTGGCGTTGGACGCCGTGGTGAGGCGGCCGGTGAGCGTGAGCTCGGCGGTCACCAGGTCGGGCGCGGGCATCAGGCCTCGGGGAAGGTGCAGGTGTGCCCGTCGGCGTCGATCGGCTGGCCGCAGATCACGCAGATCGGCCGGCCGGCCCCCACCACCTCGCGGGTGCGCTTGGCGAAGGCCCGGGCGGTGCCCACCGGCATCCGCACGCGCAGCACCTCTTCGGCGTCGTCGGCCTCGTCGTCGTCATCCTCGAGGAAGCCGTCGTCGTCCTCATCCACCTCGCCGAGGGGGTAGGCCTCGATGACCACCTGCGCCGTCGTCGGGTCCCAGCCCAGGCTCATCACGCCGGCGCGGAACTGTTCCTGAACGGCGTCGAGGTCGTCATTGTCCACGAGCTCCAGGGGAGTGCTCGCGGGAACGTGGAAGGGGTTGCCGTCCGCCGTCATCAGCTGGTCGAGGATCTCGTCAATCTTCTCGGCGAGCTGGGCGGACTGCAGCTTCTCCAGGGCAATACTGACAATCTGCTTTCCGGTGCGTACCTGCAGGTAGAACGTGCGCTGGCCCGGGACGCCGACGGTACCGACGACAACGCGGTCCGGCCAGTCGAACTCATGAACGGTTGTAGGCATGGAACTACTCTAGGCTCATTGGGCCGGAGGTGCCGCGTGCCCTGCGCCACCACCCACCGGCGCATCCTCCGACGTCGGGCGGGCGGCGAGCCAGGACAGGTCCCCGGCGTCGGTGTTGGTGGCCAGGACGGTGGGCCGCCCCGCGCCGTAGTGGACGATCGACACGGAGGCCGGACCCACGTTGATGCGCTGGAACATGTCCAGGTGCATACCGAGTGCGTCGGCGAGGACCGACTTGATGATGTCCCCGTGGCTCACCGCCACCCAGACGGCGCCGGGCCCGTGCTCGGCCTCGAACGCGGCGTCGTGCCGCCGGATGGCGGCCACCGAGCGGGCCTGCATCGCGGCCATGGACTCGCCGCCGGGGAAGGTGACGGCGGAGGGCTGGGACTGCACCGTCTTCCAGAGCTCCTCCTTCGCGAGCTCCTCCAGCGTGCGGCCCTGCCAGGAGCCGTAATCGCACTCGGTGAGGCCGTCCTCGACCGGGGTGTGGGGGGTGCCGGCCTGCCGGTCCAAGATGAACTGCGCGGTCTGCCGGCAGCGTTCCAGCGGACTGGACACCACACCGGCCAGGGGGACGACGGCGAGCCGGTCACCGGTGGCGGCGGCCTGGCCGCGGCCCACAGAGTCGAGTTCGACGCCGGGGGTCCGGCCGGCCAGCAGCCCGGAGGCGTTGGCGGTGGTGCGGCCGTGCCGCACGAGGATTACTGTTGCCATGCCCCCAGCCTAGTTCTACGGGCGGGGAAGGGGCGGACGGTGGCTGCGGCCGGCGTCGTGCTTTAGCTGTCTGTGGGGTGTGTTCGTTGGACGATGCCTGTCCGGACGCGTCACCGGCTCGTCTCGGCACTCCCCACTTTCCACGGCCCGACTTCATGCTCGCCGATCGTCGCGCCACCATACGTAGAGAAGCCACACCGCCAGAGCCCAAAGGAGTGCCGCCATGATGATTGTGGACGGCGACGGCCCAATACTGCATTTCCCCGCCACGGCAACCAAATCAGTACAGGTTCCCGACCGCCAGAACATCGCCACAATGCCTGCAATCGACGTTGCGATGGCAGCAAGTAGCCAGTTGAAACGACGTTTCCCCCGCTTGATCACGATTTCATCCCAACCGCCTGCAGCGCTGGCCCTGTTGTCCGCACACTACGTTGTGCCCGCCGCCGAAGAAACCTCTGCATTGGATCAGGGTCCAGGCAGCCGGCTTGCCTGTTTCGGTTCGTGAGGGTAGCTGTGGGCACCCGGTTTCTAACCGCGACGCCGTTCCCCGTCCGCCACCAACGTAGTGACCGCGTTCTGTCTGGAGTTTGAACATGCACGAGTCTTATGGCAACTACTACGCCACACACCAGCTCGCAGCTCATTACGACGCCGACTATGCGTGCCGCCCTGATATCCCCTTCTACCTCGCGCTGGCTCAAGAACTACAGGCGCAGGTTGTCGCGGACATCGGTGCAGGAACCGGTCTTCTATGCAGCCGCCTGGTGGAGCAGGGTCACCAGGCAATAGGGGTTGAGCCACAAGAGACAATGCTCGCTCTCGCTAAATCACAGCCGTATGCCTCCGATGTCACTTGGATTCAGGGAACGGCAGTTGATCTAGAGGACGCGTGCGCGAATCTGATTCTGATGACCGGCCATGTGGCACAGTACTTCCTCGATCAATCCGCTTGGGTAGATGTACTGCTCCAAGCGCGCCGGGCGCTACGCCCTGGCGGTCACGTTGCCTTCGAGATTCGCAACGCCGCCGTTGAGGAATGGCGTGAGTGGGCTGACGAGGCTCCTCGTGACGTCGGGTGGGGAACTGTGCGTGGGGAAGTCTTGCAGGACGGGGACCTCATTACCCATGTGGATCGCTGGAACGTAGGCGACAGGAACTGGGCCACAAGTGAAACGCTACGTTTCCCGTCCTGGGATGATGTGATCGATGGGATAAAGGACGCAGGACTTCATGTCGCTCTGGTTTGGGGAGGCTGGGACCGAGAGGGTGTTGGCCCGGCGTCGCGAGAATGGATCTTCGTTCTCACTGCCACATCATGACGCCGGCAAAGGGGGCTACTAGCTGACGGGCTCGTATGGTTCGCACCGGGTCTGAAGTTCTGTGACGGCTGTTGTCCAGGTATCGGCGTTCAGGTTCCACGAGGCATCTGGATTTTCTGCCTTCCGCAGGACGTTTTCTGTGGGGGAGGACAGCTCTTTCACCAGGGGAGCGATTTCCACAGGGGCCTCCTTGGCGATAGCCAGGACTTCGTCGTGGAGCGGGCGTGCCTCCTCCGCGCCCATTTCGACGCCGGTTGTACCGTCGCCGATTTTCACTACCGAAACCACCCGGGTCAGCGGTCCTTGACCGTCTGTTCCTAGGAGTTTGAGGCATGACTGCTCTTCGGTATCCGCAGCCCCTGTTTCAACGGAGGGCTCGGCAGATGCCGAAGGAAGGGGCGGCTTAGCCTCAGCTCCCACGGTGGCTGCGCCACAGCCGGTAAGGAGTAACAGCGCGAGGACAGGGCTGATGGCAGATATTCTCATGGTTCCCCCGGGAGATTTAGACGGTTGTGACAATCTAACGGTTGATTGCCCGCGCGTCGAGGGATGCTGTGTTCTGCTCGGCAGGATCCTTAGGCATGTCGCGCTGCGGTATCGCTTCAAGGAACGGAATCGTGGCACCTTCATTGGGATCGGATCTAATCTATGTTCGTGACAGTAACTGCTGCCAGAGTGACCGAAAAGATGTAGGGGAGTCATGAGCACATTTACTCAAGTTGCCCCATTTTTTGTTTTCCCCGCCTTGGCCATGGTCATCGGTGTCTTTAGGTCCTGGCAGGGGTTGTTGGACCGGGAAAGGTATCTTGCCTGGGGGTTGGGTCTGGCCTTGGGAATCCCCGCGCTTGTGACCGGCATTCTCGTGCTGACGCCTCATCCCGGCACGCCGAATGAGGCCGACCCGGGGCTGGGTTGGTTTGTGCTGGCGTGGACCAACGGCGTTCTTGGTGCCGTAGCTGTAGCCGCGATTGCGCTCCTCGACAAGATCTCAACAGGCAGCCATGATTGTGCTGAGCCAACGGCAAGGGCCGCGACGGGAAAGTCAGACGGGTCGCACGTACATAGTCGATGCCGCCTTTGACTACTTCCTGAGCGGCGCCGAATCCCAGGAAGCCGACGGCGGGCCACAGTCGTTCGCTCAAAAGGACTGTTTCTCGAACCAGGCATTTGCTCTTGAGACCGCCCTGTCGATCTCTGCTGGAGGCCGTTCATGGAGAATGGCGAAGGCAAGCTGCTGGAGCCGAAAGGTATTCCGCCGGACGGAGGCCCGGCGCACCTCCGCAGCATCCGCAATGAGTGAAAGTTTTTTCCATCCGTTCCAAACACCCACGCAGGCGAGGTCGGTGGACAGGTCGCTTCGGGAAGACAGGTCCCAGTCGAGAACACCCGATACGCGCCCGCCTCCCAGAAGACGTTGTGGCCCCCGAGATCGCCATGGGCAAACACTTCCTTGACCGGCTCAAGGTTCACCAGCGCCCAGATCGCATCCATGGCTTGCCTCTGCACCTCCTGCTTCAGGCGTGGAAGTACTTCGTCGCGCTGGATCCGATACCACTCCGGCCCCCCACAAAATGCCAGAGGCTCAGCGAGCAACCCTGCGATTGGCTCCGTGGGAATGGATGACACCTGGGCGAGCAAGTCCTGGAGCTCCGATGGCTCACCTTCACCTGCAGGACAAGGTGCGCCGGGCACCAGCTCAACCGCAACGGCTGAAAACTCATCCAGCGTTACGACCGGGCCCAACGATCTGGGTACGTGGAACCCGATCGATACCGGAATGCTGTCTACTAGTTCCTGGCGCTTTCGCATCTCAACGTTCATGCGCGGATCGCGTCCGATCCGAACCGCGGCCGCCCCATGCAGCAGAACAACAATATGAGCTGACCCGATCTCTACAACCTGTCGCTGAGCCGCTTGTGCAGCCGGCGACAGGTCCTTAATAGCGATATCCACGATCGAGTGAAGAATGCCGTCTTCCATGCTCCCCATGACCCGAAACTAACAGGGCTCTGTCGCAGATGCGCGCTTTGCCACTAGGCCGCATAAGAAACAGGCACGGCTTTGCACCGCGTTGTTCCCGGCGATCGAGTCTCGCGGCCCGGTCCTTTACCGGAACATTTGCGGGCTTAACTCATTCCCATTTACAGGCATCCTCGCTTGATTCATAGTCAAGGCATGAGAGTGGTCGGTATTCTCCCCGAAGACGCCCCCGATCCCCGTGTTGAATGGGCCGAAAACCTGAAGCGCATGCCTATTCCGGTGCTGGGGCTTGTACCCCAGCCGTCGCTGGAGGACACGGACTTAGTCAGCCTGAACTCCGCCTCGGGTGAACATGGGTACAGCGAAATGACAGCGAGCATCACATACACTCTCTGGCGAAACCCGGATGATCGCTCAGACCCGGTTAACCTCGCGGACCTCGACGAGGAGACCCGCAGATCGATCGAGGAAGTTCCGCCCTGGCCCCGGCCTCCGTGGCTGATCGAGCAGGTGGAGCGAATGCGCTATCCGCAGCTGTGGGAGGCCGTGCGAACCACTTGGCACCGCGAGCCGTCGGAGCGTTCTTCGGTTCAAAGCCTCCTGGCTGACCATGTCAACTACATCCTCATGAACCAGTACCGGCAAGAGCTCTGGCCAGGGGCCAGCCCCTGGGACCAGCACGCTCCCGGACTAACCGGCCGGATGGTCAACGGCAACGCCAGAACCGTCGTCAACGGAGTCGACGTACCCGGTGCAGAGGTCGATACCGACCCGTTCGTCTACGGCGTCGGAGCCCGCCTTACCGGCGGCGGCGTCGTGACCGCCGTACTTCCACGCACTGAACTCAAATGGATCCAGGTCCGGTTTGCGACCCGGGGCTGACGGAGCACGCGACGCTAGTCGCTCCCAGGGTGCAGCGACGGATCCGCATCCGTTTCGACCCATCGGGTGAACGTGACCGTCAGACCATCCCGCGTGGGCGAGGCACAAAACGGGCCGGCCGCTGCGCTCGCGTTCTCGCTCAGGGGAGCGACGCGGATGAGGCGGAAAGGTTCATCGCCGGCGCGTGCCCTGATGGTGACAGCGTCACCGGATCTGCTCAACCTCACTGTGATGACCTGACCGATCCACTCCGGAACAGGTGCCACCGACCAGTCCGAGACCTCATGCGTGACGACGGCACCAACCTGCGGAATCCCGTCGGAAACCTCGACGCCGGCCTTGATCCACACCGACTCCGAGACGTGCAGGAAGATTCCCGCCTGATCGAACTGCTCCGAGTAGTCCAGCAGGAACGAGACCTCCATTGCGCCCTCGGCAGCTAGCGGCGCAAGGAGAGCATGTGCGCTGTCATGGACGAACCCATACGAGGTGTGCCTCCACGCATCACTGTGCCCGGCCGCGGTCACCTGCAGACAATTCCCGTCAGCGACGACTTGTATCGGCGGGTTACGCCACGTCCCCCGGCCCCAGGCAATCCGGTTTTCTTCGGCCTTTGTCATCGCGCTCAATCTCCCCGTGCGAGTCTTGAAATCCTTTTACATTGTCCAAGCAGTGGTGCATGGGCCTGCACTTGGGGCGATTCAGTAGCGGTCGTCGGTGGCTAAGCCGGCCCCACTCGTTTCACGCTCCCATGAAGATAGTTGGTGAAGCCCAGAGGTTCATGTGTATTGGCTACTGGTGAGCGCCGTCGTCCGTGGCATTCTCCAACCAATCCCTTATTCCGTGTCGAACAGCGAAGATACCGGCAATCAGGGCGAGGGAAACAAAAAACCCGAAAAGGATTGCCGGGCCTCCAAACTTCGTCCAGAACAGGGCATGTGCACACACGCCGGCAAAGACCGCTGCCATGAACGCAAGCGAAGCCGCCATAACGTTGGTCCATGCGACTGTCGGGCTGTCCAGCGACCTTTCCGTCAGGACAGCGGAGACGAGCTGCCACGCTGCCACCAACGCCACTTCAAAACCGATGAGCCCGACCGTAATTCCTGCGGCGTAGGGGAAAGCGAGATACTCGGCTTCGGGAAATCTGCCGGCGTAGCTGTCACCCGCCTGCGGAATGAGAATGAGCTGAAGCAGTAGTGCTCCGAGAGCTAGGACTGCGAACGCAATGCGCAAAGGCAGGGCTTCCTGCTTCGTCATAGCAACATCATCTTCCTATCTCACGGTTGTTTCACCTGCTTTGGGAGGAGCGGGTGCCTCAGCTCCAGGAACGCGTGGACAGGACCACCAGATAGCCGTCAGGATCAGCGATGGTGACCCCATGCTCGTCCCAATACGGATTGCGTGCGCCCACCCGCCGTCCGCCTGCATTCTCAATGCTCTCCAGAAGCTGGTCCTCAACCGGACCCTCAAGATAGAGAACCAGAAGGTCCTCCTCGCTAGGCGCGGGAGTAATTTCCCGGTCCAGAACCAGCTCGAGATGCCAATTTCCGCCCGGCCAGCCGATAAACGCCAGCTCCTCCAGCGTGCCGGTTTCACTGGGCTTCCGCCCCTCCAATGTCATACCGAAGCCTTGCACCCAGAAACGTATGGCGGCATCCATATCCTTGGTGGGCCGTGCAATTCTGATGTGGGCGGCAGCGAGGGAAGTCATATATGAAGGCTACAAGTGACATAGAGCAGTTCAGCGGGATTCGGGTGCCCTCCGCCCGGTAGTGTCTTGCGAAAGGTTGTCAGCACCGTCATGAAGTCCGGGTGTGGAGTCCGGGCGTGACGTCCCGCCCCGTTATGGAAGGCCCCGTACATGCCCTCACCGCTTGTCCCGCTTCCGCCGCGCCAGGTCGGGATTGCTGACGCGGCACAGTTCACCGGCACCGCACCGGAAACGATCCGTGAGTATCAACGGATTGGCCTGCTGGCCGAGCCCGCACGGGGCAGCGACGGCGGCGGCAGGTACGGCTATGAGGACATGATCCGGCTGCTGTGGATCCGCAAAATGGTCGACGCCGGGATGGCCGTGGATGACATCCGTGAAGTCTTTGCCGACCCGGCTCCTGCCGGTGATGACGACGGCGGTGACGCCGCCGTCGTCGTAAAGCGCATGCGCACCGTGGAGGGCCGGATGGACCTGCTCTCCGACGTCGTCACGGGACGCCTCAAGGAGCTGCCGGCGGGCTGGCTGCGGCAGGCGGAGTTGGACAGCCTGCTGGTCATGGAACGGATTTTCGGGCCGCTCGGAGCGGCCGTTAATACCGGCCGTTACACCGTCATGGCCGCGCACCCGGGTCTGCGGGAGGAATCGGACCGCGTGGAGGCCGCCGAGGAAGCGCTCGATGACACGGTCGCCGTCGAGGACCCCCGCGTGGCACAGGCCGCCGCTGACCGGCACGCCTTCGAAGGGAAACTGGACGCCGCCAGCACCAAATCCGGCCAGGCGCAGAGCGACGATAAGCTTTTCGACTCCTGGGATGCCCTGAACCCCGCCGGCACGGCAAGTGGGGAGGACGCCGGCGCGGGGGAAGCGTGCGTAAGCCTCATCGACGCCGTCAAAATGATGCCCTACGACTACTCCCCGGCCCGCCTGCGGTGCCTGGAACTAACCGCAGAGCTCGCCGCCAACGAGCCGAACGCGTCCCCGGCTGCGGCGGCTAAATAGCGGCTACGCCGTCGCCGGGTCCATGCTTGATAAGCGGGCCTGACGTGCCGCTGAGACGGGTGCCCTGCTCGGTGGTGGCGGCCATAACCAGCACACCAAACTCGAAGCCTGAATACCGTATCCGCTTAAACCGGCCGGCCTTCGGTTCGGCTAGTGCGCCTGGGCCGACAGCCGACACAAAAACATCGTTGGCCTCGTCACCACTGGCAATGAAGGTCACCCGGCGCTCATATACCTCCGACTCGAAGCGGGCGCGCAGCTCAATGACGAACTCGCCACCGACTTCCACGTCGGGATGCATAACGCTCCGGTCCCCCATGGAGACTTCGCCGGCGGGCTTCAGCGTTTTGTCCGGCTGGCGGACCAGTACCGTCGCGCGGCCTTCCCGAATCTTGCCGTCCTTCGCCCATGGGACATCATCACGGGGATAACTTCCCAGAGTCACCTCGGCCTTATTCACAACGCCTGATCCTTTCCGAAGCCATAGGGCAAAACATTACGACGGTTTTCGAGCGCCGATCGACACCCGCATCCGTACGGCTAGGACGCGATCAGCGTCCCCAGGCCGTGAAGTGCCGCTGCAATGGTGGCCGCCGGGTCGGTCGCCTCGCTGTGCAACGCCCACCAGCTGAGTGCTTCCAGAAGCACGGTGTGCACCGCCGTCCCGGCGGAGACGGCGACCAGGCTCCGCGGATCTTCGCCGCGGCGTGCTGCCACAAATCCGATGATGGCGTGGCGCCAGCCCTCGAACGTGGCAGAGCGGTTGGCCCGGAGTTCAGGGGTGAGTGCTATCAGCCGAAGCCGAATACGCATGACTGCGAGGTCCTCGGCGTTCTGGTCGAAAACCCCTGCCACTGCGGCGGCTACGGCCTCGATGACCGGAAGGCCGTCGTCGGCGTTATCGAGTTCCAAGGTGAGCGTCTCAATCGACGATTCAATGCCGCCCCAGACAATGTCGGCTTTGGCGGGGAAGTAGCGGTGCAGCGTCCGGGCGCTCATTCCGGCTTCCGCGGCGAGCGATGCCATTGACGTGTTGCCGTAGCCTGCGCGCTCGATGAATCCGAGCAGTCTTGACCGCAGTGCTTCCGGGTCGGCGATGGGCGGCCGGCCGATCCGCGGTCTGGTGTGCTCCATTGGCTAAGCCTAACCACTAGGCAGGGACGGACTTATGGCATACCGTGTCATAACTATCCGTGCACGTGCCAAGGAGGTCACTGTGTCTTTTCCTTTTCCCGATGTATCCAAAAACCCCATTGCCGAGCTGATAGCGCTCAATGGGCGCGCGGCACTCATCACCGGTGGAGCGCAGGGGCTAGGCCGGGCCATCGCAGAGCGGCTTGCCGAAGCGGGCGCCAACGTTGCCCTGGCCGATCTGAACGTTGACCTTGCCGCCGAAGCCGCCCGTGCAATCGGGGAGCGGTACGGTGTCACCGCCGTGGGTGTACGAATGGACGTCACCGAAGAGCAGTCCGTAACGCAGGGCGCTGACGAAGCAGCCGCTGCTATCGGAGCCATCGGCGTGTGGGTCAACAATGCCGGACTCTTCCCCAGCGTGCCGGTACCGGCCATGTCGGTGGAGGCCTGGGACCAGGTCTACGCAGTGAACACCCGCGGCACTTTCCTGGGTGCCCGTGAAGCAGTGAAGCAGATGGGCGGCAACGGAGGAGTCATCGTCAACATCGTCTCCACCGCAGGTTTCCAGGCCCCCGCCCCGGGCTTGTCCGCCTACGTGAGCTCAAAGCACGCTGTCCGCGGCATGACGAAGGCAATGGCCCTCGAATTCGCGCCGCTGGGCATCCGTGTTCTCGGGGTAGCCCCGAGCTATGTTCCCACCGAAGGCAACATGGCAATGGCCACCGCCATGATGGAACAGGCAGCCGCCGCGGGAATCGAGCTGCCGGAGATGGACGTGATGAACCAGAGCCTGATCGGACGCACCGGTACCCCGGATGACATTGCCCGCGTTGTGCTCTTTGCCGCCAGTGACCTCTCCACCATCATGACCGGCAGCGTCCTGCTCGCCGACGCCGGGGAGACGATCTGACATGACCCGGACAAACGGCGCAGCGGGGGATTACGACGTCATCATTGTTGGTTTCGGCGTCGCCGGAGCCGCGGCAGCGATAGAGGCAGCGGACGGGGGAGCCCGCGTCCTGGTACTGGACAGTTCCTACGGCGGCGGTGCCAGCGCCCTCTCCGGCGGAGTGGTGTATGCCGGCGGCGGCACCCGGTACCAAACGCAGGCCGGTTACACCGACAGCCCGGACAACCTGTTCGCTTATCTCCGCCAGGAAGTGGGGGACGCCGTCGACGAGGAAACACTGCGCCGCTTCTGCCGGGAAAGCCCCGGGATGATCCCCTGGCTGGAGCGCCAGGGCGTGTCCTTTGGCAGCGCCGTCGCACCGTATAAGACGTCCTATCCGACGGATAAGCACTACCTGTATTTCTCCGGAAACGAAAAGGCGTATCCCTACCGGGAAACCGCCACCCCTGCTCCCCGCGGACACCGTGCCCTTGCCAAGGGCCTCGCCTCGGGGAAGGTTCTGTGGACGCATCTGGCCGAGTCCGCCAAGCGGAAAGGCGTGCATTTCATCCCGATTGCCCGGGTCGCCGACCTCATCATGAACGACGGCGCAGTCAGCGGCGTGAGGTACCGGGTACTCGAGCAGTCCCACCCCTCCGCCGCACGCCATCGGCGGATGACAAAGGCCTCGGCCAAAATCGGCAACTGGGCCCCTGACCTGGTCAAGGGAACCACCGCCCGGATGGCACGCATCTGGCAGGAGGGATCGGTTGAACGCGAAGCGCTCGCATCCACGGTCATCCTGTCTGCCGGCGGTTTCATCTACAACAGGGACTGGGTGGCCAAACACGCGCCGGAGTTCACGAAAATCTCCCCGCTCGGCACTCCCGCCGACGACGGCAGCGGCATCCAGCTGGGCCTGGACGCAGGGGGCGCAACGGCGAAGATGGGCAACGTCACCGCATGGCGGTTCCTGTCCCCGCCCAGTGCGTTCATTGAAGGCGTGGCTGTCGGGCTCAACGGCCGCCGCATCGCCAACGAAGACCTCTACGGGGCCACGCACGGAAACGTGCTGATGCGCCGGTTCGGCGGCAAGGGCTGGGCCGTCTATGACGCCGACAACTGGAAGAAGGCCCGCAGGCAGTTCTGGACCCAGACCCAGATTTTCCACAAACTCACCGCAGCGTTTACGTTCACGCTCGGGCACACACGTGCCCGTACATTGGAGGAGCTTGCCGCGAAGACCGGTGTTGACCCGGCGGCAATGATGGAAACGGTCTCCGCGTACAACACCGGAATCGCCTCGGACTCCGGCGACCCTGCGCACAAGGAGGCCGAGGTGTGCCACCCCGTAGCCAAGGCCCCGTTCTACGCGGTGAATATCTCCGACGACGCGTCACCTTTTTCGCCGATACCGGGCCTGACCCTGGGCGGACTGGTGGTTGACGGGCGGACCGGACGGGTCAAGCGCGACGACGGTTCCGCCATCGCCGGGTTGTATGCCGCCGGGCGAACGGCGGTCGGCGTTTGTTCGAACAGCTACATCAGCGGCCTGTCCCTGGCGGACTGCATCTTCAGTGGACGCCGGGCGGGGGCTCACGCGGCATCCCTGCTGGCCGGTCCTGGTGCCGGGGGTGCGGCTGGGGGTGCGGCGGAGGGCGCCCGGGGCTAAAGCCGATGTCGTGCCTGATCAGCGGTGGATCAGACCGTGGTGCTGTGCCGGCGTCGGACCGTGAGGACCGCGAGCGGAAGCAGGACCGCGGTGGCGAGGACGGAAAGCACGGGGAAGCTGCTGGCCGCCAGCAGGGGGCCGGCGGCGAAGGCCGCGACGGCGCCGCACAGGTTCGCGAGCGCGTCGACGCCGCCCTGGGAGGATGCGCGGGTCTCCGCCGAGACGACCCGGCTGAACAGGGCGGAGCCGGCGACGTTAACGAACGACCAGCCGACACCGAGCAGGAACAGCGACACCATGATCCAGCCGGCGTCCGCAGGCCGGAGGGCGCCGACGGCCGCGGATGCTCCGAAGACAAGGATGCCCGCCACGATGCTGGGCCGGTGCCCGTAGCGGTCCACAATGAACCCGACCAGGGGTGCCAGCGCGTACATACCGGCGATGTGCAGGCTGATCGTGATGCCGATGACCGTGATCGATCCGCCCTGGTGCGCAAGATGCACCGGGGTCATCGTCATGATCGACACCATCACCACCTGGGCGGAAAGGATGGCAATCATGGCAAAGCGGGCCGGCCGGTTGATGCGCAGTTCCGCGAGGATGCGGCGGACCGGAGCCCGTTTCTTCCCGGCCGGTGCCGCGGGGGAGGGGGCACTGGCCTGCAGGGTCAGCAGGGGGTCCGGCTTCAGCCGGAGAAACACAACGACGCCGGCCAGGGCCAGGCAGGCGGCGGCCACCAGGAACGCCCCGGCGAACACGGACAGTCCGGTAGCCCGGTGGATGATCTCGCCCGGCACCCCCAGGTTCGGGCCGAGCACGGAACCGATGGTGCCCACCCACACCACAAGGGCCAGGGAGCGGCCCTTGTGGTGCGGCTCGGCAAGATCGGTAGCAGCGAACCGGGCCTGGAGGCTGACAGCGGACCCGGCGCCGATCAGCAGCAGCCCGATGAACAGCGGCACCACCAGGCTCCACTGGGCCGCCGCAACCAGAAGCGCTGCGCCGGCGGCAGCGGTCCACCACCCGGTGGCCAGGGCGATGCGGCGGCCGCGGCGGGCGGCCAGATTACCCAGCGGCAGGCCGAGGAGGGCGGCCCCGAGCGTACTGGCCGTCCGCGCCAACCCCGCCCACGCTTCGCTGTTGGTGACTTCCCCTGCCAGCAGCACGCCGATTGAGGGGGCCACGCCGACGCCGACAGTGCCGATAATCTGCATCACAACAAGCACGCGCATGGTGCGCCGCTGCACCAGGCCCAGCGGGTCCGGTGCGACGGCGGGATACGGCCCGCGCGCGGGCGGCTGGGGGTCTGACACTGGCGTCCTTCGTCGTGAGGGGCTCGAGGCGGTTTGCCGCGCACGGCCGCTGGCTGGCGAACCCCAGCCTATCCGCCCCCGCCGGCACCATGGCAGGCCGGTGCGCCTGCTGGCCAACACTTTTTGTGCACCGGATTCCGCCCAAGTATTGCGCAGGGGGAGCAAACGGAATCCAATAGCCCAATGACGGAAGAGACCGGCACTGCCACATCAAAATCATCACCCGGGTTGAAGCGGGCCATCGGGGTGCCGCTGCTGTTCGCGTTTATCGTGGGCGACACCCTCGGTGCCGGCATCTACACCCTCGTGGGGACCATGGCCTCCGACGTCGGTGGTGCGATCTGGCTACCCCTGCTGATCGCGCTGGTGGTCGCGCTCCTCACCGCCGCAACCTACGCGGAACTGATCACCAAGTACCCGCACGCCGGCGGAGCCGCCCGCTATGCTGATCGGGCTTTTGGCATCCCCTATGTGTCATTTCTGGTTGGCTTCCTGATGATGGCCTCCGGAATCACCACGGCTGCCGCGCTGGCGAACGCCTTCGCGGGCGACTACCTGACGGCGCTCATCGATGTGCCGGCAGCCCCCGCAGCGGTTGCGTTCATCATCCTGCTGACCCTGATCAACCTTCGCGGCGTCAAGGAGTCCCTCGCCGCGAACCTGATAGCTTCCATCATCGAAGTATCCGGCCTGGTCATCGTCATTGTGGTCTGCGCCATCGTTTTCACCTCCGGCAACGGTGAACCCTCCCGGCTCCTTGAATTTGCGCCGGACGTGCCGCCCCTGCAAGGCGCCTTCGCCGCATCGATCGTCGCGTTCTTCTCTTTCCTGGGTTTCGAGGCGGCAGCAAACATGGCCGAGGAAGTACGTAATCCCTCCAAGGCCTACCCCCGCGCACTGTTCGGCGCCATCTGCACCGCCGGGCTGGTGTATCTCCTTATCGCCCTCGGCGCCGTCATCGTGATGGACCCGACGGAGCTGGCCGAGTCCACCGGCCCACTCCTCGCCGTCGTCGGCGCCAGCGGTGTCGCCATCCCGCCGGGACTCTTCAGCATCATCGCGCTGATCGCCATTGCCAACGGAGCGCTGCTGTTTATGGTCATGGCCAGCCGCGTCGGTTACGGCCTGGCGGAAGCGGAACTGCTCCCTCGCGCCTTCAGCCGCGTGCTGCCGGGCCGCCGCACCCCGTGGGTCTCCATTGTGGTGGTGGCCGGGCTGACGATTGTCCTGACCCTCACCGGAAATGTCGCCTCGCTGGCCGAAACCACCGTGCTGCTCCTGCTCCTGGTGTTCCTGTCCGCGAACGTCAGCGTCCTTGTCCTCAAAAAGGACAAAGTGGACCATGAACACTTCTCCGCCCCCCGGTTCATGCCGGTCCTGGCGATCATTGCCAGCATTGCGCTCCTCACCCAGCAATCCGCGGCTATCTGGCTCAGTGCAGCCGTCTACGTGGCGATCGGATCCTTGTTGTTCCTCGCTGCACGGGCGCAACGCAAGCACGAGGACCGTGTGAACCCCCGCTGACCCGCAGTTGCCGGTCCGGTGCACGCAACCGCAGGCTGCTGGTCGCAGGTAGTCGCCCCGGGATTCAAGGGTGTGACGGCCCGGGCGCCTGTGTGGCAGGCTGGGCGCACGAGATAGCCGAATCCATGGGAGGGTGACGTGAGCGCAGGGCGTTGGGGGCTTGCCGGGGCGGGCAAACAATAGGGATAAGTCCAGCTCAACGTCCCGACGGATCGGGGCCCACCACCAGGCAGGTGCTTGAGGCGGTAGCGAGGACCCGGCCGGCGGCGTCGCGCAGGTCCGCTTCGACAAAGGCTGCGTTGCGCCCGGTCTTGGTCACCCACCCGTGGGCGGTGACGGTGCCCGTGTCCGCGGTGGCCGGCCGCAGGAAGGACACCTTGAGCTCGAGGCTGGTGTAGCCGACGCCGGCCGGCAAAGTCGAGTGCACGGCGCAGCCGCAGGCCGAGTCCAGGACGGTGGCGAAAAAGCCGCCATGGACGGAGCCGATGGGGTTGTAGTGCGATTCGTCAGGCTCCGCCGTCATGACGACGTCGCCCTCGCTCACGCTGACGAGCCGCAGGCCGACATGACTGCTGATCGGCGGGCCGGAAACCTCGCCGGCGGCCAGCGCCTGCAGGTGCTCGAGCCCGGTCCGCGAGAAGATGCGCGCGACGTCCCGTTCCGCCGGGGAGTATTCAAGCGTTTTGGAACGCATTTCGGAAGCGGACATCGGGTCTCCTTGAAGGCTTGTGGGTGCTGGGATCCATAGCCACAGTAATGCAGGCCACACACAGGGCAGCGCAGGACTGCTTGCGGAGCAGATGCAAAGAAACGTTTGCAAATAAACCTTTGCACTGGCATGCTGGCTCCATGACCGCAGAACCACTGCCCGAAAAGCAGCCCGCCCGTGACGGTGACCGTGTCCTCGACGGCCCCGTACTCAAAGCCCTGGCCCACCCGCTCCGGGTGCAGCTGCTGGACATCCTGTCCCAGTACGGGCCTCAGACCGCCAGCAGCATGGGCAAACGGGTGGGGGAATCCAGCGGAGCCACCAGCTACCACCTCCGGCAACTGGCACGGCACGGCCTGGTCCGCGAAATCGAGAACCGGGGCTCGGGACGCGAGCGGTGGTGGGAACGCCCGCGGGGCACCCTGGCCGTCAATACCTCTTCGTCCGAACAGGACCCTGCCGTCCGCGAGGCGGCCCGGCAGGTGAACCGGCACTTTGTCCAGGGACGTGCGGAGGCCCTGGCTGCCTTTACGTCAGGCAGCCCGTCCGAACTGCCGGCAGAGTGGGCGGACGCCGCCATGCTCAGTACCCTCAACGCCCAGCTCACCGCAGACCAGCTCCGGAAGTTCACCCGCGAAATGGAAGCGATCCTGCGGGAAAAGCTCGAGGCCTACCGGAGCGAACCCGGAACCCCCGGCGCCCGCCCCGTCCAACTGCACTTCAACGCCTTTCCCCTCATCGATTTCCAGGAGCAGCCATGAGTTCCGCCAGCCTCGGGTACTACCCGCCCGCAACCGTTCATGCAGGATTCACCTCCCGCGCACTGATCCGCCTCGGCACGGCCTTCATCGCCGCCGGCTCCCGGCTCGGCCGGCCCGAAGGGCCCGAAGTTGCCCTGTTCCGGCAGCACCTTGAGCGCCGAACGGACGCACGGGCCATCGCCCACAGCGGTCTTTACCCGCTGCTGTAACGCCGCGGTGCGTGTGGGCGGCGGGGTGCTCACCTCCGTGTTCCAGCTGCAGTAATGTACTGATCCTATTCACTCGGGGGGACACCACATGGCATGCAACGGCTGCAGCACGGCTTCAAAACTCGACTTCGACTTCAGTATGGCGTTCCAGCCGATTTACGACGCCGCTGCCGGCCGGGTGTGGGGCTACGAGGCTTTGGTGCGTGGTGCCTCCGGGGAAGGGGCCTATGAGGTCCTGTCCAAGGTTTCACCGGAGCAGAAGTACCGCTTCGACCAGGACTGCCGGGTCAAGGCCATTGAGCTGGCCTCGCGCCTGTTTCCCGCGGGCGAGGAGCTGATGCTCTCCATCAACTTCATGCCCAAAGCTGTTTATGAACCGGCTGCCTGCCTGCGGGCGACCCTGAATACTGCCCGCCGGTGCAACTTTCCGATGTCCTCGATCATGTTCGAGTTCACCGAAAACGAAGAGGTCTCCGACACCGCGCACCTCACCAACATCATCACCGAATACCGCAAGCACGGGTTCACCACAGCCGTGGACGATTTCGGTGCCGGCCATGCAGGGCTTGGCCTGCTGGTTGATTTCCAGCCGGACCTGATCAAAATCGACATGAAACTCGTCCGCGGAATCGATACCAGCCCTGCCCGCCAGGCCGTCCTGGCCGGCATCATCGGCATCGCCCGCGACCTGGACATCACCCTGCTGGCCGAAGGTGTTGAGACCGAAGCGGAGTTCCTGGTGCTCAGGGATGCCGGAATCCGCCTGTTCCAGGGTTACTGGTTTGCCAAGCCCGCCTTCGAAGAACTTCCGCCGGTGCGCTTCGACGCCGTGCCGGAGGCCGGCGCGACCGTTTAGGCACACATCAGGGCCCGGCGGGGTGGACTCCCTGCAGGAGCGTGGTTACATGGGCCCATGTCTTCCCGATCAACGGCGGTGTGGCCGGCCGTGCACGCCGAGCGTCAGGCCCTGATCCAGGACCTGGAACGGCTCACCCCGGAACAGTGGGCCAGGCCTTCGCTGTGCCCGGGCTGGGACGTACACGACGTCGTCGCCCACCTGGTGGAGTCCGCGAAGACCACCCGGCTCGGCTTTGTCCGCGGGCTGATCGCCGCCCGGTTCGATTTCGATCGGGCCAACGCTGACGGTCTTGCCAGGGAACGCGGCGCGACGCCGGAGGCCACACTGGCTGAATTCCGCCGGGTCAGCGGGTTTACCAAAACCCCGCCCGCGGCGCCGGCTACCCGCCTGGTCGAAGCCATTGTGCACGGGGAGGACATCCGGCGTCCGCTGGGTATTGTGCGCTCCTATCCGGTTGGGCCGGTTGCCGCGGCCCTGCGGTATCAGCTCAAAACCGGTGTCTCGATGGGCGGCGGCAGGGAACGAGCGGCCGGATTCCGGCTTCGTGCCGCCGACGCCGGGCTGGACCACGGGTCCGGGCCGGAAGTTCTCGCCGGTTCCCTGTCCCTGCTGATGGCCGTGTCCGGACGCCCGGTTAGCGCGGACGCGTTCACCGGTGACGGTGCCGGGGATTTCCTGCACGCGCCGGCCCCGGGACAGGGCTAGGAAAAAGTTAGCCGCAGCCGGTGTAAGTTCCCTTCCGTCTGTGGTCGACTGGCGATACAACGGTGATGACAGCCCGCCCCGTTGGACCGGCATTCTCCGAAGGAGAGACCATGTGCCGCTGGCTAGCGTATTCAGGTTCCCCCGTCCGGTTGGATGACCTGCTCTACAAACCCGCGAATTCGCTGGTAATCCAGAGCAAAAACGCACGGATGGGAGCGGAGACCACCAACGGGGACGGATTCGGCATCGGCTGGTACGGCACCGAACCGATTCCCGGGCTGTTCCACAGCACGGAGCCGGCGTGGAGTGACCGGAACCTGCGCGAGCTCTCAGCACAGGCTTCTGCCGACCGGGTCTTTGCACATATCCGCGCCACCACCGGCACACCCGTCCAGCAGACAAACTGCCACCCGTTCCGCCACGGGCAATGGCTCTGGATGCACAACGGCGCGCTCGCCGACTTCCAGCACGTGAAGCGGGACCTCGCCATGGCAGTGGAACCCGGCCTGTACCCAGAGATCGAAGGGTCAACGGATTCCGAGCTGTTCTTTTACCTGGCACTGACTTTCGGACTGGAGGACGATCCCCGGGCCGCCGTCGCCGAGGCAGTGGGATTCATCGAGGATGCCGGGCGGCGGCACGGCGTCGAGCACCCGGTCCAAATGACAGTGGCGACCACCGACGGCGAGACCACCTGGGCCTTCCGCTACTCCAGTGAAGGCAGCTCCCGCTCCCTCTTCTGCAGCTCCGACATAACCGCCATCCAGGCCGAGCATCCGGACCACCCGCTGGTGCGGGACCTTTCCGCCGACACCCGGCTGGTGGTCTCCGAACCCCTGGGGGATCTGCGTGGGGCATGGCAGGAAATACCGGATGCCACGTGTGTTGTGGTTCGGGGAGGCGAGCAGGAGCTCTACCCGTTTGCCCCGTCACCTCCGGTCCCCACTGCAGTCTGAGGACCGACGGCGCCCGACCCGTGATGGTGGGGCTGTCAGCTGGAGGGCTCAGTGTCCTTATAGCGGTAGTCGTGCCGCAGCTTCCGTATTTGTTGCTGGCCGAAGTAGAGCGCGAGTCCGGCACCTGCAATGCATGCCACTGCTCCCAGGACATGCAGAACGGTCGGTTCGCGCAGCAGCAGGATGGCGAGGCCCCAAAAAACCACGGCCGCCAGTCCAGTCTGGAACCGCCACCAGCCGGTGCCTCGCCGGACAGCCGGGTGGTTTCTCGCATCCATGGGATTTTCCCTTTCAGCCGCAGTGATCGGACGCGGTCAGCAAACACCAGCCCGCCGGTCAGCACCAGCGTAGGCACATAGCCTGCCTCAGTCACCGGTGGCACTCCCGGACTAGGGACGGGCGGCAGCAATCCGCGCCGCGAAGCCGGCAAGTGAGTCCCTCAACGAGTCGGGACCAAGGACGGTGAACGGAGCATCAAAGCGCAGTGCCCAGGAGAGCAGCCCGGCCTCCGACCAGGAGCCGACCCGCACGCGGCAGGCGCTCTCTGAAATCTGCTCCAGCTCGCCGTCACCCAGCCACGGCGCAATCGCGGCGGCGGGAAGTTCGATCAGCAGCTCCCCGTAGCAGGGCCAGTCCGTGCCGCCGTCGGAACCCTTCAGGCGGGCCGCGAGGAACGCGGCAGCGTTCCCGGCAGGGACCGGCCGCGGGGCAAATACCGGGCCGGCCGGGAACCTGGGCGCCACCTTATCCAGCCGGTAGATCCGCCAATCGGCCTTCTCGAGGTCCCAGCCGATCAGGTACCAGCGGCCGTGGCGGGCGACGACGGCGTGCGGCTCCACACGGCGCGGCGGCCCGGACACGTCATTACCGTAGTCAAAGCGAAGCACCCGGCGGTCCCGGGCGGCGGTGCTGGCCGCTTCGAGGACCTGCGGATCCACCCGCACGGCGGCCCCGGCGTCGGTGAACCGGATTCCCTCCACACGGTGCCGCAGCCGGGAGGGCATCACCTGCTTCACCGTGGTCAGCGCCCGGGCCGCGGCGTCGTCCAGATTCACCCCGCTGGACGCGGCACTCTGGAGCGCGACGGCGATGGCCACGGCCTGCTCATCATCAAAAAGCAGCGGCGGCAGTTCCGCACCGGCCGCCAGCCGGTAGCCGCCGTCGGGCCCCTTGACCGCCTCGATGCTGTAGCCGAGCTCACGCAGCCGGTCCACATCGCGGCGCACCGTTCGCGAGGTCACGTCCAGTCGCTCGGCCAGCACCCGGCCCGGCCAGTCCCGGCGCGACTGCAGCAGGGAGAGCAGGGCGAGCATCCGCGACGAGGTTCCGGGCATGGTTTGAGTATGCCTGAAGTAGAGGACATAACCTGTCCTCTACCAGGTTCAGTCTGTTCTCAGGGCCGCAAAGGGCGGGCCTTTACAGAGGCAAAAGGACGGAACCCATGAGCATCAAAACCACCACCCACCTGAACTTCCCCGGCACCGCGGCGGACGCGCTGGCGTTCTACCAGTCGGTCTTCGGCGGCAGCGTCACCTCCGCCACCTACGGGGACTTCGGCATGCCCAAGGAGGTTCCGGGTGCCGAGAAGATCGTGTTCGGCCAGCTCGAAGCCCCGGACGGCTTCCGCCTGATGGCCTACGACATCCCCGGCCAGGACAGTGCCGACGCCGCCGCAACCGCCGGCACCACCCGCCGTGAAAACGGCACCACCATCACGGACCGGACGTTCTTCCAGTCCCTGCGCGGACAGAGCCTGGCGGAAGTGGACAAGCTCTGGGGCGCCCTGGCTGACGGTGCGCAGATCATCGAACCGCTCGCCGCCTCGGCATGGAGCCCCGGTTTCGGGATGCTCACCGACCGGTTCGGCGTGACCTGGGTGATCGACGTCGAGGCGCCCTACAACGGGTGAACCGCCGTCCCGCTACCGTCCCCGGGTGCCGCGCCGCCCGGGGACCGGGTTCATCGCGGACCCTTGTTCGGCCGGTGGCCTTGTTACAGTGGCGCGATGAGAACGCGTTCCTACAGCGAAGTCGATGTCTTCTCGGAGGAAGCCTACCGCGGCAATGCGCTGGCGGTAGTGCACGATGCCGACGGACTGAGCGCCGAGGAGATGCAGCGCTTCGCCGCCTGGACCAACCTCTCGGAAACCACATTCCTTCTGCCGCCGAGCAGCCCCGGGGCCGACTACCGGGTGCGGATCTTCACCGGCAGGGAAGAGCTGCCGTTTGCCGGGCATCCGACACTGGGCTCGGCCAGGGCCTGGCTGGATGCCGGAGGGAGGCCCAGGGCAAACGGAACGGTGCTGCAGGAATGTGCCGCAGGCCTGATCCCGGTGCGGGTGGAGGGGGATTCACTGGCCTTCGAAGCGCCGCCGCTTACCCGTTATGGGCCGGTTGATGAAACGCTTCTCCGCCGGGTGGCGGAGGTGCTCGGGATCCGTCGGGAGGAGATCCTTGATGCCTCATGGCTGGTGAACGGTCCGCAGTGGATCGGTGTCCGGCTTGCCTCGGCCCGGGAGGTCCTGAACCTGCAGCCCGATCCGGGCAAGGCAGGCGATCTGGAAATCGGTGTGGTGGGACCGTACGACGACGCCGGTGAGGCCGACTTTGAGGTGCGTGCCTTCGTGGGCGGAGACCCCGTGTGGGAAGACCCGGTCACGGGCAGCCTCAACGCCGGCCTGGGGCAGTGGCTCACCGACACGGCTGTGGCGGCACCGCCCTACACGGCGTCGCAAGGATCCGTCCTCGACCGCCACGGTCGGGTTCGTATAACCCGGCGCGAGGGGAAAATCTGGGTTGGCGGCACGGTCACCAGCTGCATCGAGGGGACTGTGCGGCTGTAGTTCAAGGCGCCTGTCGTTCGAGGCGCCTGTAGTTCATGCCGACCAATCTAGCGGGCGGGGCTTTCACTGCTGACCGGTTGCATGCATTACAAGTTACCGGTACCGTGCAGTGCATGACACCTACTGCTGAGTCTGTTCTGACTCAACTCCGTAAAGGCACTGTGGACTACTGTGTCCTCGCCTGTCTGCGCTCCGGACCGGCCTACGGGCTGGAAATAGCTGAACGGCTAGGGGAGGGGAAAGTGCTGTTCGCCAGCGGAGGCACTCTCTATCCGCTGCTGTCGCGGCTGCGGCAGCAGGGATGGGTCACCACCACGCTGGAGCCCTCACCCGTGGGGCCGCCGCGCCGCTACTACCACCTCACGGATGAGGGTACGGACGCGCTGCAGGTTTTTACCAGGACCTGGCACCCGTTCGCTGCAGACGTTACAACCATGGTTAAGGAGAACTCATGACTACCACCGAACCGATGCCGTCACTGTTGGAGGCGTACTTCGCCGATCTGGACCGCGCGCTGATCGGCACGGACCCGCGCGAGCGAGCTGAGACAGTCCAGGCCATGCGGGAGGATGCCGCAGAGATGCTCAACCGGGAGGGAACTTCGGAGCAGAGCGCTAAACGCATCATCGCCGAATTCGGCCCGGTAGAACAGATTGCTGCTGCCGCCACGTCCGCACCCACACCCGGCCCGGCTCCCGCACCGCGTTCCTGGCCCGATATCTGGCTGCTGGTTGGCTCTATCGCGGCCCTCGTGTATTGGATTCTGCCGTTCATTGGTGTTGCGATGCTGGTTTGGGCCATCGTTCGGATTCGGCGAAACACCGGAAACCGCACACTGCAGCGGGTAGCTCTGTGGATCTCCATTGCATCGGTGGCGCTCTCCGGCGCGATATTCCTCCTGCGCCTCGGCTGACTGCTTACCTGATCCCGAAGTCGAAGCCGCTCTTGCCGTTGCCGAACCGCTCCCGCAGGAAGTTGCCCGTGTTGGTCAGCTCCGCGGATGTGCGGCGGTGGCGGCTGGCATGCAGGGTGTCCGCCTGGCCGCGGAGCAGCTGCAGCTGCTCCGCGAGTTCCTGGTTGGGGGTCCGTCCGCTGGCCTGCGGGGTCTCGAGCATGCGCGGCGGGATGGCCAGGTAGCTGCGAAGGACGCTGGGCAGGTAGTCCCGCACGGTGGCGGAGAGTTCGTACTCAAACTGCGGGTCACCCAGCGGCTCACGCTCTTCGGCTTTGATCACCGAATCCAACGTCCGGCAGGTTTCCAGCACACTGGCATACGCCTGCTCCGGAAGGCGGTTCCGGTTCCGTTTCGCCAGAGAAGCAGACCACGACAGCGCCTGAGACAGCCCCTGTGTTGCCGCCGATGCCTCCGTCGCGGCCGGGTCGCCTGGCTGTCCTGCATCCGGGGAAGGGGTCATGCCGAAGGGCCGCCATCCGCGGGCTCTCGGGTGCAGCCACAGGTCCCGAAGGTGATAGGACCGCATGCCGGAGACGGCAATAATCCCAAGGACCACAAAGGTGCCGAAAAGGAACGAGGTGGCACCAGCGGTGACGGCCAGGATGCAGGCGACGTAGAGGGCGCCTTCGAGGATCACTTTGACGTTTTTCCTGCGGATGCCGATCATCAGGACCAGTAGCGGCAGGAAAGGAAAGAAGAAGACCGCGACGGCCACCTTGAAGATGTTCTCCAGAGTTAGACGAGACATCATGATCCTCTCGTGAGATGACGGCCATCAGGGCAACCGTCTTCTCCCGTGCGCACGAGTGGCGGCCCTGTCTCCAGGCTCAAATCCAGTCTAGCCGCGAGGCTGGATGCATGGGTGGGTACGGACCGTCTGTTCGCTCCCGGCATCTCCCGCCCGGTTCAATGGTGTGCGCTTACGAAGAGGAGACAGCAGCTGCTGCCGGAAAGCGGTGATATTAGAAGGGGGCGGCACCGGACCTGTCGATGAACGTGCCGGTGGGGCCGGAACCGCCGCGGGTGGCCAGCTCCACGATGGCGTCCGTTCCCTCTTGTAACGTCTGGGTGCCCTGCTGCCGGTTGAAATCAGTGGCGGTGTAGCCCGGGTCCGCAGCATTGATGCGGAGCTCCGGGAACGCCTTGGCGTACTGCACGGTCAGCATAGTGACGGCGGACTTGGAGGAGGTGTAGAGCGGCATCACCACGGTGGACTCAACACGCTCCGGGTCGTGCGCAAAGCCGAAGGAGCCCACTCCGCTGGTGACATTCACGACCGTTCCCTCGTCGGACTCCCGCAGGAGCGGCAGGAAAGCATGCATCATGCGGACGATGCCCACCACATTGGTGCCGTACACCGCCTCTGCATCGGCCGCCGTCAGGTCCTCCGCCTGGGCGAAGGGTCCGGGAATGCCCGCGTTGTTGACCAGGACGTCCAGGCCGCCGGCAGCTGCCACGGTTTTGGCGGCGGCCTCCACGGAGGAATCGCTGGTGACATCGAGCTGTACGAACGTGCCGCCGAGTGCTTCGGCCGCTTCCCGCCCACGGATTTCATCGCGCGCCCCCATCCAGACGGTATGCCCCGCTTCGAGGAGACGGCGTGCTGTTTCATAGCCCAGGCCTTTGTTGGCGCCGGTAATCAGTGTTGTTGTCATGGCCCTAGTCTTGACCCGCTGCGGACCGATGTCGTGGCACGGGCCAGCATATGGACTGTCAGTGCCACCCAGAACCGGTTTGCGGCTGGCAGACTCTCTCCATGAAGGATTCTGGCTTGGGTGCCCTTCTCCGTTCCTGGCGCGACCGACTGCAGCCGGCGGACGCGGGCCTTCCCGTCTACGGCTTCCGGCGGGCGCCGGGGCTGAAGCGGGAGGAGCTGGCCCAGCTGGCAGGTGTCAGTGTTGATTACCTGGTGCGCCTCGAGCAGGGCCGCGCCCGCCGGCCCTCCGCCCAGGTGGCAGCGGCGCTGGCACGTGCGCTGCAGCTGAGCGACGCCGAACGCTCCCATCTCTTCGAGATTTCCGGGCTGCTTCCGCCCGGGCCCGGAGAAGTGCCGGCGCATATCCCGCCCGGCGTGCAGCGGCTGGTGGCGCGGCTCGGTGAAGTACCGGTGGCCGTATTCACCGCCGCCTGGGACCTGCTCTCCTTCAGTCCGCTGTGGGCTGCCCTTCTCGGGGAGCCCACCCCGCCCGACAAGGGCCGTCCCAATCTCCTGCGCTCGCACTTTGCCGGGAGAACGCTGGGCAGCAGCGGAATCCGGATCATCTGTCCGGAGGGCAGCCTGGAGATTTTTGAAGCCTCCCTTGTGTCGGACCTGCGCCGTGCTCGCGGTCGGTACCCGCATGACCAAAGGGTGCAGGAACTGATTGCTGATCTGACTGCATCCAGTGAACGGTTCCGGGCACTGTGGGACAGCGGAACCGTCAGCGAGCACCAGTCCGAAATGAAAGTGGTGCAGAACGCCGTCGTCGGGGATGTGGAGCTGGACTGCGACATTTTCACCGTGGCCGGCACGGACCTGCACATTGTTGCCTACACCGCGGCCGCCGGATCCGAGGCGGCAGGAAAACTCGATTTCCTGCGCGTATCGGCTGTCTCGGCTGTCTCGGCGGCACTTCAACTGGACGGTTGAGGAGACCCGCCGGCGCTGCCTCCACGTCCCTGCTCACCACTCGCCGCGGGTGGGCGTACGGCACTTCCGTGCGTCGTCGGGCATCGGCATTTCGGCGCGCAGGCCCAGCAGCCGGATCGGACGGCCGGGTTCGATGGCGCCGGCCGGGTCCAGCGAGCGGGCCAGGACCTAGCGGTTTTTACCGCGGCGCGAGCACGGCCGCAGCCCGCTCCAGGGTGCCGGGAATGAGGGAGTAATAAGCCCAAACTCCCCGCTTTTCACGGTTCAGGATGCCCGCGTCCACGAGGATCTTCAGATGATGGGACACGGTGGGCTGCCCCAAGCCGACCGGGCCGGTGAGATCGCAGACGCACGCTTCCTTGTTCTCCTGGGCCGCAATGAGTGAGAGAAGGCGCAGGCGCGTAGGGTCCGCCATGGCCTTGAGCAGCCGGGCGAATTGCTGGGCATCCTCAAGACTGATCGCTTCGGACGTCAACGGCGCGCAGCAGGCTGCGGGATCGGTAGCTGTCTGGGCGGAGGTCACCTGTCCATTATGCCGATAAATTGACACCCGTCGATGCCTGGGAGAATACTCGAGATCGAAGAACGTCGATATATTCCTGCCGACCGCTATGAATCCCGTCCCCGCCAGAGGAGTTCCGTGAGCACCCCCGCCCCGCCCGCCGACAATGTCACCGGGCGGCTTTCCACCCTGGACCGGTTCCTGCCCGTATGGATCCTGGCCGCCATGGCAGCGGGCCTGCTGCTGGGCCGGCTGGTTCCCGCCATTGGCCCCGTCCTCGACTCGGTGAGCGTGGGCAACGTGTCCCTGCCCATCGCCGTCGGCCTGCTGGTGATGATGTATCCGGTGCTGGCCAAGGTCCGGTACAACGAAACCCGCACCGTGGTGGCGGACCGGAAACTGATGCTCACCTCGCTGGTCCTGAACTGGGTGGCCGCCCCCGCGTTTATGTTCGTGCTGGCCTGGATCTTCCTGCCGGACCTGCCCGAATACCGGACCGGACTGATCATTGTGGGACTCGCCCGCTGCATCGCCATGGTGATGATCTGGAATGACCTGGCCTGCGGGGACCGTGAGGCTGCCGCCGTACTGGTGGCCATCAACTCCGTGTTCCAGGTTCTGGCCTTCGGTGCGCTCGGCTGGTTCTACCTCCAGGTGCTCCCCGGCTGGCTGGGCCTGGAAACCACTAGCATGCAGTTCTCCTTCCTGGCCATCACCACCAGCGTCCTGATCTTCCTGGGCATCCCGCTGCTGGCGGGCTTCCTCACCCGCATCCTGGGTGAAAAAGCCCGCGGCCGGGACTGGTACGAGCAGAGGTTCCTGCCAAAACTCGGCCCCTGGGCGCTCTACGGCCTCCTGTTCACCATCGTTTTGCTGTTCGCGCTGCAGGGGGACAGCATCACCTCCCGCCCGCTGGATGTCGCCCGGATTGCGCTGCCGCTGCTGGTGTACTTCATTGTTGTGTTCGGCGCCGGTATGGTCCTGGGCAGGGTCCTGGACCTGGGGTACCCCCGCACTGCCACGCTCGCCTTTACCGCCGCGGGCAACAACTTCGAACTGGCCATCGCCGTGGCGATCGGCACCTACGGCGTGACCTCCGGGCAGGCACTAGCCGGCGTCGTCGGGCCCCTGATCGAAGTGCCCGTGCTGGTGGGCCTGGTCTACGCCGCCCTGTGGGCGCAGAGGAAATACTGGCCCGCTGCTCCCGTCCCCGCCGTTTCCACAGAAAAGACCAACCGATGAGCGCCAGCCAGAAACCCTCCGTCCTGTTTGTCTGCGTGCACAACGCCGGCCGCTCACAGATGGCCGCCGCCTACCTCCGCAGCCTGGGCGAGGGGCGGATCGAGGTCCGGTCCGCCGGCTCCGCACCCGCCGGGTCCGTGAATCCTGCCGCCGTGGCTGCGATGGCCGAAGACGGCATCGACATGTCCGCGGAGCTGCCCAAGGTGCTGACCACGCAGGCCGTGCAGGAATCCGACGTGGTGATCACCATGGGCTGCGGCGACGCCTGCCCCATCTTCCCCGGGAAACGCTACGAAGACTGGAAGCTCGAGGACCCCGCCGGCCAGGGTGTGGAAGCTGTCCGGCCCATCCGCGATGAGATCAAGGCCCGGGTTTCCGCACTCATCACCGACCTGCTGCCCGCGACCCAATACCCGCGCTGAAGAGGAACACACCATGAACACTTCCGACCTTCCCGTCGCCGTGATCGGTGCCGGACCGGTAGGTCTGGCCGCCGCTGCCGAGCTGGTGGAACGCGGTCTCACCCCGGTCATTTTCGAAGCCGGGCCAACACCGGCTGCCGCCGTGGCGGCCTGGGGACACATCCGGCTCTTCTCACCGTGGCAGTACGACGTCGACCCCGCCGCCCGCCGCCTGCTCACTGCTGCCGGGTGGCAGGAACCGGATGCCGACACCCTGCCCACCGGCGCCGAGCTGTGGGAAGGGTACCTGCAGCCGCTGGCTGCGCTCCCCGCGATCGCCGGCTCCCTGCACACCTCCACCCGCGTTGTGGCCGTCAGCCGCGAAGGCCTGGACAAAACCCGTACCGGCGGCCGGGAGAACACCCCGTTCCTGATCCGGACGGAAGACGTCCGGGGTACGGTCACCGAGTACCGGGCACGCGCCGTCATTGACGCTTCCGGCACCTGGAATACCCCGAACCCGCTGGGACAGGCCGGGCTGCCGGCCCCCGGGGAAGCCGAGGCGCTGGCGGCAGGGCTGATCACCGGTCCGCTGCCTGACGTTCTTGGCAGGGACCGTGCACGCTTTGCCGGTAAGCACGTGCTGGTGGTCGGCGCCGGCCACTCCGCCGCGAACACCCTGCTGGCCCTGGGCGAGCTGGCCGAACAGCAACCCGGAACCCGGATCAGCTGGGCCATCCGCAGTGCCTCCGCGGCCGGGGTGTACGGCGGCGGCGACTTGGACGGGCTGCCGGCCCGCGGCGCACTGGGCAGCCGGCTGCGCTCCCTGGTGCAGGAGGGCCGGATCCAGCTGCACACTTCCTTCACCATCACCGGGTTCACGGCCGCCGGCACCCTGTCCGTGGCCGGGAAGACGCCGGCCGGGGAACAACTGTTGGAGGTGGACCTGCTGGTGCCCGCCACCGGCTTCCGCCCCGACCTGGGCATGCTGCGCGAAATCCGGCTGGACCTTGACCCTGCCGTGGAGGCGCCGCGGGAACTCGGACCGCTGATTGATCCCGAGTTCCACAGCTGCGGCACAGTGGCACCGCACGGCGCCACAATGCTGTCCCACCCGGAGCAGGACTTCTACATTGTGGGCATGAAGTCCTACGGCCGGGCGCCCACCTTCCTGATGGCCACCGGCTACGAGCAGGTCCGTTCCATTGCTGCCGCATTGGCCGGAGACCGGGAGGCCGCCGATGACGTGCAGCTGGTCCTGCCCGAAACCGGTGTCTGTTCCACGGATCTGGGCGGCAGCTGCGACGCACCGGCGGGCGGCGGAGCAGCTGAAGCCTCCTGCTGCGGAACCGCGCCGGTGGAACCCGAGCCGGCGTCGTCGTGCTGCGGGACCGCGCCGGAACCGGAGCCGGCGTCGTCGTGCTGCGGGACCGCGCCGGAACCGGAGCCCGCGTCGTCGTCGTGCTGCAGTGCGCCGGAACCGCAGTTCCTTGGCATTCCCACCGGACTGGCCCACGGCCGCTCCGCAGCACAGGGGAACTGAATGCCCGCTGCCCGGGTGTTTTCGGGTTGCCGTACAGCTAACGGCCCTATCGGCCGGTCAAAAGCCCGCTATCTGTACACTCGACGGCGTCGCCTGCGGGAATTCCCACGCTTGGTGACTGGTGGGGCACGTGGGACCTCACCGGAATCATCGGCACCACTGACTGGGAAGTTCTGCGGTGGTCGGGGCGGCAGCAGGAAACAGACCCCAAACCAGCACAAAGCCGGGCCTCCCTGGGGCTGCCCGGCTCCGCTGTGAAGATTGGTGCGCGAACGAGTGCTACTTCTGCTCGTCGTCCTTATTGCCGCTCATGGCGTCCTTGGCCTTCTCCTTGGCCTGGTCCACCTGCTCGGGGTGATCCTTGGCTGCATCCTTCGCCTTGTCTGCCATTCCGCCCAGATCTGCCATGGGATTCTGCCTTTCCACGCTAGGGGGCCGAAGCGCGTGCCCACTTCCTCGGTTGGTAGGACCCATCCTGCACCCGCGCGCCACCGAACGTAACCCCTATCAGGTACGCCGGCGGAGGGCAGGCCCCTTGACTAGGTGTCCTCAGAGAACTAGGCGCTTTCCTCAGAGACGCGGATGAGGATCTTGCCGGTGATGCCATTTTCGACGGCGTCATGTGCGGCGGCGGTTTCCTCCAGCGGGAACCAGGTCAGCGGCAGTCCGGCGGAGCCGCCCACCGGCAGGGCACCGTCGCGGAGGGCTGCGGTGATGTCCTCGGCGGCAGCATGCTGGGCGTCTTCACCCACCGTGTAGATGAGCACACCCTGCCAGCGGACGTTCTTGGCGAAGCTGGCCACGATGGGTGCAGTGAATTCTTCGCCGTTGTTGTTGGCGTAGTAGGCAATACTGCCGTGGTTGGCAATCACTTCCACGTCGAGGGCGGCGTTCTGCGCGGGGGAGACCTCCACAATCTGGTCCACACCGTTCGGGGCTACCTCGCGGATCCGGTCCGCTTCGGCGTCGTCGGGGTAGCGGACAATATGGTGGGCCCCGGCGGCAGTAGCCAGTTCAGCCTTCGCATCGCTGCTCACCGTGGCAATCACGGTGGCTCCGGCCCAGACGGCGAACTGGATTGCAGCGTGCCCGACGGCGCCGGCACCGCCCTGGACCAGCACGGTGCGTCCGGCGAGGGCCCCGGGGGCGAGCCGGGCAGGGCCGTGTTCATGCACGGTCAGGGCGCGGTGCGCCGTCATGGCGGGCACGCCGAGGCTGGCGGCGACGTCAAACCCGATGCCTTCAGGCAGCTTCACCGCACGGTCCGCGGGGAGGACAGTGAATTCCTGTGCAGTGCCCGTGGGGCGGCCGTGCGCTGCCAGGTAAATCCACACGCGGTCACCTGGCTGCAGGTGCGTGACCCCGTCGCCGACGGCGTCCACCGTACCGGCACCGTCCTGGTTCGGCACCACCTCGGGGAACGGAGGTTCCCCGGCGGCGCGGGCCTTCCAATCGGTGGGATTCACGCCGGAGATAGCGACGCGGACCCGCACTTCGCCCGGACCGGGCGCGGCGACGTCGCGCTCCGCGAGTGAAAGGACGGATGAAGGACCGGTGGCGGAGTACACGATTGATTTCATGGGCGGTACAAGTGCGGTGACCGGCGATCTATTCCCGCCGGCTGCCTTCCGCGGAGGTACACCCATCGCGGAAAAACCGGTAACGGGTTAGCCTGACCCCTATGTTGACCGGCTCGGACAACCCGCGCGAGGAAACTCTGGCACATCGTGGTGCCGGGGCTCCCTGCCGGGCCGATGTCTGGGAAGTCTTCGACGAACTGCTGGAACGGGAGGCCGACCCGTCAACAGTTCTGCAGAGCGTGGCCAGGGTCCTGGGCCGCGGAGCCGGTTTCCGGGCGCCGGACGGGGCAGGGCTCACCGTTGATGCGGACGGGGCGGTACGGCGCGGCACGGGCCCCCTCCCTCGTGGCGCGCGCCGGATCCCGGGAGGTCTGCAGGTCTGGCTGGACGGATTGCCATGCCCGGAGGAGGATCTGCTCCTGCGCCGCCTCGGGATCACCGTGAAGGTGGCCCTGCGGCAGTCAGCCAGGGGTTCCCTACCGGCCGCCGAGGTGGTTTTTGATGCGAACCGCCGTCCGGATGAGCGGCTCACGGCGGCACGGCAGCTGGGGCTTTCCGCGGCTGAACTGCTCACCGTCATCGGTATCAGGGGCCCGGCGGAGGGGGTGCAGGAACTGGTGCGGCGGATCGGGAAAACGGCCTCGGTGCTGTGTACCTACGATGACGGGAAGGCCCTGTTCCTCGCAGCCGCAGGCGTAGCGGATACGCTGCAAAGCCTGGCCGTACCGACCGGGGTGCGGGCGGCGTTCTCACGCGGCGTCAATGTCCCGGACCTGCCGGCAGCTCACACCGAGGCGCTCCTGGGGCTGCGCTACGCTCTGCCGGCAACCCATGACAGTGCGCCCTATCCCACGAGTGAAGCGGTGCTGGTGGAGACAGCGGCCTTGGGCGGGTATGCCCTGCTGCCGGCGTACCTGACCCGGGAGCAGATAGACACCGTGGAGGACGTCCACGTACTCGATGCCTTGCGGAAGGCACACGGTCCGGAGATGCTGCGGATCCTCGAGGCGGTCGCGGCAACGGACTCCGTCCGGCAGGCAGCGCGCTCGGTGTATCTGCACCACAACTCCGTGGCCTACCGGGTTGAGCGCGCCGAGCAGGCACTGGGCTTCACCATCACGGAACCGTACGGACGGACCCGGCTCTTCATTGCCCTCTGTCTGCGCCGGGTCCGCGACTCCGCGGAGCAGGACACGTCCGGCACCTAAGGCCTGGCCGGGTCCTGAAACCGCCAGATGGCGTGCGCCGGAGGGTTTGTTGAGCCACTTGGCCGAAGACGTGTCCCCGGGTTCGATAAAGACTGATGGGCACCAGAAAGCCTGGGCCGGCAATGACGCCGGAAAAGGACGGAGTGTCCCGATGACTGTATCGGACGGGCAAACAACCGACTACGACGCCGTAATTGTGGGCGCAGGGTTCGCAGGCATGTACATGTTGAAACGGCTGCGCGATGACCTGGGGCTCAACGTACGGGTCTTTGAACGGGGAGACGGGGTAGGCGGGACCTGGTACTGGAACAGGTACCCGGGGGCGCGGTGCGACGTTGAGTCACTGTTTTATTCCTATTCCTTCTCGCCGGAGCTCCAGCAGGAATGGCAATGGACCGAGCGCTACCCGACCCAGCCGGAGATCCTGCGGTACGCAAACCACGTAGCTGACCGGTTCGGGCTTCGTCCCGACATTGCCTTCTCCACCTCGATCGACAGCGCCCGGTACGACGAAGCGCAGGATCGCTGGACGGTATACACGGACGACGGCCTCGTTACCACCGCGCAGTACCTGATTACCGCCGTCGGCTGCCTCTCTGCCTCCCGCGTGCCGGACTTCGAGGGCATGGAGACCTTTAGCGGGCCGACGTACCACACCGGGCGGTGGCCCCATGAGGAGGTCGACTTCACCGGCCGCCGGGTGGCGGTGATCGGCACCGGATCCTCGGGAATCCAGTCCATCCCCGTGATTGCCGCTCAGGCGGCGCATGTCACGGTCTTCCAGCGGACTCCGAACTTCTCGGTGCCGGCGGTGAACGGACCGTTGAGCGCTGCAGAGATCGAGCAGACCAAGGCGAACTACGAGCAGCTGCGTCAGGCGGCACGGATCTCGCCCACCGGGACGAATCCCGCGGCCCCCATCGGCAGCGCACTTGAACTGCCCGAGGATGTCCGGACCCGGGAAATGAAGGAGCGTTGGGACTACGGCGGTGCGGGCTTCCTGTCCGCGTTCATCGATACGGGGGTAAACGCCGAAGCCAACGAGGTGGTGGCGGAGTTTGTCCGTGACCGGATCCGCGAGGTAGTTGAGCGCCCGGATATCGCCGACCTCCTGGTGCCGCGGGACCATCCGATCGGGACGAAGCGGATCTGCGTGGACACGGACTACTACGCAACCTACAACCGGGACAACGTCACCCTCGTCAGTGTCCGCGAGACGCCGATTGAACGGATCACCGAGCGCGGTGTGGTGGTGGCAGGGGAACTCTACGAAGTGGATGACATTGTCTACGCCACCGGTTTCGATGCGATGACCGGCCCACTGAACGCCATCGACATCCGCGGGACGGACGGCGTGGCACTCCGGGAGAAGTGGGTAGCCGGGCCCCGCACCTACCTGGGCATCGCCAGCGCGGGGTTCCCCAACCTCTTTATGATCACTGCCCCCGGCAGCCCGTCCGTGCTGAGCAACATGATGGTCTCGATAGAACAGCACGTGGACTGGATTACCGACCACATCGCGTACGCCCGGGACCACGGCGTCACCAGGACCGACGCCGACCCGACGGCGGAGGAGAACTGGGGCGACCACGTCAACGAGGTAGCCAACATGACCCTCCATCCCCGGGCGGCGTCCTGGTACATGGGCGCCAATATCCCCGGTAAGCCCCGGGTCTTTATGCCGTACATCGGCGGTGTCGGTGCCTACCGCCAGCTGTGTGACCAGGTGGCGGCGGATGGTTACCGCGGTTTCACCCTCAAAACCTCCAACGATGTACGCCCCTCCCGGCAGTCAGCTTCGCAGGCCCCGGTGCCTGCCGAATCCTGACTCCGTCGAATCACTCCCACCTCCCAACAGAATGAAGGACGCCATGACCCTGAAACCCGCTTCATCCATCAGTTCCCGGCATCTGATTGACCCGGAAATTGTCGATCTTCTCGACGTTTTCCCGGTCCTGAACCTTTCGGCCGAGACTCTTCCGAGTGTCCGCGAAATGATGGGAGCCCCGGTCGAGGATGCCCCGGACCCCCAGGAACTCTTCCCCGACGTCACGACCACCGAGTACTTCGTCCCCGGCGCCCAGGGCGACCCCGACGTGCGGGTCCTGTACTACGAACCCAAAAACAAAACGACGACGTCCTCTGCCGCGATGGTCTGGATCCACGGCGGGGGATACGTCATTGGGTCCGCCGACGCCGACGAGATTCTGTGCCGCCGGATTGTCGCCGAGACCGGGGCATCCATAGCCTCGGTGGACTATCGGCTCGCCCCCGAGACAGCGGCGCCGGGTCTGGTGGAGGATTGCTATGCCGCGCTTCGGTGGCTGCATGGCAAAGCCGCCGAGTTCGGCATCGATGCTGCCCGTATTGCGGTGGGGGGTGCCAGCGCCGGCGGCGGGCTGGCTGCCTGCCTGGCGATCCTGGCCCGGGACCGCGGCGAGTTCCCCATCGCCTACCAGCTGCTGATCTACCCGATGCTGGATGACCGCACGGCCAGCACCCGGGACCCGCACCCGTACGCCGGTGAGTTCCTGTGGACGCAGTCGGACAACCGCTTCGGCTGGACCTCGATCCTTGGCCACGAACCGGGCATCGACGGCGTATCACCCTATACGGCCGCCGCCCGGGTGGAGAGTGTGGCCGGACTGCCGGCGGCGTTCATCAGCGTGGGTGCCCTGGACCTGTTCCTGGAAGAGGACATCGACTATGCCCGCCGGCTGATTGCCGCAGGCGTGCCCACCGAACTGCATGTTTACCCGGGGGCCTACCACGCCTATGACATGAACCCGCAGGCCCAGGTCACCGGGTCCTATTTCCGGGACTTCCTGGGCGGACTGAGCCGGTCACTCAAGGGTTAGCTGCACTGTTTGAAAGAGCGGCGGTCCGGTACACCCGGGCCGCCGCTTCGGCGTCCGCGGCCGCTTTCAGGCCGCGCTCACCGGCCGAAGCGCTCGCGGACCAATCCGATCAGCTGCTTGAGCTCGCTGACCCGCAGCAGACGCAGCATGCCCAAGTAGACGGCGAGCATCAGCACACCGCCTACGGCCAGCACCACCACGGAGTTGAGCCTGGACTGCCAGAAATAGCCGCCCACCTCGTTGGCGCCGAACACCCCGCACAGGGCTGCGCCGGAAGCGGCGGCGGCAAGCCCGGCGAGGGCAAGCCGGACATACACGTCGAAAACGTGCCCGGCCCCGTAGGGTCCGATGGCCCGGGTGAGGAAGAGATGGCTCACGACGACGGCGATCACGTTACCCAGGGAGTAGGCGGCCGCGAGCGTGGGCACAATAAAGCGCGGGTCCAGCATGCCGGCGGTCAGGGCAAGGGCCACCCCCACGGCGGAGAGGATCAGCTGGATTTTCAACGGCGTCCGAACATCCTCGGCGGCATAAAAGACGCGGGTGAGGAAGAAGTTGATGCTCAGGAACGGGGTACCGACGGCGAGGATGGCGATGATGGTGCCGTTGAGCGTGGCCACCTCGGGGGATTCGCTGAAGAGCATGCCGAGCGGGCCGGCCAACGCCAGCAGGGCGGCCGCGCCGAAGACAGTGGCCACGCCGGTGAACCGCAGCCCCCGGGAGAGTACCGCCCGCACTGCGGCAAGATCGCCGTTCGCGGAGGCGGCGGAGAGCTGGTTGAACATGATGGTGGCCAGGGACAGGGCTATGACGGCGTGCGGAAGCTGGTACATCAGGACGCCGGTATCCAGGTTGCTGGAGCCGGCAATCTGAACCGGCGGATCCTGCGCCAAAAGACCTTTCCGTGCGTCGGAGGCGATGGTGGCAATGCGCAGGTTTACGAAGTACAGCCCGTTGCCCACCAGCATCGTGATGATGGTGACGGACGCCAGTCTGCCGGTCCGTCCCAGCCCGGTCCCACGCAGGCCGAACCTGGGTTTCAGGCCCAGCTTGAGCCGTTGAAGGGGAATAAGCAGGACCAGGGCCTGAACGGCCACACCGAGTGTCATGCCCCCTGCCACCAGGAGGGTCTGCGCCGAGGTCCAGGTCTCGGGGGTGTGCTCCTGCGTGCCTTCGCCGCCCATCACCACCAGGAAGACCGTCAGAAACGCGATGGACACCACGTTGTTCACCACGGGAGCCCACATATAGGGGCCAAAAGAGCCGTTGGCATTCAGGATCTGGCCCACCACGGCATACATCCCGTAGAAGAAGATCTGCGGCAGGCACCAGTAGGCAAACAGCGTGGCCAGCTGCAGGCGTTCATCGGTGAAACCGGTGGTCAGATCCACGATGAGCGGGGCCGCGAGGGTCGCCAGGACCGTGAGGACCAGTAGTACGGCGGCGGCGAGGGTCAGCAGCCTGCTGACGTAGTCCGCTCCGCGGTCCGGCTGCCTGCTCGCGCGGATGATCTGCGGAACCAGGACGGCGTTAAAGACGCCGCCGGCAACCATCAGGTAAATGAAGTTGGGCAGGCTGTTCGCCGAGTTGAACGGATCCGAGACTCCGCCGGCCGTACCGATGGCGGCGGCAAGCAGCGCCGTCCGGATGAGGCCGAGGATCCGGGAGGCCACGGTGCCGGCCGCCATGACGGCGCCGGCGCGGACGGTAGACCCCGCCTCTGCAGGACCGTCAACGGCCGCGGGCGCCGCGTTCGGCTGCGGACCGGAGGGTGTACTCATATCGGCCATCGTTTCACGGCACCGGGAGGGACTCGCCTCCCGGCACGGGCGCGCAGCTACCGGACCGGGTCCTCGCCAGCCCAGGCCTTCGCGTAGAAGCGTGGCGACAGGGAATCCAGCAGCAGGGAGTATGCCTCGGGTTCCAGCGCCTGCGCCGAGCTTTCCGGGACCGCCGGGGCGAAGGCGGAGACGCCAAGCCCGGCGGACTTATCCCGCAGGGTCAGGCCGGCGGCTTCGAGCAGGGTCGGGTACATGTTCAGCTGGTCAATGTCGGAGCGCAGCGGCTGGCTTCCGCCGGGAACCCAGACGCGGTTGAAGATGGTGCGGTTGGGGTGGTGGTCCAGCTGTTCGTGGAACGCGTCGCCGGCACTCATGTGCTTAAGGTGATCGCCCATGATCACCACCGCTGTGTCCTCGAGGTATCCCTGGGCTTCCATGTACTCCACAAAGCCGGCCACCTGCGTGAGGGAGCAGGCGAACACGGACGTGACGGCGCTATCCGTGTCCACATCGCAGTAATCGTAAATGTGGACCGGCTCGTGGGTGTCCAGGGTCAGCACGGAGAGGTTGAATGGCTGCCCGGTGCGTTCTGCCTCGGCGTGCAGCTCGTCCATCTGCTCCTTGGCGTGGGCGAGCAGGCGCTCGTCGCTCAGGCCCCAGTCCTTGCGGAAGTTCTCCTCGGGTTCCCCGGTGGCGCGCCATTCGTTGAGGCCCTTGACCTCGGAGTAGCCGTGGCTGCCCAGGAAGGTGTCCTTCGCGGCGAACGAGGAGTTGGCGCCGCCCAGGAAGACGCTGGTGTAGCCGTGGTCCTCCAGGACGTCGCCCAGGCAGGTGGAGCCGCCCAGATAGGTGTCGACGTCTTCGCCGAGTTCGTTGGTGGCACTGCCGCCGCCCAGGCCCGAGCCCTTCAGGGGAATGCCGCACTGGGTGGAAACCAGGCCGGCCATGGTCCAGCCCCCGCCGTTGTACTGCTGCAGGTTTTCCACGCTCTGCCAGCCTTCTTCGGCCGGGGTGGCTTCCTTGAGGGGAGCGAAGGCGTCCTTTTCGAAGAGCTGGTCATCGGCGAGGGTGGCTTCACCGGATTCGAGGTAGATGGTCACCAGGTTGCGTTTGTTCTCCGCGCTGGTGACGTTCGGCTCCGCGTAGTAGTCCCCGATGTCATAAGGGGAATTCGCGGCCTTGATGTAGTCGCCCACGCCCACAGTGGTTGCGAAGGCCGTGGTGCCGCCGATGACCACCGCGCCCACCAGGACGGTGGAGACGCTGCGCATGACCCAGCGCGAGCGCGGGGAGGAAAGGTGCTGGCCCCGGGCGCGGTGCTTGCGGCGCCGGGAACGCTGCCAGAAGGCGACGGCCAGGGTGATGAGCACGGGCAGGACGCCGACGCCGAGGATGCCCATCCAGACGATGGATCCGCCTCCGCCGTCGGTTTCCACCGACACGAGGTTCAGGAGCATCTGCCCCACCGTGATCTCGCCCCAGAACATCCGGATGCCGATGGCAGCGATAAGCAGGGTGAGGCCCAGCCAGATGAGGAGGTAGACAAGAAGATGCCCTACCACGGCGCCGCTCCGTCGGGCCACGTGAAGATTACGGCCGGACATGGCTACACCTCTCGTTCTGGACGCACGTTTCTCCGGGCACCCTTGACATTCACCCGTTCTCGGGTCATAGAAGACTAATACCGTTAGGGTACCCGTTCAACATGATGGTGCGTTTAGTAACCAGTTGCACACCCGTTGCAGCGGCCTCACCAGCCGCCGCGCGTGGGGGTATGGCCCTTCCTGGCATTCTCCGGCATGGCCATTTCCGCCCGCAGGCCAAGCAGCCGGATCGGGCGGCCGGGCTCGATGGCCCGGGCGAGCTCCAGCGCCCGGTCCAGGACTTCGCCCGGGTCGCGGGTTTCCGGGATCTTCCTGGCGTGGGTCTTGGTGGTGAACGGTGCGTAGCGGACCTTCAGGGTCAGCCCGATCACCGGCCGCCCTTCGGCTTCCACGTCTTTCAGGACGTTCGCGGCCAGTTCCCGTACTGCGTCCTCCACCTGCTCCGCCTCGGCGAGGTCCTGCTGGAAGGTGGTTTCCCGGCTGTGTCCGCGGGCCACCCACGGGGTGTCGTCAACGGTACCGGAGCCGTCGCCGCGGCCCAGCTGCGCATACCAGGGGCCCATCTTCGGCCCGAACTCGGGCACCAGCGACCGCGGATCAGCGGCGGCCAGCTCCGCAACGGTGGTGATGCCCAGCTTCGCGAGCCGGGCGGAGATTTTGTTGCCAACGCCCCACAGCTCCTTGGTGGGCCGGGCTCCCATGACCTCCAGCCAGTTCTCCTTGGTGAGGCGGAAAACCCCGGCGGGCTTGCCCAGATCGGTGGCGTTTTTTGCCCGTACCAGGGTGTCGCCAATGCCCACGCTGCAGTGCAGCTGCGTCTGCTCCAGGACTGCGGACTGCAACTGGCGGGCGTAGGCCTCGGGATCGTCCGTGGACGTGCCAACGAAGGCTTCGTCCCAGCCCAGGACCTGTACGACGGCGCCGGGCCGGGCGCGCAGCGTGGCCATCACCGTCTCCGAGGCGGCGAGGTAGGCGTCGGCGTCGACCGGAAGGATCACGGCGTCGGGCACCTTCCGGGCCGCAATCCGCAGCGGCATCCCGGAGCCAACGCCGAAGGCCCGGGCTTCATAGGAAGCTGTGGAGACCACCGCCCGTTCCGTGGGGTCACCGCGGCCGCCGACGATCACCGGCTTGCCGGCAAGTTCCGGGCGCCTCAGCACCTCGACGGCGGCAATGAACTGGTCGAGGTCAACATGCAGCACCCAGGGGATAGCGTCCACGCGACCAGTGTGCCGCAGGCACCGCTGCGGGACCAGCAAAAATTTCCCGACAGAGCCGCGAACAGTGCAGTCCTCAGCCGTTGCCTGCGGCCAGGCGCGCTACCTGCCGGAGGATGCGCGCGGCACGCACGGCATCATTGGGGGCGGTGACCACCTGCAGCAGGACCGGATACCGGGCAGAGCGGTTGAGCGCGGCAAACGCGGCGGCTGCGGCGGGATCGGCGTCGAGCGCGGTCTGCAGATCCGTGGGGACGTCGAGCTCGGCAGCTCCGGGATAGGCGCTGTCCCAGCGGCCGTCCGCCTTGGCACGCGAGATTTCGGCGTAACCGCGTTCCCGCATCCTGCCGGCAGTAATAAGGCCTGCGGTCAGTTCGATGTTCCGCTTCGACCACAGCGACCGCGCCCGGCGGGGCGTGAAGTGCTGCCGGTAGGTCCCCTGGTCTCCGCTGTTCCTCCGCCCGTCAATCCAGCCGCTGCACAGGGCCTCCTCCAAGGCCTGGGCGTAGCTCAGCGACGTGGGCGAATGAATGCCCTTCTTTGCCAGGACCAGGCGGACGCCGTTGCTGCAGGATTCGTTTTCCTCCAGCCACTCCCGCCAGGCGGCGGCGTCAGCCACCGTCAGTTCTGGAACGGCAGGAGATGGGATTGCGGGCATGCTTCGAGTCTGGCGCATAACCAGGACAACTACGGTCCGCTATCCGGAGCGGACCGGGGCAAACCGCCGGCCCGCACCGTTTACACCGCCAGCGCTGCGTGCGGGTAAACGGCCTGACGGCGCTGGAACTGCAGCACGTCCTTGTTCCGGATGACGCCGTCGCTGATCTCGATCGCCTGCCGGATGGTGTCGTTTTCCGCCCAGGCCGCGGGTCCGCCGATGACGGTTTCCAGGAACGGCAGCAGGGCCTCGCTGATTTCCCAACTGGCGGAGTTCCACAGGTAGGACGGACTGTGGTCCACGGCGTAGTAGTTGATGTGCTCACCCACCTCGAACATGGGGTCCGCGAAGGTAGTGGTTTTCGCCCACTCGAAGCCCATGCCCTCGTCGCAGGACACATCCACAATCAGGCTCCCGGGCCGGAAGGCAGCCAGGTCCTCGGTGCGCAGATAGGTCAGCGGGGCATTGGGATCCTGGAGCGTGCAGTTCACCACAATGTCGCTCTGGGCCAGGAACGGGGCGAGCGGCACCCGGCCGCGTTCGGTGATAACTTCGCTGAGGAACGGCGCAGAGTCATTGTGGTCGAACTGGGCTATCCGCACCGAGTGGATAGGGGAGCCCACTGCCGCGACGCCGCGGTTGGTCAGTACCTGGACCTCGTGGATGCCGTGCGCGTTCAGTGCGGTCACGGCCCCGCGGGCGGTGGCACCGAAACCGATAACGACGGCGCTGAGCCGGCGGCCGTAATCGCCCGTGACGCCGGTCAGGGCGAGGGAATGCAGCACGGAGCTGTAACCGGCCAGCTCATTGTTCTTGTGGAACACGTGCAGGCCGAAGCCGCCGTCGCCGGCCCAGTGGTTCATGGCCTCGAAGGCAATCAGCGTGAGTTTCTTGTCGATCGCGAGCTGGGTGATGGCCCGGTCCTGCACGCAGTGCGGCCAGCCCCAGAGGGTCTGCCCGTCCCGCAGCTCGGCAAGGTCCTCCGGCTGCGGCTTGGCCAGCAGGACGACGTCGGCCTCCGCCACTACCTGGGCCCGGGGGAGGATTGCGCCCACCAGCGGTTTCAGCACGGCGTCGGACACGCCGAAACTCTCGCCGTACCCCGTTTCGAGGATCAGCTGCTGCCGCACCTCCGGCGCGATGCGTTCCAGATGCAGCGGGTGGAGGGGCAGCCGGCGTTCGGCGGGCTTGCGGGTGCTGGCCAGGACACCGAGAGTGAGATGGTGCTCGGGGCCGGTCACTTCTTTTGGTTGCTTGCTGGCTTTGAGCCGGTGGCCTTGTCCATGGAACCGGACGGAGCTGCTGCGGCCTTCTTCTCGGCGCGTTTTTCCTTGATGGATTTGCCGGACTTCTTGGATGCTGCTTGGCGCGGGGACTTGTCTGACATGTTCGCTCCTGTAGCGGAACCGGAGGGGTTCCTGACTCTGAACCATACAGGTCCGGTTCGTCTCCGGGTTACGCATGTTTTTGCGGAGTACCCGGGCCTGCCCCGACCCTGGGTATACCGGTTATGACCGCCGTGCATGAGGCAGAAGCCGCCGCGATCTACTTCAGCGATAAGGCCCCGGTGGGTGAGACCTTGTACAGGCCCACGGTGCCGGACCCGCCCTGCTCCGCGAGCGATTTGGACCGGACCTTCACCTCGAAGGATCCGTCCGGCTTCTCAAACACGTCGTACACCAGGTCCGGGCTGTTCTGCAGGGAATCGGCGACGATCTGCTGTGCGGTGTCGGCGGTCAACGGGGCCCGGGTTCCCGGGAGGGCCGGTGCGGACACGGCAGGCGGTTCCGCGGTCGCCTCCGGGACTGACACTTCGCCCGCAGGCGGTGAGGGCTGCCGGGTGACCGGGGCGGGTGTCGCTGACTTTGCAGCCGTCGCGGAAGGTGTCCGGGACGGTGCGGGATCCGCCGCCTCCGGGCTGACGCTGCAGCCGGAGACAGCCGCCGCCGAGAGGACTAAAGCGGACAGCATTAAAACGGTGGTCCTGGTTGAACTGTTTTCCATACGCAAAGCGATTTCCCCCTGAACAACTGTTAGGCAACCTATCTGCGGGAGCCTAGGCGATGGCGGACCGCCGCTCAAACCCTGGAAGAGGCCGCTGTGGTTCCGGACGTTGGCGGATGACCATTTCGTTCGTGTGGCTTTGCCGTCAGCGCCGGCGCTGGAAATGCGCGGGCCGCAATCAGTGAATAGGCCAGCAGGAAGGCGAGCGAAAACGGGAGGGCCGCCAGCGGCATATCGGTGGCGTTGGGGTCTGACAGCCCCACCGATCCCAGGGCAAAAACACCGACATTGTTGATGACATGCAGGGCGATGGCCGCTTCGAGGCCGCCGGTGCGCCAGGCCAGCCAGCCCGTGGCAACAGCGAAGGCGGCAACATCAATCTGCCCCACCAGCCCGTACCCGTGGCCGAGGACAAACAACGGAACCGGCAGCAGGATTGCAAAGGCCGGATGCCGCAGCCAGGAACCTATGCCCTGCATCAGCAGGCCGCGAAAGGCGTATTCCTCTGCGGTGGCCTGCAGCGGCACAACGGCCAGGACCACCAGCAGCAAAAGCCACACGTTGCCGGAGCTTCCGTCCCCGCGGCCCTCACCGGCCTGCACCCAAGCCTCCGGCAGCAGCAGGCTCAGGCCGTTCCACACCACAAACAGCACTGCGGCCAACCCGAGCAGGCGGGGAAAGACGCGCCAGCGCAGCCGGCCGGTGACGGATGAGAGTGTGCCGGCCGGACGCCTGCCTCCCCAGCGGACGCCCAGTGCTGCCGCCGGCCACAGAAGGCAGATTGTGGCAAGCATAAAGAGCAACTGGGCGGGATCGGTGAGGTCCGCGTCCACGGAGACCGCCCGGTCCACGGCGGTGCCAATGGAAGGCACGAAGATGCCCGCCACCACCAGCGCAACCACTGTCGGCAGCATCAGGACTGCGAACACAGCTACGGCAACCAGAAGGGTGGTTAGCGGGTGCCACCACCTGTTGCCGGGGCGGGCGAGGGCCGCCCGGTGATACGGGTAGGGCTCCGCTGGGAGCCGGGGCAGGTCAGGGACCGGCGGGTCCCGGTGCGGGTCGGTGAATGTCATGAAACCAGCCTGACCGCAGCATGCCGGCTCCCGCTTCGGCCATCGGGTCCTAACCGCCTGCCGGATGGAGGAGATAACCTCATGCTTTCGGCCAATTGCGGGCCCGGCACACAGCTCACTAGGATCGGTGGAATGCCGCCTCTGAGACAACGCCACAGCGCCTGGAGAGTGGCCGGTATTACTGCCGGGACCGGGGTGGCCGGGCTGCTGCTTTTCCTGGTGGTCCAAGGCGCCATGATGCCGCCCGAAGGCGAAGAGGTCACGGGCAGGTTCGCCGCCCTGATGTTCCTGGACTTCCTCCTGGGCCTTGCTGCGCTTGGGCTGCTGCCCCTTGCCCTGCGCCGGGCACCGGTGGGTGCCGGGCTGGCCATCATCGCCGTGAGCGGGCTCTCCAGCCTGGCTTTCCCGGCGGCCTGTCTGTGCATTATCCGCATTGCCGCGCTGCGGCGTCCCAGGTACGTGGCCGCGACCGCGGCAGTCTTTACCGCGGGGATGGCCGCCGGCACAGCCGTCAACCCCGGTGATCCGATCGACGGCGAGATCTGGTGGGTGCTCGTGGCCGCAGTGGTCCCGCTGGTGGTCCTGGTGCTTGTCGGCCTGAACCGCGGCGCGCGGCAGCAGTTGATCGTCTCCCTTCACCACGAAGCGGATAGTGCACGCCGGGAACAGGACGCCCGCGCGGACCAGGCGCGGCTGGCCGAACGCACCCGGATCGCCCGGGAAATGCACGACACCCTGGCCCACCGGCTCAGCCTGATCAGCATGCATGCCGGAGCCTTGGAATACCGGACGGATCTGGACGCCGAGACCATCCGTTCCACGGCCGGGATGCTGCGGGAGACGGCCCATAAGGCAGCAACGGAACTGCGCACCGTGCTGACGGTCCTGCGGGAGGACGAGGCGGAGGCTGCGCCCCAGCCGAACATCGCGTCCATTCCGGCATTGGTGGATTCCGCGCGTGCGGCCGGCACCGAGATCACCCTGAGTATTGAGCCGGCCCTGCTGGCCACCGGGGAGGATGCTCCCGCGGACGCCACCTCCCGCCACCTGTACCGTGTGGCGCAGGAAGGCATTACCAACGCCCAGAAACACGCCCCAGGCCATCCGGTGACGGTGTCCCTGACCGGTGCCCCCGGACAGGGGATTACCGTGAAAGTGAGCAATCCGATTTCCGGCTCTCCGCGCCGCTCGCCGGATGGGCTGGGCCTGATCGGGCTGGCCGAACGGGCCCGGCTGTCCGGCGGGTCCTTTGAATCGGGGGCCCGCCAGGGCGTTTACATGACCAAAGTGGAGGTGCCGTGGTGAAGGCGGACAAAGTGCGGGTAATGGTGGTGGATGATGAGCCCCTGATCCGGGCGGGGCTGCGGCTCATCCTCGACGGGGCGCCGGACCTTTCCATTGTCGGTGAAGCGGGCGACGGCGAAACCGCCGTCCGGCTCGCCGCCGAGCTGGAGCCCGACGTCGTACTGATGGACATCCGCATGCCTCGCCTGAGCGGCATCGGGGCTACTGAACGCATGACCGTGCTGCCCGTCCCGCCCAAGGTGATTGTCCTGACCTCATTCGAGACGGATGATTTCATTCTGTCCGCGCTGCGGGCCGGGGCCAGCGGTTTCCTGCTGAAGGACACCGCGCCGGCCGACATAGTCTCAGCGGTCCGCGCCGCGGCGGAGGACAAGCTGCGCTTCTCCCCGGGAATCCTTAAACGTATTGTCGCGGCCGCAGCCACGGTCCGGCCGGCGCCCGCGGTACAGCCCAATCCGCTGCTGGAGCTCAGTGAACGGGAGCGTGCCGTGGCCCGTGCCGTTGCCCGCGGCCTGACCAACACCGAAATAGGCGCCGAACTCTTCGTCAGCGTAGCTACGGTGAAAACCCATATTGCCAGTGCCTTCACCAAACTCGACGTCACCAACCGTGTCCAGTTGGCCGTGACCGTCCTCCAGGCCGACGCACCGGCCGGGTAGCTTCGGAACCGTTGCCGCTGTGCTTCTCTCTGAAGGGGACCCTAAAGGGGGCGCGCCGCGGACTGATCTGCGGGGGCGGCTGCAGCTGGGGGCACGTTACCCGCCGCCGGACGCACCGGCGCAGGGGCGTCCACCACCGCGCCGGTCACCGGGTCCAGCACCGGCTCGTCAGTTTTGTTCTCTTCCTTCAGCTGCTTCACCTCCGATTTGAAGATCCGCAGGGACTGACCGACGCTCCGCGCGAGGCCGGGCAGCTTCGGCGCGCCGAACAGCACAATCGCCAACACGACAACAACAACTATTTGCCAGCCTTCAAGCCTCATAACAGTGAACCTTCCATAGGGGTGGGGATGGATAATTCGGGGGAGGGCACGCCATGCAGAGCCCGGACCAAAGCCCGGTCACGGTCCTGCAGGCACTGGCTCCCGACGGCGGAATCCGGACAGTTCAGCTCAAAGCCGTGATAGGCGCCGGGATACACATGCAGCTCGGCCGGCACTCCGGCCTGCAGCAGCCGCGAAGCATAGGACATGTCCTCATCACGGAACAGATCCAACTCGCCGGCCTGGATCAGGGTGGGCGGCAGGCCGGAGAGGTCCCGGGCGCGTGCGGGCGCAGCATACGGGGAATCGGCGGTTGCGCCGCCCAGATAGCAGGTCCAGGCGAACTCGCTGTGGGCCCGGTTCCAAGTGGGAATGGCCTCGAACTCCCGGGCAGACGCGGAGGTGTGCGAGGGATCGAGCATCGGGTACATCAGGTAAACGAAGGCAAGCGGCGGTCCGCCGGCGTCGCGGTGGTGCAGGGCCACGGCAGCAGCCAGGCCGCCGCCGGCGCTGGATCCGGCCACGGCCACCCGGGCCGGATCCACGGACAGAGCCTTCGCCGAGGCAAACAGCCAGTTCAAGCCGGCAACCACGTCATTCAGCGGTGCCGGAAAGGGATGCTCGGGTGCCAGCCGGTATTCCACGGCTACCACTGTGGCCGCGGTCCGGGCGCACAGGGCGGCGCAGTACGGGGTATCCAGTGCGATGTTCCCGGCAATCATGCCGCCGCCGTGGATCCAGTAAATGGCCGGATGCGGTCCCGGGCCCGGGGGTGTGAACACCCGCAGGGCCAGTCCGTCCGCGGCATGGTCGCTAACAGTGATCCCCGGCATGGCCGGGGCACCGGCGGGAGCCTCCGCATTCTGCCGGAACGCGAGCAGCTCCGCCAGGGACGTCGGTGGCGGGAAGGAGAAGGAATACTCCAGCCCGGGCCGGAGTTCCGGGTCCACCCTCGCCAGGAAGGACGCCATCAGGCCAGCGCGTCCGCGAACCAGCCGGTGATGGTGGCCGGATGGGTGATGGCGGTCCCGACGACGACGGCGAACGCGCCTGCGTCCAGTGCGGCCCGTCCCTGGGCGGGGCTGTGGATCCGGCCTTCGGCGATCACCGGCCGTCCGCCCAGGTCCACTGCGGCCAGCTCGTGCAGCAGCTCCAGATCGGGTCCGTCAGTCTTTGACCGCTCCCCGGTGTAACCGGCCAGTGTGGTGCCGATGATGTCCGCGCCGGCCTCGGCGGCAGCCACGGCGTCGGCGGCCGAACCGCAGTCGGCCATCACCAGCGCCGGTGACTGCCGGTGCACGCCGTCGATGGTTTCGGCGAGCGACAGGCCGTCCGGCCGGGGACGGCGTGTACCGTCCAGGGCCACGATGTGTGCCCCGGCGTTCGCGCAGGCCAGCGCGTGGTGCAGCGTAGGGGTGATGAAGACGCCGTCGTGTCCGTCTTTCCAGAGCCCGATCACCGGTACCTCCACGGCCGAACGCACGGCCAGAATGTCGCCGATGCCCTGCACCCGGACGGCCGCGGCTCCGCCGATCACGGCGGACTGCGCCACCTGGGCGGTGGTGCGCGGATCGCGCATCGGCTCGCCCGGGTAGGCCTGGCAGGAGACGATCAGGGACGAGCGGAGGGGAGCAAGATCAAGCATGGGAGCCTTCGGAAACGGGGATGAGGGACAACGCCCGGCGGGCGGCGCCGCGGATGGCCGCGGTTTCGCCCAGCCGGGCCGGGACGATGGGCAGGTCGATGAGCGGACGCAGCAGTTCGCCACGGGCGGTACGTTCCATGGCGTCCCACCAGAGCGGCCCGGCGAACGCCAGCCCGCCGCCCACCACAACGACGGCGGGGTCCAGGACGTTGGCCAGCCCGCCAACGGCGGACCCGGCGGCCTCGGCCCCGCGGCGCAGGGCTTCGGCGGCCACCGGATCGCCGTCGGCCGCCAGCCGGTAGACCTCCCGGGTGTCCAGTGCGGTGGTACCGCCGAGCCGGGTGTACAGCGCAAAAATGCCGGGGCCGGAGGCGATGGCTTCCACATGCCCGGCGGCACCGCAGCTGCAGGGAAGCGGTTCGGCGGCCTCATAGGCGAACGGGGAAGCTAAGTGGCCCACGTGCCCGGCGGTGAAGCTGGCCCCTTCGATGGGCCGGCCGTCCAGAACGTAGCTGCCGCCCACCCCGGTGCCCATCCCGATGAACAGGACGCTGGGCACGCCCGCGCCCGCTCCCAGCCAGCTTTCACCGAGCGCATGGGCGTGGACATCGTTGAGTGCCGCCGCGGGCAGCCCGGTCCGGGCAGTAAGCTCGGCGGTCAGTTCCGTGCCCGCCCAGCCGAGGATCGCGTCCGTGGCTGAGGTCACCACGCCGCGAACGGAATCGATGACCCCGGCCGCCCCGATACCCAGTCCCTCCACGGCCAGGCCTCGGAGGCCGGCCTCCTCAAGCAGGGAGCGGGTGAGCCGGGCGGCCGTTTCCAGCACCTCGTCGGCCCCGGACTGTGACGGGGTGGGCACGGCGAAGGAGAACACCACGTTCCCGCCGGCGTCGACAATCCCGCCCGCGGTCTTGGTGCCGCCCAAATCGATCCCGATGACGTGGCGCATGGAAATCAGAGCAGCCCGTTGTGTTCGAGGACCGCGCGGATGGCGGCGGTTTCGGCCTCGTTCAGTGCGGCCATGGGCGCGGACATGACATTGGTGTCGATGACCCCCAGCAGCATGAGGGCGGTCTTGAAGGCGCCCAGTCCGGCGGCGCCGGGGGAGACGCGGCCGGGGGTGGGTGCGTAGACAATGTTGAAGAGGTTCGCGAGGCGGTCCTGGATCCGGGCCGCTTCGGCGTAGTCGCCTGCCTGCGCGGCGGCGTACAGCGCCGCGTAACCTGCCGGGTCCACGTTGCCCAGGCCTGGAACCACGCCGTGGGCGCCGCCCAGCAGGGCGCCGTCCACCACTACCTCATGGCCGGTGAAGACCGCGAAGTCCGGGATTTCCCGGGTGGCCAGCAGCAGCTGACGGAAGGACACATCGTCGCCGGAGGAGTCCTTCACACCGGCCAGGACGCTGTCCCGGGCCAGGGCCACCAGCATGGGCAGCGGCAGTTTGAAGTGGGTGCGGACCGGGACGTCGTAGGCGAACAGCGGCACGTCGAAGGCGGCGTGCAGGGCGCGGAAGTGGGTTTCGGTCTCGGCCATGTCGGAGATGGCGTAGAACTGCGAGGTGGCTACGATGGCGTCCGCGCCGAGCCCGATCAGCCGCCGGCCTTCCTCAATGACGCGCGGGGTGGTCTGCTCGCTGGCCCCGGCAATGAGGGGCACCGCTCCGGCATTGACGCCGGCGATGGTGCGCATAACCGTGTCACGCTCGCTGTTGGTCAGGTACGGGACCTCGCCGGAGGAGCCCAGCACAAACAGGCCGCTGACGCCGCCGTCAAGCAGGTACTTGGTCAGCTTCTCCAGCGAGGCGGTGTCAATGGCGCCGTCCGCGGTGCGGGGCGTGACGACCGGCGGGATGACGCCGTGGAAGCGGGACGTTGGTGCGTGTGACAAAACTTCTCCAGTGCTTGGTGTTGGTGCGGAATGTAGGGGTGCAGTTTGAGGGTCAGGCATGCAGCAGGCTGGGTGCGGCGCCGAGCAGGGACTTGGTGTAGTCGTTGGCGGGCGAGTCGAAGACCTGCCGGGCCGGGCCTTCTTCGACAATCCGGCCGAAGTACATCACGCAGATCCGGTCCGAGACGTAGCGGACGGTCTGGATGTCATGAGAGATGAAAACCATGCCCAGGTTCAGGTCCTTCTTCAGGTCCGAGAGCAGGTTCAAGACCTGCGCCCGCACCGAAACGTCCAACGCCGAGGTCGGCTCGTCGGCCACGATCACTGACGGGTCCAGGCACAGCGCCCGGGCAATGGCGACGCGCTGGCGCTGGCCGCCGGAGACCTGGTGCGGGGTGACCTCGGCGGCGGACTGCGGCAGGCCGACCAGGGCCAGCAGTTCCCTGACCTTGGCGTCCCGGCTCTGCTGGTTGCCGATGCCGTGGACCTGCAGCGGGTCGGTAAGGATGTCGTGGATGGTCATTCGCGGGTTCAGTGCGGTGGCAGGGTCCTGGAACACCACACCGACGTCGCGGCCGAAGGTCTTCTTTGAGGAGGAGGCCCGGGTGCTGACCTTTTGGCCGTGGAACAGGACAGAGCCTGACGTCGGCTCCTGCAGCCCCACCAGCACGGAGGCCAGCGTGGACTTGCCGCAGCCGGATTCGCCCACAATGCCCACGGTTTCGCCGCGGCGGACGGTGAAGTCCACGCCGTCCACTGCCTTGACGATGTTCGGGCGGAACAGGGAGCCGGAACGTGCCCGGTGGTAGACCTTCACATCCTTTAGCTCGAGGACGGGGCGGGTGTCTGTGTGCTGCACGGTGCTGCTCATGAGTCCTGCCTTGCTGTAGTGCCGGAATCCACCAGGGCGGCCGGGGTAGGCGCTGCTGCGCCGGTTTCGTGGCTGGCCCAAAAGTGGTCCTGGTTGCCGACGCGGACAAACTCCAGCACCTGGTTCGGGTCCGCATCGGGACGCAGGGAGCGCTCGGCGAACCGGTCGCCGGGGGCGAAGTCCTTGGGGGAGGGGACGGTGCCCTGGATCTGGTGCAGGCGGTCCGCGCCGGCCTCAATGGAGAGCACCGCACCCAGCAGCCCGCGGGTGTACTCATGCTGCGGATTGCCGAGCAGTTCGGGAACGTCGGCGGATTCCACCACCTGGCCCGCGTACATCACGGTGACCCGGTGGGCCAGGGAAGCGACCAGGGCCAGGTCGTGGCTGACGAAGACCATGGCGAAGCCGAGCTGCTCGCGCAGTTCGTTGAGCAGGTCCACCACCTGCTTCTGCACCGTCACGTCCAGGGCAGTGGTGGGCTCATCCGCCACCACGATCTTGGGTGAGCGGGACAGCGCCATGGCAATCAGCACGCGCTGGCGCTGTCCGCCGGAAAGCTCGTGCGGGTAGCTCTTGAGCGTACGGTCCGGGTCCAGCTTCACCATCTCCAGCAGCTCGCGCGGGCTCTTCCGCCCGCCGCGCCGGGTCAGCTGCAGCATCTGGTCCTTGATCAGCATGGACGGGTTCAGCGAGCTGAGTGCGTCCTGGTACACCATGGCGATCTGCTCCCCGCGCAGGCCCTTGTACAGCTTGTCGCGGTCCTTGGGGTTGTTGGTGAGCAGTTCCTTGCCGCGGTACCTAATGGAGCCGCTCAGCCGGGCGGTGGCAGGAAGCAGGCCCATGATCGCCAGGGAAGTGATGGACTTGCCGCAGCCGGATTCACCCACCAGGCCCATGGTCTCGCCCTCGCGGACGGTGAAGCTGACCCGGTCCACAATGGCGGTTTCGCCGTAGCGTTCCGGGAACCGGATGGAGAGGTCCCGAACCTCCAGGATCACCGGGGCGTCGGTACTGACCGGAGGCAGCCGGTCGGAACGGGCCGACTCTGCGGCGGCCAGCAGTTCCAGTTCCGCGGCGAGCGCCTCCAGTGAGCCGGCCCTGGCAACGCGGGCACCGGCGTCGGAACGCAGGGAACCGGCGGCGGCACCGTCGGCGTCCGTTCCGGCGTCGGCGGATGCGGTGAGCGGGGACTCGGTCAGCGAGGTGCCCGCGGGATCCAGCACGGAGGGCTGGGAGGCGGTAGCCACGGCGTCGGCGGCCCGCTTCGTCTTTCGGCGGGTGCCCGGGTTGACCATCGCATCGGTGAGGCCTTCGGCCAGGATGTTCAGTGCCAGGACGGTCAGCAGGATGGTGATGCCGCCGAAGGTGGTGGGCCACCAGGCCCCGGAGAAGACCACGTTGCGGCCGTCCGCCATCACGTTGCCCCAGGACGCGGCGGGCTGCTGGACGCCGGCGCCCAGGAAGGACAGCGAGGCTTCCAGGATGATTGCATCGGCCACCATCACGGTGGCGAACACCAGCACGGGGGCGGCGCAGTTGCGGGCAATGTGCTTCAGGAGAATGTAGGTGCGCCCTGCGCCGATGACGCGTTCGGCTCGGACATAGTCCTCTCCGTACTGGGCGAGCACGTTGGCGCGGACCACGCGGGCCAGCTGCGGGGTGTAGACAATGGCGATGGCCAGGATCAGCACCGGAACCGTGGATCCGAAAAGGTTCAGCGAATGCTCACGCAGTGCAAACAGCAGGGCGGCGGCCAGGGCGATGCCGGGGAAGGCCATCATGATGTCCAGGATCCGCATCACGGTTTCGCTCACGGCCTTGCGGGACGTAGCGGCGACGGCGCCCAGGATGGAGCCGAGCACCAGGGCCAGGGCGACGGCGCCCAGGCCAATCGAGATGGACACCCGGGCCCCGTAGAGCATGCGGGAGAAGACATCATAGCTGGAGCCGTCCGTGCCGAAGATATGGTCGCCGGCGGGGGAGAGGACGGGAGCGGTGGATTCGTTTTCGCCGAAGGGGGCCAGGAAGGGCCCGAAGATTGCCACGAGCACAATAAAGGCCAGGAAGCCGAGGGCCAGCTTGGAGCTGATGCTCAGCGCAGTGAAGCGGGCCCCGGTGTTGCTGAGCCGTTCGGTTAGTCCGTTGCGCATGGTTACACCGTCCGGATTCGAGGATTGATGAGCAGGTAGAGCAGGTCAACCACAATGTTGACCAGCACAAAGGCAACGGCGATGGTGAGCACGGCGCCCTGGACGAGGTTGGTGTCCGACGTCGTCAGGCCCACCACAATGAGGTCTCCCATGCCGTTGAGGCTGAAGATTTTTTCGATGACGACGGCGCCGCCGAGCAGGTAGCCAACGCGCAGTCCCAGCACGGTCACCGGGGTGACCAGTGCGTTGCGGAGGACGTTGCGCGCCACCACGGTGCGGTAAGGCACGCCGTTGCCGATGGCCGTACGGACGTAGTCCCGGTCCAGCTCTTCCACCATGGAGGTACGCACCACGCGGATGAGCGAGGCGGAAACAGGGATGCCCAGGGCCAGCGCGGGCAGTGCCATGGAATAGAGCCACCCGACAAAACCGTACTGGTCCGCCCAGGCGAGGCCGCCGGTGGGGAAAATGGAACCTTCGGGCAGGGCAAACCACTGGATCAGCAGGATGGCCAGCCAGAAGGAGGGCGTGGCGATGGCGGCAATGGAGAAAATGCGGATGGCCTGATCCGGCCAGCGGTCCCGGTAGAGGGCCGCGGCCACGCCGAGGGTGAGGGAGAGGATGACTGCCAGCAGGATGCCCAGGAAAGTCAGCTGCAGGGTGACAGGGAAGGCGGTGGCGATCTTGGCGGCCACGGATTCTTCGGGCGGGTTGGTGGTGCCGAAATCCAGCCGGATCACACCGGCGAGGTAGCGGAAGAACTGGATGAGGAGGGAATCATTGAGTCCGCGCTCCTCACGCCAGGCCTCTTTGGCTTCTTCGGTGGCGTTTTCACCGAGGACGGCGGTGGCGCGGTCAGCAGGTACCACTGAGAGCACGATGAAGACCATGATGGTCACGCCCAGCAGCATGATCGGCAGGGCGGCCAAACGGCGGCCCAGCAGACGGAAAAACATTGTCACTGCATAACTCCAATACAGGGGAGGCCGGCGGGACGCCCCGGTGGAAACGTCCCGCCGCGAGTGGTGGTGCTACTTGCGTCCTACCCCGATGAAGGACACGCCGGTGGTGGGCAGCGGCTGGAAGCCGTCCAGTGCGTTGCTGTCCCACGCGGTGGGCAGCTTGCGGTGGAACAGCGGGTACAGCGGTGCTTCTTCGGCAACAATGTTGACCACGTCGGCGTGTATCTTCTTTGCTTCATCCGGGTCCACCTGCACGGCCTGTTCCAGCTTCTGCTGCACAGCGGCGTACTCGGGGGTGGTGTTCCAGCCGGCGCGGGCCTCCATCCAGGTGGCGCCGCGGTAGAACCAGCTGAGCAGGATGTCCCCGTCGTTGCCGAAAACCGATGGGTCGCCGGGAGCGCAGAGGACGTCAAAGTTTTTGCCGCCCACCTTTTCCGGGGCGTACACGGCCGCAGACTGCAGGATCTCCAGGGTGGTCTTCACCCCGATGGCGTCCCAGTACTCCTTGATCAGCGGCACCACGCGGGTGACCCACCCGGTGTCGGTGGAGGTCAGCGTGACGGTCATGTTCTCCATCCCGGCCTCGGCGAGCAGCGACTTGGCCTTGGCGGCATCAAAGCCGTAGCCGGTGGAGGCCTTGGTGTAGGAGGGGTGGCCTTCCTGGAAGTACGACGACGCCGCGGCGGCGTTGCCCAGCAGTGCCTTGGAAATGACCGCATCCGTGTCGATGGCGTAGTGCAGGGCCTGGCGGATCCGCTTGTCCGGGAACTTCACACAGTTGAACATCAGGAACAGCAGACCGAAGGACTGCACCGATTCCACGTCCACCTTGGCGGCCAGCTGGTCCACATCCAGGTAGGGCACGTCTTCAATGGCCTGGGTCCGGGACGGAACCGCTGCCACACGGGCTGCCGGGTCGGCCAGCAGCAGCCAGGTCATGTCCGCCACCCGGGCAGGGTATTTGCCGTTGTAGCCGTCGAACTTCCTGAAGACAATGCGGTCTTCCTTGACCGCGGACACCAGGCTGTAGGGCCCCGAGCCGACAGGCTTCAGATCAAAGCCGGCCGGATCGGCCTTCACTACGGCTTCGGGTACCACCTTGATGACGGAGATGCGTGAGCTGAAGCCCGGGAAGGGGTACTTCAGCTTGAACTGAACGGTGGAGTCATCCTTGGCGGAGACGGAGTCGATGAAGGGGATGAAGCCCGCGAACAGGGATTTGTTGGCCGGATCCATCACACGCTGGAAGGAGAAGACGACGTCGGCGGTGGTCACCGGATCGCCGTTGTGGAACGTTGCCCCGTCGCGGAGCTGTACTTCGTAGGTGGTTTCATCCACCTTGACCGGCTCGGCCTTGGCCAGGGCCAGATAGGACTCGCGTGTGGCCGGGTGCAGCTCGGTGAGGCCTTCGAAGATGTGCAGGTTGGCTGCCTGCGGGGTGGCTCCGGTGGAAAGCATCGGATCGAAGCCGGTGGAGAGCTGGTAGGAGATGCCGGCTTCGATGGAGCCGGTGCCCTGGGCGGCTGCATTGCCGGCCGGGGCCGGGCTTCCGCCGGGGCTGCAGGCGGAAATGGAGCCTGCGAAGGCTGCGGCAGCACCCATGACGCCCGCAAGCTTGAGGAAATTGCGGCGGCTCGAATCCTTCAGCAGCCCGCCGGGTTCAAAAGAGTTGCTCATCTATTGCCTCACCATCCAAGTCACTTATCGGACGTAGGATGTCCGAAGTTGTTTCGTGAACTGTAAGGTTCATCACAGCGCCGCGTCAAGCTTTTGTCGGCGGGGTACCTGGAGCCTCTTCCGGAACAGGTAGGACATCCTATAACCTCAAACTGTCTTTCGTTCTCTCACTACCGCCATCCCGTTCAGGAGGATCCCGATGAGTCTGCCCGAGGCGTCACTGCCGCCGGCGCGGTTCAGCGCCCAAAACCGTTCCCGCGCCCTGCAGGCGGACATCATGGAACTCATCCTTGACCGCGACCTGAAGGCCGGGGATGCGTTGCCTACCGAGGCTGAGCTTGCCGCCACGTTGGGTGTCGGGCGGAACACGCTGCGTGAGGCACTCAAGGTGTTGCAGGCTCTGGGTGTGGTGGAGATCCGCCACGGGTTCGGCATGTTCGTGGCGCCGGCCAATTTTGACGCGCTCGCTGACGGCCTGACGTTTAGGGGCAGGCTCTCCCTCCGCCATGAAGGCAAGGAAGCCCTGCAGCTGGTGGACGTGCGGCAGGCGCTCGAGGCCGGCCTGGTGGGAGAGGCGATGGACCTCTTCACCCCGGAACACCTGGCCGATATCGAAGCCACTGTCCGTGAAATGGAGGCCCGGGCAGAGCGCGGGGAAATCTTCACCGAGGTGGACGAGACCTTCCATTACCAGCTGTTTGAACCCCTCGGGAACGAACTGCTCTCCAACCTGATGTCCGTCTTCTGGAAGGTGTACGGCAAGATCCACTCCGAACTTGGCGTGGACCCGCTGATCAACCTGGTGGAGACCGCGGCTGTGCACCGCGATATTTTCGAAGCGGTCAAGGACGGCGACAAGGAACTCGCTTCCGAGCGGCTGCGTCGCCACTTTGACGGCATCCGGGCCGAACTCGCGAAACTCCCCGATGCCCGATGAGTGCCGGAACCATGAACCTGATCCGCTGCTCCGGGGATGCGGCCCTGGGACAGGCCGGCGCCGACGTTGTGCTGCAGGCGCTCGCCCGGCCCGCGCCGGTGATAGGAGTGGCCACGGGATCCTCGCCGATGCCGCTGTATGCCGCCCTGGCCGCCAGCGGTGCGGATTTCGGTGCCGCCACGTGGTTTGCCCTCGATGAATACGTGGGGCTGCCGGCGGGCCATCCGCAAAGCTACGCCGAGGTACTGCGCCGCGAAATCATTGACCCGCTGGGCCTGGACCCCCGGCGGGTCCACCTGCCGGACCCGCACCGGGCGGACCTGCAGGATGCCGCACACAGCTACGAACAGCAGATTGCCGCTGCCGGCGGCATTGACCTGCAGATCCTGGGCATTGGGCGCAACGGGCACCTCGCGTTTAATGAGCCGGGAGCCGCGCTGGATTCGCGCACACGGGTGGAGACCCTCACGCAGGACACCCGGCATGCCAACCAGCGCTTCTTCGCTTCCCTGGATGAGGTGCCAACGCACTGCCTCACCCAGGGGCTCGGAACCATTCGCGAGGCCAGGCATCTGTTGCTGCTTGCGCAGGGTCAGGACAAGGCCGATGCCCTGGCGCGTGCCCTCACCGGTCCGGTGACACCGGAATGCCCGGCGTCGGTGCTGCAGCTGCACGGAAGCGTCACCATTCTTGCGGACAACGCCGCCGCCTCGCTTCTTACCCCGCGCAACTGACTGACCGCAGCGTCCCCCGAACGGAAACTCACTGTGACTCTGGACCCCGACAGCGACCTGGTCCTGCAGTTCATTTCAGCGGCCCGGTGCTCCCTGCGGACAATGACCTAGAGCTCCGCGGCAACCTTCCACGAGGAGTGGATAGCGCCGTGGATGTAGTTGACGGCGCCGGCGTCACCCACAACGTCGACGTCGATGCCCAGGTCCGCCGCCCGCAGCTCGTCCGCCAGTGGTGAGGCCGACGTCGTACCGTCTGCGTAGACCACCATGTCCGCGCGAGCGGTGAAGCTCTCTTCGCCCACGGTCCACTCCACGCTCTTGGGCGTGATGCGGGTGATGGAGGCATTGCGGTGGATCTTCACCCCGTGCTTCTCGGCATCCTTCACCGCGGTCCAGCGCCGGGGCATGGCCAGCGGCAGGCCGAGCTGCTGCTTTTCGTGCAGCAGCGTCACGCGGCGGCCGCGCTCGGCGAGGAATTCGGCCAGTTCCAGGCCCACCAGCGAACCGCCGATAACCACCACGTCCTTGCCCATGGGCAGCCAGAACCTGGTGAACTGGCGGACAAACTCGGGGCTCTTGGTGATGCCGGAGAGCCGGCCCAGCTTGCCCAGGGTGCTCAGTACCGCACCGGCTTCCTCGGCAGTGGCCGTTCCGAGCATCATGGCGCGCAGCGTGTCACCGGTCTGCACCACGGGCAGGTCACCGCCGGGGAAGTCCGGCTTGGGGCGGACGGCGCCGGTGGCAATGATGACGTGGTCCGGGTGCAGGGCCCGAATGGATTCCACCGTGGCAGGGGTGTTCAGCTTCACCGCAATGTTCAGCCGCCGGATTTCGGACTTGAACCAGCGCAGCAGCCGCTCGTTGTCCGGGGTGGTCATGGTGGAGAACCACATGGTCCCGCCCAGACGGTCCGACTTGTCCACCACGGTGACGCGGTGGCCGCGTTCGGTCAGCACGCGGGCGCTTTCCAGACCTGCGGGACCGGCACCAACAATGACCACGTGCTTGGTGGCGGAGGCGGGCTTCAGCGGCAGCAGCGCCTCGTTGCCCAGTGCAGGGTTGACGGCGCAGAACGGGGTGTCGTCAAAGAAGTTCTCGGCCACGCACAGGTAGCAGTTGATGCAGGGGCGGACCTGGTCAAACCTGCCGTCGCGGATCTTGTTCGGCAGTTCCGGATCGGCCAGCAGCTGGCGGCCCATGGCCGCGAAGTCGATCTGCCCGGCGGCCAGTGCCTTCTCGGACACCTCCGGCAGCATACGGCCGACGGCGATGACGGGAACGCTGACCTGCTTTTTGATCTCGGCTGCGTTCTCCAGGTAGGCGCCGACCTTGTTGGGCAGCGGGCCGTCGGTGAAGTTATCGAACGGGTTGCGGCCCCAGCCGGTGACGTGAATGGCATCGGCGCCGGCGGCTTCGAACAGCTTCGAGGCTTCCGTGGCTTCCTCGAGGGTGAGTCCGCCGTCCTGTCCGTATTCTTCACCGGCGACACGGACGAGGATGGCCAGGCGGTCGCCGACGCGCTCCTTGACGGCGCTGATGACCTCGCAGGCCAGCCGAGCCCGGTTTTCCAGCGAACCGCCGTACTGATCCGTGCGCTTGTTGTCGCGCTGGTTCAGGAACACCCCGAGGATGTACCCGTGGGCTGCGTGGATTTCGATGGCGTCGCAGCCGGCCTTGGCGATGCGCTCGGCGGCATCGGCCCAGGTGGTGACCAGCCAGGCGATGTCCTCGGCCGTCATCTCCTTGTAGGACGTCTGCTTGCCGGCGGTGGCGGCGCCCATCTTGCCGAGTTCTTCGCGGGTGCTGTCAGCCAGGGCGGACATGTCATAGCTGTAGTCCGGCTGGTTCGGGGCGAGCACGGGGCGGTCGTTGGCGGTGTCGACGCGGGCCACCTTGCCGTGGTGGGTGGACTGGATGCAGAGCTTGCTGCCGGCGGCGTGGACGGCATCGGTCAGCGCCTTGAGACCGGGGATGTACTTGTCATCGGAGAGGCCCGGCTCCTTCATGGAGGCCGCGCCGTACGGGAACGCGATGGCACAGGCGCCGGTGATGATCAGGCCGGCGCCGCCCTTGGCGCGGGCCACATAGTGGTCAATCTCCGGCTGTTCGATCTCACCGTGCTCCGAGACATTCATGTCCATCGCAGGGAGGACGATCCGGTTGTGCGTTTCCATGGGGCCGATACGGCCCGGAGACATCAGGTGGGGGAAGGTTTTAGTACTCACAGTGGTACTTTACCGCTGATGTTTACGGTGTAAACACACGATGTCGGGTGGGCCACGTACAGCCGTTTATGCCCCTCGGCGGGCGCCCGGGCGGGCGTTTTCCCTCTCCGCGGTTGAGTACGCTGGAAGGATGCGCAAGGAAACCCTCTGGGAAGCCAAAAAGAAGCAAAATCCGGGACATTCCGCCTGGTATATCCAGCGGTTCGAGCAGATGAGGGAGCAGGGTGCGGATCTGCACGGTGAGGCCCGGCTGATCGACGCCATGGTGCCGCGCGGGGCTCGGATTCTCGACGCCGGGGCCGGGCCCGGCCGGGTGGGCGGCGAGCTGGCGCGGCGCGGGCACGCCGTCGTCGGTGTGGATGTGGACCCGGAGCTGATCGACGCCGCCCGGAACGACCATCCCCAGGCCACCTGGCTGGTCGGGGACCTGACCGAACTGGACCTGCCCGCTGAGGGCATCCGCGAGCCGTTTGACCTGATTGTCTGCGCCGGCAACGTGATGACGTTTCTGGCCCCCGGCACCGCGCCTGAAGTGCTGGCCCGGATGCGTGCGCACCTCGCGCCGGAAGGGCGGGTGGTGATCGGCTTCGGCGCCGGGCGCGGTTACGACTTCGGACAGTTCTTCGCCGACGCCGAGGCAGCCGGGCTGGGCGTGGAACTGAAGCTGTCCACCTGGGACCTGCGCCCGCTGACCCCGGACGCCGGCTTCCTGGTGGCGGTACTCTCGGCCGCACGCGGCGGCGGGGAGTGAGACGTCCCGTCCTGCTGGACTCCGACGCCCCGTCGGCAGCGTGGCTGGACGCGTTAGCCGACCTGGCCCGCCGGACCGCGGCGGTGGAAGGATCTGTCGACGCCGCCCTGGGCCTGCTGGCACCGGCTGAGACGCTGGTGCCGCTGCCCGGCACCGGCACCACGATGCGGCTCTGGGAGCTGCTGGCCACCCTGGGTGCGGCAGACCTTACCGCGGCCCGGGTAGTAGAGCCCCACCTCGACGCCCTGGCCATTCTTGCCCAGGCCGGCCTGGACCATCCAGGAAGCGCAGGCTCCGCCGGGGCTTCCTGGGGTGTGTACGCCGCCGAAGGCTCCGGGCTCCGGCTGGATGCCCGGGCGGAAGGCGGCGGCTGGCGCCTGGCCGGCACCAAACCCTGGTGCTCCCTGGCAGCAGAGCTGGACCGTGCGGTGGTCACCGCCCATACCGGCCCCGGCACCCGCCGGGCCTTCGCCGTGGACCTCCGCCATGCCGGTGTCCGTCCCGGCCGGGGGACCTGGGCCAGCCGCGGGCTGACCGCCGTGGACAGCACCGCGGTGGAGTTCACCGACGTGCCGGCGGTGCCCGTGGGCGGGGATAACTGGTACCTCCAACGCAGCGGCTTCGCCTGGGGCGGTATCGGCGTTGCCGCGGTCTGGTTTGGCGGCGCCGTGGGGGTTGCCCGCCGGCTGGCCGCCGCAGCCCGAAACCGGGAACCGGACCAGATTGCCCTCATGCTGCTGGGCCAGACGGACACCGCCCTGCACGGGGCCCGCCGCGTCCTGGCCGCCGCGGCGGCTGACGTCGACGCCGGCCGTGCGGACGGGCCCGACGGCGCGCTGCTCGCCGGACAGGTGAGGGCGGTGGTGGCGGACGCCGCCGAGCAGGTCCTCCGGCTGGCCGGGCACGGGCTGGGTCCGGGGCCGCTGACCGGCGAGGAGGAGTATGCCCGGCGGGTGGCGGACCTGCAGGTCTATCTGCGCCAGCACCACGCCGAACGGGACTCGGCAGCCCTTGGCCGCGCCCTGCTCACCGCCGGGGGAGAGCCATGGTGAGCTTCACGCACCGGGACCCCACCCCCGGAGAGAACATCTGGCAGCCGGTGCTGGCCGGCCTGCCCGGGCTGGCGGACGTGCTGCCGGAGCCGCCGCGCCGGATGGTGGTCCTGGCCGCGCATCCGGATGATGAGTCCCTCGGCGCCGGCGGGCTGATCGCGACCCTCGCGGCCGCCGGCGCCGCCGTCGACGTGGTGGTGGCAACCGCCGGGGAAGCCTCCCACCCCGATTCCCCGACCCACACGCCGCAGACCCTGACCGTGCTGCGGGAAGCGGAGCTGCGCGCCGCCGTCGCGCGGCTCGCTCCGGATGCCAGGGTTCACCTGTTGGGGTTGCCGGACGGGCAGCTGGCCGCCCGATGCGCGGAGCTGGACACCTTCCTGGCCGGGCTGGTCGGCACCGACACGGACGGCCTCTGGCTAGCTGCCCCCTGGCGCCGGGACGGGCACACCGACCACGACGCCGCCGGAGCCGCTGCCGCCCGGCTGGCCGCCAAGGCCCGGGTACCGCTGCTGGAATACCCGATCTGGCTCTGGCACTGGGGCACCGCGGCGGACCTGCCGCAGGGCATGCACACGCTCGCCCTGCCCCGGGACGCCGCTGCAGCCAAGGCCGCGGCAATGGGGGAGCACCGCAGCCAGGTGGCTCCGCTTTCGGACCGGCCGGGGGACGAGGCGCTCCTGGCGCCGGAGGTCCTGGCGCACTTCGAGCGCCCCTTCGAAACCTTCATCGTGACCGTACCGCGGACCGGCAAGCAGGTTTTCGAGGACCTCTATGCCTCCTCGCCGGACCCCTGGAACTTCGGCGACAGCTTCTACGAACGGCGCAAACGGGAGCTGACCCTGGCCCTGCTGCCCCGGGAACGGTTCGGCCGCGTCTTTGAACCCGGCTGCTCCATCGGCGTGCTCACCGAAGAGCTGGCCCGGCGCGCGGACAGCGTCACCGCCATGGACATTTCCGCGCGCGCCCTGGAACTGGCCCGGCAGCGGATCGGGGCGGACCAGCGGATCCGGTTTAGCCAGGGCTCCATTCCCGAGGACTGGCCGGAGGGCAGCTTCGATCTGGTGGTCCTCTCCGAGATCGGCTATTTCCTCACCCGGGAGCAGCTGCGCGAAACGGTCCAGCGGGCGGCGGCCACCCTGGACCGGGACGGCGTGCTGCTGCTCTGCCACTGGCGGCATCCGATCCGGGACTGGCCGATGGACGCGGACGAGGTGCACGAGGTGTTCCGCGCCGGCAGCGGCCTGGAACTGCTGGCTGAACACTCTGAAGCCGACTTCCGCATCGACGTGCTGGTACATCCGCCGGCCCGGTCCGTGGCAGAACGCGAAGGGCTGCTGTGACCCGGCCGCACGTCGGCGTCGTCATTCCTGCCCGCAATGAGGAACAGCTGCTGCCCCGCTGCCTGGCTGCAGTGGCCGCCGCCGTGGCGGCACTAAAGGGCCGGGTTGTCCCCGCGGAGGTGAGCGTGGCCGTGGTGCTTGACTCCTGTACCGACGGCTCCGCCCGGGCGGCTGCGCAGGCGGGCCGGCGGCTGGGCCTGGACCTGCACCTGCTGCAGACGGATGCGGGGTCGGTGGGTGCGGCCCGTCATGTTGGCACCGCCGCCATGCTTGGGCTTGGTGCGCAGTGGATTGCCGTCACGGACGCGGACACTGTGGTGCCGGCCAGTTGGCTGGTCATTCAGCTGGGCTTCGCCGACGCCGGCTATGAGCTGGTCCTGGGCACCGTGGAGCCTGACGCCGCTGACCTCAGCGCGGAGCACCTGGCACGCTGGCATGCCGAACACCGGCTGACCGAAGGCCACCCCCACATCCACGGGGCGAACATGGCCTTCTCCGCACGTGCCTACACCGCCGCCGGCGGCTTCGAACCCCTGCACATCCACGAAGACGTCCAGCTGGTCTCACGGATCCGGGCCGCCGGGGCAGGCTGGACCGCCACCGACCGGATGCGGGCGGTCACCTCCGGTCGGCTGGACGGCAGGGCTCCGGGCGGTTTTTCCGGCTACCTGCGCCGGCTCGGGGCCTGAGCTTCACCCCGGCAGGAAAACGCCGACGGCGCCGCCCGGCGAAGAGGCGGGCGGCGCCGTCGGCGCGGTGGTCCTGGAAGCAGGCCTACTTGCCCGCCACCAGCTCCGGGTGGTGCAGCTTGGCCACCTGCGGGTGGGCACGCAGCCAGCCCTTAAGCACGTTGGCGCCGTAGGAGGCCAGCATGGGGTTGTCCGGATCATCAGAGATCCCGCGGGACTGACCGGCCAGCGCCGGCGGCAGCTGCACCGGGTCAATGACGGCGTCCAGCCGCGGGGACCAGAAGAACGGAATGGCGTACCGGTCCACGCCCGGTGCCGGTGCCAGCACCCGGTGGATGGTGGCCGAGAGGTAGCCCTGGGTGGCTACCTCCAGCATCTCGCCCAGGTTCACCACCAGGGCGCCGGGGATGGGTTCCACCGGGATCCAGGTGTCGGACTCGTGCGGCTTCACTTCCAGCCCGCCCACCGAATCCTGCAGCAGCAGCGTGACGAAACCGTAGTCGGCGTGCGAGCCAACTCCCTGCGTGCCCGCTTCCTTCACCACGCCGCCCACGTAGTGGATGAGCTTGGCCATCCAGGCCGGGGTGCCCTCAAACGGTTCGGTGAAGTGGTCCTCCGGCAGCTCCAGGGACACGGCGATGGCGGCGAGCAGCTCCGCACCCACCTCGGACATCCGCTCGGCCCAGGCCATGGACGTGCTGCGCAGCTCGGGCAGTACCTCGTCCGGGAACAGGTTCGGGCCCTGTACCAGCCAGTACGGCTGATCGGCCGGGTAGTCCGCGGCGGGCTCGCGTTCCGGTCCGAAGTCCACCTGTTCACGCGAATCCGGGCGGCCGCGGGTGATTTCGGTGCCGAGCCGGGTGTAGCCGCGGAAGTGCGGGGACTTGCGGTTGTCCAGGGCAAGCCGGTCCTCCAGGGGGAGGTCGAAGAACCGCTTGGTCACACTGAACAGGTCCTCCACCATCGCTTCGCCGGCACCGTAGCCAACGAGCTGGAAGAAGCCGATCCGGTGCGTCGCATCGCGCAGCTGGTCAATGAATTCGGGGTTGAAGGAGCCGTCGGCATTGCGGGCCGTGCTCAGGTCAAGAACAGGAATTGACTCGGGAATCGCACTCATTCCGGCAACGTATCACCGGGCCGAGTCAACTCTGAACCGAATGTTACGAAGTGCTATCCGCCACCCTCCCAACCCGCTGCGGATAACCGGAATTGGGTGTCCGGTCCGCTGATGCGATGAAATGGGAGCACGTCAACGGAAAGGCACGCCGTGCAGAACAGCACCGAGAACAGCACCCTCTACGGGATTCCCCTGACCCTTCTGGACGGCACCGAAACCACGTTCGGGGACCTGTTCCGCGGCAAGGCCGTGCTGGTGGTCAACGTGGCGTCGCGCTGCGGATACACGCAGCAGTACGAAGGGCTGCAGGCCCTCTACGAGACCTACCAGCACCGGAACTTCGCCGTCCTTGGTGTGCCCAGCAACCAGTTCGCCGGGCAGGAACCGGGCACGGCAGAGGACATCGCCGAGTTCTGCTCGCGCAACTACGGCGTGAGCTTCCCGCTCGCGGCCAAGACCGACGTCAACGGACCCGCCCGGCACCCGCTCTACGCCGAGCTGACGAAGTTCCGCGACGGGGACCTGGGTGAGGAGATCGGCTGGAACTTCGAGAAGTTCCTGGTTACCGATTCCGGTGAGGTGGTGGGCCGCTTCGCCTCCGCCGTCGCTCCCGGCGCCCCGGAAATCCAGGAGTCCGTGGAGGCCGTACTGCGCCTCGAGTAGGCAGGCTCAGAGAACGACGGCGTCGTCCGCAGCCTCGCCCGCGGCCATCGCCACCCAGCGCTCAAAGTAAAGCGCGCCGGCGTCGTCGTGGATCAGGGACCCGGCCGTGAGGACCGGATAGTCCGTCTCCGGCACGCCGTCCGCGGGCCGGACGTCCACGTGCGCCACCTCAAAGCCCAGCCTGGACAGCTCATCCGCCATGGCGTAGTCGGTGCGGGAATCGCCCACGGTGCGCCAGGTGCGCGGCACCTCTGTGCCCTCCGCTTCAAGCATCGCCAGGGCCCGGCGCGCACCAAGGTCCTTGCCCACCCCCACGGCTTCAATGTCGGTGGAGATGATGGTCGGGTCAATCCGGAAGGACACGTTCCCGGCGGCATCGGGAATGGTGCGGTCCAGCCGCTGCCCGCCCAGGCCCGCCAGCCCCAGCTGCTCCAGCGCGTCGGCGTCGAACAGGCCCTGCTCGGAGAGGTAGTCGGCATTGTCCACGTGTACGTGCTGTTCCACGGACAGCATGGCCAGCTTGGTCTCGTCGAAGAACATGGTGCGCGAGTACTTCTCATCCACCAGATTGCGGATTGTTTCGGCGTAATCGCCGGGGACCTTCAGATCCGGATCCACCTGCGGCTGGTCCGGGCCGGTTCCGTCGAAGGAGAACCAGACCGCGCCCTTCTCGCAGACGGCATGGACCCGGACGCCCTCCGGCAGCCCGGCAGCGATCATGGGCTGCATGACCTGCTGCCGGATGAAGTCATCGGAGCGTCCGGTGTTGAAGATGACGGGCCAGCCGGCCACGGCCAGCGAGACCAGGTCGCGGATGATGGCCGGGCGGACGGTCCGGGAGACAGGGCTGGCAACGGGGCCGTCGACGTCGAGCAGGAGACCAAGGCGGGAAGCGGATAAGTTCACCACTCCAGTATCGCGTCTTTGGCGGAGTCCAGAGTGCGGGCCGGCACGGCGGCGGAAGGTAAAAGAGTGCCAATCTGGCATTCTGACGGGCCCGCGCCCGAGCGTCGCTGTTTCTTTGGGTGCCGTTGTTCTTTACTCTGTACTAGTGATCTTCAAAGCTGTTGGCGACGTACGCCCCTACCCTGACCATGGATACGTAACACCGAAGGACTGGGCGGCTGTACCTCCCCGGCAGGTTCGGCTGGATGAGTTGGTAACTACGAAGGCCACGCTGGACCTTGGTGCACTGCTGGCCGAGGATTCCACCTTTTTCGGAGACCTGTTCCCGCACGTCGTCCAATGGAAGGGCACCATGTATCTCGAAGACGGACTGCACCGGGCCGTACGGACGGCCCTCCACCAGCGGACTATCCTGCACGCACGCGTGCTGGTCCTCGATGACTAACAAGCCTCCCGACGAAGCTCCCGACGGCACGCCCGTTGAGGATGATTCGAGGGAATGGCACGGTCACCGGATCATTACCGGCGGCGAACTGGACGAGGTGTTTGCGCCTTCCGATGAGCCGGAACTGATCCAGCGGTCAGCACGTCGGCGGCGGCTGCATACCGCGGTGCTGGGGTTCCTGGCTTTCCTGCTGCTGCTGGCGGTGGTGCTGGCGCAGGGACTGGTATCCGGCTGGGTGCGGCTGCCCGCTGCAGAGGCGCCCACTGCCCAGGCAGGCCCGGCGGACGAATGTCCGGCCGGGCCTTTTCCGTATCTGGACCCGGCCACGGTGAGCATCAATATCTACAACTCGACGGCGGCGCCGGGCCTGGCCGGCAGCGTGGCCACGGATCTGGGGGACCGGGGCTTCCAGATAGGCACCGTGGGCAACTCCAGCGTGAACCGGGCCGGGATGACGGCGCTGGTGCTGTCCGGGACCTCCGGCTTCGCCGCCGCCTACACAGTCCAGCAGCACATTCCCGGCACCCAGTATGTGCACGATGACCGGACTGACGCGTCCGTGGACGTGGTGATCGGCTCCGGGTATGAAAACCTGCAGCCGGCCGAACAGGCAGTGGCCGCCGGTCCCGGGCCGCTCAGCTGTCCCGGCGCGGATACCTCACCTGCCGCGGGGTAGCCGGGGCCCCGGCACCTGGCTGCGGTCCTAGCTGCAGCCGTCCGGGCCGCAGGCCGGACCGTCGGCGGAGCCGGAGGCGGGCGTGAGGTTAACCAGCGGGTGTGACTCCTGCCAGGCCTGCTCCAGCGCCGAGGAGAACAGGTCCGCGGGCTGGGCTCCGGAGATGCCGTACTTGTCATCCAGGACAAAGAACGGCACCCCGCTGATCCCCAGGGCGCGTGCCTGCGCGATGTCCGCGTTCACGGCGTCGGTGTATTCGTCGGAGGCAAGCATGGCCTGCACCCGCCCGGCGTCGAGTCCCAGACCGGCACCGATCTCCGCGAGGGTTTCCGCCGAACCGATGTCGCGGCCCTTCTCAAAGTGGGCCGAGAGCAGTGCTTCCTTGGCGGCGTCGGCGGCTGCGTTGCCGCCTTCGGCACGGGCAAGGTGGATCAGCCGGTGCGCGGAGAAGCTGTTCGCGACCACCAGGGAGTCATAGTCATAGGACAGGCCCTCGCCGGCGGCCTGAACGGTGACCTGTTCGAGCATGCCGGCAAGCTGTTCGGGATCAATGCCCTTGCGCTCGCTGAGGTACTGGACCTCGGTGCCGTCATAGTGCTCAGGCAGGGTGGGATCAAGCTGGAAGCTGTGCCACTGCACTTCCACCTCGTCCCGGTGCGGGAAGGTGGCCAGTGCGGCTTCGAAGCGGCGCTTGCCGATGTAGCACCACGGGCAGGCAATGTCGGACCAGATATCAATCTTCATACCCTCTGCAACGCGGAAAGGACCGGGTGCCATTCCCGCACGGCCTGAGCCTGCGCGGAAACGGTCCCGGTCCTTTCCTGTGCGGATACTGAAGCGGTATCCGCACCCGCCCCCCAGGGGCTACGCCGCGGCCAGTTCCTGCGCTTCGTGCAGGAAACGGGCGTAGGCGGGCACGGTGAGGAAGGTGGGGAAGTGTTCCCCGCAGGCTACTTCCTCAAAGAGCTCGCGGGCGTCGTTGAAACGGTCGCCCTCGAAACGCTGCAGGTTGTCGAACTCCTCATCCAGCAGTTCCTCCACCCAGTGGTGGGTAACAATCTCGCCCTCGTCGGTCACCGCGGAGGTGTGGATCCACTGCCAGATCTGCGAACGGGAGATTTCGGCGGTGGCCGCATCCTCCATCAGGTTGTTGATGGCCGCTGCGCCGTTGCCGCGCAGCCAGGACTCGATGTAACGGATGCCCACCTCGATGTTGCTGCGGATGCCGGCCTCCGTGATGACGCCGGGCGTGGAGGCAACGTCCAGCAGTGCCTTGTCATTGGGCACTACGTCCTCGCGTGTGCGCTCCAGCTGGTTGGGGCGGTCGCCGAGCACGCCGTCGAACACCTCCATGGCCACCGGCACCAGGTCCGGGTGAGCCACCCAGGAACCGTCGAAACCGTCGCCGGCCTCGCGGGTCTTGTCCGCGCGCACCTTCTCCATGGCGACGTCGTTGGCTGCGGCGTCCTTGCGGTTCGGGATGAAGGCGGCCATGCCGCCGATGGCGTGTGCCCCGCGGCGGTGGCAGGCACGAACCAGCTGCTCGGTGTAGGCACGCATGAACGGCGCGGTCATGGTCACCATGTTGCGGTCCGGCAGGACAAACCGGGGTCCGCGGGTGCGGAAGTTCTTGATCACCGAGAAGATGTAGTCCCAGCGGCCGGCGTTCAGGCCGGCGGCGTGGTCCCGCAGTTCGTAGAGGATTTCCTCCATCTCGAAGGCGGCGGTGATGGTTTCGATCAGTACCGTGGCGCGGATGGTGCCCTGCGGGATGCCCAGCAGGTCCTGGGCCAGGACAAAGATGTCATTCCACAGGCGGGCTTCGAGGTGGTTCTCGATCTTCGGCAGGTAGAAGTAGGGGCCGCGGCCCTGGCTGATCAGCCGCTGGGCGTTGTGGAAGAAGTACAGGCCGAAGTCCACAATGCCGCCGGCAATGGGGGTGTTGTCGATCAGCATGTGCTTTTCCGGCAGGTGCCAGCCGCGCGGGCGGACCACAATGGTGGGCAGGTCGGTGAGAGAGGCGCCCTGCACCCGGTATTCCTTGCCCTCCGGGGAGGTGAAGTCGATGCGGCGGTCCAGGGCATCGCGCAGGTTCAGCTGGCCGTTGACCACGTTGGACCAGGACGGGGTGGAGGAATCCTCCATGTCCGCCAGCCATACCTTGGCGCCGGAGTTCAGGGCGTTGATGGTCATCTTGCGGTCCACCGGGCCGGTGATTTCCACGCGGCGGTCCTCCAGGCCGGGTGCGGTGGGGGCCACGCGCCAGGACTCATCCTCGCGGATGTGCCGGGTTTCGGCCAGGAAGGCCGGATCCGCGCCGTTGGAGATCTGCTGGCGGCGGGCCTGGCGCTGCTGAAGGAGTTCCTGCCGGCGGGTGGCCGTGGCCCGGTGCAGCGCCTTGACGAAGTCCAATGCCTGCGGAGTCAGAATTTCCTCCTGCCGCCGCACTGCGGGAGCGGTGAGGGAAATGCCGTTCAGGGTAATGGGGTCATTCATGGCGTTCTCCTTGGGGTGATTCAAAGCTGTGGGGTGATCCGGCGGGGGCCGGCGGCCGGTGTGGCCGCCAGCCCCCGCCGGCTAAATAGCCGGGGTTAGTGGAACTGGCTGGACTCCGTGGAGCCGGCCAGGGCCAGGGTGCTGCCTTCGGGGTTCAGCGCGGTGGAGATGGCATCGAAGTAGCCGGTGCCGACCTCGCGCTGGTGCTTGGTGGCGGTGTAGCCGCGGGACTCGGAACCGAACTCCTTCTCCTGCAGTTCCACGTAGGCGCTCATGCCACTGCGTGCGTAGCCGTGGGCCAGATCGAACATGGAGTAGTTCAGGGCGTGGAAGCCGGCCAGGGTGATGAACTGGAACTTGAAGCCCATGGCACCGAGTTCGCGCTGGAACTTGGCGATGGTGTCGTCATCCAGGTGCTTCTTCCAGTTGAAGGACGGCGAGCAGTTGTAGGCCAGCATCTGGTCCGGGAACTCGGACCGGACGGCTTCGGCGAACTTGCGGGCCATTTCAAGGTCCGGGGTGCCGGTTTCCATCCAGATCAGGTCCGAATAGGGAGCGTAGGCCTTGGCCCGGGCGATGCAGGGCTCAATGCCGTTGCGGACCTTGTAGAAGCCTTCGGCCGTGCGCTCGCCGGTGATGAATTCCTGATCGCGCTCATCGACGTCGGAAGTGATCAGCGTGGCTGCCTCGGCGTCGGTGCGGGCGATCACCACGGTGGGGGTACCGGCGACGTCGGCCGCAAGGCGGGCGGCGTTAAGGGTGCGGATGTGCTGGCCGGTGGGGATCAGGACCTTGCCGCCGAGGTGGCCGCACTTCTTCTCCGAAGCGAGCTGGTCTTCCCAGTGCACACCCGAGGCGCCGGACTGGATCATGGACTTCATGAGCTCGTAGGCGTTCAGCGGGCCGCCGAAGCCGGCTTCGGCGTCAGCCACGATCGGCACCAGGTAGTCATCCACGCTCTGGATGCCTTCGGCGAACTCGATCTGGTCGGCACGCAGCAGCGCATTGTTGATGCGGCGGACCACGGTGGGCACGGAGTTGGCCGGGTACAGGGACTGGTCCGGGTAGGTGTGGCCGGAGTTGTTCGCATCGGCTGCCACCTGCCAGCCGGAGAGGTAGATGGCCTTCAGGCCGGCCTTGACCTGCTGCACTGCCTGGTTGCCGGTGAGGGCGCCCAGTGCGTTGGTGTAGCCTTCGTCGCCGGCGTTGCGGAGCTGATCCCAGAGCTTCTCGGCACCGCGGCGGGCCAGGGTGTGCTCTTCCTGGACGCGGCCGCGCAGCTTGACGACATCTTCGGCGGTGTAGTCGCGCTCAATGCCTTCCCAGCGGGGATCGGTGGCCCATTCCTGGGTGAGCTGTTCTGCCGTGGGGGCGGTGTTCTGGTCCTGGCTCATTACTAAATCTCCTCGAATTCATCTCACTCGTTCCGGTCCGCTTCAAACCGGAATTTCCTGCTGTGAACTAAGCCTGTGCCAACAACAACCCCTCTTCTAGGGTTTTTCTATGAAAAGAAATGCGTTTCTTCGCGTATTGTGAAAAACGTGACGAGTGCAACATGGAACCGGCCCAGTCCCGAGCCCCGCAAGCGCGGATCGGCCGCCGGAAAGCAGTCCGCAGGCGACTCCGACCGCACGCTGGATGTGATCAGCCTGGGCCGCCGGGTGCGGCATCTGCGCAAGGCCAAGGGGATGACCCTCGATGATCTGGGCGCCGCCGTCGGAACCGTCGCCTCCCAGCTGTCCCTGATCGAAAACGGGAAACGCGAACCCAAGCTCGGCATGATGCAGGCGCTGGCAGCCGCCCTGGACGTCAGCATCGATTCCCTGTTGGGCGCCGAGCCGCCCAGCCGGCGGGCGGCACTGGAAATTGAACTGGAGCGGGCGCAGCGCGGCCCCCTCTATGCCTCGCTCGGCCTGCCCAAGGTGCGGATCGGCTCCCGGCTGCCGTTGGACGTGCTGGAATCCTTGGTCGGGCTGCAGGCCGAGCTGGAGCGCCGGCTCAACGAACAGGTGGCCACTCCCGAGGAGGCCCGCCGGGCCAACGGCGAGCTGCGGGCCATGATGCGCGAGCGGAACAACTACTTTCCCGAATACGAGGCCGAGGCACAGAAGGTACTGGATTCGGTGGGGCACACCTCCGGCCCGCTGTCCCAGCACGTGATCGCGGACATCGCCGCGCACCTGGGGTTCAGCCTGCACCACGTGAATGACCTGCCGCACTCCACCCGCTCCGTGACGGACCTGAAGAACCGGCGCATCTACCTCACCCAGTCCCAGCGCTCGGACCACGATCCGCGCTCGGTGCTGCTGCAGGCACTGGGCCATTACGTGCTGCAGCACCAGACTCCCAGCAGCTATGGCGAATTCCTTAGCCAGCGGGTGGCCACCAACTACTTTGCCGCCGCGCTGCTGTTGCCGGAGAAAGCCACGGTGGAGTTCCTGCAGCGGGCCAAGGCCGCGAAGGAAATAGCCGTGGAGGACATCCGTGATGCTTTTGCCGTGTCCTATGAAACCGCGGCGCACCGCTTTACCAACCTCGCCACCGAGCATCTGGGCATCCCCACCCATTTCCAGAAGGTGCACGAGAGCGGGATTGTCTACAAGGCGTATGAGAACGACGGCGTGACCTTCCCTGCGGACCACACCGGCGCCATTGAGGGCCAGCCGATCTGCCGGTACTGGACCTCGCGGGAGGTCTTCTCCGTGCCGGACCAGTTCAGTGCGTTCAACCAGTACACCGACACCCCGGCCGGCACGTACTGGTGCACGGCCCGGGTGGAACGCGGCTCGGCGGGGAAGTTCTCCGTAAGCATCGGGCTGCCGTACCAGCATGTGAAGTGGTTCCGCGGCCGGGACACCACCGAACGGTCCAAGTCCCGTTGCCCGGATTCGGACTGCTGCCGCACGCCGCCAGGCGAGCTGTCCTCGGAATGGTCCGGCTTCGCCTGGCCCAGCGCCCGGGCGCACTCGCACCTGCTGGCGGCACTGCCGCCCGGCGCCTTCCCGGGAGTGGACGAGACCGAGGTGTATTCCTTCCTACAGTCCCATTCCGAGCAGTGACGCTGCCCCCGGCCACGGATTAGGGTAGGTGCCATGCCCGAGATGCCCGAAGTGCAGGGACTCGTTGATTTCCTGCGGACCAAGCTGCTGCCCGCCGACGCGCCCCCGGCCGTGGTCTCCGATGTGGAGGTGCTCTCCTTCTCCGTGCTGAAAACGGCCGGGGTTCCGGTGGAGGAACTGCGAGAACAGCCGGTGCAGGGTGTGGAGCGGCAGGGGAAATTCATCATCCTTTCCGCCGGCGGCGTGCACCTGGTGATGCACCTGGCCAAGGCGGGGTGGCTCCGCTGGTCTGATGCCCTCAAACCGGGACGGCTGCGGCCCGGCAAGGGGGCCATGGCGCTGCGGGTGCGGTTCGCCGCCGACGACGCCGGCAAGGAACCCGGATTCGATCTCACCGAGGCCGGCACCCGGAAATCCCTGGCGGTCTACCTGGTGCGGAATCTGGAGGAAGTGCCCGGCATTGCGCGGCTGGGACCGGAAGCGCTGGACGTTGGCTTTGATGACTTTGCCGCACTGCTCGCCGGCCACTCCGGACAGGTCAAGGGGCTGCTGCGGGACCAGTCGGTGATTGCCGGGATCGGCAACGCGTACAGCGACGAGATCCTGCACGCGGCACGCCTGTCACCGTTCGCCAATGCCGCGAAGCTGGACGCCGACGACGCCGGGCGGCTGTTCGTGGCCATGCGCACCACCCTGGAGGAAGCGATCGCCACGGCCTCCGGACGGCCGGCGTCGGCGCTGAAGGATTCCAAGCGTAAGGCGTTGCGGGTCCATGCCCGGACCGGCGAACCCTGTCCGGTGTGCGGGGATACGGTCCGCGAGGTGTCCTTCGCGGACTCCTCCCTGCAGTACTGCCCCACCTGCCAGACCGGCGGGAAGATCCTGGCGGACCGGCGGATGTCCAAGCTGCAGAAGTAGGCCCTCGCAGGCAAAGGCAAGGCACAAAACAAAAAACGGCGGGTCCCGGATTTCTCCGGGACCCGCCGCTTTTGCCTAGCCGGGGGCTACCTGCTGCACTCGGCTACGTACTGCACTTAGCTACCTGCTGCACTTCAGAGCGCCGTAGGCGGCCGTGTACTCGGCCTTCTCAGCCTTCCCCTTACCGAGGAACTTGTAGGAAGCCGTTACCTCGCCGGCGGTGACGGAGAGCTGGCGCGTCTTGATGACCGCGGTGCCGGTCTCGCCCGGCTCCAGCTTCATGACCTTGGCCTTGCCGTACGGGCTGTTGAGGTCAACGTCCGCGCGGCGGTCGCCGTTGTTCTGCACGGTCACAGTGATTTCGGCCTTGAAGGCGTTGCACTTGCTGACCGCGCTTACCGGGTTGACCACCTTGGCCGGAACGTTGATCGGCAGGACTTCCGCCCGGCCGCCGTCGCCGTTGGTGCCGCTGAGATCGCCGGTGGCGTTGTGCAGGTGCAGGAACAGTGCCTTGGCGTCGGTGGTGCCGGCGCTGCGGGTCACGTCCAGCTTGCCGCCGTCGACGTCGGCGAACAGGGCATCCGCGGTGGCGCCCTTGAACGTCAGTGCCGGGTTGGCGGCGTCGAAGGGAATGTACTCCGTGGCGTCAACCGGGACGCTGTTGCCCTGGTCATCCACGTTGTAGGGGCTCCACGTGGTGACACGGTACTGCAGCGGTGCGGACGCCGCATTGACGTCCAGGCCCAGCGCCAAGGCGGAAACCGGAAGGGTCACCGCGTTGGTGTCGAACGTGTTGCTGTCCGTGTCGCCGAGGACGCCGTTGGCACCCGTCTGGTCCACCAGTTCGGCACTGCCGTCCGGGTTCAGCCGGTAGGTGGAGATCAGGACCAGGTCCAGGTCATCGGCGCGGGTGGTGAAGGCGACGTAGTCCGGAACGGAGTCCCCGTTGGTGTCAATTTCCACGTCGATTTCATTCGAAGCACCCAGGATCGCCCAGTTGCCCCACGTGCTGACACCGAAGTTCACCACGGCATCCTGCGGGTCTTCACCGGCGGACTTGAGCGTCGGGATGTTGGAGGAAGCACCCACGGACTGCACATCCATGGCGTACATCGAATCCATCTTCACGGTCTCGAGGCGGGGGCTCTCGGCGCCCAGCACCAGAGGCGCCACCATGGAGAGGTAGCGTGAAGCGCCCTCGCCCTGGTTCAGGTCCCGTCCCTGCAAGGTGACGGTGCTGGTGAGGGTATCCGCGTCAGCGAAGGGGATCTCCGTGCCGGCGCTCATGTCCGAGGTCGGCTTGGGAGCCGAGTAGACCGGAACGCGCAGGGTGGGAGTTCCCTTGCCTTCCAGCTGTACGCGGCCGGAAACGTCGGAAAGGAACTGGCGTGACAGGCCGAGTTGCTCGAGGGCGGCAGCGGAGTCAGCCGTCTTGGTCAGTGCCGACGGATCGGAGATGCTCAGCGTGACATCCACGGTCGCCTTGCCATTGGCAGGCACGTTGACTGAGGGGGTGGTGCTGATGTCGACGCCGGGCATGGTCGTTGCGCCCAGGTAGCTCACGGTGTAGTTCTGCGGGCGGTCGGACTTGTTCTCCACGGTGACCTGTTTGGTGAGCACCAGAGCTTCCTTGCCCAGTTCCAGGACACCGAAGTTCACGCTGGTCAGTGCCTGGTCATCCGTGGCGTAGGCCAGCGTCTTGTTGTTCAGGGCGTCCAAAGTGTCCACCCGGCCGGAACCGACGCGGTTGGGGCCCTGTACGGCTCCGTCCGCGGTCAGCAGGTCATGGGTGGCGGTGTTCATGATGGCGGACTTGACCTCGTAGGCGTTCAGATCCGTGGCGGCGTAAACCAAGGCGGCAATGCCGGCCACATGCGGAGTGGCCATGGACGTGCCGCTCTTGACCGATGCACCGTCTCCGGAGCCGACTGCCACCGAACCGATGGAGGAACCGGGGGCAGCGACGTCGGGCTTCACAATGCCGTTGGAGCCATGGACTCCGCGGGAGGTGAACGGGCTGACGGTGTCGCCCTCGCCTGAAGGGGCACCTGCGGTGGCCATGTAGGACGGGGACAGCTTCAGTGTCAGGGTTCCGGCCACGGCGGCCGGCCGCAGGCGGTCCGAGGATTCGGCGTTGAGCTGGATGCCGGGGATGGTGGCGTTTCCGCCGATGCCGGACTCAAAAACCGAACGGGGGGAATCCAGCACAACGCCGGTGGCGCCGGCGTTCTGGGCGTTGTTGAAACGCACGGTTGAGCCGCAGGGGAAGGCACCGTTCTCTTCCCACTGGATCCAGACCCACTTGCCCGCCAGCGAACCTGCGGGGTACGGGTTGCAGCCGAAGGCATTGTTCGCGGGAGCCGCGACCACGTCGCCGGTGAGTTGTTCTTCGGTGACGGCCGGATCGGAGTAGTTGAAGTTGGCGGAGTACTGTCCGGCTACGGGGCCGGCGAGTTCCTCGGGCGCCAGGACATCGGCGCGGTCCAGGGTGACCTGGCTGCCGATGGTGCTGGCAACGGTCAGGGCCGAGCGTGCGTTGCCCGGTGAGCCGCCGATGTCGTACACGTCGCCGGCGTTGCCGGAAGCGACCACGGACAGGATGCCCTGCTGGGTCAGCTTGTCCACAATGTCGTTTTCGGGATCATCCACCGGGGAGTAATCGGAGCCCAGGGACATGTTGACCACCTGGGCGCGGTCCGAGAAGTCGCCGTCGCCGTTGGGGTCCAGGACGTAGTCCAGTGCCTGGCCGACCACCTCGGAGGAACCGGCGCAGCCGAAGACGCGGATGCTGACCAGCTGTGCCTTGGGAGCGGAGCCGGGGCCGATCCGCATGCCGTTGACCTGCTCGGCCGTGAGGGTCGAGTAGTCGCCGCGGTAGGTGGTGCCGTCGTCGTTGGTGCCGTAGCCCGCCGCTGTGCCCGCCACATGGCTGCCGTGCCCGCCGCAGTCGAGCGGGTTCAGGTCCGGGCGCGGAACAGGCTGGTACGTGGGGGAGGAGGGGTCGGCGTCGTAGTCGTCGCCCACCAGATCGTATCCGCCAATGAACTTGGCCGGATCCACCAGACCGGTGTCCGCGGCGGGAATGGTGGGGGAAGCCTGGGCGGCCGCGTAGGCCTCCAACGTTCCGGGCCCGCCGAAGTCGCTGTGGGTGTAGTCAATGCCGGTGTCCAGGACAGCGATGGTGATGCCTTCGCCGGTCTGCTTCCGTTCCACCCAGGAGTTCAGTGCGCGGGTGTCAATATCCGCGCCCTTGTTCCCGATGGTCTTCGGGACAATCTTGGTGATCCGGGCGACGTCGTCGCGGGAAGCGAGGGCACGGATGGCCTCGGCATCTCCGATAATCGCGGTTCCCGGAAGGGTGTTGGTGGTGGTGTAGAGGGTGCTGGCGTCGGCCTCGGCGGCTACGGAGTCAGCCTGGGAGGCGATGTTGCTGCGGATTTCTTCGACCAGCGGTTTGTTGACCACCGGATCGGCCTTGCCCTCCTTGACTTCCTCGGGCTGCGTCTGTTCAAAGGCGCCTTCGCCGGTGAACTGGACATAGACCGAAACCGTGCCGGAGGCGTCCCGCAAACTGGGGGCGACCTTCAGGGCTTCGAACTGCTCAACCGAGATTCCTCCGGTGAGCCCGTTGGCGTCAGTGGTGGTCTCGGTGGCCTGGGCCGGTAGGCCCAGGGCCGCGGTGAGTGCTACCCCGGCGAAGGCGGCAGTGAGCACCGCGCCGGGTTTGTGATGAATGGACAATCTCATTGCGCTCCTTGAACATTCCACCGAGCGCTACCGGGACGTCCAGGGACTGTTTCCGGCTGCTGACACACTGCGGCAGGTTTTCCGTTGTGCCCCCAACCCCCGTCGAGGAGTGTCAGCGTGCACGTGACGGCCCCCAAAAACCAAGCCGTAGGGACACAATAGAGGAGCATTCCAATGCTGCAAAGGTTCGCATTAATAGGCGTGAATTAGTTGCCCTAACCTTGTTTTTGGAGGGACTTGACTGTATTTTCTCCACCGCGCCGGAGGAATCCGCAGATTGTCGGGATTCGGACGCGGGCTGCGGCATTATGGTTTCGACCGTACGAAATACGAGCCGCATTATTGGAAGGCGACATCCTGCTATGAGCACTACCGCTGCGACCGATTACAAGAGTGCGACGATCACCGGAAAGTCCTTTGTCGTCACTTGGCTCCTCTCGCTTTTCCTTGGTGGTCTGGGCATTGACCGCTTTTATCTGGGCAAGATCGGCACCGGCGTCCTGAAACTCCTGACTGGTGGCGGCTTCGGTATCTGGGCGCTTGTTGACCTGATCATCACCCTGACGGGTAACCAGAAGGACAAGCAGGGCCGCCCGCTGGAGGGTTACAAGCAGAACAGGAAGACGGCGTGGATTGTTACCGCCATTGTCTGGGTTCTCAATGTGATCCTCTCGGTGGTGATGGTTTTCACCCTGACGACGGTTGTCGTCGCGGCTGTCGAGGAAAACGAGGCGGCAGCCGAAACCAACAACACGATGCCGGCCCCGACCTACTCCGCACCGGCCCAGGCCGCTCCCCCTGCTCCTGCCGCTCCTGCCGTCCCGAAGAGTGATGACAGGGCCCAGGCCCTGAGCAGTGCCCAGTTCTTCAGCGATGACATGCATATGAGCAAGGCCGCCATCTTCGACCAACTCGGCTCGGAATACGGCAAGTACACCCCGGAGGCTGCGCAGTACGCCGTCGACAACATCACCGCCGACTACAAGACCAATGCACTGGAATACGCGAAGATTCTCCAGGAAGAACTGTCCCTGCCCACCGAGGAACTGAGGGAACAGCTGGCGTCCACTTCCCAGTACGGCGCAAAGTTCACCCCCGAGGAAGCCGACTACGCCATTGAGAACCAGAAGTAGTCAGGGCCTGGAACAGGCTGCATACGCAAAAGGGACCTCCCCTGGCCGGGAGGTCCTTGCGTATTTTTGCGGAGGGTAATGACTCGGAACTACAGAGCGGGACCCTGCCCGGCCTTGCCCTGCCACAGGGCATCAAACGGCGCATTCGAGGAGACCCGGTTGCGGATACCTTCGGTCACGAAGGCCTTGGCGGTCTTTGCCGCTTCCAGCGGGGTGGCGCCCTTGCCCAGTTCGGCGGTAATGGCGGCAGCGAGGGTGCAGCCGGCGCCGCTGACAGCTACATCGCCCACCTTGGGCGCGCGCAGCACCTCCATGGTTTCACCGTCGTAGAACACGTCGACGGCGTCGTCGCCTTCCATCCGCACACCGCCCTTGGCCAGCACCACCGCGCCGCTGGCCTCGTGGATGCGCCGGGCCGCTTCCTTCAGGTCCTCAACGGTCTCGATGGAATCCATGCCGGAAAGGGACATGGATTCGAAGTGGTTGGGGGTCACGAAGGTTGCCAGCGGAAGGATCTGGGCCTTGAGTGCCTGGTCCGTGTCCAGGGCCGCGCCGGGTTCCTGGCCCTTGCAGATGAGAACCGGGTCCAGCACCAGGTTTTTCCAGTCCTGGGCCTGCAGTGCCTTGGCAACGACGTCGATGGTTGCCGGGGTGCCGAGCATGCCGATTTTGACGGTATCCAGGTCATAAGCCGTAGTAATGGCCTCGAGCTGGTTCGCGATGACCTGCGGATCCACCGGCACGAAGCGGTGGTTCCAGGAGTCCTTCGGGTCGAAGGACACAATGCAGGTCAGGGCCGTGATCCCGTAAACGCCCAGTTCCTGGAACGTCTTCAGATCGGCCTGGGCACCGGCACCGCCGGTGGCCTCGGAACCGGCAATGGTCAGCGTGACGGCCGGAGCTGTGGCCGCGGAAGAGTGTGTGTTTGCAGACATGGGTCCATCTTCCACCCAAAACGGGAGAAGCTGCCACCCGTCCGCTATGCGCTGACGGCACGCCGCCGGCGCGTGCCGTGACGGCACACCTGCCGCTGCCGCCGTCGTTCGGTTACGGATCCCGGCGGATGCCGCGCAGCAGCGAGACCACGTCCTCCACGATGTTCCGGACCACGGGAAGCCGGGACAGGATAACGAGTTTGGCGATCAGCGGGGCAAGGTTCGCAGCCAGCCGGTGGGAGCGCCGCTGCCCGGGGGAATGGTCATAGACCCAGAACAGGCTGATGCCCATGTGGACAAGCCAGAGGAGTTCAGGCAGGTCATCGCGGATGGCCAGCGGCGGCTGCGGCCGGGCGCTGGTAACCGCCTGGCGGAAAAGGGCAATGGACTTCCCGCGTCCGACGGCGGCGTCGGCCTGGCGGTTCGGTGCCATGGCATCGCGCAGGAAGTGTGCGCCGAAGGCGTGGTAAGGCTCAAGGGTGGTCAGCCAGGTGCCCAGGATGACCGCGAGGTTCTCGCCGAGGTTCTGTCCCTCGCGGATCAGCGGCAGGGCCAGGGACCGGTGCTCATCCTGCAGTGAGCGGTACAGCTCGTGGATGAGGTCATCCTTGGAGCGGAAATAGTAGTAGGCGTTGCCCACGGAGACGCCCGCCTCCAGTGCGATGGTGCGCATGGTGGTTTTTTCGTAGCCCTGGCGAGTGAACAGGTGCAGCGCGGTGTCTATGAGGAGCCGGCGCGTCTGTTCGCTCTTGACGGTGACGGCCAATGATGCTCCCTTATGCAGTATTTCCAGCGTTCAGTAGACCACAGTTTTGAACACGTTCAAAAAGCGGTACCGGATGGGGAAATATACGCCGGAGCGGACGGGCGGCCGGACATGGCAGAATGGATGCGGCCCTGCGGGGCTGCCCGGGGCAGCGGGCACAGTGCTAATACAGCCGGCGGACGCCAGGCGAACCACTACCGAAACGGAAATGCCATGACTGCACAGCCACGGGCAGCTGCAAAAACCCCTGCAATCTACGCCTCCCGCGGGAGCTCCCAGTATGACCTGATCCTCACGCTGATGTGCGTGGTGATTGTCATTTCCAACATCGGCGCCAGCAAGGGCGTGCACTTTGACCTGCCGGGCGGTTTGGAGATTGTCACCGACGGCGGGTTCTTCCTGTTCCCGCTGGCGTACATCCTCGGCGACGTGGTGTCCGAGGTGTACGGCTTTAAGGCTGCCCGCCGTGCGATCTTCACCGGATTCGGCATGGCGCTGCTCGCCGTCGTCAGTTTCGCGATCATCATTGCGCTGCCCGGTTTCGATGATGCCTACGGGCAGGAAAAGCAGGCCGCGCTGGAGGTGGCGCTGGGCCCGGTCTGGCAGATAGTGCTGGCCAGCCTGCTCGGGTTCCTTGCGGGCCAGCTGCTGAACTCGCTGGTGCTGGTGCGGATGAAGGAACGGTTCCGGGAAAAAGCCCTGGCCGGACGGCTGATGGCCTCCACCGGTGTGGGGGAGTTCGCGGACACCCTGATTTTCTGCGCCGTGGCGGCACCGGTGATCGGGATTACCGACGCCGCCGGGTTCCTGAACTACGTGATCTTCGGATTCCTTTACAAAACCCTGGTCGAGTTCCTGTTTGTGCCCGTCACCGCCGCCGTCATCAAGGTCATCAAGCGGCGTGAACCAACGTACGCCGCACCTGAGCTGGAGTCCGCGGCCGGGCGTTAGGCTCCGAATACGCTCTCCCGGGGCCTGCCCTGCCGGGGAGAAATCCGTCCCGTGATGTGCAAGGGTAGGGGAACGCACGCGTTTACCTTCACCGATACGGCGGGAGCAAAAGCATGAGCAACGGCATGAACACTGAAGAACCGGTTTCCAACCCCGGCGCCAAGGCAGCAGATGAAAACCTGGCAGGCACCCGGGATGAATTCAACGACGAGGTCACGAAGGCACTGATCGAGGAATCCCGCGAGGATTCCAGCCCCGGCGATACCGAGCGTGATTCCCAATCCGCCCTCGAAGAGGACGAAGACACCCTGGCAAAGCCGGACAATTCATAACCGCCGGATACCCCGGCTTTTTCGAATAATCCACAGGAGGACACAGTGCCCCAGGACAAAGATTTCGAACACAATGAGACCAAGGCTGAGGAACAGCTGCAGATAGTTGATCCGCCGGTTCCCGGACAGGACGAGGACGCAGAAAGCGGCCAGCAGCAGGCAGGCCACGCGGACGGTTCCCCGACGGGCGGCGCGGAGGATCCAGGCGCTGAACAGCAGAACCCGACGGGTGAGCCGGACCAGGACAACGAGCCGCTGCCCCGGGCCTGGAACTAGCCTGCCGGGTAAACCCCGGCGCCAGGTGCTGCAGCGGCAGGGAACCTACGTGCCGCTGTAGTACTTGCCCAGGACCTCGGCCTTGAAGTCGAAGAACGTCCCGTCCTCAATGGACAGCCGGGCATCGTCCACCAGCTTCACGGTGAAGCGCTCATTGTGGATGGAGATCAGCGTGTGGGAGACCATCTCGTTGGCCTTGAACAGGTGCTGGATGTACGCCCGGGTGTAGTGGGTGCAGGTGTAGCAGTCGCAGCCGTCCACCAGCGGACCGAAGTCCTTCTTGTACTTCGCGTTGGAGAGGTTCTTGCGCCCGTACGGGGTGTAGAACGCAGAGTTGCGGGCCACCCGGGTGGGGGAGACGCAGTCAAAGGTATCGGCGCCGTTCTCGATGGCGGTGAAGATGTCATCCGGTTCGGAAATGCCCAGCAGGTGGCGGGGCTTGTTCTCCGGCAGCTCCTCGGTGCACCAGCGGACAATCGTGCCGAGGTTTTCCTTCTCGAAGGCACCGCCCAGGCCGAAGCCGTCAAAGTCCATGGCACCCAGATCGCGGGCAGCCTTGCGCCGCAGATCCTCATACTGGGCGCCCTGCAGGACCCCGAACAGGGCCTGGTAGGGCTTGCCAACGCGTTCCTCGGTGAGCCGAGCGTGTTCGGCCAGGCACCGCAGCGCCCACAGCCGGGTCCGCTCCAGGGACATTTCCTGGTAGCCGCGCGAATTCATCAGCGTGGTCAGCTCATCAAAGGCGAACATGATGTCCGCACCGATTTTGTGCTGCACCTGCATCGAAATCTCGGGGCTGAACCGGTGCTTATCCCCGTTCAGGTGCGACTTGAACCAGACGCCGTCGTCGTCAATATGCGCGAGCCGTTCCTTGCCGGGCGCGACGTCGTCGTCCGCGCCGGTGGCATGCGTGGTGCCGTCGGCGTTCATATTGATGACCTTCTTGAACCCTGCGCCCAGGCTCATGACCTGGAAACCGCCCGAATCGGTGAATGTGGGTCCGGACCAGTTCATGAACTTCCCCAGGCCGCCGGCCTCGTCCAGGATGTCCGGGCCGGGCTGCAGGTACAGGTGGTAGGCGTTGGCCAGCACCGCCTGGGCCCCCAGATCCGCCACGGACTCCGGCAGGACGGCTTTCACCGTGGCTTTGGTGCCCACGGCAATAAACGCCGGCGTCTTGATCTCGCCATGCGGGGTGGAGATGGTGCCGGTCCGGCCCTGGAAGCCGCCTCCGTTCGCCTCTACGCGGGCATCTGCCGCTGCGGGAGCGGTTTCGCGCAGGCGCTTACCGAGGGTGAAGGAGAAGGCTGAGGAAGACACCCTTCCATTTTGCCCTACCCCCGGGGCGCCGAGTGCCGCAGCCCGGAGCTGGGAGGTTCACCACATTTATTCAGGCCTGCCATAAGGCGGCGATACGTTGGACGGCGGAAGTAAAACTCCACAGAGACCAGGGCCCGTCACGGATAACCCCGACGCCGAACAACAGGAAAGGCAGCAGCTACAGCTTTGACGCACCTGCAGGAGATGTTCAGGATGGGGCCCGCGCACAACGATCACCACGCGGCGGTCCGCTGCGCCGTCGGCATTGGCCTGCCGCTGCTCCTGGTGCTGTTCCTGGGGCGGATAGACCTGGCCATCTTTGCAAGCTTCGGTGCGTTCACCGGGATCTACGGGCGGAACGAACCGCACCGCCAGCGCCTGGGCCATCAGGGCCGGGCCGGCGCCCTGATGCTGGCGGTCATCCTGGCGGCTGCACTGTGCGCGCGCCTGGACCTGGATGCCTGGGGCACCGTGGTGGGCACTACCCTGGTTGCCGGGCTGGGAACCGTGGCCACCGGTTTCTGGCGGCTGCGGCCGGCGGGATCGCTGTTCCATATCTTCGCCTTTGCAGCCATCTCCTCCGTGCCCAACCAGCCGCCGGTCTGGCAGGGCATGCTCACCGCAGTGCTGACCGTGTCCTTTTCCATCCTGATTGGCCAGTCCGGGATGTTCCTGAGGAAGTACCGGACCGCCTGGGACAAACCCGCACGGCCGCGGTTCTCCGCTGCCCAGCGGCGGTTCATCTATCTGGACGGGCTGCAGTATGCCGTGGCCGCCTCGCTGGCTGGCTCCATTGCCACCCTGCTGGGGATCGGCCACAACTACTGGGCCATGGTCGCGGCCACCGTTCCGCTGGTGGGCCAGACCGTACGGCACCGGGTCTACCGGGGCCTGCAGCGCATCCTGGGGACGTTCGGCGGCCTGCTGCTGACCGCACTCATCCTGCTGCCCGGACTGGAACCGTGGCAGATGGTCCTGGTCATCGCGGCCTGCCAGTTCGGCGCGGAAATGTTCATCGCCCGCCAATACGCCCTGGCCCAAGTGGTGGTGACGCCGCTGGCCCTGGTCAGCACCGAGCTGGCCCACCCGAGCAATCCGATGCACCTGCTGCAGGACCGCGGCATTGAAACACTGATCGGCGCCGCCGTCGGCATGGCCGTTGTGCTGGCCATGCACCTGCGCCGGAAGCACCGGCGCAGCGGTGCGCCGGGGCCGCTGAACTAGCCCCGGACGGCGATCAGTTCGGTGCGGATCCGGCGCTCAAGTTCGGCGTCGGAAAGGGTCTGCGACCCGCCGTGGGCACGCAGGTACAGCAGCGAGTTCAGGCGCAGGATCCGCCATTCCCGCTCACTGTCCGCGTTGCCGGCCTCGGCCGCCCGGTGGATCTCCCGGTCATACAGGTTCGGCTCGTTCAGCTGCCGCTGCAGCAGCTCGGCGGCCAGCTTGGCCTTCAGCGGATCCGTTTCGGAGGCGTCCGCCGCGCGGACCGCCTGGCTGTAGGCGGCGGCACTCTCGTCGTCGCCGGCCTCATGGGTGATGTGCGCAGCGAGCGCCAGAGTGCCCTGGATCCAGTTCCAGCGCCCGAAGTTCCCGTCGAAGGGCAGCCCGGTGATGATGTTGCAGACCTTCAGGGCGTTTTCCGCATCGCCGAGGTCCACAAACAGGAGATGCGCCAGATCACGCACGTCCTGCAGGTTGCTGCCGGACTTCACGTTCAGTCCGCGTTCCAGCCGGGAGGTGATCTCCTGTACTGCCGCATTCTCCGGATGGGCCGCCGCGGCAGTGGAGAGGATCTCCGCCGCGTTGTCCTCTTCGGACGGGATCCGGCGGACGGCGTCCGACGGCGAGCCCTCGGGTGCCGGAGCCAGCACCCGGACCGAGGAGGCGTACGCCAGGCGCACGGTTTCCCCGTCCTCAAGCTTCACGATGACCAGCGCCGGAGTGCCGAAGTCATCATCCTCCAGGCTGGTGCCCGCCACTGGAGCCAGCGGTGCGGCGGCGCCGTCGCCCGGGACCAGCTGCTGCCCGGGGGAAAGCAGCTCCGCATTGACCCGGAATGTATACGATTCCGGCTGGCTCTCAGACATGGCGATTCCTTCGTGGTTGAACCTCGGCTCCCCAAAGCCCCCATTATATAAAGCTTTGGTTACGCCGCTCAGCGGCCCCATCCGGCCGAGGCGAGGGCCTGACGGAGCAGGTCGCCGCGGCCGCCGGAGAACTCGGCATAGATTTCCGGACTCAGGGCTTCCTCCGGAGTGAGCCAGGACAGTTCCAGGGCATCCTGGCGCGGACTGCACTCACCGGTCACCGGAATCAGGTAGGCCAGGGCCACGGCATGCTGGCGTTCGTCCGTCAGCCCGCTTTGCGACGGCGACGGGAAGAACTCGGCGACGGCGAACGGCACCAGGGTGGGCGGCAGCTGCGGGAGGGCAAGCGGACCAAGATCCTTTTCCAGGTGGCGCAGCAGGGCGCCCCGGATGGTCTCCCGGTACATCACGCGCCCGGACACGAAGGAACGCACCATCCGGCCTTCGGGCGTGGCCTGCAGCAGCAGCCCGACTTCCGTGACGTAGCCCAGCGGGTCGCAGCGGACCGGCACTGCTTCCACGTAAACCATGGGGAGCCGCTGCCTGGCTTCATAGAGGTCTTCCTCGGAGAGCCAGCCTGGATAGGGATCAGGAGTACGAACGTTCATAGGAGTGTTCTACCCCAAAGCCCCCGCACCCGTCATTCGGCACGCTGGGCTTCGGCCATCGGCTGAACCGGTGCGGAACCGCACCGGACGCTTCCCGCCCCCTCCGCCGGTGCCTAGACTTGGGCCATGACACGGGAGTTTCCCGAGCTCCTCCTGCCGGACGCGGGGGCATGGCGGCAGTGGCTGGAACACAGCTACGCACAGTCCCAGGGAGTGCGCCTGGTGCTGGGCCGCAAGGGCGGCAGCGTCACCAGCCTGACGTACCGCACTGCCTTGGACGAAGCCCTGTGCTTTGGCTGGATTGACGGGCAGGCGAACAAGCGGGACGAGGAAAGCTACCTGCAGCGTTTCCAGCCACGCGGTCCGCGCAGCATCTGGTCGCTGCGCAACGTAGGGCATATTGCCCGGCTCGAAGCGGAAGGCAGGATGCATCCGGCCGGCCGGGATGCGGTGCTCAGTGCCAAGGTGGACGGGCGCTGGGATGCCGCGTACGCCGGGTCCGCGGCGGCTGAAATCCCCGATGACCTGCGCGCGGCCATCGCACAGGTCCCCGAGGCCCAGGCGATGTATGACGTCCTGACCGCGCAGAACCGGTATGCGCTGTACTTTCGGCTGAAAACCCTCAAAACGCAGGCCGCCCGCGAACGCCGGATTGCCGCCTTTGTGCAGATGCTGAGCGAACAGCGTGCCCCCTACCCGCAGAAACGAATGCCCGGGCCCTTGCCATCCGCCGACGGCCCGCGGGACGCTTAGGATCCAACCAGGAGGTCCACGATGTGCCGGCTCTTTGGGATGCACGCAGGGAAAACCCCCGTCCACGCGACCTTCTGGCTGCTGACGGCACCGGACAGCCTGGCCCGGCAAAGCCGCAAGGAAGCCGACGGGTTCGGGATAGGCACCTTTGCCCCGGACGGAACACCGGAAGTCGACAAGGCCCCGGTCGCCGCGTATGAGGACGTGAAATACGCGCAGGAAGCACGGGAGCTGGAAAGCACAACCTTCCTTGCCCACGTCCGCTACGCCAGCACCGGCGGAAACACCGCGGTGAACACCCACCCCTTTGTGCAGGACAACAGGCTGCTGGCACACAACGGGGTGGTGGAAGACCTGGATGTGCTGGATAACCGGCTGCGCCAGCTCGATGCCTATGACCTGGTGCGGGGCGAAACCGACAGCGAACGCGTGTTTGCCCTCATCACCGCCGAGGCAAGGAACAACGGCGGAAACGTGGGCGCGGCCATCGGCACGGCACTGACCTGGGTGGCCCGGAACCTCCGGCTTTACGCCGTGAACATCATCCTCACCACACCCACCGACGTCTGGGCCGTCCGCTACCCGGACACACACCCGCTGTACGTCCTGCAGGAGGCGCCGGAAGGCCCCCACAACGAAAAGCACAGCGAGCGGATCTCCCTCCACAGCGAGCAGATGGGCCGGGAGCAGCGGCCCGCGGTTCTGCTGGCGACGGAAAAGATGGATGCCAATCCCAACTGGCGGCTGCTGGATTCCGGGGAGCTGCTGCATGTGGACAGCAACCTGCAGGTGGACAGGAGCTTCCCGTTGCCGGAGCATCCGCAACACCTCATCACCCTGGCGGACCTGGACCCGACGGCCGCCGCGTCGCAGCATCCGCTAAAGGTCAGCTGAACCGCCGGGGATCCCCGGCCGGAACCGGCACGGGTTAGCCCGGGTCCGCGCCCGCCCGGTGCACGCGGGCGGCGGCCTCCAGGATCATCCAGGCCTGCAGCTGGGTGGAGAGCCCGACGGCGGAACCGCCCGGGTAGGCAGCCGCTGCCGGTTCCAGCGGGCGGATGCCGAACACCAGCCAGTCACCGCGTTTACTCCGCCCGTCCCAGAGTGCCTGCGCGGTGGCATCCACCAGCGCGGCAGCCGTGCGGCGGTCCGATTCCGGCAGTGCGGGGGACACCGCCGCCTGCGCCAGGTACCGCGCCAGGATGCCGGTGAAGAGCCCGCCGTCACCGGTGCCGTGGGTGCGCAAAACCCGCACCCCGCCGTCGTTATCCGTCAGGTGCGCGGCCACGCCGTTCACCAGGTCCGTTGCCCGGGACAGGTTGGCGCTGCCGCCAAGCTCCAGCAGGGCACCGAGGATCGGGCCCTGGTTGTAGCTGAACACCCGGGATTCCAGCTGCGGATGCCCGCCCACCATCTTCACGCCGTCCATGTACAGGCCGGTCTGGGGATCTATCAGGGTGGCGTTGAGCCAGTCCACCAGTTCCTGCGCACGGTCCCGGGAACCGCTTCGGACAAAATGCAGGGCCGCCGGGCCGGTGGCCGGCGTGTTTTTGAACGTCCGGTCCCGGTTCCAGTACAACCCGCCACCCAGTTCCGGCGTGTGCGCGGAGACCAGCGCGGCGTTCAGCGCCTGCAGGATTTTCCGGTAGGGCCGCTGCCGGTCCCGCGATCCGGACAGCAGGTTCAGCCGGCCCACGGCCAGGGCGAGCCAGGCCATGTCGTCGTAGAAACGGTTGGTGTAGCGCATCCGGTTGCGCAGGCCGATGGTCCTTACCAGGGTGGCCGCCAGGTCCGCTGCGGACGGCAGATCGGGACCGCGGAACGGAGTGCCGGTGCGGCGCTCGCGGAGGGCGGCGTCCAGAAGGGCATCCACATAGTGCGCCTGCCACCAGTAGTGCCAGGGCTGACGCAGCTGCTGCAGGCGGGACGCCGGCCGGCTGGTGGCGGCAAGATGGGTTCCCGGCAGCCCCGCGAGCTGGCGGCCAAAGGCGGCGCTCACGGCAGCGCCGGCCGCCTCGGCGCGGGCGTCGGCATCCATGTCCGGATCCTCGAAGAGCATGCGCCCACCCTAGACCAGCAGCCGAGGATGCGGCACCGGCCCGCGCACAGTAGGCTCGACCTACCGGTGTGATCTGCGCGACAGTTCTCCGGCGGCCGGGGCAGGTACCCCGGTTCGAATTCGGTACTTCAGGAGGAATGCATGGACATCGCAGGTGCGTCGGCAATAGTGACCGGGGGAGCCTCCGGGCTCGGCCGGGCCACGGCACGGAAACTTTACGACGCCGGCGCCTCCGTGGTGGTGGTGGACCTGCCGCAGTCCGGCGGGCTCGCCTACACCGAAGAACTGGGCGACAACGCGCACTTTGTCCCCGGCGACGTCACCGATCCGGACCAGATGCAGGCCGCCGTGGAAGCCGCCATGGCCGCAGGGCCGCTCCGGGTGGCCGTGAACTGCGCCGGTATCGCCACCCCGGGGAAGGTCCTGGGCCGCGACGGTGTGCTGCCGCTGGAGGACTTCGCCCGGGTGGTCAGCGTCAACCTGATCGGCACGTTCAACGTGTCCCGGCTGGCCGCCGCGGCGATGGCCGAAACGGACCCGGTGACGGCCAACGGCACCGAGGAGCGCGGGGTCATCATCAACACCGCCTCCGTGGCGGCCTTTGACGGGCAGATCGGCCAGCCCGCCTACGCCGCGTCCAAGGGCGGCGTTGCCGCAATGACCCTGCCCATGGCCCGCGAACTGGCCCGGCACCTGATCCGGGTGGTCACCATTGCGCCGGGGATCTTCGAGACACCCATGATGGCCGGGCTGCCGCAGGCCGCCCAGGACTCGCTGGCCGCACAGGTTCCGCACCCCTCGCGGCTGGGCCGGGCCACGGAGTACGCCTCCCTGGCCGCGCACATCATCGAGAACCAGATGCTCAACGGTGAAACCATCCGGCTGGACGGCGCCATCCGGATGGGACCGCGCTGACCCTGATGACGCACGCCCCGCAACTGAATCTGCCCGACGCCGACTTTTACGGTTTCGAAGGTCTGCTGAGTGAAACCGAGCAGGAGAAACTGGCGCAACTGCGCCGCTTCCTCGCCGATGAAGTGCTCCCGTACGCCGACACCTGGTGGAACGAGGCCCGCTTCCCGGCGGAGCTGCTGCCGAAACTGGCGGACCTGGGCCTGTCCACACCCGTACAGCAGGGTTACTCGCCGCTGTTCGCGGGACTGGTGATCGCGGAGATTACCCGTGCGGACACCTCCATTGCCACCTTCTTTATGGTCCACCATGACCTTTTTGTGGAGGCCCTGCATGCCTTCGGCTCCGAGGAGCAGAAGGACCGGCTGCTCGAGGACGCACGGGCCCTGCGCATCACCGGCGCCTTCGCACTGACCGAGCCTGAGCATGGTTCCGACGTCGCCGGCGGGATGGCCACCACCGCGGTGCGGGACGGGGACACCTGGATCCTCAACGGCACCAAACGCTGGATTGGCAACGGGACCTTCTGCGACTACATGGTCCTGTGGGCGAAGGAGCCGGGAACCGGCCGGACCCGCGGGTTCCTGCTGAACGCCAACCTGCCCGGCGTCACCCGGACCCGGATCGAAAACAAGACCGCACTGCGCACCGTGCAGAACGCGGACATTGTCCTGACCGATGTCCGCGTGCCCGAAGCGGACCTGCTCGCCGGCGTGGACAGCTTCGATGACACCAAGCAGCTGCTGCGCGGCTCACGGATCATGGTGGGCTGGCAGGCAGTGGGCGCGCAGATGGCCGCGTTCGACGTCGCCCGGGACTACGCCGTCGGGCGCCTGCAGTTCGGCCGCCCGCTCGCCTCCTTCCAGCTCATCCAGCAGCAGCTGGTCCAGATGCTGGGCAACACGGTGGCCAGCACCGGAATGCTGGCGCGGGTCACGGAACTGGAACACGGCGGCTACGCAGCGCGCGGCGGTTCACCCGGCGAGATGGCCCGGGCTGCACTGGCCAAGTCCTACGCCAGTGCACGGATGCGCGAAAGCGTGGCAATCGGCCGCAGCCTGCTGGGCGGGAACGGGATAGTCACGGATTACCGGATGGCCCGGATCTTTGCCGACGCAGAGGCGATCTACACCTACGAGGGCACCTACGAAATCAACAGCCTGATTGTCGGGCGGGACATTACCGGGGTTTCCGCGCTGCGGTAGTGCTCTGTCCCGTCCCGGCGCCTGCGGGGGCCTGGAACGGCGGCAACGAAATTCCGCGCTCGCAGAGCTCGCGGGAATATTAAAGCCGCCTTCCTCCAGGACCCCTTCGGCGCCGCATTCGCTGCCGGTATGGGAGAAAGCGACCGGTTTGGGAAACCCCTGCCACTTCGCAGCGGAGGGATTTCCCAAACCGGCAGCAGACAGGGGCGGGCTAGTGCCCGCGCGGCGCAGGACGGAACCCGGCCAGCGGGTTGGGGATGCGCCCGGAGAACTGGAGGCCGCCGGACGGATCGCTAAGGTCCAGCATCTGCTGGTTGTTGCGCAGCTGCAGGCGGTTCAGGCAGGAGAGGACGAAATCCTCCGCAAAGAGATCCGATGCCGCAAAATCACCGGCAAATTCGGGATGGGCGTCCTGGTAGCGCGCCACGGTCTCGGCCACCTCTGCCCAGAAGTCCTGCTGGTCCAGGATGCCGTCCTCATGCAGGAGGGCGGACAGGAAGCGGAAGAAGCAGTCGAAGACATCAGTGAAGAGGGAGAGGACCTTTTCCTCCGCCGGGATCTGCACGCGGACACGGGATACCTCTTCGGGCAGTTCCACTTTCTCGCCCATCACCACAATCTCTTCGGCAATGTCCTTCATAAAGACCCGCTGCGGCACGCCGTCGCGCAGCACCAGGATCAGGTTTTCTCCGTGCGGCATAAAGGCCAGGTCGTAGGCGTAAAAGCAGTGCAGCAGCGGCACCAGATAGGCCTCCAGGTACCGGCGGAGCCACTGCCGGGCGGGCAGGCCGGACCGGCTGATGAGCGCCGAGGCAAACGGCGTCCCGGCCGCGTCCGTGTGCAGCAGGGAGGCCATGGTGGCCAGCTGCTCGCCGTTGTGGAGCTGGTCCAGCGGGCTTTCCCGCCATAGCGCCGCCAGCATTTTCCGGTACGGGGAGCCCTTGGGCGCCGCGGCGTCGTAGTAGCGGTTGGTGTATCCGATGGCGGCCACCTCGCGCAGGATCCGGAAGTCCGCCGCCTGCAGGGCGGGATCCGCAGAGACGAGGCCGTGCAGCCAGTCATTGATCGCCGGGGTAGCCACCATGTACTCGGGGGAGAGGCCGCGCATAAAGCCCATGTTCACCACGGACAGTGCGGTCTTTACGTAGCAGCGGGACGGCTTGGACCGGTTGAAGAAGGTACGGATGGACTGCTGGGCCTGATAGGTGTCCTCGCCGGTGCCCAGATGGACAATGTGCCGGTTGGCGACGTCGGCGGCGAAGGTGACGCTGAGCTTGTTCCGCCACTGCCAGGGGTGGACGGGCAGATAGTAGTAGCCGGCCGGGTCCAGGCCGGCGGCGGCGAGGGCCGACTCAAAGGCCGCGAGTGTGGCGGCGCCGAGTTCCTTGTGCAGATGCCGCCGGTAATCCATCCCGGCCACCGCAGTGAACCGGGTCCGGTCCGCCCGTACCGCGATCCACTCCAGCCGGATAGGCGCGCCCGCTTCCGGGGCGTAGGCCAGGTAATCACCGGATCCGAACCCCAGCCGCCCGTTGTTGGCCACAAAGCAGGGATGCCCCTCGGTCATGGAACGCTCCACGGCCTGGAAATCCGCTGCCGGATCCGCGCCGCCGGTAAGACCGGCTGCCAGCAGCCCGGAGTCCGGAGCATCGGGGGCATCCTTGAACGCGGCGGAGGCGAGCGTGGAGGAAATCTCCTCCAGGTACACGGGCAGCATCTGCTCATTGATGCCCAGCGTGCCGGCGAATTCGGTGATGAAATCCAGGGCGTCCAGGGCGGTGTCCGCCCCGTCCAGGGTGCGTTCGATGCTCTCGGCGGCGACATTCCAGTGCTGCAGCGCAAGCACGGTGGCCCGGAACCGGTATACGGCACGGCCGTCATCCGACGTCAGCCGGAACATGCCGTCCCGGCCGGTTTCTTTCAACGGCTGCAGGATGCGCTCGTGGGAGAACTCGGCAATCGCCTTGCGAACCAGATGCCGGTTGGCGCGGTTCCAGCGCTCGGGCGTGAGGTGTGCGGTGGTGCCGGGTGAGGTGGTTTCCGGGCCAGGGGCCGGGCCAGGGGCCGGGGCAGGGGCCGGGGCAGCGGGTGTGGCAGCGGGGGCGGCTGTGCGTGTCACGGGGTAACTCCTTTGAGCGCAGCGGCGAAGCCGGCGCGGGTGCAGAAACTGAGGCTGGCGGTTTTGTCCGGCAGTTCGATGAGCCGGTCCGGGACAAATCCGAAGCGGGCATTCAGGGCGGCGATCTTGGTGTTGCGGACATCCGGCTCCACGACAATCCGGTCCACGGCGGGATCGGCGAAGAGGAACTCCAGCACGGCGCGGAACACAGCGGATGTGAAGCCCGGCTGCGGCGCGTCCGGCGGTGCCACCAGCAGATGCATTCCCAGATCGCCCTTCTCCACCGGATAGGTTCCGGCCAGCGTGGAATGCCCCGGGGCGTAGCTTTCCGCCAGGAACGCCGGGGTGCCGTCCTCCCCGCGGCCCAGCCAGGCATGGTGGTGCGGGTTGGCGGCAATGCCGGTGTATTCGCGTTCGACGTCGGTCACAGAGGCATTGAGCATGCCCCAGAACCTTGCGTAGTCCCGGGTCATCCAGCTGTGCAGTAGCGGGGCGTCGGCGGCGGGGTTCACGGGAGTGAAGCTGAAGTTCATGCGCGGGCCTCCGACTGCTCGGCAGGTTCGTCTTGGACCGGCACCGCGGTGTTTTGCGGGGCGCCGAACTCCTGGAAGGTGATGGAGGTTTCCACGGGGTAGACCTCCCGGCCCAGCACGGCGCGGATAATCGCGGAGTTACGGTAGGCGGCCATCCCCAGGTCCGGGGTGACAAAACCGTGGGTGTGCAGTTCGGCGTTCTGCACGAAAATCTCGCCCGGTTCGGTGCCGATTCCGTACCAGCGGTCGACGTCGAAGCGTCCCGCGGCGTCACGGCGGATCCGCCGTGCGATGCCTGTCAGGAACTCCGGTTCCCGGTAGGTGTAGCCGGTGGCCAGGACCACGGCGTCACTTTGCAGGCTGAACGGGCGGTCCTGCTCGGTGTGGTGCAGCTCCAGCGTGGATGCTCCCGTCGCGGGGTTGACTGTTGCCCCGCGCAGCTCCATGTGGGTGAGCAGCCGGGTCCGGGGTTCCGCGCGCAGGCTCTTGGCATACAGGGTGTCGTAAATGGTGTTGATCAGATCGGAATCGATGCCCTTGTACAGGTTCTTCTGCTGCGCGATGAGCCGGTCGCGGGACGCCCCGGGCAGGGCATGGAAGTAGTCGACATAGTCCGGCGAAGTCATTTCCAAGGTGAGCTTGGTGTACTCCAGCGGGAAGAACCGGCCGGACCGGGTGACCCAGTTCAGCTCATACCCGTGGCCGTCCATCTCCTCCAGCAGGTCCAGGTACAGCTCGGCGGCGCTTTGGCCGGACCCGACAATGGTGATGGATCGCTTCTGCTGCAGCTCCTGTTTGCGTGCCAGGTAGTCACTGTTGTGCAGCACGGTGGCGCCGGTCTGCCGCAGGGATTGCGCGGCGGGCGGCAGGTAGGGCCGGGTCCCGGTGCCCAGCACCAGCCGCCGGGTCCGGTACCTCCGGATGCCTGCCGCGCTCTGTGCGGTCACCTCGTACACGGATTCGCCGCCGTCGGACAGGTGCACGATGCCGGTGACCCGGTGCCCGAACCGAACGCCGGGGAGCTGATCGGCTACCCAGCGGCAGTACGCGTTGAACTCAGCCCGCAGCGGATAGAAGTTCTCCCGGATGTAGAACCGGTACAGCCGGTGGGTCTGCTTGAGGAAGTTCAGGAAGGAATAGCGCGAGCACGGATCGGCCAGCGTCACCAGATCGGCCATAAACGGCACCTGCAGGTGCGCGGACTCGAGCATCATGCCCGGGTGCCAGTCAAAGCCGCTGCTGCTGTCCAGGAACAGGGTGTTCAGTTCCGGCAGGGGATCAGTGAGTGCGGCCAGACCTAGGTTGAAGGGCCCGACGCCGATGCCCAGCAGGTCATAGAGCGGTTCGGTTGCAGCGGCTTCCGCGGCGCTCATGCTGCGGCTCCGGCGAGGTAGTCGGCTCCGGCACGGCGAATGAGCGCGAGGATCTGGCGCATGTCCTCCAGCGTGGTGTCCGCGTTGAGCAGGGTGAACTTCAGGAAGTGCCGTCCGGCCACAGTGGTGCCGGCCACGAGCGCCTTGCCCGAAGCGGAGAGGGCCCGCCGGATGTGCAGGTTCAGCGCGTCGGACGTCTCCTCATCGACCTTCCGCCCGTCCGGGCCGGCCGGCCGGTACCGGAAGACCAGTGTGCTCAGCTGGACAGGTGCTGCGGTGTCGAAGTCCGGGTCAGCTTCCACCAGCTCCCCGGTGGCGGCTGCCAGATCGATGGCCGCGTCGAGAAGTGCGCCCACGCCGTCGGCCCCCATGATCCGCAGGGTGAGCCAGAGCTTCAGTGCATCAAACCGGCGGGTGGTCTGGATGCTCTTGTCCACCTGGTTGGGGATGGCGTCCCGGGCGGCGCTTTCGGGATTGAGGTAGTCGGCGTAGTAGGTCACGTGCCCGAGCATCGCGGCCTCGCGGACCAGCAGGGCGCTGGAGCTGACCGGCTGGAAAAACGTCTTGTGGTAATCCACCGTGACTGAGTCTGCGGCGCCGATGCCGTCGAGCAGGTGGCGGTGGCGCCGGGAGGTGATCAGCCCGCCGCCGTAGGCTGCGTCCACGTGCAGCCATGCGCCGTGCTCCTCGGCCAGCCGGGCGGTCTGAAGCAGGGGATCGATGCTGCCGAAATCCGTGGTCCCGGCGGTGGCGACCACCGCCATGGCGCGTTCGCCCCGTGCAGCGCTCGCGGACATGGCTGCCTCGAGGGCCTGCATGTCCATGCGGCGGTTGGCGTCGCACGGAACCGGAATGACGGCGTCGTACCCCAGGCCCAGCATCGATGCGGATTTGCGGATGCTGAAGTGGCTGGCTTCCGAGGCGAAGATACGCAGCCCGCCAAGCAGCTCGGGCAGCCGCCGCCCTTTATGGCCGGGGTCCGTGCGCAGCGCTGCCACCGCGCGGTTCCGTGCGATCAGCAGTGCCTGCTGGTTGGAGGCGCTGCCCCCGCTGGTGAACACGCCGTCGGCCTGCGGTCCGAGTCCGAGCCGGTCTGCGGTCCAGCGGATCAGCCGCTGTTCAATCAGGGTTGCGCCGGCGCTCTGGTCCCAGGTGTCCATGGAGGAGTTCACCGCTGAAAGGATCGCCTCGCCCACCAGGGCAGGGATAACCACGGGGCAGTTCAGGTGCGCGGCATATTTGGGGTGGTGGAAGTACACGGCATCGCGCAGGTACACCGATTCCAGCTCGGCGAGGGCCGCGGCGGTGTCCGGCAGCGGGGTGTCCAGATCCACGCCGGCCACGGCCGGGGCCAGATCTGCCGGCGCAATGCCGCTGAACGGGCCGGCAGCGGTTTCGACTTTTGCCGCGACTGCATCGATGGCCAGACGCATACCGGCGGCATAGCGGGCGCTGTTGCCGGCATTGAACAAATGCCCGCCTGCGAAGGCCTCGTCAACGTGGAAACGGATGTCGCCGGACGGGCCGGCGTGATGCAGCAAGGACACTGCGGACTCCCTTGAAAGTGCATTTCGGAAAGGTAACGAAGAAACAGTGGACCACTCGGGCGAATTACGTCAATATTTCATGACGTAATTCAGAAAAGCGCGGGAATCCGGGGTGGAATGGAGGTCATAGTTGTCCCAATCCCGGGTTGCACGGGCATAATGACGCGCGCGGAACCGGCCTGCAGATGCAGTGAACAGCAGGGTGTACCCGGCGGTTCGCATCCCCTGCGGGTGGCACCGGCCCGGATGAATCAGTAGGCTTACTAAATGGGCCGCACGGGTTGCGGTCCGGTTTCCCGGACGTGAAAGGCAAGGTTTATGAGCGAGCAGAGCATTCCTGATCCCGAACTCGGCGACGATCCGGTTCTGGCCGACGACGTCGCAGCGGTTGCCACCCCGGACGAACTGACGGTGGTCTCCGAAGACGAGCTGCTGGAGCAGGACCAGCTGACGGACGCCGAAGACCTCACCTATCCCGGCGCGGCCGAAGACAACCCCGACAACTGGCAGGCAGACCCGCTGATCCGCGGAGAAGCTCCGCTGGATGAGCCCGGCGCCCTCTCCGACCAGGCCCTGCGCGAGGAGACGGCTGAGGAACGCTTCCTCGACGGCGAGAGCCAGATTCCGCCGGAGGAACCCACCATCGGCGAAGCGGCGTCCGACGTTGATTTCGGTGATCCGACCGTGGGTGACGAGGAAGACGCCAGCGACGACCCGGCGCACCTTGGCGGCAACCCCCTGGCCGATTTTGATCCCGAAGACGAGCCGGATCCGGACGCAGAGCGCTAATTCCTGCCCAAGGTCACTCCCGGGGCGGCACTAGGCTGGTTCCATGCCTTCTTTCCGCGTGCAGTTGAACATCCTCGGTCTGAAGCCGGGCAACCCGCCCGAAGCGGTAATGGAAACAGCCGTCGCCGCCCTGGGATCGGCCCACCACGTAGAGGCCAACCAGCTGGACATCGTCTCCGGGGTGCCGCGGATCACGCTGCGGTTCACCGTGCCGGATGACGAATTCTCCGTGGAAAACTCCCGCGCCCGCCGTGCGGCCATCAACATGCGCGCCGCCGTCGAGGAAGTAGCCAACGGTCGGGACCTCCGGGTGCTCCGCCGGATGCGCGGACGCTGGACGGTGCTGTAGGCACCGGAAGAATCAGCCGGGAAAAGCGTCCAGGGAAAGCCGGCTTCGGTACTCCACCGGCTCACGGGTGAGCGGATCCGTAAAGCGCACCGACCGGGCCAGCAGCTGCAGCGGCCTGGCATAGTCATCCGGTGCCTGCGGCAGCAGTTCGGGGTAGAAGGAATCGTTGAGGATCCCGATGCCCTGGGACGCCATATGCACCCTGAGCTGGTGGGTTTTGCCGGTGTGCGGGGACAGCCGGTACCGGCCCAGTCCGTCCCGGCTTTCCATCAGCTCAATCAGGGTTTCCGCATTCGGCTCGCCTTCCACTTCCTGGGCCAGCAGGTAGGTGCGGGACTTGATCATGCGGCTGCGGACGGTCAGCGGCAGCGCCAGGTCCTCGCGGACGGGGGCCACGGCCTCGTACTCCTTGCTGATCCGCCGTTTCTCGAACAGGATCTGGTACTTGCCCCGGGTCTCGGGGTTGGTGGAAAACAGCAGCACGCCGGCCGTCATCCGGTCCAGCCGGTGCATCGGAATCAGGTCCGGGATTCCCAGCTGCACCCGCAGCCGCACCAGGGCCGACTCGGCCACATACATCCCGCCCGGCGTCGTCGGCAGGAAATGCGGCTTGTCCACCACCAGCAGGTTCTCGTCATGGTGCAGGATGCCGATGTCCACGGGTATCCGCTCTTCCGGCGGGAGCTCACGGTAGTACCAGATGAAAGTGTGCTCGTTCAGGGGCGTGGCTGCGGTCAGCGGAACACCGCCCAGGCCCACCACCTCGCCGCGCTCAAAACGGTTCACAATCCCGTCCGGATCCACATGGCCAAAACGCTCCAGCACATAGTCCATGGCGGTCTTCCACGGCCCCTCTGACGGCAAGCGCAGGCGGGTGGCATTGACTCCGTTGCGCACGGGAAGCGGGGATTGCATCACGGTTTCAGGATATCGGGTGCCCGGGCTTAAATTTGGGCTGGGCCCTTCTGCCCGCGAACCCTGCGAAACGGAGCCCGGTGGCCACCAAACCAGTTATTCCTCCTGCTGAGCCGAGCACGACGACGGCGCTGACGCCCGAAGAGCGCCAGTCCGTCCTGCGCACCCTGCGGTCACCAAAACTGCTCAAAACCGAGGTCCTGGCCGGGCTCGTCGTGGCCCTGGCACTGATCCCCGAGGCGCTGGCATTTTCCGTGATTGCCGGGGTGGATCCGCGCATCGGCCTGTTCTCCGCCTTCACCATGGCCGTGACCATTTCCTTCCTCGGCGGCCGCCCGGCAATGATCTCCGCGGCCACCGGAGCCGTGGCCCTGGTCATCGCACCGCTGGTGGCATCCCACGGCGTGAACTACATGATTGCCGCCGTGCTGCTGGCCGGCGTCGTCCAGGTGCTGCTGGCCGTGCTGGGGGTGGCGAAACTCATGCGCTTCATTCCCCGCCAGGTCATGGTGGGCTTCGTCAACGCGCTGGCCATCCTGATCCTCGTTGCACAGGTGCCCGAGCTGCTGGGCGTCCCGTGGCTGGTCTACCCGCTGGTGGCGCTGGGGCTGCTGATTGTCTTCGGCCTTCCCCGGCTCACCACAGCGGTACCGGCATCCCTGGTGGCCATTGTGGTGCTCACCGCGATTACCGTCGGAGCGTCCCTGACCGTGCCGACCGTCGGGGACAAGGGCGAACTGCCGGAAAGCCTGCCCTCCCTGCTGCTGCCTGACGTCCCGTTTAGTCTGGACACCCTGCAGGTGATTTTCCCCTACGCGCTGGCCGTGGCGTTTGTCGGACTGCTGGAATCCCTCATGACGGCCAAGCTGGTGGATGACGTCACTGACACCCGCTCCAATAAGACCCGGGAAGCCTGGGGCCAGGGAGCGGCCAACATTGTGACCGGATTCTTCGGCGGGATGGGCGGCTGCGCGATGATCGGGCAGACCATGATCAACGTAAAGGCCTCGGGCGCCCGCACCCGGATTTCCACCTTCCTCGCCGGCGTGTTCCTGCTGGTACTGGTGGTGGTGTTCGGCGATGTTGTGGCGGTCATTCCCATGGCCGCCCTGGTGGCCGTGATGATCTTCGTGGCAGTGGCCAGCTTCGACTGGCACAGCATCCGCCCGTCCACACTGAAGATGATGCCGAAGAGCGAGACCGCCGTTATGCTCGCCACCGTGGCCGTCACGGTCTGGAGCCACAACCTGGCCATCGGCGTCGGCGTCGGCGTGCTCGTGGCCATGGTGCTCTTCGCCCGGCGGGTAGCCCACTTCGTCACCGTGGACCGCACGGTTGACGACGACGGCGCCGTGGCCACCTACACGGTCAACGGCGAGTTGTTCTTCGCCTCCTCGAATGATCTCTACTCCCAGTTTGAGTATGTCCGCGATCCCGCCCGTGTGGTCATTGACCTCAGCGGTTCGCATGTCTGGGACGCTTCCACGGTTGCCGCCCTGGATGCGGTCACGGAAAAGTACCGCCGGCGCGGAACCGAGGTGCAGATTGCCGGGCTCAATGACGCCAGCGTGCAGATGCGGAACCGGATGACCGGGAAGCTGGGCTGACGCGGAGCGCTCACCGGGCGGCCGTGGTCAGGCGGCGCGCAGTGCCGGCGAGTCCCCAAGAAGGGCCGTGAACGCCGTCCGGCATTCCTCCGCCGTCGGGCGGTCCCGGAAGGAAAGCGACGTCATCGCCGTCAGCAGGGACCTCCAGCCGGCCGGCAGCGCGGCCGGAATCTCCGGGCCGCGGACCGTCCGGACTACCATGGATTCAACCTGCGGCAGGTCGAAGGCACGGACACCCGTGATGGACTCCAGCAGGACGAGTCCCAGGGAGTACACGTCGGTGGCGCCGGTCAGGTCTGTTCCGTGGACCTGTTCCGGACTCATATACGGCAGGCTCCCGTAGGACTGCTGCTCCCCGCCGCCCTGGGCGTCCACGGCTGTTCCCAGATCGGCAATCTTCGCGGTCCCCGACCCCGGGTCGAGCAGGATGTTCGAGGGTTTGATGTCCCGATGGATATATCCGGCCGCATGTATGGCGGAGAGTCCGGCGGCCACGTCCCTGCCGAGACGTGCCGCGGCGGCGGGCTGCATGGCGCCGTGGCTGGCAATGTCCTGGCGCAGGTTGGGTCCGGGCACCATCTCCAGCACCAGATAGGGGGCCTGAGCACCTGTGTCGGGGTGGCTGATGGCGCCGTGGGACAACAGCCCCACCACATGCGGATGGGGTATCGCTGCCAGCACGGCGGCCTCGTGTGAGGCTTCGTGGCCCTGGGGTGCGTGCCCCAGGGGAGCGGAGAAGATTTTCACGGCCACCTTCTCCAGCGAGGCAAGGTCGGTGGCCCGCCAGACATACGCGGCGGCGCCGCGTCCGATGGGTTCATCCAGGCAGTACCGTCCGTCGAGGAGAACGTGGGCACTGAAACCGGACGAGTCCGGGCGGCCGGACGGGACGGAACGGGGCTGTTCGGCCACCGGCCGGGAATGCCGAATAGCCGCAGGCGCCGAGCCGCTCATTGTCCCGCTCCCCCATGGATAGTTAGCTTGTCTAGTTACTAGAAAAGCTAAGATACCTGCGGCGGGATCGGAAAGTCCAGTACGGGTGCGGCGCGGCCGGTGGGGCCGGCAGAAATAAGGCGGCGGGAAGTGTGTGGCCGGAATGGGGTGGGTTGCGGCAGGGGCTAGCCGGCGGGCGGTTCAGGCAGCGCGTCCCGCAGCCGGTTCATAAAGCGGATGACGACGTCGGCCTCGGCGGGGGAGAGTTTGGCGGCCGCCTGCATCATGCGCCGGTGCATGTCCCCAACGGTCTCCCGGACTTCCTCATCGGACGTTTCGGTAGGGACAATCTCCCAGGCCCGCCGGTCATTCGGGCGTGCGCGCCGCTGGACATAGCCACCGCGTTCCAGGCGGTCAATCAGCGCCGTGGTGGAGGCAGTGGAAATGCCCAGCAGCCGGCTGAGATCCTTGGGTCCCAGGCTTCCGCCCGCCTGGCGTGCCTGCATGAGGTAGCGCATGGCAAGCAGGTCATTCTCATTCATGCCCATGGAGTCCTGGGTGCGCCGGCGGATCTGCGTTTCGGTGGCACGGTAGCTCCGCACGGCGTCGAGTACGTCGCGGGCCCGCGGGTGCTCCGGATCCGGGGTGTACCAGTACCCGCCCTGATCGCCGGGCTGCTGGGGGATGTCCATTCGCCCAATCCTAGTCCTCCTGAAGGCTAGCCCGGCTAGGGAACGGTGCGACACAATTCACACTGTAATTAGGACATAAAAATATGAGCTAATGCGTTCGGGTGTGGTCTGATGTTGTTTGTCCGATTTAGGACAGCCTTACTTCAGACTGATAGGAACACCCTTGCCCGCACCCAGCGTCCCGCCGTCCATGTCCTCCATCGGGCCTTCGCGCCGAACCGTCCTTGGCGGAGCCGGTCTGGGCTTCCTTGCCCTGGCGCTTGGCGCCTGCTCATCCCGGGAGACCGTGGGTGCGGGCAACCCGGCAGCCTCCGCCGGGTCCGGAAGCTTCACCGTGACGGACATGCGCGGCGTGCAGGTGTCCTTTGACGCTCCGGTGCAGCGAATCGCCACCACCGTGATCCCCTCCCCGTCCATGCTGGCTGCCGTGGACGGCGGCTACGGCCGGATTGTGGGCATCAATGAGTCCACCCTGCAGGCCAACCAGCAGGGCCTGTTCGGCGAGATGTTCCCGGAATCAAAAAAGACCACCACCATCTCCCCGTCCAGCTTCACGCCGAACATTGAAACCATCACCGACCTGGAACCCGACGTTGTTTTCCAGTGGGCGGACCAGGGCGACGGCCTCGTGGAGCCGCTCGAAAATGCCGGGTTCAAGACCGTCTGCCTGCTCTACGGCACACAGGAGTACCTGGAAACCTGGGTGTCCCTGTTCTCCACCATCCTCGGCAAGCCAGGGCGCGGCACCGAAATTGTCGATTGGATGCACACCGAAATCTCGCGGCTGCAGGAGGAACTTTCCGGCGTCACAACGCCCGTTCGGGTGGTGCACCTGGGCCAGTCCGGTGACGGCTATTCGGCCTCGAACAAAACCTCCTACATGCACTATTGGATGGAACTGGCCGGCGGGCAGAACATGGCCGCAGACAACATCTCCGCCGAGAACGTGGTGAGTGCCGAACAGCTGATCGAATGGGATCCGGAGGTCATCACACTGGGCGGCTTCGACGCCCGCACTCCTGCAGAGGTCTATGCGGACAAGTCCCTTGCCTCGGTGTCCGCCGTGAAGAACCGCCGGGTCTACAAGGCCCCACTGGGCGGTTACCGCTGGGAGGTGCCCTGCGCCGAGTCGCCGCTGATGTGGCAGTGGGCGGCGGAAATCTACCACCCCGACCGCACCGGCCACACACTGCGTGCCGCCATGAAGGAAAAGATCAGCTACCTCTACGGATACGACGTCTCCGAAGGGCAGATCGACGCCGCCCTGCGGCTGGACATGAACGGTGCCAGTGTTGGCTACGACGTCTTCCGCCGCTGAGATGGGCACGGCACCCGCCGCTGGTCCCGCGCGGAAAGCCCCCGCACCACCGGCGGGAGCACGCCGCGGAACCCCCACAGCTGCACGCCGCCGGCTGATCCTGCTGCTGTGCTTCCTGATCCTCTGCGCGGTGGCCCTGGTGTCCATGGCAGCCGGCCGCTACTGGGTTCCCCCGAACGAGATCCTGCGCATCCTCGCCAATGAGGCCACCACCGTCTTTGGCGGGGAGGGAATGCTCCGGCGGACCTGGACTGACCAGGAAGCCACCGTGGTCCTGGACGTGCGGCTTCCGCGCGTGCTGCTGGCCTTCCTGGTGGGCGGGGCACTCTCGCTGGGAGGTGCCTGCCTGCAGGCACTGTTCCGCAACCCGCTGGTCAGCCCGGACATCATCGGCGTCACGGCCGGGGCATCCTTTGGCGGCGTGCTGGTACTGACCCTTGGCCTCTCCGGCGGCTGGATGGTGGGCGGAGCCTTCGGGTTCGGCCTCGCCGCCCTGGCCGGCGTGCTGCTGCTGGGCCGGCTGGGCGGACGGGACAACGCGATGCTGATGATTGTGCTCGGCGGAATTGTGGTGGCAGCCTTCTTCAACGCCCTGGTCTCCTTTATGACCTACATAGCGGACCCGTACTCCGAACTGCCCTCGATTGTGCACTGGCTGCTGGGCTCCATTGCCGCAGCAAGCTATGACAAGGTACTCACCGCCCTGGTCCCGGTGGCGTTGGGCGCCGCCGTCGTGCTCGCCCTGCGCTGGCGGCTGAACGTGCTCTCGCTGGGCGACGACGACGCCGCCGCGCTGGGCGTGAACCCGCAGCGCTCACGCGTGTTGCTGTTGTGCGCCGTCGCCCTGATGACCGCCGGGACAGTGGCCGTGGCCGGCGCCGTCGGCTGGGTGGGATTGGTGGTTCCGCATCTGGCCCGGCTCTGGGTGGGACCAGATCACCGGGTGCTGCTGCCGGCGTCGCTGCTGCTGGGCGGCACGTACCTGATGCTCATCGACACCCTCAGCCGCTCCGTCACCAGCAGCGAACTGCCGCTGGGCATCCTTACCGCCATTATCGGCGCGCCGGTTTTCGTGGCGCTGCTGGCCCGATCACAGAAGAAAGGCCAGGTCTCATGACCGTGCTTTCCATGCCGCGCCCCGCGTCCGGAAACCAGGGGCAGGACCCGCTGATGCAGGTGGCGGACCTGGGGTTCCGCTACTCACGGCTGCGGCCCTGGCTGTTCCGCAACCTGGGCTTCACACTGCAGCCCGGCGAAATCCTCTCCATCCTGGGGCCCAACGCCCGGGGCAAGACCACGCTGCTCAAATGCCTGGCCGGCCTGCTGGCCCCGCGCGAAGGATCCGTGTCCTGCGCCCCGGGAATCGGCTACGTGCCTCAGGACCACGGCGCCGGCCCTTCCTTCAGCGTCGCCGAAATGGTGCTGATGGGCCGCACCCGGCACCTGCGGGCCTACCAGACTCCGCGGCGCGAGGACCATGACGCCGCCGAGGCCGCCATGGAGCGGGTGGGCGTGGCCGCCTGGGCGGCACGGGACTACTCCGAGCTGTCCGGCGGGCAGCGGCAGCTGGTACTTATTGCCCGGGCGGTGGCCTCCGGCTGCGAGCTGCTGATCCTGGACGAGCCGGCCTCCGCCCTGGACCTGAACAACCAGTCCCGCGTGCTGGCGGTACTGTCCGGCCTGGCCTCCGACGGTATGGGCGTCATCATGACCACCCACCACCCGGACCACGCCCTGCACGTGTCCAAAAATGCGCTGCTGTTTGTCGGCAGCCATGACGTCCGCTGGGGTCCCACCGATGAACTGCTTACCGGCCCCGCCCTGTCCGAGGTGTACGGCCTGCCCATCTGCACCCCCACCGTGGGAACCGTCTCGGGCGAACGCGTGATCGCGGTCCCGGACTTCGGCCCGTCCTGCCGCGCCTGCCCGGTGCCCGAAGCCGTCGGGGCACCGTTGATTGACCTTCCCCTGCCTATCCGAAAGGACCTTCCGTGATTATCCGACTGATCGGCGGCACGCCCATGCGCGGTCAGGCCGACCCGTCCTGGCGCGGTGCCATCACCGACGCCGATGCCTACGACCTGACCAACGACGCCGCCCGTGCCCGGATTCTCTCCGCCAACGCTCTGGTGATCAGCGGCAGCGTGGACCACCTGCTGCTGGGCCGCTACCGGGAGGAACTGACGGCTTTTGTCCGCTCCGGCGGCCGGGTGCTGGTCAACGGCCAGGTGGTCAAGCCGTTCATCGACGGGCTGGCCGTGTGGCGGAAGCTGGAATTCCGCGGTGCGCAGGATGTCCGTCCACACGCCGTCAGCGAGCATCCGGTCTGGAACGGGATCGATGACCGGGACCTGCACTACCGCACCGGCGTGCCCGGTATCCACAGCTATGAGCGGCTGGAGGAGATAGGCGTAGCCGGTTTCTACGGCCGCGGCTACCACCTGGACCTGCCCGAAGGAGCCCAGGTCATCACCGGCATTGGCTCCTACCGGCTGCCGCTGGACTACGCCTACCGCATCGGCGCCGGCGAAGTGCTGGTGCACGGCGGCAATGACCTGGAGAGCTTCAGCGACGACGGCTACAGCACCCGGGTGCTTGGCCCGAACCTGGTGGCCTGGCTCGAAGCGGGACGGAACGACGGCGGACAGGACGGCGGGACCAGCGTGCACGACGGCGCGCAGAACGGCGGCACTAATGCCGCCGTCGCCCGCGTTCTCCCCGCCACCGCCCCGGCGGATGCCGCCGTCGCCCGCGCAGCCCGCGATGCTAGGGTTTCCCGCGAATCCCGCGAATCCCGCGAATCCCGCGAATCCCGCGCACCGGGTGCCGCGCCGCGGATCGGGCTGCTGCACTGCGGCGCCTTCCAGCCGCTGCGCACCCTTGCTGATCCGGCGCTGGCACCCTACCGGCTGGAATCCGTGTACCTCCCGGACGCTGATCCGGCCGTGCTGGCGGACCTGGACGTGGTGCTGGTCAGCGACCGGCTGCACCAGGGCCAGCTGGAGCGTTTTGTCCCGGCACTGCTTGCGGCGCTGGAGGATCCGGGGAAAACGGTGATCGTACTGGGCGAAAACAAGGTGGAGCAATGGCTGCCCGGTGTTGGCTACACCTTCCGGCCCACAGTGTTCTGGAAATGGCGCACGGGCGAGGACAACGGCACCCGGCTGCGGCTGCCGGAGGACCCGATGTGGGAGTTCTTTACCCCGTGGTCCGTGTCCTGGCACCATCACGGATTGCTGCACCCGCGCCCCGGGGCCCGGTCACTGGTGGTCATGGAAGAGGACGGTGCCGAGGTGGGGACCCTGATGTATGTGGATGAGGTCAACCAGCCCGCCCGTCTGCTGGTGACCACCATGGACCCGGTGTACCACCACGGATCCGGGTTTATGCCCGGGGCCTCACAGCTGCTGTACTCACTGCTGCGCTGGGTGACCGCCACACATCCGTCCGCGGGGAAACACCCCTGACCTGCGCTTGCGGGGGACGGGGGACTACAGGGTCAGGGCCATGCCCAGGGGAGTTCGGCGGGATCGATGCCGAGAGGCTGCGGAGCGGGTTATTGGAAGACACGCAGTTTTCCGCCGGACCCGCTCCGCATCCGCTGTGGGTGGTGCCACACTGGGGCCATGAGTCACCGCGCAGGGTGCAGCCGGCAAGCAGCATTCGCCCCGGTCCACACGTCTGGTCGTTCATGAAGCCGGCGGGCAAAGCCGTCGTCGCGCTGATTGCGTGCTGCATCGCGCAGTTCGTCCTGACGGTCAACGGCTCGATCGTGAGCATCGTCCTGCCCGACATCGCGAAGGAGTTCGGCTCCTCGATGACGATGCTGCAGTGGACGGTCGGGGTCTACGTCCTCGCATTCGCCTGCCTCCTGACAGCGGCGGGCAACATGGCGGACCGACTCGGTCGCCGTCGCATCCTGCTTGCCGGACTCGCCGTCATCCTGATCGGCTCCGTCGTCTGCGCGCTGAGTCCCGATGTTGTCGTGCTCATCGTCGGCCGCGTCGTGCAGGCCGTCGGCGCAGCCATGCTCGCCTCGTCCGGGCTCGCCGCCGTCTCTGCCCGGTCGTCCGACACCGCGGTGCGGGTCCGCGCGATCGCGTGGTGGGCCGCGATCGGCGGCGTCGCCCTGGCCGCAGGACCCTTCATCGGGGGCGTCGTCAGCGAGTTCTTCGGATGGCGCGGCGTGTTCTGGATGAGCGTCCCGGTAGCCCTCATCGGCCTGGCCCTGGTGCCAATTGCCGTCAGGGAGTCGCGCAACCCCTCGCCGCTCCCGTTCGATGTCGTCGGGCAGCTACTGGTGTCGGGGTTCCTCGCCGCGCTGGCCTTCGCGATGATCGAGGGCACACAGCTGGGTTGGACCTCTGCACCGATCCTGATCTCGCTCGGCGCCGCGGCCGTCCTCCTCATCGTCTGGCTGCTGCGTGCCCGGCGCCGCCCGGATCCCCTGATCCCGCTCCGCCTCTTCGCTGACCGCCCATTCGTCCGGGCGTCGCTCACCTCGATCATCGGCTTCGCCGCCGCCGCCGGGTTCTTCTACATCGCCCCGCAGTATCTGCGCTCGATCCGCGGGGAGAGCGCGCTGGAAGCGGGCATCTTCCTCCTTCCGCTCGCAATCGCCGCACTGGTCTCTGCCCAGCTGTCCGGGCGGATCGTTGCGGCCGGTCGGGCGGGGCAGGACCTGGTGGCGGGTGGAGGGATCATGGCACTGGGCTCGGTGATGCTGCTGCTGTGGTCGGACGGCTCGCTGTGGGTGGAGGCGGCGTCGTTCGTGGTCTTCGGTTTCGGCTACGGACTGCTCAACGATCCGCTCAGCGTGGAGGAGCTCGCAGCGCTTCCCGACTCGGAGGCGGGTCTGGCCTCGTCGCTCTTCTCGACGTCGAAGCAGACCGGTCAGCTCTTGGGCATCGCGGTGGTTGGCACGATCCTGTCCGCAGCCTCGGCGGACTTTGCGAACGCCTACCGCCACGTGGGCGGGTGGGTCTGGATGGCGCTGCTGGTCTGCAGCATCGCTGTGGCCGCCCTGAACATCCCGTCCCTTGGCACCCGTACGAAGACGGCTCAGGCCCGCACCACCACGGCCCCGGACAACAGGCCTCGCACGTCTTGATTACAGGGTCAGGGCCATGCCCAGGGAGTCCGGCGCGGTTTCGAGGAAACCGTGCCGGGCATACAGGCGCCGTCCGGGCGGATCCGCCATCAGCGTGACCCAGGAGCCGGCCGGGGCTTCGGCCCGAATTTGGGCCAGCAGCTCGGTGAGCACGCGGTCGCCCAGTCCCTGCCGCTGGTGGCCGGGCAGCACGGCCATATCCGCAATATGGAAGTACCAGCCGCCGTCACCGATCACCCGTCCCATGGCCACCGGCGTCCCGGTGGCTGTTTCGACAATGTGGACGGCGGCCCAGCTGCCGGGCAGGGCCGCCCGGGCCTGGTCCGCCCGCTTCGGGCTGAGCCCGGACTCCGCGCGCAACCGGAGGTAGGCCTCCACCGGAGGGGCGGTGTGCAGCAGGCGGTACGGTTCATCAGTCATGGAGGAAATGCTTCCACGTCCGCTGGCCCGGACGCCGTTTTATTACGGGGCGGCACCGGGCTGCGGCGGTGCCGGACCCTGCCGGGGTTTGCTCAGCCCAGCACCAGCCGCGCGGCCAGGACCAGCATGACAATGCCGATCAGCAGGTCCACCACCTGCCAGGTCCTCGGCCGGTTCAGCACACCGGACAGTGAGCGCGCGCCGTAGCCCAGTGCCGTGAACCAGAGAAGGCTGCCGACGGCGGCGCCCGCGGCGAAAGTCCATCGGGCGTCCGGTCCGTACTGGTTCGCCAGACTCCCCAGCAGCACCACCGTATCCAGGTAGACGTGCGGGTTCAGGAAGGTCAGCGCGAGAGTGGTCAGAATGACGGTGCCTTTGCTGCGCGGCGCCTGGGCGGTCAGAGCCGAGGGGCGCAGGGCAGAAACCAGGGAACGGATACCCCACCAGGTGAGGTAGGCCGCGCCGCCCCAGCGGAGGATCTCCAGCGCTGCGGGAAAGCGGCTCACCAGTGCGCCGATCCCGGCAGTCCCACCGAAGATGAGCAGTGCGTCGCTGATGATGCACAGGGCGGTGACGGTTCCAATGTGCTCCCGGCGCAGACCCTGGCGCAGCACAAACGCGTTCTGCGCCCCGATGGCCACAATCAATCCCAGTCCGGTGACCATGCCGGTTGCCGCTATGCTCCACATGCTTCCAACGTAGTTCTCCGATGCGAATCAGACCAACGATTCTTTTTCAGGATGCATTAGCTTTGCTTCATGAACTTTGAACATCTGCGTGCCCTGTCCGCCGTCGTCGAGGAGGGAACCTTCGAAGCGGCCGCGGACCGGCTGCACGTCAGCCCCTCGGCCGTCAGCCAGCGCATCAAGGCGCTGGAAAATGCTGAGGGGCAGATCATGGTCCGGCGCGGAGCACCGTGTACCCCCACGGAGCCCGGGGCAGTGCTGCTGAGGATGGCCCGGCAGGTGCAGCTGCTGGAATCCGAAGCGCGGCACACACTGTCCGGCGGATCATCCACCCGGGCCACGACGCCGGTGGCCGTGAATGCGGATTCCCTTGCCACCTGGTTCCTGCCGGTCCTCTCGGATGCAGCCGGCTGGACCGACAGCACACTGGACCTGCATGTGGAAGATCAGGACCACAGTGCCCGGCTCCTGCGCAGCGGCGACGTTATTGCCGCCGTCACCGCCGAACCGGCCCCGGTGAACGGATGCCGGGTCCAGCCGCTGGGGGCCATGCGCTACCTCCCGGTGGCCACGCCGGAACTCCGGGAACGCTTTACCGGAGCAGGCGGGATCGACTGGGAAGCGATGCCCGTGGTTCGGTTCAACGCCAAGGATGAGCTGCAGCGCCGGTTCCTGCGGGTCCGCGGTGCAACGGGGGATCCGCCCCGGCACACCGTCCCGTCCTCTGAAGCGTTCCTGGCTGCGGTCCGCGCCGGACTGGGCTGGGGCATGCTGCCGGAACTGCAGTTGGGGACAGACCTCGACGACGGAGCGCTGGTGCTGCTGGACGGCCGGGCCCATGAGGATGTCCTGCTGTACTGGCAGGCGTGGAAGCTGGACTCGGAGCGGCTGGAACGTATCGGCGCCTCCGTGCGGCGGGCCGCCCGGCACCTGAGGTAGCGGCGGGCACGAAACCTTCCAACCAGCGGGCCCGGCTGCGTCAGGACTGCGGATTTTCGACCACTTTGCGTCTTTCCGGCGTGTTTAAACCGGTCGGAAACACCCGAACCGGTCGGAAACTCAGGAACTGGTCGGAAACAGTGAAACCGGTCGGAAAAACCCGAACCGGGCCGGGAAACTAACCCCGCAGGGGCTGGCAGTGCGGGCAGTAATACAGGTCCCGCAGCTCCAGCTCGTTGTCGCCGAACAGCTCATGGGCCACCTTGGTACCGCAGCGCAGGCAGCCGCGCTTCTCCCGGCGATAGACCCACAGCTGGTCCCGGCCCGCAGTACCGGTGGTGATCCGGCGTGACCGGTTCTTGTTCGCCTCGAGCAGCCTTTTGGACAGGTCCACCAGCCGGGACAGATCCGGCACCTGGGAAACCGGGGTTTTCGGATGCACGCCGGCCAGGAAACACAGCTCGCACCGGTACACGTTGCCCACCCCGGCCATGATCCGCTGGTCCAGCAGCGCCAGGCCAATGGGGCGGTCCGGTTCGGCCCGCAGCCGGCGCAGCGCCTCTTCCGCGTCCCAGTCCGCACCCAGCAGGTCGGGCCCCAGGTAGCCCACGGCGTCGTCCTCGTCCTTCCGCGCCACCACGCGCAGGAAGCCCAGGTCGAAGCCCACTATTTGGTGCGTGGCGGTTTCCAGCACGGCGCGGGCCTTAAACGCCGGCCGCCGCCACTTCCCGCCGCGGGGGTATACGTGCCAGAGGCCCTCCATTTTCAGGTGCGAGTGCAGGATCCAGCCCTCCGCAGGATCGCCGCCGCGGATCAGCAGATGCTTGCCGCGGGAGACGACGTCCTGCACCGTGTCACCGGTGAAGTCGGTAGTGGCAAACTTGGGGACCCGGAGATCGCACCGGGTAAGCTCCTGACCGGCCAGTGCGGCGTTGAGATCGCGGGCGGCCCGCCAGACGGTATCGCCTTCAGGCACGCCGCCTCCTTTCCGGATTCCGCAGGGAAGTCTCAGACACGGTACCGCAGCCCCTTGGGGGTGGTGTAAAAACCGGCGGCGGTCAATGCCCGCGCTGCCTCGGTGTCCAAGATATCCGCACCGTTGACCTTCTCGATGGCCATTTTCTCCGCCGCACCGCGCCGGATGATCTGGACCAGGGCGGCGGCGGAGAGCTGCAGCAGCTCCGGATCCTCCGTGAAGGTCAGCAGGGTCTTCCCGCCGCGTTCGGCATAGAGGGCCAGGTTGCCGTCCACCAGGACCACCAGCGCGCCGGCCTTGCGGCCAGGCCGGTGCCCGCCGTCCAGCGACGGCCAGGGCAGCGCGGCGCCGTACGGGTTGGCCGGGTCCGTGGCAGCGAGGGCGACGGCGGCGGGTTCGGGGGCTTTGAGCTGGGCGTCTTCGGAGAAGGACCGCAGCCGGTCCACCGTAGCGGGAACGGCAAACTGGGCCGCACCGAGCTGTTCAATGAAGTAGCCGCGCCGGCACCTGCCCATTTCCTCCAGCCGGGCGAGGACCCGGTAGAGCAGGGCGAAGCCGCCCACAGTTCCCTCGCTGGCCACCGAGCCGCGCGTGACCACACCGTAGCGGTCCAGCATCAGCTCGGCGGTGGCGTGCGCATGCAGGGTGGCGTCGGCCTCCACGGGCGGAAGCAGGCTCCAGCGTCCGGCGACCAGCGGCGGGGCGTTCCGCAGCGCCGCAGCGGCCGTGCCTCCGGCGGCAAGGCGCATTGAACTGCCCGTGAGCGAAGCGCCCGGTGCCCGGCCCAGCCGTCCCATCCGTGCGGTGCGTGCCCGCGGGGTGGCAGCCCGCTGCTTATGCGCTGTTTTCCCGCCCGAGAGCAGGGAACGCACCGGCGTGAACGTGTCATTGCTGATCTGTCCCGCCCAGGTGAGTTCCCACAGGGCGGAGACAATATTGGCATCGGTTTCGGCGGGCCCTACCGCTGCGAGGGTATCGCTGAGCTGGCGGAAGAAGTAGGCGCCGCCGTTGCCCAGGATTTCCAGCAGCCGCTGGTGCAGGGCACCCGGCTCGAAGTCCGGAGACGGGTTCAGGGTCAGCGGGGCGTTCTCCGCCAGGTGCAAGGCTATCCAGCCGTCGTTGCCGGGCAGGGACCCGTGGCCGGACCAGAGGACCTCGCCGGTGGCGGTCAGCTCATCCAGCATGGCCGGAGCATAGTCCCGCACCCGGGACCCGAGGATCAGCGGCTCCCAGGCCGATGCCGGAATGGGCACGCCGGAGAGCTGGTCAATTACGGTGGCCACGCCGTCGAGCCCGCGCAGCCCGGTTCCCACGTTCTGCCACACGGGAAGGAACCGGCCGTAGGTGGCGGGGTCCACCGGTTCCACCTCGGAACGCAGTGCCGCCAGCGAGCTGCGCCGCAGCCGCCGCAGCACCTCCACGTCACACCATTCGGTGCCGCCCGGGGTGCCCGGGACGGTGACGGTGGCGGCGGGAGTGGAATCCACGCCGTCGTTGGCGTCCAGCAGCAGGGTTTCCGCCGGCCGGAATTCGCCTTCAGCCACCCGGCCTTCGCCCGCCAGCCGCTGCAGGGTGCCGGTCACCACCGCAACACCCAGGCCCAGCCGCGCCGCAGCCTCGGCCGCGGTGAAGGGGCCATGCGTGCGCGCGTAGCGGCCCACCAGGTCCCCCAGCGGATCCGCCACCGGCTCAATGAAGGCGAGCGGAACACCCATGGGCAGCGGAACACCCAGGGCATCGCGCAGCCGGGCGGCGTCTTCAATGGCGGCGTACCGGGTGGTACCGGCCATGCCGATCTTCAGGGCACGATTGGCGCGGACCAGTGCCTCCAGCAGCTCCTCGGCGTAGTCCTGGGATGCCGGTTCGGGGGTGCTGCCTTCCGGGCCGGGTTCCGCAGGCTGCAGCCGGGCAGCCACCTCGGGAACGGACAGCGGACCGAGCAGGCGCAGCAGGTCGGCCACGCCTTCCAATCCGCGGACCTTGCGGTCCGGAGCCAGGCGCTGCAGCTCCTGCTCGATCCGGTGAATGATCCGTGCGTCCAGCAATTCGCGCAGCTCGGCCCGGCCCAGCAGCTCATTGAGCAGCGTCGGGTCCAGGGACAGGGCGGCGGCCCGGCGTTCGGCCAGCGGGGAGTCACCCTCGTAGAGGAAGGCGCCAACATAGCCGAAGAGCAGGGACCGGGCGAAAGGGGACGGCGAGGGGGTGGTGGTTTCCACCAGCCGGATCTCACGCCGCTCGATCCCGGCCGCAATGTCTTTCAAAGCCGGCAGATCGTAGACGTCCTGCAGGCATTCGCGCACGGTTTCAAGCACGATGGGAAAAGTCGGGTACTTCTTGGCGACATCCAGCAGCTGGGCGGAACGCTGCCGCTGCTGCCAGAGCGGGGTCCGCTTGGACGGGTTCTGCCGCGGCAGCAGCAGGGCGCGCGCCGCGCATTCGCGGAAACGCGAGGCGAACAGGGCGGACCCGCCCACCTCGGCGGTGACAATGGAGTCGAGTTCCTCGGGATCGAAAAGGAACAGCTCGGCGCCGGGCGGTTCATCCTCCATCAGCGGTACCCGCAGCACAATGCCGTCATCGGAGGCCATCGCCGAGCCGTCCAGCCCGTACTTCGCATGCAGCCGGGCCCCCACGGCCAGTGCCCAGGGCGCGTGGACCGGCATACCGTACGGGCTGTGCAGGACCACCCGCCAGTCGCCGAGTTCATCGTGGAAGCGTTCCACCACCAGGGATTTATCGTTGGGCACCACGTCCGTGGCCTGCTGCTGTTCGCGCAGGTAGGTGATCAGGTTTCCTGCGGCCCACTCGTCCAGCCCGACGGCGGCCAGCCGTTCGCGGGCGGCGGCGTCCTCCGAGCCGGCCATTTCCCGGACAAAGGCGCCCAGGGCACGGCCGAGTTCCACCGGCCGGCCCAGGGAGTCACCGCGCCAGAACGGCAGCTTGCCGGGCTGGCCGAACGCGGGGGAGACCAGCACCCGGTCATGGGTGATGTCCTCTATCCGCCAGCTGGTGGCACCAAGCGCGAAAACGTCTCCCACCCGGGACTCATAGACCATCTCCTCATCGAGTTCCCCGACCCGGCGGCTGTTTTTGCCTTCGGAATCACCCACCAGATAGACGCCGAAGAGCCCGCGGTCCGGGATGGTGCCGCCGGAAGTCACCGCCAGCCGCTGGGCGCCGGGCCGGCCGGTGATGGTCCCTTCGGTGCGGTCCCACACAATCCGCGGGCGCAGCTCGGCGAACTCGTCCGAGGGATAACGGCCGGAGAGCAGATCCAGGGTGGCGTCGAACGCGGAGCGCGGAAGGCCGGCGAACGGAGCGGACCGGCGGACGACGTCGAACCATTCCTCCACATCAATGGAACCCAGGGCGCAGGCCGCCACGGTCTGCTGCGCTAGGATATCCAGCGGGTTGGCCGGGATGGCCAGCGGCTCGATCTGGCCGGCCAGCATCCGCTCGGCGGTGACGGCGGAATTCAGCAGGTCCCCGCGGTGCTTGGGGAACATCACGCCCTGCGAGATTTCCCCGACCTGGTGTCCGGCCCGGCCCACGCGCTGCAGTCCGCTGGCCACGGACGGCGGGGATTCCACCTGTACCACCAGGTCCACAGCGCCCATATCGATGCCCAGTTCCAGCGAGCTGGTGGCCACCACACAGCGCAGCCGCCCGGATTTCAGGTCATCCTCGATCAGGGCACGCTGGTCCTTGGACACCGAGCCGTGGTGGGCGCGGGCGAGGAGGGGTCCGTCGTCGTCGACCGCCAGGTCCTCGCGGCGCAGGACCGAGACCCCGGCCTGGGCCATGATCTGGGCCGGCGGACGGGAGGTTCCTGTACGCGGAGCGGGCGCGGCGTCGTCGGTCCCGGTGGCCGCGGCGGCTGCCTCCAACCGGTAGGCGTGGATCTCGTTCAGGCGTGCGGTCAGCCGTTCGGCAAGCCTGCGGGAATTGGCAAACACAATGGTGGAGCGGTTGGCCTCAATAAGGTCGACAATCTTCTCCTCCACATGCGGCCAGATGCTCGCCTGCGGAGCGTAACCGCCCTCAACGGTGTCCTCGACCGCCGGAGCGCCGCCCAGGTCCGACATATCCTCCACCGGAACCGTGACCGTGAGGTTCCAGTTCTTCTTCGACTCCGGCGCCACGATCCGCACCGGCGCATTGCCGCCCAGGAAGCGGGCCACGGTTTCATGTGGTTCCACGGTGGCGGAGAGCCCGATCCGCTGCACCGGCTTCTCCAGCATCGCGTCCAGCCGGGCCAGGGTCACAGCCAGGTGTGCGCCGCGCTTGGTGCCGGCCACTGCGTGGACCTCATCCACAATGACGGTTTCCACCTCGGCGAGGGTTTCCCTGGCCTGCGAGGTCAGCATCAGGAACAGGGACTCCGGCGTGGTGATCAGGATGTCCGGCGGCCGGGTCAGCAGGGCGCGGCGCTCGTTCTGCGGGGTATCGCCGGAGCGTACGCCCACGGTGATGGACGGCGCCGGCAGGCCGAGCCGTTTGGCGGTCTGCGTAATGCCGATCAGCGGGGCCCGCAGGTTGCGCTCCACGTCCACGCCCAGGGCCTTCAGCGGCGAAATGTACAGCACCTTGGTTTTGCGTTTGGGTTCCTTGGCGCGCCGGGACCCGGAGACCTTGGTCTCGGCAGGCAGGGAAATGTCCAGGGTGGGATCTGTGTCCTGCGCCGCGGCGGCAATGAAGCTGTCCAGCGCCCAGAGGAACGCGGCCAGGGTTTTGCCGGATCCGGTAGGGGCAACCACCAGGGCGTTGGCGCCTTCGGACACCGCGTCCCACGCGCCCAGCTGCGCCGGTGTGGGCGCGGCGAAGGCACCCTCGAACCACTCCCGGGTGGCTGGGGTGAACTTGCCGAGCACGGTCCGGGCCTGCCGGGACAGGGCCTGCACCGAGGACGCCGATGTCATGCCACCATTCTTCCCCACTGCGCTGACAGTTTCCCCGCCGTCGCGGCGGGTTTGGCTGCAGGCCGAATATCAGCGGGCCTGCAGAACCCCAATGTGCAGCAGCTCAATGTCCTGGTTCAGGCAGCCGGTGGAGGGGTAGGTGATGGTCAGGGACGCGGTGTCCTCCGGCGGGTACACCAGCAGGGAGGCGGTGGGCTGTACCTGGCACTCGCCGTACTTCTGTGCCACGGTTTCCTGCAGTTCCGCGGCGGCGGACTGGCCCGGGGCCAGGGTGACCGGAACCGCCTGGGTGCCTTCTGTCCGGGCAGCGGGTGCGCCCACCTGGGTGCCCGCCGCGTCAAGGTAGGAGACGCCGGGGTAGCCGGCCAGCGTGCAGGAGTCATCGGCCGAGGTGTTGGTAAGCACCATGGCACGGTACACACCGCCGCCGGTCGCACCGCCGGGGACGTCCTCCACCGCGCCGCTAAGTGTGCCCGCCGTGCAGGGGGCCGGTCCGGCGGCCGCAGCCCCGGTGCTGGGTTCAGCCGCGGGGGTGCTTGGTGCAGCGGATGTGGAAGGCGCCGCGGACGGGGCGCTGGCAGTAGCGGTGGGGGAGGGGGAACTGGACCCGGCGTCGTCGCTGTCCGCGGAACCGCAGCCGGCCAGGGCCGCTCCGGAAAGGGTGAGGAGGGCCAACAGGGTGAGTGCCTTGCGTGCTGGGGCTGTAGCGGCGCGGGAAACGGCGGTTCGGGTGTTCATGCTCTCACCCTGTCCCGGCGCCGGGGGTGCGTCAATCCGCCCCGCTGGGCGGGGCGGAAAGACGCAAAACCGTTACGGGTTCCCGGGAATGCGCTAGCCCCGGCTGCGGCCCCGGGTACGGATCAGTGCGGTGACGCCGGCGGCCAGGCCAAGCAGCCCGGCACCCAGTCCGGTGTACCCGGCAATTGCGGCGGCCTCGGTATCGTCGTCCCGCTCCTCCGCATCTTCCCGGTCGGAGCCGGCAGGTGTGCCGTGGTCGTCACCGTGCCCGCCGTTGTGGTCGTCGTCGGCCTCCGTGATGGTTACCACCGGGGCAGGTGAGTCCAGATCGTGCGCGGACTGCCCCTCCGCGGGCACCTGCGCCCAATCGGTTTCGCCCTCGGTGCAGGTCTGCAGGACGGGGAAAGCCAGGGTGGCGCCCTCATCCTCCGGCAGCGTGACGCTGAGCGTAAAGGTGTCCCGCACGCCGTCGGCCAACGGGTCCTTGGCGGTGTACACCACGGCGCTGGTGCGCGTGCTGACCTGTGAGCCGTTGGGCAGGGTCCGGGGTTCGGAGAGTTCCTCGGTGACCTTTTTGACGTCCCAGCCTGCGTGCGCGGTGGGAGTGGCATCCGTCAGCTCATCGGGAAGCGTGAAGGTCAGGGCCGTGGTGGGGGAGCCTTCGCAGCCGTGCGAGAGGTCAAAGGTGAGCAGGGCCGTGTCGCCGGCGCCCGTGGTGTCCGGAGTGACGTGGACGTGGGCAGCGGCAGAGCCGAGGCCCAGGGTCATCAGGGCGGCGGTGCCGCCGGCGGCAAGCAGGGCAGAGGTGCGGGTACGCATGGGTAAGCCTTTCAATGGCGCGCAGGGGCGCCGGGAGCCGCAGATTGCGGCAAGGGATAAGGAAAAAGGTTTAGGCCAAGGCGTACGACGGCGGTCCGCGCACCGGGCGGGCGGGGCAGTGCCGGGAGCGGGCCCGGCCGGGCGTCGGTGCAGGAACGGCCGCGGGGCGAATGATCCGGAAGGTGTGGGGCACCGGAGCGGTGAACAGCGGGCGCAGCCAGGCCGCAGCTGCGTGCAGCGCATCTTCGCCGCGGGCCAGTGCCAGAGTTGTGAGGACCACTGCCGCAAGGTGCGCCAGGAACAGGGCGGGGCCGGCGTCGTGCAGGCCGTGCCCTGCCGCAGCAGGTACGGCCGCCGGCAGGCAGTCCAGCACCGCGCCATGGTGGCCGCCGTGCCCGGGCCCGGGAGTGCAGGAGACGGGATTGGCCGGCGTGAGCAGTGCGAAGGCCTGGTGCAGGCCAAGCTGGGCGGCACCGAGCACCAGGAACAGGCGCCCCGGGCGGAACCTGCGCCCCGCCGTGGCTGTGACGCCGGCGAGCGTAAAAGCGCCGAGGGCGAACAGCAGGACGGGCGCGGGAAGCGTTCCGCCCGCTGCCGTGTGTGCACCCACGGCCAGGGCCAGGATTACTGCGGTGGCGGCTGCGGCACGCAGCAGCCGGAAGGGGTCAGTGCGCTGGGGCATGGCTCCCTTTCCGCTCCTGCCGGCTGCGGCGCAGGGCCAGCCGGACTGCTAAAAAAACTGCCCCCAGTTTACCCCGGTCCGCTGCCCGGTCCGGCCGGATGTGAGGCGTGCCTATTCGTGGTGATAGGGGCGGCCGCCGGCAATTTCCTGCGCCCGGTAAACCTGCTCGGCCAGGATCAGCCGGACCAGCTGGTGCGGGAAAACCAGGGGGGAGAGGGACCAGACAAAGTCCGCCCGGTCATGCACGCTCTGATCCACACCGTATGCTCCGCCGATGATCAGCGTGACGTTGCGGGACGAGTCCAGCGGTTTCTGCAGTGTCTTGGCCAGGGCAGGGGAAGTGATGGCCTTGCCGCGCTCATCCAGCAGGATCACATAGTCGGAGCCCGCCTTGGCCAGCAGCCGCTCGGATTCCTCCTTGCGGGCAGCATCCCCCTCGCGGGCCGAATGCGGAATGGGAACCCAGGTCAGGTCGAAGGGCTTCTTCAGCCGCTTTTCGTACCGCCGAATACCGTCAACCACCCAGTCCTCGTGCTTGCGGCCCACCATCAGAACTCTTAATGCCATAGGTCCATTGAAGCCCGGAACCCCGCTCCGGAGGTAACCGGAGGAACCGACCGCCGGTATGTCCCGCCCGGCGGTGAAGGGGCTTACACTGCCCAACAAGGAAGGGCCGGGGAACTCCGGCCTGTCTTCGACGGCGGAAGCCAAGGAGGAATGACCATGCGTTCAACGCGTGCGGTGGTACTGGGTGGCGGCGGAGTTGCCGGCATCGCCTGGGAAATAGGACTGCTGGCGGAACTGCTGGATCTGGGGGTGGACCTGAACGAGGCGGATCTGGTGGTGGGAACCTCGGCGGGGTCCGTGGTGGGCACCGCCCTGCGGTTCGGGCAGGTGCCGGCCGCCGTGGCCGCGCAGGAAACCGCTGAGGACGGGGCCGGCGCCGAGGACTACCGGGAGCCCGACTCGTTCGACGGTGAGCGGTTTATGAACATCATGGCCGCCGCCGGGCAGGGCGGCGGCGGGGAAAAGGCCGCCCGTGCACGGCTGGGCCGGTTGGCCTTGAAGGCCGACACCCAGCTGACCGAGGAGGCCTGGGTGAACAGCATCAGGATGCTGGTTCCGTACCCGGCCTGGCCGGAAAAAGCCCTTGGCGTCACCGCCGTTGACGCCGAGGACGGCAGCTTCACGGTGTTCGATTCAGGGTCCGGCGTAGACCTGGGGCTGGCCGTCACCGCCAGCTGTACGGTTCCCACGGTGTGGCCACCGGTGCACATCAACGGCCGGGTCTACATGGATGGCGGCATGCGCTCGGGGACCAATGCGGACGTCGCCGCCGGACACCACAAAGTCCTGGTGATTTCCTGCGGGTTGGAGGCACCGCAGAGCCCGTTTGGCCCCACCCTGCCGCAGGCACTGAAAACCATTAGCAAAGATGGCAAATCATTCCTCATCGAGGCCGATGCCCAGGCGCTGCAGGCTTTCGGCACCAACATGCTCCTGGACTCCACCCGCAAACCGTCCCTGGCTGCCGGCCGGCGGCAGGCGAAAGAGATTGCCGACGACGTCCGGCGCTTCTGGGAAGACTGACGCCCAGGCGGGCTCGCCCCGCCTAGCGGCCGTCGGCGTCGACGTCGGCTTCCAGATCGGAGCCCGGCTCGATGACCACCCCGTCTTCGCGCTGTTCAACGCCGGCACCCTGTGCCTGCTCCCGGTCCGGTCCAGCTGAAGGGGCAGGGGCGCCCGCCGCCTCTGCCTCTTCGCGTTCCTGAATGTGCTTGACCAGGAACTCCAGTTCGTCGCTGTACTGCTGCAGCCGGTCCGTGCGGGTCTCGTTGGCCAGGGCCAGGACCAGCTCCGTCTGGCGGTTGCGCAGCTGGGCAAGGGTGGGCTGTGATCCGTTGTTGTCCATGTGCTTCATCCTACAAAGGCCAGCGGTCGATGCGGAGATGGCCGGATGGGCTTTAGTAAGTTTGCTTAGTACCTATGGGTTGGGCTAGTTTTCTGTCATCGGCCTGCTGGTCGCCACGTCTGGCGTCCTAATCCGATGCGGGCCAGATTTGCGGAGGTGAATAGTGTTCTTCCATAAGCAGGAACTTCAGTTCAAGGCCACACCGGATAAGCCGGATGCCGTCTACGCACGCAAACTCCAGGAAGTGCTCGGCGGCCAGTACGGGGAAATCACCGTAGCCATGCAGTACGGCTTCCAGTCCTGGAATTCACACCTTCCCGGCAAGTACCGGGATCTTCTCTACGGCATTGCCGCTGAAGAAATGGGCCACGTTGAAATGCTGGCCATCATGATCGCCCAGCTGCTCGAAAAGGCACCACTGGGGATTACGGACGACGCCGTCCAGTCCGACCCGACCATCGCAGCCGTGGTGGGCGGCATGGATGTGCAGCACGCCATTGTGGCCGGTGCCGGCGCCCGTCCCGTGGACAGCAACGGCAACCCGTGGACTGCCGGCTACGTGACCGCTTCCGGCAACCTGCTGGCCGACTTCACGGCCAACGCCAACGCCGAGATGCAGGGCCGTCTGGCCGTGGCGCGGCTCTACCACATGACCGATGACAAGGGCGTGCGGGATCTGCTCTCCTTCCTGCTGGCCCGCGACACCATGCACCAGAACCAGTGGACCGCAGCTGCGAAGGAACTGCAGGAAGAGGGCTACGAGCTCCTGCCGGTGCCGAGCAACTTCCCGATCAAGAAGGAAGAGCGTGAAGTGTCCTACCAGTACCTGAACTTCTCCGACGGCAAGCACGCGTCCGAGGGCTCCTGGGCCTCCGGCCCCACCCCGGATGGCAAGGGCGAGTTCAGCTACCACGAGGGCCCGACGACGACGGCGCCCATGCCGGATGTCACCCGCCCCGATGCGCGCTACTACGGCACCACCGATGTTCCCAATGTGGTGGAAAAGGTAGCTGGCACGGTTCAGGACAAACTGCACCGCGAGTAGCTGCGTCGTGAGTTAGCGGGACGGGGCCCGGAGGCCGCAACCTGGCCAGGTGGCGGCCTCCGGGCCCCTTGTGCCTGCGGGCGCACCCCGGCTGGAACGCCATCCGGCCGGCGGAACCTACTCGCCCGAGCTTTCGCGCGAGGTGATGCTGAAGGCGGGGGACTGCAGCTCGGTGAAGTTCCCGACGCTGGCCCGCACCGTGCACTGCGGGGAGATCTGCAGGGCCGTCACGGTGAGGCCCGAGCTGTCTACTGCCAGGGCGCCGCCGCATCCGTCGGAGAAGCGCAGGCCCTTTTCCCCACCGGTCACCGCGGTGAGCATCTGGGAGGGCCTGCCGGAGGCAGGACTGACGTACAGCGGGTTAAGCTCGTCGGCGCCGCCGGCCCATACGGGAAGCAGAGTGATTTTCAGGGGGCTGGGCGTCACCACGCGGGCCGGGGTGCGTACTTCCACGCCCATCAGGCGCTGGGCGGGGTACGCCGTGCCTTTCACATCGGGATCCTGTGCCGCTGCGGCTGTGGCCTCGGCCCCGGCACGCAGCCACTGATCGAATGCCTGCTGGTCAGCCGGTGCCACCGCCACTTCGGCGCTAACCTCCACTGACCCTCCGGCCGGAACCTCCAAATCTGAAAGTTTCCAGCCGCACTCCACGTCCAGACCGGTAATGGAGGCCTGGTTCCGGCTCACCGCAGCACCCTCCCAGGTGACCGCGGGGCACCCGTCAGCTTCGGCCAGTCCCGGGATGACTTCAAGGAAATCACCGGACAAGGGGGCCTTCTGTGCCGCATAGGCGAGCGTAAGCCGGACCTTCCCGCTGGACGGCTCGAAGGATGCACTCCGGGAAATGCTCAGGCCGGTAGGCATGGCGGTTCCTGCCACCTGCGTGGAGAGGCGCTCGGCGGCAACTGCGGTATCGGCTTTCTTTCCGGAAGGCGCGAGGACCACGAACCCAACCACCATGGCAACGAGGAGGAGCACTGCAGTGCCGGCAAGAAGCAGTGCCTTGCGGGTTCGCCAGAACGGCGTCTCCTCGGGTTCCGCGGCTGCGGCGGACTCTGAACGGGAGGAGAGCTCGCGGCGCGGCATGGGCCGGGCAATGGTGGCATTGCCTGCTTCCCCGAGTTCGGGCACCACGGTGCTGACGCCCTCCGCCGGAGGTGAGGCCAGGTCCGTGAGGTCCGCGTCCGAAAACGCTCCCCGGACCAGGGTGGCCGGGCGTTCGATCTCGTCGAACTCGGTGGGGGCCTCCCCGCGTGGCAGGGGAGCCTGATCCGCCAGGCGGGGCGCGAGGCGGCGGAGTTTGGCGGCGGCTTCGGGGGCGGTGGGCCTGCCGGCCGGGTCCTTGGACAGCAGCCCGTCCAGGACGGCCCAGAGCTCATCATCCACCGGGATCCGCGGGGGCCGGGAGGACACATGGCGGTAGGCGACGCTGAAGTCCGGTCCGGGACCGGCAAACGGCGTGCGGCCCGCAAGGAGCTCGTAGAGGAGAACCCCGGTGGAATACACGTCACCGGCCGGGCCGGACCGCCCACGGCTGATGAGCTCGGGCGGCATGTACTGCGGCGTGCCGATCAGTCCGGTGGTCTCGCGTATCCGTTCGCCCACCACATCGGCAATGCCGAAGTCCGAAACCCGGACGTCGCCCGGGGACCACTGGGGCCAGGGCTGATCCAGCAGGACATTGTCCGGCTTGATGTCGCGGTGAGTGATGCCTTTGGAATGGGCGGACGCCAGCGCATCGAAGACTTCGGCGGCGACGGTCAGGGCGTCCGCCGGCCGGAGCGGACCGACGTCCTTCACTACTTCGCGCAGGGAGCCGCCGGCCACGTAATCCATCACGATGGCCAGGCGCGAGCCCTCCACCACCATGTCGCGCACGGTAACAATGTTCGAACCCTGGAGTCCGAGCAGCACCGACCGTTCGCGGACAAACCGTTCTACCAGCGAGGGATCATCGGCATGTTCGGGGCGCAGGATCTTGGCAGCAAACGTCCGGCCTTCGGTGGACGTAACCGTCCAGACCTCGCCGGCAGCACCCGAGCCCACGCGCTCGCCGAAGCGGTAGGACGCTCCCAGGGCCTGGCCCGTTTGTGCCAATTGCATGCCTTACTCCCCAACGCTGATGTTCTGTTTCCCCAAGCACCGCCACATTTCCCGGCCCGCTGCAGGAGCGGGCTAGGAGCCGACCCCGGCGCTGATCGACTGGATCAGCGCCATCCTGCCGCCGATTCCGATGTACCCGCGTCCGGTGGTGATGGCCACGGGGGCCTTCCGCGGGAGCATGCCGCCCAGCAGCTCGCCGTCGTAATCTACATCGGGTTGCAGCAGGACACCCAGCCGGGATTTGCGCACTGTCTTGGTCCAATGACTGTACAGCCCGCGCAGATCCGCTGAGCGTCCCGCCGCGATGACACACAGTCCGGCCTGCCCGGAGGCCACCACGCCGCCAATGGACTGATCGGCGTCCTCGAACCGCTCGGCGTCGTCAATGAGCAGGAACACCGGTCCGCGCTCGAGCCGGAGCGAAGCCAGCAGGGCGGGCACTTCGTCCGTGCCGACGGCGACCCGGTCCAGGTCCGCGGAGGCCAGTGGAGAGCGGCGGTCACAGATGCCCCACACCTGCGCCGGCCCCTGCGGCGTGACCGCACCCCGCAGGGCGCCGGCCAGGGCCAGCAGCAGCGTGGACTTTCCGGAGCGGGCCGGACCTGCAATCAGGGCGTGCTCACCCTCATAAATCTCCAGGAAGGCGGGGGAGAAATCGGCTTCCTGCATACCCACCGGGATCAGCCAGGGCTCGCCCTCCAACTGCGGCCGTGCGCCCAGCTCCTCCAGCGTGATGTCTGAGGGCAGGCGCCGGATGGCCGGAGCCTTCGCGGGCACGTCCCCCCAGATCTGCCGGACCCGTTCCACTGCCGCTGCTATTCCGACGGCGGGGGTGGCAACATGCATCTGGAGCGTGTTCCGCGGATCCACGCAGCGTCCGGGAAGGGGAGCGGGGATCGCTTTGCCGCGGATGCCGAGGGAGGAATAGTCGTAGGTGTCCGCGAGGCGGAAAAGCCAGCGCTGCAGCGTCACTTCGTTCATGGCGGTGGGAACCGCCTTGGCGCGGGTGGTGGAGACGGCGAAGGACAGGCCCAGGGCAGGGCCGTCAGCGTACGCCCGGTACAGCAGGTCCAGCAGCTGCTGGCCTTCATAGTCCTGGAACTCATCACGCAATGACGCCAGACCGTCCAGCAGCACCACGGTGCGGCTCTTCCTGCTCGGATCCGCGCGGCGGGCTTCCATTTCAGTGTGCAGGTGCCGCAGGAAGCGGGCCTGCTGCTCCTTGGCGCCGGCGCCGGTGCCCACATAGGCCACGGTGTGCGGCAGGTCCTTGAGCACTTCGAGCTCCCGGGAACCCATGTCCAGGATCATCAGGTCCAGATCCGCCGGATCCGTGGAGCTGGCCAGGGTCAGCGCGATGGAAGCCAGGGTAGTCGTGGTGCCGGAACCGGCCACGCCCAGGAGCATCAGGTTTCCGGCATTCATGTCCCACCCGGAGGGGGACTGGCGCTGCAGCTCCGGTTCGTCCATCAGGGTGACAAGGACCGAGGAACCCTCGACTCCGCCCACCGCCGGGACGGCGGGGTCTGTGGTCGTCGTTCCGTCCGGCGCGACGTCGTCGGACCCTTCGGTTTCACCCGGTGCGGTCTCACCCGGTTCGGTGCCGGCGTGTTCCGTGCCGGTGTGGGGGAGGAAGCCCGCGAGTTCCACGCGTTCACCCAGGGCTTCGGGCCAGACCGGCCGCGGCGGGGCGTACCCGGCGTCGGCGTTGGCCTCGACGATGGCGTCAATGAGCAGGTCCAGATCATTCTCGTCTGCGACGGCGGAGCGCGGCGGTGCGGGCGGCGGGACCGGGACGCCGAACGGGCCGATCTCGCGGACATCCACCGCGGGTCCGCCGCCAATCTGCGCGCGTCCGGTGACCAGCGCGGTCTGCACGGGGGTGATGTCGTCCTGGCCCAGTTTCACGTAGGCACGCCCCATCTGGGCCCGGCCGATCGCCGAGGCGTCGGGGACACCGATGACGTTGTTGGAGTCTTCACGGCTCTGCACCCGCAGGGCCACGCGCAGGTTGGTATTGGCCAGGATGTCGTCATTAACGACGCCGGCGGGCCGCTGCGTCGCCAGGATCATGTGCACGCCCAGGGTACGGCCCACGGCGCCCACGCTGACCAGCGCCTGCAGCACGTCCGGGAAGTCCTTGGCCAGCATGGCGAACTCGTCAATCACCAGCAGCAGCCGGGGCATCGGCTCGGCCGGGTTGGTGGCCATGTAGGCGGGAAGGTTGTCGATGCCTTCGCCGGCGGCTGCGAATACACGCTGCCGGCGTTCCATTTCGGCTTCCAGGGCCTGCAGGGCGCGGTCCGCGAGCTGTTCGTCCAGGTTGGAAATGGTGCCGATGGTGTGCGGCAGGCGTTCACACGCCTTGAACGCTGCACCGCCCTTGAAGTCGATCAGGATGAAGTTCAGCCGGGTGGGGTCATTGCGTGCCGCGAGGCCGGCTACGAATGAGCGCAGGAATTCGGACTTGCCGGATCCGGTGGTGCCGCCGACGAGCCCGTGCGGGCCGTCCTTGACCAGGTCCAGGCTCAGGGCCCCGTCCTCGCCGGTGCCGATGGGAGCGGATATTCCGGTGGGTGCGTCCCAGAGCCGGCGGATGGCCGGGGCGTCGGGCTGGCTGTAGCCCAGCAGGTCGGGCAGCCGGACGAGGGGCGGCAGTGAGGCGCCGGGGACGTTGAGTTCCGGATCGTCGAAGTGCGCCACGCGCATGGCGCAGCGCAGGGCTTCCTCGTGATCGAGCCCGGCCAGGATGACATCTTCAACGCGGGTGAGGTCCTCGGGCTGATCCAGTGTGGCCGCCGAGTCTTCCCCCACCCTGATGATCGAGGTGCAGGAGGCAGGCAGCTGTTCCTCCGACGTCGCAATCACGATCCCGGCGGCCCGGGACGGCCGGTCCTTCGGGTTGACGTGCGCTCCGGGCGCGGAGCGGCCCATACCGAGCAGGGCGCGGGCGGGGGCGTCGCGCCCTTCGGTGAGTACCTCGGAATCCAGCACCACCAGCAGGGCCGGGGTGGGCAGTTCCTCAACGGTGTCCTTGAGCGCCCGCAGCATGGCGACACTGGTTTCCCGGTGGGAGGACATCCACCGCTGGCCATTGCTGCTCCCGGCCTGGCGCGTATGCGGCAGCCAGGAGGCCCATTCCCACTCCTCAGCCCGGCCGGCGTCGCAGAAGACGCCCACGGTCAGGTCCGCCGGACCCACATGCACCGCGGCCTGGACCAGCAGCGACCGCGCGAGGGCGAGTGCACCCTCGCGCGGACCCACAATGCCCACCACGCCGGCGTCGGTCAGGTCCACCAGAACCGGCGCGGCGAGCAGCCGCGCGGCGGCCAGGGATTCCTTGACCTTTTCGTCCAGGCGGGAGGATGCGGCGCGGTCCACCTCGGGTTTCCACGGCACGTCACCCGTGCCGGCATGCAGGGCGAGGAAATCGTCCGCGTCGGCCCGGCGCTGCCACAGGGAGGTGGCAGGCAGTGCGGGGCGGCGCACCACCGTGGCGGGATCCGGAATCATCCGGTGGCGGCGGGCCGTCTCCGCCTCGGCAGCCGTGCGGATCTGCTGCTCGAATTCCTGAATCGCCCCGGTGAAGCGTTCGTCCTCGTCCTTCAAGCCGCGGGTATGCCGGCGCTTTTGCTCGAACCACATGCCCACGGCCATGACGGGACTGAGCATGGCAAACATGGCAAAGCGCATATCGCCCAGGACCGCCACCATCACGCCCGCCATCACCAGCGGTGCCAGCACCGTAATGTAACTGAACTTGCTGGCCGGCGGTACGTCCTTGCGGGTCGGCGGCACCAACGCGTCCCCGGCGGGGGCCTGCCCCGGGCGGGGCGGACGGTTAAACGGTGCCGTTGCTGCCGGAGTGAGGTTGTGCAGGCTGCCGGGCGCCGGGGCGGGGGTTTCGTCCAGCGAGCGTCGCAGGAGAAGAACGGTGCCGCCGGCGGTGACGGTCGCGGTGTCTTCCACCAGGATGCCTTCTTCACCCACGGGCTCGCCGTTGACCAGGGTGCCGTTGGTGGACCCGCTGTCCAGGACCCGCAGCCCGTCCTCTTCCCGCCGCAGGCGGCAGTGGTCCCAGGAGGCGCTTTCGGCCGGAAGGGTCAGGTCCGCGTGCGGCGACCGGCCAATGAGCATTTCCCGGCCCTGCGGGACACTGGTCACGCTGCCGGCGCTCTTGCCGCCGGCCAGGGTCACGCTCCACCCGCGCACCCGCGGTGTGGACGGCCACGGTGTGCGGGCGATGCGGCTGCCTTCGAGCAGCACCAGTTCGGAGACCGGGGTGGAACCGGAGACCTCGGACTCGTTCAGGAACACTGCCTCGTCAGGGGCGAGGCGCGGCCCGCCGGCCGTCTCCACGAGGTCTGCCAGCGTGGTGGACGGGGCGGCGTGCGCCACTTCGCACTCGAAGCGGCGCTCGTCCAGATCGATCAGCAAACGCACCGGGGCGTTCCTTCCATTGAGGAATAGTGCCCCGTCCGGTTAGACGGGCCGGGGCCGGGGAGTCAGGGGGCTGCCGGGGAGGGTACCCAAACGAGCCGGGGAGCGTTCGCGTCCGCCGGGCGCAGGCCCAGATCCTGGGCGGATGCATGGACGGGGACCGGTGTCACGGTCAGCGCCAGCGGGCTGGTGAAGTCCAGGGCCGGTCCGGCCAGGCCCTCGCCCGGGCCGAAGGACATGGTGCGCAGCGCATCGGCGACCTCCGCCGGTTCGTTGCTTTCAGCCTGCGCTGCCGCACGGACCAGCGCGACGACGGCGTCATGGCTGGATGTGTCGGCCGCCCACGCGGACTCCGCCAGCGGAGCATCGCCGGTCAGGTTCCTGACCTTGGTATCCCCGGAGGCCAGGCGCACGGCGGAGAGGAAGGCGGACATGCCGCGGCCCTGGGCATCCTGCTGCAGGGCTGAACCGTCGCCTCCGGCCGGTGCCAGGGTGATCAGCTGGCCGGTGGCGGCCCCATCCAGTGTGGCGAGTTCGGCGGCGAAGGCCGGTGCATCTGCCCCATTGGGCAGGACCAGCGGCACGGAGACATCCCGTGCCTGCAGCGCCTGCACCAGGCGGGCCAGCCGCTGCGGTGTGGCGGCAGAAACAACGACGGCGTCGGCCGGGTTGGTGATCCGGACGGACTCTGCGTCCGCCGGGGCCCCTTCCACCGGCGGAAGCGGCTGGTTGCCGGTCTGGATGGCCGCGTCCTGGGCCAGGGCCGTAACGTCCTCAAAATCCTGGAGATTCAGGGCCTGAGCCGCCTGGACCGTGGAAGGAACAGGTCCGCCGTCGTTGACCACCAATATGCGGGACTTTCCGTCCAGTGCGGCGGCGAGGGCTTCTTCCAGTTCAACGCCGGAGGCCTTGGTGGTCCAGGTGGAGTCCGCGGGATCGGAAGCCTCGGCGTACGGCAGGATGGCGGGCAGCCCCAGCTCCTCCGCGGTCTTGGCTGCTGCCAGTGCCTGCGGCCCGGTGCTGGTCACCACAATGCCGGAGACGCCGTCTTCGGCGAGGGCGCGCACGGCTTCGCGGGCGCCTTCTTCCGTCCCCCGGTCATTCATGGGCGAGAGCGTCACCTCGGCGCCACTCTGGCTGAAACGGTGGGCGGCCACCACGGCGCCCTGTGCGGCGCCGTTGTATTCCGAACCGGGTTCGCCGGAGGACCCGTACGTCAGGACAATCCCCAGCGAGAAGTCCTTCGCCAGGCCGTCAGCGTCCAGCGCTACGGGAACCGTGGCAGCCACCGGGTCGGTCTGCGGAACTTCCTTGGGCCGGTTCAGGGTGACCGTCAATGCGATCACAGCAGCGGCAACAACTGCCACCCCTGCGATGAGCAGGGTCATAAGGCGGGTGCGGGGGCTCATTCGCCGCCGCCGATCCGCAGGGTGTACAGGGTCTGCGATGACGCGCCGGCCGGCACCTCAAGGTGGAACGCCGGCAGTGCGTCCACAGCGGTGAGCGCGGCTTTGAACTGCGCCTGGCGGAGCAGCAGCCCGTCCACGTCGCGGGAACGGATATTGGCATACCCTTCCGCATTCTGTGCGGCCAGGGCCAGCTGGTAATCGGCCGTATCCGCCTTGGCGGCGCTGGTGGTCATGGATCCGAGCAGGCCGGATCCGTTGACTGTCCGGTCACCCAGGTCCAGCATCACCTTGTTGAGGCTGGAGGAGAGGAGCGCGTCTGCACCCTCGACATCGCGGGTGGAACCAGAGGTGCTGGAGGCAATGCGCTCCAGGGATGCCTGGGTGCTCTCGGCCAGCGCGCCGGCCAGGGCACCGCTTTCCTCCTGCAGCTCACCTCGCTGCTTGTCCACGGTGTCGCCCGCGTCGCCCACTACCTGGTCCGACGTGGATTTCAGGCCGGAGATGGAGTTATTGAAGGCGGTGGTGACGGAATCGGTGCTCTTGTCGCCAACATCGGTGACTTCGCGCACCTGGCCGTCCACGGCTTCCCGCACCGCTTCTGCAGTGTTTTCCTGGACGCCCTTCAGGGCTTCCTTGATGTTGTCCCCGAGTTCACGCTGCTGCTTTTCCAGTGCTGCGAGGTTGGTGCTGACTCCGGTGTAGGAGTCGATGGCGACTCCGAGGTCCGTTTCCAGGGTTTTGAGTCCAACCTCGGTGTCGTCGTATCGTCCGGTGGCCGTACCGTCGAGAGCCTTGACCGCCTTGGTGACGGCATCCAGCTTGGCACTGGTCGTATCGAAAGACTCGTCCAGGGTCGCGAACGCCTGGTTGATTGCTGCGTCAGCATTCTCCGTGTCCACCTGGGCAAGAACGTTGTCCCAGGCCGTGGACTGCTCAGATAGGCGCGTGTCCAGCGGGTTGGAGAAACCGGCGGGCGGCGTCAGGGCCGGGACCGGTGTGCCGTCAGCAGCCTCGGGATTGCACGGGACCGCGGTCAGATAGGAACGCAGCACCTCGGCCTGCTCGGCGGAGAGCTTGCCCTCGCCGGGGTCTTCAGGGTTCCTCCTGTCCACCAATCGGCAAATCTCTGCAGAGAGTGCTTCGTTCTGCTTCGTCATTGACTTATCCCAGGGCGCCCCGACGCCAAGTTCGTACTGGGCGTCCTCTGCAGTGCCTCCGATAATCTCCAGCTGTCCCCGTAGTCCGTCGATGCTGTCCTTCGCGGCCTTGGACGCCCCGCGGGAAGCCTCGAGGGATGCCTTGGCAGCTTCGATGGCGTCATTGACCCCCTTCAGCGCCGCGGTGTAGTCATCCTTCGGCTTCGCCCGGTTCTGGAGGGCGGTGAGGCCTTCGCTCACTTTTGCCAGTTGTTTGGCGGAAGCTTCCTGCTCTGCAATGGCTTCCGTGACAAGCTCCGGGTTGAGCTCCTCCACCAGTGCGTCTCCGTCTTCGACCAGACCGATCAGGGCAGCGGAGATTGTTGCATTGGAGCCGTACAGCGAGCAGGTAATGGAGACTGCGCCCTTTTCGCCGCTCTCGGCTTCGGCCGCACAAACCTCAGCGGTCGGCTTCTCCGGCCCGATGGCGGTCCGCATGTCCGCGACAACCAGTTCGCGGCAGTCCGCGCTGACCGTTGCGTAGGCGTCCAGCTGGGAGGCCATGGTCAGGATGCTGCCGTACACGGTGCCCGCCTGCTCCGGTTTCGTGACGACGGCGGCACAGCCGTCTTCGCTGATTTCCGCGGGCGGAGGCGTAGCGGAGGTATCGCCGAGCATGGAGTCCACAGCGGCAACGGTCTGCTGCAACTGGGCCATGGTCACCGATTCGGTGCCCTTGGTTGCGGTTTCCAGATCGGCGCCGAGGGAGGTGAGCTGGCTCTTCAGGCCGGACATGGTGCCGGCCAGGGCCTCGGAGTTGTCCCGCAGCTCGCCGGCGGTCTTCACGCCCAGGGTCTGGGAGGTGGTTTCCAGGTTCTTTCGGACTTCGGTGATGGTGGCACCGGCCTTGATCAGCACGGTGTTGACATCCGATACCAGGGAAATGGTGCGGGTCTGCAGCTCCATCTCGGAACCGGCGCCGGAGGAGAAGGCACCGGCGAGCACACCTTCTGCGCTCATATTGGTGCTGATGCCGGGCTGGACGGCCACGTCAATGGCGGGGACCTGGAAGTCCTTGACGTCGGCGACGAGGCGCAGCGTGGTGCTTGCGCCGGAACGCGGCGGTGCCAGCACGGTGGCCCACTGGACGACGGCGGCTCCGTCGTCTGCCCGGCTCAGGACGCCGTTGGTGCCCAGCGTCCCGTCAGCGGAGCCGGGGGTGATGTCATCCACCCGCACGCCGTCGAGCTTGGTGGAGGCGGCAATGGTCAGCGGAGCGCCCACCAAAGCGGTCTCGGAACGGGTCTGGCCCGCGGCGTCGTATTCAATGACCTGGGGCTTGACCGTCAGGTTCTCCACCGTCAGGTTGATCTCCACCGGGCCGGTATGGCCCTGCAGCTCATCGAGGTCGGAACCGGATTTCTCGCCGGCACGGTATTGCAGGCCCACACGGACGGGAAGTTCACCGACCACCTCTTCGGCGGTGTACTCGGTGTCTTCCGCGGAGGACGCGCCGTCGGCGGCCACCGAGATGGTGGTTCCCTCGATGGTCTGGACCCCGGCTGCCGGAGACAGTCCCACGTGCACGCTCTGCAGGAGTTTGACCGGGTTGGATACCGGTTCCGGCTCCTCCTCCGGGGTGCACGAGGTTGTGGCGATCAGCGCCGTGGATATAAGGACCACGCCCAGCAGGCGACTCCGTGCGGTTTTACGCTGCGGGTTCGGCAGGTGGGTTTTAGTTTGTCTGGGCATGGTGAATCGTCCCCTCATCCGTTCGCTGTGCCTTGAGCATCATAAGGGCTGGTTGCTAAAAAACAACCATTTTGACTCTGTTTACTTGTTATTCAGTCGACGTCGCCACATCCGAATCGGATTATCAGCTCCTTGTCGGGTTCATGAGTTGTTGGTAGGGTTCCGTCCGTCCGGTCACCGGCGCTATCTGTCCGGTGTCGAAGCAGTGACTCAATAGGGGGAAATTTTTATGTCACGCGTGTTGTCCACAGAACAGGCCAAGTCCGCCATCACCCAAGTGCAGTCCATTATCAACGGCGGTTTCACCGACCAGATCTCGGCATTGGATGCGCAGGGCAAGATCCTGTCCGATCCGAACACCTGGGACGGGCCGCTGGCCGCCCAGTTCCGGGGATCCACGTGGCCGGAAACCAAGGCCGCCCTGGATAAGGCCCGCCAGGAACTCGAAGAGCTTCGCACACAGCTGCAGAAGATCTCGGAGAACATCTTCTCCGCAGGCGGCGGCGCCTAAGCGCCTGGCAATTCTCATCGTGTACATGCCCGGGTAGCCGGCGCCGCTGCGGCGGTGGCTGGTTGCCCGGGCATTGCACGGTTCACCGGCCCGGTCGAAAAATCCCGGGTCCGTTTCTGATGGTGTCCCTCGCGGACGCTCATTTCCTGCTGCCTTTCCCGGCGGTTTTTCCCGGGCGGCGGCAACTGCATGCGTTGTTCTATTTTCCGTTTTTGTTCAGTGGGGGGCACTGATTATGGATTCTGATGTTGTTGAAATGAAGTTGTTGCCGGAGTCGCCAGTCGGTTACGGAGGCGGGCCGTTCAACTTCTCCGTGGCCTGGGAAGCGGCAACAGCGTTCGACAACGAAGCACAGCGGATTTACGGGCAGTCCGGCTCCAGGGCCGCGTTGGTCTCCGAAGGTAAAACGGACTTTCAGGGCTACTTCTCGGAGCTGTTCCAGACCAACGCCGTCACCGCAGCGAAAAGTGCAGAGGACCTGGCCGGCGCATTGAGCTCCGTGGCAGGGCTGATCCGCGAGGTGATCTTCCACGCTGAGCAGGAAAACAACCGCCGCAAAGAGAACAACGAGTACATCCGGGAATACCGGAACCGCAACGGGTGGGAAAAATTCCTTGACTGGTGGAACGGCGGGGTGGACGGCGAAGAACCGCCGAACACGGATCCCCTGCCGGGGCCAGTCTTTTCCTCGGTGGCTCCTATAGTGGGCGTCAGGAATGACCCGAACCCCGGCAGCGGAGGCTATGGCGGCGGAACATCCTCCGCGCGGCCGAACAACCTGAGGACGTTCGCGGACGGCTCACACGCACTGGACGACGAGCTGAAATCAGCCGCGGTGACATTGGACAACCACCTGTCCACGTTGAAGGACCAGTGCAGGTGGGGAGCTGTTGATGCCTCCGGCGTGATGCGTGCCTACCGTGATTATTTGACGGCCAATAGTAACGATGTCCGCTGGGCACGCCTCGTTGCCGGTGCGTTCGAATCCGCCGGCAGCAACGGGGGCATCTCGGTGGTGTCGGACGCCGCCCTCGCCTCATCGTTGGCTGCGGCCGGCGTTGATATAGCGCGGGACGGACTGACCATTGATCCACCCGAGGCTTATGGCGCGGTCCCGACCACCGGGTATGCCAATGACCCGGTCAACACAGCCACGGGCAACTTCATCGAACCGGAAACGGACCTGGCATGTTCCGGTGCCTCCTCGAACCTTGTCCTGTCCCGGATGTACAACTCCCTAGCGCCGCAGGAAGCCCACGGTGTGTTCGGTCCGGGCTGGTCCTCGGTGCTGGATCAGGAGCTGGTTCTCTCGGACGAAGGCGGCCGATGGATCCTGGCCGACGGCCGCGCCATGGACTTTCCCCGCGAAGGTGATGGTTGGGGCCGGGCGGTGGGGGAGAACTACTGGCTGACCCGTGAGCCGGTTGCAGCTGGGCCTTGGTCGGAACTGAGCCTGCCCGAAGGCACCGCAGAGATCCTCCTTGTGAAGAATAATGAGGGTTCATGGTGGGCCTACACCCAGGCCGGGGTCTGGCTCGGTGCCGGGTCCGGTCCGGGCCGCACCATGTCCGTGCACCGGGAGGATTCATCTGACGACACCGGAGTTCCGGGTCGAGTAACCCGTCTGTCACATGTGCGCGGCCGCTTTATCGACGTGGAGTATGTCAACGGCCGCGCCGCCGTGGTGCGGGCCTCCGACGGGCGGCGGGCGGAGTACGGCTACGACGACGCCGGCCGGCTCATCTCCGTCACCACGGAAACCGGAACCCGGACCTACCGGTGGAACGACGCCGGCCTGATCGACGCCGTCTACTCCGCCGCCGGGGTGCTGGAGGCGGAAAACACCTACGACGAGCAGGGCCGGGTTATCCTGCAGCTGACCCAGCACGGCCGCCGCACCCGCTTCGCGTACCTGCCCGGACGGGTCACGGTTGTCTCGGATGAGGACGGGACCCGGTCCAACTCCTGGATCGCGGACACCAAGGGCCGTCTCGTCGGGGTGCTGGATTCGCACGATCAGCGCCAGTCCATGGCGTATGACCGGCACGGCAATCTCGTGTCCCTCACTGAACGTGACGGGTCCGTCACCGTGCACGCCTATGACGACCGCGGCCGCCGGATCCGCACCGTGACGCCCGAGGGCGCGGACCTGACCTATGGGTGGGACGAGCAGGACCGGATCACTACCGTTGTGACCGAGTCCGGGTCCGTTGTCACTTATGAATACGCCGATGACCTGACCAGGGACCCGGCTGTGATCCTCGATCCGCTCGGCGGGCGTACCGAGCTCACCTGGGAGGGCGGTCTCCTGACCAGGATCACCGATCCGGTTGGAGTCACGGTCGCCTTTGAGCACGACGTGTATGGGGACCTGGTTGCCACGCGCAACGCACTCGGGGAGACCGCAAGGATCCTCCGTGATTCAGCCGGCCGCCCGCTGGAATCCGTCATGCCGTCCGGGGCCGCCACACGGTTCACCTATAACGCTGCCGGGCTGCTGGTCCGGCGCGAAGAAGCCGACGGTGCCGTCTGGACCTTTGAACACGATGCCGCCGGTCGGATCACCGCGTCCATCGCCCCCGACGGGGGCCGGACCGAGCTGCAGTACGCTGCCAACGGCGAACTGGTGCGCACCATCGACCCGCTGGGCCGGACCAACGAGCGGGTGTTTGACGAGCTCGGCAACGTGACCGCGGCGATCCTGCCCGACGGGGCCCGCTGGGGCTTTACGCACGACTCCCTGTCCCGCCTGACCGGCGTCACCGACCCCGATGGCCATGACTGGGTGCGCGAGTATGACAGGATCGGGCACCTCACCGCCGTCGTCGACCCGACCGGTGTCCGTGCAGAGGCACGCACGGACCGGAAAGGAGGCAGGTCCAGCGTCTCCAGCGCCTTCGCTACTTCCGGCTACAGCTTTGATGCGTACGGGCGCCCCATCCGGGAGGAAGCCGAAGACGGTTCCGCGAAGCTGGTCACGTACGACGCCGCCGGCAACCCGGTGGAACTGGTGGACGGCGAAGGCGGACTGACCCGCCTGGGCCGTGATGTCTCCGGGAAGATCATCTCCGTGACTTCGCCGTCCGGAGCGGTGACCCGGTACGAATACGACATCTGTGGGCGTCCCTGGAAGACCGTCGACCCCCTGGGCGCGGTCACTGAACTGGTCTACGACGCGGACCAGCGGGTGGCTGCCCGGATCCTGCCCACCGGCGAAGCTGAGACCTTTGAGTACGACCTCTGCGGCAGGCTGGTTCTGCGGCTGACCCCCGGTCAGGGCAATGCCCGCTACGGGTATGACAAGGCGGGACGGCTGAACTTCTCCCAGGATTCCTGGTACGGCACCCGCCGGTTCAGGTACAACGCGGCCGGAGAACTGGTTGAAACGGTTAACGGTGTGGGCGGTCGGACCCGGTTCGAGTACGACCTCCGCGGCCGGCTGGTCCGGGTCACTGACCCGCTGGGCGGAGTGACCACCCGCACCTACACGGAAACCGACAAAGTCGAGTCGGTCAGCGATCCGCTGGGACGTGTCACCACGGCGACCTACGATCCGGCCGGGCGCCAGCTCTCCCAGACCGACCCTGACGGCAACACCACCACCTGGGTATATGACGCTGCCGGGCGGGAAGAGAGCACGTCCTACAACGGAAAACTCCTGGCCAGCGCTCATCGTGACGGGTTGAACCGGCGTGTGGTAGTTACCGACTACACCGGCGCGGACGGGCTGACGGTGGAGCATGAACTCGGCTTCAACCGGCGGGGCCAACTGGTCTCACGTACCCGCGGTGGGCAGGGGCTGTCCTGGAACTATGACGCGGATGGTAACCGCACATCGTTCACCGACGCTGCCGGAACCACTACCACCTACCTTCGGGACGCCGTCGGCCGGGTGACAACCGTGCGCAACCCCCGCCTGGGTGAAGCTGTGTTCGCCTATGATCCGGCCGGACGCCTGACTGGGGCCACGGCCGGGGAGCTGGTCCAGGAATGGGAATACCGGAACGGCTACATCGCGGAGCACACCCGCACCGACCGGGCAGAGACCGACAGTCCCTCCGAAACCACACTGATCGGTAGGGACGGGGACGGCAGGATCACCGGACTGACCCGTGCCGGGGCCGTCACCCGATACGGGTATGACAATGCCGGCCAGCTGGTTGCCGCAGCAACCACGGGCAGTTCTGCAACGTCCGTCTTCGAGTGGGAATATGACGCCGGTGGGCGGTTGGTGCGGGAAATGACCCCAGACGGTCCCCGAAACTACAACTACGATGCCGCAGGCCAACTGACAGCTGTCACGAATCAGGACGGCAGTCGGACGGAGTACGTCCATGACGGCCTGGGACGCCGTTCCCGGCTCATCGGTCCGGACGGGTCATGGACCGAGTACGCCTGGGGCCCCACGGGTTACCTGCAGGTCGCGCTGGACCGCACCCCGGACGGTACGGAAACGCGCCGGCATGAGGTGTGGGTGGACGCCTTGGGTGAGCTGTCCTCCGTGGATAGCTGCCCGGTGTGGTGGGACAGCGCCAGCTCAATACCGGCCTTGGCCGGGTTCGGCTCGGAACAGGTCCTGACCCTGCCCGGAGGGGTTACCGGAATGGGGGAAGGGTGGCTGGCGCCGGGGTGGCGTGCTGCCCGAGCCACGGACCAGGCCGATCCGTGGGCTGTTCTGGGCGCCTCGGTTATCCCGGGGCCGGGAATGGTTTCCGGCAGTGGCTCGGGGTTGTCCGGGATGGCAGGCGGACTGCCGGCCGGGATCGGTCTGACAGCCGACGGAGGCTTGGACATCGCGGGGCTCGAGTGGCTGGGCGCCCGGGCATATGACCCGGCTGCCCGCGGTTTCCTGTCCACTGACCCGCTGGCCCCGGTGCTCGGCGCCGGATGGGACGGCAACCCCTATTCCTATGCGGGCAACAACCCGCTGAACGCCAGCGACCCAACGGGTCTGAGCCCGCTGACGGATGCTGAATTGGCGGACTTCCAGAAGTCGCTGGGGAGTCACTGGGAATATGTGGCGGCAGGTGCTGCCGTCGCACTGGGCGTAGCCCTTATGTTTACCGGTGTTGGTGGTCCGGTGGGCGTGGCGCTGATTGGTGCCGCATCCGGTGCATTGATCAGCGGAGGCATGTCGATAGCAACGTCGAAGGCCCAGAACGGGACAGTGGACTGGGCCCAGGCCGGCAAAGACGCTCTGGTCGGCGGCCTTGGCGGCCTCGCCGGTGGTGTGGCAGCAGGGGCTCTGACCAAAGGCGCGGTGGCAGCGGCTCGGACAGCCTCGGCATCGGGGGCAAGTCAGGCGGTGCAAACCGCTATCCGTAAGGCCACCAGCAGTACGGTGCGTGGTGTGCTCTCAGCGGGAGTCTCCGGGGCTACATCCGGCGTTGCTGACTACAGACTCAACACCCCCGATGGGGAGAGAACCGCGGGGGGATATATCCAGGCGGGAGGAGTGGGCTTCGTAGTCAATGCAGGGTTCGGCTACGGCAGCGGCAAGCTCTCTGAAGTGGCCACCGCAAGATTGCCGATTCCGCCCCTGCCGCCAGGGGCCAACGCTCATGTGGCTCCTACTTCACCTTGGGCACCGATAGTGGAGGACGCGGTGGGTCGCGTAGCCGGGGTTACCCAGGCGGTGATTGAGGAGACGATTGATGCAGGGGGCATCCCCAGCTCGGAAGATCTAGTTCCGGCCATTATCAGCGGCGGACTAAACGGCTCCGGTGGGCCCATCGTTCAGCACCATGAGTTACCAAATTAGTATCTAGGAGGAACAGATTTAATTGGGTAAAGGAGAGGAGGATGAATTGAACCCACAAGCCGAGGGCAACATCTCAGCGGATCCGCCGAAGAAGCCGTCACGGTCTTGGAAGAGTAATTTGGCCTTTTGGGGAATTTTGCCCACCTTTGCGGTGCTCTTCCTAGCGCTGACGGTTGGACCGTTCGTTATTAACTCCTATGACGACGACCACCGGGTTCGGATGGAATGCACTGTCACGGATGCTGAGGGAGGCACCTACAGTGGTGCCGGTCGTAATGTCGGATCGAGGCCGGAGCTAATCATCAGGACGTCGGACTGCGGGACGTTGACCTTGATTCATACATCTGGCCAGGCGGCCAACGATGAGATGGCTTCCGAGCTGGCGCAGGGAGGTAGGTTCGAGTTCGAACTGGGCCAAGCGACGCGCACCTTGATGGGTTTCTTTGACGTCATAGGTATGAAGCCGGTGGTCTCTTCCTACGAAAAAGTCGACTGACTCAACCGAGGTCTATCCGCCTGCCTCCCCGAGGCAGGCGGATAGGGGAACTGTCTGTTGGTGGACCTTGCCATTACCTGCGGCATTTGGGCATGAGTTAGAGATCGAGAAAAGGCCCCACAGTGTTGCCTGAAATCTCGGACCTGAGCTTCGCGTATTCGGTGTTCCATTGCCGAAGGGTGAGCACAACCGAAAACTATGCGGTGCTGCTATGGGCCTGGCCTCGCTGTGTGCGTTCTTCATGTGGCGCTCTACTCGAAAGCCGGACGCGCACGACAAGGAAAGGGCGGGCGGATGAGTGTCTAGTGGCTCGGTGTCCCTTTTGTTCTGTTGTTCCCGGTTTTTCACTGGGTATTCGCTGAATCGTTGTTCGTCGATGCCGGAGTGCTGCCGAAGAAACCGCGAGTCAGCGGCTTGACGAAGGACGAAACGCTCTGGTGAAGGACGGCGCTAAGCCGGGAGGCGAAAAGCGGTCCGTGGCTGGGGCCGTTTTCCAGATCAGGAAGCGTTGCCCAGAGTGTTGCCTGAAAGCTCAGACCTGAGCTTCGCATTTTCGGCGTTCCACTGACGGAGACCAAGCACAACGCGGTCCAGGAAATCGTCCACTTCGGCCGGCGAAACACCTTGCCGAATTTTCAGTGTCTGGAACTTTCGGTTCACTACCTGATCCGGCGTAATCACCGGGCTGCCCACCAGGACTGGCTGGCTTAGGGGATCGGCTTTTTGCTGCTGGAGGCGTAGGTTCTCGTCGGCCAGCCGCCGCAGTTCAAGCACCGTTTGGTCCAACAGGTCACTGACCTGCTCCACGTCGTACCCACGTTCCCTGAGCCGCGGAGGCCTGAACCTGATGCCCTCGACGTCCTCGGCGGTCAGGGAAGGCCGGAATTTGGCACCGGGTTTCGTGGCGGCTCCGGCCTTGGCTTTCACTGTTTTGGCAAGCACATAAATCAAGACCAAAACCACTACGGCAATCCCCAGCCAGAGCAGCAGAGAAGCGCCGCCGTTTTCCGTTTCGTTCTGCACCACTGCAGACAGTCTTCCGGTGAACATGTAGTGCAACCTTTCGCGAGCTGGCCACCTGTGCATGGTCTATGGCCCGATCAATCTCGGGCCATCGGCCGGTGGATCCTTTTGAGCGTTGTTGCCTCAGTCTACCGAGCCATATAGGAATGCCATCCCTTCCGGTGTGTGATGTGTCCGCGGTACGTGCTGGGTATTTAGGTACACGGAAAGTCGTCTTTCGATGGGCGCAGGGGATCGGCCGAAGCCGCCAAAACTATCCATGGCATTTTGAGGCCGGATGAAGTAAGGGCTCCTACTCTTTGATCCTGTGCCTCCAACGGACGCCCAGGCGAATTTCTCACCAGACTGTATCCAGCGGCATCCGAAGAGACTAGGTTGGCAGCACCATTCCAACACTTTGCCTGTGTTTTTCAGCAGGACGGTTTCGTTCGAAGGAGATGGCATGACTGAATTGACTACTTTGCCCGTTCAAGCCAATGGACTGACCTATGGTTATTTGATCGACATGGTTGAGCGGTATTTCAATTTTGTGGATACATACGATATCGAAGGCGTGCTGAGTTGCTTCACTGAGGACGCGGTGGCCACCGTGCAAAGCGCTCGATCTGTCCACGAAGGGCGCGACACAAACGTTCGGAGGATGTACGAAGAACTGTTTGAAAATTACAGAACACATATGCGGCACATTCACTTCCGACACGTGGTCGACACTGAAAACGGAAGGATCGCCTCACAGTTCGTCGTTGAGCTGACTGACAACGACGGAAACGCTGTACAGCTGACCAACTCCAATTTCTTTTACCTGGAAAATGGAAAGTTCAAGCGTGTGTACGTTTATATGAGTGACGGCGTAAACGTTCTCAACTGAAGCCGAGGTTCATGGAACGGGAGGTCGGCTGAAAATTTCCCGGGATAGCGAGAAGGCCCCGGTTCCCTTGTTTTGCAAGGGAACCGGGGCCTTCTTCACTGGCGGTGACGGTGGGATTTGAACCCACGTTGGCTTTTACACCAAACAACATTTCGAGTGTTGCACCTTCGGCCGCTCGGACACGTCACCAACGCGTCAACCTTACCGGGTTCAGGGCCCAACACCCAAAAGCAGCCCCGCCACCGCCGCTGAAGCCTCGGAAACTAGAGGTCGACGACGTCGTTCTTGCCGACGTCGGGCGTTCCGCCGGTCACGGCAGCCTTGCCGATCTTGAACATGCTGGCGATCTTCGGCTCATCCGAGGCCCAGTATTCGGCAGTATGCGAATCCACCTTCAACAGTGCCACCGCCGGGTCCTCGCGGCCGTGCTCAAACCAGGCTTCCACCGAGCTCTTCCACAGTTCCTCGATCTTCTCCTGGTCCTTGGTCACCGTGGCGGTGCCGCTGATGGACAGGAAACCCTTGGAGTCATTGATGGCCACGTTCACGTGCGGATTCGCACGGACCTCGTCGGCCTTGGGGGAGGGGTCGGGAGTGAAGAACCACAGGTTCCCGTCCTTATCTGCCTCCTGCAGCTGCAGCGGCCGGCTGACCAGGTTTCCCTGCAGGTCCACGGTGGTTACCGTGGCGATCTTGGCCTTCTCGAGGATGCTGACAACAATGTCCCGTCCGTCCTGCTCTGATGCCATTGCGGAAACTCCTTTGCTTGTAGCGTTCCGGATTTAGTAAGCCTACGTATAAATGCAGGCAGGTGGAACGGAGGCCTAGGGGTTTCGCTTCGAGCCGAAGAAGTCGCGCAGCAGACGGGCCGACTCTTCCTCGCGTACGCCGGGGAACACTTCCACCCAGTGATTCAGGCGGCGTTCGCGGAGAATGTCGAACACGGAACCGGAGGCGCCCGCCTTCTCATCCCAGGCGCCGAACACCACCTTCGGCACCCGGGCCAGCACAATGGCGCCGGCGCACATGGCGCACGGCTCCAGGGTCACCACCAGGGTGCAGCCGGCGAGCCGCCATTCGCCTACCGCCTCGGCCGCTGCCCGGATCGCCAGCACCTCGGCGTGCGCCGTGGGATCCCCGGTGGCCTCCCGCTCATTGCGCCCGGTGCCCAGTATCCGGCCGTCAGGACCGAGGACGACGGCGCCGATGGGCACGTCTCCGGTGTCCAGGGCCAGCCGGGCCTCGGCGAGGGCAAGGTCCATCCACGCTTCGTGGGTGCGGGAAAGGTGCTGCATGCCACCATCGTCCCGCATCTGCATACCCGCGGGCGAACGCGGATAAGGACGGGCCGGAATGGTAGTTTTGAGGTATGCGCGTACTTGTAGTGGATCACCCCCTCGTTGCCCACAAACTCACCGTTCTCCGCGACAAGGACACACCGTCACCGGTCTTCCGTCAGCTGACCGAGGAACTGGTTACCCTCCTGGCCTATGAGGCCACCCGGACTGTCCGTGTAGAGCCGGTCCCCATCGAAACACCTGTGACCTCCGCTGTAGGCACCGGGCTGGTTAAGCCCACGCCGCTGGTGGTTCCCATCCTGCGCGCAGGCCTTGGCATGCTGGAAGGCATGACCCGCCTGGTTCCCACCGCCGAAGTCGGCTTCCTGGGCATGGCCCGGAATGAAGAGACGCTTGAGGCCATCACCTACGCAGAGCGGCTGCCTGATGACCTCACCGGCCGCCAGGTCTTCGTTCTGGATCCCATGCTGGCTACCGGCGGAACCCTGCGTGAAGCCATCAAGTTTATGTTCAAGCGCGGCGCTGCAGAGGTTATCTGCATCTGCCTGCTTGCTGCCCCGGAAGGCCTCTCGGTGCTCCAGGAGGAGCTGCAGGATGCCAATGTCACTGTGGTGCTGGCCTCCATCGACGAGCGCCTGGATGAAAAGGCGTACATTGTGCCCGGGCTCGGCGACGCCGGAGACCGCCTCTACGGCGTGGTCTAAGCCCACCGGCTCCCATCCCTGGGCGGCCCGCTTTGCACCGCGGACCGTCCAGTATGTGGACAACTTTCTTTTCTTGACGGCATCCGCTCCATAAGCCTGCTTATGGTGCGGATGCCTTTTTTATTGACAGGCATGCATCGTTCTCGAAACCCCTGACGGGTGCGGCGGCGATCTTGTTTAGACCTTATGCATATTTATGCATAGCTATTCAGTATGTCGTTTTGTGAAGTACGTCACAAAACGACCCATTCTGTCCACCATGTGAGACGGAAGCGACATTGTTACTTGCGCGCCCCCCTTTGTTACATGCAATAATCCGAAGCGTGAACACCAACACGACAGCACCAGTCGCAGTCTTCCCCGGTGGCGTCCGCGCCACGCAGGAGACGTGCTGTTGTCGAATGCATATCTCTGGAGCCACCCCCTTCCTTAGATAAGACTCAGGCCCAAGTACGGGCATAACAGGCGCCATCTCGACCGGGCACACCCCCTGCATTCGAGCCGTGATGACGGCGATTCACGATGAGGTTCCACATGTCAGTAGCATCCGGTTACGTCCACATCTCTCTGCGCAATGCGCAGAATCGCGCCGGATCAGGTTCCCCGCGCCAGTCCGCCGGGGGCGGTTTCGACCGTTCCTACGGTGTCCAGCCGTTCGGAAACCAGTCCTACAGCGTCCAGTCCACCCTCGGGGCCCGTCCGCTCCGCACCTTTCCCGGACAGGATGCCAACCCCGTCACCGCGCCTATGCCGGTGGTGACACCCAACGGGATTCCCGGTCCGCAGTCTGTCAGCACTGACACGTCTGCCCGCGGGTTTGTTATTTATGTGGGCCTTGATGAGGACACCGCTGCCGCGCACGGCACGTCCCTCACAAAACTGGCGCAGGAGATCCGGGCCCACGTCCAGACCCTGGTCCCCGGCGCCCAGAGCCACGCCGCGGTTGCCCTTGCTCCGGCCAGCGCCACCGGCACGGACATCGAGGTGGTCCGCCAGGCGCTGGGGGATCCCACGGTGGCCCGCCGCCAGCCTGCGGCCCAGCCTGTACCGGCACCGCAGGTTCCGCCGGCAACGCGCCCGTCCGGCGTCCTGATTGACCTCTCACGGCGGGAAGTCCACCTCGACGGGGACACCCTGAACCTCACGTTCAAGGAATTCGAGCTGCTGAACTACCTGGTGGAGAACGCCAGCAGGACAGTGGGCCGGGAAGAGCTGCTCGCGGGCCTGTGGCGCAATGCCGAGGAAGTGCCGAACGAGCGCACCATCGACGTCCACATCCGGCGCCTGCGGTCCAAGCTGGGCCGCCTGGCCAACACCGTCCGCACGGTCCGCGGGCAGGGCTACCGCTTCTACGAGCACCCCGAGGTTGTTGTCTGGGCTGCACCGGAATACAGCATCTAGGCGCAGGAGGCGTGGCCGGTCAGCGGACGGAACGGGGGTTCCGTCCGCAGCTAGACTTGGCAAATGACCGGCCACCATCTCAAAAAACTCCAGCTCCTGCGTCACGCGAAGGCTGACTGGCCGCGCGATGTTGCAGACCACGAGCGCCCGCTCTCCGGCCGGGGACACCGGGATGCACCGCTGGCGGGTGAGTGGATGCGTGAGCACGGCAGCATCCCGGACTTCATCCTCTGTTCCTCGGCACTGCGGGCACGGCAGACCTGCACCTGGGTCTGCAAGGAACTCGGTGACAAGGCGCCCACCGCCAAGCTGGAAGACCGGCTCTACGCAGCCTCCCCCGAACGCATCCTCAGCCTCATCAACCACGTCCCGGAAACCGTGACCAGCCTGCTGGTGATCGCCCACTTGCCCGGCGTGCAGGAACTGGCCATGCGCCTTGCCTCCCCTGACTCGGATGAAGAAGCCGTGATGGAGATGGCCACGCGCTATCCGACGTCGGGCCTCACCGTGATGGAACACCCGCTGCCGTGGGCGGAACTGGACGGCCGCGACGCCCGGATTACCGACTTTGTGGTGCGCCGGGGCTGAGCCCCGCGGTTAAGCGCTAAATATCGATTTCCGGCTGCAAAGTCTTGAGCGTCCACAGCCGGTGCCGCTTCGCCGCGGCCAGGGACAGCACCAGCCCCAGGGCGGTGTAGAGCAGCAGCCCCGCTGCAACGGTGCCCACCTGCCCCAGGTCCCCGCCGTAGAGCAGCTGCCGCAGCCCGTTTACCATGTGTCCCATTGGCAGCACGTTGTGTGCCACATGCAGCGGGTCCGGGATGGTCTGCCAGGGGAAGGTGCCGCCGGAGGAAACCAGCTGCAGCACCAGCAGGATGAGCACCACAAACTTGCCCACCGAGCCCAGCAGGGCCACGATGCCCTGGATCAGCGCCGAGAAGGCCATGGCGGCCATCAGCAGCAGCACCCAGGCGAGCACCGGATGGGCCGGATCAAGCCCCAGGCCGAAGCGCACGGCAGCGTACAGAACGGTGGCCTGAACCAGTGAGACGGCCAGGAACGGCAGCCAACCGCCCAGCGCGATCTTCCAGGGCGGAGCATTGGAGGCAAGGGCCCGGCGGCTGATGGGCCGCATGGCCTGCGCCAGCATAAAAATGCCCACCCACATGGCCAGGGTCAGGAAGTAGGGCGCCAGGCCGGCACCGTAGGTTCCGGCCTCAGCCTGGTCCACCGTGCTGACGGTCAGCGGGTCCGCGATCACTGCCGAGGCAGTGGCCTTCTCCTCCTCATTCGGGTTGGGGACATTGCCTGCGCCCTCGGCCAGCCGCCCGGCCAGTTCCCCGGATCCTTCCTTCAGTTCGCCGAGTCCGTCCTGCAGGGTCGAGGCACCGGCCGCAGCCGAATCCGCCCCGGCGGCCAGCTGCCGGGAACCCTCCAGCGCCTGCTGCTCGCCCGCGGCCAGGGTGCCGGCGCCCTCGGAAAGCTCGCCCGCACCGGCGGAGAGATCCGCAGCGCCGGCGGCAAGCCGGGAGGCGCCGTCGTTGGCGGCACCTATGCCCTGCGTCAGTGCGGGCGTGGCGGAGGCCAGGGACTCCGCTCCGGCGGCAACCTCTGCGGCGCCGTCGGCCAGGGCCTGCAGCTGTTCCAGCCCGTCCGTGCCGGTCTGGGTGCCGGCCAGCTCCTGTTGAAGCGCCGCAGCCTGTGCCGGCGTCAGGACGCCGCTGCCCACCAGCCGGGCGACGGCGTCGGTAACGTTCTGCCGGGCAGCCCTGGCGGTCTCGGCAACCGTGGTGTTCAGAGTGGCCGTCCCATCGGCCACCTGCCGTGCGCCGTCGGCCAGGGCCCGGGTCTGCTGCGGCAGTTGCGCGGTGGAGTCGGACAACTGGCCAAGGCCGCCGGAGAGCTCGCCGGCACCGGAGGACAGCTGGTCCGCGCCGGCGGACAGGTCAGCTGACCCCGCAGCGAGGGCATCCGCACCGGACGCCAACTGTTCCTGTCCGGCCACCAGGTTCCCGGCTCCGGAGGCGAGCGAGTCCAGGCCCGTGCCCAGCTCCGCGGCGCCGGAGTCCGCGGAGGCAGCGCCGTCGGCCAGCTGGCGGGCACCATCGGCGGCCTCCTCCAGCTGGGAGTGCACGGTGCTGAAACCGGTCAGCAGCCGGCTGGCCGTTTCTTCGCCCACTTCGGCGGCGACCGTGTCATGGACCGAGGCGGTGAGCTTGTCCACGATGCTGCTGAGCAGGTAGTTGTTCGCGTCATTGGTGGTGACGTGCAGGGTGGCCTGTCGGGCGCCGCCGAGGTCTGCGGCTGAGGCGAGGTTCGCGGAGAAATCCGCCGGAATGGCCAGGGCGAATTCGTAGCTGCCGGCACGGACCCCCTCATCGGCAGCACCGGCCCCGTCAACAATCTCCCAGTCGAAGGTGCCGTCCTCCAGCAGGTTCTCCCGGACCGAAGCGCCGACGTCGAGGCGGCCGTCGGCGGTGTCAGCACCTTTATCGTCAACCACCAGCGCTGCCTTGACGCCGTCGAGGTTTCCGTAAGGGTCCCAGTTGGCGTACAGGTAGATGGCGCCGTACAGCAGGGGCACCAGGGACAGGGCAAGGATGGCCAGCTTAGGCAGGATGCCGGCGGTCATGCGTTTGAGCTCGCTCAGGGCGAGGCGGAAGACGGTCATGCGGAAGCCTTCGCGGTTTGGGCGGTCCCGGCGGTATCCGCCCCGGAACCTGCATTGGTATCTGCCGTGTCGCCGGCAACGGCGGAGGGTCCGGTCCACTCCGCAGGCAGCTGCGCAACCACGGCAACGGCGGTCACCTGCCGCCCGGCCGCGGAAACGGCTTCCGCCAGGAGGGGAAGCCAGGCATCCGGGTCCGGTCCGTGGCGGTCCGGTGAGTCAACCACCAGCAGGTCCACGGCAGCATCCGCCAGCGCCAGGCGGAGCAGCAGGTCCAGCCGTGCCGAGGCGTCCAGTTCCTCAATCCACAGCGGCCCCAGGTCCGCCAGGCCTTCGCCGGACAGCCAGGCGGACGCGCCCGTTCGCGGCCGGCTGCGGCGGGGAATCAGTGCCAGGTCCTCCGCCACCAGGTCCCGGACGCGCAGATGCCGCTCCGGTTCGCTGACCTCGGGCGAATCCAGCAGTGCTGCGTGCCGGCGCAGATGTTCCGGACGGGGATCGCGGCCCCAGGAAACGGAACCGGAGGTGGGGCGCATGCGGCCTGAAAGGGTCAGTGCCAGGGCCGTCCGGACGGACTGATTGCCGCCGCAGGCAAGGAACAGCTCCCCGGCGCGGACCGTCAGGGACGTTGGCGGCAGAAGCGGGCTGTGGCGCCCCTTCACGAATAGATTGTCCGCACTGAGCATGGTCTTCGCCTTTTTGTCCGTGGATGCTTCGCGCCGGGCATACGGCGGGGCGCATCTGCCAACCTAGGCGAAACTGACTGGTCAGTGCAAATAGTGGTGCGGAGAGTTCCGCCACGTCCCAGCACGCGGCAGTCCTACAGCCCGTATTTCTCCAGCAGCCTCAGCCATACTTCGCTGATGGTGGGGTAGGCCGGGACGGCGTGCCACAAACGGTCCAGGGGTACTTCGCCAACAATGGCGATGGTGGCGGCATGCAGCAGCTCCGAGACGCCCGGGCCGGCAAAGGTCACCCCGACCAGTACGCGGCGGTCCTCATCCACCACCATCTGCGCCCAGCCGGTGTAATCATCCGCATACAGCGCTGAGCCCGCCACGGCAATGTCCAGCGAGGTTTCGGACACGTTGAGCCCGTCGGCCCGTGCCTGTTCAACGGTGCGCCCCACCATGGCGAGCTCGGGATCGGTAAACACCACCTGCGGTACGGCGTACTTGTCCGCGGTGGCGGTGTAGCGGGTCCAGGCAGCCGAGGCAGGCGCGGGTTTCCCGGCAGCCCGGGCTGCAATGGCATCACCCGTGGCGCGGGCTTCGTATTTCCCCTGGTGGGTAAGCAGTTCCTTTCCGGCGGCATCGCCCACGGCATACAGCCAGCCGCCGTCCACACCCGCCACCTGTCCCGAGTCATCGACTTCCAGGGTGCGCGGATCCAGGCCCACCTCTTCCAGGCCGAGGTCCGCCAGTGCCGGACGGCGGCCGGTGGAAACCAGCAGTTTGTCTGCCGCTACGCTTTCGCCGCCCTCGAGCTCAAGGTGGACGCCGCCGTCGTCGGCTCCCCGGACCGAGGCGGGGGAAGTGTTGGTCCGTACGTCCACGCCGGCGTTCTTCAGTCCCTGCTCCACCAGGTTGCGCGCCGGTTCCGGAAAGGATTTCAGGAGGGGGCCGCGGGCGAGCAGCGTGACGGCCGAACCGAGCCGGGCGTAGGCCTGGGCCAGCTCCACGCCGGAAACTCCGCCGCCGATCACCACGAGCCGGCCGGGAATCTCCTGTGCGGAGGTCGCTTCCCGGGTTCCCCAGTAATCAACGGTGTCCAGCCCCGGAAGCGGGGGAGGGGTAGGCGTGGACCCTGTGGCCAGCACGACGGCGTGGCGTGCGGAAATGCGCAGGGTCCGGCCGTCGGTGGTCCGGACGTCCACTTCGCGCGGTGCGCTCAGCCGTGCCCGCCCGCGGACCAGCTCGATCCCGGCGTCGGCGACCCAGTCGGCCTGCCCGGCGTCATCCCACTGAGAGGTGAAGGAATTCCGGCGGTCCAGTACGGCGCCGGTGTCCAAGGCGCCGGTGACGGCTTCGCGGGAACCGGCCACTGCCCGGGCCTCGGCCAGTGCGGTGCCGGGTCGCAGGAGTGCCTTCGAAGGCATGCAGGCCCAGTAAGAGCACTCGCCGCCCACCAGATCCGCTTCAACGAGGACGGCGGAAAGTCCGCCCCGGACAACGCGGTCTGCCGCGTTTTCGCCGACGGCGCCGGCGCCGATAACAATTACGTCGGTCTGCAGAGTCTCAGTCATGGACCGAGCCTTGCACTGCCGCGGTGCCGGGGCAACCTGTGGGCGGGCAACAAAAAACCCGGCCCGATCAGGTTGTCCTGATCGGGCCGGGTCCGAGTGGTGCGCGCGAAGGGATTCGAACCCCCAACCTTCTGATCCGTAGTCAGATGCTCTATCCGTTGAGCTACGCACGCATAAGAACTAGTCTATCAAAACCGATTCTCACCGGTTTCTTTCAAGTTCTTCCGTGGCTGTTTGGCCGTAGATAACTATAGCGGGGTTTTGAGGGGAGCGCCAATCGAGAGTGATGACGTCTCCGTCACTAGACCGGTCTATGTGACGTTAGTCACATTCACTTGGGGTTGAGGGCACATAACTCGTGGATTTCAGGGAGTCTTTGAGTCGCAGCGGCTAAAGGTGCGACCTTTCCAGCCGAAGCCGTCCGGAAGGCGCAACTAGCATCAAAACACACCACTGACCCAACGAAGGGAAGAGTCATGGGCGATGACGCGCGTCAGCTAGTTCTCGATGAGAGCGGCGAAAACGCTGCTAGCCAGCCGCTGGACAGCATAGACGGTGGGGCTGATGCCCCGACCACCCACCAGGCCCTCCTTGCGTGGGTGAAGGAAGTTGCCGAGCTGACGCAGCCTGACCGCGTGTATTGGGTCGATGGCTCCGAGGATGAAAACCGGATCCTGACCGATGAACTCGTGGACGCCGGAACCCTGGTCCGGCTGAACCCGGAAACCTTCCCGAACTCCTTCGCTGCGTTCTCCGATCCGAAGGACGTGGCCCGCGTCGAAGAGCAGACCTTCATCTGCTCGGAAAAGCGCGAAGACGCAGGGTTCACCAACAACTGGATGGACCCGGCCGAAATGCGTACCAAGCTGAACGGGCTTTTCGCCGGTTCCATGCGCGGACGCACCATGTACATTGTTCCCTTCGTGATGGGCCACCTCGAGGCCGAAGATCCGAAGTTCGGCGTCGAAATCACCGACAGCGCCTACGTGGTGGCCTCCATGCGCATCATGGCCCGGATCGGCACCGATGTGCTGCGGAAGATGGAAGAGCTGGATGCCTTCTTCGTGCCGGCGCTGCACTCCGTGGGCTACCCGCTGGCCGAGGGCGCCGAGGATGTTGCCTGGCCCTGCAGCGACGAGAAGTGGATTGTGCACTTCCCGGAGGACCGGTCCATCTGGTCCTACGGTTCCGGTTACGGCGGCAATGCCCTGCTGGGCAAGAAATGCTACGCCCTGCGTATTGCCTCCATCATGGCCCGCGACGAGGGCTGGCTCGCCGAGCACATGCTGATCCTCAAGCTCACCAGCCCGGAGCAGAAGGACTACTACGTTTCCGCCGCCTTCCCCTCGGCCTGCGGCAAGACCAACCTGGCCCTCCTTGATCCCACGATCGAGGGCTGGAAGGTGGAAACCCTGGGGGATGACATCACCTGGATGCGGTTCGGCAAGGAAGGGGAACTGCGCGCAGTCAACCCCGAGGCGGGCCTGTTCGGCGTTGCCCCCGGCACCGGCTGGAGCACCAACCCCAACGCCATGCGCGCCATCGCCAAGGGCAACTCCATTTTCACCAACGTGGCTCTGACCGATGACGGCGGAGTCTGGTGGGAGGGCATGACGGACGAAGCGCCGGCGCACCTGACGGACTGGCTCGGCCAGGACTGGACCCCCGAGTCCGGCCGCCCGGCAGCGCACCCGAACTCGCGGTTCTGCACCCCGATTGACCAGATTGACATGCTGGCCGACGAGTACCATTCCCCGAACGGCGTCCCGGTCTCCGCGATCCTCTTCGGCGGCCGCCGCAAGACCACGGTCCCGCTGGTGACCGAGGCCCGTGACTGGGCCAGCGGCATCTTCATGGGTTCCACGCTGTCCTCCGAAACCACCGCGGCCGCTGCCGGCCAGGTGGGCGTGGTCCGCCGCGACCCCATGGCCATGCTGCCCTTTATGGGCTACGACGCCGGGGACTACCTGCGCCACTGGATCGAACTCAGCGGCAAGGCCAACCAGGAGACGCTGCCCAAGATCTTCCTGGTCAACTGGTTCCGCCGGACGGCTGACGGCGGATTTGCGTGGCCGGGCTTCGGCGACAACGCCCGGGTGCTCAAGTGGGTCATTGAACGCCTCGAAGGCAAGGCCGGCGCCGTGGAAACCCCCATCGGCTTTGTGCCGACCGGGGATTCCATTGACCTCACCGGCCTGGACATGACGCCCGAGGACGTGGAGCAGGCAGTGCGGGTTGATCCGCAGGAATGGGCCACCGAACTGGACGGTATCGACGAGTGGTACGCCCGCTTCGGGTCCACCCTGCCGCAGGAGCTTCAGGACCGGCTGGCTGAGCTGAAGGAACGCTTCGCAGCCTGAGGCTGAACCGCACGGATAGAAGAAGAAAAAGGGTGGTCCCGCCGAATCCGGCGGGACCACCCTTTTTGTTTTACTGCTGATTGTTTTACTGCTGAGGCTTAGGCTTCCTCTGCGGCCCAGACGATCGGTTCGCCGGCCTCCCAGATGGGCTCGTTGAAGGTCCACTCTTCCCCGTTGGAGGAGTAGGTCTGGATGGCGGAAATGCAGACGCCTTCGGAGTGTTCGGTCACCACGTGGATGGCGTCGGTGTTTTCCTCCGGCAGGTGGATGTCGGAGAAGACCGCCACTGCACGGTTCTCGCCCTTCTGCTCGGTAAGCACCGTGTAAATGTCATCGATCATGGCGTCGGCGTCGAGGTCCTCGTCGCTTTCCTCCGGTGCAACAGCGATCATCCGCAGTTCGCCGTCGTTCTGCACCACGAGTGCGGCGGGCAGGAACGCGCCCTGCGCTTCCAGCTGCTCCTGGGCGACGCCCAGGGCCGTGCCGATCAGGGAGTTCAGATCCTCCTGGACCTGGGCGGAGGGTTCGCTGCCGTTCAGTTCTACATCTGCCATGTTTTATTTCCTCACTAGTTCAAGTACGTGGTCGCGGACGCGCTCCATGGTGGGCAGGTCCTCTGCTTCAGCGTTCAGCCGCAGGAAGGGTTCTGTGTTCGAGGCGCGGAGGTTGAACCACCACGCGCCGTCGTCGGAAGTGAACGTCAGGCCGTCGAGCGCGTCAACCGTGACGCCGTCGCGCCCGTATTCGGCGCGGACGCGGTCCAGCGCAGCAGGGACGTCCTCGACCCGGGAGTTCACTTCGCCGGAGGAGAAGTACGGTTCGTATTCACGGGCCAGGTCCGAGAGGGTGCGGTTCTGCTCGCCCAGGGCGGCCAGGACGTGCATGGCCGCCAGCATGCCGGTATCCGCGTTGTAGAAATCGCGGAAGTAGTAGTGCGCGGAGTGCTCGCCGCCGAAGACAGCTCCTTCGCTGGCCATGACGGCCTTGATGAAGGAGTGGCCCACCCGCGTGCGGACGGCGCGGCCGCCGTCGTGCGCCACCAGTTCGGGCACGGCACGGGAGGTGATCAGGTTGTGGATGATCACCGGGGTCTGCTCCCCGGCTGCCTTGGCGCGGGCAATTTCACGGCGGGCCACCAGCGCGGTGACGGCGGACGGGCTGACCGGCTCGCCCTTTTCATCAATCACGAAGCAGCGGTCGGCGTCGCCGTCGAACGCAAGGCCGATGTCGGCGCCGTGTTCGATGACGGCGGCCTGCAGGTCCCGCAGGTTTTCCGGCTCCAGCGGGTTGGCCGGGTGGTTCGGGAAGGACCCGTCCAGTTCAAAGTACAGCGGCACAATATCCAGCGGCAGGCCGGGCAGGATGCTGTCACCCAGCACCGCCGGGGTGGTCATGCCGGCCATACCGTTGCCGGCGTCCACCACAACCTTCAGCGGGCGGATACCGGAAAGGTCCACCAGGTTGCGCAGGTAGCCGGCGTAATCGGCGAGCACGTCGCGGACGGAGATCCGGCCGGGCTGGGCCACGGTGTCAAACCCCGCGCCGTTCAGGTACTGCTCGGCGAGGGCCTGGATTTCCCGCAGGCCGGTCTCGGAAGAGATGGGCACGGCTCCGGCCTTGGCCATTTTGATGCCGTTGTACTGTGCCGGGTTGTGGCTGGCCGTGAACGTGACACCGGCAGCGTTGAGCACACCGCAGGCGTAGTACAGCTCGTCTGTGGAGATCAGGTCCAGCAGCAGCACATCGGCGCCGCGGGCGGTGGCCCCGCGGGCAAAGTCCCGGATGAACTCGGGCGAGGACGGACGCATGTCACCGCCTACCAGCACCGTCTGTCCGGCCAGGCCCTGGACGTCAACAAACGCGGCCCCTACGGCCTCGACGATCTGCGGGGTGATTGTCTCGCCCACGACGCCGCGGACGTCATAGGCCTTAAAGGACGCGGAGAGGTCGAATGCATTGTTCACGTGGGCCAGTCTATAGGGCCGCCTGCGGCACGGGACTTGTGCACACCGGAAATCCGGCGCAGGAAACAGTCAGAGGAGGCTGGGATAGTGGAGGTATGGAACGCACGGATATAGACGCCCCCTCTGACGCCCCTTCTGACGGCGCGGCCCGGAACCCCGCCCTGCATGCTGAAGCCGTGCAGCTGCTGCGGGCCTTGGTGGGCAACGATTCGGCGCAGTTCCACCAGGACCAGTTTGAGGCCATTGAGGCGCTGGTCTCCGGCGGACGGCGTGCCCTGGTGGTCCAGCGCACCGGCTGGGGAAAGTCCGCCGTGTACTTCGTCGCCAGCCTCCTGCTGCGTGCCCGCGGTGCCGGACCCACACTGATTGTCTCCCCGCTGCTGGCCCTGATGCGGGACCAGGTGGCCGCCGCCGGGCGTGCCGGGGTCCGGGCGGAGGCCATCAACTCCGCCAACCAGCTGGAATGGCAGGAGATCTCCGCCAAGCTGGAAGCCGATGAGGTGGATGTGCTGCTGGTCTCCCCGGAGCGGCTGAACAACCCGGGATTCCGGGAACAGCACCTGCCCGAACTGATCCGCCGCTCCGGGCTGCTGGTGATTGATGAAGCGCACTGCATTTCCGACTGGGGCCACGATTTCCGCCCGGATTACCGCCGGATCCGGAACCTGATTGAACAGCTGCCCGCCACCGTGCCGGTGCTGGCCACCACGGCAACCGCCAACAGCCGTGTGGTAAAGGACATAGAGGACCAGCTGGCCGCAGGCGGGGAAGACGTCTTCACCATCCGCGGTCCGCTGGCACGGAAGTCACTGCGGCTGGGAGTGCTGCGGCTGCCCAATCCTCGGGACCGGCTGGCCTGGCTGCTGACCCACCTGGAGGAGCTGCCAGGCAGCGGCATCATCTACGCCCTGACGGTATCCGGCGCTGAAGACACGGCCCGGCTGCTGCAGAAGGCCGGGCATCCGGTACTCGCGTACACCGGGCGCACCGATCCGGCGGACCGGGAGGAAGCCGAAGCGGCACTGAAGGAGAACCGGGTCAAGGCGCTGGTGGCCACCAGTGCGCTGGGCATGGGTTTCGACAAACCGGACCTGGGCTTCGTGATCCATCTGGGTGCACCCTCCTCCCCGGTGGCGTATTACCAGCAGGTGGGACGCGCCGGCCGCGGCACTCCCAACGCCGACGTCCTGCTGCTGCCCGGTGCCGAGGACCGGGACATCTGGCAGTACTTCGCCACCTCCTCCATGCCCGCCGAAGGCCCGGCCAACGCGGTGCTCGCGGAACTGGCCGACGGCGCGGTGCTGTCCACCGGGGTCCTGGAAACCCGGGTCAACCTCAAGCGCTCGCCGCTGGAACTGCTGCTGAAGGTGCTGTCCGTGGACGGCGCCGTGGAAAAGGTGACCGGCGGCTGGCGGGGCACGGGGCAGCCGTGGCACTACGACCGCGAACGCTACGAGCGGATTGCCGCAGCCCGGGTGAAGGAACAGCAGGCAATGCTGGATTACGAGAGCACCTCCGGCTGCCGGATGCAGTTCCTCTCCCTGCAGCTCGATGATCCCGCTGCGGCGCCGTGCGGACGGTGCGACAACTGTGCCGGACGCTGGTTTGCCTCCGATGTTGCCGAGGAGGCGGCGGACAACGCCGGGCAGGCATTGAACAAGGTGGGTGTGGATGTGGACCCGCGGGGTATGTACCCCTCGGGCATGGACCGGCTGGGCGTGCCGGTGAAAGGCAAGATCAAGCCGGCCCAGGCGGTCTCCTCCGGGCGTGCGCTGGCCCGGCTTACCGATCTGGGCTGGGGCGGCCGGCTGCGGGAAATCTTCGCTCCCGGCGCCGGGGACGCTCCGGCGGATCCCGCGCTGATCAACGGCTGCGTCCAGGTGCTGGCGCAGTGGGGCTGGGAGCAGCGCCCGGTGGCGATTGTGTCCGTCCCGTCCCGGTCTCATCCGCAGCTGGTGGATTCGCTGGCACGCGGCCTGTCCGAGTTGGGCCGGATCCCGTATCTGGGCGCCCTGCTGGCCCCGCACGGCGGCCCCACCGGCGGCCCGGGCGGCAACAGCGCCTTCCGGCTCGCGTCGGTCTGGGACCAGTTCGCGGTCCCGCCCGAGGGCGCTGCCTGGTTCGCTGCCAACCCGGGTCCGGTGCTGCTGGTGGACGATTTCGCGGACAGCCGCTGGACCCTGACCGAAGCAGGCCGGGTGCTGCGCGAGGCCGGTGCTGAGTCGGTGCTGCCCTTTGTCCTGGCGCTGAAGGCCTGACCGGCAGCCTCAGCTCTCGGCGAGGAAATCCAGCAGTGCCTTGTTGACCTCGGTGTGGTGGGTCCACAGCAGGCCGTGGGGTGCGCCGTCGATCTCCACATACCCGGCTTCCGGCACCAGTGTGCGGAACCGGCGGGCAGTGGCATCGATGGGCAGGATGTTGTCCGCCGTGCCGTGCAGAATCAATACCGGCTTCCCACTGTCGCGGACCGCCTCCACATCCGCCCGGAAGTCCTCAATCCAGGTGGGAACCACCGCGTAGGCGGCCATCGGCGCGCTGCCCGCGGCGGTATTCCAGCTGGCGGTCACCGCTTCCTGGCTGATCCGCGTGCCCAGGTTCTCCTCCAGGTTGTAAAAGTCGGAGAAGAAGCTGGTGAACCAGGCGAACCTGTCCTCCCGGGCGGCCGCTTCGATCCCGTCGAAGACATCCTGCGGCACACCGTCCGGGTTGTCCTCCCGGGCCACCAGGAAGGGTTCAAGCGAGGCGAGGAAGGCGAGTTTTGAAATGCGCCCGGCACCGTACCGGGAGACGTACCGGGCCAGCTCGCCGGTGCCCATGGAAAAACCGACCAGAACCACGTTGTTCAGGTCCAAGGTCTCCAACAGTGCGTTCAGGTCCGCAGCGAACGTGTCGTAGTCGTATCCGGTCCCTGCCATGGCGGACCGGCCAAACCCGCGGCGGTCGTAGGTGATCACGCGGTAGCCGGCCGCCAGCAGCTCACGGGTCTGCCGCTCCCAACTGGAGCCATCCAAGGGATAACCGTGGATCAGCACCACCGGTTGCCCGTCGCCGTGGTCTTCGTAGTAGAGGTGGACTGTGGTGCTGTTTTCGGTGCCTGCGGCAATGTATCCCATGCTGGTTTCCTCTTCCCGGTCCCTGCGGAACCAATGATCCGCTGCGCAGTACCCGCTCTGCGTCGAAGGTGACACTATTTCCGCAGTGTCGCGCCGTAAAGACGTGGCCGGGGAAACGGGTTCGCGGCCCGCCGACGCCGCGGCAGCGGAACCGCGGACGGCGTGCTAGGTTTCCCGACACCGGGACCCGACCCACGGACTAGGGCATCCCGGCAGGACGAGGGGACACACGGGGGAGAACCATGGGCACCCAAACGGCAGCGCCCACACCGGGCACGGATGCGGCGCATTCCGCCGACCGCCGGGCGGCCCTGTGGCTGTACGTTGCCACAGGCACGGCGGCAGCGCTCGGGATGGTGTGGCTGGCGGGAGCCGGCGGGCTGCCGTTTGTTCCGCAGAACCAGGCCGGCTCCCTGCTGATGGCCTTCGGCGCCGGAATCCTGGCGGCGGCCCTGCTGCTGGCCGCCTGGTTCCTCACTGCACGCGCGGAGGAACGCCTGGGGATCCGACAGCAGCGCGGAGCCCTGGCGGCACTGGCCGGGCTGGGCGTCTTCTGTATTCCGTTTACTCCCGCACTGGTCTTCAGCCCGGTTCCCGGTCTTGCGCTGATTCTGCTCTCGGTGCGGACCCGGGACCTCCGCACCGCAGCCATGGGTGGAACGGCACTGGCGGCGGCCCTGGTGCTGGCTTTTTTCCCGGACCTGCCCTTCGCGGCGCCGATCCTGGCTCTGGTTGCCGCAGCCGCGTTCGCCGTCGTTGTGCAGACACGCTCCCGCCACGGCCGGGGCGGCGCTGGCTACTCCCCGCGGAAAACCGGCTGACGCCGCTCGGTGAACGCGGCGGTGGCCTCACCGAAGTCGTGGCTGGCCAGGAACGCGGAGTTCCAGACCTGCACATAATCCAGCCCGTCCTGCACGGAGTTCTGCGTCCGCCGGTTCATTACCTGCTTGACGCCCTGCACCACCAGCGGCGGGTTCGCTGCCACCTGGGCAGCCAGCTCACGGCCCCGGGCGACGACGTCGTCAGCCACTTCGGTGACCAGGCCCAGTTCACGGGCACGGGCGGCGTCGAAGTCCTCGCCTGTCAGGGCCAGCTGCCGGGTGGCACCCTCACCGATGATGGCCGGCAGGCGCTGCAGCGAGCCGAGATCGGCCACGATGGCCACCTTCACTTCGCGGACGCTGAACCGTGCGGCAGGGGAGGAGATGCGGATGTCCGCCGCGGCGATCACATCAATGGCCCCGCCGATGCACCAGCCGTCCACGGCGGCAATCACGGGTTTGGCGCAGCGGGCCAGCGAACTGACGGCGTCCTGCAATGCGCGGATCTGCCGGCGGAAAACCTCCCGCAACCTGGCATCCATCCCGCCGGCACCCAGCAGCGGAGCGAAGACGGGAGCCATGGCCGGCAGGTCCAGGCCGTAGCTGAAGTTCCCGCCGGACCCGTACAGCAGCACGGACCGGACGTCGTCATTGGTGCTCAGGGCATCAAAGACCTCGGGGAGCTCCGTCCAGAAATCCGGGCCCATGGCGTTGCCCTTGGACGGGCCAATCAGCTGGACCTCGGCTACGCCGGCATGAATTTCGACACGGAGGGACCGCAGTCCCGGCAAAGTGGTGGCGCTGGAAGTCATGGCATCTCCGTTGATTGGCCGTGCATGTGTCGAACGTCAATATACCGGCCGTTTTAGGGCCCGGAGAAAGCGAAGCTAGGATCAAGGTATGGAGCTTGCGGTTATCATCCTCTTCGTCCTATCCATCGCTGTTGTGAGCGCGCTCGTGGGCAGGTTCGAGAAGCGCCGCGCCGCCGCGGCCAAGGACCGTCCGGCCCCGGCCGAACCGCGCCCCACCGACGGGCAGCCGGCCAGGCCTGCCCGCCCGTCGCGCCCGCGTCCCGCACCCGGGGAGACCGGCACCTCGCCGCAGGCCGCCAAGGACGCGGCCGCCCTGCTTAGCGCGGACCAGCACCGGCAGATCTATGCAGCACTGGGCCAGGGCCAGCCGGTCAAGGCACTGAAGCTTTACGCCATGTTCACCGGCGCCGGTATCCGCGCCTCGGGTGCCGCCATCCAGAACATGGCCGCACACCCGCAGCCGTACGTGCGCCCCATCCCGGACCCCGCACCCGAATCCGGGAGCGATGCCGCCCCCGCAAAGGGTGCTGCGACACCGGACGCCGCCGCGAAGGCAGGCAAGGCCGATCCGGTGGAGGAAGAGGAAATCAGCAAATGGGCGCAGCAGCTGCGGCCCGAGGATTTCCTGAAGCCCTGACGGCTCTACGAACCTGAAATAGCAACGCCGGACCGGCAGCCCGGTCCGGCGTTGCTGTTCTTCGGGGCTCTCCCTGCGTCGGGAGCTTAGCGTCCGGTGCGTCCGCCGCCGAGCAGGCGCTCGCGCTGGTTCAGCCCGTCGGGGCCATAGGGATAGTTCCCTACCTGCGGCATGCTCAGCTCGGTGAGCCTCTCGGTCTCCTCCTGAGTGAGCGTGAGGAACGCTGCGCCCAGATTGTCTGCCAGCTGGTCGGTGGTCCGTGCACCGAGAATCACCGAAGTCACTCCCGGGCGTCCTGCCAGCCAGGCCAGGGCCACCTGTGCCACCGTTGCCCCGTGGGCGTGTGCAACGGTGCGCAGCTCGTCCAGGATCCGCCAGGTCCGTTCGTTGTGGCTGCGCAGATCCCAGCCCTGGAACTGGCGGGTGGGGTTATCTCCCACGCGGGTGTTTCCCGCAGGCACCGTCTCCCGGTCATACTTGCCGGTGAGCCAGCCGCCGGCCAGCGGGGACCAGGGCAGCAGGCCCAGGCCGGCATCGAGTGCCGCCGGAACAATTTCCGATTCGATTTCACGTTCCAGCAGGTTGTACTGCGGCTGCAGGGTCACCGGCAGCGCCCAGCCGTGTTCGCGGGCCACATACACGGCCTTGGTCAGCTGCCAGCCGGTGAAGTTGGAGAGACCGTAGTAGCTGATCTTGCCTGCGGTGATGGCGTCATTGAGGAAGCCCAGGCTTTCCTCCAGCGGAGTGTACGGATCCCAGGAGTGCAGCTGGTACAGGTCCACGTGGTCCACGCCCAGCCGGGTGAGGGAGTCATCCAGGGCGCGGCGCAGGTGCCGGCGGGAGGTGCCCAGGTCATTGGCGCCCGAGCCCATGGGGAAACGGCCTTTGGTGGCCAGCACGACGTCGGCGGCGGCGTCGGGATTGGCGTGCAGCCAGCGGCCGATGATTTCCTCCGATGCACCGGCGGTGTAGACATCCGCGGTGTCGATGAAGTTGCCGCCGGCGGCCACGTAGTCATTGAGCAGGGCGTGCGAGACGCGCTCGTCTGACTCGTTGCCGAAGGTCATGGTGCCGAGGGCATAGTTGCTCACCGCAGTGCCGCTGCGGCCCAGTAGTCGCATTTCCATGGGGGGCTTCCTTCACTGTTGGGATGCTGACGGACCGGCTGCCAGCCTATCCGGCTCCGGCTCCGAACGCAGTGGCATACGATCGATGCGCAATGCGGCGAACAGCAGGGAATCCCGCCGCTGCCCGTTGACGCTCTTATGGCCGCGCAGCCTGCCCTCAAAGCGGAAGCCGTTTTTCTCCAGCACCCGCACCGAGCCGGTGTTGTCCGGGTGGCAGGTGGCTTCCACCCGTTCCAGTCCCACGGTGTCGAAGGCATGGTCCAGCAGCAGCCCGGCGGTTTCGGTGCCGATGCCCTGCCCCCAGGCATCCTTCGCCAGGGTATAGCCCAGTTCCCCGTTCCGGTCCGCGGGGCTGGTGGTCCACACCGCTGCCGTGCCCACTACCTCACAGTTCACCGTGACGGCGAGCGTGAAGCCGGGCCGCTCCGGCGCGGCAGCTTCCGCGACGGCGCCGTCAAGAAAAGAGCGGGTTTCCTCGGGCGTGTTGGGCCCCCACGTGGACCACTGAACCACCGCCGGGTCCGAGGCGAAGGAATGTACGGCGTCGAAATCGGTGGGCATGAGGTCCCGCAGGGTCACGCGCGGTCCCCTGCGTGGTCCCCTGCGCGGGAAGTTGTTAGTCGGCACGGAGCTGAATCTACCGGAGCCGGAGCGCAGTTGCCGGAGCAGGGATGCGCGCCGAAAAGGAGGGGATAAGCCGCCGTCCCGGGGGTGAACGCAAAAAGTCCCCCGGAAAACCGGGGGACTAGTGGCGGAGACGGGGAGATTTGAACTCCCGGTGGGCTTTAGGCCCACACTTCATTAGCAGTGAAGCCCATTCGGCCGCTCTGGCACGTCTCCAACATACTGATTCAGCATGGCTTGCAGCTTCCGCTGCCAGCCTGACAAGACTACCGGCAAGCGGCCGGTTTCGGCAAAACGCCTCAGGCAAGCCCGCCGGTCAGCGCTTCCCAGAGAAATTCGTAGGACATGGCGTACATGCGGGCGCTCTGCCGGTTGTCCGCCGCACCGGCATGGCCGCCCTCCAGGGCCTCATGGAACCAGACCTTGCCGGCGCCCATGGACTTCATGCGGGCGGCCATCTTGCGGGCCTGCACCGGTCCCACCCGGTCATCGCTGGTAGCGGTCCAGATCAGCGCGGGCGGGTAGGACGCGCCTTCCCTGATCAGGTGGTAGGGCGAGAAGGTCTGCACAAACTCCCACTGCGCCGGATCATCCGGATCCCCGTATTCGGCAATCCAGGAATAGCCCGCCGAAAGCTTGGTGTAGCGGCGCATGTCCAGCAGCGGCACCCCGCAGGACACGGCACCGAACAGGTGCGGATACGTGGTGAGCATGTTGCCTACCAGCAGTCCGCCGTTGCTGCGGCCGGTGCAGCCAAGATGCTCCCGGGAGGCGACGCCGCGCGCGGCCAGATCCTCTGCCACGGCAGCGAAATCCTCATAGGCTCGGTGCCGGTTCTCCTGCAGTGCGGCCCGGTGCCATGCCGGACCGTATTCCCCGCCGCCGCGGATGTTGGCCAGCACATACACCCCGCGGCGTTCCACACCGCCGGCATCGGTGATGCGGCGTTCCAGCCAGCCGCGGCCCACCATGCCGCTGTAGGCAGGAGTCAGGGAGGCCTCGAATCCGCCGTATCCGTTCAGCAGGGTCGGGTTCCCGCCGTCGAGCACCAGGTCCTTGGGGCCCACTTGGAAATACGGGACCCGGGTGCCGTCGGCGGAAACAGCGAAATGCTGTTCGACGGTAAGCCCGGAGGTGTCGAAGAACGCCGGTGAGGTCTTTACTGGCGTAGCGGTGCTTCCTTCGGACCCGCCCACAGCCAGCGTTCCCCGGGAAACAGTGGACGGGGTCAGGAACCCGGTGCTGATCAGCCAGTAATCGTTGCCGGCTTCCTCATCCTCGTCGTCCACCGCGTAGGCATCCACCGAGTGCAGCGGCGGGCAGGCGTCCAGCAGTTCCGCCCGCCAGCCCTCCTCCGGTGCCAGGACGGTGATTTGGGAGCTTACGTCGCGCAGCAGGTTCAGCAGCAGGCGGTCGCGGGTCCAGCTCCAGGATTGCAGGGAGGTGGACGGTTCCGGGGTGAAGATGCGGTGCACCTTCCGGTTTCCGCCGGTGAAGTCCGCCAATGACGCCGCCAGCAGTGACCCGGCCGGGTGGGTCTCGCCGTCGAGCTCCCAGTCGGTGCGTGGACGCAGCAGCAGCCACTGCCGGTGCACATCCACGTTCACATCCAGCGGTACGTCCAGCTGGACCCATTCGCCGCCCTCCCGCAGGAAGGTGCGGGTGTTGTAGAAGTCGATGATGTCCACGGCGATGTCGCGTTCGAACCCGGGCGTCTGGTCCCGCTGCACCACGGCCATCATGTGGTCTTCCGGGACCTCGAAGTACAGCTCGGCGTCCGCCAGCTCCTGGCCGCGGCGCAGGATCCTGCTGGTGCGGGGGTAGGAGGAGGTGGTCATGGAGCCTGGACCGAAATCGGTGCCTACGTACAGGCTGTCCTCACCGGCCCAGCTGATCCGGCTTTTCGCCGTGGGGATGTCAAAACCGCCGGGAACAAAGGCGCGGTCCACGACGTCGAACTCGCGGTAGCGGGCGGCGTCCCCGCCGTCGGGGGAAAGGACCAGCAGGGCACGCCGGTAGGAAACGCCGTCCGCGGGACGCAGGAACAGAGATCCGCCCCAGACCCACTCGGTGCCCTCGGCGGCGCTGAGTTCATCGAGGTCCAGCAGCACCTCCCACTCGGTATCCGGTGCCACATAGCTTTCCCAGGTGGTGCGGCGCCACAGGCCCTTGGGATGTTCAGCGTCGCGCCAGAAGTTGTAATAGTGGTCCCCGCGTTTTCCGGCCATGGGGATGCGGTCGGTGGAATCCAGCACCTCCAGCAGCCGTTCCTCGGTGCGCTCAAAGCCCGTCCGGGACAGCAGCTCCTCCGTCACGGCGTTCTCGCGGCGGACCCAGTCCAGCTGCCTGTCGCCATAAATGTCCTCCAGCCAGAGGAACTCGTCGGTTTCTGCAGGGGCCTGGTCAGGGTTCGCCGAAGTCATGGCCCCATTCTAGTTCCGAACACCGCCCGAGGCCGGGACACCTCTCCTGCGGGTAGGCGCGGGAATCCGGGGCACGGACTGCCGATACCCTAGAGGCATGGGTTCCACGCAAAGTCTCCGGGTAGCTGTCATCGGTGCCGGCCCGCGCGGGCTGTCGGTGCTGGACCGGCTGCTTAGCCACCGCCGCGCGTCGGAGGACCGGCGGCCGCTGACCGTTGAGCTGGTGGATCCCTTCAACCCCGGTCCCGGCCACGTCTGGCGCACCGGCCAGTCCAGGCTTTTCCTGATGAACACTCCGGCGCTGTTTCCCACGGTGGTTCCCGCCGGTGACACAGTCCGGGACCTGCTGCCCTCACCGGAGGGGCTCTCCTTTAATCAGTGGCGCGAGCTGATGTCTGCCCGCGGCCATGCCGCCGAAGGGCTCCCGGCCGGGGACCAAGCGGAACTCGCCGCGCTGGGCGCGGCGGACTTCCCCAGCCGTCCGCTGTACGGCCGGTATCTGGAATGGATGTTCGAGCAGCTGAAGAAAACCGCTGCCGAAGACGGCGTGGAGCTGGTGCACCGGCGTACCGAAGCCCTCAGCGTCACGCGGGCGCCCGATGGCCGGCTCGTGGTGGAACTGGAGGCACAGCAGGTGCTGGCCGCGGACGCCGTCGTCCTGGCCATCGGCCACCTGCCGGCACTGCTCTCGCCCGAGCAGGCGCGCCTGCAGGACGCCGCCGAGCGCCATCACCTCACCTACCTGCCGCCGGCGGTACCGGCCGACGTCGACTTCTCCCGCCTTCCCGTGGGAGAGCCGGTCCTGATCCGCGGGCTGGGGCTGAACTTCTTTGATGTGATGGCCGCCGTGACCATTGGACGCGGCGGCCGGTTCGTGGCGACCGGGCAGCCGGCCGGCCGGGCCCTGCGCTACGAACCGTCCGGGCGGGAGCCGCAGCTGATTGCCGCATCCCGCCGGGGCACACCGTACCGGGCCAAGGCCCGGCTGGACTCCTATGTGCCGCGCAGCGTACGGCTGCGCTGGCTCACCCGGGAAGCTGCGCAGGCGTTCAAGGCGGACGGGCTGCAGCCCGGCTTCGACCATGACCTGTGGCCGCTGTTGCACCGCGACGCCGTCTGGGCCTACTACAGCACCCTGGCCCGGGTGGCCGGGGACGAGTTGAACGGAACACCGCAGGAATTCCTGGAACAGCTCGAAGCCGCACTGCACCTGCCCGGACCGGAATGGGACGCGGCGAAGGAAGCGGTGCTGGACCGTTACGTCCCGTCAGGCCGGCGCACCAACCTTGAAGGTCTTGCCCAGCCGCTGGGCCGCCGCCCGTTCTCCGGTCCGCAGGAACTCGATGACGCCGTTCTCGCCTACCTGGAAGACGACGCCGCCGGGTCCGCCGCCGGGGAGGACGATCCGCTGAAGATGCTCATCGGCGCACTGAACGCCGGCCGCAGCCTGCTTAAATCCGTGGTGGCGGACGGTGGGCTGGCCGAGGCATCCTGGCTGGCGGAACTGCGCGGATGGTTTGAACCATTGGTGGAGGGCCTGGCCAGCGGTCCGCCCCCGGAACGGATTGAGCAGCTGGCCGCGCTGGTCCGTGCCGGCCTGGTGCACTTTGTCGGCCCAGACCCGCGGTTCGACGTGGACGAGGCGCGCGGCGTGTTTACCGCCTCCTCGCCATGGGTCGGCACGGAGTACGCGGCACGGACCCTGATGGAGGCGATGATGCCGCCCAACCGGGTGGACCGCAGCGTGTCCCCGCTGCTGGCCGGCCTGATCCGCGACGGACTGGCCCGGCCCAAGGTGATGATGTCCGCCGACGGTACGCCGGTGGTGACGCCCGGACTGGATGTCACGCTGCCGCCGTATCGGAGCGTGAGCGTGAGCGGTGAACCCGTCCCCAACCTGTACGTCCTGGGGCTGCAGCTCTCCTCGGTCCAGTGGGGCACCGCCATCGCCGCGGAAGCCGGGTCCTCGGCCGCGGAAGGTTCGCGGACGCTCCGCGACGCGGACGACATTGCCGCCGCTGTGCTCAGGGGTATCGGATTCGGCACCCGGGAAGACGCCGGCATGCCGGCTGTGCCGGCCGGCACCTGACCGTTCCCGCACCGGGGCCTGTGCGTCGCAGACTACCAGCGGCGTCGGCACTGCTATCTCTGCCACGCCCGGGACTCAGCGTCGCGCGAACCGCTGGGGCCGGCAGCTGCCAAAAACTTAAAATTAGGGCAAGGGCATGGTCGAGGTACGTGCTCCGGCAGGCGCCGGCAGGTCCGGTTGCTTGGTCTTCCCGTCCCGAAAGGAAACCGTCCGATGAAAGCTTGGCAGTACATGGGGAACCGTCAGCCGATCCAGCTGAACGAGGTCCCGGAACCCGTCCTAAGCCCCACCCAGGTCCTCATCGATGTGAAGGCCGCCGGCCTCTGCCACTCGGATGTGATGTACATGGAGGTGGGGGACTCCGCCATGCCGTTCCTGCCGATGACGCAGGGCCATGAAAATGCCGGTGTTATTACCGCGCTCGGCTCCGAGGTTACCGGTTTCAAGGTGGGCGATGTGGTGGGGGTGTGCTCCTCCGGCGTTCAGCCGCCCCTGGGCATGTTCACCCCCGGCGGCTTCGCCGACAAGCTGGCGGCCGACTACCGTGACCTCGCCCGGGTCCCGGACGGCTTGGATCTCTCCCTCGCCGCCCTGGCCACCGACGCCGGCATGACCTCCTACCACGCGATGATCAAGGTCGGTGGTGCCGGCAAGGGCATGAAGGTGGGCGTTATCGGCTTCGGCGGGCTGGGACAGATCGGGGCCCGCGCAGCGGTACTCGCCGGCGCCGAAGTGCACGTGGCAGAGATGAAAGAGGAAGCATGGGAGGCGGCCCGGGAAGTGGGAGCCGTTTCCTGTGTCAGGGATGCCGCGGAATGGGTGACGGATCCCCGGCGTGGCGGCGACTTTGACCTCATCGTTGACTACGCAGGCTTCGACACCACGCAGAAGGCCGTGAACGCCGTCCGGCGCGGCGGCAAGGTGGTCCAGGTGGGCTTGGGCAAGCCCACCTTCACCGTGGCGACCAACACCATCCTGGGTAAGTCCATCGAAGGGTCGCTCGGCGGCACCGTGGCCGACATTGAGGAAGTCTTCGATCTGATGCTGCGCGGGGAAATCACCCCTGCGTACGAGGAAATCGGCTTCGACCAGGTGGGTGAGGGCCTGGAACGGCTGAAGAACAACCAGGTCCTGGGCAGGCTCGTGGCCCGCTTCGGGGACTAGCTTCTGTTCCACCCCGTAAACGACGGCGGCCCCGCACCACCAAAGGTGCGGGGCCGCCGTCGTGCGTTATACCCTTGTGCCGCTTAGAACGGGTAGTCGCGCGGAGCGTGCTGGATGCTGATGGTGTGGTCGGTGGTGAACTCATCAATGGCCCACTCGCCGTTGAACCGGCCGAGGCCGGAGTTCTTCTCGCCGCCGAAGGCAATGTGCGCCTCGTCCTGGACCGGGAAGTCATTGACGTGGGTCATGCCTGCCTTGATGCGGCGGGCAAAGGACACACCCTGTTCCAGGTTGGAGGTGAACACGGCGCTGGAGAGGCCAAGATCGGTGTCATTGGCCAGGGCCAGTGCATCCTCGGCGTCCTTGGCGCGCATGATGCCTGCGATCGGGCCGAAGATTTCCTCGCGGGCCAGTTCCATGTCCTTGGTGACGTCGGCGAAGACGGTCGGGGTGAGGACCTGTCCGTTAACTTCGCCTTCAAGCACCAGACGGGCGCCCTCGGACTTGGCCGTCTCGATCTTGGTCTGCAGGCCCTCGAGCTGGTTGGCGTTGATGATCGGGCCCACAATATTCTTCGGGTCCGTGGGATCACCGGAGTTCAGGGTCTTCACGTGTGCGGTGAACTTCTCCACGAACTCGTCATAGACGGCGTCTTCCACAATGATCCGGTTCACGGCCATGCAGATCTGGCCCTGGTGCAGGAACTTGCCCATCGCTGCGGCGCGGACCGCCTGGTCCACATCGGCGTCCGCCAGCACCACAAACGGGCTGTTGCCGCCGAGCTCCAGCGCGGTGTACTTCAGCGTGGCGCCGGTGGCAGCCAGGGCCCCGATGTTCTTGCCCACCGGGGTGGAGCCGGTGAAGGAGATCATGCGGGGTACCGGGTGCTCCACGAACGCGTCACCGATTTCCGAACCGGCGCCGACGACGGCGTTCAATACGCCCGCGGGCAGGCCGGCCTCTTCGAAGACCTTGGCAATGATCAGGGCGCCGGTGACCGGGGTGTCGCTGGCCGGCTTCAGGACCACTGCGTTGCCCAGGGCCAGGGCCGGAGCCACGGAGCGCTGGGACAGGTGCAGGGGGAAGTTCCACGGGCTGATGACACCCACAACGCCCAGCGGGGCGCGGTAGACACGCAGTTCCTTGTTCGGAGTATCCGATTCCATGATCTTGCCGGAGACCCGGTGCGGGAACGTTGCCGCTTCGCGGGTGATGGAGGCGGCGGAAGCCACCTCAATGTTTGCCTTGAGCATGGTGCTGCCGGACTCGGCGTTCAGCCACGCGATGATCTCATCGCGGCGCTCATCCAGGATCTCAGCTGCCCGGGCAATCACGGTGCGGCGCTCGTTGGGAGTTTTCGCCGCCCATTCCTTCTGGGCTTCCGCAGCTGCAGCGTACGCGTCATCCAGATCCTCCCGGGAGGCCTGCTGCATGGTCAGCAACTGGGACCCGTCGAAAGGATTGGTATCTGTCAGGACCTTTTCCGACCGGCCGTCGCGCCACTCGCCGCCGATGAACTGCTTGGCGGGGATCCAATCCGTGAGGGCGGGGGACGTTGCTTCAACCTGCGTTGTCATGACTTCTCCTTGATGAATCTTGACGTGTGTTGAGGGGTATAACCGGGCCGGGGGCCGAGGAATTCCCGATGTGAAGGCGCCGGGAAAGAGTCAAGACGAATATTAAACTAAGCACCCTTTGTTTTCCCGGCGACTGCGCCTACCGTGTGGCGTACACAGGCATTGCTTCCGGCAGTTCCAACGGCAAAGGACACACCTCATGAGTACAGGGGCGAGCGCTGCGGGTGACCGCGCGCGGGGGCAGGGGATTGGAGCAGGGCGACGGGCCGGTGCTGACCCGACACCGGACGGCCGGCGTTCGGAAGATCTGCGGCCGGACACCACCGATGTGGGGGACAGCAGCAGGCAGCGGGTGGTGGAGCGCGAGAAGGCCAGCTTCGGCGGGGTGAAGATAGGCTCGGCCTTTTTCGGCTGGCTTACCGCCATTGGCACCACGGTTTTGCTCAGTGCCCTGGCCACGGCGCTCGGCGCGGCGCTGGTGGCCAATACCGATGCCGGGTCAGCGGACGCTGCCGCGCTCAGCGTGACCGGGACCATCGTGCTGCTGGTCATCCTGTTTGTGGCCTATTACTGCGGCGGTTACGTTGCCGGGCGGATGGCCCGGTTCAACGGGATGAAACAGGGCATAGCAGTGTGGGTGTGGGCTCTCCTCATTGCCGTTGTTGCCGCCATCGCAGCGGCAATTGCCGGAGACCAGTTCAATATCCTGGTCCAACTCAACGGTTTTCCGCAGATTCCTGCCCTTGGCGGCAATGCAACCGCTTCGGCTGTCATCGCCTCAGTGATTGCCGCTGCCGTGGCCCTACTGGGTGCCGTATTGGGCGGCCTGGGCGGGATGCGCTTCCACCGGCGTGTGGACAAGGCCGGCCTGGGGGACTGAGCGCTAACAGTTTGGGGGATGCACGATCCAACACAGCACCAGGCGCTGCGGCGCGGACATAGGAGACAATCGTGATCACCACCGAACAAATCGACGCCATCCTGAACCATGGGACGGTCGAAGGCCCCAACGGCGAGAAAATCGGGTCCGCCGGAGAGGTCTACCTGGACGATGAAACAGGGCAGCCGGCCTGGGTTACCACCAAGACCGGCCTCTTCGGGTCAACAGAGACCTTTGTTCCCCTGGCGGACGCCACCCTGGAAGGTTCAGTAGTCCGGGTGCCGTACTCCAAGAGCATGGTCAAGGACGCACCGCGGGTGGACGAGGACGGGCACATCAGCGAACAGGAACAGGACGAGCTCTACAGCTACTACTCCGTTGGCACCTCCTCCACCGGCCACCGCACGGATTCGTCCGGCACCTCCGGCTCTGCGGTAACGGACACGGATTCGTCCGGCACCTCGGGTTCCGGGGGAATGCAGGCGGATTCGTCCGGCACCTCGGGTTCCGCAGGAACGCACTCCGGTGTGGATGCGTCCGGGCGGTCCAGCGGTCAGCACGCACCCAAGGTGGGCCATGACACCTCCGGTCCCACCACCGATGATGCGATGACCCGGTCAGAGGAACAGTTGCGGGTGGGCAAGCAGAGCCGGGAATCCGGACGGGCGCGCCTGCGGAAATATGTCACCACCGAGAACGTCACCAAGACGGTCCCGGTGAGCCACGAGGAGCCCAGGCTTCGCCGCGAGCCGATTACCGACGCCAACCGTGACGCGGCAATGGATGGGCCTGCCATCAGCGAAGAGGAACACGAGGTTACCCTCCACGCTGAGGAACCGGTGGTACAGAAGGACACCGTTCCGGTGGAACGGGTCCGGCTGGACACCGAAACCGTGACCGAAGAGGCCACCGTCAGCGAGGACGTCAGCAAGGAAGAGATCGAAATGGAAGGCGAGGGCGGCCACGGGACGGAAGGGCGTCACCGCTCCTAGCCGTTCCTAAGCACCTCCATAGACGCAACATGGCAGCGGCGGCCGGAAGGCCCGCCGCTGCCAGACGTCAGCTGGTACTGGTCCTTCTATCCGGATGCGACCGGATCCACCGATCCAGCAGGCGTGCAAACTCGGCACTGTTGTCTTCCGGGAACCAGTGGCCGGCATCCACTGCCACTACTTCAACGTTGGGGAAACGGTCCTTCAGACCGGAGGCCAGCAGGGGAGAGATAAAAGGATCCTCCAGCGGTACGATCACCTGCACGGGACCGGCATACGTGCCCATGGGCGGGGTGGACCCGGATAACATATTGGCCCGGTAAAGCTGCAGTCCGCGGATGGCGTTATCCCCGATGCTCCGCCCTGACCGTTTTTCATAGCGCGGGGTCAGCACGTACTTCCACGCCGCCTCCGGGACGGCCGGCAGTTGAAAGGCCGCCACATAGGAACTGCGGAGCACCTGTTCCAGCGCCTGCGGCCAGCGCAGGGGAGTCCGCACCCGGGACGCCAGCCAGTTCCGAACATGTCCCAGGTCCGGGCCGGAAACGCTGGTGTAGCTGAGGATGCGTTCCTCGGCGCGTGGATCCTGCAGGGCGGCCCAGCCCTGGATTGAACCCCAGTCATGGGCGGCCAGATGAACGCTGCCGGCTCCGGTGGCGTCCAGTACCGCGTACAGATCCTCCACCAGCAGATCCAGCCGGTAGGACGCCGTCTCCTCGGTATCCACGCGTGAGGCCCCGGCATTCCGGGTGTCGTACGTAATCACATGCCGGTCCGCAGCGAGTGCCTCAACTACGGCGTCGAACACATGATGATCATCCGGGTACCCGTGCACCAGTAGGAGCGCTGGGTTCTCCGCAGTGGGCGGGGACCCGTACTCGAACACCGCCAGATCGGCGCCCCTGCTGCGCACCGTACTCCGCCGTTCCGCCGCCGTCACCGGTTGCCTGCCTCAGTGTGGACACTCATTCCAGCACCCTAGCCGGTAGCAGCTGCCACGCCAGAGTATTTGCCCGATATCGTCAGCCGACTTACAGTTGGGCTCCGGGTCAAGCAACGGCCCGCCGCATCCACCACTGAAGGGCGGAGCTATGCGCACCGTCGGGATTGAAGAGGAATACCTTCTGGTCGACGGCGACACCGGCGTGCCGTTGCCGGTGGGGCCGGTGATCTGCGCGTCGGTCCCGGCGGACGGACAGCTGATGGCGGAGTTCAAGCAGGAACAGATCGAATCCGGCACCCGTGTACATCTGGCCCTGGATACCCTCGCTGCGGACCTGATTGCCTGCCGGGCGCTCGCCGACTCGGCCGCGTCAGCGGCCGGAGCACGGGCTGCGGCACTTGCTACGTCTCCCTTGCCCTGCCTGCCCACCCTTACGGAAGGCAGCCGTTTCGCCGGTATGGAGCAGCGGTTCGCACAGATTGCCCGGGAACAGCTCACCTGCGGGTGCCACGTGCACGTGGGGGTGGAATCCGATGAGGAGGGCGTGGCGGTTCTGGACCGGATCCGCTCCTGGCTTCCGCTGCTCGCGGCACTGAGTGCCAATTCCCCGTTCTGGAACGGTATGGATACCGGCTTCGCCAGCTACCGTTCCCAGGTCTGGAGCCGGTGGCCGATGGCCGGACCGTACCCGGTCTTCGGCTCAGCAGGGAATTATCACCGTTTGGTCGGTGACCTGCTGGCCACCCAGGTTCCCATGGACCATGGGCAGATTTACTTTGATGCCCGGCTCAGCCGCAGCCACCCCACCGTTGAGGTCCGGATAGCTGATGTCTGCCTGTACCCGGATGACGCCGTCCTGCTGGCCGCCCTGGTGCGTGCGCTGGTGGAAACAGCTGCCCGGGAATGGCGGAGCGGAGCGCAGCCGCGTGAGGTCCCGGAAAGCCTGCTGCGGCTGGCCGCATGGCGGGCAGGGCGGTTTGGTCTGGACGGGGAACTGGTGGACCCGCTCGGCGCCGCCATTGCGGACAACCCCACCGTGGCGAAAACACTGCTGGAATACGTCCGGCCGGTACTGGAGGAACAGGGCGAAGTGGCCCTGGTGGAATCCCTGGGCCGGCAGGTGCTGGGCCGCGGGACCGGGTCCCGCCGGCAACGTGCCGTGTTTGCGCGCACCGGCAGCTTGGCGGCGGTGGTGTCCGACGCCGTTCGCCTCAGCAATCTCAGCACGGCGCCGCTGCTCGAACGCCACCGCACCTGAGCCGGCGTCGGAAACGACCGCAGGTCCCGGGCCAACACGTCCCGCAACCACAGGAAGCGCCGCCCCGGATATCCGGAGCGGCGCTTCCTGTGGTGTGCTGTGCTGTCCGCCCTGTCCCATACTCAGGACAGGGCGGAACTCAGCACAGGGCGGGGTTTACCGCCGTCCGGCCAGGCACAGGACGTACTGCGCCAGCTCGACGGCGTAGCGGACCCAGCCGCGGACATCCCACCAGTTCTTCGGTGCCGTGGGCGCCTTGCAGACCGGTGCCGGCGGGGCGGGCTTCTCCACCGTTACCGGCAGGGTGACCGTGGTGCCGGATCCGGCAGCCGTCAGCACCAGGCTTCCGGTTCCGGAGGCCGACGCCGGTACGGTCACCGTGACGGACGCCGAACCTGCGTTGACCGGCGCGGTGCCCAGCGGAGTCGCCGTGCCGGCGGCGTTCACGAAGCTGACGGCCAGCGAGGTGTTGGCCGGGCTGCCCAGAGATGTCAGGTTCAGCTGGGAAACCGTGAAGGTTGCTGCCGTTCCGGCCTTCACCGTGGCAGGTGCTCCCTTGACCACTACGCCCTGGCGGGCGAAGTCCGGGGAGAGCGGGCTGTTGGCCGAGATGTAACTGATCCAGGCATCCCGGTCCACCAGCCCGGTGTCGCGGGTGTTGGTGCCTTCCTGGAAGACGGTGAAGTTGTCTCCGCCCTGGGCCAGGAAGCTGAAGGTACCCACCCGGTAGTCCCGGGCCGGATCCAGGGCGGCACCGTTGACGGTCACGCTCTGGATCCGTGAGCCCCGCGGCTGGTCCGGATCGAAGGTGTAGGTGATGTTGTCTGACAGGCCGAGCGCCAGGAAGGCCCGGGAGCTGCCGTCCGGCTGCCACTGCTGCTCCAGCATCGTCTTCAGCTGGGCGCCGGTCAGCGTGGTTGTCCAGAGGTTGTTGACGAAGGGCAGTACGGCGTTGGCCTCGGCGTAGGTGATCACACCGTCCTCACCGTAGTAGAGCTCGCCGCGCAGGCCGCCCGGGTTGGTGACGCCGATTTCGGCGCCGCCGCGTTCGGGCGAAGAAAGCGTGGACAGCAGCGAATCCGCCACCAGCCCGCCGAGCGTGGACTCGGAGCTGCGGTCATCGCGGGCGGTGCCCACGAAGGCCGTAGTGATATCCGCGGTCACGGACCCGATCGGCTGGTTGCCGATTTCGGCCGAGTAGGCCAGGGCGGCGTCGACAATCCGCTTCACCTCGGCAACGGCCGGGTAGGTGGCTACCAGCTCGGCGGGAGCAGTGGTGGTACGTGCCACGTTGGACGCGGTGTAGGAAAGCACCTCATCGGTTTCGGCGTTGTACTCGAGCTTGATCTGACCGACGAATTCGCCGTAGGAGCCGGTCTGCACCACGGGACGGGTCTTGCCGTCGCCGCCCGGAATGGCAGCGTCCCACGCGTACTGCTTGTGGGTGTGGCCGGTGTAGATGGCGTCCACCAGTTCGGTGGTGTCATTGATGATCGAAGCGAACGCCCCGCCGGCGGCCAGTTCCTGCTCCAGATCCGCGCCGTCGGGAGTGCCGCTGCCGGCGCCCTCGTGGTACTCGGCGATGATGACGTCGGCCAGATCCTGTTCCTCGAGCTGCTGCGCCACCCGGTTGACGGCCTCGACCGGATCCCCGAATTCGATGGTGCTGATGCCGCCCGGGGTGACCAGCGTGCCGGTCTCCTCGGTGACAGCGCCGATGATGGCAACCTGCACGCCGTTCACATCGATGATCTCGTACTCCTGCAGGGCGGGAGTGGTGGTGCCCTTGGTGTAGACATTGGCGCCCAGGTACGGGAACTGAGCTGCCGAAGCCACGCGTCCGGTGAGGTCCTCCAAACCGGCGTCGAACTCGTGGTTGCCGACGGCGGAGGCCCGCAGCCCGAGGGCGTTGAGCACGTCAAGGGTGGGGGCATCCTGCTGTACCGAGGAGGCAAACAGCGAGGCGCCGATGTTGTCGCCGGCGGAGAGGAACAGCGAGCTGCCTTCCGGCGCGCCGGCCTTCAGCTCTTCGACCGTTCCCGCGAAGGGCACGGTGTTGGCATCAATGCGTCCGTGAAAATCATTGATGTTCAGCAGGTTCAGGGTGGAGGTGTCCGTCCCCTCGGCGGTGAGGTCCATCCCCACGAGAATCGGGTCATGGTCCGAGGACCGGTAGGGATCAGCGGCGTAGAAATCAGTGGCGTTGTAGTTGTAGCGGCTGTATTCCAGCGCCACGGACTCCACCGAGTTGATGTTCCAGATATCGGTGCCGGTGACCGCTTCATTGGCTGCAGGTGAGGCCAGGATGTGGTCGAGGCTGCCGACTGTGCCGCCGAAGGCGTAGGAGTGCTTGCCGGTGGTTGCACCGAGGTCAACGTAGCCTGCATCGGTGAGGACCTTCAGCGGATCCTCTGCGTGGTAGGCATTGAAGTCACCGAGCAGGAAGACCTTGTCGGTGCCGGCAGCCTCCGAGGCGGTGGCGGCAAAGTCCACCAGTGCCTGGGCCTGGCGGACACGGTCAGCGTTCCAGCCGCCCTGCCCGGTGTCGGCGTTCTCACCCGAAGCCGGGGCGGAGCCCTTGGACTTGAAGTGGTTGGTCACGGCCAGGATCTCGGTACCCTCGTCACCGCCGGCGGGCCGGAAGGCCTGCGCCATCGGCTCACGGGCGTTGGAGAAGACGGCCTCGTTGTCCAGGATGGTGGATTCGCCCACCGGCTCTGCAGTGCCGGTGCGGTAGATGAAGGCGGTCCGGATCACGTCCTCGTCCGCGGGCAGGGCCGCGGGGGAGCGGACGTAGTCCCAGGTGCCCGGTGCCTCGGCGTTCAGTGCGGCCACGAGGCGGGAGAGTGCATCGTCGCGGTCCTTGCCGAACTTGGCGGAATTCTCCACCTCCATCAGCGAGACCACGTCGGCGCCCAGCGCGTTGATGGCGGCCACGATCTTGGCCTGCTGGCGCTCCAGATTGGCCGCGTTGGCGGCGCCGCGGGCATCGCAGCCGCCGCGGACGGTTACGGGAGCTCCGCTGCGGTCATTGTAGAAAGTGCAGCCGGTCAGGCTGTCTCCGGTGGTGGTGAAGTAATTCAGCACGTTGAAGGAGGCCAGCTTCAGGTTGCCGCCCACGCTCTCGGGCGCAGCGGTGCGGGTGTCGGAGAACGACGCCGGCTGGACCGTTGCGGCGTTGGCGGGTGTCAGCTCGGTCAGCGGCTGGAATTTCCAGGCGCTGTTGCGGAAGTCCAGGATGACGCCGGTGCTGAACGTGGCTGCGGCCCCGACCCGGACCGGGGTTTCGGGTGTGAGGTAGGGCAGCGGCTTGTCCATGTTGGCCGCGTTGAGGAAGTTGGTGCTGGCACCGTCGTCGAGCTTTACGGCCCGGGCGGCGTTGTCGGCCACGACTGCGGCGTGTTCCGCGGTGCCGACGGCGGCCACGGCGGTGGGCTGGACCAGCGCGGACGTGCCGGCGGCGAGGCCGATTTCGGCGTACTGGTTCAGGGAGAAGTTGTCGGTGACGGTGAAGTCCCCCTGCGGGGCGAGGAGCATGCCCTCCAGGGTTTCGCGGGCTTCGTCCGTGGCGGGCCAGGCCACCGCAGCGGGCTTGACCTCCGGTGCTGCCTCGCTGAGCTTGGTCATCGCGCCGGCGGCAACCGTGAGCTGGGTGAGCTCGAAGTATTCGCCCACGGTGCCGGTGACCTCGACGTAGTCGCCTGCGGCTACCTGGCCGACCGTGGCCGCGGAGAAGATGAAAATGCCGTCCGATGCGGTGTGCGCAGCGGGATCAAGGTCTCCGCCGGTTCCCGGGGTCTGGATGTAGTACCCGTTGAAGCCGCCGGTGGGGTACACCGCGGTGACCTTGCCGCGTGTGGTGACGGACTGGCCGATCATCGGGCTGGCAGCTCCGGTGCCCTGGATCTCGGCAATCGGAACCACCGCGCCGGGCTCGGGCGGTGTCGTCGGCGTCGGGGTCGGCGTCGGCGTGGGCGTCGGTGTCGGTTCCGGGGTGACGGTACCTGCGGAGGATGTCGGCGTGACGGCGGTGCTGAGCGTGAAGTCCGCGGCGTTGTTGTTGGAGTCTGCGAAGCCGGTGCGGTTCAGTGACTTCGGATCGGAATTTCCTGCCGGTGCCCCGGCCGCAGCAGTCTCGAACGTGTTGGAGGCACCGTAGCCGAGCAGGTCGACGACGCCGGGGGCGGCGGTCACCGAGCCGGTGGGCAGGGGATCCACCCGGGTGGACTGGTTGGAGAGGATCAGGGTGCCGGCCGCGCCGGAGAAGCTGGCTCCGATGCTGGCGTCAGCGGCAGGAAGTGCTGCACCGGTGGTGCCGTTGCTGGCGCCCGAAACCAGGTAGTAGCCGCCGGGGGCGATGCTGCCCGAGAGCGCACCAATACCGGTGGGAGCTGCAGTGGCACCGGAGGAGCGGTACTGGAGGGACCAGCCGTCCAGGCTCACCGGCTCACTGGTGGGATTGTAGAGCTCAACGAATTTCGTGTTGAACGGGGCATTGGCGCTGCCGCCGGACAAATATGCCTCATTGATAATGATGCCGGGGACGGCAGCTTTGCCGTCCTGTGCGTAAGCCGGGAACGCGGTCAGCGGCGCGGCGAGCAGGCCGGCCGAGAGGGTTGTTCCCAGCACGGCCTTCCAGGTTGAAGGTCTCATGCCTCATACTCCTTGGTCGGCCGTGCGGGCCGACGGGTCATGGCCGCGCGGTGCGGCAAGGGGGTAGCGCAAGTGATGCTGTCCGGCTCCGTGACGGACGGACGGCGGTGGTGGCGGGGTGGTACGGAATGACGCTAAATGACGCAGGTTACAACCAGATGACCGTGAGGTGTCCTGCAACGTTGCAGGGCACGGTGGCCAGCCGATACTGCCAGCCCCCCAGGATGACAGAAAGTGATTGCCAGCACAGTGTACTGGCTCCCGCCCCCACTTCCACTTCCGGAGTCCGAGTACGTCCCGGACAGTAAAAAAGCGCTGCCGTCCCCGCGGACGGCAGCGCTTTTGCGGGTGGCAGGATCGCCCTACCGGTCCGCGTCCCTGAAGGATTCGGAGGAGGGCTCACCCATCGGTCCCAGCACCGTGCAGACAATTTCCCTGTCGTCGGCGTACTGCCAGGATTCAAGGCTGGGCACAATGTAGGCCGCTTCCAGCTCCGAGCTTCCGAAGGCCTGGCCCACGTACCCTTCGAATTCGGCGGAGCAGAATTCCTGCGCCTCCGTGTCCACGGCGTCTTCGCCCGGGAACTCGCCGGCCGGCAGTGTGGTCAGCGCGTAGACCTCCTGCTCGTGCGGCTGGTCGCAGGGGAAGACGTCCACTTCGGTGAGTTGTGCCTGCTCCTCGTCCGCCGGCGGATTGGAGAAGCAGTCACCAAGGGCTAGCTCTGTCGCGTCCACGCTGCGGGCCGGAACCGGCGGCGCGGCCGGTTCAGAGGCCGACGCCGAGGCGGTCCGCCCGTCTGCCTCGGCGGACGGGGCGGGGGACGCGGATTCACGCTCCCCTTCGTCGGAACCGGCGCAGCCGCTGAGCAGGCCGGCGAGCAGGACAGAGAGGACCAGTCCGCGCAGGCGGAAGGTCTTCGGGGAATTCATCGGTGAGACTCCTTGGATGACGGTTGTCGCGGCCCACCCCCGTGGCGGCCGAAAACCATGCGTACAGCCTATGGCAGGTGTGCCTTAGTCAGTCCGCTCCTCGTAGGCGGCCGGCCGCTGCTGGATTTTGCGCAGCCGCTCGACGTCGAACTTCTGGCCCCGCTTGAAGTCATAAACGCCGTTCTTTTCCTGGAAGACGTCCGTCAGCTGCGTGTAGCAGTACCCGAACATGTTCGGGTCATCGAGCAGGACGTTGGTTAGGCCCTCGAACCGGGCATAGAACTCCTCCTCGGACCGGACACGGTCGCCGTACCCCCAGGAATCGGCCTGGTCGCTGCCGACGGCCTTGCGCTCCTGCTCCGCCTCGGCGGCTTCCTGCTCGTTCCACCAGATGCCGCCGTATTCGGACACGAAGAAGGGCTGGCCGGCGTACGGGACGGAGTACTCGGTCTGTCCGTGCGGCAGGCCGATCTCACCCAGCGTGGCGGGTCGGTTCAGGAACGGCCTTCCCTCGGCAAGGCCCTGCTGCTCGGTGCTGAAGGCCTCCGGATCCTGCTCGTAGGAGTGCGAGTCGTAAACGTCGGTCTCCAGCACGCGGTGCGAGTAGCCGGACGCGTCGATGACCGGGCGGGACGGGTCAGCCAGTTTGGTGGCAAGGAACATGGCGCGGGTGACGTCGTCGAGCACCGTAATGCGGTCATGCAGCACCTGGTGGGTCTCATTCAGCGGGCACCAGCCCACGATCGAGGGATGGTTGATGTCCCGCTGCACGGCTTCCAGCCACTGCGAGACAAATGAGGCATCCGGTTTCTGGTTGGCACCCATCGGGCCCTGGCCGGAGACGCCCCAGTCCCCGAACTCGCCCCAGACCAGGTAGCCGCGCATGTCCGCGTGGAAGAGGAACCGCTCTTCGAAGACCTTCTGGTGCAGCCGGGCGCCATTGAACCCGGCAGCGAGGGAAAGCTCAATGTCGTCAATCAGGGCCTGGTCCGAGGGCGCCGTCATCAGCGATTCCGGCCAGTAGCCCTGGTCCAGGACCAGCCGCTGGAACACCCGGCGGCCGTTGAGGCGGAAGGAGTTGCCGTCAATGCCAACCGACCGCAGCGCGGTGTAGCTGCTGATCCGGTCCACTTCGGTGTCTCCGGTGCGCAGGGAGATTTCCAGGCCGTAAAGCTGCGGATCGCCCACATCCCAGATCCGGACATCCTCAGCCGGAACCGTAAGCACCAGGGACGGAGCCAGGTCATAGGCAGTGCCCACGGATGCTTCCGCGACCGTGCGCCCGTTCATGTCGGTGAGGGTGGCCGTCAGCGTGCCGCCGGGCAGGTTGGCGCTGAGCGGTGCGGTGACCGAGAAGCTGCGGCCGGCCAGGTTCGGGGTGACCTGGATGCGGTTCACCGCCGTGCGGGGGACCCCTTCCAGCCAGACCGTCTGCCAGATTCCAGTGGTGCGGGTGTACTGGCAGTGCGTGTTGGCATACCAGGTGGCCTGCTTGCCCCGGGCCTGGACTTCGCCGTGCAGGTCACGGGCACGGACGGTGATTTCGACGTCGTCGCCCGGCGCCGCAATGCCGGAAAGATCCGCGTCGAAGGGGGTGAATCCGCCGCGGTGCCGGGCAACTTCGGTGCCGTTAGCCCACACCGTGGCGTCATAGTCCACGGCGCCGAAGTGCAGGACCGGACGCAGGCCGGCCCAGTCTGCCGGAACGGTGATGGTCCTGCGGTACCAGACGGCATCCATAAAATCGGTGTCGCCGATGCCCGAGAGCTCTGCCTCGGGGGCGAACGGCACGGTAATGGAGGCGTTGAGCGGGCGTTCCAGCAGGCCGCGGTCCAGTCCCGAGTCGCTGCGGTCAATTTCGAAGTCCCAGGTGCCGTTGAGGTTCACCCAGTTTTTCCGCACGAACTGCGGCCGGGGGTGTTCGGGGCGGGGGATATCCGTAGCGGTTACGGGCGGGTCAAACGCGGGGAGGGTCATGGAACATCCTTCGGGCGGCGTGAAAATTGTGATCCCAGTCAACCGCAGGGGCCGCAATATTGCAACGTTAGAATTTTTGCGTCTTTCTGCCCAGCAGACTCCGTCAGGACCGGCGCAGGCAGGGCGGGCTGAGGGGAGGCGAGTCAGGCCCGGACTGCCGGCGCGGAGGATTCGCGCTCCACCAGGCGGTGCGGAATGACCACCTCGCCGGCCAGCTCCCCGAGTACCGAATCCAGTGCGGCCTCGGCCAGGGCCGGAAGGTCCGGGGCCACCGACGTCAGTCCGGGGGAGGTGTAACTGACCTCGTCGATGTTGTCCCAGCCCACCAGTGCCAGATCGGAGGGAACCTGCCGGCCGAGGTCCCGGGCTGCTGCCAGGGCGCCGACGGCGAGCAGGTCATTGGCGCAGACAATGGCATCCACCCCGGGGGTGGCCAGGATCTGCTGTGCGAGGTCATAGCCGTCCTGGCGGAACCACGAGTTGGTGGCCGCCACCAAGGCTGCGTCGTACGGCAGTCCGGCAAACCGCAGAGCCGCCTTGTAACCTTCGAACCGCTGGCTTCCGGTGGAGATGCCTCCGGTGCTGTCCGCGCCCAGGAAGGCAATCCGGCGTCGTCCGCCCTCCACCAGGTGACGCACCAGGTCCACGCTGGAGGCGACATTGTCGATGGCTACGTGGGGCACATCGGTGCTGATGATGCGTTCGCCCAGCAGTACCAGTGGCGTGGGATCAGTACGTTTGGCGATGGCCTCGGCGGTCACGGCCGACGGCGAGAAGATCAGCCCGTCGAACAGGCGGCCGTGCCAGCCATGCAGGTAATGCTGTTCGATATCCACCGTGCCGCCGGAGATTTCAATGGAGATGGTGTAGCCGCGCTGCTTGGCCGCATGCTCGAGGGTCTGGGCCAGCACACCGAAGTAGGGATTGTGCAGATCAGGCACCACCAGGGCAATGGCCCGGGTGGAGCCCTGGCGCAGCTGGCGGCCGATGAGGTTGGGCGTGTAGCCCAGTTCCTCCACGGCCTGCAGGACGCGGGCGCGCGTTTCCGGGTGCACTACCGGGCGGTTGTTCATCACGTTGGAGACGGTCTTCCAGGACACCCCCGCACGCTCAGCGACTTCCTTGATCCCCACACGCTTCACTGGCCGGTTCCCTTCCCTTGTTGGACCCTGAGGTTCCGGGCCGGGTATTTCATTGCTTCGACACCAAGAGTAGACGGTTACCGATTGCTAACGTTAGAATCCACGTCATGTGGTTCAGCTCACCACAGAGTCTGTCCTCAATGATGAGCCAGCACCGACGGCCAGGAATGGAGCAGGATGAACACCAGATATCCGGACCGCAGGCAGTTCCTGCGGGGAGCGCTGGCCGCTGCCGTCACGGCAGCCGGCGTAGGTGCAGTGGCCGGTTGCGGCAGCCCGGGCGCGGGCAGCGGCAGCCGGACACCGGTGACCGTCTGGGATCCCTTCCAGGGATCCGACGGCGCCAACATGCGCGGCATCATCGCGGACATCCAGGAACGGACCGGGCTCAGCGTTGAGCCCACCACGCTTTCCTGGGGCTCGCCGTATTACACCAAGCTCGCCATGAGCTCGGCCTCCCAGCAGCCGCCGGACGCCGCCATCATGCACCTGTCACGGATGCCCGGCTACGCGCCCGGCGGCCTCCTGGAACCGTGGGACACGGACCTGCTGGCAGAGCTGGGCGTCAGCGAGAAGGACTTCGCGCCGGCAGTGTGGGAATCCTGCCAGTACGAGGGCAAGCTGTACTCGCTGCCGCTGGACACCCACCCCTTCATCTCCTTCTTCAACCAGGACCTGGCCGAGCGTGCCGGGGTACTGGCCAGCGACGGGACCATGGACATTTCCTCCCCGGAGCAGCTGCAGGAAGTAGGAGCCAAACTCGCGGAAGCCACCGGCGGATACGGGATCAGCTTTGGCTACCTGATGGACACCGCGCAGGCCTGGCGGCTGTTCTGGGGCCTGTACCGGCAGACCGGTGGCGAGTGGAGCCTCGAGCCGGGCGGGAAAGCCGGCCTGGACGAGGACAAAGCCGCACAGGTGATCGGATCCGTGGCGTCCTGGATGGACGGCAAGGCGCTGACGGACAACCTGGACTATGAGGGCGGCCTGGCGGCCTTCAATGGCGGACGGGTCGGGATGATCCTTTCGGGCGTCTGGGAAGTCGCCGGCCTCAGCGCCGCCGTCCCCAACCTCGGTGCCATGCCGATGCCCACCATGTTCGGGACCCCCGCCGCGTACGCCGATTCACACAGCTACGTGCTGCCGCGGCAGCGGTCCATGACGGCGGAACACCGCCGCTCGGTCTACGAATTCGTCACCTCGGTCATCCGGGACGGCGGACCGCAGTGGGGCACGGCAGGGCACATCCCCGCCTACCTCCCGGCGCAGGACACCGCCGAATACCGGGACCTGCGGCCGCAGTCCAACTACGCTGCCGCCGGTGCCAATGTGGTGTTTGACCCGCCCGCATGGTTCGCGGGGGCAGGCACCGACTTCCAGAACCAGATGTCCCAGGCCCTTGCCGATGCCTTCCGCGGACTGAAGAAACCAATGGACGCCGTCGGCGGCATGCTCTCCGCCATGGACCGTTTCCTCGCCGCCCCGAACCCGACTGCGTGAGGAACCAGCCATGACCACCACCACCAACAGTCCCGCCAGCACGCCCCGTCCGCCCGCCGCAGCCGGAACAAGCCTTGCGCCCCGGCGGCGCCCCGGTAAGCAGCCGGCCCCGTCCCGCACCGGATACTGGTTCCTGGCCCCGTATCTGTTCTTCTTCGCAGTCTTCCTCGTGTGGCCGATTATCTACGGCCTCTGGATGAGCCTTACCGACCGGTCCCTGGTCAACGACGAATCCTCGTTTGCCGGGTTAGCCAACTATTCGGAGGCCCTGACCGACCCGCAGATGTGGTCCAGCCTGGGCAACACCCTGTTCTTCACGGTCATTTCCTCGGTGCCGCTGATCCTGGTTTCCTTCGCCATGGCGTACCTCGTGTACACCGGGCTCAAGGGCCAGTGGCTGTGGCGGCTGACCTTCTTCGCGCCGTTCCTGCTGCCGGTCTCCGTGGTCACTGCCATCTGGGCCTTCCTCTTCACCAACGACTTCGGGCTCATCAACGGCCTGCTGGACCGTTTCGGCATCAGCCAGGTCGGCTGGCTCAGCGATGAGCAGGTGGCCATGTGGTCCATAGCCCTGGTGACCCTGTGGTGGACGGTGGGCTTCAACTTCCTGCTCTACCTGTCCGCCCTGCAGAACATCCCGGACCACCTCTATGAGGCGGCCCAGCTGGACGGGGCCGGCACCTGGCGGCGGCTGTTCTCCATCACGCTGCCCATGATGAAAAGCACCACCGGGCTGATTGTGCTGCTGCAGGCACTGGCCTCGCTGAAGGTCTTTGACCAGATCTTCCTGCTGACCGCCGGCGGGCCCAACGGCGCCACCCGCTCCATCCTGCAGTACATCTACGACGCCGGCTTCACCGGATACCGGCTCGGCTACGCCTCCGCGACCTCCTACATATTCTTCGCGCTGATTGTTCTGGTCTCCCTGGCCCAGATGTGGTTCGCGAAGCGGAAGGACTCCTGACATGGCTACGTCCACAACAGCGGCAACCGCCCCGGCCGGCTCCGGCCGGGAACCCGTGGGGTCCGACGTCGACGCCCGGACCCGCGCCCGGGCCCAGAAAAAGCGGGAAGCCGAACACCTGCGCACCCTGACCCTCGGCCCCGGCAGGAAAGGCCGGGTTGCGGCATACACCGTGGTGGCCGTCCTGGCTGCCCTCTGGGCACTGCCGATGGTCTGGGCTGTTCTCTCGTCCTTCAAATCCGAGGCCGATGTTTCGGCTGCACCGCTGCAGTTCTGGCCCGAGGGCGGGTGGACGGCGGACGCTTACCGCAACGTGCTGGCCGCCGGAGACATCCCCCTGTGGATCTGGAACTCTGTCCTGGTCTCCACCCTGGTCACGGTGATTACGGTAATCATCTCCGCTTTGGCCGCCTATGCCTTTTCCCGGCAGAAGTTCCGCGGCCGGCGCTGGCTGTTTGTGCTGACCATTGCCGCGCTGATGGTGCCGCCGCAGATCCTGATTGTTCCGCTGTTTGACCAGATGATTGCCCTGCGGCTTTCGGACACGCTCCTGGGCGTTGCCCTGCCGCAGGTGGTGATGCCGCTGATGGTGATTGTGATGAAGAACTTCTTCGACCAGATTCCGGTGGAACTGGAGGAAGCTGCCCGGTTGGACGGGGCGAGTGACTTCCGGGTGTTCTTCTCCGTGGTGCTGCCGCTCTCCCGGTCAATCCTCACGGCGGTCTCGATCTTTGTGTTCATCAGTGCCTGGAACAACTTCCTGTGGCCGTTCATCGTGACCAATTCCCCGGAGATCATGACGATCCCCGTGGGGCTGGGTACGGTGAAGAATGCCTATGGTGTGCAGTACGCATCCGAAATGGCGAGCGCCATGATCGGTGCGCTGCCGCTGCTGATCGTCTTTATGCTCTTCCAGCGGCACATCATCCGCGGATTCGCGACATCCGGCATGGGAGGCCAGTAAGTGTCCAGCACGTCCCCGGCAGCGCGGCAGGAAAATGCCGCACTGCCCATCGTCCACCGCCGCCATCAGCTGGCGGACGGCCGCGAATCGCTGTTCTTCACGGACCGCGGCGGCCGGCCGGTGGACAAGGTCTCCGATGCCCGTCCGCTCGATCCCCGCTCCGGCAACGGCGAGGTCCGCTTCGACCGGCTGACCGGTGAATGGGTGGCCGTGGCTGCCCACCGGCAGTCCCGGACCTACCTGCCGCCCGCGGACCAGTGCCCGCTCTGCCCGTCCACGGACACCCGGGCCTCCGAAATCCCGGCCGGGGACTTCGACGTCGTTGTGTTTGAAAACCGTTTTCCGTCCCTGGGCCCGGCCCTGGGCGAACTGCCGGCCGACGACGACGGCGCCCGGTTGTGGGGCACCCCCGAGCCCGCGTTCGGGCGCTGCGAAGTGGTGGTGTTCACCCCCGAGCACAACGCCTCCTTCGGGCAGCTGCCCTATGAACGTGCACGGACCGTGGTGGAGGCCTGGGCGCAGCGCACCGGGGAGCTCTCCGCACTGCCCGGCATCCGGCATGTGTTCCCGTTCGAGAACCGCGGCCAGGACATCGGCGTCACCCTGCACCACCCGCACGGACAGATCTATGCCTACCCGTACGCCGCCCCGTATGCGGCGCGGCTGGCCGAACGTTCCCGCCGGCACCTGGCCGACCACGGGCAGCCGCTCATGGGCGAGCTGCTCCGCGCCGAAACCGAGGCAGGGGACCGGATGGTGCTGCAGGGCGAGCATTTCTCCGCCTATGTCCCCTATGCCGCCCGCTGGCCGCTGGAAGTCCATCTGGTGCCGCACCGCCAGGTGCCGGACCTCGCTGCACTGTCCGGCGCCGAACGCGACGAGCTCGCCGGTATGTACCTGGACCTGCTGCAGCGCGTGGACGGACTGTATGACACTCCCACCCCCTACATTGCGGCGTGGCACCAGACTCCCGTCACCGCTGCGGACCGGGAGGCCGGGTGGCTGCACCTGCAGCTGACCAGTCCGCGCCGGGCCGCGGACAAACTGAAGTTCCTGGCCGGTTCCGAAGCCGCCATGGGGGCCTTTATCAATGACACCACCGCGGAACAGACCGCCGCGAAACTCCGGGAGGTCCGCGCATGAGCGCCGCCGTCAACGCCGAACCGCTGCAGGACCGCGCGGAAAGCCTGTCCCGGCGTTTTGCCGAGGTTTACGGCCAGGAGCCCGACGGCGTGTGGCGAGCACCGGGGCGGGTGAACCTGATCGGGGAGCACACGGACTACAACAACGGATTTGTGCTGCCCTTCGCGATCGACCGCAGTGCCCTCGTCGCCGTGCGGCTACGCCGGCCGGACCAGGATCCGGAGGACGAGACCGACGTCGTCCGGCTCGCCTCCACCTATGGGCAGAAGGGCCGGGGGCTCTCACACGCCCGGTTCCGGACCGGCGGCCTGGTACCGGGCGCCGCGGAGGGCTGGGGCGGCTATCCGGCGGGAGTGGTCTATGCACTGCAGCAACGTGCCGGGGTTTCCGTACCCGGCTTTGACCTGCTGCTGGATTCCACGGTCCCGGTGGGCGCCGGGCTCTCTTCCTCGCACGCCGTGGAGGTGGCGGTGATCGTGGCGCTGAATGACCTGCTGGGCCTGGGCCTGGACCGGCCCGGGATGGCCCGCCTGACCCAGTATGCCGAGAACGAGTTTGTCGGCGCCCCCACCGGGATCATGGACCAGTCGGCCTCACTGATGGGACAGGACGGCGGTGCCCTGTTCCTGGACTGCCGCTCCCTGGACGCCGAAAACGTGCCGCTTCCGCTGGCTGACCACGGGCTGGAGGTGCTGGTGATGGACACCCGGGTGGCGCACAGCCATGCCGACGGCGGCTACAGCGCCCGCCGGTCCGCCTGCGAACGCGGCGCGGCAGCCCTCGGCGCGGACTCGCTGCGGGATGTGCCGGCCGATGCGGACCTCTCCGGACTGGATGCGGAGGTTCAGCGCCGGGTGCGCCACGTGCTGGGCGAGAACCAGCGGGTACTGGCCGTGGTCGAGGAACTGCGCCGCGGAAACGTGGACGGCATCGGCGAGTTGCTGGTTGCCTCCCACGCCTCACTGCGGGATGACTTCGAGGTTTCCTGCCCGGAGCTGGACCTGGCTGTGGACGCAGCGCTCGCGGCCGGTGCGTTGGGTGCACGGATGACCGGCGGCGGCTTCGGCGGCTCGGCCATAGCCCTGATCCGGGCTGAGGCCGAGGACGAGGTCCGGGCGGCCGTGCTTGCAGCCTTCGAGGACAAAGGTTGGAAGGAACCGGCACTGTTTACCGTCCTGCCCGCCGCCGGCGCCGGGCGGCTCTAAGCTGCCTCGGGGTTACCCGGGCCCGAAGGGAATGACGGCCCGGCCGTCCCGGGGAGCTGCGTCGCCCTCCTCGACCGGTGACTGCACAGCGTAGGAGATGGTTGCGCTGTCGCGTCCCCACTGCACGGAAAATGCCCCGGTGCCGAACGGATCGTAACCGTCATCTGTCAGCACGGTGTCCCGGAGGACGTAAACGGGTCCGTGCTGCTGTTCATATACGACATGCGTCCCGAGCAGCAAGAAACTCCGGTTGTTGATTAGCAGTGTATGTTCCCCCGCCGGGGCCGACACTTTTTCATAGCCTGGCCCTGAACTCAGGAGGGCAATGAATCCGTACCCGGCCAGCAGTGCCAACGCGAGGCAACTGGCGGCTGTGCCGAGGATGCCGGCGGACCATCGCCACACCCCGTGGCGGACCAGGCCGCTGAACCAGGGAACCATCGCGACCGACGATCCGAGCAGGAACCCCCAAGCTCCGGCCAGGGCAACCAGCCGCAGCTGGCCGGACCCGATTCCTCCGCCCAGATAGATCAAGGTCCCGGCGTCACGGAAGCGGCCAAGCAGGTAAGCCAAGGCCACCAGCCCGGCCGCTTGGACCAGCCGGCTGATGCCTGCGATCAGCGCCGGCGGGACGGTCATCATCTTGGTGAGTCCGTCCCGCGGTTCACCTCGGCGTCAACGGCACGCATGCCCTGTTCCAGCGCGCGAAGGTCTTCCAGGGCGAGCCTGGCCAGAATGTCGAAGTTCAGCTCCGGACGTCCCGAGACGAGCCTGCGGACCACGCTGCGGCCCAGCTCCGTGGCCTTCACCCGGCGCACCCGTGCGTCCCTGGGATCCTCCGAACGCACCGCTACGCCCTGCGCGACGAGGCGGTCGATCAGCCCGGACATGGAGGCCATCGAGACGCCAAAGGACTCCGATAATCCCCGCCCGGTGGCCCCTTCCTCGGACGTGACCAGGATGGTGAGCACCTTCAGCTGGCGCACCGTCAGGTCCGTGGAAAGCAGCGGGTCGAGAAAGGTGGGTACGGATGAGGACTGCAGTGAATCGGCGAGGTCTTCGAGGTCGCGCAGGATTCGCTCGCGTTCCTGCTGCTCGTTGCTTGTGCCGCCGCTTCCGTCGCTCATGAGTTCACCGTAGCCGCAGCACCGGAGTCAGCAAACACTCAGCCAATTTAGTTAGGGTGAGGCTAACCGTTTAGGCGGTGAACGTAATACCGGCGTTCCCGGTTGGCGTAGGGGGAGCAAGCTGCATTCCCGCGCGCCCCGGCGTCGTTCGTCTTCCTTGCTCCGCTGTGCTTCCAGGGCGCGCAAGCGACGTAAGGAAACAAATGAGCTATCAAACGCCCGCAAATGAACGGGACCTGTCGGACGGCCTGGACGTTGAGGCCCTCCGGGCCAAATACAAGGCAGAACGGGACCGACGCATCCGCCCGGACGGAGCCTCCCAGTACCAGCCGGCCAAGGGGAAATTCGGCTACTACGCCACGGACCCCTACACTCCCCGCACGGAGCGGGAACCGCTGAGCGACTCGGTGGAGGTACTGGTGATCGGCGGCGGCTTCGGCGGGCTTATGACCGGAGCGCGCCTGCGGCAGGCCGGCGTCGAAAACATCCGGATGATGGACGAGGCCGGAGACTTCGGCGGGACCTGGTACTGGAACCGCTACCCCGGCATCCGCTGCGACATTGAGTCCTACGTCTACATGCCGCTGCTTGAGGAAGTCGGCTACATCCCCAGCGAACGCTACGCTCCGGGGGAAGAGATCCGCCGGCATGCCGTGGCCATTGCGGAGCGCTTCGACCTGTACCGCGACACCGTCTTCCACACCCGGGTGACGGGGCTGGTATGGGACGAGGCGGCACTGGAATGGATTGTTTCCACCGACCGCGGCGATTCCATGCGGGCCCGTTTTGTGATCACGTCCTCCGGAACGCTCACGCAGCCGAAGCTCCCGGGCATTCCGGGCATCGATTCCTTTAAGGGCCACACCTTCCACACCAGCCGCTGGGATTACGGCTACACCGGCGGAGACCAGTTCGGTAACCTCACCGGGCTGGCGGACAAAAAGGTGGCGGTGGTTGGCACCGGTGCCACGGGCATCCAGGTGGTCCCCATGGTGGCGCGCGACGCCGAGCAGCTGGTGGTCTTCCAGCGCACACCGTCCTCGGTGGACATCCGGAACAACCGGCCCACCGATCCCGCCTGGGCCGCTTCCCTGCAGCCGGGCTGGCAAAAGGAACGGATGGAGAACTTCCTGGCCGTGGTGTCCGGGGAACCGGTGGAGGAGGACCTGACCCGGGACGGCTGGACCTCGGTTCCGCAGCTGCACCGCAAAATGATCAGCGGCGCCGTCGACACGTCCGTTTCCGCTGAAGAACGCGAACGGCTCGACGAGCTTGTTGATTTCCGGAAAATGAACGCCATCCGCGCCCGTGTGGATGAGGAAGTCTCCGATCCAGAGACGGCCGAAAAGCTCAAGCCCTGGTACCGCTACATGTGCAAGCGGCCGGCCTTCAGCGACTACTACCTGGAGACCTTCAACCGCCCCAACGTGACCCTGGTGGACACCGCGGACTTCGGCGGGATCAGCCGCATCACGGAGAACACGGTCGTGGTGGGCGAGGAGGAATACGAGGTGGACTGCATCATCTTCGCCACCGGCTTTGAGGTGGGCGTCTCAGGTGTCACTTCCGGCGCCATGCCGGTGACCGGACGCGGCGGGCAGACCCTGCTGGAAGCCTGGGGGCGCGGACCGCGGACCCTGCACGGCTTCTACACGCACGGCTTCCCGAACCTGTTCCACCTCGGATCGCTGCAGAACGCCAACTCAGTGAACTTCGTCCACATCCTGATGGAACAGGCGAACCATATTGCCGCCGTCATCGGCAAGACACGCGAGGTGGGTGCCCGGTACATCGAACCGACGGCCGAAGCCGAAGCGGCCTGGGGGGAAACCATCCAGCGCACTGCGGCGGACAACCGGAAGTTCGCCGCGGAGTGCACACCGGGCTACTACAACCGCGAGGGTAACCCGCCGCCCGTCAGCTTCTCCTTCAGCCCGGGGCCGGTGGTGTTCCACCGGATGCTGGAGCAGTGGCGCGGGGAGTTCATCGAGGATGTGCTCGTGACTGAGGTGTAGCGCCTCTTTGTCCTGGTCCGTGTGCGGGGCCTGGCAGCCTTGGCCCCGCCTGCTCGGCCCCGCCTGCGGGGCCTGGCTCCGGCGGCAACGAAATTCCAGAGCTCGCAGAGCTCGCTTGGAATATTAAAGCCGCCTCCGCCAGGCCCCTACGGCGGTACGTCACCGGGGCAGGCAACAAAACAGGCCCCGCCAGCGCGTCCTAGGTTGCCGCCTTTAGTTGGGTGGAGGTTAGCCGCCGTTTGATTGGCGGATGCCGGTGGAGAGGGCGTCGAATTCATAGATGAAACCGCCGTCCGGGCCGCTGGCCGTCAGGTAGGCCTCGGTGGTGCCGGGTTTGATGGCGATGTTGGTGGCCGAGGTGAGGCCGTCGGCGTCGTCGGTGGGGACGGTGACCGTGGAGAGCAGTTCGCCCTCGGGGCTGTAGACAAAGATGCGGGGCTGACCGTGGACGGCCTGGTACACGTTGCCGTCGGCGTCCACGGCGTTGGAATCCGTCTGGCTCGTGCCGCCGTCGAAGTGCATGCCGGGGTGGGACGTGGCGACCTCGGTTTTGTCCTCATTCAGCACCAGGTAGTCGATCCGGTTGTCCATGTACTGGCTGACCCACAGGGCCTTGAAATCCTCGCTGAAGGAGATGCCGTTCGGAGCGGCAAGGTTCTCCGCCAGGACGGTGGCCTCCGCGGTGTCCTTGTCGATCCGCACCACGCGGCCCTGTGCTTCCCACGCCGGATCGGCGTAGCCGGTGGAGTCGCTGACGAAGAGGTTGCCCTCCTCGTCGAACGCGAGGTCGTCCGGGCGCATGGGGACACCGTCAACGTCGCCGGTGAAGAAGGTCCTGTGGTCCTTACCGTCGGCGGTGATGCTGTCGATCTTTCCGCCGGCAAAGTCCGTCAGGTAGATCCGGCCGTCCTTCGGGCTGAACTGCGCTGAGGTGTAGGCGCCGTTGCCTTCGGTGTACACCGGGGAAACTGACTCCTCTTCCACATCCACCCGCATCACCTTCGCGGCGCCGGCCGGGGCGGTGACATCAACAACGAACAGGCCGCCGTCGGGACCGAACGTCGGGCCCTCGATGAGGGTCATTCCGGTTTCGGGATGGACGGAGCTGACCTGGACCACGCGCTCAGCGGTGCGCTCCTCTACCCCGTGCATGCCGATGCCCGACGCCGGCTGATCATGATCGTTGCCGGCGGCGCATCCGGTGAGTGCAAGGGTCAGGGTGAGGGCGGCCAGGCCAGCCGGCTTCCTCCATGAGATGGGCTGGAGATGGTGGGACATACTGCGGCTCCGACGTGGTGGGGGACTGCGGACTCAATTACTTAGGACCAGCCTAAGTTATTTAGTCCGTGCCCTGCCGCCCGGAACGGAGCCCTTAAACACCGGAAGCGGCCCCGTGACGGGACCGCTTCCAGTGTGTCTGTGCGGAAGGTAAGGGATTCGAACCCTTGGTACGGGGTTACCGCACACTGGTTTTCAAGACCAGCTCCATCGGCCGCTCGGACAACCTTCCTCACTATGTAGTCTGGCAGAAGGGATGAAATCACCAAAATTCCCCAAAGCAGGAAGGACAGCATGAAAGCCATTGTTATTGGAACACCCGGCGGCCCCGAGGCCCTGGAAGTGCAGGATGTCCCGGCGCCCGAAGCCGGTCCCGGGGAAGTGCTGATTGATGTCATTGCCGCCGGCATCAACCGTGCAGACGTGCTGCAGCGCCAGGGGCACTACCCGGTCCCGGCGGGAACCTCCGAATATCCCGGCCTGGAAGTCTCCGGCCGGATCGCCGCACTGGGGGAGGGCGTGGAGGGACTGGCCGTGGGCACCGAGGTGGCCGCCCTGCTGACCGGCGGCGGCTACGCCGAACAGGTGGCCGTCCCCGCCGTCCAGGTCCTGCCCCTGCCGGACGGCATCGACGCGGTCACCGCAGCCTCGCTGCCGGAAACCGCCGCAACCGTCTTCTCCAACCTCTTTATGGCCGCCGCCGTACAGGAAGGGGACTACGTCCTCATCCACGGTGCCTCCGGCGGGATCGGCACCATGGCCATCCAGATGGTTGCCGCGTTCGGCGCCGTCCCGATCGTCACCGCAGGATCCGCTGACAAGCTGGAGCTGGCCGAGTCGCTGGGCGCGAAGGTGCTGATCAATTACAAGGAACAGGACTTTGTTGAAGCGGTCCGGGAAGCGACGGACGGCCACGGAGCCGACGTCATCCTGGACGTGGTGGGCGCCAAATACCTGCAACGGAACCTGGACGCGCTCGCCGTCGCCGGACGCCTGGTCATTATCGGCCTGCAGGGCGGGGCGAAGGCCGAACTGAACCTGAACCAGCTGATGGCCAAGCGGGCCGCCGTCATCGGCACCACCCTGCGCGGACGCCCCGTGGAGGAAAAGGGCGCCATCATGTCTGCCGTGGGCCAGTACGTCTGGCCGCTGCTCGCCTCCGGCGCCATCCGCCCGCTGGTGGACCGCACCTTCCCGCTGGCTGAGGCAGCCGCTGCCCACGAGTACTTCGACTCCGGACAACACACCGGCAAGATCCTGCTGACCGTCTAGCGGAAGGACAACGACGGCGGCCGCCCACCCGGTGCGGCCGCCGTCGCGCTTTAACGTGATGTAACACACCCCCGTGGTAGTAATCTCTAGGTGCAGGGCCACTCCCTGCCTATCGGTATGACTGTCAACGCAGACAACGCCACCGCACACAAAGGGATTCATCATGAGCGAGAAACATCGGCGCCGGGCCGAAACCCCGGACACGCCAGGCCCCACCGGCCGGCCGGACGGCGACGTCCTGGAACAGGACCCGGCACTGCCGCCGGTGGCCGTGGATCCGGAAGTCCTCGACGCCGAGGACCGCCGCTGGACCCCGGCAAAAATTGCCATCTGGGCGGGCATCGCCCTGCTGGGCGGCCTGAGCTGGACCATGCTCGCCGTAGTCCGCGGCGAAACCGTGAACGCCATCTGGTTTGTCTTCGCCGCGGTCTGTACCTACCTGATCGGCTACCGCTTCTACTCCAAGCTCATCGAAGCGAAGCTGCTCAAGCCCAATGACCGCCGCGCCACCCCCGCCGAATACAAGGCGGACGGCAAGGACTACGCCGCCACGGACCGCCGGGTTCTTTACGGCCACCACTTCGCCGCCATCGCCGGCGCCGGACCGCTGGTCGGGCCGGTCCTGGCCGCGCAGATGGGCTACCTGCCCGGCACCATCTGGATCATCGTCGGCGTGGTGCTGGCAGGCGCGGTGCAGGACTACCTGGTGATGTTCTTCTCCATGCGGCGCGGCGGGCGTTCCCTGGGCCAGATGGCACGGGACGAACTCGGACTCATCGGCGGCACCGCCGCCCTGATCGCCACCCTGGTCATCATGATCATCATCGTGGCAATCCTTGCCCTGGTGGTGGTGAACGCCCTCGCCGAAAGCCCGTGGGGCGTCTTCTCCGTCAGCATGACCATCCCCATCGCCCTGTTCATGGGCGTGTACCTGCGCTACCTGCGTCCGGGCAAGGTCACCGAGGTCTCCATTATCGGCTTCGTCCTGCTGCTGGCCGCCATTATTGCCGGCGGCTGGGTTGCCGATACTCCGCTGGGCGACGCCCTGACCCTGGAACCGACCACCATTGCCTGGGGCATCATCATCTACGGCTTCATCGCCGCCGTCCTGCCGGTCTGGCTGCTGCTGGCCCCGCGCGACTACCTCTCCACCTTTATGAAGGTGGGCACCATCGTGATGCTGGCCGTGGCCATCATCATCGTCCGCCCGGAGATCAACGTTCCGGCGGTCAGCGAGTTCGCCAGCCGGGACGACGGGCCGGTGGTCGCCGGACCGCTCTTCCCGTTCCTCTTCGTCACCATCGCGTGCGGTGCGCTCTCCGGCTTCCACGCGCTCATCTCCTCCGGCACCACTCCGAAGATGCTGCAGAAGGAACGCCAGACCCGCTTTATCGGCTACGGCGGCATGCTGATGGAGTCCTTCGTGGCCATCATGGCGCTGGTGGCGGCCATCTCCATTGACCGCGGCATCTACTTCGCCATGAACTCGTCCGCCGGCGCCACCGGCGGCACGGTGGAAGGCGCCGTCGCCTTCGTAAACAGCCTGGGCCTGGCCGGAGTGAACCTCACCCCGGACATGCTCTCCTCCCTGGCATCCGACGTGGGCGAGGAATCCATTGTGTCGCGCACCGGCGGCGCGCCCACCCTCGCCGTCGGCCTCGCCACAATCATGCAGAGCCTGATCGGCGGACCCGGCATGATGGCCTTCTGGTACCACTTCGCCATCATGTTCGAGGCCCTGTTCATCCTCACCGCAGTGGACGCCGGCACCCGGGTGGCCCGTTTTATGCTGCAGGACACCATCGGCAACGTGGCCCCGAAGTTCAAGGACATGGCCTGGCGTCCCGGAGCCTGGATATGTACGGCCATCATGGTCGCCGGATGGGGATCGATCCTGATCATGGGGGTCACGGACCCGCTGGGCGGCATCAATACGCTGTTCCCGCTCTTCGGCATCGCCAACCAGCTCCTGGCCGCCATTGCACTGGCCATCTGCATGGCCATCATCGCCAAGAACAATGCGTTCAAGTGGCTGTGGATCGTGGCATTGCCGCTGGCGTTCGCTGCGGTGGTGACCATCACGGCGTCGTTCTACAAGATCTTCTCGCCGGTGCCGAGCGTTGGCTACTGGGCCAACCACGAGGCGTTCCAGCAGGCGCTGGCCGACGGCAAGACCAGCTTCGGTACGGCCAAGACGGTGGAGGCCATGGAGGCAGTGGTGCGCAATACGCTCATCCAGACCACGCTTTCGGTGGTGTTTGTGACCCTGGCGATCATTGTCATCATCACGGCCATCATCGCCACCATCCGGTCCTTCCGCTCCGGCGGCGCCCCGAGCGCCGAGGACCCGGCAGTTCCGTCCCGCACCTTCGCACCGGCAGGTTTCCTGGCCACGCCGGCGGAGAAGGAGATCATGGCTCAGTGGGATGCGCTGCCGGAGGAGAGCCGGCCCGGGAAACGGGCGGCACACTCATGAGTGCCGCAGTCGCCGTCCGGCAGGGCCTGGCCGGATTTGTGCGCTTCTTCCGGGACGTGATGGGGGAGGACGCCTACCGCAAGTACGCGGACTTCCACGCTGCCTCCGGCTGCTCGTCGCCGTTGATGAGCGAGCGGGAGTTCTGGCGGGACAAGATGGACCGGCAGGACGCCAACCCCGAGGGGCGCTGCTGCTGACGGCCGCATAGCCGGCCCATTCCGACGGCGGTGCCGCGGCTTTTTCAGAAGCTGCGGCACCGCCGTCGTCCGTCTGCGTCCCTTTGTTGCGTCCCCTTGAGTGCACGCACGGATGCTGGTTGGGTGGAGGAATGCGAAAAGACGATGATCTGCAGGCACTGCCGGAGCACCTCCGCGAGGACATCAGCGCAGCCTCGGCCCCCGAGGTGCAGGACGACGACGAGCACCTGGAACAGGACATCAACCTGCCGGCCGGGGAGAAGGTCTCCGGCCCCGAGTTCGACAGCCGGCGTTACACCGCCGGCCAGCTGAACGCCGGAGCCCAGGTGGCGGGGCTGAGCCCGGACGGCGAATACGCAAAAAGCCGCGAAGAAGAGCTGGAAAGCTGACCGCCCCGGCGGCAACGGCCACCAACCGTGAGAGCATTAAGCCCATGACTGAACAGAACGGATCCTCCGACCGGCCGCAGGCCGCGGACGCTCCTGTCGGGCAGAAGTCACATGAGACTCCGGACGGCGGCGGAACGGAGACTGGCGCTGCGACCGATTCCGGCGCGGCAACGGACGGGAACCGCGCTGCGGACACGGCACACGCGGACACGGCACAGGCTGACGGGCAGGACGGGCACCCCAAACACAAAAACGGCCCGGCCAAGCTGAACGAGCTGGTGGATGAACCCGCGAAGGTCATGCGGATCGGCACCATGATCAAGCAGCTGCTCGAGGAAGTGCGCAACGCGCCCCTGGACGATGCCGCCCGCAACCGGCTGGCGGAAATCCATGCCCGCTCCGTGAGCGAACTCGAAGACGGGCTGGCACCGGAGCTGGTGAACGAGCTGCACCGCATCAACCTGCCGTTCCTGGACGATGCCACCCCCACCGACGCCGAATTGCGGATTGCCCAGGCCCAGCTGGTCGGCTGGCTGGAGGGGCTGTTCCGCGGCATCCAGACAGCCATCGCCGCCCAGCAGACCGCCAACCAGCTAAACGCCGGCCGCCTGCAGCTGCGCCAGCTGCCGCCCGGGACCATGCTGGCCCCGGGAGTTGTTATTGGAGATGACGGGGAACCGCACCGCGCGCAGGGACCCCAGGGAACGGGCAGCCCGCGGCAGGAACCCCACGCGGGCCCCGGTCAGTACCTGTAGTAGGACGTAAATGGCACTTTTTGCAGCCGCCCGGCAGGGGCGGAAGGACGATGTTGAACTCGGCAAGGGCGTGTGGCGCCGTGCCCACGACCGGTTCACCCGCGGGCTGGACCGCTATTACCAGATGCTCGAAGGCGTGGAGGATGACGCCGTCTACAACGGTCTGGTGACGGTGGCCAATGACCTGGCGGCCCTGCTGCCGCGCGTGCGTGAGGTGTGCGCCAGCGCCCAGCGGCAGCTGCCCAGCACCGGGCAGAACATTCCCGGTGCCCTGACGGCCGTGCACCGGGCACTCTCGCGCAGCGGCAACTCGCTGGCCGCCGCGGCGGAAGCCGCAGCCATGTCCCGGCTGGAAGGTGAGCGCTGGGGGTTTGCCTCGGCCGGGCTGGAAAACGTGCGCCGCCGGGCTGCCCTGGTGGAGGAGGACGTAGCCGAGGCCGAGCGTGCGCTGAAGGCTGCCGGACTGCAGTAGAAGATTCCGGAAATAACCGCCGGAAACGGGAATACGTTAAGCCGGCTTTTCGCGGTGAGCATATCCGCTTTGTATCCCGGGGAGCGCGGGATAAGGATGTGGGAATGACTACATCACCGGTTCTGACTTTCAATGACGGCAATACCATCCCCCAGCTTGGCTACGGCGTCTGGCAGGTTGAGGACGAGGTTGCCGAAAAGGTAGTGGGACAGGCCTTCGAGGTTGGCTACCGCCACATCGACACGGCCAAGATCTACGGCAACGAGGCCGGCGTCGGCCGCGCCATTGCCGCCACTTCGGTTCCCCGCGAGGACATGTTCATCACCACCAAGGTGTGGAACGCAGACCAGGGCTACGAAGAGACCCTGAAGGCCTTCGACGCCTCCATGGAGCGCCTGGGCCTGGAAACCCTGGACCTGTACCTGATCCACTGGCTGCAGCCGAAGCAGAACAAGTACGTGGACACCTGGAAGGCCCTGGTGGAACTGCAGAAGCAGGGCCGGGTCAAGTCCATCGGCGTCTGCAACTTCACCAAGGAAGCCCTGCAGGAAATCATCGACGCCACCGGCGTGGTCCCGGTCCTGAACCAGGTGGAAACCCACCCGTACCTGAACCAGGCGGACCTGCGCGCCTTCGAGGCCGAGCACAACATCCTGCACGAGTCCTGGTCCCCGCTGGGCTCCGGCAAGGGCCTGCTCGAGGATCCCAAGCTGGTGGAGATCGCCGCGAAGTACGACGGCGCCACCCCGGCCCAGGTGGTCATCGCCTGGCACCTGGCCCTGGGCAGCATCGTGATCCCCAAGTCCGTGACCGAATCCCGGATCCGGGAAAACTGGGAAGCGCTGAACCTCAAGCTCAGCGATGAGGACATTGAGGCCATCAACGCGCTGGATAACGGCACCCGCTACGGTGCGGATCCGGCCACGGCCGACTTCGCCTAATAGCTGCGAAACACTAAAGGCGCACACCCCGCGGGGTGTGCGCCTTTTGGCGTTAAGCGACCGCTGTGCCTAAGCTGCGACCGGCTCGAGCGGAGCGCGGACGGGCCAGTCCTGGCCTTCCAGGATCACCTGGGCGCAGCTGCCGGTGTGGACGTTGAGCACAATCGGTGCCAGCAGGTTCACGGTGGTGCCATCCAGTGCCGGGTTGGCGACCACCAGCACCGCGGCGTCCTCGGAGGTGTTCAGGTCCAGCTGGCGGCGCTGGTCGTCAGTGATTTCCGGGTGGTAGTCCGGCAGGTACACGGAAGCATCCAGCACATAGAGGCGGTGGCTGCCACCGGATGCCGAAGCGGCGGTGAGCGCGAACAGCCCCGCGGCGCCGTCGATCTCTTCCAGCTCGAAATGCACTTCCGGTGCCAGTCCGGGAGGCGGCGTCAGGAACGTCAGGCCCGTGCTCATCGCAGGAAGTCCATCAGGGTCGGCTGCAGCGCCCGTGCGGTGACGGCCAGGGCCGACTGGTAGGCGACTTCCTGCAGTTTCATGTCCAGAATGACCTTGGCGGTATCCAGGTCCTCGATGCCGGAGCGGCGGGTTTCCAGGCTGATGGACTGGTCCGCCAGGGTGTCCTTGGCCTTGAGCGTGGCTGCGTGCCGCACACCCAGGGCCGAGTGTTCCCGCAGCACGGTGTCGGCGGCCGCGTCGATCTTGGTGAGATACCCGGTGGAATCCTTGTTCGCCTTCAGATCCGAGACCAGGTCATCCACGAGCCGGAAGACGGAATTCTCGTCCTTGCCAAAGACTGCTTCACCATCGGTATCAACGCGCATGAGCGTACTGCTGTCCAATCGGCGCGTAGTGGGGGTGCCGCTTCCGCTGTAGTCGTAGGTGCCTGCGGGATTTTCGGTGAAGGCCTTGCCGGTGTCCGAGGTGCCGGCAAAGACGGTGCGGCCCAGGTAGGTGGTGTTGGCCTCGCGCAGCAGGTCCGTTTTCAGGCCCTCCAGCTCGGTGGCAATGGCCTGCCGGTCCGTGGGGGACATGGTGCCGGTGCTGGCGCTGAGCGCCAGGTCCTTGACCCGCCCGAGGATCTTGTTGGTGTTGGCCAGGGCGCCGTCGGTCACGCTGAGCCAGCCCTCGGCGTCGCTCACGTTGGCGGCGTGCTGGGTGTTGGCCCGGATTTCGGCCCGGACCTTCATCGCATTGGCGGTGCCGGTGGGATCGTCGGAGGGACGGGCAATGGCGGAGGAGGAGGTGACCTGCTCCTGCAGCTTGGCCATCCGGGACATGCTGGCCTGCAGGTTCTGCTGGGCCGTCCGGGCCATGGTCTGGTTGGTGGTGCGGCTGATCACGGGTTACCTTCCCACAATTCCGGTGCGGTTGATGAGGGTGTCAAGCATTTCGTCAATGGCGCTCATAACGCGCGAGGCGCCCTGATACGCGTGCTGGTACATCAGCAGGTTCACGTTTTCCTCGTCCAGATCCACCGAGGCGTTGGACAGCTGCAGGTCCACGGCGGAGGAGGACGCCACGCCGGCCAGGGTGGCCTGCTGCAGCTCCGCCCGGCTCTGGGACGCGGTGGCGGTGACAAAACCGCTCCACACCTTGTCCGCGGAACCGGCCTTGGACCCGAGCTGGGAGATCGCCTCGGCCAGGCTGCCGTCCAGGGCACCGGCATTCGGGTAGCCGGCGGCGATGCCGGAGGCATCCGTCGGGATCGCCTTCAGCGTGGTGGCTGCCGGATTGCCGACGGCGAAGAAGTTCAGGCCGGTGGTCCCGGCCGTGGTGGCGCCCTGGCGGTGCAGATCGTTGACGGAGGCAGCCAGCGTGGCGGCTACCTCGTTGTAGGACGCTGCGGCCTTCGCGAACACACCGCCGCTGTCGGCGGAAGCCAGCAGGGAAACGGCGCCGGCTATTTCGCCCTTGCTGATTCCTGCCGTTCCGGGCCGGTCGGTCCAGCCCACGGCGGTTTCCCGGGCGTCCTCCATGGAGGTGCCGCCGGTGACCTGCAGGGTCCGGGCGTTGGTGCCGGAGACCAGGGCGTTGCCGTCAATGAGCACATCCACCATGCCGTCCGCGGATTCCCGGACCGTGGCGCCGCTCAGGGCAGAGATGGTGGTGGCGAGGGCATTGCGCTGGTCCACCAGCTCGTTTGCGGAGGCGCCGGAGGCGAGCGTGGACCGGATGGTGCCGTTGAGGGCGGCCAGCTGTGCGGCGCTGGCGTTGAGCTCGCCCACCATGTCATTGAGCGAGCCGCGGGTGCTGTTCCACTGGTCCTTGACGGTGTTGTAGCCGTTGGCAATCTGTCCGGCGGCGGCGCCTGCCGCGTTCAGCAGCACGGCAGCGGCGGCGTTGTCGCCGGGGCTGTTTTTGATGCCCTGCCACGCGGCGGAGAAGTTCTGCAGCGCTGCGGACAGCCCGTTTTCGCCTGGCTCGTTGAAGCTGTCCTCCAGATCGATCAGCGCATTGGCGCGGACCGCGGAGTAGCCGGCCACGGCTGCGGTGCTGCGCACCCGGGTGTCCAGCTGCAGGCTGCCGAGGCGGGCGATGGAATCCACGGACACGCCCTGGCCCACGCCGGTGCCGGAGGCGAACCGGCCGGTCGGTGCCACCGAGGGGGCGGCGGAGGTGTTCAGGCGCTGGCGGGTGTAGCCGGCCACGTTGGCGTTCGCCACGTTCTGGCCCACTACATCCAGGCCCTTGCGGGCGGCCGAAAGGCCTGTGTAGGCCGTGTTAAGGCCGCTGAAGGTGCTCATTGCTTAGGAGTCCTTAACGTCAGATGTTCTGGTCAACCAGCCGTGCGGCTGACGTAGGAGCGGCCGAGGTGCCGGACGCCGTGTAGGTATTGGCTTCGGGATTCAGTCCGGCCAGGGTTTCCTGCGCCGAGCGCGCGGCGGTGCGCAGGAACTGCTCATTGATGTCCCGCAGTTCGCGGATCTTCACTGTCAGTTCCGTCATGGCCTGCAGATGGGCGCCAAAGATTTCGGTCCACGGTCCGGGAGGTGCAGCGGCGACCAGCTCGCGCAGGGTCGCGTCTTCTGCGGTACCCCATTCCGCGGCGAGACCGGCTACGGCGACGGCGCGGCCCAGATCGGCCGCGCGCAGGCGCTCAAGGACCTGCTCCACTTCGCGGGTGGCATGCGTCAGCCACTTGGTTTTCCCGGAGGTAAGCAGCAATTGTTCTTCTTCGAGCTTGAACACAAGAAGTTCCAATAACTCGCGTTCCTCCCAGAGAAGCGCCGAGAGTTTCTGGGTACCCATGCTTAGCTCACCTCCTAGGTTGTGCACTGAATATCAATAAGCAGAACTAAGACGTCTGCTTCCAGGCCCCAACCTGCGGCAAAAGTCTTCGGTTTGGCGGACATCTGGCTATTTGTCCGCCACAAAACACTATCGGCCGGTTCCCTCTCAATGTTAGTGGTATGTTTCAGCTAAAGCGCTTGAGCGTGGATACCGCAGGGGACTCAGCCACTGACCACGAAGCCGGCGCACAACTGGAGACAGTTGGGCAACTGGAAAAAAACAGTTGGGTCATTTGGGGAACAAGGGCTTGGGGGTCCAAAAATTGAATCGCGCCGAACGCAATGCCCTTGTGGTGGAAAACCTGCCGCTGGTTGGCTATCTAGTATCCGAAGTCTGCGCCAAGGCCACGCACCTCTCGCGTGATGACCTGGCGTCCGCCGGGTCCATAGCCCTGATTACGTCGGCGGATTCCTTCGACCCGACTCTGGGCGTGCCGTTCGGTGCTTACGCCCGCCGCCGCATCGTTGGCGCGTTCGCTGACGAAATGCGCTCCAGCGACTGGGCCACCCGCTCCGCCCGGCGCCGGATCAAGGAAACCCTCGCAGTTAAAGAGACGCTGACCGCTGCCCTGGGCCGCACCCCGAATGTGGATGAGATTGCCTCCGCGCTGGGCGTGGACCGCACGGTGGCTGAAGATGCCCTGTCTGATGCGTCCCGCACCGTGTCCAGCCTGGATGAGTCCGTCTCGGACTTCCTGGTGACGGACCTGCCCACCCCGGAAGGGTCCCTGCTGGCCTCGGAACGGTTGAAGTACCTGACTGCAGCTGTTGCCGCCCTGCCGGGGAAGATGCGGTACATCGTGGAGGAAATCTACTTCCATGACCGCACTGTGAAGGACCTGGCCGAAGAGCTGGGCAGCACCCATTCGGCCGTCTCCCAGCAGCGGGCCGAAGCCGTCCGCCTGCTCCGCGACGGACTGGGTACGCATTACTCGGACGAAGGCGCAGCCCCGCAGATCTCGTCCCGGATTGCCCCGGCCCGGCGCAACGCCTACCTCACCTCGGTGGGGGACCGCACAGCCGGCGGAATCACCCGCCATCATCTGGCGCCGGCCATGCCTGCCGCTCCGGCACTGCCTCCGCTGTTCAATCCGGCCGCGTCCTAGGAATTCCGCCTGCGTCTTCAGGCGAAGAAGTCGTTGAAAAAAGGCGCAAAAAACTTTTCCCGAATTCCTAACGCCCGTTGGTGCTCCGCCGATAGCTATGGTTGCAGGCCCACGGAAGGGCCTGTTAGTACGGCCCACTCACGGAGGAATACATCATGGGTTTCACAATTAACACCAACACCTCGTCGCTCAACGCGATGCGTAACCTCAACCTGAACCAGACGGCTCAGGCCAAGTCGGTGGAGCGCCTCTCCAGCGGTATGCGCATCAACCGTGCGGCTGACGACGCTGCCGGCCTGGCTATCTCCGAAGGCCTGAAGAACCAGGTTTCCGGCCTTCAGGTTGCCGGCCGCAACGCGCAGGACGGCATCAGCCTCATCCAGACCGCTGAAGGTGCCCTGACCGAGGTCCACAACATCCTCAACCGTGTTCGGGACCTGACCGTCCAGGGTGCGAACGACACCAACAACACGGACTCCCGTGTTGCGATCCAGAAGGAAATCACCGCACTCGGTGACGAGCTCGGCCGTATTGCCAACAGCACCAACTTCAACGGCATCCAGCTGCTGGACAACACCCACGGCTTGGCCGCCGGTGGAGACGCAGCGACTCACAAGGCTGCGCTGAAGATCCAGGTCGGCGCTGACGGTGGTGCCGCAAGCACCGCCAACAACGAAATCACGATCAACCTTGCCAACGTTGCCACCATCGCCACGGCGGTTAAGGGCATCAACATCACCAACGCTGCGCCGGGTGCTGACGGCGCCGCAGGTGCTGCGCTGACTGCACCCGCGAGCCAGGCCGCGGCTTCCGCTGCCATCGAGACTCTGGATGATCAGATCAAGAGCGTCTCCACGGCCCGCGCCGATCTCGGTGCACAGCAGAACCGCCTGGAATCCACCTCGCGCTCCATCGCGGTGTCCGTGGAGAACCTCTCCTCGGCCAACTCCCGCATCCGCGACACGGACATGGCACAGGAAATGGGCAACTTCACCAAGTCCCAGATCCTGTCCCAGGCAGCCACCGCAATGCTGGCCCAGGCCAACCAGATGAACTCCGGCGTTATGTCGCTCCTGCAGTAGTAGCAGCGCCTGACCAGATTCATCAGCAGTAACCGCAGAGCCGGCAGGTGAATGGCCGCTGGCGGCGGGGAAACATGACTTGGACCTCACGCTTCCCGCCGCCAGCCCATTCCCTGCCTTCGGTTTTTCACAGCACTACCGGCAGCACTCTTCCAGCAGGACTTCTCAAGGAGCATTTCCATGGCGCTAGGCATTGACGGGCTGATCAGTGGCATCGACACCACCGCCATGATTGCTGACCTGATGAAGATTGAAGCCCGCCCGCAGGCCATGCTCAAGCAAAAGGTCGAAACCAACAAGCTGTTCGCCACGGCCCTGCAGAACCTGAACACCAAAATCGCCTCCCTGGCCGAGGCCGCCGGAAAGATCGCCAAAGCAGGCGGTACCGACCGGTACGCCGCCGTCACCGGTGCGGAGACGGTCAAAGCCACCGTGAAGGCAGGAGCCGCCGCCGGGTCGCTGGACCTCACTGTCAACAAACTGGCCACCGCGCAGGTATCCCTCTCCGGCGCCATGGCCGCCTGGCCCAACGGTGACGCCCTCGCCATCTCGGCTAACGGAACCATCACCGAGCTGGACACCGCTGGCAAAAGCATGGATGAGGTGATCAGCACCGTCAACAAGGCCAACCTCGGCGTCACCGCCGTGAAGATCTCCGCCGGCAGCGTGGACGGGGTACAGCAGTACCGCATGCAGTTCACCGCCGCCGCTACCGGCGCCGCCGGGGCATTCACTGTCTCCCAGAACGGCACCGACCTGGGCGCCATCCGCGCCGGGCAGGACGCCGAAGTCACCCTTTGGGCCGGCGTGGCAGGTGCGGAAACAAAAATCACCTCGGCCACCAACACCTTCGCGGACCTGATGCCCGGCGTGGACATCACCGTCTCCGCCGTATCTGCCGATCCCGTGACCGTAGCTGTGAGCCGGGATACCAAAGCCATTTCCGACGTTGCCGCCTCCCTGGTCGCGAGTCTCACCGATGTTTTCACCTACATTGACCGGAACTCCGCGGTCAGCGTTGATACCTCGGACGGTGTGACCAAGACCGTGGGCGGAGTGTTCACCGGAGACTCGGCCACCCGCTCCCTGAAGCAGTCCATTATGGACGCTGCCACCGGCGCACTGGAGGGGGGCTCGACGTCGGCCATCGGCATCACCCTCACCAAGTACGGCACGGTCGAGTTCGACGCCGAGAAGTTCACCGCTGCCCTCACAGCCGATCCGGAGAAGACCCAGGCCGCGCTGGGTGCCATTGCCTCCCGGGTCGAAACCGCAGGCAAAGCCGCCTCGGACAAATACGACGGCTCCATCACCAAGCGGATCACCAGCCAGGAATCCATGGTGCGAACGCTCAACACCCAGGTGGAGGATTGGGACCGCCGGCTGGCCTCCCGCGAATCCACGCTGAAACTCATCTGGACCAACCTGGAAGTCAAACTCGGCTCGCTGAACAGCCAGATGGACTGGCTGACCGGCCAGCTTGATTCCCTCTCCGCCAACTCGAGTAAGAAGTGACCGTGAACTACGGACTTGCCGCCAAACGCGCCGAATACGCACGCAACGCAGTGCTCTCCGCCTCACCGGCGCGGCTGCTGACCATGCTCTACGACCGGCTGCTGCTGGACCTGGCCCGGGCCGAGGAAGCGCAGCAGAACGGCAACTGGCAGGTTGCCTCCGAGAACCTGCTCCACGCCCAGGCCATCATCACCGAACTGCTCGGCACGCTGAAGACCGACGTGTGGGAGGGCGGGGAGAACCTGCACGCCCTGTACACCTACTCGCTCTCCACCCTGATGAACGCCAACATCGGCCGCGACGCCAAACTGACCCGCGAGTGCATTGACCTGCTGGAGCCGATCCGGTTGGCCTGGCATGACGCCGCCACCCAGCTGCCCGCCGCCGGTGCAGCACCGGCAGTAGCGGGCGTTCCGGGAGGGGTCCTCGGTGTCGGCTGAATCCGCGGAGCCCTACCCCGCACCGGAGGACCTGGCCAACTTCCTGCTCTGGGAAACCGTACTCACGCAGCTCGAGGACAACCTCGAGGCCTTCCTGGAAGGACAGTCGCTGGCTGAACAGGCCAACGAGCTGGCCGCTGAATGGGAACCGCCAGCCGAGCTCGGCCCACTGCCCGAGGCACTCACCCAGCGGGCCCGCCTGCTGGCAAAGGCGCAGGCGCGTGCCTACGCGCAGCTGCGCAACGAATCCCGGACCAACCGGAAGCAGTCCATGCTGATCCGCAGTGTCCCCGGACCGTCGTCGTCGGCCGTTTACCTGGAAGTGGACGGCTGAAAGCAGACATAGGAAAGTCTGCTTACTTTTTTGTGTAACGCATACCTGCAAAAAGTATAAAAATTACTCGGCATTCCACTTACATGGATTTGCGATATGCCGATAACTCACAGTGAGCATGGATCGCTCACGTCTTAGGCCACGGATCGGCCGCACTGTCCCCTTAGCGAGAACTGGGTTCCACTGTGTTCGATTCCGTTTCCTCCATTGCGCTGCAAAGTGCCCTGGACGGGCTCGCCCTCCGCCAGCGCGCCATCGCGAACAACATTGCGAATGTGAATACCCCCGGCTACCAGGCCCAGCGCGTCAGCTTCGAAGACGCCCTCGCCAAATCGGTCAAGGCCGGCAACGGGGCGGCAGCCGCCACCACCTCCCGCTCCCTCGAGCCCACCCGACTGGACGGCAGCAACGTCAACCTGGACACGGAAACCCTGTCCAACATCGACACAGTGCTGCGCTACCAGTTCGCCACCCAGGCCGTAGGCGGGGAAGCCAACTCCCTCCGCACCGCAATGAGGACCAACTAATGACTTTTGACGCCATCGGCATTGCCGCCACCGGCCTCACCACCCACCGCAAGTGGCTCGACGCGGTCTCCGACAACCTGGCCAACGCCAACAACGTCTCCAGCACCGACGGTGCAGCCTTCCAGGCCCGCTACGTCGTGGCGCAGGAAGGTGCGGAGGGCAACGGCGTCTACGTTGCCGGCGTCCAGTACGGCGACGCCGAAGGCCGGATGGTCTACCAGCCGGACCACGCCCTGGCCGATGCGGAAGGCTACGTCCGCTACCCGGACATTGACCTCTCGGAACAGATGGGCAACCTGATCCTCGCCCAGCGCGGCTATGAAGCCAACGCCGCCGTCGTTGACCGTGCCAAGAGCACATATGAAGCAGCACTGCAGATTGGACGCTCCTAATGCCTGTCCCCGCCATCGCGGCCGTCAGCGGCACCACGCCCACGGCCTACGTTGAGATGGTGAAGCCGGCCGTCTCCACTGACGGATCCTCCTTCGCAGCCTCGCTGACCGGGGCCGTGGACAACGTCACCGATCTGTCCGCCCAGTCCAAGACTCTCGCGGTCCAGGCCGTCACCGGCGACCTGGATGATATTCACGCCGCCACGATCGCCTCCACCCGGGCATCCCTGACCCTGGAACTGGTTGCCGCGGTGCGGAACAAGGGTGTTGACGCGTTCAACGAGATCATGCGGATGCAGGCCTGATGCCGCCGGCAGTAAAAGGGATGGCCGGCCGCTTCGGCTCCACCATCCGGGAATTCAGCCTGGCCCAGAAAACCATCGCCATTATCGGCGTCGCCGTGCTGGCCCTGGGTGTGGCGCTGCTGGCCTCCTGGCTGACCAAGCCCGCGTATACCCCGCTGTTCTCCGGCCTGCAGGCCGAGGACGCCAACGCCATTGTGGAACAGCTCAAGACCGACGGCGTGCCCTACGAAATTGCCGGCGGCGGCGGCACCGTGATGGTGCCGGAGGAGAACGTCTACGACCAGCGGCTCAAGGCTGCCGGTGCCGGCCTGCCCTCCGCCTCCACCGGCGGTTACTCGCTACTGGACGAAATGGGTGTCACCTCCTCCGAATTCCAGCAGTCCGTGACCTACAAGCGGGCACTGGAAGGCGAGATCGCCAAGACCGTGGGCTCCATCGACGGGGTCAAGAACGCCTCGGTGCAGCTGGCCATCCCCGAAGACACCGTGTTTGTCTCCGAAAAGTCGGATCCCACCGCCTCGGTGTTCGTGGAAACCGCCAACGGCACCACGCTCACCGCGGACCAGGTGCAGGCCATTGTCCACCTGACCTCCGCCTCCGTGGACGGCATGCAGTCCACCGATGTGGCAGTGATTGACGCCACCGGCACCGTACTGTCCGCCGTCGGCGTCGGAGCCACCGGCTCCGCTGACAAACAGGCCACTGACTACGAACAGCGCGTCGGCGCCTCCGTCCAGTCCATGCTGGACCGCGTGGTCGGGCCGGGCAACGCCACCGTTGCAGTGGCCGCGGACATGAACTACGAATCCGCCAACCGGGTGGAGGAGTCCTTCAACGCACCGCAGGACACCCCCGCACTGAACGAGTCCACCAGCGTTGAGGAATACACCGGAGCCAACGGCAACACCGCCGCCGGCGTACTGGGCCCGGACAACATTGCCGTACCCAACGGAGGCAACGACGACGGGTCCTTCCGGTCCGAGACCAGCACCAAGAACAACGCGGTCAACAAGGTCACCGAAACCCGGGAGATCCCGGCCGGCTCACTGAACCGCCAGACCGTCTCGGTGGCGCTGAACACCCAGGCCGCGGCCGGACTCAACGTCGCGGACCTGGAAGCACTCGTGGCCTCGGCCGCCGGCATCAACGTGGAACGCGGGGATGAAATCACCGTGGAAATGGTCTCCTTCAACGCCGACGGCGCCGCCCAGGCCCAGGGCGCACTGGCCGACGCGCAGGCAGCGGAAGAAGCCGAACGCCGCGCCCAGATGCTGCAGATGGGCATCATCGTGGCAGGCATCGTGCTGGTGGTCATCCTGGCCCTGGTGGCCTACGCCATGCGCTCCCGCCGGCAGAACCGCGAAGTGGTGGACCTCGGCGAACTGCCCGAACTGGATCCGCTGGCCCCCGCCGCCGGACTGGCCATGCTCGGCGAACCGGTGCCGGAAGTTCCCACTGACACTGCCTCACTGCAGATTGTTGCCGCCACCGTGGACCAGGACCGCAAGCGGGCAGAGCTTGACGCCCTCGCGGCCCAGGATCCGGTCCGCACCGCTGACTATCTGCGCAACCTCATGGAGGAGAGCCGGTCATGACCGAGCTTGCCACCGCCCCGGTGGGGATGCCGCTAGCGCTGGGCACCGCCGTCGCGCCCGAAACCAAGGAACTGACCGGGATCCAGAAAGCCGCCGTCATCCTGATGCAGCTGGAGACCTCCCGCGCCGCAGTGGTGATGCAGCAGTTCACCGAGGCCGAAGCCCAGCAGATCGCGGCGGAGATCGTCCGGCTCAAGCGGGTGGATGCCGGGTTGGCCGAGAAGGCCATCAACGAGTTCTACGACATGACCGTGGACGGCCGCCGCCGTGCGCACGGCGGCCGCGACGTCGCCATGGGCCTGCTCGAAGCCTCCTTCGGCGTCGAGCGTGCCTCCGGTGTGATGGAACGGCTCGCGTCCTCCATGGCCGGCAAGTCCTTCGAATTCCTCGAAAGCGCCGAACCGAACCAGGTGATCTCCCTACTGGACGGGGAACTGCCGCAGACCATCGCGCTGGTCCTGGCGCACATGCGCCCCCAGCGTGCTTCCGCGGTGCTCACCGGCCTCAACGCCGAACTGCGTACCGACGTTGCGCAGGCCATCGCCACCATGGCCCGGGCCACGCCCGAAGCCGTGCGGGTGGTCGCCGAAACGCTGAAGTCCCGTGCCTCCGCGCTGGGCGCTGCCCGCGAGGCTTCGGATGCGATTGGCGGAGTGCAGCCGCTGGTGGACATCATCAACCGCTCCGATGCCGTCACTGAACGCGCACTGCTGGAAGCCCTCGAGGAACGCGATCCGGACCTTGCCGAGGAAGTACGCTCCCGGATGCTCACCTTCGCGGACCTGGTCAAGCTCGAACGCCGGGACGTGCAGCTGGTGCTGCGCGGCATCGACGTCGGGACCTTGGCACTGGCCATGAAGGGGGCCACCGAAGCGGTGCTGGACGCCATCCGCACCAACGTCTCCGAGCGCAACCGCGAACTGCTCGACGACGAAATCAAGGTTTCCGGCCCCGCCCGCCTCTCGCAGGTGGAAGAGGCACGCGCCAACATTGTCCGGGCCATCCGCGAAATGGAAGCCCAGGGCATCATCGAGGTGCACCACGCGGACGAGGAAGAATATGTCTACTGAGCAGCAGACGTTCTCCCGGCTCGTCTACACCGCGCTGGGCGCCACCGACGAGGAACAGCTCAATGCACAGGTGGAAGCCCGCGGCCACGCCGCCGGGTATGCCGCCGGCCTGCGCGCAGCCGCCGCCGATACGGAGCTGCTGCGCCGCACCCTGCGCGAGCAGCATGAGGATGAAGTACGCCGCGGGCAGGAACTCGTGAACCGCACCGTCGCGGCCCTGAACGCCGCGGTGTTCAGCCTTGAAGGCCGCACCGTCGCCCTGATCACGGACATGCAGGACACCCTCGCCGCTGCGGCCATTGAACTGGCCGAAGCCCTGCTGCGCCGCGAACTGGCCGACGACGAAGCTTCCGCCCGCGCAGCCCTGGCCCGGGCGCTGGAAGGCGTGGACACGGACCTCGTCCAGCGGGTGCGCATGCATCCGGTGGACCTGGCCGCCCTGGACGAAGAAACCCTTCGCCGTGCCCGCGTGGATTTTGTTGGCGACGCCGGCCTGCAGCGCGGAGACGCCGTGACCGAGTTCCCCAACGGCTACCTGGATGCCTCCCTCAGCGGAGCCATTGAGCGCGTCCGCCGCGCCCTGCTTGAGGATGCCGGATGACCGCCACCGCCTGGCGGCCCCGCAGCGCCGGTTTCGCCGCCGCCCTCCGCACCGCCGCCCCGCAGCGGGTTGGCCGGGTGTCCTCCGTGCTCGGCCTCAGCGTGGAAATCTCCGGCTTGGACTGCGGCGTGGGTGACCTGGTGTCCATCGGCGATCCCGGTTCCGCCGTGGACGCCGAGGTAGTGGCAGCCACCCGCGAGGGCGTCCGCTGCATGCCGTTTGGCCGGCTCACCGGACTGACCGCCGGCGCTCCGGCCCGGTCCAAGGGCACCCCGCTGCTGGTTCCCACCGGCACCGGACTGTTCGGCCGTGTGCTGGACGGCCTGGGCCGGCCCATTGACGGCAAGGGCCCGCTGGACATCGAAGCCCTGGTTCCCCTGGACCACGAAACCCCCTCCGCCATGCTCCGCACCCGGATCGACACCCCGCTGCAGCTGGGCGTGCGGGCACTGGATACGCTCACCACGGTGGGCCGCGGCCAGCGCATGGGCCTGTTCGCCGGCTCCGGCGTCGGCAAGTCCTCACTGCTGTCCATGATTGCCCGCGGCACGGACGCCGAAGTGTCCGTGATTGCCCTGGTAGGGGAGCGCGGGCGTGAAGTGCGCGAGTTCCTCGAAGACGATCTGGGTGCCGAAGGCCTGGCCCGCTCCATCGTGGTGGTCTCGACGTCGGACGAGCCGGCCCTGATGCGCCTGCGCGCCGCTTTTGTGGCCACCCGCATCGCCGAATCCTTCCGGGACCGCGGCGCCGACGTAATGCTGATGATGGATTCCCTGACCCGCGTGGCCATGGCCCAGCGCGAAATCGGACTTTCCGTGGGTGAACCGCCCGCCACCCGCGGCTATCCGCCCTCCACCTTCTCCCTGTTGGCCCAGCTCCTGGAGCGTGCCGGCACGGGCGAGCGCGGTTCGGTCACCGGCATGTACACCGTGCTGGTGGACGGCGATGACCACAACGAGCCCATTGCCGACAGTGCCCGGTCCATCTTGGACGGCCACGTGGTGCTGGACCGCAAGCTGGCCGTCTCCGGCCACTTCCCGTCCGTGGACGCCCTGGCATCCATCTCCCGGGTGGCCTCCCGGGTGAACCCGCGCGAACGCAGTGACGCGGCCTCCACCCTGCGCCGGGTCATGGCCGCGCGCCGGGCGGCACAGGACCTGCTCGACGTCGGCGCCTACCAGCGCGGATCCAACCCGCTGGTGGACGCGGCAGTGGATAACGAAGACGCCATCAACGCTTTCCTGCAGCAGCGGATGGATGAACAGACCCCGGCGGAAACCGCCTGGGCGCAGCTGCACCAACTGACCCGGATGCTGGGGGTGTCCTAAATGTCCCGTGCCTTTCCACTGGCCGGCCTGCTTCGCCTGCGCCAGCTGCAGCAGGACCGCGCAGCCGGTGAACTCTCGGCCGCCAACGCCCGGAACCGGGAAGCCCGGCAGGCCCGCGTCGAGGCCTACGCTTCGCTGGAAACCTCCAACACTGACGCGGTGGACGCCGCCACCATGAACGCCATTGCCGCCGCCCGCGCCTCCTCCCGCAGCATGCTCGCGGACCTGAACGCATTGGGCGCCCAACGGACCGCCGAGGTGGAAACCGCGCGTGCCGAGTTTTCCGCCGCCCGCGCCCGGTCCGTGGGCCTGGAAAAACTGCAGGGCAAGCACGCCGAGGCCGAAGCCGCCGAGAACCTGCGCGCCGAACAAACCATCCTGGATGAACTTGCCGGCACAGCCTGGCACCGCCGGCAGAAGGAAGCCAATTCATGAGTATGACTGACGCCCTGGGGCGGATCGAGGAAATCCGGAGCACGCTGAGCCAGCTCTCCGGCGCCGCCGGTCCCAAAACGGCTGCGCTCGGTACGACGTCCTCCGTCACCGGAACGGATACGGAGTTCGCCTCCACCCTGTCCTCCCTGACTGCGGCGGCAACGGGGACCGCAGGAGCTGCAGGCACCGCCGGTGCCGCCGCCGGCGGTGCCGCAGCGGACGGCAAAGTGCTCGACGCCGTGCAGAAGTACCTTGGCCTGCCCTACATCTGGGGCGGCAACGACCCGGCTCAGGGGCTGGACTGCTCCTCCTTTGTACAGAATGTCTACAAGGATCTCGGCTACACGCTTCCCCGCGTCACCTGGGACCAGATGAACTCCGGAACCGAGGTGGCCTCCCTGGCCCAGGCCCAGCCCGGCGACCTGATCTTCAGCCACGACGGCGGCCACGTGGCCATCTACCTGGGCAATGGAAAGGCAGTGGACGCCCCGCAGCCGGGCCAGACCATCGCCATCCGGGATGCCTGGGAAAACGATTCCAACATCACCACCATCCGGCGCATTCTGCCTACCGAGACTGCGGGGACCGCCGGAGCCCTTTCGGCTCCCGGCGGAGCCGGTGTTCCCGGCATTTCTGACCTGGTTGCCTCTGCCCGGGCCGCGCAGGCCGCACTGATGGGTTCGGCAGCATGAGTGCCGCCGCCGGGCTCCTCCGGCCTGCCGTCCCCACGGTTCGGGATTCCGCACTGACCGGCACCCGGACGGGGTCCGCTTCGCAGGATGGCGCACAGCGTTTCGGTTCTTCCCTCGAAGATGCCGTCAACGCCACCAGCCGCAGCGACAAGGCTAGCCAGCGCAACGACGCCGGGGCCCGCGACAGTGCGGGTGGCGGCAGTGCCTCCTCCGCCTCGGATCCGGGGTACGCCGGCGCGGCAACCGTGGCCGCCGGAACTGGTGGCGCTGGAACTGGTGCCGCTCAGGGCGACGGCGGGTCCGATGCTGCCCGGCCTGCTGCTGCAGATTCCGCGATCGCGTCTCCGGCGGATAATTCCCTGAACGGTGCTTCCCTGACGGTGGAAACCGCAGGGGGCGCAGCCCTGTCCACAGCGTTTGCCGGCCTGGCCGGGAGCAGCCTGCCCGGCTTGTCCCTGCCCCCGGTGGACGGTTCACCCTCCGGTGCTGCAGCCGCAGGGACCGCAACTGCAGGGGAAGAGATGTCCGCCGTCGCAGCCGCTGCCCCTGCCGGGCCCACCTCCGGAGAAACCGGAGTGCCAGCCGGGCACAGCACCGCGGCTCAGGCCACTTCAGCTGCAACCGCCACCCACGCCTCCGCCGCCACCGCCGCGACCATCGGTACGGCCGGTGCCGTCAGCGCTGCCGGGTTCGCCTCAGCCGCCGGCCCTGCGGGATCCGCTGCCGCGTCTTCCGGAGCGTCAGCTGTCGTTGCACCGCCGGCGCCCTTGGGCACCGGGACGGCCGCCGCAACGTCCGGCATCCCCGCTGCCGGGAACGCCGTTCCGGTGTTGCCCATGCAGGGCACCGTTACCCCGGCAGGCACCCTTCCCGGCGCCCTTCCCGGTGCCGCTGCACAGACTGCGCATAGTGCGGCCGCCGCAGGAGCCGGTACCGGCTTCAGCGCCGCTGCCACCACGGCTTCCTCCATCACAGCTTCCTCCACCGTGTTCGCCACGACGCTCTCGGCTGCGGCCGGCACCGACGCCACCGGAGCTATTGCGGCCGGAGCGGTGTCACCGGAAGGTTCCGCTCCCGCCGTCGCGCCGGTTGCTCCTGCCGCCGTCCCCCTTCCCCAGACCGCCGCACCGCAGAACGTCACCGCCCCGGCAGCCGCGCAGCCTGCTCCGGCTCTTGCCGCACCGCTGCTGAACCAGGTGGCGCAGCCGCTTTTCAGCCTCGCGACCGCCCAGCAGGGTGAGCACGTGATGACCCTGAGCGTCACACCGGAGAACCTTGGCCCGGTGACCGTCCGCGCCCACGTGGGAGCTGACGGTGTGCGGATTGAACTCTTCGCCCCCTCCGATGCCGGCCGCGATGCGCTGCGGACCCTGCTGACCGATCTCCGCCGTGACCTGGCCGGGTCCGGGATGAGCGCCAACCTTTCGTTGTCCTCACAGGATTCCCCGGGCGGGGAAGGCACCGAACGCGGTGACGGGGAACCGCGGCCCGGAACCGGCACAGATGCTCCGCCCGGCCCGCGCCGGCCCGAGGCAGACACCGCCCCCCGCACGTTCCGTCCCGGACTTACCGGCACGGCCTCAACCATCGACTTCCTGGCCTAGAAAAGGAGACCACTGTGCCCGTTGACGCAATAGCGGCAATCGGCGGCGGAAACACCGCCGCAGCAACCCGCGCGCCCAAACAAACCCTGGACAGCGAGGTCTTTATGCATCTGCTGGTCACCCAGCTGCGCAACCAGGATCCCAGCTCGCCCATGGACACCAACGAGATGATCGCCCAGACCACCCAGCTGGCATCCATGGAACAGCTCACCGCCATGGCCAAGATGGATGAAGAGAACTTCTCCCTCCAGATGCGCATCGCCGCGGCAGCGCTGATTGGCCAGAGCGTCACCTACACCAACGAAGCAGGGGAGTCCGTCACCGGAATCGCCCGTTCCGTGTCCTACGCAGCCGGTGTTCCCACCGTCAACGTCGACGGCGTGGACATCCAGCTGGACAGCATCTCCGGCGTCGTCTCAACAGCTGCCGCCGCACCGCCGGCAACAGCACCGGACGCCACACCAGGGACTCCGGAAGACACCGCACCGGTCCCCGCAGCAGTTCCCGCACCAGCCACTGCATAACCCTCCACCTCCCGGCACCACCCAAGCTGAAAGGCGCCAGCCATGCTTCGCTCCCTTTACTCCGGCATCTCCGGACTCCGTTCACACCAGACCATGCTCGACGTCACCGGCAACAACATCGCCAACGTCAACACCACCGGCTACAAGGCCACCGCCGTCCAGTTCCAGGACACCCTCTCTCAGCTGACCCAGGGCGCCACTGCTCCCGGCGCCAACAACGGCGGCGGCAACCCGGCACAGGTGGGCCTCGGCGTGCTCGTCTCGGGTATCACCACAAACTTCACCCAGGGTTCGGCCCAGTCCACCGGACGGGCTGAGGACCTGATGATTTCCGGCGACGGCTACTTCATCACCCGCCAGGGAGCGCAGACCACCTACACCCGCTCCGGTGCGTTCAACCTCGACGCCGCCGGCCGGCTGGTCTCCACCGACGGCAGCATTGTCCAGGGCTGGACGGCGGATGCCGCCGGCAACATCAACACGGGCGGCGCGGTAGGCAACATCACCCTGCCCGACGGCGCTATCTCTCCGGCCGCGGCCACCAGCGCCGCGACTATGGGCGGCAACCTGCCTTCCGAAACTGCGGTGGGCGGCACCGTGGTCAAGGACATGAATGTCTACGACGCCAACGGCAACGTGTCCGTGGTCACCATGACCTTCACCCGGGTCGCCGCAGGCACACCTGCCGGGGCAGCTGAAGGTTGGACGGTGTCGGCCGACGGTGCCACCGATGTCAGGTTGGGCTTTGAAAACGGTGTGCAGGCAACCGGCAATCCCAAAACCTTCACAGTGAACGGCGTGGCCGTGGACCTGGCGGCGCTGACCAGCTACGCCGGTGTCAGCACCGCCTCGGTCACCGGCCAGAACGGCCGCAGCGCCGGCACCCTGGAATCCTTCTCCATTGCCAAGGACGGCACCCTGATTGGGTCCTTCACCAATGAGTCCAAGATTGCCCTGGGCCGCATTGCTCTGGCCACCTTCACCAACCCTGCGGGTCTGGAGAAGGCCGGCAACTCGGGCTACACCGCCACGGTGAACTCCGGCAATGCCGTCATCACCGGCCCCGGCGAGGCCGGCAGCGGCGGAATCGGGTCCGGCATGCTGGAGATGTCCAACGTGGACCTCTCGCAGGAATTCACCAACCTGATTGTTGCCCAGCGCGGTTTCCAGGCCAACGCCCGCATCATCACCACCTCCGATGAAGTGCTGCAGGAACTCACGAACCTCAAGCGCTAATCCCGCCCCCTGAGGGCGAACGGCTCCGCAGCACGGTGTGCAGCGGGGCCGTTTGGCGCTTAACCCGTGCCGGACGCCCGCGGCGCGCGCCCCGGCGTCGTTGTTCCCGCTGTGCCGCTGCCGGGTCTTCCTAACGACGGCGGCATTCCGGCCGAAAGTAGGGGTGAGGACCTATCGGAGTCCTGCGGAACCGAACCTGGACGGGGCAATGATTGTACTTACGCGTCTCAATGATGCTCAGTTTGCGATCAACCCTGACCTGATCGAGCGGATCCATGTCAATCCGGATACCACGCTGGTTATGGTCGACGGTTCGAAATACATCGTGACGGAAAGCCTGCAGGAGGTCATTGACCGCATTGCGGCTTACCGGGCGCAGGTGATTTCCATGGCCCGCGACATTCCCCCGCAGATTTATGAACGGCCCGGTCTGGGCCTGGTACCGGAGGTTTTCTCCGCGGAGCCGGCCGGTGTCAAAACCGGTGCCAAAACCGGTGACAAAACAGCCGGGGACGGTACGTCCGGCGGCAAGACAGTGCCCCTTCGCCCTAGGAACAGCTAATGGATCCAGCAACAATTATCGGCTTAGTCCTGGCCTTCGGGTCGCTCTATGCCATGATCACCCTCGAAGGCGCCCACGTCTCCGCACTGCTGCTGCCGGCCCCGATGATCCTGGTCTTCGGCGCAACCATTGCCGTGGGCCTGGCCGGGGGAACGTTGAAGGACTTCCTGATCTCCTTTAAGGCCGTGCCGCGGGCGTTTATGGGAAAAACGCCGCAGCCGCAGGAGACCATTGACCGGGTGGTCCTGCTGGCCGAGAAGGCCCGCAGCGAAGGCCTGCTGTCCCTCGAACAGGACGCCGCCGAGGTGGAGGATCCGTTCCTGCGCACGGCACTGCAGAACATTGCCGACGGCACCGACGGTGAGGAACTGCGGATGCTGCTCGAAGATGAAGTGGCCACCAAAACCGCCAGCGACAAGATCCCGGTCAAATTCTTTAACAGCCTGGGCGGCTACGCGCCGACCGTCGGCATCATCGGCACGGTGGTGTCCCTGACCCACGTGCTGGAGAACCTCTCCACCCCTGACCACTTGGGACCCATGATTGCCACTGCCTTTGTGGCCACCCTCTGGGGCCTGCTGTCGGCAAACTTCATCTGGCTGCCCATCAGTGCCCGGCTCAAGCGCCTGGCGGACCTGGAAGCAGAGGAAATGACCCTGCTGATGGAAGGCGTCCTCGCCCTGCAGGCAGGCAGCCAGCCGCGGCTTCTGGGCGAACGGCTCCGGGCCATGGTGCCCGCGCATGCCCTGGGCACCAAGGCTGAGAAGGCAGAAAAGGGCGACAGCGCCGATAAGGTGCAGGACGCCGCGTGAGCGCCAGCAAACGGCGCCGCCCCAAAGTGGAGGAGGACGAGCACCCGGACGAACGCTGGATGGCCTCCTACATGGACATGGTCACCGTGCTGATGTGCATGTTCATTGTCCTGTTCGCCATGTCCAGCGTGGACGCGGAGAAGTTCGCCCAGCTTAAGGAGTCCCTGGCCACCGGGTTCGGTGCCGAGGAGACCAACACCGTGGACACCGCCGTCGGAATTGTGGTGCCTCCGGACAAGGTGGACAGCGAGGAGGTCATTGAACCCGATGCGGCCCTGGCCGCCAAGGAAGTCGATGACCTGACCGCGCTGCAGGACGCTATCTATGCCGGCCTGCAGGAAAAGGGCCTGGAAGACGCCGTCCGCTTTGAGATGGATGAACGCGGCCTGACCATCCGCCTGGTCAGCTCCGAAATGTTCTTCGCCCCGGACCTGGCGGACCTGACCGGCGAGGCCGTGCGGGTCCTGGATACCGTGGGGCCGGCCCTGGCACCCACCACCTACCAGGTCTCCGTTGAGGGGCACACCGCCCAGGTGCGCCAGTTTGCCGACAATGCCCTGGATTGGGAGCTCTCATCCTCCCGCTCGGTCAATGTGCTGCGCTACCTCGTGTCCCAGGGTGGAGTGGTCCAGGACCGCATCAAGGCCGTGGGCTACGGCGAATCGCGTCCGCTGACCCCCGGGCTGACCGCGGCGGAGCTGGCCCAGAACCGGCGGGTGGACATAGTGGTGCTGTCCGGGCAGAGCGAGGACGTACGCTCGCTGATTCCCGGTATTGTGGCCGAGCGCGATGCCACGGCAGGCACCTAGCAGCACTGCTTACGCGCCCGGCCCGGCTGCCGATAGTGCGGAATGTGACGGTCCAAGAATCACCTTCCTTAGGCGTGCCTGCAAAGGCTGCGCATTCCAAATCCAAGCCTGTTGAGGTCTACGACTTCAGCCGGCCCACCACCCTCGCCCGCGAGCATGCCCGGGTGCTGGAAATGGCCTTCGATACCTTCGCCCGGCAGTGGGGCACCCAGCTCACTGCCAAGGTGCGTGTGCTCTCGCAGGTCACCTCCGAGGACGTCCAGGTCCTCAGCTATGACGAATACGCTGCGTCCCTGCCGGACAACACCGGCATGGTGCTGTTCAACATGGGCAGCATTCCGGCCAAGGCCGTCATCCAGTTCCCGGTGGCGGCAGCGCTGTCCTGGGTGGGACACATGCTCGGCGGCACCGGCTTCCAGACCGCGCCGGACCGCAAGTTCACCCACATTGAACAGGCCCTCCTGGGCAAGATCATGGACGACGCCGTTGAGGACCTGCACTATTCCCTCGGCCACCTCCTGACGGCCCCGCTGACACTTTCATCGGTGCAGTACAACTCCCAGTTCGCCCAGGCGGCGGCATCCGGTGACCCCATGATCGTGGCGACCTTCGACATGGCGGTGGGCGAAACCACCGCCCCGGCCACCGTGGCCATTCCGGCAGCGGCCCTGCTTCCGCAGCTGGATCCGCTGGGCGCACAAACCAGCACCGCCACCCCCGCCGAACTTGTCCAGCTGCAGATGGCGCACGTGCCCGTCAAGGTGTGCCTGCAGCTCGAACCCATCGTGGTGAAGCCCGCCATGGTCCTAAACCTTGCCGTGGGGGACGTCCTGAACGTTGGACACCCGCGCCACCGCCCGTTGAACGTGACCGTAGACGGTCAGACCCTGGCCCAGGCAGCCGTCGGAGCCAGCGGCTCCCGGCTGGCCGGCAGCATCGTCAGCATCGAGGAGAACTAACCTTATGACCAGCCCCCACAGCCTGCACGCCGACGCCGTTTCCGCCCTGGTGCGCGGCCTGCCCACCCCCATTGTCCTGGAGCCGATCCCGCACACCGGTGCCGGGGTGCCGGCGGCGCACACCGCTGCTGCCGTCACCGCCTCCTTCGTCGGTTCCGAGTCCGCGGACCTGGCCCTGATCCTGGACAGCTCCTCACCGCTGGCCGACGTTGCCGGTACCGACTCCCCGCTGGTTTCCGCGGCGGACGTGCTGCGCCCTTCCCTGGAAGCCGCCAGCGCCACGCTGGGCGTCGGTGTCCTGGGCGAGGCCCGCACCGAAGACGCCGCCGCACTGTTCGCGGACCCGGCCACCGCCGTCTTCGAGCTGCGCGCACCCGAGGGCACCGCCGGCTGGTTCGCCATCCGCCTGCGGGACAGCAGTGCCGCCGGAGCCACTCCGGACAGCTCGATCGTGGGCAAAATGGGGCGCATCAACAACATTGAGATGGCCTTGACCGTGGAAATCGGCCACACCCGGATGTCGGTCCGCGACGTCCTGAACCTGGAACCCGGCCGCGTGGTGGAACTGGACCGCTCCGCCGGAGCACCCGCCGACATTCTTTTGAACGGACGCCTCATCGCCAACGGCGAGGTAGTGGTCATTGACCAGGACTATGCGGTGCGCATTACCAAGATCCTGGACGTGGTTGAGGGGCTCAATTAGTGGAAACCCTCTTTCTGGGACTCCGTGTCCTGGTTTCCCTCGGCGCCGTGCTCGGGCTGCTGTGGTGGCTCCAGCGCCGGTTCGCCCGCACCAACGGTTCGGCGGCCAGCCAGCCGGAAGTCCGGGTGATCAGCCGGCAGCCGATCACGCCGAAGGCTTCCGTGGTGGTGCTGGAAACCGGCGGCCAGCGTTTCCTCCTGGGCGTGACCGAAGGGTCCGTGAACGTGCTGCACACCGCGGATGCCCCTGAACCCGCACCGGACACCTCTGCCGCGCCCGACGCCGGTTTCGCGGCGTCGCTGAAGGCCGCAGGCGCGGACGGCATCAGCCGTGATCCCTACGCACCCGTGCCGGCCGGGCACACCGCCACCACCCGCCGCGCGGGCCGCGGCGCGCATGCGCTGCCCGGGGTTACTCCCGGAAAATCCCCGCTGAACGGTTCCATCCTCTCGCCGGATACCTGGCGCCAGACAGGCGCCGTCCTGCGCAGCCGCGGACGCAAAGGGTGAGCACCGCCGCCACAGCGCGCACGGCTCCGCTCCTGCGCGCCCTGACCATTGCCGCGGCACTGCTCTTCGCCGTCGCCGCCCTGCTCCTGCTCGGGGCCGCCGCCGGTCACGCCAATACCCTGGACCCCGCGCCCCCGGTGGCGCCGGAGGACCCGACAGCCCCCGCCGAACCGAACGACGGCGGACTCAGCATCGACATCAACGGCCAGGACGGCGGACCCTCCACGGCCGTCACCACGCTGATCGGCATCACGCTGCTCTCCGTGGCGCCGTCACTGCTGCTGATGCTCAGCTCCTTCACCAAGATCTTCGTGGTGCTGGCGATGACGCGCAACGCGCTCTCGCTGCCCTCCATCCCGCCGAACCAGGTGCTCGCCGGGCTGGCCCTGTTCCTTTCCCTGTTCATCATGGCGCCGGTGATCAGCGAGATTAACTCCATCGCGGTGCAGCCCTACCTCAACGGCGAGATCAACTTCGACTCCGCCCTGGACACCGGCTCCGGACCGCTGCAGCAGTTTATGCTCGCCCACACCCGGGAAGAGGACATTGCGCTGATGACCCGGGCTGCGGGACAGGAGAACCCGGAGAACCCGGAGTCGGTGCCGCTGACCACGCTGATACCGGCCTTTATGATCTCGGAACTGCGTGCGGCGTTCATTATCGGCTTCGTCATTTTCATTCCCTTCCTGGTCATTGACCTGGTGGTGGCCGCGGCCCTGATGTCCATGGGCATGATGATGCTTCCGCCCGTGATGATCTCGCTTCCCTTCAAGATCCTCCTGTTTGTCCTGGTGGACGGCTGGGGCCTGATCATTACCTCGCTGATCAACAGTTATCAGGGCGGCACCTGATGGATACGAATGCCGTCCTGGACATCGCCCTGCAGGGGCTGTGGGTTGCCGCGAAACTCTCGGCGCCGGTGCTGATCACGGCACTGGTGGTGGGTTTCGCCATTTCGCTGCTGCAGTCCATTACCCAGATCCAGGAAGTGACGCTTTCCTTTGTGCCCAAGGCCGTGGCCGTGGGAATCGCCCTGCTGGTGTGCGGGCACTGGATGATTTCGGAAATAGTGTCCTTCACCCACGAAATGTTCGCCAGGATTCCGTCCCTGCTCGGCGGCAGCTAAGTGAATATCACCCTTGACCAGAACTGGATCGAGGCGTTCCTGCTGGCGTCGGTACGGATGGTCGCCTTCCTGGTGATCGCCCCGCCGTTTTCCTACAACGCCTTTCCCGCCCGGGTGAAGGCCATGCTCGGCCTCGGCCTTGCCCTCGCGGTGGCGCCGCAGGTCAGCCAGGGCTACAGCGCACTGGGCACCGGCGCGTTTTTTATGGCCCTGGTGCTGGAACTGCTGGTCGGGGCGCTGCTTGGCTTCCTGGTGCTGGTGGTCTTTTCCGCGGTCCAGTCCGCCGGCAACCTGATCGATACGTTCGGCGGCTTCCAGCTGGCCCAGGCCTTCGATCCGCAGTCCATGGTCAACGGCGCCCAGTTCACCCGCGTCTTCCAGATCACCGCCCTGGCACTGCTCTTCGCTTCGGACGGCTACCAGCTCATCATCGGCGGTCTGCTGCGCAGCTTCACCGCGCTGCCGCTGACCGGGGGAGTGGACCTGAGCGAACCGGCGGCAGCAATGGTCACCGCCGTTTCGCAGATGTTCCTGGCCGCGGTGCAGATTGCCGGCCCGCTGCTGGTGGTCCTGTTCCTGGCCGACGCCGGGCTGGGCCTGCTCACCCGCGTCGCCCCGGCGCTGAACGCCTTCGCCCTCGGCTTCCCGCTCAAGATTTTACTGACGCTGACCCTTGCCTCGATGGTGTTCCTGGCCCTGCCCCGGATTGTCTCCTCGCTGGTCTCCACCATTGTGCGCGCCGTGACGGGGGTGGAGTAGATGCCGGAACCGGACTCAGGGGAACGGACAGAGCAGGCCACCCAAAAACGGATGAAGGATGTCCGTTCCAAGGGCCAGCTCTCCCGCTCCGATGACCTCACCGCCTGGGTGGGGGTGGGCGCCACGGCGATGATGATGCCGCTGACCATTTCCCGCGGCTCCTCTGCCGGCGGGGAAATGCTCGACGGCGTATCCACCATTACCGCCAACCCGGACCCGGAACTGGCCCTGGCCATCATGACCGAGGGGCTGGGCGCCATGGGCTACATCCTGGGGCCGATGCTGGGGGTGGTGGCCGCCGTTGTGCTGCTGACCGCTGCGGTGCAGGGCGGTATCCACGTGAAGAAATTCAAGGGCAAGTTCGAGCAGTTTGACCTGGTCAAGGGGCTCAAACGTGTCTTTGGCACGCAGGCCCTGTGGAACGGTGTGAAATCACTGCTGAAAACCGCCGTTGTGGGACTGGTGCTCTACGCCGTAATCCAGCAGCTGATGCCGGTCCTGATGTCTGCCGGCGGCCTGCCGGTTGCTGCGGTGCTGGAAGCGGCGGGCGGCGGCACCGCCCTGCTGCTGCAGACAGCCGTAGCCGCCGGCCTGGTGCTGGCTGCGGCGGACATTTTTGTGGTGATGAAGCGCAACCGGAAGAAAACCCGGATGACCAAAAAGGAAGTCAAGGATGAAAACAAGAACTCCGAAGGTGATCCGCTGATCAAATCGCAGCGGCGTTCCCGTCAGCTGGCGATGAGCCGGAACCGGATGATCGCCGCCGTGGCGGATGCCGACGTCGTGCTGGTTAACCCCACGCACGTGGCGGTCGCCCTCAAATACGAGCCGGGCAAATCGGCGCCCCGGGTCGTGGCCAAGGGTGCGGACAACATTGCCGCACGCATCCGCGAGGAAGCCGAAAAGCAGCGCGTTCCCATGGTCCAGGACATTCCCCTGGCCCGCGCACTACACAGCGCCTGTGAACTCAATGCCGAAATCCCCGTGGAACTCTACAACGCCGTGGCCCGCGTGCTGGCGTTCGTGATGTCCCTGAAGCGGCGCGGCGCCGCGTACGGGATGCACACCATGGCGGCAGCCCCGCCCGAACCAGTGACCACCCCACAACACCGTAAGGCCGCGTCATGAACCGCAACCGCAACCTCCTGAAACTCGCCGTCCCGGTGGGTGTCGTTGGCATTATCCTGCTGCTGGTGGTGCCTGTGCCCGCCGGGCTGCTGGACATCCTGATTATCATCAACATCCTGCTGGCCCTGGTGATCCTGCTGACCACCATGTTTGTCCGCAAGCCGCTGGACTTCTCGGTCTTCCCGTCCCTGCTGCTGGTCGCCACCCTGTTCCGGCTGGGCCTGAACGTGGCCTCCACCCGGCTGGTGCTGGGGGAGGGGTACGCCGGGCAGGTGATCGAGGCGTTCGGCCACGTTGCCGTGGGCGGCTCCCTGGTCATCGGCGCGGTGATCTTCCTGATCCTGGTGGTCATCCAGTTCGTGGTGGTCACCAAGGGCGCCGAGCGCGTGGCGGAAGTCGGGGCGCGGTTCACCCTTGACGCCATGCCGGGCAAGCAGATGGCCATTGACGCGGACCTGAACGCCGGACTGATTACCGATACCCAGGCACGGGAACGCCGCGCGGAGGTCTCTGCCGAAGCTGACTTCTACGGTGCCATGGACGGCGCCTCGAAGTTCGTGAAGGGCGATGCCATTGCCGGACTGATCATTATCATCATCAACGTCATCGGCGGCATTGCCATCGGTATGCTCCAGCGCGGTATGTCCGCCGGGGAAGCGGTGAATACCTACAGCCTGCTGACCATCGGCGACGGCCTGGTCACCCAGATCCCCGCCCTGCTGATGGCTGTCTCCACCGGTATGATCGTCACCCGCTCCAACGCCGAAGCGGACATGGGTTCCACTGCAGGCGCGCAGCTGGGGCAGTCCCGCAACGCGCTGATGATTGCCGGCGGCGCCGCCATCGTGATGGCGCTGATTCCGGGGATGCCAAAGATCCCGTTCATCGTCATCGGCGCACTGCTGATCCTGGTGGCCCAGCGGATCAAGGTCCGTGAGGGAACCGAGCAGGCGGAGAAGGACGCGGCGCAGGCCGCCCTGGACGCACCTGCCACCTCGGAAACCACCGAGGACCTGATTGAGCAGATGCGGGTGCATGCCCTGGAAATCATGCTTGCCCCGGACCTGGTGGATATTGTCACCGGCGGATCCGATGACCTGCTGGCCCGCGTCCGGGCGCTGCGCCGCAAGATCGCCATGGACCTGGGCATTGTGGTGCCGCCGGTCCGCACCCGGGACAGCGTGGACCTTCCGCTGTCCACCTATGTCATCCGGATTGCCGGTGTGGAGGCCGGGCGCGGCGAGGCGCCGGCGGGCCGGATCCTGGCTCTGGGCGACGCCCTGGAGGGGCTGCCCGGAACCGTCACCGTTGAACCGGTGTTTGGCCTGGCCGGGAAATGGGTACCGGCGGAAATGCAGCATGCCGCAGAGATGTCCGGCGCCACGGTGATTGACCGGGTTTCGGTGCTGGTGACGCATCTGTCCGCCGTCATCACCGCCAACGCCGCACGGCTGCTCACCCGTGAAGACGTACGGGTGCTGACCGAAGGCGTTAAACAGGTCAACCCCTCCGCGGTGGAGGAACTGGTACCCAACGTGCTTTCGCTGGCCGAGGTGCAGCGGGTCCTGCAGGGACTGCTGGCCGAGCAGATCCCCATCAATGACCTGCCGCGCATCTACGAGTCGCTGCTGCTGCGGGCCAAGGTCTCACCCGATCCCGAGGGCCTGATTGAGACAGCCCGGACCGCCCTGGGACCGGCCCTGGCCGCCCAGTACGTTGCCGATGGCGTCCTGCGCGTGATCATGATCGACCCGGCACTGGAGCAGTCCATGCTCGAGGCGCTGCGTCCCTCGGACCAGGGCAGCCAGATCCTGCTGGACCCGGCACGGATCGATGCGGTGCTCGGCTCGCTGAAAACCGCCGTCGCGGGAGCGGAGAATGCCGGCTACAATGCCGTACTGGTCTGCGCACCCGCCCTGCGCCCGGCCATCCGGCGGCTGGTGACGTCCCAGGCCGGCGGACTGCCTGTCCTGTCCTATCAGGAAGCCACTGCAGGTAATGTCAATATCGAGACTGTAGGGGTGGTACGTGGAACCGAGACGATTTCAGCTTGAAGGGCCGTCGCTGGACGCGCTGAAGGCCAAGGTGCTGGCCGAACACGGCCCGCGCGCAAGGATTATCGCTGCCGAAAAAGTGACGGTAGGCGGGATAGGCGGCTTCCTGTCCCGGCATCACTATGAAGTGACGGTGGAACTGCCGCCCAGCGGCCGCCGCCGCGCTCCGGTGGAACCGGACCTGCCCAGCCGTGCCTCCGCGGCACGGGCCGGCATTTCGGCACTGCTTGAAGAAGCCGAACGGGCGGAGTCCACGCTGCATCCCGCTGCGCCTGCCGCGCCGGCCGGACCCGCCGCTCCGGCGGTCTCCACCGGGTCCTTCGCGTTCGCTGAGTTGATCGACAACATCTCCGCCAGCACCGGCACACCCGCCGCCCAGGCGGCCCCGGCACCGGCTGCGCCGGGGGTGGCGAAGGCGGACGCCGCCCGGCTGTATCCGCCGCCGCTGAACCAGGGCAGGATCAACCAGGGCCTGGAGCCGGAACGCCGCGCCATCCCGCAGGCACCCGCCCCGCTCGGCAACGCCGGTGATCTGGTCATGGTGGTGGGGCTGGGGGATGAGCCGCTGGAAGTCTGCCGGTCCATGGCCGAACTCGCGGGCAGCGGTGCTGCCGCGGTCAGGGTTGCCGGTGCGCTGGAGACCGAGGGTGTGGGCCGGGCGGCAGACCGCCGGGCTGTGGCCACGGCCCGTGCCGCCGGCGTGATGGCCGGGCACAGCATCTATCTTGCCTACGGGCTGGGCCGGTCCGGCACCGAAATGGGCCGGCACGCCACCCTGATCGCAGCACTGGCTGCAGACCAGGTGTGGGTAGCCGTGGACGCCGGCCGCAAGCCGGAGGATACTGCCGCCTGGGTGGGGGCGGTGCGCAACGCCGTCCCGGTGGACGGCGCGGCGGTAGAAGGCATCGACACCACCGGAACACCTCAGTCAGTGAACGCGCTGAACCTGCCGATCGGCTGGCTCGACGGCGAACCTTCACCCTCACCGGTGCTGTAGCTGCCCGCCCGCGCACCCGTGGTGCCGCGGCCCGCCCGCAGCTTCCCGGCAGGGCTCTCCGGTTGCGATAGAGTGGGCGGATGCTGGTGCTAACACGCAGGTCCGGAGAGCAGATCCTGATTGGGGATGACATTGTCATTACCGTCCTGGATTCACGCGGTGACGGCGTACGCATCGGCATCGACGCGCCGCGCGGGGTCAAGATCCAGCGTCACGAGGTAGTCCGTGCCGTGGAAGAAGCCAACGTGGCTTCCGCAGAGGCACTCCCGGACGCCGAAGAGCGCATCAAGGCGCTGCTGGCCGGCCGTATCGCGCCGCCCGAAAGCCAGTAACCCAGAGCAGATCTTCCGAAAACGACGCCCCGCGGTATCCCCGGGGCGTCGTTGTTTTCTTAGCGTCAAAAACAGAAACCCCCGTTGTTCCTTGGGGAGAACATCGGGGGCTTCCGGTCAACTGCCCGGGGACGGCCGGGCATATCAAGGGACCGGCGGCTAGGAGATACCTCGCTGTGCGCGTTTGGCACCCAGCCACGGGAACCGGCTGCCGGCGGAACCCCGCCGGGCAGACGTTGCAGAGTCCCGCCGTACACTCAGGCCGGGGGACGGGTTATGAGGGGTGAGTCCGAAATACTCGGGAAGCACGCGGCGTTCATGCGCGCTGCAGCGGACGCCGGGGTATTGGAAGCTGCGGATAATCCAGCGGCCGCGGTCCTCGAGCCAGTTCGGCACCATGCGGCGGTTGCATTCGGCGCAGATGGGAGCCTGGTAGTTATCCCGCTGGACCTGCGTATAGCGGCGGGCGGTGTGGCCCAACGGCGCGGTTTCCATGCGTGTCTCCTCGATTCTCCGGCGGTTTGCTGCCGGTCTGGCTCCTCCACTGAGATTAGGTGCGGCGGCACCGGAAACCCTCAACTCGGGCTCAAGGACATCCGAATTTTTTCGCAGGATTACCGCAAGACCGCATCCGGGGCCGGCAGGGACTGTGCGGACTGCTGCCGGGACGAAAAAAGCCCCCGGCGCGATGGCGCCGGGGGCTTTGCTCTTGCTGTGGAGCCTCCTGCCAGAATCGAACTGGCGACCTTCTCATTACGAGTGAGACGCTCTACCAACTGAGCTAAGGAGGCGGGCTTCATCAGTCCGTTGCCGGCCAGAATCCACAAGGAACTACTTTATACGTACGGGCGGGTGCGGTCAAAATGAGCCGGGCGCTCAGCAGACGGTGTTCTCCGCCGGCAGGGTCCCGTCCACAAAGTAGTCGTCCACTATGTTGTCAATGCAGTCGCTGCCGCGGCCGTAGGCGGTGTGGCCCTCGCCTTCAAGGGTCACCAGCACGGCGGACTCCATCTGCGCGGCAAGGGCCTCGGCCCACTCGTAAGGGGTGGCGGGATCTCCGGTGGTGCCGATGACAAGCACCTCATCCGCCCCGGATGCCTTGATGGGATGCGGCTCATTCACGGGTGCGTAGGGCCAGGCCTCGCAGGTGATGCCGCCGTAGGCCAGGTATTTGCCCAGGGTGGGGGAAGCGGCTTCCAGTTCCTTCGCGTCCGCGGCCATCTGCGCGTCGTCGGAGACCATCGGATAGTCCAGGCAGTTAATGGCGTTGAAAACCACAAAGCTGTTGGACGCGTACGTGCCGTCATCGGTGCGGTCGGCGCTGATATCAGCGAGCCGGAGCATATAGGTCGGATCGCCCTCGGTCAGGACCTGCTCAAGCGCCTGCGACAGCGCGGGCCAGTTCGCGTCGTCGTACAAGGGAGTGATGAAGCCGGAGACAAAGGTGGAGACGGTCACGGTCCGTCCGTCCGCCGCAGTCAGCGGGCTTTCCTCCACTGACGCGAACAGGGCCTGGATGGTTTCCACGGCCTCGTCGACGCTGCCTTCAAGCGGGCAATTGCTGCCGGAGAGGCAGTCCTCAACGTAGGCGCGGATGGCCTTTTCAAAGGCAGCGGCCTGGCCGAGCGTGACGTCCTCGTTGCTGGCCGCGGGGTCCAGTGCGCCGTCGAGCACCAGGCGGCCCACGTTGTTCGGGAACAGTTCTGCGTAGGTGGCGCCCAGGAAGGTGCCATAGGAGAAACCGAGGTAGTTCAGCTTCCGGTCCCCGACGACGGCGCGGAGGATGTCCATGTCGCGTGCGGCGCTGGTGGTATCCACAAAGCCGAGCAGTTCGCCGGACTCTGCGGCGCAGGCGTCGGCGAACTCCTTGGCGCTGAGCCGCGCCTCGGCCAGCCCTTCAGGGGTACTTGGGTCCACGTATTCGGCGCGGGCTTCATCCAGTTCTTCATCGCTGAGGCACTCCACGGGGGTGGATCGGCCGACTCCGCGGGGGTCGAAGCCCAGGATGTTGAAGTTTTCGCGCAGCCGGTCGCTGGTGACGTTCTCCACGTACTCGCTGACCACGGAGTACCCGGAGCCGCCGGGGCCGCCGGGATTGAGCAGTACGGTGCCCTGGGCTGCTTTGTCCGCTTCCGCCATTACCACGGCAAGTTCCACGGTTCCGGCGCCGGGGTCGGCATAATCCAGGGGCGCATCCACGGTGGCGCAGCGGAGGCTTCCCTCGCAGTCCGTCCAGGTGACCTCCTGGCTGTAGAACTCCATCAGGTCCTCGGGCACGGTGCCGATGACATCCGCAGCCGCGGTGGTGGCCGTGTCGCTGCTGCCGGTTTCCTCCCCATTGGGCTCGGTGTCGGCGGTGCAGGCAGTGGCTGCGGCCAGAAGTACCACCGAGGCGGCGGCGGCAGCCAGCCGCGGGAAACGGCGGCGTGCGGTGGCGGTGGTCATGTCATGCTCCTGGCGGGGTAGGTCAGCGCTCATGGCGGGGTTGGTCATTACAGCAGGCTCAGCGTCATGGCTTCGATGGCGAGCAGCGGGGCCACGTTGGTGGTCACCAGCCGGCGGCGCACCGTGTTGATCTCTTCCATGCGCATCAGCGTTTGTTCCGGTGAACCATAGGCGGCGAACTCGTCCAGTTCGCGGCGCAGGGATTCGTTAACCAGCGGTCCGCCGCTGCCGAGCTGGATCATCAGCACATCGCGGTAGAAGGACAGCAGATCCGTCAGGGCGCGGTCAAAATAGTCGTTCTTGGACCGCTTGGCCCGGCGCACCTGGTCCTCCTCCAGCCGCTTGAGCTGGCTGCGCAGCGCCGGCGGCAGCGTGCCCCCGGCAGGCGCCCCGAGGGACGCCAGCAGCGCCTCCTTCTCGGCAGCGTCCCGCTGTTCAAAGGAGCTGGTTGCCTCCGCTTCTGCCAGCGCCACCAGATCAGCGGCAGCCTTCATGGCCCCGGAGACATTCCGCAGCATCAACGGCAGCCGGACAATACTGTCCCGCCGGGTGCGGGCCCCTTCGTCGGTAGCCAGCCGCTTGGCCACACCGATATGGCTCTGGGCAGCGCGGGCAGCACTGAGCGCCACGTCCGGATCGATGCCGTCACGGCGGATCAGCAGCTCGGCCACATCCTCTACCGGCGGCAGACGCAGGCCCACCGGGCGGCAGCGGGACCGGATGGTCACCAGGACATCGCCGGGGCTGGGGGCGCAGAGCAGCCAGATGGTCCGCGGCGGGGGTTCTTCGATGGCTTTAAGCAGCACGTTGGTGCTGCGTTCCTGCATGCGGTCCGCATCTTCGACAATGATGACCCGCCAGCGCCCGGTGGACGGCTTGTCCTGTGCCTTGCGAACCAGTTCGCGGGCCTCATCGATGCTGATGGTGACCTTTTCCGTGGTCACGGACGTCACGTCTGCGTGGGAGCCTGCCAGCACGGTCCGGCAGGCCTTGCACTCCCCGCAGCCACGCAGGGCGGGATCTTCCTGGTCACAGACCAGGGCGGCAGCGAATGCGCGGGCGGCGTTGGAGCGGCCGGAGCCGGGCGGGCCGGTGAACAGCCAGGCGTGGTTGGGGCGGGCTTCCGCGGCCCCGCGGCGCAGCTGCTCCACCACGGGATCCTGTCCCTGCAGGTCCTCCCAGACATTCACGGCAGCAGGGTTTCCACGCGCTGCAGGATGGTCCGGGCCAGTTCCTCCACGGGACGGCCGGCGTCGAGGACCAGGTACCGGCCGGGGTCCGCCTGCGCGGTTTCCAGGAAGGCGCGGCGGATCTGCAGATGGAAGGTATCCGGTTCCGATTCCAGCCGGTCTTCAGCGGCCTGGCCTGCGGTCCTGCGGTCCCGTCCGCGTTCAGGGTCGACGTCGAGCAGCACCGTCAGGTCCGGTTCCAGGCCTTCGGTGGCCCACTCGTTCAGGCCGCGCACTGTATCGGTACCCAGGCCGCGGCCCGCTCCCTGATAGGCAACGGAGCTGTCTATGTAGCGGTCGCAGACCACTACGGTTCCGGCAGTGAGCGCCGGCCGGATCACCTGCCGGACATGGGCGGCCCGGGATGCGGCGAAGATCAGGGCTTCGGTGCGCGCATCAATTTCGCCGTTGCCGTGTTCCAGCACAAGTGCGCGAAGCGACTCACCCACGGGGGTGCCGCCGGGCTCACGGGTGCGCAGGACCGAATGCCCGCGATCCTGCAGGGCGACAGCCAGGCGCTGTGCCTGCGTGGACTTGCCGGCACCGTCTCCGCCCTCCATGGCAATAAACAGGCCGCGGGGTTCGGGGGGAATAGAAGTGCTCACCCGCCTAGCCTACCTAGTGAGTCTGGGAAGGCTGAGCCGGGGCGGCCGCGGGCAGCAGGAGGCCCGGGGTGCGGCAAAGCGTCGAGGCGGAGCCGTGCGTGTGAAGGGCCACGACACCCGGATAGCGTTTCCCCGGCACGGCTCCCGGCGGCAGCTTCATTGAGCCGGCGCGTAACACGCAGTCCCGGCGGAGCCGGCGGGCGGTTTAGGCTGGCAACCATGAGCCACACTTTTGCCGACGGGCCCGCAGCGGAGCTTTCTCCCGAGACCCTGGTTGTCTCGGCCGGACGTCCCCCGCGTGAACATGACGCCCCGGTGAATCCGCCGATCGTCCTGACCTCCACTTTCTTCGGCACCGGTGCGCCGGTACCGGGGGAGCGGGGCTACGGTCGGTACTCGAACCCCACGTGGGATCCGTTCGAGGAAGCGCTTGCCGGCCTGGAAGGCGCCGACCAACCGGCCCTGGTCTTTTCCTCCGGCCTGGCCGCCGTGATGGCCGCACTGTCCCTGGTGCCCCCGGGCGGGGTAGTGGTGATGCCGCGGCACAGCTATCAGGGTTCGCTGCTGCTCGCGGCGGGCGAGGCGGAGAACGGCCGCTTCAGCGTACGCACCGTGGATATCGCGGACACCCGTGGGGTGATAGCACAGCTCGACGGCGCGTCCCTGCTCTGGCTGGAGAGCCCCACCAACCCGATGCTGGAGGTGGCGGAAATCGCGGTGCTGGCTGATGCCGCCCATGCCGCCGGGGCGCTGGTGGTTGTGGACAACACCTTCGCTACCCCGCTGGTCACCCAGCCCCTGGCCCTCGGCGCCGACGTCGTGGTGCATTCGGTGACCAAGTACCTGGCCGGGCACTCCGACGTCGTACTCGGAGCCACGGTGACCTCCGACCCGGACCTGCTGGCCCGCCTGTTGCGCTACCGTTCGCTGCACGGCGCCGTCGCCGGACCGTTCGAGGTGTGGCTGGCACTGCGCGGCCTGCGAACCCTTGCCCTGCGGATTGAGCGCTCGCAGGCCACAGCCATGGAACTGGCACGGCGGCTGCAGACACTGCCGCAGGTGGAACGGGTGCGCTATCCGGGGCTGCCGGATGACCCGGGGCATTCCCGCGCCGCCGCCCAGATGAACGGCTTCGGCTCCATTTTGTGTATTGAAGTTGCCGGCGGCGCGGCCGCCGCGGAGAAAGTCACCGAAGCCGTGAACCTGTGGCTGCCCGCCACCTCGCTGGGCGGCGTGGAGTCCCTGATTGAGCGGCGTCGGCGGCAGCCCGGTGAACCGCATACCGTTCCGGAGGGGCTGCTGCGGCTGTCCACCGGAATAGAAAACCTCGCAGACCTCTGGAAAGACCTCGAGCAGGCACTTACACGGTAGGCTAGCGCTGTGTTCCTAATGTTCCAGATTCAGCACTACCTTTACGTGGCGCTCGGCATCATTGCGCTCGTCATCGAGCTGTGGGCCTTCTTCGACTGCGTGCGGCGCAAACCCGCCGAGTTTGAGCGCGCCTACAAACGGACCAAGGGATTCTGGCTTGGCCTTACCGGCGGTGCCAGCGCCGTGGGCGTGATTGCCGTACTGCTGCCCTCGCCGCTGAGCCTGCTGCTGTTCCAGCTGGCCGCTGTGATTGCCGCGTGCGTGTATCTGGCCGATGTAAAGCCGGCCATGGGAAGCTCCCGCGGCCGCGGCGGCAGCAGCCAGGGACCGTACGGCCCCTGGTAAACCGGGCCCGGTCAGGGCCTACCCCGGCCGGACAGCGTCCCACGCCACGGTGATTTCGCCGAGCCGCCACCGTGCCGGTCCGGTCAGCAGCGGCGCGCCGCCGGCCTTCAGTGCGGCGCACATCGCGATCCAGCGCTGGCGGTTGCCGTAGGAAGCCATCGGGGCAGCTTCCTCCCACGCGCGGTCCATGGCCTGCAGAAACGCGTGGACCCGTTCGCCCGGCACATTGCGGTGGATCAGCGCCTTGGGCAGCCGCTCGGCCACATCGGATGGCCGGTCAAAATCTCCGAACCGCAGCGAAATGCTCAGCGACACCGGACCCCTTGCATCCAGTTCCACCCAGGTGGCCCGCCGGCCGATTTCATCGCAGGTCCCGTCGATGAAAATACCGTCCGGTGCCAGCCGGGAGCAGACCATCTCCCAATGCTGGGCGTAATCCTCCTCCGCATACTGGCGCAGCACGTTAAAGGCCCGGACCATAACCGGCCTGCGCCCGTCCACCGGCAATTCAAAACCGCCCTGGCGGAAGCTGAGCCCGCTGCGTTCCAACGGTTTTGCGGCGCGCACGCGGGCCGGATCAATTTCAATGCCCACCACCTCCACGTCCGAACGCACCCGGCCCAGCCGGCCGTGGAGCTCGACGGCGGTGGTGGGCGCAGCGCCGTAGCCCAGGTCCACGATCAGCGGATCCGCGGCCTGCCGCAGCCGCCACCGCGCAGGGCCGGCCAACCAGCGGTCCACCCGTCGGAGTCGGTTCGGGTTTGTAGTGCCCCGGGTCACATTTCCTACGGGTTTTTGCGGTTTTTGCACCAGACAATGGTAGTGCCCCTCGGGGGATGCTCCGGTCCGGGGTGAGCTGGGGAACCCCGGGCATCGCGGCGCCCGCACGCACCCCCGCCCTCCCCGTCCGGGTGTGCTCTCCGATACCATGCAGGTATGACCTACAAACTGATCCTTCTGCGCCACGGGCAGAGTGAATGGAATGAAAAGAACCTCTTCACGGGCTGGGTGGATGTGGATCTGACGGACCTCGGCCGCGAGGAAGCCCTCCGCGGCGGCGAGCTGCTGGTGGAGAACAACGTTCTCCCGGACATCCTCTACACCTCCCGGCTCCAGCGTGCCATCAACACGGCCAATCTGGCTCTTGGTGCCGCTGACCGCATCTGGATCGACGTCAAGCGCAGCTGGCGCCTGAACGAGCGCCACTACGGTGCGCTGCAGGGCAAGGACAAGGCACAGACGCTGGCCGAATACGGCGAGGAGCAGTTTATGCTCTGGCGCCGTTCCTATGACACCCCGCCGCCGCCCCTGCCGGATGACAGCGACTTCTCCCAGGCGCACGATCCGCGCTACGCGGACCTGGACCCGAACGAGCTGCCACGCACCGAGTGCCTCAAGGACGTCCTGGAGCGTTTCCTGCCGTACTGGGAATCCGATATCTCCAAGGACATCCGCACCGGCAAGACCGTTATGATCGCGGCACACGGCAACTCGCTGCGTGCACTGGTCAAGCACCTGGACGGCATCAGCGACGCCGACATTGCCGCCGTCAACATCCCCACCGGCATTCCGCTGGTCTACGAACTGGATGAGGACCTGAAGCCGATCAAGGCCGGTGGCACCTACCTCGATCCCGAGGCCGCCGCGGCATCCATCAAGGCCGTGGCGAACCAGGGCAAAAAGAAGTAGTTTCCGGTTTACCGGTAAAAGAACAGCAAAAAGGGCGGTCCCGCGGGACCGCCCTTTTTGCTGTCTGCCTCCTGGCTACATGCCGCTCTCAGAGAGCGGCTGCCATTCCCCGGTCACCAGGTAGTTGACCTTGCGGGTCACGGAGACGCCGTGGTCTGCGAACCGCTCGAAATAGCGGCTGGCGAGGGTCAGGTCCACCGTGCTCACTGCCGGCACATTCCAGTCCGGGGAAGCAATGGACTTAAAGACCCCGGCGTGCAGCTCGTTGATGCGGCTGTTGGACGCGTAGATGTCCTTGCTCAGTTCCAGGTTCCGGGTCTCCAGCAGCTCGGTGAGCTTCTCCGAGATGCTGATGTCCAGACGGGCCATTTCGCGGAAGGTCTCGACCATGTTCTCCGGGACCACGTTCGCCGGGTACCGCAGGCGGGCGAGCTGGGCGACGTGCCGGGCAAGGTCGCCCATGCGCTCCAGCGAGGCGCTCATCCGGAGGGAACCGACAATCATGCGCAGGTCACTGGCCACGGGTCCCTGGAGGGCCAGGACATCGATGGCCCGCTCGTCCAGGTCATTCTGGAGGAAGTCGATGCGCGCATCGGCGGCAATCACGTCCTGGGCCAGTTCAATGTCGGCACCTTCGAAGGCAAGCGTTGCCTTCCGCATCGCCTCCGTGACCAACTGGGAAATCTGGGTCAGCTCCTCACCGATCTGGTGAAGTTCGGCCTGAAAAACCTTGCGCACTGAAGCGTCCTCTCGAAACGGCGGATCCTGAACATCAGCGGGGCAGTACGGCCACGCCGCTCCTGCAGGATGTCAGCCGGGGGTTAACCGCACGGACCCGTTAGATGAACGTTAGTTTAACGGACGAAGCAAAGCCACCGGCGATCCCGCCCCGCGGCGAAGACATGCCTAAGCTAGGAGGGTGAATCCTGTACTGCTGGCATTGCTGGCCGGCATGCTCGGCCTGGCCGCGGGGGCTTTCGGTGTCCTTGCCTACGGCGCGAGCCAGCGCCAGCGCCGGGACCTCGCTACCATCTCCGAGCCCACCATCCCCGAGGGCGCCGCCGAGGTGCTCAGCGTCATCGGGCGTGCCTACATCATTGCGGACGCCATTGACGGCGTGGTGCGGGCAAGCCCGGGTGCGTACGCCTTCGGGCTGGTGCGCGGCCACACCATTGTGAATGAGCAGCTGCTGGGTATCTGCGCCCGGGTCCGCCGCGACGGGGTGATCGAAGAGGCGCGGCTGGAGCTGCCCCGCGGTCCGCTCGGAGACGGCGCGCTCATCCTGCAGGTCCGGGTGGCCACGGTGGGGGAGGAGTATGTGCTGATCCTGGCCGATGACCGGACGGAGATTACGCGCACCGAGGAAGTCCGCAACGACTTTGTCGCCAACGTTTCGCATGAACTGAAAACCCCGGTCGGTGCAATTTCGCTGCTCTCCGAAGCGCTGGACGACGCCGCCGGAGACGAGGACGCGGTCCGCAGGTTCGCCGGCCGCATGCGCCGGGAATCCAGCCGCCTGACCGCGCTGGTGCAGGACATCATTGAGCTTTCCCGGCTGCAGAGCACCGACATCGTGGACCGGGCCAAGCCCGTCAACGTTGCCCGCGTGCTCGAAGACGCGGTTGAAGCCAACCGGCTGAACGCGGAGAACAAGAACATCGAGGTGCTCCTCGGCGGGACGTCCGACGCCGCCGTCTACGGTGATGCGCCCATGCTCACCACTGCGTTCCGCAACCTGATCGATAACGCCATCCGCTATTCGCCCGAGGGCAGCCGGGTGGGGATCGGGCTGCAGTCCCGGGACGGCATGGCGCAGGTGGCTGTGACGGACCAGGGCCCCGGAATTGCGGCCGAGGAACAGGAACGCATCTTCGAGCGCTTCTACCGGATCGATTCCGCACGGTCGCGCCACACCGGCGGCACCGGCCTGGGCCTGAGCATCGTCAAACACGTTGTCGCCAACCACGGCGGGGAAGTGGACCTTTGGTCCCGTCCCGGGCAGGGTTCCACTTTCACCGTCCGCCTGCCGGAAATGGACCCGGTGGACACCCGCGAGTCCGAACAGGGAGTAACCGCTTGACCCGGATCCTGATTGTTGAAGACGAGGAGTCCTTCAGCGACCCCCTTTCCTACCTGCTGGCCCGGGAAGGCTTCGAAGTGGCGGTGGTGGATAACGGCTTGGAGGCTGTCACCTCCTACGAGCAGAACGGCGCCGATCTGATCCTGCTGGACCTGATGCTGCCCGGGCTTTCCGGTACCGAGGTATGCCGCCGTATCCGCCAGCGCTCCGACGTCCCGGTGATTATGCTGACGGCCCGCGACGCGGAGATCGACAAGGTGGTGGGCCTGGAAATCGGGGCCGACGACTACGTCACCAAGCCCTACTCCTCGCGGGAGCTGCTGGCCCGGGTGCGTGCCGTCCTGCGCCGCCGGGGTGAGACGGGCGACTTTGCCGATGCTGCCCTGGAGGCCGGTCCGGTGCGCATGGACGTGGACCGCCACGTGGTCCAGGTCAACGGCGCCGGTGTGCAGTTCCCACTGAAGGAGTTTGAACTGCTGGAGATGCTGCTGCGCAACGCCGGGCGGGTGCTGACCCGCGGCCAGCTCATCGAACGTGTCTGGGGCGCGGACTACGTGGGGGACACCAAGACCCTGGATGTCCACGTCAAACGGCTGCGAGCGAAGATTGAACCCGATTCCTCCGCGCCGCGCCACCTGGTGACGGTCCGCGGCCTCGGGTACAAGTTCGAGTCCTGAGACCGGGCTTCCCCAAACAGCGAAGGGGGCCTGCGCCGCGGCGCAGGCCCCCTTCGGGCCACTCTTCCCCGGTTAGGGGAACAGGGATGTTAGCCGTTGCTGGTTTCCGTAGCAGCCGGCTCCGTTGCCATGTCCGTGGCGGTCTCGGTGGGCATGCCCGTGGACTCGTCGGTTGCCGGTGCGGTGGGCGCGGAGGTGGGCAGGAAGGGCGCGTAGTCCTGGTTGTCACCGTTGACCACGGGAATGTTCAGGCCGGTGCTCTCACCGTTGACGGTCAGCTGGCCGTCGATGCCGGTGCCGGGCTCGTCCTCAACGGTCTGGACGAGGACCTTTTCCTGGGGCTCATCTTCAAACACGACCTTTTCGCCGGCTGGCAGGTCCCAGGGGAGGGTGGAGCCGCCCACGGCCAGCGTGAAGGACTGCGTCTCGGAGGAATCGTTGAGGATGGTGCCGATCAGCCGGCCCGGCTCGCCAAAGCCGTCGCTGACCACCAGGACGTTGCGCAGCTGCAGGTCGCCGACGTTCTCGACAATGCCGTCGGAGGGGGCATACTGGGCAGTCGTTGCCTGATCGTTCACTGCGCTGCAGCCTGCCGAGCCCAGCATGGCCAGCGCGATGACACCGGCTGCAGCGGTGCGCCGGACCCGGTTCTTGGGTGTGAATCTCACAGCACAAACTCCTGAAGTATTGCGGTCTACCGACCTGAGGCTATCTTTGCTGCCTAGCCTATCGGCAAAAGGGTAAAAAACTGGATTTTACGGGCAGCCGGGACAGTGCGGGAGCGGTGAAGGCCGGCGGCCTCCGGGTACCCGCGTGAGGCGGCATAGTACCCACATGCAGGCCCAAGATATACCTGACCTGCGAAAACTCTACTCGGCGTGTCGCATCTCTGCTAAACTGAGGGCCGGGAAAGGGGAAAGACCACATGGTTTTTGAGGTTGGCGAAACAGTTGTTTACCCTCACCACGGTGCCGCGAAGATCGAAGAGATCAAGATGCGAACCATCAAGGGCGAAGAGAAAATGTATCTCAAGCTTAAGGTGGCCCAGGGTGATCTGACCATTGAAGTACCGGCTGAAAACGTCGACCTCGTTGGGGTGCGCGATGTAGTGGGCAAGGAAGGTTTGGAGCACGTCTTTGATGTGCTTCGCGCCGAGCTCACTGAAGAGCCCACTAACTGGTCGCGCCGATACAAGGCAAACCTGGAAAAGCTCGCATCAGGTGATGTCGTCAAGGTGGCTGAGGTCGTCCGCGACCTCTGGCGCCGCGACCATGACCGCGGGCTGTCCGCAGGCGAGAAGCGAATGCTCGCCAAGGCACGCCAGATTCTGATTTCAGAGCTGGCGCTTGCTGAGAAAACGGATGAAGACCAGGCAGCAGCCGTGCTTGACGAGGTTCTCGCAAGCTAGGCAGCTGAACATTTTCCTGCGATTGCCGGTCCCCAGGGGCCGGCAATTGTTGTTTTAAGCCCCGTTAGCGGGGCATTAGGCTGGAACCGTGCCTTCACCTACCAATTCCCGGCCGCGCATCGGCGTCATTGTGGTGGCCGGCGGCTCCGGCCAGCGCCTTGGCTACGGCGTGCCCAAAGCCCAGGTCCCCCTGGCCGGCGAACCAATGCTCGTTCACGCGCTGCGCGCGGTGCAGGCCGCAGAGCTGGCAGCGGCCGTCGCCGTCGCCGTACCCGCCGGGGACACCCTGATGCGCAGCATCTGCGCCGCCGATGAGTTTGCCGGCACCGTCACGGCGGTCGACGGCGGTGCCACCCGGCCCGAATCCGTGCGGGCCGCGCTGGCTGTCCTGCCAACGGACCTGGATGCAGTGCTCGTCCACGACGCAGCCCGCGCCCTGACGCCCCCCGAGGTTTTCCACCGGGTGGCCGCAGCACTGGCCGCCGGCGCCCGGGCAGTGATTCCGGCAGTGCCCGTGGTTGACACGGTGAAGGAGACCGCACCCGTTCCGGCACCGCAGGACGCGATTGCCGCCCGGCAGGTCACCGGTACACCGGACCGTTCCCGGCTGCGCGCCGTGCAGACCCCGCAGGGCTTCGACGCGGACCTGCTGCGCCGCGCACATGATGCCGCACTGTCCTTCGGGCAGGAGCAGGCCGCCGCCGTCACGGATGACGCGATGCTGGCCGAGTCCCTTGGCGTCGGGGTTTATGTGGTTGACGGCTCGCAGCTGTCCCTGAAAATCACCACACCGTTGGACCTGGTGCTCGCGGAAGCGATCCTTGCCGGCGGCCACCGCGGAAAGGAATGACCATGGTTCTGCCCCGAACCGGTATCGGCGTTGATGTCCATGCCTTCGCCCCCGAGGACGCCCCGCGACCGTTGTGGGTTGCCGGCCTGCTCTGGGAGGGTGAACGCGGACTCGCGGGGCACTCCGACGGCGATCCGGTGGCCCATGCGGCAGCCGATGCCCTGTTCTCCGCCGCAGGGCTGGGCGATCTTGGCACGCACTTCGGCACGGACCGGCCGGAATATGCCGGCGCCCCGGGGACGGTCCTGCTGGCTGAAGCGGCGCGGATTGTCCGCGACGCCGGGTTTGAGATCGGCAACATCGCAGTCCAGCTGATCGGCAACCGGCCGAAGTTCAGTCCCCGCAGGGCCCAGGCCGAAGCAGTCCTCAGCGAGGCAGCCGGCGCACCGGTCAGCGTATCCGCCACCACCACCGACGGATTGGGCTTCACCGGCCGGGGCGAGGGAATCGCCGCGGTGGCCACCGCCGTCGTTGCCCCGCTGGCTGCAGCCGGCAACTGACTGCACGCGCGGGGTTTCCGCTAGCCTAGAGCAGTGAGCTTGAGATTCTATGACACGGCAACAGCGCAGGTCCGGGACTTCGTTCCCCTGGTGGAAGGCAAGGCCAGCCTCTACTACTGCGGTGCCACCGTGCAGGGACTGCCGCACGTAGGGCACATCCGTTCGGCGATCGCCTTCGACCAGCTCACCCGCTGGCTCCGCTACCGCGGCCTGGCTGTGACCGTAGTGCGCAATGTGACGGATATTGACGACAAGATCCTGGCCAAGGCCGCCGATTCCGTAGGGGCGCAGCCGGGCGACGGCGTTGTCCCGGACGAACCCTGGTGGGCCCTTGCCTACCGCTACGAGCAGGAATTTGCCCGCGCCTACGACACCCTCGGTGTGCAGCGGCCCACCTACGAGCCGCGGGCCACCGGCCACATCCCCGAAATGCACGCACTGATCGCCACCCTGATCGAACGGGGCCACGCCTACCCGGCGCTGGATGATTCCGGTGACGTGTACTTCGACGTGCGCTCCTGGGAGAAATACGGTTCCCTCACCCACCAGAGCATTGACGATATGCAGGCAGCGCCCGACGCCGGTCCGCGCGGCAAGCGCGATCCGCGGGACTTCGCCCTGTGGAAGGGGCACAAGGAAGGCGAGCCGGAAACGGCAGCCTGGGACAGCCCGTGGGGACGTGGACGGCCCGGCTGGCACCTGGAGTGCTCGGCGATGGTCACTAAATACCTCGGCACCGAGTTCGATATTCACGGCGGCGGGCTGGACCTGCGCTTCCCGCACCACGAAAACGAAATGGCACAGTCCCAGGCCGCCGGCCACGGCTTCGCCAACTTCTGGATGCACAACGGGATGGTCACCTTCGAAGGCGAGAAGATGTCCAAGTCCATCGGCAACACCGTCAGCCCGGAGCAGATGCTGGCCCAGGCCAGCCCCCGGGTGGTCCGGTACTACCTTGGCCAGGCCCACTACCGCTCCGTGCTGGACTACCGGCCCACCTCGCTGCAGGAGGCGGCCGCCGCCGTCGAGCGCATTGACGGGTTCATCAGCAAGGCGCAGGCAAAGGTCTACGGGACCGGGGACTTCGGCTTTGTCCTGGACAGCCGCGCCATGCCCGACGCCTTCGCTGCCGCCATGGATGATGACCTGAACGTGCCGCAGGCGCTGGCCGTGCTGCACGAGACCGTCCGCGCCGGAAACACCGCCCTTGCCGAGGACAACAAAGACGCCGTGCAGAAGGCGCTCCATGCGGTATTGACCATGACCTCCGTCCTGGGCCTGGATGACACGGCCGGGGCAGCAGCAGCATCGGGCCCGGCGGACGCCGCCCTGGACGCCCTGGTACAGGAGCGCCTGTCCGAGCGCCGGCAGGCCCGCGCCGAAAAGGACTGGGCACGTGCCGATGCGATCCGGGATTCCCTGGCAGCAGCCGGGATCACCGTGGAGGACACTGCCGACGGCGCAACCTGGAGTGTTGGCTAAAGTCCTGCCCGGCTTTGGGGCAGTGTCCGGCCGTTGTCCGCCAACCGGGCTGCAGCCTGCGTAAACTGGAAGAGAATGCTTTCTTCTAGTAAAGGTGTAACCGATGGCCAACAATGGACGTCCCGGCGCAATGCGCAAAGCCAAGAAGGGTCCCAGCGGCGGTACCGGCGGGCTCGGCCGCAAGGCCCTCGAGGGTAAGGGCCCCACACCCAAGGCTGAAGACCGCCCGTACCACAAGGCGTTCAAGAACAAGCAGCTTTCCGAGCGCTCCGCCGCCAAGCGCACTGACGCCCGCGCCGGCGGCCGCAGCGGCACCAACGTCCGCGGCAAGGTTGCCGAAGAGGTTGTCACGGGCCGCAACTCCGTGGTGGAGGCACTGCGGGCAGGCATCCCGGCGAAGGCCCTGCACGTTGCCGTGCGCATCGACATGGATGACCGCGTCCGTGAATCCCTGAAGATGGCCGCCGAGCGCGGCCTGCCGGTGATGGAGACGCACAAGCCCGAACTGGACCGCATGACCAACGAGGCCGTGCACCAGGGCCTGGTCCTGCAGATCCCGCCGTACGAATATGCCGATCCCACCGACCTTGCCTCCGAGACCCTCGAGGCCTGGAAGAAGGGGCACATCCGCAACGCGCCGCTCTTTGTGGCCCTGGACGGCATCACGGATCCGCGCAACCTCGGTGCGATCATCCGCTCGGCCTCCGCTTTCAGCGCGCACGGCGTGATTGTGCCGGAACGCCGCGCCGTGGGCGTGACCGCCTCAGCCTGGAAGACCAGCGCCGGCGCGGCCGTCCGTGTCCCGGTAGCCCGGGCCGGCAACCTGAACAACACGCTGAAGACGTTCAAGAAGATGGGCATTTTTGTCCTCGGACTGGACGGTGACGGCGATGTCTCGCTGCCGTCGATTGTGCTCGCCAAGGAACCGATCTGCATTGTGGTCGGTTCCGAGGGCAAGGGCCTGTCCCGCCTGGTCCGCGAGAACTGCGACCAGATTGTCTCCATCCCGATCGACTCTGCCATGGAGTCCCTCAACGCCTCCATGGCTGTCGGTATCACTCTGTACGAGATTTCCCGGCAGCGCTCCGCCTGATCCGGACGGAGCCAGGGCAGCGAAGGGCAGCATGGCGCACGTGATCACCGGAACTGCCGCGGGCACCGCATCACAGCGGGACTCGCGGCCCTTTCCCCTGGGTGTCAGGCATACCGTTCCCGGTGTGCCTGACGTCCCCGGTGCCGTTAACGTGTCCGTCTACGCCCCCGGCCTGCCGGAGGTGGACGTGTACTTCGAGACCGCCCCCGGAACCTGGGCTTCGGCGCCGCTGGTGGACACGGTGCCCGGCGTCCACCACGGGCGGGTTCACGGACTCAGGCACGGCCACCGGTACGGATTCTGGCCCCGAGGGCAGCAGCTTCCCGGCGAACCCGGCACATTCCAGCTGCTGCTGGACCCCTATGGGCGCGGCATTGAGGAAACCGACTCACCCGGCGCGGAACCGCTCTATTTTTCCGTCTACACCGGCAGCGGTTTTGACTGGGGTAATTCGCAGCGCCCGCACACCCCATGGCGGGACACGGTGATCTATGAGGCCAATGTCCGCGGGCAGACCATGCTGCACCCCGGCATCCCGGAAGAACTCCGTGGAACCTACGCCGGCATGGGCCATCCGGCCATGGTGGAATACCTCAGGGACCTGGGCATCACCGCGGTGGAGCTGCTGCCCGTGCATTTCCACATCGACGAGCAGCATCTGCAGGAACTGGGGCTAAGCAACTACTGGGGCTACAACACCCTGGGCTTCTTCGCGCCCCACACCGGCTACGCCACCGAAGCCGCACGGAAGGCTGGTGCCAAGGCCGTTCAGGATGAAGTGAAGGCCATGGTGAAATCCTTGCACGAGGCCGGCATCGAAGTGATCCTGGATGTGGTCTACAACCACACCGCCGAGGGCCGTGCCGAGCAGCCGGCCCTAAGCTGGCGGGGACTAGGCGACGCCGTCTACTACCGGCACGGAGCCGGCGGCGAGTACGTGGACACCACAGGCTGCGGCAACACCCTGGATTTCAGCGAGCCGCGCGTTGTCCAGCTTGCCTTGGACTCACTGCGTTACTGGGTGCAGGAATACCAGGTGGACGGCTTCCGCTTCGATCTGGCTCCCACCCTGTGCCGCAACGCCGAAGGCAGGTTCGATCCGCGCCATCCCTTCCTGGTGGCAGTGGCGGCGGACTCCGTCCTGCAGGACGTAAAACTCATTTCCGAGCCGTGGGACCTCGGGCCGGACGGCTGGCAGACCGGCAGGTTCCCGCCGGGCTGGGCTGACTGGAATGACCATTTCCGTGACATCGTCCGGGACTTCTGGCTTTGTGACCAGGCGGCGATGGCCGGTGGGCGCGAGGGCGGATCCCTGGCCCGCATTGCCGGCGCCCTGGCCGGATCAGCCCATCTGTTTGCCGAATCGGGCCGGACCCCGCTGGCGTCCGTCAACTTCGTCACCGCCCACGACGGGTTTACCCTTGCGGACCTGACCAGGTTTGAGCGCAAGCACAATGAGGCCAACGGGGAAGAGAACCGGGACGGAACCGGAGAAAACCGCAGCTACAACCATGGCGCCGAAGGGCCCGTCGATGATGAACGGATCAACGCCGCCCGCGCACTGACCGCCCGCAACCTCATGGCAACGCTCACCATGTCCCTTGGTGTGCCCATGATTACCGCGGGGGACGAACGCGGCCGCACCCAGCGGGGAAACAACAACGCCTACTGCCAGGACAATGAAATCTCCTGGCTGCACTGGGACCTGGACGACGACGGCCGGCGGATGCTCTCAACCACACGGACACTGCTGCGCCTGCGCCGTGAATACCTGGCCGGCCAGCCCTACCGGTTCCCGGCGGACCCGCGGCAGTCCTTCCTGCTCTGGTTTGACCGGGACGGCCGGCCGATGACCCCGGAACGCTGGAATGATCCAACCTGCCGGCTGGTGCAGGTGCTGATCGGTTCCGGCGACGGGAACGTGAACGGAACCATAGTCCTCAACGGCGGCCTTTCCGATGCGGAGATCAGGCTGCCGGATGCTGCTGCCTTGTCCGCGGCTCGCCGGGACGCCGGCATCGACCCGGAGACAGTGGATCCCGACAGCGCGGATCCCCACACCGAAGATCCCCACAGTCCAGATCCCGACAGTACCGAGCGGGGATATCAGCTCCTGTTCTCCACCGGATATGTCCCGGGGGATGAGAGCCGCCGCGGCGCACTGCTCCGGGCCGGGGATACGGATACCGTTCCGGCGAACTCGGTGAGTTTCTACCGCGCCTAGCCCCGGTTTTCCTTTCGCCGGATCGGGCCGGGACGCCGGCGCAGTGCGCCGCGCCCCGGCAGCAGCCGTTAGGCGTTGGCCACGAGTCCCAGTTCCGCCTTGGATGCCAGGCCTGAGTGTGTGGGCAGTACCCGCACGGTGTAGCCGAACGGCCCTGCCTGCTCAATCCGAATGGTGCCCTTGAACAGGTGCCGGCCGGAGCCCAGGTCTTCGGCCGGGGACAGTTCCTGCAGGTGGTGCTCGCTGATCCTGTCGTTTTCCAGCACCACGCCGTAGGCGGCTTCCACGCTCACGTCCTCGGGACGCAGCGACCCCAGGGATACGTAGGCCAGTACGGTCAGGCTGTCACCGATCTGCGGGTTTTCGCTGATACCCACCGAATCCACATGTTCCACCTGCACCGTTGACCAACCGCCACGGACCCGGGTAATCCAAAGGGCCAGATCCTTCGCGGCGGCATATCCGTTCGCGGACATGGCCCGGCCACTTGAACTGGCGGGGCGGTAGAGCCGGTTGACGTAGTCCTTGAGCATCCGGGATGCAGACACATTCGGGCCCAGATCCGCCAGCGTGTGCTTCACCATTTCCAGCCACTCATGAGGCAGGGAATCCGCGGACGGATCGGACGGTCCGGCGGCACCGGCCTCGGCCGGCGGCTCGGTCCCGTAGAACAGGGGGCCGACGGCGTTTTCCAGCAGGTCGTACAGGGCCGCAGCCTCGATGTCGTCGCGCTGGTCCGCGTTGTACACCTCCCGGGTGCGGGTTCCCTTGCTGGGGTTGGCGGAGGGGATGGCCCAGCCGTTGTTGCCGTCATACATCTCGTCCCACCATCCGTCGAGGATGGACAGGTTCAGCCCGCCGTTGATGGCGGATTTCATCCCGGAGGTCCCCGATGCTTCCAGCGGCCGCAGCGGATTGTTCAGCCAGACGTCACACCCCGGGAACAGGGTGCGTGCCATCGCTATGTCGTAGTTGGGGAGGAAAACAATCCGGTGGCGGACCTCGGGATCGTCAGTGAAGCGGACCAGGTCCTGGATCATCTTCTTGCCCTGTTCATCGGCCGGGTGCGACTTTCCTGCCACCACCACCTGGATTGGCCGGGTGGGATGCAGCAGCAGGGCCTTCAGCCGGGCCGGATCCCGCAGCATAAGGGTCAGCCGCTTGTAGGTGGGCACCCGGCGGGCAAAACCGATGGTCAGTACGTCCGGGTCCAGCACATTATCCGTCCACGCCAGCTCCGCGTCGGAGGCGCCGCGCTTGCGCCAGGCGTGCTTCACCCGCTGCCGGACGTCCTCCACCAGGTTGCTGCGCAGCTTCCGCCGCAGGTCCCAGAGGTCCCCGTCCTCAATCTCATAGGCCCGGCCCCAGTCGCGGTCATGCACGGTGGCGACGCCGAACTTCTCGCTGGCAAGCTCGGTGACCGCCGGGTCAACCCAGGTGGGAACGTGCACGCCGTTGGTTACCGAGGTGATGGGCACTTCCGAGACATCGAAACCCGGCCACAGGCCGGAGAACATCTCCCGGGAAACTTCCCCGTGCAGTTTGGCCACACCGTTGGCCCGCTGCGCCAGCCGCAGCCCCATCACTGCCATGTTGAACTTGGACGGATCCCCGCCGTCGTAGTTTTCGGCGCCCAGTCCCAGGATCCTGTCGGTAGGAACGGACTGCGCCAGGCCGGCGTTCAGGAAGTGGCGGATCTGGGCCTGCTCGAAGCGGTCAATGCCGGCAGGCACCGGGGTGTGCGTGGTGAACACCGTGGAAGCGCGGGAAACCGTCAGGGCTTCCTCCCACGTCATGCCCTGGTCCATGAGTTCGCGGATCCGTTCCACGCCCAGGAATCCGGCGTGGCCCTCGTTGGTGTGGAACACCTCGGGCGCCGGGGCTCCGGTGAGGCGCTGATAGACGCGCAGGGCCTTGACCCCGCCCATCCCCAGCAGCAGTTCCTGCTGCAGCCGGTGGTCACCGCCTCCGCCGTACAGGCGGTCGGTGATGCCGCGGGCGGCGTCGTCGTTGCCGATGACATCGGAGTCCAGCAGCAGCAGCGGCACACGCCCGACGTCGGCGCGCCAGATCTGTGCGGAGAGCTGGCGGTTGTCCGGCAGCGGCAGGGTGATCTTTGCCGGGGTGCCGTCCTCTTCACGGAGCAGGGTCAGCGGCAGCCCGTTGGGATCCAGCACCGGGTAGGTCTCCAGCTGCCAGCCGTCGCGGGACAGTGCCTGCTTGAAGTACCCCGCCTTGTAAAGCAGTCCCACTGCCACCAGCGGCAGCCCCAGATCAGAGGCAGCCTTCAAATGGTCGCCGGCCAGGATGCCCAGGCCGCCCGAGTACTGGGGGAGTACCGCGCTGATCCCGTACTCAGGGGAGAAATAGGCGATCGACTGGGGAGCATCCTCGCCGAGGCCCTGGTACCAGCGCGGCTCGTTGAGGTAATGGTCCAGGTCCCTGCCGAGGTCGGAGATGACGGAGACCAGGTGCTCGTCGCGTGCGATGGCTTCCAGCTTGTCCCTGCTGACCGTACCCAGCAGCTTGACCGGGTCACCGCCGCTGGAGCGCCAGGCCTGGGGATCAAGGCTCTCGAATAGTCGAAGCGTGGGCTGGTGCCAGGACCAGCGCAGGTTCGACGCCAGCCGGCCCAGAGGGGCAATGCTGGCTGGGAGGACAGTTCGGACGGTAAATCTGCGGATTGCCTTCACCCGGGCTACGCTAGCGCACATACCGGCCGGGCAAACCGAAATGACGGACAAAAAACGGCGAATTGGTCAGGTGTCTTGAAAACCCCGGCAAACCGATGCCGACCTGCGGCGATACGGGAAAAAGTACGTTGCCTTAGCATTCTGTCCGAAATCTCGCTAACGTCTAGTCTGTGACCACATCCAGCGCATTGACACCAGAAGATCTGCCCTCAAAGGACCTGCGGTTTGGCCGGATTCCGATCACCAATGTGTCCCCGGTTCTCGATTACGGTCGATTCCCCGCCAAGGCGGTGCCCGGAGAAGACCTGATTATCGGCGCCACCGTGTTCCGCGAGGGGCATGACCTGGTAGGGGCCAGCGCCGTCCTTTATGACCCCGAGGGAAACGCCGTACAACGGAACAGAATGCACCCGGTGGGCCTGGGCCTGGACCGGTGGGAAGGCATGCTGCGTCCGGAGGGCACCGGCAACTGGAGTTTCGCGGTGGAAGGCTGGGCGGATGTCTACGCCACCTGGCACCACAATGCCGAGGTCAAGATTGCCGCCGGCGTGGACGTCGAGGTCATGCTGACGGAAGGCCACCTGCTCTTCAGTGCTGCCGCTGACGAACGCACCGGCACCGACGCCGACATTCTGCGGAGCGCTGCCTCCGCGCTCGCGGACACCGGCCTCGAGGTCCATGAACGCCTGGCCGCCGCCGGGACGGACGCCATCAGGACCGTGCTGGAGCGGGATCCCATCCGCGAGCTGGTGACCAGCTCCGACCGCTTCCCGATCCGGGTGGAACGGGAGCTGGCCGGCCGCGGTGCCTGGTACGAGTTCTTCCCCCGGTCCGAAGGCGCAGAGTTCAACCCCTCCACCCGTGAGTGGACCTCCGGAAACTTCCGGACCGCCGCCCGAAGCCTGCAGCGCGTGGCGGATATGGCTTTTGACGTCATCTACCTGCCGCCGATTCACCCGATCGGCACCACACACCGCAAGGGCCCGAACAACACCCTGGTGGCAGGTCCGCAGGATCCGGGCTCGCCCTGGGCCATCGGCGCGGCAGAGGGCGGCCATGACGCCATCCACCCCGAGTTGGGGACGTTCGAGGATTTCGACGCCTTCGTGGACACCGCCAGGGAGCTGGGCCTCGAGGTTGCCATTGACCTGGCACTGCAGGCCTCACCCGACCACCCCTGGGTGGCCAGCCATCCGGAGTGGTTCACCACCCGCGTGGACGGCACCATTGCCTACGCGGAGAACCCGCCAAAGAAGTACCAGGACATCTACCCGCTGAACTTCGACAATGACTATGAGGGCCTGTCCCGTGAAATCCTGCGGATTGTGCGGCTGTGGATAAGCCACGGCGTCCGTATTTTCCGGGTCGATAACCCGCATACAAAACCGCTGCGGTTCTGGGAATGGCTGATCGCCACGGTTAACGAGGAGTATCCGGACGTGATCTTCCTCGCGGAGGCCTTTACCCGGCCGCCCATGATGCATGCGCTGGCAAAGGCCGGGTTCCAGCAGTCCTACAGCTACTTCACGTGGCGGAACACCAGGAAGGAAATCGAGGACTATTTCACCGAAATCTCCCACGAATCCTCGGCGTTTTTCCGCCCGAATTTCTTCGTAAATACCCCGGACATCCTCACCGAGTTCCTGCAGTACGGCGGCCCCGGAGCGTTCAAGATCCGTTCCGTGCTGGCCTCCACCGGGAGCCCGCTCTGGGGCGTCTACGCGGGCTTCGAGCTCTTCGAACACGTGGCCCGTCCAGGTGCCGAGGAGTACATCGACAACGAGAAGTTCGAATACAAGCAGCGCGACTTCGCAGCGGCCGAAGCAGAGGGCCGCAGCCTGGCCCCGTACATCACCCGGCTGAACGAAATCAGGCGGGCGCATCCCGCCCTGGGCGACCTGGAAAACCTCACCGTGCACAGCAGCACCGATGAGGCCACCGTGGTGTATTCCAAGCACAAGGAGACACGTCCGGGGGATCCGAGCAGCAGGGACACCCTGATTATTGTGGTTAACGTGGACCCCCACAGCGCCCGCGAATCCACTGTCTCGCTCAACCTGGACGCCCTTCAGCTGGACCCCAGGGACCTGAATGAAGACGGCACCTTCTGGGTAGATGACCTGATCAGCGGACAAAGCTGGCGCTGGGGAGCACACAATTACGTCCGGCTCGACGCCCACTTTGAACCCGCGCACATCCTGTCAGTTCGGAGGAACTCCTAGTGCCCAACCCGTTTCAACTGCACGCACCCGGCTTGACCAATGATCCGCATTGGTACCGCAAAGCCGTTTTCTATGAGGTACTCGTCCGCGGCTTCGCGGACGCCAACGGGGACGGGTCAGGTGACTTCAGCGGCCTGATCGAAAAACTGGACTACCTGCAGTGGCTGGGGATCGACTGCCTGTGGCTGCCGCCGTTCTTCAAGTCGCCCCTGCGCGACGGCGGCTACGACATCTCCGACTACTACGACGTCCTGGACGAGTTCGGCACCATCAGTGACTTCAAGCGCCTCGTGGCAGAAGCCCACGCCCGGGGCCTGCGCGTCATCATCGACCTGCCGCTGAACCACACCTCGGACAAGCACCCGTGGTTTGAGGAATCCCGCAACGATCCGGACGGCCCCTACGGCGACTTCTACGTCTGGTCCGACACGGATGACAAGTATGAGGATGCACGGATCATCTTCGTGGACACCGAGGAGTCCAACTGGACCTTCGATCCGGTCCGCCGGCAGTTCTTCTGGCACCGGTTCTTCAGCCACCAGCCGGACCTGAACTTCGAGAATCCCAAAGTGGTCGAGGCCATCTTCGACGTCGTCAAGTTCTGGCTGGACCAGGGCATCGACGGCTTCCGGGCCGACGCGATCCCGTACCTCTTCGAAGAAGACGGAACGAACTGCGAAAACCTCCCCGCCACGCACCGGTTTCTCAAGGACCTGCGGACCATGGTGGATGAGAATTACCCGGGCCGCGTGATCATTGCCGAAGCAAACCAGATGCCGCACGAAGTGGTGGAGTACTTCGGCGACGAAACCGGCGACGAGTGCCACATGTGCTTCCACTTCCCGATCATGCCGCGGCTGTTCTACGCGCTTCGGGACCAGAAGGCCGCACCGATTATCCAGACCATGGAGGAGACCCCGGACATTCCCCCGGGCGCACAGTGGGGCACCTTCCTGCGCAACCATGACGAGCTGACGCTGGAAATGGTCACCAACGAGGAACGCCAGGCCATGCTCGGCTGGTACGCACCGGACTCCCGCATGCGGGCCAACATCGGCATCCGCCGCAGGCTGGCACCGCTGCTGGATAACTCCCGCTCGGAAATCGAGCTCATCCACGCCATGCTCCTTGCCCTGCCGGGCAGCCCGTTCCTGTATTACGGGGACGAACTGGGGATGGGGGACAACATCTGGCTGGAGGACAGGGACTCCTCGCGTACGCCCATGCAGTGGAACCCCGACCGCAACGCCGGGTTCTCCACCGCCGATCCGGGCAAGCTCTACCTGCCGGTAGTCCAGTCGCTGGTCTACCACTACAACCACGTTAATGTGGAGGCGCAGCTGGCCAGCTCCAGTTCACTGCTGCACTGGATCCGGCAGATGATCATGGTCCGCCGCTCGCATCCGGCCTTCGGGCTTGGTTCCTACCGGAACGTCCAGACCGACGCCGAGGCAGCACTGGCCTTCGTGCGCGAGCTTCCGGACAACAACCCCGAGGGCGAGGTGGGGGAGACCATGCTGTGCATCTTCAACCTTTCCCAGCATCCGATCTCCGCGACCATGAAGCTGCCGGAGTTCGCCAACCGCGGCCTGCGCGACGCCTTCGGCGGGACGCTCTTCCCCACCATCGGTGAAGACGGATCGCTGACCCTGACCCTGGGCAGCCACGATTTCTACTGGCTGCGCCTGCGCTCCACGAAATCGGACACCTCCTCGCCCCAGACCGAAGCAATCCCCCTCATACCGATCTCGGAGGCCACACGGAAATGACCCAGCTGACCCCGTCCCTGCCCGAACTGCTCACCTCCTGGCTGCCCGGGCAACGATGGTTCCCGGCCAAGGGGCGGGACGTCCTGCTGGAGCGGGTGGGCGGGATCCGGCTCGAAGACCCTGCCGGCGAGGTAGGCATGGAAGTCCACCTCATCGCCGTCGTCTCCGGGGACCGCAGGGACGTCATCAGCGTCCCCGTGAGTTACCGGTCCGCCCCGGCATCCGAGCTTCAGACAGCGCTGCTGGGCCGGGCACACCATGAGGAGCTGGGGGAGCGGTGGCTCTACGACGCCACCGCCGACCCGGTTTTCGTCACTGCCTGGCTGGAGATGATGCGTTCGCAGGCATCCTCCCTGGACGGACATACCCATGGTGTGGCGCAGGACGGTTTCCCCGACTGGGAGCCGTTCACGGAACCGCTGCCCACCAAGGTGCTCAAGGGGGAACAGTCCAACACCTCGGTGATCGTGACTGCGCCGGAGGCGCCGCTGATTGTGAAGTTCTACCGGGTGGTTGCCGCCGGGATCAGTCCCGACGTCGAGGTGAGCGCCCGGCTCACCGAGGTCGGATCCGTGGATGTCCCGGCTACCTACGGGTGGGTCACCGGCTCGTGGCAGAATCCGGGCGACGGCGGGACCTGGCTGACCGGGCATCTGTCGGTCCTGCGCGAATTCTTCCCCGGCAGTGAGGATGCCTGGCGCACCGCGTCCGCAGCAGCAGTGGCGGGCCGTGACTTCACCACCGAGGCGGAGGAACTGGGCGCCGCCACTGGCAGGATCCACCAGCAGCTTGCGGCTGCCTTTGGCAGCCGTCCGCCCACGCCGGAGGAACGCGCAGACTTCCTTTCCTCCCTGAGCGGCAGGATCCGCTGGGCCTGGGCCGAAGCGCGGGACACCGTGGGCCCCTATGACGGCGCCGTCGAGTACCTGCTGGAACAGGTGGGGAATCTCCAGAGCCTGCCCAACCTGCAGCGCATCCACTCGGACTACCATCTGGGCCAGGTGCTGCATTCGCCGGAACGCGGCTGGATCATCCTGGACTTTGAAGGCGAACCGCTGAGGCCCGCCGCCGAGCGGAGCGTCCCGGACGCGCCTTTGCGCGACGTCGTCGGCATGCTCCGTTCCATTGACTACGCCGCCGGCGTTGCAGTGATCGACGGCGCTCCCGAGGCCGCCGGTGACACGGATTCCCGGCAGCGCAACGAGGACGCGTACCGTTGGGCCGCTGCCGCGTCGGATGCCTTCCTTCGCGGTTACGAGAAGGAAACCGGCACCACCATCAACCGCAGCGATCCCTTGTTCCTTGCCCTCTGGCTGGACAAGGCGCTGTACGAAGTTGTCTACGAGATGCGAAACCGTCCCCGTTGGGTCAGCGTGCCGGTGACAGCCGTCCGCCACATTCTGGCGCAGGCCGAGAACGCAGCCCGAGCAGACGAAAGCCAGGAAGAGAGCACAGTGAATAAGCACCGCAAGTCCCCGGCCGCATCTGCCACAGCGGAACCCGAGGCGCCCAAGGATTCCGGAGCAACCGGCCTCGCGGCCCCGGCCGAGCCAATCCCCGTTTCCGAGGACGTCCTGCGGGCAGTATCCGAAGGCCGTTATTACCAGCCGCATGCCGTCCTCGGGGCGCACCTGGATGACCACGGGAACGTCACCATCCGCACCCTGCGTCCGCTGGCCCGGGAAGTTACGGCCGTCACCCCCGATCAGCGGGTGCCGCTGAGCCACGAATACAACGGAATCTGGGTGGGAACGCTGCCCGCCGGGACGGCCGGAACCGTCCCTGACTACCGGGTGGAGGTCACATACGACGGCGGGGATCCCCAGCTGTTCGATGACCCGTACCGTTTCCTGCCGTCGCTGGGTGACATGGACCTGCACCTGATCGGCGAGGGAAGGCATGAAAATCTCTGGACGGTGCTGGGCGCCAACCTGCACCACTACAACTCAGTGCTCGGGGATATCACCGGCGTCAGCTTCGCCGTCTGGGCACCGAACGCACAGGCTGTCAGGGTAAAGGGCGATTTCAACGCCTGGAACGGCACCATTAATGCCATGCGGTCGCTGGGCAGCTCGGGCGTCTGGGAATTGTTCCTGCCCGGTGTGGAGCCGGGAGCCCGCTACAAGTTCGAAATCCTGGGCAGCGACGGTGTCTGGCGCGAAAAGGCCGATCCCATGGCCAAGGGCACCGAAATACCTCCGCTGACCGGTTCCCGCGTGGTCGAGTCCAAGTACCAGTTCAACGATGCAGAGTGGATGGAAGCCCGCGCGGCCCGGGATCCGCACAACTCCCCGATGAGTGTGTACGAAGTGCACCTGGGCTCCTGGCGCCTCGGGCTGAACTACCGGGAAATGGCCGACCAGCTGGCGGAATACGTCAAGTGGCAGGGCTTCACCCATGTGGAATTCATGCCCGTGGCCGAACACCCCTTCGGCGGTTCCTGGGGTTACCAGGTCACCTCCTACTTCGCCCCCACAGCACGGTTCGGGCATCCGGATGAGTTCCGCTACCTCGTGGACACCCTGCATCAGGCCGGCATCGGCGTCATCCTGGACTGGGTGCCGGCGCACTTCCCGAAGGACGAGTGGGCACTGGCGAAGTTCGACGGTCAGACGCTGTACGAACACGGTGACCCCTGGCGCGGCGAACACCCGGACTGGGGAACGCTGATTTTCGACTACGGCCGCCGCGAGGTGCGTAACTTCCTGGTTGCCAACGCCGTGTACTGGCTCGAGGAGTTCCACATTGACGGCCTGCGCGTCGACGCCGTGGCCTCCATGCTGTACCTGGACTACTCCCGGCCGGCCGATCAGTGGCGCCCGAACGCCTTTGGCGGGCGGGAAAACCTCGAGGCCATTTCCTTCCTGCAGGAGGTCAACGCGACTGCCTACAAGCGGGTCCCGGGCATTGTGATGATCGCCGAAGAGTCCACGGCATTCCCGGGCGTCACCCGCCCCACCAGCACCGGCGGTCTCGGGTTCGGCCTGAAGTGGAACATGGGCTGGATGCACGACACCCTGGAGTACATGGCCGAGGATCCCATCAACCGGGTTTACCACCATGCCAAGCTCACGTTCTCACTGGTGTACGCCTACACGGAGAACTTCCTGCTGCCCATCAGCCATGACGAAGTGGTGCACGGAAAGGGATCGCTGCTGCGCAAGATGCCGGGTGACCGCTGGCAGCAGCTCGCCAATCTCCGCGCCTACCTGGCGTTCCAGTGGGCACACCCCGGCAAGCAGCTGATCTTTATGGGTACGGAGTTCGGCCAGGAGGCGGAGTGGTCCGAGCAGTACGGGCTGGACTGGTACCTGACGGACACCCCGCAGCATAAGGGCGTACAGCTGATGGTGAAGCAGCTCAACGAGATCTACCGTGCCACCCCGGCTCTTTCCGAACGGGACAATGAGCCGGCGGGCTTCCAGTGGATCAATGAGAACGACGGCGCTCACAACGTCCTGTCCTTCATCCGCTGGGATCATCAGGGCAATCCGCTGGTGTGCATAGCGAACTTTGCCGGCGCACCCCACCAGGAGTTCCGTGTGGGGATGCCGTGGGCCGGTGAATGGGTGGAAGCCCTGAACACCGACGCCGCGGAGTTCGGCGGTTCCGGGGTAGGAAACCTTGGGGTAGTCCACGCCGTCGAAGGTGCCTGCAACGGTCAGCCGGCCTCCGCCACCCTGACGGTTCCGCCGTTGGGCGTGCTGTACCTGGTCCCGCAGCAGTAAGGATTTCCCTACCCATAGGGGACCCCGGGCTGCGCCCCGCTAAGCGTGTGCGCAGCCCGGCGAAAACCGTGCTAGAGTTAGTACCCGCGCTGAACGAGGTAATCGAACAGTCGTGAGTCTGGGAAGCAGGTCTTCCCGCCGGTTCGCCGGACGGACTAACGGCCAGTTTGACACCACCGAGTCAGTGTGGCTAAGATAGAAAAGTTGCTCCGGAGCGACGCAGAGCTTAGATCTTCGCAGATCAGCCTGCCGGTGCCGGAAGCAGTCTGTTGTTTGAGAACTCAATAGTGTGCCAAGTTTATTGATACCAATTTATTTTGATTGGTTGAATCGACCGTGTCCGCCCACCCCGTGGGTATGGAACGGTTTTTTTAGCCGGTTTCGAAT
>NZ_JAUHHB010000005.1:0-2510 GCF_030410475.1 Arthrobacter sp. YD2
CAACAACCAGGGTTGTTATCCGGGAACCACATAGTGGACGCAAGCAGCATGATCAACAACACCCTGTACGTTGGGAAACCGTTTGAAGTCGTGTTTCCCCAGATGTTGGTGTGGTGTAAGTTATCGGCCTATTAGTACCGGTCAGCTTCACGGGTCTTTAGTCCCCGCTTCCACATCCGGCCTATCAACCCAGTGGTCTGGCTGGGGGCCTCTCACACACAAGGTGTATGGAAATCTCATCTCGAAGCGGGCTTCCCGCTTAGATGCTTTCAGCGGTTATCCCATCCGAACGTAGCTAATCAGCGGTGCACTTGGCAGTACAACTGACACACCAGAGGTTCGTCCGTCCCGGTCCTCTCGTACTAAGGACAGCCCTTCTCAAATTTCCTGCGCGCGCAGCGGATAGGGACCGAACTGTCTCACGACGTTCTAAACCCAGCTCGCGTACCGCTTTAATGGGCGAACAGCCCAACCCTTGGGACCTACTCCAGCCCCAGGATGCGACGAGCCGACATCGAGGTGCCAAACCATGCCGTCGATATGGACTCTTGGGCAAGATCAGCCTGTTATCCCCGAGGTACCTTTTATCCGTTGAGCGACGGCCATTCCACAATGTACCGCCGGATCACTAGTCCCGACTTTCGTCCCTGCTCGAGATGTCTCTCTCACAGTCAAGCTCCCTTGTGCACTTACACTCGCCACCTGATTGCCAACCAGGCTGAGGGAACCTTTGGGCGCCTCCGTTACTCTTTAGGAGGCAACCGCCCCAGTTAAACTACCCATCAGGCACTGTCCCTGACCCGGATTACGGGCCGAAGTTAGATATCCAGTATGACCAGAGTGGTATTTCAACGATGACTCCACCCGAACTGGCGTCCGGGTCTCACAGTCTCCCACCTATCCTACACAAGCCACACCGAACACCAATACCAAACTATAGTAAAGGTCTCGGGGTCTTTCCGTCCTGCTGCGCGTAACGAGCATCTTTACTCGTACTGCAATTTCGCCGAGTTTATGGTTGAGACAGCGGGGAAGTCGTTACTCCATTCGTGCAGGTCGGAACTTACCCGACAAGGAATTTCGCTACCTTAGGATGGTTATAGTTACCACCGCCGTTTACTGGGGCTTAAATTCCCAGCTTCGCCCGTAAGGGCTAACCGGTCCTCTTAACCTTCCAGCACCGGGCAGGAGTCAGTCCGTATACATCGTCTTGCGACTTCGCACGGACCTGTGTTTTTAGTAAACAGTCGCTTCCCCCTGGTCTCTGCGGCCCCGATCCCCTCCGGACAGCAAGTGTCCATCAAGGTTGGGGCCCCCCTTCTCCCGAAGTTACGGGGGCATTTTGCCGAGTTCCTTAACCATAATTCTCTCGATCGCCTTAGTATTCTCTACCTGATCACCTGTGTCGGTTTGGGGTACGGGCGGCTGGAACCTCGCGCCGATGCTTTTCTAGGCAGCATAGGATCACCGGATCCCCCCGTGAGGGGGTCCCGTCGGATCTCAGGATCGTCATCAAAGACACCGTGACGGATTTACCTATCACGGACCCTACATCCTTAGACCAGGTCAACCATCGCCTGGCCCGGCTACCTTCCTGCGTCACACCTGTTAATACGCTTACCTCCCAGGATCAGGTCCCGTGCTCGGCCAAAACCCTCACACCACAAGGATGCTCGGGCAGGCTCCGGACGGTTAGTGTCCCCTGCTTGGTATGGGCGGTTCTTCGCCGGTACGGGAATATCAACCCGTTGTCCATCGACTACGCCTGTCGGCCTCGCCTTAGGTCCCGACTTACCCAGGGCAGATTAGCTTGACCCTGGAACCCTTGATCATTCGGCGGACGGGTTTCTCACCCGTCTTTCGCTACTCATGCCTGCATTCTCACTCGTGTAGGCTCCACCACTGGTTTACACCGCAGCTTCACTGCCCACACGACGCTCCCCTACCCATCCAGACGACTGAACCACGAAGGCTTATCTATATCTGAATGCCACAACTTCGGCGGTGTACTTGAGCCCCGCTACATTGTCGGCGCGGAATCACTTGACCAGTGAGCTATTACGCACTCTTTCAAGGGTGGCTGCTTCTAAGCCAACCTCCTGGTTGTCTGGGCAACTCCACATCCTTTCCCACTTAGCACACGCTTAGGGGCCTTAGTTGGTGGTCTGGGCTGTTTCCCTCTCGACTATGAAGCTTATCCCCCACAGTCTCACTGCTGCGCTCTCACTTACCGGCATTCGGAGTTTGGCTGACGTCAGTAACCTTGTAGGGCCCATTAGCCATCCAGTAGCTCTACCTCCGGTAAGAAACACGCAACGCTGCACCTAAATGCATTTCGGGGAGAACCAGCTATCACGGAGTTTGATTGGCCTTTCACCCCTACCCACAGCTCATCCCCTCCATTTTCAACTGAAGTGGGTTCGGTCCTCCACGACGTCTTACCGTCGCTTCAACCTGGCCATGGGTAGATCACTCCGCTTCGGGTCTAGATCACGCCACTGCAACGCCCT
>NZ_JAUHHB010000005.1:2610-5299 GCF_030410475.1 Arthrobacter sp. YD2
GCGGCAGCATACATTCCGGTTACGGGGCTAACACCCTCTACGGCCTGGCTTTCAAACCAGTTCACCTATGCATCTGCACTCACTTCACCGATCCGGCAGAATCGGTACGGAAAGTCCCGCAACCCCAGTGATGCAACGCCCGCCGGCTATCACACACCACTGGTTTAGCCTCTTCCGCGTTCGCTCGCCACTACTAACGGAATCACTGTTGTTTTCTCTTCCTGTGGGTACTGAGATGTTTCACTTCCCCACGTTCCCTCCACGCACCCTATGTGTTCAGATGCGGGTCACCCGGTCACTCGCGCGCCGGGCGGGGTTTCCCCATTCGGACATCCTGGGATCAAAGTTCGGTTATCAACTCCCCCAGGCTTATCGCAGATTCCTACGTCCTTCTTCGGCTCCTGATGCCAAGGCATCCACCGTGTGCCCTTAAAAACTTGACCACAAAGATCAATAATTAATATCGCTATCGAGAAAACCACGGTCACACCCCGCCACCACCCAAAGGCGGCACCGGGATCTACCAGGTTTTTCTGAAATTGCACTTAATAATTTTTAAGATGCTCGCGTCCACTATGTAGTTCTCAAACAACAACCCCGTCACACCCATCCACACCCGGCACCCCCGCAAAGAGGCGAACCCGTGATGTATCCGGCATGCGCAGGAACAAACAGAAACAAACCACAACCATGAACAACCACCCCGGCCGCAAAGCCCGGATCATTACCCACGGTCCTGTTGTCTCAGGACCCAACAGTGTGCCAAACGGTCAACCGGCCTACCCGCCCGAACCAACGCTTTCCAGGACTCCCCCAAGGGGAAGACCGTACTCACCGATCCGGGCATCACGCCGGCGCCTATCCATTGATATTCCACCCTTGAGCACCCACCGGAGAACAGATGTCTCCGATATGGGCATCTCCTGCAGGAGACACATCCGGCACTGTGGCCGGACATACCGTCCTGAGGTGCTCCTTAGAAAGGAGGTGATCCAGCCGCACCTTCCGGTACGGCTACCTTGTTACGACTTAGTCCCAATCGCCGGTCCCACCTTCGACGGCTCCCTCCCACAAGGGGTTAGGCCACCGGCTTCGGGTGTTACCAACTTTCGTGACTTGACGGGCGGTGTGTACAAGGCCCGGGAACGTATTCACCGCAGCGTTGCTGATCTGCGATTACTAGCGACTCCAACTTCATGAGGTCGAGTTGCAGACCTCAATCCGAACTGAGACCGGCTTTTTGGGATTAGCTCCACCTCACAGTATCGCAACCCTTTGTACCGGCCATTGTAGCATGCGTGAAGCCCAAGACATAAGGGGCATGATGATTTGACGTCGTCCCCACCTTCCTCCGAGTTGACCCCGGCAGTCTCCTATGAGTCCCCGCCATAACGCGCTGGCAACATAGAACGAGGGTTGCGCTCGTTGCGGGACTTAACCCAACATCTCACGACACGAGCTGACGACAACCATGCACCACCTGTAAACCGGCCACAAGTGGGGGACCTGTTTCCAGGTCTTTCCGGTTCATGTCAAGCCTTGGTAAGGTTCTTCGCGTTGCATCGAATTAATCCGCATGCTCCGCCGCTTGTGCGGGCCCCCGTCAATTCCTTTGAGTTTTAGCCTTGCGGCCGTACTCCCCAGGCGGGGCACTTAATGCGTTAGCTACGGCGCGGAAAACGTGGAATGTCCCCCACACCTAGTGCCCAACGTTTACGGCATGGACTACCAGGGTATCTAATCCTGTTCGCTCCCCATGCTTTCGCTCCTCAGCGTCAGTTAATGCCCAGAGACCTGCCTTCGCCATCGGTGTTCCTCCTGATATCTGCGCATTTCACCGCTACACCAGGAATTCCAGTCTCCCCTACATCACTCTAGTCTGCCCGTACCCACTGCAGACCCGGGGTTGAGCCCCGGGCTTTCACAGCAGACGCGACAAACCGCCTACGAGCTCTTTACGCCCAATAATTCCGGATAACGCTTGCGCCCTACGTATTACCGCGGCTGCTGGCACGTAGTTAGCCGGCGCTTCTTCTGCAGGTACCGTCACTTTCGCTTCTTCCCTGCTGAAAGAGGTTTACAACCCGAAGGCATTCGTCCCTCACGCGGCGTCGCTGCATCAGGCTTTCGCCCATTGTGCAATATTCCCCACTGCTGCCTCCCGTAGGAGTCTGGGCCGTGTCTCAGTCCCAGTGTGGCCGGTCACCCTCTCAGGCCGGCTACCCGTCGTCGCCTTGGTGGGCCATTACCCCAACCAACAAGCTGATAGGCCGCGAGTCCATCCAAAACCGCATAAAGCTTTCCACCCCCATGGCATGCGCCAGGAGGTCGTATCCGGTATTAGACCCGGTTTCCCAGGCTTATCCCGAAGTCAAGGGCAGGTTACTCACGTGTTACTCACCCGTTCGCCACTAATCATTCTGTGCAAGCACAGAAGTCATCGTTCGACTTGCATGTGTTAAGCACGCCGCCAGCGTTCATCCTGAGCCAGGATCAAACTCTCCGTAAATGTTTTACAGACACAATGCCGGGGCCAAGGAAAATTGGCCGCCAGGCACTGCACTAAATTCGAAACCGGCTAAAAAAACCGTTCCATACCCACGGGGTGGGCGGACACGGTCGATTCAACCAATCAAAATAAATTGGTATCAATAAACTTGGCACACTATTGAGTTCTCAAACAACAGAC
>NZ_JAUHHB010000006.1:0-2741 GCF_030410475.1 Arthrobacter sp. YD2
GTACTGCATCCGGGAGGATGTGGGAGAGTAGGTCACCGCCGGACAAATTGTGAAGGGTGAGGCCCGTACCAGTGTTGGTACGGGCCTCACCTGTTTAACCCGTCGTTAGTCTTCCGGCGGACCTGGTGCAGAAAATCACTACCCGCCGGCGCCGGCCCGTTGTCTTCCCAGCCCCTGCGAATTGCCTAGCTGCTGCGGCACACCGTCTTGAATGGGTTGTTGAGCACTCCGTGCTGTTCAGCACAAGGGGTCAGGGCGAAATGTGTCTCCAGACAGGCACGAGTTGGCTCCTACCCTTACATCTCATCCATCCCGCCTATAGCCTCTCGAACCTCAGGGCGATGTGCGGTCCATGCAGCCCTACCGGTGAGTTTGAGAGAGGATCCAGGACTTATGAGTCGAAGAAGAGCATTTGCGCCTACCGTGGGGGGACGGGGGAGGATACGCCGCCGCTTCGGCTATTCGCTCGGCCTTTTGGGCATACTGGTTGTATTTTTACTCTCGACGGTTGCACCGGCTCAGGCAGTGTTTTCGGGACCACAGCCGGGAGGCGCAGTTCCCAATGCCGAGGTCGAGGTCACGATGACGGGTACCGGGCCGGGGCAAGGCGTGACGGGCGGCCTTCCGCCGGTAGGCCAGGGGTTTGATCCAACTGCCGGCTACCCGGAGGATGTTCCTCTTGGATATGACCCTGCTAACGAAGGGTTCGCCGGCGTCATCACAACAGTGGATGGCGAGGGCAATACCCAGCAGATGTATTGCATCGACATCCGTGTCCTCACCTATGAGGGACTTGGCTATGAAAACGGCAGCTGGGATGAGTCCAACGTGCCCAACATCGGCTACGTCAACCGTGTGCTGAACAGCTACTATCCGGATCAGCCGGGACTTCCGGAAGCCGCGAACGACAACATCAGGGCAGCGGCCGTGCAGGCAGCCGTATGGTTCTTCAGCGACGGCTACGTGCTTGAGGACACGGATCCTGTCCGGGCACTGACCGCACAGATTGTTGCCGATGTCCTGTCCGCAGGACCGCTCACTGAACCTCCGGCTCCGGATGTCAGCATTGCGCCTCCGGTAGCTGCAGGCCCTGTGGACGGTGTTGCAGGCCCCTTCACGATCACGTCCGCCGCGGTTGCGGAGGTCACTGTAGGTGTCACCCCGGGGTACACCCTCTACACTGACGCGGCCGGAACCGTTCCGCTGGTGGGGACAACTGTGCCGGCGGGGACGCAGCTGTGGGTACGGAACACTGCGCAGACAACCGATCCGGCTGAGCTTACGGCCACGGCAGTAGTTCCCGTACAGACGGGCAACGTTTATCTCTATGCAGGTAACAACCCCCAGGTCACGGATGCACAGAAACTCATTCTGGCCGCTGATTCCCAAATCGAATCCAACGCGCAGGCCACGGCGGAGTTCTTCATTCCGGGGGACCTGGTGGTCAATAAGACCTTCGCCGGTGAAGGGGCCGGCCTGCAGGGAGCTATTACCTTGAACGTTGCCTGCGGGGCGGCGGGGACTTTCGTCATAGAAATCCCGGCCGGTACCGCAGCAGGGGTATCCCAGACCATTTCAGACCTGCCGGTAGGCACGGTCTGCGAGGTGAGTGAGCCGGTGACGGGATCAAACACGCAAGTGACTGTCACACCGGTTCTGCCGGGACCGGTCACTGTCACCGCCGACGGGCCGAACGTGCTCGACGTCGCCAACACAGTGGACCTCAATCCGGGTTCCCTGACCGTGGTGAAGTCCCTGACGGGTGCTGCGGCCGGCCTGCAGGGCGACATCACGGTGATAGTGACCTGTGAGGATGCGGGTATCGAAGAAACCCTCACCATTCCGGCAGGCAGCGCTGCAGGCGACTATGCGGGAACCATCACCGATATTCCTGCGGGCACTGCGTGCACGGTCACGGAACCACAAACCGGAGCTACCGACCTGGTGGCGGTGACTACAGGACTTCCGGAAGTGGTTGAGATCCAGCCGGGCGCCGATTCCCAGGCATTGGTTACCAATGACGTGTCCTACATCTACGGTTCACTCGTGCTGACCAAAACCATCACGGGCCCCGGCGCCGGCCTTCAAAGCGACGTGCGAATTGTCCTGACCTGTGGGGACTCATTCACCGAGGAGATCCTCATTCCGGCGGGAACGGTGGCCGGTGACCAGATCAGGGCGTTCGACCGCGTGCCGGCCGGCAGCTCCTGTACAGTCACCGAACCAGTCACTGGCGCTAATTCGTCGGTGACGGTGGACGCGGTACTCCCGGAAACCGTCACGGTCCTCGGCGGAGAATCCGTCAACGCGGAGGTCACAAACACCTACTCCGTACTGGGCAAGGACAAGCTTGCGGAGACCGGTGCAAACGGCCTCAGCTCGGTGTGGATCGCCAGTATCTGCATCCTGGCTCTTGGCACCTTCCTCGTTATCGTTTCGGTTCGGCGGCGCACTTCATAGCGCAACCCGCTGATTGAAACACCAGGGCTGCCCGTAGCTCCGTGCCGGAGCTGCGGGCGGTTCTGCGTCCGAAGAGGATGCCGGTATCCGCACGACGGATAACACGCTGAAACGGGGTAGCCAGCTTGCCTCAGGGGCACGACGGGGGCCACCAGTTGCCGAGTTGCACGTGGGCTCGAACCTGTGTAAAGTCTTCTAAGTCGCCGCGGCAGGGACGCTGAAAAAGCGCCCGAGCATGGCGGCCAAACCCCTTCGAAAATCAGAGTCCAACTCCCGTGCCC